>JAZKDZ010000001.1:0-1376615 GCA_040387275.1 Bdellovibrionota bacterium | reverse complement strand
GATGCACCCTCCATTTTTAAAAAGCTCAACTTCGGTTGGGCTTTTTTTTTGTCTATAAGTAATAATAAGAGAACATGCTTAGTACTTTTCATGCGCGACTTCTGAAGCGCTTTTCTTTTTTGCTCGTCTGTTATTCCCTTATTCGCATTGGGTTCTATTTCTATCACCTGAACATTTATAAGCAGTTTCACCAGGAAGATATCCTTGAGAGTTTTCTGTTGGGGATTCGTTTTGATGTGGCAGCAATTTGTCTGGTGAATGCGCCAGTGATTTTGCTTGGACTGTTTCCATGGAGAAATCGGTTTTATCAGGGATTTGAGAGATTCATTTTTGTCTTTTTAAATTTTGCAGCGATCGTGATCTCGCTCGATGATTACGAACTTTTTATCTTCATGGGTAAGAGGCTTTCATTTGATTTGTTTGTTGTGACGGATGATATTTTTGATCAGCTGCCACAACTCTTTCTTTATTATTGGTATCTGCCTGTTGCGGCCATGGCACTTTGTTTTTCTTTATATCTCATCGATCGGAAATGGTTCCGGTTAAGTCAGCGACCATTTCGTTTAAGTGTTCATGTTTTAACCGGCCTCATGTTTGCGGGAATTTCTTTCGTAGGAATACGAGGGGGACTTCAGCATAAATCAATTAACGTTCAGTCAGCATTCACCCAGGGGAAAAATGAATTGGGACATCTTGTTCTGAATTCGCCCTATCACTTTTTGAGGACTCTCAAGAATAAATCTATTTCGAAACTTTCCTATTTCAGTTCTGATAAGGAGGCGTTCGAGATTATTCTGAAGAAGAGAGATCTTCGCACTTCCAAGACCAGTTCTGGTCAAAAAAATATTGTTCTCATTATAATGGAAAGTTTTTCTCTGGAGTACATGGAGAAAGGGCTCATGCCTTTTCTGAGTGAACTCAAAGGGAAATCACTTTATTTCCCTTATCACATGGCCAATGGAAAAAGATCTATTGAAGCACTCCCTGCCATGTTGTGTGGACTGCCCGCACTACTGGATGAGCCGCTCAGTAAGTCTGGTTTTCAAGGGAATAAATTTGTCTGCATGCCGAAGTTGTTAAAAGACAATGGCTACTCGAATGTCTTTTTTCACGGAGGAGCAAAGGGAACGATGGGTTTTGAGGCCTATACTCTCGCACAGGGTTTCGATAAATATTATTCAAAGAACGATTATCCCAGCGGAAAAGATTTTGATGGAAGCTGGGGGATTTATGACGGACCATTTTTTCAGTTTTTTATCAATGAGTTGAAAAGCACGAAAGAGCCTTTTCTCGCCGGATTTTTTTCTCTCACTTCTCATCACCCTTATAATATTCCATCAGAATTCACAGGGAAGTTTCCTAAGGGAAGTCTCGAAATTCATGAAAGTATCGGTTACGCTGACGATAGTTTAAAAAAGTTTTTTGAGAGAGCGAAGAGTGAGAAATGGTATCAGAATACTCTCTTTGTCATTACGGGCGATCACACGTCGAAGCTTGAAACGAAAAAATTTCAGAATCAGGTAGGACGTTACAGAGTTCCTCTTCTTTTGTTTTCACCGGATCAGTCATGGGAAGGATTCAACGCTGAGAAGGTGACACAACATGCGGATATTCCCAAAACCATTCTGGATTATGCGGGAGTGGATGCCGGGGAAATGCCCGCGACGGGAGTGAGTATGCTCTCGGGAGATGTGGGTTATGCATTGTACTATGCTGACGGACAGGATTATTTGTTCGTGTCGAAAGATGAAGTCCTGAAATTCAATAAAAACGAAGTCCAGATTAGCTATCATTACAACTGGGATACCGGGGAAATGACGACTCCAGAGCCGAACCAGGATCCGATCCTCAAGGCCTATCTTCAGTACTTTCAAAACGGACTTATCAGTAACAATCTCTCGCTCTACCGCTGAGCCCAAATCATTGTCCAACCATTCCCTTCAGTTTAGACTAAATTGTTAGTTTTATTACCTAAATGGCGGTTCATCATGCACGCTCTGGCCTCTCATATTGATACAAAATCTGCTGAATTTTTAAAGAATGTGGAGTTTCACAAGGGACTTGCTCAGGAACTCAAAAAGAAAATTGAAAATGTAAAAATGGGTGGTGGAGATGAGGCCGTAAAAAAGCATCGTGCCCGTAAAAAGCTTCTGCCTCGTGAGCGAATTGAGCGCATCCTGGATCAAGGATCACCGTTTGTAGAATTGTCAGCATTGGCCGGCCACGAAGTTTACGATGAAGACGTTCCTAGTGCCGGGATGGTAACGGGGATTGGTCTCGTTCACGGAATTGAATGTTTGTTTGTCGCTAACGATGCCACGGTAAAAGGCGGAACGTACTTTCCTCTTACTGTGAAGAAACACCTGCGCGCCCAGGAGATTGCACTCGAAAATAAATTACCATGTATATACCTCGTTGATTCAGGTGGAGCATTTCTTCCTAAGCAGGACGAAGTTTTTCCGGACAAAGAACATTTCGGAAGAATTTTTTATAATCAGGCCAATATGTCGGCCCTGGGAATTCCGCAGATCGCAGTTGTTTGTGGATCATGTACTGCCGGTGGAGCCTATGTTCCGGCGATGAGTGATGAAACGATCATCGTGAAAGGTAATGGAACTATCTTTCTTGGAGGTCCACCGCTAGTTAAAGCTGCGACCGGTGAAGAAGTCACGGCCGAAGATCTGGGGGGAGCGGAAGTTCATACCTCAAAATCAGGAGTCGCTGATCACTTTGCAGAAAACGAAGAGGAAGCTCTTGAGACGGCAAGAAATGTTGTCGAGACATTAAACTATCGCCCTAAGCATCCCGGGAAATTCATTCGCCAGGAAGTAAAAGCTCCGGCGTTTCCGATTGATGAAATTTACGGAATTATTCCTCACGATACAAGAAAACCATTTGATGTCCGCGAGATCATCGCGCGTTTAGTAGATGGGTCAGAGTTCCAGGAGTTCAAAGAAAAATATGGTTCAACACTTGTCTGTGGTTTTGCAAAAATCCACGGCTACATGGTGGGAATCGTCGCTAATAATGGAATTTTATTTTCCGAATCATCTCTGAAAGGCGCTCACTTCGTTGAACTTTGCGGGCAGAGAAAAATTCCACTCGTCTTTCTTCAGAACATCACCGGATTCATGGTCGGGAAACAATATGAAAATGAAGGCATCGCTAAAAATGGTGCAAAACTTGTCACAGCAGTTTCCACGGTGAAAGTCCCGAAATTCACCATCATGATTGGTGGATCATTCGGCGCTGGTAACTACGGAATGTGCGGACGAGCTTTCGGCCCGAGATTTCTCTTCATGTGGCCGAATTCAAGAATTTCAGTGATGGGCGGAGAGCAGGCGGCAAATGTACTTGCGACAGTGAAGCAGGATGCCGGGAAAAAACAGATGTCGGAAAAAGAACTGGCAGATTTCAAGAAGCCTATTCTCGATAAATACGAAAAAGAAGGATCACCTTATTACTCGTCGGCCCGCATCTGGGACGATGGAGTGATTGACCCCATTCACACCAGAGATGTTCTCGGGCTTTGCCTGAGTGTTTCTCATAACGAAGAATTCCCCGACCCACGTTGGGGAGTGTTCAGGATGTAATGATGAAATTTATTGAAGTGAATGACAGAGATGGCGTGAAAGAAGTCTGGTTAAATCGTCCGGAAATTCACAATGCTTTCAATGCAGAACTTATCTCTGAAATGATCCAGCTTTTTGAGAGCTTTAAAACTGAGAAATCACTGAAGCTCGTCATCCTTTCAGGTAAAGGTAGTTCTTTCTGTGCTGGTGCCGATCTCAACTGGATGAAGGCAATGAAAGACTATTCGAAAGAAGAAAATTTCAAAGACTCCAAACAACTGGCAAAACTCTTCTGCACGATTAACGAGTGCGAAGTGCCGGTGATCGGCAGAATTAACGGGCACGCTCTGGGTGGAGGCGTTGGTCTCGTCAGTGTTTGTGATTACGCTATCGGCGTTAAAGAAGCGATGCTTGGGTTCACGGAAGTGAGACTTGGTCTTATCCCTGCTGTGATTTC
The DNA here is from genome assembly GCA_040387275.1 of Bdellovibrionota bacterium. Taxonomy (GTDB): domain Bacteria; phylum Bdellovibrionota; class Bacteriovoracia; order Bacteriovoracales; family Bacteriovoracaceae; genus Peredibacter. The sequence goes on along the minus strand of JAZKDZ010000001.1, from coordinate 1,372,586 downwards.
TCCTTATTGTATTTCCAAAATCGGTGAATCCAATGCCCGCGCCTGGATGCTCTCTGGTGAAAGATTTTCATCGGATGAGGCCATGAGAATGGGACTTCTTCATGAAGTTGTCGGTGTGGGTGAGCTAGATGCGCGCATTCATGAATTAGAGAAAAGATTTCTTGCCGCTGGACCGGAAGCGGCCAGGGAGGCGAAGAAACTGGTGAGATCCGTTGTGAAGAATCTCAAAGGCTCAGAAGACCTGACCTGCCAGATGATTTCGGAAAGAAGAATCAGCAGCGAAGGTCAGGAAGGGATGAGGGCCCTTCTGGAAAAAGACAAACCCGCATGGATGAAAAAATGAAGATCAAAAAAATTCTCGTCGCAAACCGCGGGGAGATTGCACTCAGAGTTCAAAAAACTGCGCGTGAGATGGGCATAGCTGTTGTCACTGTTTATGCTGAGGACGATAAGCAACTTCCGCATGCTTTATACGCTGATGAATCTTATTCTCTTGGTTCCGGCACATTGGCCGATACTTATCTCAATAAAGCAAAGCTCATTGAGATTGCAAAAAAATCGAAAGCTGATGCCATTCATCCAGGATATGGATTTTTATCTGAGAACGAGGAATTCGCTCGTCTGGTAGAGAGTAACGGAATTAGATTTATCGGCCCGACTCCGGAATCCATTGTTCTCATGGGTGATAAGATCGGCTCGAAAAAAGCTCTCGAGAAAATAAAGATTCCCCTCACTCCTGGCTATCATGGCGATGATCAAAGTGATGAGAACCTTATGAAAGAAGCGAAGAAAATCGGATACCCGGTATTGATTAAAGCTTCGGCGGGTGGTGGTGGTAAAGGGATGAGAATTGTTCATCAGGATTCAGAACTTCTGGAATCAATCAGAGGCGCAAAATCCGAGGGACTGAAATCTTTTTCGAGTGATAAAGTCCTGATCGAAAAATATGTCGTGAATCCCCGTCATATCGAAGTTCAGTTGATGTCAGATACCCACGGGAATCATCTGCATTTCTTTGAGCGCGAGTGTTCCATTCAGCGCCGCTATCAGAAAGTCATTGAAGAAACTCCGGCCCCGAGTATGAGTCAGGAACTTCGACTAAAAATTTGTGAAACTGCTGTTCAGATTGCGAAAGGAATTAACTATCGCGGGGCTGGTACTGTTGAATTCATTATGTCTCAGGATGGTAATTATTATTTCATGGAAATGAATACCAGACTTCAAGTTGAACATCCGGTGACGGAAATGGTGACAGGTCATGACCTGGTAAAATATCAGATTATGGTGGCCCAGGGAGAGAAACTTCCTATTCAGCAAAGTGATATTAAGCAAAAAGGTCATGCGATTGAATGCCGGATCTATGCTGAAGACCCTGATAATAATTTTATGCCAACAATCGGAAAAATTGAAAAGATCGGTGTGCCTACTCTGAGAGATGTCCGACTTGATTGCGGATTTCTTGATGGTACTGAAGTTGGCGTAAATTACGATCCTATGCTGGCAAAACTCGTTGTATGGGGTGAGGACAGGAACACGGCCATCTCCAAGACTATTCAGAGTCTGGATGAAGTACTTTTCCTCGGTGTGAAAACCAATCGTGATTATTTGAAACGAATTCTTGGGCACCAGAAGTTTATTGATGGGAAAACCCACACGCACTTCATTCCGGATTATAAAGACGATCTAAAGGCCAAAAAGGTAAGCGATGAAGAACTATCGGCCATGATCGCTGCTTTCCAGTTTACTGAAGGTAAGGTTGTCCGGACATCCGGTCAGGAAACTCTGAGGAATCCATGGACTGAGCTTAATGGATTCAGGAATTAATATGGATAAGAAATTTACGATTAATGGCCAGGAAGTGACGGTGAATGATTTTCGCAAAAATGCGGAATTTGTGAGCTTTGAGCTGAATGGAAAAAAATATGACTATAAGCTGATCTCGAAAGAGGGAGCGGAAATTATTTTTGAAGGTCAAGGCCGGATTAAGGCAAATGCCGCTAAACCGAATCGTGATGGCGAAACGCTTGTTATGGTTCTTGGTCGTGAAGGAACTATTTATGTGGCCGGTAAAACGGCGAAGAAAGCAGTGGCCACCGGAAGCCTTGTTTCACCTATGCCTGGAAAAATCTTCAAAGTGATAAAAGAAGTGGGAAGTTCCGTTGTCAAAGGCGAGGCGATTCTCATTCTTGAGGCCATGAAAATGGAACATTCAATCCGTGCCGATAAAGACGGTAAGGTGAAGAAGATCATGTTTAAGACAGGTGAACTCGTTCAGGGTGGAGTGATTCTGGCGGAGGTTGAGTAGTGGCACATCCTCAGAAAGTGCGGATTGTTGAAGTTGGTCCCCGAGATGGACTTCAGAATGAAAAATCTGTTCTCGAGACTGAGGATAAGTTTCAGTACATTACTTTACTGAAAGAAGCGGGACTTCAGACAATTGAAGTCACAAGCTTTGTGAAGCCTCCTGCCATTCCTCAGATGAGAGATGCAGTCGAGCTCTTCACACTGGTAAGAGATCGTCTTGGTCTTGAATCGACAAATTTTCCCTGTCTCGTCCCGAATATGTATGGATATGAAAAAGCAAAAAATCTGGGAGTAAAAGAAATAGCTCTTTTTACTGCTACTTCAGATTCCTTCACCCGTAAAAATGTGAATGCTTCCGTCGATGAAACGTTTGAACGCATGGAAGAGGTTGCTCAAGCGGCCAGGAAAGATGGTATTCGCATGCGTGGATATATCTCCACGGCATTCGGCTGTCCATATGAAGGGAAGATTGAAGTTAAGAAACTCATTGATGTGGCAGAAAGATTTCTGAAACTCGGAGTTTATGAAGTGTCTGTGGGAGACACGATTGGTGTGGCAGTACCTGAACAGGTTCGCAGTCATCTCAAAGATTTTCTCAAAGCAATCCCACAAGAAAAAGCGGCCATGCACTTTCATGATACAAGAGGCATGGCACTCACGAATATTCTGGTTTCCCTTGAAGCGGGAATCAGCGTTTTTGATTCTTCCTCAGGCGGACTGGGCGGATGTCCTTATGCCAAAGGTGCAACAGGAAATGTTGCGACTGAGGACGTGTGGTATCTCCTTCAATCCATGGGAATAGAAACCGGTATAGACATTAAGAAACTCTCTGAAGCCTCTGCGTTTATCCTTGGTAAAGTTCAACGGACGACAGAATCGAAGTTTCTCCGGGCCTATCTGAATACAGGAAAAATATGAGCTACTACCTCAAGCCATTTACCGATCTCATTGTTGAACAGAAGGGAAACTCTCTGTGGATCACGTTAAACCGTCCGGATGCCAGTAATGCTTATTCGACCGGGATGGTAAATGCCTTGGTGGAAGTGATCAGGCATGCTGATATTGATAATTCAATCCGCGCAATTGTTGTTACCGGTGCGGGTAAAAATTTCTGTGCAGGTGGTGACATCAAGGCCATGCGTGGAAAGACCGGGATGTTTGCAGGCGAATCAAATGAATTAAGAGAAGCCTATCAGGCTGGCATACAGCAAATTCCTCTCGCCATTTCTCAGATCAAAACTCCGATCATTGCTATGGTGAATGGTGCTGCCATCGGCGCAGGTTGTGATCTGGCCGCTATGTGCGATATGCGAATTGCTTCAACCGAAGCTTTGTTTGCCGAAACCTTCGCCAAAGTAGGATTAGTACCAGGAGATGGTGGGGCATTTTTTCTCACGAGACTGGTTGGTTACGGGAAAGCGATGGAAATGTTTCTCACTTGCAGAAATTATTCCGCGGAAGAATCTTTGAAAATGGGGCTTGTAAATGAAGTGGTCCTACCAGATCAACTTAAATCAAGAACAGCGGAAGTCATCGAGCAAATTGTAAATCTTCCACCGATTGCTGTGCAAATGACTAAAAAAGCGATCATTCATGCTCATCAGAGTGATCTCGTTTCTCATCTTGAGCTCATGGCCGCTTATCAGGGAATCACTCAACGATCATCGGACCACTTCAAAGCACTCGATGGAATGATCGAGAAGAAGAAACAGACTTTCAATCACATCTAATTTTTTTTTGACAAGTTGCAATCCGAACCCAAGAATGAAGATATGAAGCATATCTCTTTCTTTTTCCTCGCAGGATTTCTCACCAGTTGTACGACGATTCATTTTCGTTCTAACAACACTGTTCCGGTTTCCTTTAATGGAAATCCTGAACACCGTAAGGAAGTTTCCATCGAAGGGAAAAGAGATTTTTATTTCTGGGGCATCGAACCTGATCATCAGGAAGTTTACATTGATGAAGAAGTAAGACGTGCCGGTTACGATGGATTATCAAAAGTCATCGTGTACGAACAAAAAAGTCCGCAAGAGACTCTGATTTCTTTCCTCACATTCGGCTTCTATCTCCCACGCAGCTATACCATCACCGGATTTACGTCTGGGAATGTTCTGGCCGAAGATCTGGAAGATACAGCTCCTCCTACTCAGAAACCATAATTTTAGACCGCCAGGAAGGTGTCTTCCACGGATGGATCAAATAAGGCCATGGATGGCCTTTTTTTTTGCGGACAATTATTTTGGGCGATTTCGTCGTTGCTACGCTGATCTTCCGCCTGCGACGTACTTAACGTACGCCTCGGCGAAAGACAGCTATGCGCCTAGAAATCGACTCAAACTAATTATCCTGAAGTAAGTTTAGTGGAACTTTATTTCTGAATTTGTGGAGAAAGGCGACGAGCGCGGCGGTTCCAGAAGGTGCGCGTGACGAGTGTGAACCAGAGGAAGAAGAGGACGAAAGAGAGAAAGAGGGTCTGGAACATGGAAGAGGCCGAGAACATGCTATTGACGATAGCGAAGGCCGTGAACATGACTGTACCAAGAGCGGAGAAACAAGCGGCCATCTGAAGAATGAGTTTCATCGACATCGGAACATTCTTTTCCGGGCGAAGAAATGAGAAAGGCCACCAGATAAAATCTTTGTCGCTTACCCAGTTATGAAAATCAGTGAAAAGATCGAGTAGTTTCATTTGAGTGTGTCCATGAGGCCGCCAAAGAAGTTCTTCTTGAAGTCTTTCACTTCATCTTCGGACATGTCACCAAAATTCGTGCGGTCGACTTCGCGGAATTTATCAGTTAACTCGATGATGAATCTGGACTTAAATCGCGGGATCATCTTGCCGTAAATTTTTCTTTCCTTGGCATAGGTCATGATGAGTTTTTTGCGGGCACGGGTGATGCCGACGTAGCAAAGTCGACGCTCTTCATTGATGTCTGAATTGTCTGTGATTGTTTTCTTGTGAGGAAGAAGTTCTTCTTCCATGCCCACGAAGAAGACATTATCAAACTCGAGACCTTTTGAACCATGAAGGGTCATGAGAGTCACTTCATTCTTTTTAAAGCCATCTCCCGGGGCCTGGTTGTCCTGAGAATCAGAGAGGAGGAGACGCTCAACAAAGTTTTTCAATGTGGCCTCTTCACCATATCTGTCCTGAAAGCGATCAGCAGCAAGAAGGAAGTTTTTCACATCATTCTTTTTTCTTTCGGAGAGCTTTGCCTGATCGTAACTCTTATCAATGAAGTCGTAGTAGTTCAGATCTTCAATGAGATCAGTTATGGCGTGAAGAAGAGGCTTCTCATGGAACACACGCTGATACTTACGGATAATCTGAACAAAATTCTTGATTCCTTCGTGCTCTTCTTCTTCAGTGATGATCTGAAAGAGGGGGCGCTTTTGTTCAGCAGATTTTTCGAGATTCTTATTGAGAGTCACGTTCCCGACGCCACGGTTTGGGACGTTCAGGACACGTCTCAGGGCAAGTTCGTCCCGTGAGTTCTGAATGAGGGTTAAAAATGCGATAAGATCTTTGATTTCTTTTTTCTCGTAGAACTTCTGACCGCCAATAATGGTGTAAGGGACCTGGCCAATTCTCAGTTGATCTTCAAAGGGTGGAACCTGAGTATTCGACCGATAGAGGATTGCAATCTCTGAGAGCATGGCCCCATGAGACTGGAGCTTTATAATTTCTTCAACAACGACGCCAGCTTCATGATCAGATTCAGCTGTGGCCCAGAGAAGGGGCTGTACGCCTTCCATCTGTGCCGTTCGCATCGTTTTGTCTTTGCGATTTTTATTTTCCTGAATCACTTTGTTGGCAAGGTCCAGGATAGGGAATGTGGAGCGATAATTTTCTTCGAGCTTAATAACCTTTGTATTCTGATACTGTTTTTCAAAATTCAGAATGTTTGAAATGTCAGCACCACGGAATCCATAAATTGCCTGATCGTCATCTCCCACGACACAGATATTCTGATGAGTACTAGTCAGGGCCTTGATCAGACCAAATTGCAGAGTATTGGTATCCTGGTATTCATCGACCATGATGTACTTGAACCGTTCTGAATATTTTTTGGCGACTTCCGGGAATTTCAGAAAGAGTTTTACGACTAAGAAAAGAATGTCATCGAAATCGAGAGCATTACAGAATTGAAGCTTATCCTGGTAGTAGTGGTAAACGTACTCAGTGGCGCCATCGTAATTATTTTCGGGATCGTAGAACTTTGATTTGGGAAAATCCTCAACTGAGATGCCGTTATTTTTCAGCAGACTGATTTTCGACATCACGATACCGCGATCGTAGTTTTTATCCGAACGGTAGTTCTTCAGTGCTTCACGGACAATACTCATCTGATCGGCCTGATCATAAATCGTGAAGAGATTGTTGTAACCGAGATGGTGAATGTCTTCGCGGAGAATTCGTATTCCTAAAGAATGGAAGGTGGATAATGTGACACCTTTTCTCATGCGTGATTCCACAAGATGTGACACACGCTCCTTCATTTCTGCGGCAGCTTTATTGGTGAAACTCACTGCGAGAATTTGCTTTCCCGGGATGCGGAGGTTCACGAGCATATGGGCAATACGATAGGTGACTGTACGGGTTTTTCCTGAGCCGGCTCCTGCCAGGATCAGAACGGGACCTTCGACAGTCTCAGCAGCTTCGCGTTGTTCGGGATTGAGTCCCATGAGGGAAATGGTCATTGTACGCAGGATAAAAAAGCACTGGCCGGGTGTCAAAATCAAAAGACAAAAAACACCTTACTTTGTATTCTGAATCAGCTCTAAATACTCTCAGTTGAGGCACTATGAAATATCTCATTACATCCGCTCTTCCTTATGCCAATGGACCACTCCATTTTGGTCATATTGCAGGTGTTTACCTCCCTGCTGACATCTTCACGAGACATAAGAAGCTTTCCGGGGCGAAAGCGATGCATATTTGCGGTTCTGATGAGCATGGGGTCGCAATCATGCAAAATGCCCAGAAGGCCAAGAAAAGCTATCAGGAGTATGTAAACGAATGGCATAAAACCCATAAGGATCTCTTTGACAAATACGAGATCAATTTTGATTTCTTCGGTCAGACTTCAGCGCCTTATCACAAGGAAGAGACTCTTAAATGGTTTAACGATCTTCTCGGAAAAGGGTTGATCGAAAAACGCGCGGAAAAACAACTTCAATGCCAGGATTGCAAGAACATGCTTCCGGATCGTTTCGTTGAAGGTGAGTGCTATGTTTGTAAATATGCGGAGGCCAGAGGTGATGAGTGTCCCAATTGCGGGACATGGATTGATCCACTCAAACTTATAAATCCCGTTTGTAAATTCTGTGGTTCCCGTCACGTAATGGCCGTGGATTCTTACCAGTGGTACCTCATGCTTTCTAAAATGCATGAGAAGTTCCAGAAATGGTTTGAAACAAGAAAACCTCTCTGGCGGAAAAACGTCGTTCCTTTTGTGGAATCACTTACGAAAGATAATCTCGTTGATCGCGCTATCACCCGTGATCTGGATTGGGGAATAGATGTTCCTCTCGCTGAAGCGAAGGGGAAGAAAATCTATGTGTGGTTTGATGCTCCTATTGGATATGTCTCAAACACAAAAAAATTCCTCGAAGGCAAAGGCGAAGACTACATCAAAGACTGGTGGGGATCGAAAGATACGACCATCGTAAATTTTATCGGGAAAGATAATATTATCTTCCACGCGATTATTTTCCCCGTGATGTGTCTGGGAACCGGCTTTGTGAATGCCGTGACTGATCTTCCGGCCAATCAATATGTAAACCTTGAAGGGAAACAATTCTCGAAATCGAAAGGTTGGTATGTGGATTCGGAAGAAGCCATTAATACATTCGGATCTGATGCGATGAGATTTTATCTCACGTCCCTTATTCCTGAGACATCTGATTCGAGTTTTACCTGGAAAGGTCTGGAATTGAAGATCAATTCAGAGCTCGCCAATAACATTGGTAACTTCATTAATCGCGCGATGAAATTCTCTGCTTCGAAGTTTCCCGAAGGAATCAGCAAAGAGAAGTTTAAACCCTTCTTTGATACTCACCTGAGTGAAGTGGAAACGTTTATCAAGGAATACCACGAGCTTCTGGATTCCTATCAGATTAAGCGTGGTCAGGAGCACCTGATGGCCCTTGGCTCTAAGGTGAATCAGTTCATTACCGAGAGAGCGCCCTGGACGGAATTTAAAGCTGATCCGGAAAAAGCAAAAGAGACGATCGCCACATCAGCAGCTTATGTTCTCGTCATCGGTACATTCTTCTCGCCATACCTTCCCCAGTTATCGAAATCAATTCTTTCTTATTTCGGTCTGACTTCTGAGAGTGATGTTGTGAAGAAAATTTACCAGGGTGATATGACTGCTCTCCGTAATTTCTTTGCTACTGATTTTAAACTTCAGGTCGATCCACAGGGACTTGTTCCCAAAATTGATCCTAAAATAATTGAAGAGCTGGATCTGAAACTCAAAGAAAAAGCATCAGTGTAAAAAGTATTTTTTCATCATCTGGTATTTCCACAGGGGTTGATCTTTTTTGATCATATCCCCGTGGGCCCCGGTCCCTTCAAAAACCGGTTTATTGATATTACCTTCGGTAATAGCAGTCGGTTCTGCCCGCTTGGTATAATTCAAAATGAGCCGTGAAAAAGTTCTGACGACAAAGTCCGGCGCAATTCCATGAAAGAATCTTGCAGCATAAGCAGAATAACCAACCATGATGTTACTGCGGGGTCGTTCAATGACTTTCTTCACTTTCAAAGCAACTTTGAAAGGATCGAAAACAGGTGGGAGAGGTTTCAGTTTTTTTCCCAGATAATTAGCTGCATGACTAAAACCCGGAGTATCAATGAAGGCGGGACACACATCACAAACTTTGATTTCCGGATATTCCACAAGCTCTCCGCGAAGAGCACCTGAAAACCCTCTTAACCCAAATTTACTTGCGCTGTAGCCTACGGCAAAGGGGTCAGGAATGAATCCTCCAAGAGAAATCATGTTAATGATCATTCCTTTTTTCTTATCCTTGAAATAGGGAAGAACGGCGTATGCTCCGTAGAGATAAGCAATGAGGTCTGTCTTAATGACACTTTCATGAATCTCCAGTGGAACTTCATCAAATTTTCCTACTGCTCCTACTCCGGCATTATTAATCCAAACATCCACCCCACCAAAAAATGCAATTGCTTCATTGAGAAGATTTTCCATATGGGGATAGAGAGTGACATCCGCTCTTACGGCCATCGCTCGAGATCCCAGACTTTCACACTCACTGGCGAGATCCTGCAGAAGGGCTTCCCGTCTGGCCGCTAGAATGAGATTTACATTTTCTTTGGCGAGAGTAAGAGCGATGGCCTTACCAATTCCGCTGGATGCTCCGGTGATAACGATTGTTTTACCTTTCAGATCAGTTTTCATAGATAAACTCCTCCCAAAAGGCTAGGGAAGTTCGTCATGTCATGCAAATGAGTTTCAGCTGAAGAAGAAGATGAGAAAATCAGTCGTTGTGGTAACGGGGGTCTATTTTGAAGTCGCCGGATGTTTTGACTGAATAATTATCTATCACGGGAGCGTCCCATGTCTGAAGGATTTTTCCGGAAGTTGCGTCAACGATGGCGCGAAAGCTTGAACGCTGACCATTTACGTTCTCTAATTTCACAATAATCGAGTCGACTTTTACATCCACTTTCCCGATTTTCCAGTCAAACGTATCAACGGTTTCGATATCTATTTTTGCAATAAGTTTTCCGCCTTGAACTTTCAGTGTCGCTTCAAGTTTTTCTTTCCATACGGGATGGGATAGTCCGGACTTCGTATGACTTACTGTCACTTTCTGATAGGAGGAAGGTTGGCTGGCAGGACCACGTAATACGCTTTTATCTGACTCAGGTGGGTTTCCCTGACGTGAAATCTGATTGTGGACCACAGTCGTCTCCGACGAGTCCTCATCGATATAAAAGAAGCACATTAATGCGATTGTAAAAGGAAGTAGAACAGAGAGGGTATGACGTTGTTGCTTAGTCATTTACAACAAACTCAAAGTTGATGACTTTAAAGGGCTTCGGTCCATTGAATTCGTAGTCAAGGTAATCGTCATTGCTATTGGCGGTATCTGTGTAGCAGTCCGAGCAGTTACTAAAGCGGGCACGCATACGACAACGGAATTTCGTTCCAGGTGGAACCCATTTACTGACTTCCATCATCAGAACGTTACCCTGACTGAATTTTCTGCCTTCAGAAGGTTCAACTACTGACTGATAGAAATTTTTCCGTGAATCAATGCGTGTATAGAAAGAAGTGTTAGCACCTGGAAGGAATCGCGCCATACACTCATGCGGATTGAAGGTAAAATCCTGATCCGTTACACCACTGGTGGAGTAGCCGAGGCAATCTTTGTCCTGAAGTGAAAGACCATTCTTCTTACGGAATTCGTTCTGAGAAACCCAGCGTGTACTGTCACCTTCATCAAGTTGAACGAGACAAACTGGTGCTGCAGCCTGAGTAGGGAAAACTTTTTGTGATTCTGTACATGCAGCCGAAGTCGGACATCTCTTAAAGAGACGATCGTAATCTTTGTCCGGGTAGGGAGTCGCGACAGTGTTGGCACATGACAATCCTGATTCAGCACCTTGATCAACAGTGGTCACAGTGTCGACTGCACATGGTTTGAAATTACCTGTAGCTGTATCTGTAATGTGAGCATGATCCCAGTCGTTCGCGAGTAACTGGACTCCACCCATAGATGTGTTGGATCCATTATAAAGATTGGGAATGATACCTACGATTTCACCTGGAGAAATTTTGATATTTCCATTGTTGTAGTCTGTATTGGCCACAGTTGTGGAAAGAGGAACCGCAAGACCTTTGAAGAGAAGTGCATTAAGAAGATTATTCACATCAGTGCGGTTATCGATGAGATAGAAATTTACAGCCGTTGTTGAACCTGAAGTCGCTACATCAAGAAGAGTCTTAGAGACAAGAACTGTCTTTCGACGATTGTCTTCAGAAACAGCCGTCAATGATTGGTTTGGAATAAACGCGACAGCATCACGATAAACTTTTGTCCGGTCTTTTGTGCTGTTTCCATTGTTATTATATGTCTTAAAGAGAAGGAGTCCGTAATCATCGAGAAGTTTCTCAGACTCATTTTTATCGAAAGCAGTACAAAGATTTGAACTGATATACTTATAAGTATTCTTAGCAAAAACCTGGAAGAATCTGCGGAAGTTAGTCTGATTATTAGTTTGTTGCCAGAGATAGGAATTGGTCACATCGAGGTTATTAAAGAAGAGAGATGAAGCGAAAGGAGTCATGAAATCATCGACACCTTTGGCATTTAAATCACCAAGCTCAGCTAGAGTTTCAGCAATCAAAAGCATCACATAGGAAGTAGCTGTTTCGTGACCTTCATCACTTTCTGAAGTGAGACTACACTGCGTCTTCAAAGTTTCTGTCAGGGCCACAAGATAATGACTGGCGATCATTCCGGTAAGGTGATCATCATCAATAGGTTTATCCGGGCGGTTGGGATCATATAAGAGGTAAGTAGGATAAGAGAGTCGGCCCTCTGAAGTCGTATCGAGAGCAGCGATATGATCCGCGTCTCTTTCTGACAAAGGTCTGTCGGAATTAACTGTTGCTCCAAGTCCCCATTCACCCCAGTGAGTCCGTTTGTTCATGACGTAGCTGAAGTAATCGGCCATTCCTTCATTGAGTGAAGAGGCTTCGTTAATACCAAAGCCACCGAGGCTTGAACGAAAAGGGTGGGTAGATGTCGAATTACCATTCCGGTAATTGAGCATGATCGAAACCAAACCGTGCATGAGTTCGTGATAAATAACTGAAGGATCCTGAACCATGTAAGTATTTTCAAAATCTGCAAAGGCACCAAAGCAAAGAGCAGTGTCGGCCGGTCTGAAGCTGGCGTTACTATCCTGATCACAGAAAGAGTATGAAGTGAGATAGGAGTTTCGAAGCTGTCTGGCATTCGTTGAAGTCACACCCTTAAACCAGAAGTGGCCGGAGTCTCTCAGATAGCTTGGAATAGATTTTGGAATTGTTACTGAAAGTGAGTGAATTTTATCAAACGCATATTTGAGTTTTTCAAGATATTTATCTTTTGCTAATTGCAGGTGATAAAGAGTGTTCGTGTTGTAAAACTCTTCACTTCCAACCGGAAAGATAAACATACGGTTGGCATTTCTGGTAGCAGCGACTGTATCTGTTTCCTGACCGAGAGATCGGATACAGTCAGTCACTTCTTCGTTGTAAGCACCATAGAAAAGTAGGGTGACAGAACAGTTACCTGTGAGACTTGTGTTCTCAGTAACAATCGAAAGTTTTCCTTCAACGATTTTTGAAATATTGAATGCACCAGGTGTGGCGCGACCGCTTGATAGTACGGAAGGACTTTCTTTAAAAACGTAAGCAGCTCCGTCGAGTGAGCCATCGGAATTAGATGTGATTCCACTTCTGGTACCGGTTGATGCAATTTCAGTGGGATTACAGGCAGAGAATACGACAATAGCGGCGATCAAAAGAATCGTCCGTAATAGTGAGTAGGCTGGTTTAATCATCCGCTGACGTACCATATAGAGCCTCATCGGTTGAAATCAGCATGATCTCAACCGAGCAAACAGGTCAGGAAACTATTGTCTCGAAACACCCAGGCCACGTGCCAGGGCATCGATATTAGGATCAGAGAATCCACTTTCAGGGACAGAGCGGTCGCCGTTAAAGCCGGCATTACAGAAAGCAGGAGCGCTGCTTGAATCAGGCGTTCTTGATCCTGAACCTGTTGAACTGCCTGCTACTGCGCCACCTACACGTGACTGGGCAGAAACAATCTGACCATAGAGCTGGTTTTCACAGCTGGTGTCTGGTGCGCTTGATTCTCTTACGTCTGTCCCAGTGCCGGTTCTTGAAGTGATCATCGGACAGAATCTTCTGAGAGTGGCAGTAGTTGCAATTCGCGCACAGAGAATTTTCAATCTATCAGCACCACTTGCCGTAACAGCAGATTCATCGACGTCTGCTGTCGAAGCAACGTCGGGAGTTCCGGCGTTACCACCTTCATAGCTTGCGCAGACATTGATTGCGGACTGAGAAGAGTTTGATGAAGAGCTTGAGTTCTGGCTTTCAGTCTGAACACCAGCACATCTGCGGCTGAGTTCGCTTGAAGCATCAAATCCGCCAGCAGCGTTTGATGCTGTGACGAGATCGCGGATGTTACCATCGCAAGCGGCATTGGGATTTGTATTCAGCATTCCGAAACGGCTGCAGAATTCCTGGCGTCTTTCGCCCATTTCATTCTGGCGTTTCTGCATCTCTGCCATCTGTTGAGCTCTCTGAGCTTCAGACTGTCTGATGTAATCATCGTGTTTCGCGATACAACTATCAGAGAGACCTTTGGCAGCATTCATCGCAGTCTGATAGTTACGATCAGTCTGATCAATGTGCTGAGCGAGGAGACCACCACGGCCACCGGCACCAAGGATTTCACTCTGCTGTTTCGTTACTTCTGCTTTAAGAGCAGTGATGTTACGTTTGAACATCTCTACATACTTATCCGGATCTTCGAGGAGAAGAGCTCCGTCCGGAGAATCCTGAGTCGCACTACGGAATTTATCGAGATATTTCCCGTCACCACTCACTTCTCTCTGGATCCCTGATGGTGCGCTGAAACCTGCACCGAAGAGACCTCTCATCATTTCGCCTTCTTTCATATATTTCGCGAGGGCGGTATCAAAAATCTTAACGATGTCGGCTTTGTTTTTCTGAGCGAGAGCCTTGTAGTTAGTGACTCGAGCTGTTCTTTCAGTTTTGATCTGTTTAACGAAGTTCGCTGCCTGCGTATTACAGTTGTTCATGTTGCCGGCACAAGTGAAAGCAGCATTGGCACAGAAACCAGGAGATGAAGTGTTAAATCTTTCTCTGGTACAAGATCCTGCCTGCTGGTTAGATGCTTCGTTTGCAGTATCACATTCGATCAGTTTCTTTCTGATCTCTGAACGGATGTTGTTTGCCTGATTTGTAGCGAGAGTGCGGTACTGAGCATTTACTTCACGAAGTTTTGCGATGGCAGAAGAACCAGTCATCGCAGAACCAAGCTTATTTGTAGTGAACTGAGCATCACATGTGCTCACGACATCGCTGAAATAATTTGATGGTGCTTTTTGCGAGCCTACAACGTTTGTCGTAGCAACCTGACCGTTGGCCCCGACAGTCGATCTTTGATACGAGCCCTGCATGTCGAGAATAAATCTTGAACCTTCAGCCTGCTCGAGAGCTCTCAGCTGAGTGATCTTCGCTTCAGGCGTTGTTCTTGCGTTCGTCATGATTTCTTCAATTCTCTCGCGAATTGCATTGAACTCATTTTTATTAGCGAACTTAGAACCTCTTGGGTCTTTGATATTCTTTTTAATGTTCGTCCAGAAGCTCGCTCCACCGAATGAACGCTGGAGACATCCGTTTCTGATCTGGTTCTGAACCAGAGTGACTTCGCTTTCAAAGTTCGTTGCATTTAAGTTGTTCGCAACACGAAGTGCAGCAGAAGGATCAGCGCCGGCTGCCTGGAGTTCATTTCTTAAAGTCGAGAGGTCAGAAAGAATCTTGGTATTCTGTTTATTGAAGTTAAGTTGTGAGTCGGCGAAAAAGTCTCCTCTCAGGAGATTGTTGAGGCCGGAAGTTGAACTGATAGAGTTCGGCATTCCACTCAGGAACTCACCGTATCCACGCTCATCACTCGTGATGGATGTGAAGTTGAGAGAGAACTGCTGGGCAGCTTTATCGGCCATCTTGTTAATGTCTTCTACGACTGATCCGTGTGCACCGATATACGATTCACCGGAAAATTTAGAACCAGCAGGTTTAGCTGCGAATTCATCTTTCAGTCTTTTCGAAATCTGATTCAGACCACCCGGACGACCATTACCAAGGTTATTGATAGCATCGCCTGCGAAGATCGATTTACATGCAGGATTGTCAAAACGTTTTCCGAAATCAAAGAGATCAGGGCGTCTTGTGCGAACTTCGTCTGCGAGTTCAGAGCTACCGCCATCAAGGACAGCAGTTGATTCTTCAATTGCGTTGAGATCGACTTTCGAAGCTTCTCTGAATTGATTGTTAAGAGCTTCAAGGTTAGTTGTCAGTTTATCGAGTTCATTAATTCTCGAAGCAAAAAAACCACCAAGAGTCTGAAGGGCGTTTTTCATACAACCAACACCGAAGCCCTGTCCTTCAGCATTACTGCTTGAACGATAAGCTTCATATTGCTTGGCCACGTCACCATACGTTTTATAAAGTGAGAACATTTCAGCAAGCTGCGCCTGAGGGGGAGCGCCACGGTCATTCGTAATACCAATACGACAAACTTCGTTCCGCACTTCTGTGAGTGTTGTAGGAAGTGTAGGACAGGTGAGTGTGGCAGGATTTAATCCATTCTGTGCCATGTACTCAAGGAGTCCTGGAATTCTTGCAAGGGAATCGGTGTTGAAATATTTATCGCGACCAGGTCTTGTGAGTTCACCTACGAGTTGTTGATTCGCCAGCGCTTGTTGTTGGGCCACCATGTTCTGCTGATTCTGTTGAACGATTGAACCGGCGAGATTAATCATCTCTAATGGGTTAACGGCGTATGCGACAGGTGACAAAATCATCTGTGTGGCCATCGCCAACGTAAGAAGTGGTGGGAGTTTTAATCGTTTCATAGGAACCCTTTGAGTGCTTATCTGCTTGTTTTTCGGCAATTTAGCTGAAAAAAGTTAATAACCAAAAAATGGACATGCTTACTCAGGTTTTATTGTAAGGCCTGTCGGCCATTTCCCTCGCTTTGTTTTGAAGCACTTGGCTTTTTCGCAAAAAGAAGTGAAAATAAGTTATTGGAATTTCAATGAAATTTGACTGGTAGAGGCCGATGTTCAAGAAACTGATGGCGATGATCAAATCGCCAAAAAACGTAGGCGGTGGCGAGCCACGGCTGGGAAACAACCGCTGGGTGAAAACCTACGATGTCATACTGAGCAATATGGAAGGGGCCCCTTCCTATCCTCTGACTCACCAACTTGCGATTGGAAGTGAGATCGGAAACATCATTATTGCTGATCCTTCCGTAAGCCCAAGACATGCTTCCATTCTTTTGCAGGAAGAAGTGATTTCTATTATTGATCACGGTTCCGTCAGCGGAACATTCGTCAATGGCACTAAAATCCCTCCGGGAAAATTCATCATTCTGGAAGACACTGATAAAATTTCTGTGGGTGATCTCGAAGTCAAACTCGGAATTAAAACATCATCAATCGATAACACCAGTTTTGCTCCTCCCGGGTTTGAACACCTTGATGAGGACGATGATTCTGAAGAAGAGAATGAAGAAGAAACTGAAGAGTCAGAAGAAGAAGAAGACGAAGATATTGAACTAGAAGAGGAAGAAGAAGTGGTTCCTGAGACAGAAAAAACCGTAACCAAAAGTAAATTATATATGGGTAAAGGGAAACCTGCGCAGCCATTATCAGCTTTCAAACCTAAGAGTAAATTCAAACTCAATCTCAGCATGCCTTCTTACGATGCTACGAACAGTATTGTCAGGGTTCTTGCTCTCATTGGCGATTTACTCCTGTCCTACATCATCATTGTTATTTTCCTGCCTTTTGATGATTTCAGAAATTTCCTTAACTCAGTTCCCAGTCTGGTGGCCGAAACGCTGGATTTCGAATGGATTAATCTTTGGGAAATGGTTGCTGAGGATGCGGGGCAGGTCACTGACGTTCTGAAAGAAGTTTATCTGATTGTGAATGAAGTCGTGCCTGTTCTTCCTTTGATTCAGGTCTTTTTTATCATTCGATTGGTAACGACAATTATTTTCGCTGTAAGTATTTCGGAATTCCTTTTTGGGATTCATGCAAACTTCAATAAGATCTGGGCGCGCATTGGTGGGATGCTCAGAGTGATCATCGGTATGATTACCTGGCCTTTCCTGATCTTTGATTTGCCGGCACTCTTTTCGAAAAGAACCTTTAAAGAATTTATCACTGTCACGAATACTTATGTCGGTTCACGTGTGATGACATTCGTGGGTATAGTTCTGTATCTTCCACTTTTAGTTCTCCTGATTCTCGTTTCCCCCATGATGATTGGGCTGGAACTTGTTGAACCTATTCCTTTCAGCACGATTGTCTCGAAGAGAGTGAAGGCCGTTGCGACAGAAACTGAAGCGGCTACACCGGAACCGGTTGTTCAGAAAAAATCAGAAGGCAGTCGTCACCTGGGAATGACTCTGACTTATGATCCACAGAAAATTTCCTTGATTCCATCTTTCAAGTTTAAAGGTGATAAATCCAAGCTGAATATGAATGCCAGCCTGGAAGTCTTTGATCGGGAAGGAGAAAGAACGATCACAGTTGATCTGTTCAAGAAATTCGACATGAAAGAACTTCTGAAGATTGGTCTTCAGGGTAATTTTATGCTCCATGATCACTATACCCAGATTTACAATTTTGCTTATTCTGCCCAGAACATGAATCGATTCTTTAAAGTTTCAGACAACGTGAAACAGGAAGAGATGTTCGGAAAACAGGTTGTCGACTTTACCGAAATGGCCTTTGGCCTGGGTATAGAGACACTTCCGGATTTCATGATGACAAATACACCATTCATCAAAAGTATTGTTGATTACCGTTCGTCACTGATGGGACTTTTCGAATATAAAGACTACACCGAGATCAATGTCATCAAGCTCGGAAAAATTCTTTGCCTGAGACTGACCTACGATCAACAGAAGCCATTCGATCTGATCATGCCTATTGTTCGCGGAGAGGGAAGAATCTACAGAATCAGTTACGACAACAAGACAGATATTAAACAACTTCGGAATAAAGTTTATAAATTCACACTTGATGAGATGACCTGGGGTGTGCCTGAAGAGCGCGAGAATGTTGAAACGTTCCAGTCTATGGAAGTGATCGACATGCTCACGACTGACATAGAAAAAGCAATGATTTCGACTCAAAAAGCTCAGTCGCTTTACGGTTACTATTTCGAAAAATCTGCTGAAGTCATGAAGTCTGGTCATATGGCGGAATATGAAATCTGGAAACAGGCCGTGAAAAGTCTTCAGGCCGTCATTCCTCATCTGAGAGTTCCAGTTCCCGAAGCTTCACCAGTTGAGGGAATGCCAGTAGCTGAAGATGTGAAAGGTAAGTTGAAGAGTAACTTTACGGACCTTTTCAATGCTCTGGAAAACAAGAGCAAGTCATTCTTCGGTATTGAAGAGCAACCAACTATTTAAGGAGTTTTCTTGGCCTGGTTTGAAGCAGTAATTTATGGTTTAATTCAGGGACTTTCAGAGTTTCTTCCCGTGAGCTCCAGCGGTCACCTGGCCCTTTTGCCCTATGTGATGAGTATTAAGGACCCTGGCGTAGTCTTTGACCTCATGATGCATCTTGGGACTGCGATGGCAGTTGTGATTTATTTTCGAAAAGATATTTTTAATTACGCGAAGACACTCACACCTTCGCTGATTAATCTGAAAACAGGAAATGAAGCGACCTGGTTTACCAGAAATTTTATTTTTTCCACTTTTGTCAGTATCTTCTTCATCGTGTGTCTTCTCCTTCCTTCGAAGATGGCAAGAACACCCTGGATAATTGTTTTCAACCTTTCAGTCTTCGGACTTTTCCTGTGGCTGGCCGACATCAAAAACCGGAAGAACACAAAACTTCTCGATTCTCCTATGGAAAAGGGGATGCAGTGGAAAATGGCGGGACTTATCGGTTTAGCGCAGGCATTAGCGATCTTTCCGGGTGTTTCACGTTCCGGAATTACTCTGACAGTTGCATTGTTTTTGGGAATGAGAAGAAAAGATGCAGGTCAATTTTCTTTTCTCTTATCACTTCCCATCATCCTCGCAGGAATATTCAAAGAAATTCCTGATCTCCTGAAGCACGGAAATTCTGACAGCATCAGCGTACTCCTGATTGGGATCGTTAGCTCTTTTGTAGTTGGCCTCATCACGATCCATTTCTTCATGAAACTCATCGGTCAGATTGAATTGAAGTATTTTACATTCTATCGATGGGTGATTGCTGCTCTTATGGCCTGGAGTCTTCTGCGCGTTTAAGGCACACAGTAAACGTGATTGTTCCAGCGAACGCCGGCATCAAAGAAAGAACCTACTGAACCAGTCTCATCATTGTTATCCACATCATCAGTGCGATAGTTGAGACGCTTCGTTGTCGAAGTCAGAGTTGCAGGAAGGGGATAAGTGTTATTAAGAAGCGGAATTGAAAGCTGGCTGATCGCCACCCCAGTCATCGTTTTTCCCGAACAACAGAGATTTTTCGAAGCAACCATTGCCTGAACCTGACCCGGATCTTTGATATATCCTGTCTTTTTGTCGTATGCAGAATCCGGAAGACCACGGCCTTCGGATGAGACATAGCGGTTCAGATAAACCGTCACATCCGTATAATCCGGAAGACAACATCTCTTCACTCCGGAAGTCGCTACGAATCCCGTACAACACTGACCAGCTGTCGTGACATCAGGAACTTGCTGGCCGGATGGAATACAGCAGTTGAATTCGCTTTCAGAGAAAACTTTTTTCAGAGAAGTATCAAATTTATTAGTAGAAGCGGCAGAGAAATATTTAAGACCATTGTCATCAAAATCTTCTCCTGCAACTGTCCAGTCAGCGGTCGAGTTATCAAGAGGAGTACCGGCTGCAATGGCGATCTGTGAATCATTGACGAGTTTGTAAACCTGATCGTTGGCCATGACGGCGACTTGTGGAATCCCTAAAAGTTCAAGTGAACCACCAAAAGTCAGATATTTTTCCTGCTCAGCAGATGTGAGAGATTTCACTTCGCAGGAACTATTAGTGAAGTTATCCGGATCGCACTCAAACGGTGCATCTGTAATTCCCAGAGTAGAATTCTGTGTAGACCAGCTGACATGTTTGAACATGGTCTTATCTACCGTCTGCATTTTTGTTCTGCTAAAGGCATGACCGCCGCCATTATCAGAGGCGAAACTTCTTACCCAGTTCTGAGTACAACAGGTTCTTGAGTTAACCGTGTCGAGTGTTTTGTACTGAGCAAGGATCTGTTTCAGACGAGCAGAGGTATCAATTGCATCAACTGATAAGGCAAAAGCTTTAGTCGTTGTCACTCCATCAGGGTCGCACGTCATTTTATCGTAGGCGGTATTTACGCGCGAGTATCTTCTCTTCGAGTTGATTGGTTGGTTCACACCGGCCACCATAATAGTCTCAGTCGTCTTGTCACACCAGTTAGGGGATGTAATATCATCCTGCATTTGAGTAAATGTCGTCAGAACGTTTCCGCTCTCACGACAGCAAAGATTTTTCTTGTGATTGAAATTCGGATTCAGGACTCCCGATGAGACATATTTAAAATCCGGATTTCCGCATACCATTTCTTCTTCCCAGAATTTCTCCTCAGCTGAAATCAGAAGAGTTGAGAGATCTGCCGTTTTCGCTTTGTTGGCAGCAAAGGCTGAGGGAGCACAGTCCAGATCGCTGAAGCATGAAGCTCCTGGGGCGCGGAGACAGGCATTCTTCTGATAGCCGGTGGCCGTAGTTTGAGTGCCGCCTACAGTACTGAAAATTTTCAGAGCTGTGAGAGGGGCCAGATCGAGAAGATTAGAAGAAAGATTCTGAGAAATCGTAAATTGATTGAGAGTTGCATCGCCGATATTCAGAAGATATTGCTGAATATTGACACCAGCAGCATCGGTGGCCGTACAGGCATTATAATAAGTCGCACTTTGAAGGGAAGATGGTGTTATCCCTGCGCCGATAATTTTATCTGCTGAGTCCACACGTGAAGAAGGGGCACGCAGATTAAGGTCATAAGTTGTTGTGGCCCCTGTAAGTGAGCGACCTGGAATACAAACTGCATTTACGGCATTCGCTGCAAGGGGAGCGGTAGCTGCGGCGTAAGGAGCTTTTGATCCATAGAAGTCAAAAGGTCTTCCGATTATCCGTGCGCCCATTGCAACGATATCAGAATTTGTCGAAGCGGCACTTGCTGCATTCTGGGCAGTCGGAGTTGTAGCAAATCGTGCAATACGATCATTGAATCTACCGGTTGAGCCACTGGTAAGAGACTGACAGTAATTATTCGCTGAACATGCTGAATGACCAATGAGGGAAGATCCATTGAATGCAGCAGCGAGATTGTTGAGATCGGCCACACAAGGAGCTCCACGACCGCGATAAACACATCGCTTGGCCTGACCATTTGTCCCACCGAGAAGAGTAGAAAGAGTTTTTGAAGTTGATCCAACCGTCTCGGCCGAGTTGGCATCGAAGGTCGGCCAGTTCGTTGTGAGACCGGCTACGTTCTGGCACGAATAATCGTAACCCAGAGTACGATAACAATCATTATCATTGGAACAGAAATGAGCTCGCTGGCATTCAGCTCCATCAGTTTCGGTATCATGATCCGGAACTGTTGATGTCGTAAGGTTAGAAGTTTCAGTCAGATTTACAGTAAATGTATTATCAACACTCAGATCACCAAAATAAGCATTCACGGCGATGAACATTTTACCTGATGTCGCTTTAATTCTTCTTTGATTACCAATTGAGAACCATGTCACTCCATCAAAAGAGCCGATGATGGAACCATAGTCGAAACCAAACCAATCCCTGTTGTATCCGTTAGCGAAAAGAAAGTGCTGAGCAGAGAGGCGGTTTTGTCTCTGAGCTTTTGCAGTTGTTCCGAGTGAGTGTGTCCATGGAATCATTGTTGCCGGAACGAAACATGCGCGACCATAAAGAAGATCATCACTGCGATATGTACCAGTTGCATTTTCTTTACGTGATTCATAGAAGTCAGGAGAGTAACCACCGCCTTGACCACTGAAACTTTGCGGGAAAATCTTCTGAAGGGAACTATAGTAGTCACTTCCACAATTTGCACATGAGGCAAAGGCTCCCGACTTAACGAGAATATCGTAAGTACGGTCTTTCTTCACGCGGACCATTTTTGCAGGTCGCGCAGCCGACGTGCTACTTTTTGCAAAAGAGCCGTAGATTTCATTGAAGCCAATAAACGTGCTGACGTTATTTGGTTTAGTGACTGTTCCATTCGTGTAATTGAATTCTGCAAGCTCCTGAGCGGGAGCAGTGGAATAGTCTGAGTCGTAACTCACGCCATTCACATCATAATATCTGTGAGGCACGTTTTTTCCTGTGACAAGTACTGTCTGATTAGCAGGAGGTTCTGCTTCAGTTGTTGCTGAAGGAGATACGCATTCATAATCAATCAGGACTTCGTTTTCGAGTTTCGGTTTAAGATTCCAGTTCCCTGAAGAAGTAGAACCCCCACAACGTGAATTGACTTCAGCTTGTGCCAGAGTTCTGAGACCAGTAAGGGCCGCAACGTTTGTGGAATTGGTGACGTAGTAGGTAATCTCAATCGTCTGGTTCTGATAAATCGGATACGAGCTCTGGAAAATGATCCGGTTTGGCGACTGTGCTTTACTCCAGGTTGAAGTGTCTTCAGCAACAGTAATTCCACCAATCTTCACGAGCACATTTGCTGTCGTTGAAAGATCGGCATATGAAGGAAGAAGATATGTTTTAGATGAATCGTGATAAGTTGTAACACTTGTATCACTGGCACCCTGAGTATAACTCTTCGTACATTTTGCCAGTGTCGATCCGACTTTCTGGCAACTGCCATCTGTTTTATAAGTCAGATAAAGATTATCGTCTGGTGCCCCGGAAGGGAGTGCTGCTGTCATCGCGATCGTCTGAAAACTTGTCAGAGAATCATTGGCCGTACTGAATGTTCCACCTGTCAGTGCAACAGTACCCTGTTGATAAAGCGTGTTTCCGCCATAAACAACTTTGACTATGTTATTGGCGCGATCTCCAGTACCAAGAGCTGCGTTAACGGTGGCAAAATTGATGTCGTCAAATGAGCCTTCGGTGGATGCAGGGAAGGTCCCTGGAATCCTCGCAGAAGCGTCAGTAATTTTCAGCGTACAATAGGAGAACTCGCCATCAGTCTTATTAATACAGTCAAAGAGCTGTCCTGATTCCATGATTCTGACCTGAGCTTCATAATCCGGATCAGTGGTTTCACCACCTCCGCCGGTTGTACCCGTGGTCGTTCCGGGAGAGGCATCACAGACAAAATAAAATTGAGGATAAACAGTATAGCGTGAAGGATTGATTCTCACGTCTTCCTGAGCGGAATCGAATCCCGGAAGATTGAGAGAGCCTGGTTTTACTGCTCCATCATTCACACATTGACTCTGAAGGCAGCAATCAAAGCCTCTTGCCGTACAGGCAGATGAAGATGAACAGGAGTTTACTGAGCCGCCCGTTGTACTTCCTGAAATAGTCATTAAGAGAGCACTGGTTGTCAGTGTCGGAACTTCTTCACCATTCGTAAAATAAAGGCGAAGGCCGGTACTTGTGACAGCATTCGAACAATTTGAACAAAGCTGATTCAGGCTGAAGCTTGCTGAAGGATTGCTCGCTCCATTGAATAATTCGTTAGTCAGGTTATAGACGAGACAATCATTCTGGTTAGCAGAATCATTCGAAGGTTCTACTGACAGATAATATTCAGTTGTCTTTTTTGCAAGGTCAGTAAAAAGTTTTGGCTTAGCTGACAGGATCAGGAATTTATCTGCACCAGAAATGTAATTGAACTTACCAACGAGACAGAACTTCGTTGTATTCGGAATCCCGCGAAGATAAGTCGAGAGTGCATCGCCTCTGATCATGAAAGAGTCATTAAAATCGAGAGGAAGAACAAAACTGGTATTTGTCTTAACCACACCTTCCTGAACAAAAGTTCCGGTCAGGGGAAATGTAGGATTGGGAAAAGCACTTCCGGTATTTGTTGTGTCGTCAGAGATCCCGTCAGCATTTTGAGTGGATTTAATCGAAGTGGGATTACAGGCGGAGGTAATAGAGAGGAGAGCAATTAAAACAATGCTTCCTAATCGTCCTGATTGATAAAACTTACGTAGCGAGTTCAACATCCGTGTCTTCCCTCTTGGATTAACTATCGGATTAAACGTAGAAAAATTTTAAGAGACTGAGCCTCTTTTTCCATATTATGGAGGAGTTTGCCTCAGGAAAAAAACGTGTCTTTAAGTGGTTGAATTTCAGAGGTGAGGAAACAAGAAGAAAGGTTTATCTGCCGAGTCCTTGAGTCAGCTTCCGGCAATTTTTTCCATAGTCTCCAGGAGAGTCATCAGGACGAGTTGGGAGAATCGATACTTCAGCTGTTCGCGATCTCCAAAAAGTTTTGTCTCAGAACTCGTAATACCGAGAGGACTGGCCACGCCGACACTTACATATCCCACCGGCTTATCCGGAGTTCCACCACCGGGGCCTGCAATTCCTGTTACAGAAACAGCGATATCAACTTTTAGCTTTTCCCGCGCACCATTCGCCATTTCGGAAGCAGCTTCGCAACTGAGTTCTGAGAATTTTGCGAGTGTCTCAGCTTTTACTCCCAGAAGTTCTTTCACTGTATTGTCATAACAAACTATCGTTCCCATGAAGCTTGCGCTGCTGCCGGGAAAAGAGGTGATCCGATGGGAACAGAGTCCTCCTGTCGCAGATTCGGCAAAACCGAAAGTGATTTTCAATTCCCGGGATTTTGTCAGAATGATTTCTTCCAGTGTCTCAAGGCCAAAGTGCCAGACTGCAGAGTTAACAGGAGACTGACGGATGATACTGATAATTTCTTTTTCTTTACGGTCCAGTTCTTCTTCCGTTTTTCCACTGATCCGGACACCGATATCGACGCCCAGATAATTGGGAAGGGAACTGACGTCACCATAGGCTTCGAGCTTGTCCCACAAAGTGGTATCCACTTCGCCGAAGATTTTTTCTTCGGGTACTCGTTTCGTTCTGATGTTCACCAGTCGATAAACATTTTCAGATTTAATTTG
Organism: Bdellovibrionota bacterium; assembly: GCA_040387275.1. GTDB lineage: Bacteria > Bdellovibrionota > Bacteriovoracia > Bacteriovoracales > Bacteriovoracaceae > Peredibacter. Next base: position 1,347,324 of record JAZKDZ010000001.1, on the reverse strand, counting down.
TGAAAGAACCAGTCGATGAAGATGGGCCTCAAGGATCCCACGAAATTCTCTGGGAACTCCCGGACCTGAGAGAACAAATTTTCCTTTCTCCTGAAAAAATAATCCCGGTGCAAAACCGGTTGGGTTATCAAGAGCGATAAAATCATCAGGCAAAAAGGAATAACCATGGTCTTTGCCTGGATAAGGTCTTCCGAAACGGTCGTAATTAGTCTGGGCAATATTCATGGCCGTTTCTGAGAAACTATTTTTCTTACCAAAAAAAGATCCGATCGCTTCTTTTGTCAGGTCATCGCGAGTTGGGCCCAGGCCACCCGATGTGATGATGAGATCACAATCTTGGAGAAGATCTTTCAGCGCTTTCTGTATGCCAGAAATCGTGTCTTTCACGATTATCGTTTTCTCAATCTCAACATGATATTTTCTGAGATAATGGGCGAGTGCCTGATTGTTCACGTCACTGATCTTTCCGTTCAGGACTTCACTCGCAATAATGAGAAAACCGGCCTTGATTGTCATGGCCAACATCTTATAATGATTATCTTTGATTTTCCATGTTGCATAATGTAAAAGCCATTCAACAATATGCCTAAAAAGTATCAGTTCGAGCTTCCGTTTGATGTGGATCTCGATCGTCATGTAAAAAAGCAGTTTCCGGAAATCAGATCATTCAGAATGATCTCGAAAAGCCTGGACGCCCGCGGAGCTCCCCGTGGGAGAAAACCTGTTTATCTTTATATTCTGGATGCTCTGGTAGGAAAAGATGACAACTTCTCAGGGCCGGAAAAGCTTCCGCGTTTTTCTCAGCTTAAAAATAAACCGATTATCATTGGCGCTGGTCCTGGTGGACTATTCTGTGCAGTAAGACTGGCAGAACATGGTGTTTCCTCGCTCATTATTGAGAGAGGAGAGGATGCCAGTAAGCGCATGCTTCGGATTGCCAAATTCTGGCGATACGGCGAACTCGATCCTGAAACCAACGTTTGTTACGGAGCGGGTGGGGCGGGCCTTTATTCAGACGGCAAGCTCATCACCAGGATTAAGTCGGATCTCGTTTCTTACGTCATGGAAAAATTTGTGATGTTTGGTGCGCCTCCGCAAACGGCTTATGAATCCAATCCTCATTTAGGTTCCAACAAAATCCGCACGATCATCACTTCCATTTCTCAATGGCTCGAGAAAGAGGGTTGTGACATCCGTTATAATACTAGAGTTGAAAAGATTCTGACCGAGGGAGATCGCGCCATTGGTGTGAAACTCTCAACAGGTGAAGAAATATTCTCTGATCACATAGTCCTCGCAACAGGACATTCTGCTCAGGACATTTATAAACATCTCCAGGAAATCAATGTGGCCATGAAGCCTAAAGATTTCGCTGTTGGAGTGAGAATCGAACACTCACGTCGTTACATTGATCAGCTTCAGCATGGTCAGTTCTGTGAAGCACCAGAAATGGGTTCAGCCAGATACAGACTTTCCTGGCACGATAAATGGACTGATCACGGTGTATATAGTTTCTGCATGTGCCCAGGTGGGTATGTCCTTTCATCCGGAACGGAGAAAGAAGGAATTGTTGTTAATGGCATGAGTAACTTTGCCCGCAATTCGCCATGGTCAAACTCCGCACTCGTAGTCTCTGTTAAAACGGAAACTGATTTGAAAGAAAAAGATCTTATGGCCGGTCTTCGCTTCCAGCATGAGATTGAACAAAAGGCTTTCGCGCTTTCCAAAGAAAAAGCCACTGGCAGAGAACTTCCGGCAATGACAGTGAAAGAGTTCATGGATGGAAAGCTGTCTGACAAACCATTACCCGTCACGTCCTCGCCATCAGGAATATTCAAGGCTGACCTGAGAAAGATTTTTCCGGATTTTGTCATTCAGCATCTGAAAAAAGGTCTGGAACACTTCAATCGGGATCTTCCTGGATTTGTAGCGGAGGAAGCCTTACTGATTGCTCCTGAAACCAGAACGTCAGCACCCCTGACAATCCTTCGCGATAAGACATCACTCGAATCGATTTCTCATAAGGGCCTATATCCTTGTGGAGAAGGTGCCGGATATGCCGGAGGAATTACTTCCGCCGGTGTTGATGGGGTAAAATGTGCACTCAGTATTCTGAAGCGAGAATTTCACTTCGAAGAGAAATAATTATTCTTCATTCACTCTGCCGGAATTTCTTCCGGAAGATGTCCCGGTTCTTCCGCCCTGAACTTTTTCAATAATCTCTCTTGGTGAATCCGAGACTGAAGAATCCAGTCGATAAGTTTTCCCCTGACAAACAGCAATCTGCTGATCATCCGACAAGGTACAGTTCACTCCATCGGGTTCAGACGTGAACTCACCACGAAGACGAAATTTTTCCGGATGTCTTTGCAGGCAAGGAAGACAAGAACTGCGATCAAGACCGATGCGCACTTTTCCTAATCCGAGTGGTCCGCGACTGGGCTTACATTCATTATAACAGGCATCCCCCGATCTGATTTCCGCATCAGACGTCTGACAGACAATGGAAGCATCAAGCGAGGCATTCGCTGGAACAGCTGCTCCGCCGGAACTTCTGTATTCGGATCTTAATGGATAGCGTTCGCTATTTTGTTGGAGACACGGAAGGCATGAGCTGCGATCGAGGCCAACTCGAGGTCTTCCGAGACCAAGAAAACTGCGGGAAGGGCGACATTCGTTGTAACAAGCATCTCCAGGCCGGATGGATGCATCTGATGATTCACAGACATAAGAAGCGTCCAGCGGGGTATTTTCAGCGAGCTGCTGAGCTGTTGCGACATCAAAAGTGAAGAGAAGTGTGACGAGAATGAGGAACCGCATAGAATGCCTTTTCCTGTTCATTTCGGACGGTTAAGCCTCTCTCTTGACCTGTTACTCCGGAATTCCTCTTTTAACGCCTACTTATTAACGTTTTTCTGACGAGAACTTCTTAACTTTGACTCGCCATATACAGTTGAATCCGTTAAACTCCCCGGCAAGAATCAATAGCTAAGGACATTCATGAACCTGAAGAACATTGCCATCGTGGCCCACGTGGATCACGGTAAAACTACACTCGTTGACCAACTTCTCAGACAATCCGGACTTTTTTCGGCCCACGAACAACTCACGGAACGCGTGATGGATTCTGGTGATCTTGAAAGAGAGCGCGGAATTACAATTAAAGCTAAGAACTGTGCGATTCGCTGGAAAGATACAAAAATCAATCTCCTCGATACTCCTGGTCACGCCGATTTCGGTGGTGAAGTTGAACGCGCACTCATGATGGTAGACGGGATTCTTCTTCTCGTTGATGCTTCGGAAGGTCCACTTCCGCAAACACGTTTTGTTCTTTCAAAAGCTCTTGAAAGAGGAATTCGCGTAGCAGTTTTCATCAACAAAGTAGATCGTCAGGATGAGCGTATTGATGAAGTTCGTTCAGATGTAGAAGATCTCCTTCTCGAAATCGCTGCTCAATCAGGTAAGGATATCGATCTCGATATTCCTTTCATGTATGGTTCAGGTCGTGCGGGTTACGCATCAACAGATAAAAACAGAAGAGAAGGAAGCCTTGAGCCTATGCTCGACTTCCTCGTCGGTGACTATTATCCGGCACCAGTCGTTGATAAAGACGGCGCAGCTCAGCTTCTCGTTACAAACTTAACGTACTCGAACTACCTCGGCGCACTCATGGTCGGACGTATTCAGCGCGGAAGAATTTTCAACAATAAGCAGATTGCTCACATTGGCCGCGATGGAAAACCTAAGACTTTTAAAATTACGTCTCTCCAGATCTTCGAAGGTCTCGGGATGGCGACAGTTGATGTTGCAGAAGCCGGCGAAATTGCCATCATTTCTGGATTCGAAACTGGTGACATCGGTGACACTCTCGCTGATCCACAAAAACCAGAACAGCTTCCTCGTATTGAAGTTGAACCACCAACGGTTTCCGTTCAGGTTTCGGTTTCAACTTCTCCGATGTCAGGTCGTGAAGGTGAATACCTCACTTCAAGAAAGCTTGAAGAATTCCTTATCGATGCCATTCGTAAGAACGTGTCTCTCAAATATGAGCCAACAAATGATCCGAAAGTTTTCATTCTGAAAGCTCGCGGAGAACTCCAGGTTGCGATCGTATTCGAAGAAATTCGCCGCGCGGGCTTCGAGCTTATGATTGCTCGCCCTCAGGTAATTACAAAAGAAATCGATGGTGTTCTTCATGAGCCATTCGAAAGACTCATTCTCGACGTTCCGAATGAATCAACTGGTGTCATCACTGAGAAAATGGCAATCCGTAAGGGTCGTCTTGAAGCGATGGCTCCATTCGGTGAAGGTCGTACCAGAATGGAATTCCATTCTCCGTCACGTGGTCTCATCGGTTACCGTTCAACATTCCTCACAGATACGAAGGGTCAGGGACTTATGTCTTCTTACTTCGTAGGCTATGAACCATTCGTTGGTAAAATGCTTGCCCGTCAGAACGGCGCACTCATTTCAGATCGCGCTGGTAAAATCACTCCCTACGCACTCTTCAATCTTCTCGCTTCTGGAAAACAGTTTGTTCTTCCTGGTGAGCAAGCTTATGAAGGTCAGGTCGTTGGTGAGCACACACGTCCGAACGATCTGAACATCAACGTATGCCGTGAAAAACATCTCACGTCTGTTCGTACTGCTGGTAAAGATGAGAACATCATCCTTCCACCAATCCCGAACAGAACACTCGATTGGGCCCTCGATTGGATCGATGAGGACGAATGGGTGGAAGTAACGCCTAAGAGCATTCGTATTCGTAAAAAAGAACTCGAAGTAAATAAACGTACCGTCATCCGGTAAGTTCATAAAAAAAGGGGAGCTTCGGCTCCCTTTTTTTTTTATTCCCAACTCTTTCAGTTATTAAATAATCCGGCACCCATTTTGCTACATATCTCTCAGGTAACTTTACCGAGGAGAAAATATGTTCAGCTCACTTATGTTTATTGGCCTTTGCGCCGGCATCTATTGGGGAATCTCTCAGCGAACGAAAACAAAACAAATTCCTTAGGAGGAGTTCATGAAAACATTCATCATCATGGGACTCACTTTAAGTCTCAGTGCTTTTGCTCAAACAAGATCAACTGATCAGGGTTCTGGATATGCTCCCAACAATGGTACCGCTCAACCGGGAAATCCTGGTACCTACACAACACCCAATGCTGGATTGGGAAATGCAGCACCAACAACGACCGGTACTGGTACTGATATTAATGGCGCAGGGACAATGGGATCGGGAACATCAGATGCAAACGCTGAGGCCACTGAAACTCTCGAACGCTCTAATACCAGTGCGACACCAATTCCGACGGACACAACTCTTCAAACCGGAAAAACGAAAGGGATGAAACAATCCCAGGAAGCCGAAAAAGAAGAGCTCGATATGCGTACCCGCCAGGGTGTTGATCATAACGAGCAGAATGCCTCTGAAAATCAGTAGTTAAAGTTCAAGGGTCCTCCCGCCGATAAGACAGGTGGGAGGGTCTATGAAATATCTCATCTTATTCGTGTTGGTTTCCGGACAAGTATTTGCAGCTGATAAGCTCAATGACTTCAATAAGAAGCTGATGGAGAATTTTGATAAAGATATCAAGACCGGCAATGATGTTTCGGTGAAGAAAGACCGGAATCCTTCCCGGGGACCTGCTTCAGTGGCCCCCGAGATTGATACACAGAATGTTAAAGAAGAAAAAAAGTTCGAGAAATCTAATCAAACCGGTCACCGGGACTGGTAATTACTTCGACAAAAATTTCGAAAAGATATCAATCGGAAGCGGGAAGAAAGTCGCTTTCGCTCCACCTGCAATGGAAATTTCTCTCATCGTCTCAAGATAGCGAAGTGTAATCGCATCTTTCTCCGATCCAAGTACCTTGGCAGCTTCAGCAAGCTTTTGGGCAGCATCGAATTCACCTTGTGCAGAAATAAATTTCGCACGCTTCTCTCTTTCTGCTTCGGCCTGTTTGGCCATCGCTCTTTGCATATCGAGAGGAAGATCGATTGCTTTTACTTCTACGTTCGTAACCTTGATTCCCCATGGCTCTGTCACTTCATCAAGAATTTCCTGGAGTTTCAGATTAATCTTGTCACGGTGACTGAGAATTTCATCGAGATCATACTGACCGATCACTGAACGGAGAGTTGTCTGAGCAATTTGTGAAGTCGCGTGATAGTAATTTTCGACTGTGATGATCGCGTGTTCCGGATTGCTCACTTTAAAATAAACAACGCCGTTCACTTTAAGTGTCACGTTATCTTTTGAAATAATATCCTGAGAAGGGACATCCATCGTTACGAGACGAAGATCGACTTTGAGCATTTTCTCGAGACCTGGAATAAGGATGATAAGTCCCGGGCCGCGAACGCCTCCGAATTTACCAAGGCGGAAAACAACTCCGCGCTCGTATTCATTGAGAATTTTGAATGTGCTGAAAAGAATCAACACAGCAAAAATAATAAAAGGGATAAACGTGAACATGGAGACTCCTTAGGTAGTCTTTTTCTTTATCTTAAGAATGAGTTGCTTACTGTCTGCTTCGAGAACGGAAATACGATCACCGGGAACTAGACCTTCTTCGCCATCAGCATTCCAGATTTCTCCGCGAACTTTGACCTGATACATGGATTTATTTCTTCCCATGATTATTCCTTCTGAATCTACAGGAACAAAAAAAGAAGCGGTCGACTTATGCTTCTTCATGTCTTTCAGGACATACCAGGTGAGAAATCCCATCGGAACAAGAATGCCCAGGAAAGTTGAGATGATGATCGGATATTGAATGCTGATAAATCCTTCTTCGCCATGGAAAAGGAAAAGGGATCCCAGTCCGAATGCAGAGAGGCCCGCAATGCCCAGTAGTCCGTAGCTCGTGACATACATTTCGAGAATCAGACAGACCACTCCAACAAGAATAAGGGCAAATGCGCCCCAATCAAGAGGAAGAACCTGAAAGGCAATGGAAGCGAGAACGAGTAAACTCGCACCGATGCCACCTGCGATGTATCCACCGGGTGCCTGAAGCTCAAAATAAATCAGGGCCGCACCAAGGAGAAAGAGAAAATAGGCAGTCGAAGGATTGGTCAGAACTTCGAGAAGCTTCTGGCCAAGAGATGGTTCAATGATTTTTACCGGAGTATTTTCCGGAATCGACAGAACCAGATTCGTGTCATTCGATTTCCAGGTCTTCCCGCGAAGGGAGCTGAGAATCGAAGCTTCATCCTTAGCGATTCCATCAATGATTTTTAAATCGAGCGCCTCTTTATCGGTAAAGGATTTTGCCAAAGTGATCATTTCTTCAAAGGGAGTCGCAGGACGTCCTCTGATTTGTGAGAGCGATCTGACTGTCGCCGTGAGATCATTCATCGCTTTTTTTCTACCATCACTTTCTTTCAGGTCTTCACCCAGACCTACAGGAGTTGCAGCTCCCATATTGGTACCGGGAGACATATAAATGAAGTGGGCGCCGGACGCAATAATGGATCCCGCACTCGCTGCCGATGCTCCTTCCGGTGTCACCCAAACAACAACCGGATGATTGCCTTTGGAAAAAAGAGAGATGATGTCTTTCGTAGTACTGACTAAACCGCCGGGTGTGTTCATCCGGATTATCGTTAACCGATTCTCAGAAGATTTTCCCAGATGTGATTCGAGATAGTCGAATGTCGCCGGAGTAATGGCCGACTTGATTGAGAGAACTCTGACTTCTTTTACTTCGTAAGAAGTTTCAGCGTGCCCCAAAAGAGCACAGACAAAGAGGCCAACAAAGAGTAGAATTAAATGTCTCATCATTCCTAAGAGAATAGTTAAAAAGAGAATCAGGGGCAAGCATATGGCATTGCAGAAACTCACATTTTATCGCGCGACGATCATCAATCCGCTGAATGACAGGAAATGCGAATTCCTTCAGGACGGAGTTCTGGTGGTTAAGGGGGATAAGATCAAGGATCTTCTTTCTTACAAGAAAGCAATTGCTCTCTATGGCAAAAAGATGACAGGAAAAAATCTCGTCGAATTGAAGGATTCAGTCATCCTTCCGGGCTTTTTTGATATGCATTTTCATTGGGTACAGGATGATGTGAGACAAATGCCGAAGGATTCTCTCCTGACATGGCTGGAGAAATACACTTTTCCTACGGAAACAAAGTACGCCAGTAAAACGTATGCTGAGAAAAAAGCGAAGAACTTCTTCGCCAAACTCGCTAGTGTGGGCACACTTGGAGGTGCTTGCTACAGTTCTGTTCACGAACATGCTGTCGATGCAGCGATGAAGTACGTGAAAGGGGACTTTGTCATCGGTAACGTTCTCATGAATATGAATTCGCCAAAAAAGTTAACTCAATCAGAAGATGATTCTCTTTCTCTTACAAAAAGATTGATCAAGAGATTCGGCAAGCGACATTCTTTTACTCCTCGATTTGCGATCACGACAACTCCACGGGTGATGAAAGAGGGAAGTAAACTGGCCGATAAGGCAAAATGCTTTAAGCAAACACATTTGTCAGAAACTCCTCAGGAAATAGAATTTGTTCTCTCTCTTTACCGGAAATTTCCGGGATTTGAGGACGTCAGCTCTTATACGGAAATTTATGAGCGCACAGGAATGCTCGGGAAGCGCTCTCTTATGGGTCACGGGATTCACCTTTCTCAGAAGGAATTGAACGTCCTGAGAAAATCAGAGACCGCCGTCATTCATTGTCCGACTTCAAACGCTCCCCTTGAACAAAAAGGTCTTGGATCAGGCCTTTTTGATTTCAAAATGATCGAAAAAAACAAAGTCCGCTGGGCACTTGGCTCGGACATCGGGGGAGGACCATTCCTTTCTATGTTCGATGTCATGAGAAGTTTTGTGGAACAGAATCTCGAGAAGGGAATTCAGGAAGCAACTTTTGTGAAAGCACTCTATCGCGCAACTCTTGCTGGTGCAGAAATCATGGGTGTAGAAAAAAAGACCGGAAATCTCTCTCCTGGAAAAGAGGCGAACTTTATAGTTGTTCCCACTCAAGGATTGAAATCCGTTAATGCAGAGAAAACGCTCGAAACAATTGTTTCCCGACATTCAATCTCAAGGGAAAGTTATGAAGAGCTGGTTAACATCGTGAGCCTACGCGGGAAGGTTCTCTTTGATCGCCCGGGAATCTTGGCCTAATCACAAGTTGTGAAATCACCGGCCTTCAGGTAATCAAATTACATGAATATCCTTTACGTGGATGATGAACAGGATCTTCTCGATCTCGGGAAGACGTTTTTTGAAGACGAAGGTCTTGCGCTCGAAACGAGTGCGGACTTCAACGAAGCACTAGAGCTCATCCGTGGAAAAAAATACGATCTTATTATTGCAGACGTTCGCATGCCGACTGGTAGTGGGATTGAACTCGTTGCTCAGGCGAGAAAAGAGAACAAGTTTTCAGGGAAATTTATTCTCGTCTCAGGTGACCTGAAATCTCAGGCGGAGGCAAAAAAAGCAGGCGCCGATCTCATGATGACGAAGCCCCTGGATTTTTTTGAACTCGCTGATGCTGTAAAAAAGTTACTTCAGAATTAACGATACCGGACAGTGATCCGATCCTCTCACATCCGCCAGAATTTCCGCAGATACCACACGATCAACTAATTCCGAACTCACAAAAAAGTAGTCGATTCTCCATCCGATGTTTCTCTCACGGATACTGGGATTCATCTGACTCCACCAAGTGTATGCACCTTCCTGACCGGGATGGAGGTGACGGAAAATATCGACATATCCTTCAGCGATAAATTTATCCATCCACTCACGCTCGTGAGGAAGAAAGCCTGTCGTGTTTTTATTTGTCTTAGGATTCGCGAGATCAATTTCAGTGTGAGCAGTGTTGAAGTCACCAGTGATGATGATAGGTTTTTTCTTGCGAAGTTCTTTCATCTTCAGAAGAACATAATCACTGAATGCTAGTTTAAACGGGACGCGTTTGTGATCGCGCTGGCCATTCGGGAAATAACAATTGAGAAGAAAAAAATCCTGAAATTCGTGAATGAGAACTCTTCCTTCGGAATCATATTCCTCTTTTTCAACCTTTTTCGTGTCAAGGATTTTTTGCCGACTTAAAGTAGCGACACCAGAATAACCTTTTTTCACCGCTGAACTTGAATGGCAGGTATAATGTTCATGCTCGAGAATAGAAGGGGGGAACTGAGATATATCTGCCTTCGTCTCCTGTAGGCATAAGATATCCGGTGATTCCCGAGTGATCCATTCGAGAAATCCCTTATTGTGCACAGAGCGAATACCGTTAACGTTCCACGAAATGAGTTTCATAAAATAAAAATTTTCCCGGTTATTTTTAAGTTCAATTGGCCGATAAGATTGTGGATAAGTTTTTTGCGAATGACGAATGACATTCTAGAAAAAATGACTATTATTTTCAATCTCGTCACAACTTTGGAGTTCCTCACATGCGTTGCTTTAAGAATATCGCTCATCTTATCCGTACAAAAAGAATGAATCATCCAAAAGGTTACTCGCAATCAGAACTCTCACATCTTCTTGGTTATAAGAATGGCCAGTTTATTTCAAACGTTGAACGCGCGCTTTGTAATATCCCTCTCAAAATGCTCCGTAAAGTTTCTGAGGTTCTCGATATCCCTGCGGAAGAGCTGAAAGGCGCAATTCTGAGAGATCAGGAAGAAACGCTTAATAACTATCTCTATAATCTCAAGACAACGAAGAAAGAGAAAACGACTGATGCTGAAGCGACTCCGCTTTATGCAGCCACTGGCACTGACGGAATGTAATTCCGGCCCTTACAAATTGAATAAAAAAAAAGGCTCCGTAAGGAGCCTTTTTTTTTGATCAAGCCTGACCTTTGTATTTTAAATAATCTTCGTAAGAACCCATCGATTCCTCGACATCTTCCTTGTACTCCACAAAAGCTTCCTTCTGCGAATCCTTGAAATGGGGATCTTCGATTTCTTCCGGTGTGACTTCAATTGGCTGGGGAGCGAGAGGATCTAAGCCGCGGTTAAGCGAATAGGTCGCATCGATCGAATAACGTTCCGTTTTACGCTTTTCCAGGGCTTCCCGCTGCCAAGGCTCGAGATTGGCCTCAAAACGCCGTAAATGCTCTACAGAGTCGTAAAAATTCTTTTCCAGGCGTCTCAGCTGACGATCGTCCACGCGGTTAAAATACTCGAAGTATTTCCGTCTGGTGATCAGATGCTGTTCCAGCAGGTTATCGTATTTCACGAGTACCTGATTGGTTGTCAGTGGTCTGCCGTGACGATTACGGTTTTTTGCTCCCGCCTGATGTGAGCGGTTGCGGTTCTCAGATGAATTTCTTTGTTGGTTCTGTTGACCCTGCGGACGAGGACCTTGTCCCTGACCTTGATTGTCTCTTGGTCCCTGATTATCTCTGGGAGCTCCACCTTGTTGCGGAGGACGATTTCCGGATTGTCCACCACCGCCACCAGCAGGACGATTGCCACGATGACGACGACGTCTGTTGTTGCCGCCTCCACCTTGTCCACCGCCACCTTGCTGCGAATTTCCCTGCGGTTCGTTCACAATCTCTCCGGATAAAATCGTTTTAAGACTTTATACTATGCTTCACGCAAAGAATTTGTCCAGTCGAGGCGAATAAAAGGGTGAGAAAAGGGACCCTTTCCTCTATAATTAGGCCAATAATTTAACTGACTCGCTGGAGGTTTCACGTGGCCCGTAAAAGAGTAAAAGTCGCAGTCACAGGTGCTGCCGGACAAATTGGATATGCACTCCTTTTCAGAATCGCTTCCGGACAAATGTTTGGGACAGAAACTGATCTTGATCTTCAGCTTCTCGAGCTCGAAGCAGCTCTCCCTGCCCTGAAAGGGGTTGCGATGGAACTCGAAGATTGCGCCTTCCCGAATCTCAAAAATATTGTTCTCACTTCTGATCTCAATACTGCTTTCAAAGATGCCAACTGGGTTATCTGCGTAGGTTCAGTTCCAAGAAAAGATGGAATGGAGAGAGCTGACCTTCTCAAAATCAACGGTGGAATTTTCACTGCTCAGGCGAAAGCTGTTGAGAAGAGTGCTGCTTCCGACGTGAGAGTGTTCGTTGTGGGTAACCCATGTAACACGAACGCGCTGATTGCGATGAATAATGCTAAAGGCATTCCTGCTGATAGATTCTTCGCGATGACTTCTCTTGATGAGAATCGTGCGAAATCTCAGCTCGCAATCAAAGCGGGAACTGATGTCACTGCTGTGAAAAACCTCACGATCTGGGGAAATCACTCGGCCACTCAGTATCCGGATTTCTACAATGCTACAATTAACGGCAAGCACGTCACTGACGTGATTTCTGATCATGAATGGCTCAAAGGTGATTTCATCAAGACTGTTCAACAGCGTGGAGCTGCGATTATCAAGGCCCGCGGAGCTTCTTCGGCAGCATCAGCGGCCAATGCAGTAGTTGATGGGATTCGTAATCTCGTGACGGACACAGCTTCTGGAGAGACCTATTCGATGTGTCTTTCTTCTAATGGCGAATATGGAGCAGATAAAGGCCTTATTTTCTCTTATCCTTGCCGGACTGAAGGCGGAAAAGTGAAAGTCGTGGAAGGAATCAAGCACAATGAATTTGGTGCTGAGAAGTTCAAAGCGACTCTCGACGAACTTCGCGGCGAAAGAGATGCTGTAAAATCTCTGGGCCTTATCTAAGTTAAATTTCTGTGAGGGTCCGAAGTTTTAACGCTTCGGGCCCTTTTTTTATTGCCAAAAAAGACCCCAATACCTATAAAGTCTTTTCCTATTAATTTCCTACACGCAGGGGGTGACCATGGTGGACCAAGAAACCATTAAACTTTCCGGATTCAATAATCTGACGAAGATTCTCTCATTCAATCTTTACGATTTTTGTATCGCCATGAATGAAAAGCAGAAGGAAGAATATATTCAGTATATTCACACCAAATTCTGCGCAAAGAACATCCGTGATATCGCCCGTAACATCTGCAGTATCATCGAAGCGAATATTCTGAATGAATCAATTCAGGATTATGAACCAGTTGGTGCCTCGACGATGACTCTTATGTCTGACATCAAAGGTGGTGGAAACTGGGAAATGGGAAGTCAGGGACAGGCCGCAGTGAAAATGCACCTCGATAAATCCCACATCACAACTCACACTTATCCGGATGCTTCAGACCCTGAAGGGATTTGTACATTCCGCCTGGATATTGATGTCGCGACTTGCGGAGAAATCATTCCGCTGAGAGCGCTGAAATATATGTTCGAAGTTTTCGAGTGTGACGTCGTTTACATCGATTACGTTGTTCGTGGTTACACACGCCTTGCGAACGGGAAAAAGATCTATAACGATCAATATTTCAATTCGATCCAGGACTTCATTGATAAAGACACACTCGAGAAATATCACTATCGCCAGGATCTTAATATCCACAACGATAATATCTGGCAGACCAAGCTCATGGTGAAACCGACAGATCCTCTGAATTATCTTCTGGATCCGTCTGACAAAACTCACCCAAGCATGAAGCACAAGATGGAGCTCTTAGAGCAAGAGATGAAAGAAGTCTTTCATCTGAACTAGTGAGCTACTCTTTTCAACAATTCGAAAATCTGAAAGGTCCCCGTCTGACTTTGAAAAGAGCGCAGACCGGGGACCTTCTTCGTTTGGGCAACTCTCTGGTCAGTCCTTCAACCTGGTTTTCCGTTACAAGAAAAATCGATTCCGTTGAAAGCTTCAAAACATACTTCGATAAAATTCTGGAAAGACAGAATCGGGGCGAAGCACTCGTCCTGATTGCTGAATACCAGGACGAAATCACAGCGATGAGTGTCTTTCAATATCCCTCTGAAAACTTCAGTAAAGTGGAAATTGGCTTCACCTGGATTGCGGATAAATGGCAGAGAACATTCGTGAACAGTGAAATGAAACTTCTCATGCTCGACTATGCTTTCGGAACAATGAAAGTGAATCGGGTTGAGTTTTCCGTTCACCCTGATAATCAGAAATCAAATCAGGCGATGGTGAGACTGGGGGCGACTCTCGAAGGAACACTCAGGAAGTGGAGATTCCTTCCGGGAGTGGATGACGGAAACAGAAATATGTACAGTATCATTGATAATGAATGGCCGATAATCAGACAGAAGCTGAATCTGTCCTTGTCGCGACAATAGCTATATTCCTTGGTGAGATTGGTTCATCGAAAATCTCGATGAGCTCAGCTTCATAACCATTTTCTTCCAGATAAATCACCCGATCAAGTTGCAGATAGAGTTCCAGAAGACGTCCGAAAGGATTTCTCACAAGTCCCGCTACAATCATTTTGGAAATCAAATCCTGTCTGGCGGGATCATTATAGTAAGCATTGAGCTCCTCAATCGTATGACGGAGCGGGATTTTATTACGGGTGAGGTTATCAGCGGCGTAAACGCCGAAGGATTCGTCATAGAGAGTGTGATGGGAGTTTCCGAGAGGGAAAAGCTCTTTCTTGTCGTAATGATCATAGAGAAGAAAATGAATGCAATAACGATAGAGTTTCACTTTTTCTTTCAGGTCATAATCCGTTTCATCCATCTTACGATGGGCGCGTGTCGCGAGAGTCAGCGCAAATTGAGTCATCACGAGTTTGTCAGACTGAGAATGAGCGAATTCTGAGATGTTCTGAGTTTCGGGGACGAGCTTATGATAGCAGCAACCCATGTTGATCACGGATTTGGCATTGGCGTGAGTGGAAGCTTTCATCTGATCGTTTGCGAGATTTCCGCAAGTGTGAAGTCCCAGAGTCATTGTGTCTTTATCCAGAAGCTGCACGAAGCGCAGTTCATCAGCACTCACTTTGATATTCTGATACTCAACCTTGTGCGGACCCAGAGCATTTTCTTCATGGCGGACACGTCCGGTTTCCTGCATGACAGGATCAAGATCAACACTGATCACTTTGTGATGATATACATTGTTTATCGTCTGAGCGAGAAGACCAATGCCGCCGCCGATATCGACAATCTTTTTGATATTATTTTTCTGATAAACAGAATTGATCAATGGCCCGAGAAGTCCAATTTCATATTTTTTCTTCGGGATCATATAAAGCCAGGTGCTGTTCTTTGCCGGCATGGCCGGGAGTGGCCGAAGCTTTTCCAGACGGCAAAGTTCTTCAATACGGGCATGAAAGTCGAGAAGTTCCTGATTGCGGATTATTCCCTGAACCTCTTTTCTTTCGAGGCGAATCAAGGCGGCCTTATCTTTAACGGAATCAAGTTCCTGAAGCCATGACATAGGGTAATGGCTGAGAGGATCGGGGTACATGACCATGATTTCGTTTTGCCAGATATTCTGGTAAAGTTTCAGGAAATCAGTAATCTCTCTAAAGCGTTTTCGATGATCCATTGAGAGAAAGGATATAGCACAGACTATGGATAAGATAAATAAAGTCGCTATTTTCGGAATGGGGAAGTCAGGTCAGGCCGCAGTGGCGCTTGCAAAGAAACTTCGTCAGGATCTTTACGCCGTAAACCGCGGAAAACCTGAAGACTGGTATCATGCTGAGAACCTGGATAAGCTTTTAGAAATCTGTTCGTGCTATTCCGAAGAGGATTTCGCCCAGCACTTTCATAAAATGGACGAAATCGTCATCTCTCCCGGTATTCCTGTCACTCATCCATCGCTCGCTAAAGCCGTCGAAAAGGGTGTGCCGATTCTCTCCGAAATTGAATATGCCTGGAGACTTTGTAAAGATATCCCGGTGATCGCCATCACGGGGAGTAATGGCAAAACCACGACAACAACTATGATTACTGAAGCTTTAAAAAAGGCCGGTAAAAAAGTTTTCTGCGGCGGAAATATCGGCATTCCATTCTGCGATCTTCCTCTCTCGGGAGATAAGCCTGACTACGCGGTGATTGAAGTCTCAAGTTTCCAGCTTGAGACGATTCATGATTTTCATCCTGTGATTGGACTCATACTCAACGTCGTTCCGAATCACAGTGAACGCTATGATTCTGTACACGATTACGCCAAGGCAAAGTTCAGACTCCTCAACAATATGAAGGCTTCTGATCTTCTGATTCTTGGTTCAGAGAATCCTTATCTCGAAGATATCAAAAATCATCCCGTGGCAAAGACAAGTTTTACGAAAGGAAAGCTTCCTTCTGAATTCCGATTTGATTTCTCCCAGGCAAAAGTGAAGGGTGAGCACAATGAGGCCAATTTCTTTGCGGCATGGAAAGTGCTTCAGCGTCTGAATATTCCTGATCTCCAGAATCTTTTCCAGGAATTCATTAATGAGTTTCCGGGTGTGGCCCATCGGCTGGAATTTGTTTTATCGAAAAATGGCCTTTCTGTTTATAACGATGCCAAGAGTACCAATCTCACAGCGACGGAAACCGCAATTAAGGCGTTCAAGGATGACCCGGCCCCGCTACATCTCATCATCGGAGGAAAACTTCGTAATGAGACGGATAAGATGCTACCCGGACTTCTGCCTTATAAAAATGAAATCGATACAATCTTCACCATCGGTGATGTGACAGAAAGAGTGTTTGAAGAATTGAAAGAACATTTTCTAGTGGTGAAAGCAAAAGACGTGAAAACAGTTTTTGAACTCGCTAAAAACGGAAGTCTCAAAGGCAATTTAGTTTTGTCTCCGGCGTTTCCGTCGTTTGATCAGTTTAAGAATTACGTGGATCGGGGTGAGAAGTTTAAGCAGTGGGCGAGAGAAACGTTTTAGCGTTTTGCCATGTGATCGTTATATGACTGATCGATAGATGCAGGTGAACGTTCGTTGATTCTTTCAGGAGCTTTTTCTGCAATAGCAGTTTCGAATGAAATCTTCGCGATGAAGAACATCATGAGAACCATTACGACTGAACCTAACTTGATTGACATAATTGTTACCCTAAACAATCAACTTTATTGTGACCTGAGTCCTTTCGGTATTAAGTTCCGGAACTTTAGAGGTTTTACATAGATTCTATCGACTATTTTTCAGGCGAATTTAAGCTGGGAAATGGAGTCCTGATTTCAGGAGGTTAGAACCTGTATCGCTGAGGGGAGAGATGGTTTTTTTCAAACCAGGGAGTGATCTTCTGAGAGATGAGCTCGCGGGCGAGCTCGAGGTTCACTTGATCAGGTGATTGAATGCCACGACAAAGTTCATCTAAAACTTCATCCTGAATCACACCAATGGCCTTCACCTGATGATAGGGAACAAGCGTGTAAGTCACGAGTCCATAACGTGAGCGAAAATGTTCCGGAAAAGTAATTTCGAGTTTGTGTTCCACTTTCTTCCTGAGAAGAAATTTTTCATCTCCGACTTTGTCACACATCTCGACAAAGTTTTCACGGGCCATGTCTGAAATGGCGTCACCAGCATCTTTTTGAACGGAATTATAATTCTTAAAAATAGTCTGATAGTCATCCGGATGAGCATTCATCTGATCGAGAAGAAACTGAACATCAGAGAATCCTGAATTCATCCCCTGACCGAAAAACGGAACCATCGCGTGAGCAGAGTCTCCCAATAGAGCGATCTGATCTTCATACACCCATGGTTTCATGCGGACTGTTCCGAGAAATCCCTGAGGATTATTTTTATAATCATTCAGGAAATCCGGCATGAGAGGGACAGCATCCGAATAGTTTGTTTTAAAATACTCAGCGAATGATTCCGGAGAACTGAATTCCTTAAACCAGGATTGAGGCATGTAAAGAGTCATCGTGAACGATCCATCACGATTCGGAAGACCCATCAGCATATGATTTCCACGAGGCCAGATGTGAAGGGAATTTTCATCCATCGCGTATTTGCCATCAACCGCGGGCATCATCATTTCTTTATAGTCAGTCCCCAAAGGCTCAACCTGATACTGAGCTTTTCCACCGAGAGCTTTAATCATCGACTCTCTAACCGCAGAACCGGCTCCATCAGTTCCAAAGAGAAGATCATATTGAGTAGGTTCAGTGTTTTCAAAGTGAGCAATTTTTTTTGTGAGATCAAGTGAGACGAGAGGTGCGCTGAAATGAATTTTTACTCCAGCTTTCTCCGCTTCATCCATGAGAAGACAATTAAGTTCCGAGCGACTGACGGAATGATTGCATTCGGTTTGATCTTTTCCGTAAGGTTGGTAAGCGAGATCTCCCGCTTTGGAATGCATGGTTCTGCCGGTTACAGGCGAAGTAATCTTCCTGACTGTTTCCCAGAGACCAAGTTCTTTTAACGGTCGAACACCCTTGGCCGTCACAATCAGGTTGATGGATTTTCCCGCAAGGGCCCCGGCCTTTCTCATGTCCGTGCGTTTTTCAAAAACAGTTACATCATGACCGCGCTTCTTCATCGCGATCGCCAGAAGTGATCCTACTAAGCCGGCACCAGCAATAATGATGTGACGGGATTTATCCATTAAAGAGATTCCTTCATAATCTGAACCAGGCGATAGCAATCCTCGTAAGAATTATAGAGTGGAGCTGGGGTCACGCGAAGAATATCCGGTTCACGGAAATCGAGCATGACACCTTTTTCACTGAAGATTTTTACCAGTGGCTTCGGATCTTTTTTCATCTGAATGGAAAGCATCGATCCGCGCTCTTTGGTATTTTTGGGAGTGATGATGTCGAGTTTTCCTTCACAGTTTTCCAGGAGGAGATATTCGAGATAAGCAGTGAGTTTGTCGCCGCGACTGCGGAGATTACCAATTCCGGCTTCATCAAAGATATTCATCGAAGCCCGAAGTGAAGCGAGCTGGAAAATCGGAGGATTTGATAATTGCCAGGCTTCCACTGTGGGAATCGGTTGAAAGTTCGGGCCCATTTTAAAACGCGAGGTCTTATCGTGGCCCCACCAGCCTTCAAAGCGCGGAATATTTTTGTCACCGAAATGTTTTTCGTGAACATATGCTCCGGCAAGTCCACCAGGGCCGGAGTTCAGATATTTGTAAGAACACCAGACGGCGAAATCCACATTATCGTCATGAAGAGTCAGAGCAAGATTTCCTGCGCCATGTGCGAGATTGAATCCGCAGAGAGCGCCATTCTTGTGAGCGGCAGCTGCGATATCTTTGAAGTTAAAACACTGACCCGAAAGGTAGTTACAGTTTCCGAGCATGACGAGTGCGAGGGAATCACCGAGAGCATTGATCTGGGCGAGAACCTGTTCAGGAGAAACCGTTTTCTTTCCCGGTTCCGGCTTCAGTTCGACAATTGCTTCCGAAGGATCAAATCCATGAAAGCGGGCCTGGGAATCAACACCATATTTGTCTGATGGGAATGTATTGTTCTCAATCAGGATTTTGTATCTGGTTTTGGTCGGACGATAAAAAGAAACCATCATGAGATGAAGATTTACGGTGAGTGTATTCATCGCAACGACTTCAGACTCTTTGGCACCTACGAGCCGAGAGAAACTTTTCGTGATGTTCTCGTGATAGGGAAGCCATGGATATGGACCTTCAAAGTGTCCTTCCACTCCATACTGGGCCCAGGAATCGAGTTCCGTTTCAATGGCCTTGCGAGTGTCTTTCGGCTGAAGACCGAGTGAGTGACCGCAGAAATAAAGTCCCTGTCCGCCCGGAGATTTCGGAAAATGAAAACGTGAACGAAATGACGACATCGGATCTTTGGCATCGAGATCGCGGGCAGAGTCCAGGTGATTGTGTGAACTGTTATACATGCTATTCCTTGATCGTTACTGAGAGGGTGGGAAGATTTTCCACTTCCAGGGAAACTACCATGCCAGCCTCGAGAGGAATCGCCGCTGTGGCAGCCCCGGCGAGAACAAATGTTCCGGCCGGAATAGATTGTCCGCGCAGATGAAGAAGTTCAGCTAACTGAATAACTGAGATGACCGGATCGTCGGAAATCTCTTTCGAGTTTCCTTCCATCTTTGTCTCTCCGTGTACTTTCATCTGCATGCGCAGATTTTTTAAATCAATATTTTTGAAATCAGAGAACTTCGGTCCCAGGATGTAATGGGATGAGGAAGAATTATCCGAGATCACATCTTCCATAGAAAAATATTTAAATCCATCATAACGGGAATCGAGAATTTCCAGAGCAGCGCAAACGGAATCTGTCGCCGCCAGTACTTCTTCGCGGGAAACTTTTCCTTTGAGTTCGGACTTTATGTAGAAAGCAACTTCCGGCTCAATCTTCGGGTGAATGGAACCCTTGAGTGAAAACGATCCACCATTCAAGACCTGCATTTTATCTGTGAGAACTCCGTAGAGGGGAGCATCGAGATTCATCTGCTTTCTCTTGCCCTCAGAGGTAAGACCCATCTTAAGACCAATCACTTTTTCACCGGAAGTTTCGCGCAGGCGGATGCCTTCTTCCTGAATGGCATAGGCATCGGTCCTCGGAAAATCCGGAAGATCCTTTGAAAATTGCGGGAGAGAGCGTGAGCTTAGTCTCGCGTCATGAAGAGTGTTTGCGATTTTCTGGATGAGGGCCTTTTCCATAGCAATATGCCTTTTCCAA
This sequence comes from Bdellovibrionota bacterium, assembly GCA_040387275.1. GTDB lineage: Bacteria > Bdellovibrionota > Bacteriovoracia > Bacteriovoracales > Bacteriovoracaceae > Peredibacter. Next base: position 1,326,873 of record JAZKDZ010000001.1, on the reverse strand, counting down.
TAAGACTCGGACGGTTTAAGATTTCGAAGGAAATCATAGGAAGTTTTGATGAATGTGACAGGCCCTTATCTCGATATATCGCCCGTTCTCAGGAAGGGAATTGCTGTGTTTCCCGGAGACACGGCCTTCTCACGCACGATCAATATGAGTTTCAAAGATGGACAACATTTAGATCTGTCTGACATCAGGACCACTCTTCACGTTGGCGCTCATACGGATGCCCCTAGTCATTATCATGGGAAAGGAAAAACGATCGATGAGCGCGATCTTTCTCTCTACATGGGGCCTTGTCAGGTTATCAAAGTAAAGGCGACTCAACGTTTGAGACCCTCTGATCTCAGTGTGGAAATCAAAGCTCCGCGAGTTCTTTTCCGGACAGATTCTTTTAATAATCCGGATGAGTGGCATAACGATTTTAGTGCTCTGAGTGCTGAGCTCATTCTTTTTCTTAAAGCAAAAGGTGTTGTGCTCGTGGGGATCGATACGCCTTCAGTGGATCCGGCAACGGATAAAACTCTCGAATCTCACAAAGCAATTTTTGAAAGTGATATGGCAATTCTTGAAGGAGTTATTCTTTCGCATGTAGATGCCGGGCTTTACCAGTTGATTGCTCTCCCTCTTCGAATTGAGGGCGCCGATGCATCTCCCGTGCGCGCGATTCTTCTTCCGGAGAAAAAGTAATGGAAAAGATTTTCAATTATATCGGTGGCGAATTAATTCCTCCTCAGAATGGAAAGTATCTCGATAATGTAAATCCTGCGACGGGAGAAGTTTACTCGCTTGTACCTGATTCTCAGGAAAGTGATGTCAAGAAAGCCGTCGCTGCTGCGAAAAAGGCATTTCCTGCGTGGAGTGCTCTCTCTCCGAAAGAGCGTTCTGTTTATCTTTCAAAAATTTCCGACCTCATTACAAAAAATCTTGAATCTCTCTCTCTCGCTGAAACGATTGATAACGGGAAACCGATTTCAGTTTCAAAGTCCGTCGATATTCCCCGTTCGGCCGAAAACTTCTCTTTTTTCTCTGAGATCATCCAGGAATTTAAGAGCGAGCTTTTCGACGATAAGGGAAAGGGTAGAAATACTGTTCATTACTCACCGGTAGGTGTTGTGGGATGTATTTCTCCGTGGAATCTTCCGCTCTATCTTTTCACCTGGAAAGTGGCACCTGCACTCGCTTCCGGTTGCACAGTAGTCGCGAAGCCTTCTGAAGTCACACCGATGACGGCGTATCTCTTAAGTAAAATTTGTCAGGAAGCCGGACTTCCCCCCGGCGTTTTAAATATCGTTCATGGTCTCGGTCAGAATGTGGGAAGTGCGCTTTCCAAAGACACTGACATCAAGGCCATCTCATTTACCGGTTCAACAGTTACCGGGAAAATTATTGCCCGCGATTCTTCCGAAACGATGAAGCGTCTTCATCTTGAGATGGGTGGAAAAAATGCCAACATTATTTTCGCTGACTGTGATTTTGAAAAAACTCTTGAGACTACGGTTCGTTCAACCTTCGCCAATCAGGGACAGATCTGTCTTTGCGGATCGCGGATTTTTGTTGAACGTCCGATCTATGAAAAATTCCGCAACGCCCTTGTTGAGAAAGTTACGGCCCTGAAACAAGGTGATCCGAAACTTCCTGAAACCCAACAAGGGGCAGTTGTTTCGAAAGTTCATTTTGAAAAAGTCATGAAGTGTATCGACCGCGCAAAAGCTGAAGGCGGCAAGATTCTCACAGGTGGGCATGAGGTAAAAATCGGAAACGGTTATTTCATTGCTCCGACTTTGATTGAAGGACTTTCTCATTCTTGTCTTACCAATCAGGAAGAAATCTTTGGTCCAGTGGCCACGATCACTCCCTTCGATACAGAAGCTGAAGTAATTGAGTGGGCCAACTCCACTCAGTACGGTCTTGCCGGTTCCATCTGGAGTAAAGATGAAACTCGCGCAGAAAAAGTCGCACTGAAAATTGATTCCGGAATTGTCTGGATCAATACCTGGATGCTCCGTGATCTCAGAACTCCTTTTGGGGGGATGAAAGAATCCGGTCGCGGGCGCGAGGGCGGAAAATATATTCTCGAGTTTTTTAGTAACGTGAAAAATATCTGTAAGGGTTAATTATGTCTTCTATCGATTCTTCGAAAGCTCCTGAGCCGGTTGGTGCTTATCCGCACGCTAAGAAAGTGGGAAATCTTCTTTTTCTTTCTGGAGTGGGTCCGCGCGAAAGAGGGAAGAAAGAAATCCCCGGGGTCACACTCGATGAGAAAGGAAACATTGTTTCTTATGATATCGAGAAGCAATGTCATTCGGTTTTTCAAAACGTGAAGTACATCCTCGAAGATTCAGGGGCGACATGGGAAAGCCTCGTCGACGTCACTGTTTACCTCACGAACATGAAAGATGATTTTCCGACTTACAACCGCCTCTGGAAGGAATACTTCGGAAAGAATCCCCCTTGCCGGACGACATTGGAAATCAACTGCCTCCCGACACCGATTGCGATTGAACTTAAATGTATTGCGGTGGTTTCATGATGCCTCCTATGAATTTCCAGAAGTGGATTGATGAAAATCGCCATCTTCTGAAGCCGCCTGTCTCCAATAAGGTCATCTACAAAGATAGTACGTTCATTATTCAGGTCGTGGGTGGTCCCAATGAAAGAACAGATTTTCATGTGAACCAGAGTGATGAATGGTTTTATCAATTGGAAGGAAAAATCTTTCTTCGTACGATGAGTAAAGAAGGAAAGTTTGAGGATATTCATCTTTCTGCAGGGGATATCTTTCTCCTTCCGGCGGGAGTTCCGCATTCTCCTCAAAGAAGTGCTGGCTCGATTGGTCTCGTAATTGAGAAGACCCGCGACGAAAAAGATATTGATGGGCTTCAATGGTATTGCAAGAACTGTGGGAAGAAACTCTATGAAGAGTTTTTCCATCTGAAAAACATTGAAACGGATTTTCCAGCGGTCTTCAACCGTTACTACAATTCTGAGCATGTGAAATGCAGCTGCGGAACTGTGAATGGCAGAACATGGTCATGAAAATCGATATCCATACTCACATCCTTCCCCCTGATATACCGAAGTTTAAAGATAAGTTCGGCTACGGTGGATTCATTGAACTCAAACACCAGCATGTCTGTGGCAAGAGCTGCAGCGCTGATATGGTGGATGATTCCGGGAAGTTTTTCCGGAAAGTGGAACCCAATTGTTATGAAGCTGAAGCGAGAATCACAGATACCATCCAGGTTCTTTCTACGGTTCCTGTTATGTTTTCCTATTGGGCAAAACCTCAGGATGGGGATTATGTTTCCCGTTATCTCAATGATCACATCGCTGAAGTCGCGACAAAAAAACCTGAGAAATTTGTGGCATTGGGAACTCTTCCGATGCAGTCACCGGATCTCGCCGTAAAAGAAATTGCGCGATTAAAATCCCTTGGTGTAGTGGGAGTCCAGATTGGGTCTCACATTAACGAGTGGAATCTCGACGAGAAGAAACTCTTTCCCGTTTATGAAGCGCTGGAGAGCTCTGGCATGTGTCTCTTTGTTCATCCATGGGACATGATGGGCCAGGAAAAGATGCCGAAATACTGGCTTCCGTGGCTCGTGGGGATGCCTGCCGAAACCAGTCTCGCGATCTGTTCGATGATCTTCGGCGGAGTCTTTGAGAAATTTCCTAAACTCCGCGTGGCCTTCGCTCATGGGGGAGGAAGTTTCCCTATGACAATCGGAAGAATTGAACATGGCTTCAATTGCCGGCCTGATCTTGTGGCGGTTGATAATAATGTAAATCCAAGAAACTATCTGGGGAAATTCTGGCTCGACTCCCTGGTTCATGATCCTGATGCTTTGAAATTCATTGTAAAGCTTATGGGAAGTAATCGCGTGGCACTTGGTTCCGACTATCCTTTTCCGTTAGGAGAAGAAGTCCCAGGAAAACTCATTGAGTCTTCAGATTTTTCGCCCGAAATTAAGGCCCAGCTTCTTTATCAAAACGCTCTAGAGTGGCTCGGTGTATCCGCAGAAAGGTTCAAGTAACACTTTGAAATTCATCTTACTCATTCTCCTCACTCTTTCATGCTCATCTAAGGAACTTTGTTCATCTGATCTGCGGGATATTGCCGAGGAAGATCAGAGTGACCGGAAAAACTTTTTTAAGATGTCGGAAGAAGAATTGTCGGATCTTTCTTACCGGGATGCTGAGAGAAGAAACAAAGTCTCGGAATTTTCCCGCATGGGATGCCTGAATACTGCGGAAGATTTTAAAAATGCCGCCCTGGTTTTTCAACACGGATCAGAGCCGCATGATTTTTACCGTAGTTTTGAATGGTCGAAGAAAGGAATTGCTCTGGGTGATATTTCTCAAAGAAGCATGCTGGCGATGGCCCTCGATCGCTATCTCGTAAAATCCGGAATGAAACAATTATTCGGTACGCAGGCCACGAAAGATTCAGGCTCACCCTGTTGGTGTCTCGAGCCTTATGAGGAAAAATTCTCTGAAGCGACTCGTGTTCTCTACACAGGAAAAAGCATTGCTGAACAAAGTAAGTGGGTGACTGATCTCAATGCCGGACAGGATTGTAAAATCCTTTCGTGTAACCACTCACTGAAGGCCGTTCCGGAAGAATACATCCGCGAGAAGTGGTAATTTATCTCTGAGAATCGTAAACGATATCCAGTTGCGTGGAAATCTTCTCCGGAAGTTTTGGTCTCATCGATTTCGGAATAAGAAATGTCGCGAGATTAAAGAGATCAATGAATGCGCGGTTTCTTTCTGTTGTTGAACGAAGATACTCATGTCCGGATGATCCACCCGTTCCGATTTTTGTCCCGAGAATTCTCTGAACCATAATCGCGTGACGATATCTCCACGTCGTAAACTTCTCATCAATTTCCGTCAGATTATTTAAAACCTTAAATGGCATCTGAAGGGCAGGGTAGTCGCGGTAAAGATAAATGAACACGCAGGAGAGCATCGCTTTCTGGGAGAGACGGACTTTTCCGTCGGCCTTCCATGCGTTGAAGCTCGCTGGATCCAGAAGCGTCTGGAAAGTTTTCTCTGTCATATCCAGATTCTTAAGTTCCATTTCTTTCAGACGGTCATCCAGACTGGGGTTGGTAGAGATAATTTCTCTATCCTGAGCGAGCATGGTTTTTACGGCCGCCGAATAGTCACCCCAAAAGTCAAAACCTTCAAACTTACTGAAAGGCATGCGTGAGAGCCATGCTTCGATCAGCTCAAGCATGGAGATCTTGCCTTCTGTCTCTTCAAGAATTTTTTTATCTTCGGCCTTGAGTCTTGAATTAAAGAACTGCTTTTCCACTTCCATCCGGTGATGGGCCTTAATACCCAGAGTGGCCTCAATCAGGCGAAACTGGAGACTTTGAAATCCGGAAGCGGGAACGAGATAATCGCGGAATTCCATGAAGTCGAGGCTGGTCATGGTTTCCATAACGTTAATCTGATCGATCAGGATGTCCTGAATCTTCGTTACGCGTTCCAGGCGACGGTTGATAACCGAGAGATCTGTCGACGGAATAAAGGGCTTTTCCATGATCGTACGGATGGAATCGAGCTCATGAATAATCTGCTTAAACCAAAGCTCGTAGGCCTGGTGAATGATGATAAAAAGCGTCTCGTCATGCGCCTCTTTCCCATGTTTCTCACTTTCCGGGGCCTGAGCAGTCAGGATTTTGGGAAGTTGCAGGTAGTCACCATAGTAAACAGGGGTTCTGATTTTCATAATATTCTTCCCAAGAATCCGAGCGGGGGGTATTTTATTCTCTACGAGGATCATTCTATGAAAAAAAGCTTCACTCTATCAAATCAAACCATCAGCTCGAACATCGAAAAGCTGAAGAAACTCATGGCCTCCCGCAATCTCGACGGGATGTACATTTCGAGCTTTGACCCGTTTATCAGCGAATACGTGCCGCTGGAAGATAACCACCGCTTCTATTTCACAGGCTTTACCGGCTCGATGGCCGAAGTTCTCATTCCTGCCAATGGTCGCGTGCGTCTCTATGTTGATGGACGTTATCACGAACAGGCCGATCTCGAAGTTGACGCGAAAGAAGTGGAAGTCATGAAATTTGGAGCTTCCAACTCAACTGGTGAGGGTCTTGCCCGAGACATCAAACAACTCGGCATTAAGCGTCTGGGTTATGAAGCTGATCGCACGACACTTACTTATTTAAAAAGAATTTCAGAAGCCGCTCAGGAGACTGTCGGGCTTCCTGCGGGAGAGCTCGCAAAAATTATTGAGTTTGCTCCTCTCGCTCCACCAAAACCAATCAGCTTTATTCCGCGTGATCAGCGTGGCCGCGATACTCTTGAGAAAACACGCGCCATTCTGAGATCTGAGAAAGAAGCTATTTATGTGACCGCACTTGATTCTGTCGCATGGATTACAAACTGCCGTGGCTATCATCTTCCGTTTTTAAGTTCTTTCTACTCGAAAGCTCTTGTGACGAAAGAAAAAGTTTATGTCTTCGTCACTCCGGAAACGACAATTGATCAGAAAGCCAAAAAAGAGGGTGGGCTTGAATGGATTCATCTTCCCTTTAATGATCTTCCGAAAGAACTCGAACGACTTCAGAACACTCTTCACCTCGATAAAGTATTCTTTGATCCGGGCATGATTAACTCAGCTGATTTTTCCATGCTCGTCAGAACTTTCGGGACGGAAAAGCTTTCTGAAAAGAATGGCGGACTTTACGAATATCAATCGATCAAAGAACCGGTTGAGCTCATGCAAGTTGAGGCTTCTTTCAGAAAATCCGATCAGGCGATTTTTAAAACCATTAAATGGGCGAAAGAATCGATCAAGGCGGGCAAGCGGATTACGGAACTTGATCTCTATCATGAGACATCGAAAAAATATCAGGCCGAAGGTGCTGTCGAGCAGAGCTTTAACACGATTGCCGGTGTCGGTCCCAATGGATCGATCATTCACTACGGAAATCCTTCTGATGAAGTGGTGATAAAAGATACCGATATGATCCTTCTTGATTCAGGTGGATATTTCGATGGTGGTTGGGCAACAGATACAACCCGCACATTCTTCGCTGATGCGACCAAGAAACCGCATCCGAAAATGAAAGAGATCTACACTCTTGTTCTCAAGGGAACACTCGCTCTTCAGAATGCTGTCTTTCCGGATGGCACGAGTGGAAGCGTTCTGGATGGATATGCCCGCGGACCAATGAGAAAAAAGGGTTACGATTATAATCACGGAACCGGTCACGGTGTCGGCGTTCATGTGCATGAACCTGGTGTGAGAATTTCTTCCGTCTCAACTGTTCCGATGAAAGAAGGTCAGATTGTTTCCATTGAGCCGGGAATTTATATTCCGGGATTCGGCGGAGTGAGACTGGAGAACATTGCGTATGTTGAAAGACATCCGGAATATGCCAATATGCTCAGATTCAAGTGTCTTGTCTGGATTGGATTTGAACCGGCACTGATTGATATGGAATTACTCAATTCGGAAGAGAAAGCACAACTCGAATTGTACGAAGCGGAATGCTTAAAACGCGGGACGAGTCTGAAGGCGCTTTAAGCGCTTCAGGATTTCAGCGAAAATTATCAGCAAACTAAAACCGATTCCCATCTGCCAGAATGGTGTACCACCGCCATTCTGGTCATCGTCACTATCATCTTTCTTATTCATCGCAACTGTTGAAGCGACGAGACCATCAAAGAGTCCACAACCGTCAATCTTGATAGGATAGAGATAGGTCACTCCATCAATATCATCCTGACCCAGACTTCTGCGCTGATCGACAACGCGATAATACATCAGGGCCTGTTCTTCTGATTCATCCGCATGTCCCAGTCCGATGGCGTGACCGATTTCGTGAGCAATGACTCCGATCCGATCACTATGAGTGAGAGCACGCAGACCTTCTCCGGCAATATTGGCGTTGTCATTGATCAGAATGACAGCACCTTTGATCTTCTTACTGGCAAAATTATTCGGAACAGTCACAGCGAGAACAGAGTTACCCGTGAAGTTATTTGCGTTGGAGTTACACGCAATCACAATGCCATCAACCGGTGGAAGAACGTTTTCACCGTTGGTTGCCGCACTTGCGATGCAGGCAGAATCTGTCGGTGAGCAGAGACGGGCGGTGTTGATATCAACTGTTGCGATCGGCACGGTGAAGCCGGCAGATTTAAGCCTCAGTCGGGAAGTCGGAACTTCGTTCCAGAAATCATTCACGGAAGGAGCAATGAGGCTTTCCATTTCCTGGGCGGTGATCCCGGTGCAGATGGAGTCGCCAGCTACGGCGACTTTCACTTTGCTTTTCTTAAAAGATGCCGCGAAATTATTATTCAACGTGAAGGCTTCGGCTGTTGTGAGAGTGAAAAGGAATAGAATGAAATATTTCATGTCATTCCCAATAGTGAGTCAGGAAAAGAGTATAAGAAACCTGGCGGCGCTCTTCCTGGAAAAGTGAATAGGTATAAGTCTGAAGTCGTGCCGACCAGTCTTTGGTGAAAAATGCCTCTGCACCCAGATCAAAAGTATTATTGAGGGCCGTGCGGTTTTCATCGGGATTATAGAAAGTGGATTTTCCCGTTCCGTTACTCACCTGAGTCTTTCCACCTTTTCCGTGCATGTTGAGAAACATAAGACTTGTTCCGACCCGGAGTCTTAACCAGTCGAACATTTCGTAACCAACATCACCTCTTAACATGAAAAGATTCTTGATCATGTTTGAGCTGCCGGCTTCCCAGGGAAGAACCCAGTTTACTTCCGGAAGGAGTTTCCAGGCAGGGGAGAATGAGAATTTCATCCCGAGACCAACTGTTGGCGAGAAAGCGAATTTTCTTTGAGAACCGGAGCCATCACTTTGAACGTTATTGAAAAACTCTGTGTGGGATCCGAATTGAAAAGACCATGCATCCATTTTATCCCACGCATTCGCGGAGCTGACATTTCCCACTGGTGCCGCCACTGGACGCGGGCGGGCCTGGCCTCTTCTCACATTTGTCTCAGGCACAAATGATTGGGCAAAAGAATGGCCGATCGTCGCGATCAGGAATAGGAAAAGGAAGTGCATCCTTAATTGCTATCAAAATAACTACGCTCTCGCTATCATAGACGTGTTTCCGGAGAGAAATTATGTTCGAAAATTTTCAGGTTCCTGCAGAGCTGATTCCCCATGATCCACGCTTCGGTGTTGGTCCTTCTCTTATTCCGGTTGAGCACCTGAAAAATCTTGCAGCTACCGGCACTTCACTTCTTGGTACCAGTCATCGCAAACCTGCTGTCAGAAAACTCGTGAAAGAACTTCAGGACGGACTTCGTTCTTATTTCCGCCTGCCTGATGGATATGAAATTGTTCTTGGGAATGGCGGGGCCACTATACTCTGGGACATGATTGGTCTTGGGATGGTGGAAAAGTCTTCGCTTCACTTTGTGACCGGAGAATTTTCTGAGAAGTGGTACAAATCTCACGCTCAGATTCCCTGGCTCAAGGCCCGCGAAATAAAAGTTGAACCAGGCCACGGGATTAATCCTAAGGATGAACCCGGTTATGATTTTTTCTGTTCTACACTTAATGAGACGTCGACAGGGGTGATGAGTACTGCCCTTCCTGAACTTCAGGATCCACACGCACTCATGGCCATCGATGCTACTTCAGGTGCTGGTCAGATTAAGATCGACTGGAACAAAGTGGACGTTTACTACTTTGCGCCTCAGAAAGTATTTGCTTCTGACGGCGGACTTTATATCGCGATTCTTTCTCCGAAAGCTGTTGAGAGAGCCCTTCGCCTACAACAGGATAAATCCCGCTATATCCCTGAGTACATGAAGTGGTCTCATGCGATTGAGAACTCACGTCTCAATCAGACTTATAACACTCCTTCAATCACAACAATCTTTCTCATGAATGAGCAGGTGAAGCTCATGAATAAATTGGGCGAAGATAAAGTGATCGCGGAAGCCAAGCGCAAGGCCGACATGATGTACGGCTGGGCAGAATCAAAACCTTACCTGAATCCATTTGTTCGTGAAAAAAATATGCGTTCACAGGCCGTCGTCACGATTGATGTGGATGATCGATACAAAATGGATGATCTCGCTGCTGTTCTTCGCGCGAAAAATGTCGTCTACGATATTGAAGCGTACCGGAAATTGAATCGTAATCAGTTGCGGATTGCTCTCTTTCACAACGTCGCCTATGACGATCTTGTTAAGCTAACCAAAATAATTTCTCTGGCGATCGAGTCCTCGAACTGATTTTCGCAGAGAGCACTTACAATTCGCCTATGACGCTTTAGCTTGTCTTAAAGTTCTTCTTAGGCCGGCCATTCCTTTTTCATTCACTTGTCTCCCGATTGTAAAATTCTTATTGGTGTCATCTTGCCTTCTTGAGAGAGCTCTTCGACGTGCGCTATAAAGCCTGAGCTTTTTTGATATTTAACCAAGGAAGACACGATGAAAAAAGTCCTTCTCTTTTCTATGATCCTGATCGCGGCAAATGCATTTGCCGGTCGTTGGGATGGAGCAAGTAGTCCGCACAACATGACCAGAATTGCCAAAGGACCGATGATCACGAGTTACGATGATCTTCCAACTGCAGCAACTCTTTCAGACAACCGCTACGCGTGGTCTGAAACATACTGGCCATCAAATAAAGGTGGGATTGCTTTCCGCTGGAATCATCCAGATCCACAGCCCTTCAAGTACAAGCTTCTTTCCAGAGAAGAATTAAAGGCGATGAGTGCTGCTCAGATGTCTCAGCTTTCACCAGCAGAGCTCTATGACATTTCTCAAGCTGATTACAACTATACTCTGACGAAAAAAGTCCTTTCGAAATTCTCTCCACGCGATCTCTGGTGGGAAGGAATCTGTCACGGATGGTCTCAGGCAGCTGCGAACTATCCTGAGCCGGCGCCAGTGACACTCACAAACCGTGATGGAATCAAAGTTCCATTCGGTTCGTCTGATGTAAAAGGACTTCTGGCGATGCACGAAGCTTATAACTACGGCGGAACTTTCGGTTTCGTTGGGAAACGTTGTCGCGTACGCGGTAAAGTTCCAGGTGAAGAAGATGCACGCGATGGACAGATTCCTGTACCAAGCGAAGCAGATTACAACAGCCCGGACTGTACTGATGTTAACGCTGGTGCCTTCCACGTTGTAGTTTCAAACCTCATCGGAATTTACTCACGTGGTTTCGTTGCAGATATCGATCGCCTGAATGATGTATGGAATCAGCCGGTATACGGATACTCATCTGCTGTAAAAGCAGAAGAGCCTGTTACTCCTGATCACCGCATGCAGGGTGTAGAAAGACGTATTCGTATCGCTACAAACTTTGTCTACGGGGAAGAACTTCAGTTCTATACTCCGGAACTTGCTTCTCAGGGTAAGGACAACTTCGTATCGAAACAGCCTGTGACTGGAACAACTCATCAGGAATTCCGCTCTAAAAACTACGAATATATTCTTGAACTCGATGGTTCAGGAAAAATTATTGGTGGAGAGTGGATCACAGAAACCCGTCCGGATTTCATGTGGATCTATGAGAGAGCTGCTAAGTTCAACAACAAAGTTATGCCGCTTTCTGGCCTCAACGCAATCTACAGACCAGTTCGCCACTAACATTCATGGGTGGCCCGCAAGGGCCACCCTCTATACCCAAGAGAGTGATTCATGAAGAATATGTTCTTTCTTATTACCTTTTTGTCTCTGCCGGTACTCGGCGAAACACTGACGGATAAAATCCATTCAGTCGTTGAGGCTTCAAATGATTCCCATATCGTCCGCTTTGAAGGCGGAAGAGTTGGATTCATCACTAACGATCTTCTGGAAGAGATGAAGAATAACACCGGCGCTGAAGTGCAGGTGGAACTTGATCGCAAGAGCGACATCCGTCAGCTGACTGTCATTAAAACAGCTCCAGCTACGTACGATATTTACCTGAAAAACAATCTTCAGGAGCCACCTGCGTTTACTCCAACAGTCATCACAACAGCGAAAGTGAATGAAATTCATAATACGCTCAATGATAATTTCAGAAGACTCTCTGAGTGTTCTGACCGCGCACATGTGTGGGCCTATGATGAAAATAAAAAATCAGGCATCAATTCTCAGAAAGCTTTTATTTTCCTCACTGCTTCGTACATCAATCGTGTCCGCTTTAAATGGTGGTTCCATGTGGCCCCGATGTTTGATGTGAATACCGGAAATGGCATTCAGAAAATGGTAACGGACGTGATGTATAAAGATCGTCCTGTCACAATTAAAGAGTGGACCAATATGATGGTCTTCAGTGGTCGCGACTGCAAAATGACGACGAAGTTTTCTGAATACGATGTGAATCCTCAGACAGAAGATTGCTACATGATGTTTGAAAGCATGTATTACCGTCTCCCGGGAGATCTCAGTGCTCAGGAAACGATGAGTGTCTATCGTACAGAATGGAATGATTTTGAAGTCAGCAGTGCTCGTTCACGTGCCTTTGGTGTAGGGAGAATTCAATGAAATTTACAACATTAGTTATAGCTCTTCCTCTTCTCGGTCTCGTCGCCTGCGGCGGTAAAGGTGGAGGGGGAAGTGATAGTGCTCAATCTGAAACAAATCCAGCAGTCGAAGCAGCTGATGGTGTTTACCACGCTCACCTTCGTCCGCTGAACCCGCACTCAAACGGTTATCTTCCGCACGGAGGAGCAACTTTCCGGATTGATGGCGACAAACTTTCTGTCACTTCTTATATCGATGATGCTTCCGGTGTGACTCACCGTCAGAGTGTCCACACAGGTACAAGCTGTCCGACTGCTGCTCACGATGCAAATGGTGATGGCATGATCGATTATAATGAAGCATTGAAAGCTGTAGGCCCTGTTCTCATCCCTCTTGATGGAGATCTTTCTTCTCAGGAAAAAGGTGCAGAGATTTATCCTAAGGGTTCATCGTTTACTTATAATGAATCAGGATTTGTTTCTGAGATGGTGAATAATCTTTATGAATCAGATCCAGTTCCCGGTGACGAGATTGTGAAACTTGGTCGCGGTCAGGGAATGAAACTGGTCGGACGAGTGGTACTTGTTCACGGAACTTTCTCAAGTGATCTCCTTCCAGGGACACTGAGCACTCGTGGAACTGAAGCGGCCAATCTCGCCCTTCCTGTGGTCTGCGGAGTGATTTCTCCGGTCCTCTAACTCTTCGATTAAACAGGGAATTCATCTTCCCTGACTCATTGAAATTGATCATTCTTCCGATAGGGTCTCATGTTGAAAAACATGGGACCCTTTCTTATTTTTATCCTTCTCATCGCATGCGCTGAGAAGAGATCCATTCGGCCTGGAGTGACTTCCAGAAGTGCTCTCGTTGAGATGAAAGGTGAGCCTTTAAAGACAGAAGTTGTGCCTTCTGGTGAGATTCTCACTTACAAAGAAAACGAAAAATTTCAGATATCAGAAGATAAAGTAAGAGCCTCCTTCCGTGATCCGGTCGGAGATGAAAGGAATGTTCTTTTCTGGCGCCACCATTTCCGTGAGTGTGAGGTGAAAGAAATTCCCTTATCAGAAGATGCGACTCCTGAAATAGAACTTTCATGCGCAACTCTCGGGAAGTCAGTCGTCTTCGTGAATCATTCCGGAAAAGTATCGAGGATCTCAGAATATGAAGGGAAGTAGTCTTTTCATTATTCTCGGTCTCATCCTCACGGGACTCACGTACCGTCAGGCGAGTTCACCATCTCTTATCAGTTACAAAGCTGAAAATAAAAAAACGCGAAGTCTTGCTTCTGATGAAGCTCCGAAATGTATGCGCGATCTTTATTCAGTGGAAACACTGAAAAATGAAGTGCGTGAACTTGAAGAGATGATGGATACCAATCGTATCAGTGGGCAATGGAAGCATCTTGATCTCACGACACTTCCGACAAGTGCCGCAGTATTTCTCAAAAAATACGGCGATCAGCTCGGAGATAAAACTCTCTCTCAACCAATAGAGGCAAGTGCCTGTCAGGATATTCCCTGTCTTTATAACGCTCTTTATGGAACTCCGGATGGTATTGCAGGATACGTTCACTACCTTTGGTATCTGAGAACCGGCTCCTATCTTGCGGCCGATAATACAGCTCCTGACCAGCAGGCACCGACGGCAGGAATTTATAATGGGAAACAAATCCCATTCGCGAATTACCTCTTTGAAGAAGATGAGCTGTTTGGTTTCTGGCGTTTATCAAAACTTCTCAAAGCTCCTTATTCAACTCTCACTTATCTGAAAGAAGTGCAGAGAATTCCCCGGGGCGAACCATTCGAGGGAAGAAATGCCGGCGCATGCGGACTCGCGCATAGTGATGGGTGGGTCGCACTCACTGATTCATGCTTGATTGTTTATCCCCGTAGTGACAACGGATATTTATTTCCCGCTGTGATTCATGAGCTTTCTCACCAGCTCGACTTCGAAGAAGGCAAACGCCTGAACGATGATTTTTATCGGTCACAGATGAGTGACTACATGGCCCTCACAGGCTTTGAGATGAGAGAGTACCGGGAAACAAACGGGACACTCGTTCGTCAATGGATTCTGAAACCGGGATCGCGACTTGTTTCTGATTACGCGAAGAATTCTCCGCAGGAAAGTTACGCAGAACTTCTGGCCTACTATATTGTTGATGGCGACAAAATCAAAACCAAGGTCGATCAGGATGCTCTGAACTTCGCCGCAAATTATTTTCAAGGGAAGAGTTTTGAGTTTCAGGCACAGGCCGATGATTGGGCGAAAAAAACCGGACTGCGGAAAACAAACGATGTCCTGAAGTCCATGCTCACCTGTACAACTTCCGAATGCATGAGTCAGGCAATTCAGTTACTCGCTCAGGAAGAAATGAACAGGATTCGTTCTCAGGAACCTGATGGGTGCCGCGTTCTCAGTAATCCCATGATTGCTCAGACCTTACCTGGGAAAATTGCTGATTCGCTGAATGAAACTTCCGCGAATCTACTTTTTCCAAACTCAGATGATCCGGGCATTCGTCAGAAAATTCTCGATAACTTTGAAACAATACTCAATCCCGAAGTCGCGTACGCGAGTTTCTTCCTCTGTCATAACATGACGGCGGAATGCTACAACAGTTCCCTGACCGTCAGAAAAGGACCGCTTCTCGAAGAGTTTGGTGAGGGAAAAGAGACTCTCATGGCAATGTACGCAGAGACATATCGCTTTGATCGCGTCCGTGAAGAAGTGACGTCTTTTTATAAGAGCCTTCTTTCATCGAGGGAAGGGATTATGAAAATCAAGTCGGATGAACTCTGGGCCAGTTGTAAAAAGATTCCCGTTTCCGATTCACTTCCACCGACAGGATCTGATTACATTGTCCGTGATGGTTACATGGCCAGTTCGTTTTATAATTGTCTGAACCGTGACTTCAATTCAATTGTTGAGTCTGCACTCGATGCTGTGAAGCTGAGGGAATTCTCGCCGAAGAATCCGGAAGAGCGAGCTTTCATCCTTTCGCTCATGAAACCTAAAATGGCGGAGATTTTTGATAATACTCTGAAGAGCTCGCGGCTCCATGAACTCAGATACCAGGAACTCTTTTCCACTCAACACGGAATCTGGCTCTACAATACGATGAGATCAAATCGTTATTGGGTTCCACGCGGCAGGGTGGATGCAGCGACTATCGAGTCCGCGTGCAAAAGTGCCGCTGTGAAACTCATTGGGGGAGATGTGTTCTTCCATCTCAAAAAAGATTTGTATAAGGATCTCTTAGAGAGAACCTGTTCCGGAATCCGTTAATCCTTCTTATATCCACCTAAGAACTCTTTCTTAAACTCAAGGTATCTGTCCTCGAGAATCGCTTCACGCGCACGGGATGCGAGTGACTTATAGAAAGAGATATTGTGAGCAGTGGCGAGAATCTGACCCAGGATTTCGTTGGAATCAAAAAGGTGCTTAATGTAAGCGCGGGTGAAATTCGTGTTCACATAATCTTTCAGGTTCGGTTCAATCGGGAAGAAATCACGGCGATAGTTTTTGTGCTCGATCCGGATTTTCCCGCGATTCGTAAAGAGTGTTCCTCCACGTCCGAATTTCGTCGGAATGATACAGTCACTCATATCAATACCGTTTTCCCAGATCATGAGAAGATCTTCCGGCATCCCGACGCCCATTACGTAGCGCGGTTTATCTTTCGGCATGAGAGGGGCGGTGAATTTCACAATACTTTCCATGTGCTCAGGACCTTCTCCGACGGAAACACCACCAATGGCGTAACCGGGAAGATCGCGCTTCACCACTTCTTCGATACAGATCTTACGATACTTCTCATAAACACCACCCTGGACAATTCCGAAGAGGGCCTGCTTATCATTTTTCCACGCTTCGATACAGCGATCGAGCCAGCGGTGAGTTCTCGCAATTGATGTCTCAACATATTTTTCCGTCGCAGGATAAGGAATACATTCATCGAAGGCCATCATGATATCGGATCCAAGATTCTGCTGAACCTGGATGGAAATTTCCGGAGTAAGGAGAACGTTTTCACCCTTCGCACCTTTGAAGTTAGCACCTTCTTCCGTAATGGAATTCTTCTGTAGCGAGAACACCTGGAATCCGCCGGAGTCCGTAAGAATCGCGCGATCCCATCCCATAAACTTATGAAGACCGCCGGCCTTCGCAATCAGCTCTGAACCTGGTGTGAGATGGAGGTGATATGTATTCGAGAGCATGATTTCGATATTAAGATCGACGAGCTCTTTTGGCTGAAGGGCCTTGATTGCTCCGTGAGTTCCCACCGGCATGAAGACCGGAGTTTTGATTTCACCATGGGGAGTGATAATCGTTCCTGCGCGGGCACCGCAATGCTTGTCCACGTGTTCGAGTTTGAATTTAAAATTTTCATTAATGGCGGAACGAACGTTCATAAAAGAACTTCCTTTTGGCTTTTGTTTTCCAGAGGCTCACGGGCCACGGCATTTCCAGTAAGGGAATGTGAATGAACCATCCTTATCAATTCCTCCTGCCTTTGTTGAGCCTTTTCTGGATCAGGGTAGATCTTACAGACCTGATGGCGCTGGAAATGCAGGTTCAGATCCTTAATATCAGGGACGGGGACACGCTGACGGTGAAAAGCGGATCACAAAGCTTTCATGTCCGCTTATCGAGGATAGATGCTCCGGAACTTCACCAAAATTTTCATGACTCTAAAATCGACGCAGGAATTGTTTCGCGCAATTGCCTGAGAAAGTTAAGTCCACAAAAGACCATCCTGAGAATTGAAGGCTTTGATATTTATCACCGGATTCTTGGTGATGTCGGCGGACTAAACTACCAGGCAGTTGAGAACGGTTGCAGTGGACTTTACCCGCATGCTCAGTTCTCAAGTGTGAGTGAAAAGATTTTGTACGTGAAGGCACTCATGGATGCGAGGAAAAAAAGACGGGGAGTCTGGGCCTATCGAGGCTACATGCTCCCCAAAAAATGGAGAAAAATCAGTAAACGAAACGGATACCGGCCGTCGCCCCAACGAGCTCACTCCCGAGTGACTTATCGGCCTGAACGAATACGCGCACGAAAGGAATATTGAACTGAAGTCCCAGGAATCCACGGGCCGTAAAAGGTGTCGGTTTTCCTGTGGCATCGATGTTCGCTTCTGGTCTCAGCTGAATTGTCGGGTTCGTAGGACAACCTGCACCCGAGCAGGAAATAGAAGAAGTGGAGCCGTTGATATCTCCGCTTCCTTTTGAGCTACCCCAGTTATAATCCACACCAAGGCCCGTGTAGAGAGTGAGGAAATAAAGAAACTGCACATCCGTTGAAAGTGCGAAGGGAAGAGAGTGAGTGGTTGTCTCAATCTGCGCTTCAGGTCTTCCGGTAATTGTTCCGCTGTAATCCTGTCCGGCCTGATCGAAATCATCTGCATCTTCATTAATTTCTGAGCGGAAACTGATATCGTTTTTGTTGTACTCGTAACCGAAGTTAAATTTCACTCCACCCCAGCCAAGAAATTTATTTCCACGGCCCTTTATCCAGTCATAACGAAAGTGAACACCGAGTGCCATCATGTCGAGTTGTGCGTCTGATCTCTCACCTGGCTTATCGTTAATTTTGTGTTCGTAGTTGTAATTCATAAAGTTAAAATACACATTCAGGCGATCCGTATCCATTCCCAGAAAGCGCTTGGAGTCCATCCATGAGAGATTCATCCCGATGATAAGTCCGGGAGCAACCGCCGCACCTGAAAGGTCCGAATCCGTCGTTTTATCTTTGTGAAGATCGGCCCCAACACCAACACCAGCACCGATCAAGAAGACATCCATGTTCGAAGCGTAATCTGTTCCGATTCCTTTACCGGCGAACACCGATGAATCGGCCATCCCCTGCATGAGTCTTGTGGGAGTTCCGCTTGGAAGATCTTTATTCACATCTGCCTCAACTTCAGCGAGCTGAGTATCGACGTAATTACAGAAGGCTTGCTGGGCGGCACCCGCGGTACATGTCACTCCATAATCCGTCACCCGGATGTTAAAGAGCTGGGCATGGGCCGAAAGAGGGAGAAGGACCAGAAGGATGATGATGATTTTCATAGGTAAAGTTTAATGTTTCCGGGCCCCGGGGAACATTCAGAATATTTTACCCTGCCCCTGACAGAGCTTGACCCCTATGGTACACCGGACTCAACTATTCAGAGGTGACCCATGTCTTTTTTAAAGGAGTCCAAGCTCCATCCCCAGCTCGATGGCTTTTTCACGGAAAAAGGCCTCAAAACTGCGACCTTAATCCAGAAAAGAGTCATTCCCGAGATCCTTGATCGGAAATCTGTTGTGGTTCTCTCGGAGACTGGATCGGGAAAAACTCTCGCTTATGCACTTCCGATTGCTTCAAAAATCAAAGAACGCGAAGAACGCGTCGGCCGCAATGACATGAGAGGGGCCCCTTACGCACTCATCGTGGCACCTACCCGCGAACTGGCCGGCCAGATTTATCAGGTCTTCAAAGGCATTTCTTATCATCTGAAAGTCCGTGTGCGCGATCTCACTGGTGGTGACACTCACGCCAAGATGAAATCTGTTGCAAGTGGCTCATACGAAATTCTTATCGCGACTCCCTCGCGTGTGAAGAGTGCGCTCCAGAAAAAAGAACTTCAGCTCGGTCAGCTTCAATATGTGATTTTCGATGAAGCCGATCAGCTTTTTGATAAAGGCTTTAAGAAAGATCTCGATTTCATGATCGAGTATTTTGACATGAACGCTGTCCAGTTTGGTTTCATCACGGCGACTCTGCCGACAGAAGTCGAAACATACATCATGGAAAAATTCGCGGAAGTGAAATTCTCACGGATTGCTTCGGATGTTTCACATGCGCCTCAGTCAAGAGTGGAAACTTATAACGTCAAAGCTGAGCCCGAAGAAAAACCATCTATCGTTCGCATGTTCCTCGAGAAACAAGCTCAGGGGCGCGGGATTATTTTCACAAACCAACAGAACCAGGCCGAAGATCTTTTCAAATATATTTCTGAGAAGATGCCGAAACTCAAAATGAAACTCCTTCACGGAAATCTTGAGATCAAGGAACGTGAAGCCGCCATTCGTGCTTTCGTCGAGAAGAAAGTCCAGATTCTCGTTGCTACAGATATCGCTGCCCGCGGAATTGATATCCCGGATCTCGAATGGGTAGTGAATTTCGGTCTCCCGAAAACAGGAATTTATTATCTTCACCGCTGCGGACGTGTTGGTCGCGGAGGAAGAAGCGGTGTTGTTTACAACCTCGTTGCTCACCATGATTCGAAAATGATCGGCATGATCAACCAGGCAATCTCTCAGGAGAAACATTTAAATCTTTCGATGATTCCGGAAGAGAAGATGAAGTCTGAGAAGAAAGTCTTCGTAAAAAAAGAAGTCAAAAAGCAAGCTACGTTCCGCGGGAAAGAAGACAGTCAGGCACCGAAAAGAAAGCGCGGGAAGCGTGATGCCCCACCTGCTAAAAAGCCGCATCTTGAAGAAGCAGCTCCGCCGAAGAGAAATCGCGGGATCAGGCGTCGATAAACTTCAGGACTTCGTCTTTCTGATCATAAGTGTCGCTGTAACCGAGTTCGATGAGTGGTGCCGTATACGACTCATCGAACGCGAGATAACTCAAAAGATCTGATCCTTCCGTCTCTGATACTCCCATCCCTTTTAAAAGATAGCGAAGCAGCGGCGGAAGTTTATCCGGAAGAGTTTTCGCGAGTTTTCCTAAGTCTTTTGTCGGACGGATCATGAGGATGGGAATCTGTTTCTGATCAGTCCGCATTCCACCTGAGAGTCTGTTAATTTTCTGAAGCCTCTCCACATCACCTTCCAGTGAATCAAGAAAGATCGCGTTCAGCATCACACCCACAATTTGTCCGAGCGTCGGATTATGAGCGGCCGCAAAGGCGAGCTCCTTCATCTTTTCCTTCGCGTGAGGAAAGCGGATACCGATAGCGATAATTTTATCAGCACCAAGATGAATAGCGGGAGAAAGAGGAGTCGTTTGTCTGATACATCCATCTCCGTAAAAGCTGTCACCAATTTTTACCGGCGGAAAGAAAAACGGAATAGCGGCCGATGCCATGAGGTGATCTTCATTCAAGCGGCAACGAACAGAAAAGCGATCCGAGCGTGCCCAGTCTTCAATTGATTCATGGCCCTGATAAAAAATCACACTTGAGCCGGTCGTATAGTTTGTCGTGGAAAGAGAAAGCCCGGTGAGATGACCTTCATCAATATTTTTCTGGATGTGGGCCATGTCGGCCTCACGCTGAATGAGTTTCCGAAGGGGAGCGGTATCGAGAAGATGATTCGCCTGGCTTCCGCCGGAAGTGAGACCGCCGAAAACCGTCCCACCGATCCATTTCATGCCAAGTTCAGAAAGAGACTTGGTCCGGATGTCATAAACATTCTGCGGTTTAATTCTCTTCCAAAGATCCACCAGGTTTTCTGTCGCCACATCCCAGTTCTCCGCGTGGCTTGCGAGGTAACTGGCATTGATCGCCCCTGCAGAATTTCCTGCGATGACGTCAAAAAGCTTATTCTTGGTGCCTGTGATCTCGTAGAGTGCGCGTACAACTCCTGCCTGATAAGCAGCTCGTGCACCACCACCCGTCATAACTAATCCGATCTTCTTCATTCATTCATTATACCGGTTTTGACCGGCGCATAAGGTAAAAACTTGTTAACCCCGGGCACGAAAACAGGTAAAATGCCGTCAAACCCCGTCTCAAAAGGTGATCTCATGAAGGTTCTCGTTACTGGTGCATCAGGATTTGTCGGTCGCAGAGTGGTTTCTCAGCTTCTTCAGAAGAAAATTGAAGTAGTGGTCCTGACCAGAAATCTCGCAAAGGCCGTGATCGTTCTTGGATCGGAATGCCAGTACGTTCAGTGGATGGATATGACGACACCTCCGCCAGCTGAAGCTTTTGATAACGTCGATGCCGTGATTAATCTCATGGGAGAAAATATCGGCGGCAAGAAATGGGATGAAGCTCAGAAGAAAAAAATCTACGATTCAAGAATTAACAGCACAAGAGCTCTTGTTGATGCCATGAAGGCACTTCCTAAAAAACCAAAAGCTCTTATCAACGCTTCAGCTGTCGGAATCTACGGAAACCGCGGTGATGAAACACTCGATGAGAACGCAACTTCCGGAAGTGATTATCTCGCAGGAGTCTGCAAAGACTGGGAAGCGGAAGCGATCAAAGCGCGTGACATGAAAATTCGCGTGGTCCTCATGAGAACAGGTGTCGTTCTCGGAAAAGGCGGCGGCGCTCTCACAAAAATGCTTCCGATCTTTAAATTGGGTCTCGGCGGTAGGCTCGGAACCGGCAAACAATACATGAGCTGGATTCACGTTGATGACTTAGCTGCGATGTATGTTCAGGCAGCCATTGATTCGACAATGGATGGTGCATACAACGCCACTTCTCCATATCCAGCGACCAATGCGGAATTCACGAAAGCTCTCGGCAAGCGCCTGAAGCGTCCGACAATTTTCCCGGCACCGGAATTTGCGATCAAGAAAGCTCTCGGCGAAATGTCGACGATTGTTCTTGATGGTCAGAAAGTTGTGCCGAATAAATTCAAGGAAAAGAAATTCCAGTTTAAATCGGCGACTCTGGAAAAAACACTCAAAGAAACGGCCTGGTAACAAAAAGGTTCCAGCACACTTGTGGCGAGGCAGTGCATAACCACAAGTATGCTGGAACCTATTGCCGGTATAGTTTCTGCCTAATGGAAGAAGAGTCTCAGGGGTCGTAGAAATACGCATCCAGGAGATCCCATGAAATTCATCATCGCTCTTTGCCTCATCTTTAGCTCAATTTCTTCCTTTGCATGCAGGCAACCAGTCTGTCGTTCGGTCACTGTTTGTGTCCAGAATTCGAAGCGTCCCACTTGTCACAAAGAACAACGCTGCACTGGCGGAACCTGCGGACAGAAATCGCTGCTCTCTCTTTCAGGCCTTGAGTTACCGGCCACTGTTTCAGAAGAAATTATTTCCAGAAATCTATCAGGCCAGTCGTTTGAAATTCGCGCCTATGTGAGCGAACGGGCCGAGCCTCAATATTACGTCTCAGTTTATCCGTCGCTCGAAAGTGGAGATGAGCTTTTTTCATTTCTTCAGTCTGAAGACTATCCGTCAGTCTTTATCGCTCAGGGAAGTTCTTATCGCCGGATGTGTGGAATATTCCTATGCGATAATAAAAGCTGCTTTGTCAGACCCTCTCCATTTTGAAAAAAAATATTGTCTGGTAGTTGCACTATCTTCCTTAAGGGAGAAGCGTTCCCGTTGAGTATTGATCAGCTTTTTCTTTCAGAACCTCATTATCTGAATAGAGAACCCGATCAGCTGTCATACCAACCAGGGAGATAGTGTGAAATACCTTTTTTTCGTTCTTCTATGTTTTACTCTCGTCACAGCATGTGGAACGAATAGTGAATCCGACACAAGTACATTCACTTTAAATGGTAATGGAAACTAGGGTGAAGAACATGAAACACCTAACTTCTTTTATCATTTTATCTTCTCTTTCATTTTCCGCTTTTGCTCTCGATCTTGGTCTTTCGGCAAGTTCACTCAAAGTGAAACTCTATAAATTTGCCGTTTCCACTTCTCCTCTTTGTACGAATCTTATTACTGTCATTGATAATGGTGCCACACCAGTGGATACACAGCTCCTTGGGGGAGCGAATCTTGGATCAGGGACACTTGCTAACGGAACTTACCCCTGTGTTGTGCTCGAAATGGATGACGCCATAAAATACATTCCTGCCGCGAACTCCACTTCGGGAAATTGTCTTACGTCAGCAGAAACGACCCGGACTCTTTGCCACAATGGAGACAGTAGTGAGTTAGTAGACGGAACTGTCACTTCCTGTGTAACTGGCGCTGTGGACAAGGTCGCCATGTATATTTCTACAGCAACGTCCGGTAGCAATGGTGATGGTTTCAATAAACCGACATCTATCGGTGATACCCTTCATGGTTCAAATCTTCCTTCAGCATTAGTTGTCGCTGGTGATACAAGCGCCACGATGATGGTGAGTACTGCCGGACAACTTTGTGATTACAATGCTGCCGGATGTGATGGCAGTGCTGGCGGCGGCGGAGTTGTGGCCGGTGGTTGTCATCTTGAAGGTGCTGCAATTACATTTGAAGATTAAATTTTGATGATGACCTGCTTAAGGCGGGTCATCTCTTCCATCGCATACTTCACTCCACCCAAACCTAATCCCGCCAGTCCATGTCCTCCGAAAGGCATCCAGTCCACACGAAATGCATTGTGATTATTCACCACCAACGTCATGGTGGAAATTTTCTGTGAAAGAGTGAGAGCAGCTTTAATGTCTTTGGTGTAGAGGCAAGATTCAAAGGGAAACTTATTGGAGTTGAGATACTTCACAAGTTCTTCTTCATCTTCGTAGCTATTGAGACAAACGACCGGGCCAAAAGCTTCATTCATCATGATCGACGTATCACGGGGAACATCAGCGAGAATTGTCGGCGTGAGATATTGTTTCACATTTCCCTGGATCTCATTTCCTGCGAGAAGTTTCGCTCCACGCTTGATTGCTTCATCGATATCTTTTTTCACGCGGACGACTTCCTCGGGGCGAATGAGCGGGCCCACGTCGGTGGTATCATCCATCGCGGTTCCGGTTTTCAGTTTTTTCGCACGCTGGACGAATTCATTTTTAAAGACTTCAAAAAGATTCCGGTGAACAAAAATGCGTTGTGTGGAAATACAAACTTGTCCTGCGTGATAAAAAGATCCGCGGATGAGTTGCGGGATCGCTTCCCGAAGATCAGCATCTTCACGAAGGATGGCAGCGGCTTGTCCTCCGTGTTCCATGGAAATTCTCACACCATCAGGAATTTTTCTTCTCATCTCCCAGCCGACTTTGGCAGAACCAATAAAGTTCACAAACGCGAACTCACCACTCATGAAAAGTTTTTCCACGTGTTCAGTAGAGGATGTAAAGACCATCAGGCATTCGGGTGGAAGACCCGCTTTCCGGAACATTTCCTCAAGGACAAATGCTGTCACAGGAGTTCCTGATGCTGGTTTTAAGACGATCATGTTTCCGGCAGCAATCGCAGGCCCAGTCTGGTGAGCGAGATTATTTAAAGGATGATTGAAAGCGGAGATCGCGAGTACAGGGCCAATCGGCTCGCGGGTTGTAAAGTTCAGATGACCTTTTCCGGACTCCGTGCGATCCATAGGAATGGTTTCGCCATGAAGGCGCCAGCATTCTTCAGCACACAATTCGAAAGTATCTTTCGCGCGGGTGACTTCGACGATCGCATCCTTCAGCGGCTTTCCACCTTCTCGGGCAATGAGAAGGGCCAGTTGGTCAGCGTTTTTTCCGATTTCCTGAGCAACAGCTTTAAGAATTCTGATTTTTTCAGAAGAAGGCATGGCCCGCATTTTTTCCTGAGCACTCTTCACAAGCGAAAGAATTTTGTCTGCATCTTCTGCCGTTCCAAACTGGACTTTGGTAAAGGGGACAAGATCATTGGGGGAAATTATGTCCCGGTACTCGCCACGGGAAGAAGTGAAATTCAGCTGATACTGTGACTTCAGGGGAAACATATTGTCCTTCCGCTTATTTGGTTTAACATAGAGACATGAGACTTTTTATTTTCCCGCTTTTCATATCTCTGTCCATACTGAGCGCATCTTGCACAAAAGAGGTCAAGTATAGCAAAGAGGCCCTTTTGGCCAAGGCGCAGGCAGCGGACTCCACTGTACAACTTGTCCTTCCCCGAACCATGAATGATGGGATCAGTTGTACGGCCTACACCGAAGGCTGTGTTTCCGGACACACGGTGAAAGTGAAAAATCTCGATATGATTGCTGTTGAATTCATGACGGAACAGCAGGCGAAGTACGCTGCTAAAAAAATCCGTGGTTACTATGTAGGGAACTGGATCTTTGATGATGTCACTGGCGAGCCGATTCTCGAAGAATTCGTGTCACGGGTTCTCGACGCTAAAAAGCCTTAAGAAAAGCACCTCAAAGAAAACAAGTTTATCCCGCCAGTCTTTGGCGAGATCCTTCATCTCCGGATGAAGGGCAGTCATTTCTTCCAGCGTCTTCCTGAAAAGAACAAGCCAGCGACCGACTTCACCTTTCTTGATTTTTAGAGCGAGGTGGAGATTGGCGACGTCAAAGGGATGGGAAAGAGTTCGTTCGGTTTTTCCGAGGAGCTGCATGTCCCAGAACGATGCGATCCGCGGAATATGCTCTTCAAAATTTTCGATCACCCGGAAATGGTAACCAATCAGGATATCTGTTTTTGCTTTCTGATAGAACGAATCGACGACACTCAGGATCCACTCTGTCTGGGTCATACCGGACTCGTGAGGCCCTCAAGGCGTGAATAGAAAATTTCCGACACTTCTTTTGTCTGGAAACCCTGGAGAGTGAAATATTCGAGATCTTTCTTTTCGGTGAAAGTGAGCTTGGCCCCCGACTTCATGATGTGACAACGTCTCGCTTCTTTTACATCATGAAATTTGAGTAAGGCATATTGAATGTACATCTGATCATTCACAGTCGCATCTTCAGCTGATTCAAAGGGAAATGGTTCGAAGAAATAGTTTCCGTCTTTTCCGGGAACCATGAGAACACAACCGAGAATTTTCTTATTACGCTCGAACGTGAGAAAGGTGGCCTTCCATTTTTCCCAGAGAGCAAGTTCTTCATTCGAAAAAGGAAGAACAAGCTCAGGCACCGGAAGGGGATAATCACCCATGGTGACCGTTCCTTCGTCCACGAGTCTTTTCCATTCCGTCTTGATTTCTTTTTTGGTATCAGCTTTCAATCCGTTCAGATAATCCTGATAGGTCTTTGCGGATTTTGGCAGTGATTCGAGAACATAGCGACTGCGAGTCACAACAGGCTGTGAATTTTTAAGTTTGTAATTCTGAAGTCCTTTCAGAAGATGAATGTCATGGGCCACAATATCGCTGCGGGTTTCGTATTCGTGAATAATTTCCTGCATCTTCTCAGTTCCGCTTCTCGCAAACTTCGGATCAAAAAGACAGACACCACTGTTACCACCGAATACGTTCCAGATCGCCTGACGCCAGTGAAGATGATCTTTTTTCCAGAAGGTGAGTTTCTGACCGAAAGAAAGAAGGGGAGCAGAAGGGACACTCCGGAGACAAACCTGGCCAAAACCAATGGGTGTATTCTGTGTGGGACCGAAAAATAAAAAATACGTATAGAGATCAGTCTCAGGAGATCCATCCTGAGCACGCTCAATAAAATGAAAGTTCGGCACTTCTTCTTTCAGAAGCAATTCGAGACTCGGAATAAATTCCGGATCGATTTCATGAAGTGAGTGAAACTTTTGACTGATAATCATTATGGTTTAATATCCCTCGCGCAATAAGGACAGAGCTTCCAGAATTGAAGATCAATCACCTTGCCGCAGGCACATTCATAATCGTGAACGAAATCTTCAAGCGAATCGCCCAGAACAAAAATATCCGGTTTCATCGCACGAACAGTAAGGGAGTTTGCTTTATAGCCGCCAGGAATCAGAGGATCTGCTTTAAACGCAGCTGGACCGATACTTTCATCAACCCGGATATTTACCTGAATATCGTCACGGCCTTCAAGATCAAAAGCGGGAAGACCAGCGGTGTTGTCAATTTCGCGGATTATTCGGAGAGCGTCTTCAGGATTTTTCAGGTTCAGATTTTTCAAATCGCCTCCAGCGACGTTCGAGGAGAGTGATGAGCTCTCTGACGGCCCGGTGATGGGCATTAAACCACTTCCATGGTGCTGGTTTAATTTTATCAAATTCGCGGAGAAAATACACGCCCTGGTTACCACATTCCTCAATCGTCCGGAGAGTCCACTCAACCACCTCAGGATTCCCATGGTGAAGAAGCTTCTTCAGCGTTTCCAGGAAATCAAATTCAAGGCGGTTACCTTTGTTAAAGCGGGCCTGAAGAATGTGCTTTCTTCCGGCATTGAGGGCAAAAATGATTAAGTGATCGGAGAAATCGGAATTAAGAACGGAAATAAGTTCCTTCTCAAAGCCCTGCTCAGGCATGGAAGCGTGTTCCACGAGACAGAGAATTTTCTCGAGCTGTGCTTCGTTTTTCGATGCTCTGGCCTCTGCCAGAAGAGTGATCAGTTCCTGAATCTCAGTGAAATTGAAGCGGGTAAGACCCCGTCCACCACTGGCAACACCTTCCATAATTTTGCGGTATGTTTCGTCAACGTTCATCAGAGTGCTGCTGCACCAATGCAGCGAACCTGGCGGTCTTCAATCATTCCTGCTTTTTCAATTGTACCTTGTGCCTGATTATAGGCCCAGGCCTCGCTGCGGTCAGCGGAAGCGGAATTAAGAGTCGCAGTCCAGAAGGGAGATCCTGCGGCTTTCAAAACAAAGCGGATGCCGTTTAGGTCGGCCTGAAGATAATCATTTCTCGTTGGCAGTCGCCACTTGATTCCCGGAAAACCAAGAATCCCTTTTCCGACACAAGTTGAATTTGTTCCCTGAAGAAGACAATTGACTGAAGTTCCAGTTTCTTTATTTCCGGAAGCATTACACCAGTTGGTTGTTGCAACGATGTCAGACCAGATGTGCCCGGTGCGGATATCGAGCCACATTTCTGCGGTTCCAACTTTTGCAACAAGTCTCCAGATGGATTCACCAGCTGAACTATTAAGAAAATTCCACGTCGCTTTCGTTCCGTTCAATGTGCTGCAATCTGAAATCCTTGCGGAAATCGCGGCATCGGGTCCCATCCCGCAATCGACGGTGGGACGACCGAGACTTGTGCGCGTGCGAATGTTTTTTGTATCAGTCCCTTCATCATCAAGGGCCATTGAGGGAACAGTTCTGTAACCAACAGGCAAAGAGCCGGCGATGATTTCATCAATTTCCGTGCGGCTAGCAAGAAGATCATGCTCAAGAGTCCGGTGCATGTGTGAAGGAACAATGAAGGCGTCGGTGGTGATAGTCGGAGTGTCGGATTCAATGAGCGAGCGTCTTTTACTGCCTACGTCTTCACCACAACCAATAATGGTTGTGAAAACGAGTAACGTAATAAGGAGGCGCGACTTCATAAACACCTGTTTTTTTGACTTTCTCATTGTAGTGAAACAGTCCTGTTAGTGTAATTTTCTTGAGGGAGTTTGTAAAATTTACCGAATGAAAACTCTTGGAAATCCTAGGGTTTACCCCTCTAACCCCGTGTGATAGGATGCGGGCCCATGACGACCCTTTTGATTAACTCTATTTACCGCGCAACTGAAGGCGAAGGAATCCACATCGGAATCCCGCAGATCTTCGTGCGTTTTCAGGGTTGTCACATTGGATGCGTAAACTGTGATTCGAAAGAAACATGGGATTTCGATCCTGCGATGACAAAAGATCTCGAAGACGTGATGGAAGAAGTCGAAGTACTTTCTCAAAATATCATTAAGCGCGTTTCCATTACTGGTGGTGATCCGCTTCATCCGTCGCATATTCCTTCGCTCATTGCGCTGATCAAAGAACTTAAAGCGCGCAACTACTACATCAACATTGAAGCTGCCGGCACACGCATTGTGAAAGAAGTTTTCGATGCTGTGGATTTTATTTCTTACGACATCAAAACGCCTTCTACAGAAGTTCGCACGAGTCCTGAGCTTCTTCTTCGGTTCGTAACCGAATATGGAAATAAGGCCCAGGTGAAAGCTGTTGTCGCGAACAAGAAAGATTTCGAAACTGTGTTCGATGCTTTTCATTTCGTGAAGAAAAATAATGCTCCGACTGTTCCATGGTGTCTCACACCTTGCTATGAGCCCGAAGAAAAATTTCCGATGCAGAGATTCCAGGCAGTCGTGAAAATGAACGAAGACTTCGGACTTCCTTTCCGCGTCATCGGACAGCAACATAAATGGATGTATGGCTCCGAAGCCAAGCTCGTCTAGTTTCGACTCGTGAAAATACCCCATATTCTACGTCACTCATGTCGATCGCACCTGCGACGTACTTAACGTACGCCTCGGCGCTCACTCAATCGTTCCTTGAATCTGGAGCATTTTGACGAGTCGAGGGAACGGGGAGGGAAGGATTATCTTAGGTAGGTGAATGTGATGTGAACGAAAGCGATGATGACAAAGATTGAGTTCACGATCGCAAATCTGCGAAAGTCACTGCTACCTTGTTTGGCATAACGGATGAGCGGCTGACGTCTACCGAACAGGAGAAAAGCGCCATCCTGAAGTCCTGAAATCAAAGAAAGTAAATTCTGGATGCCGAGAAGGATGAAGAGTGCGCTGGTGCTGACGTCGGCCAGATGCTGATCCATCTTAGCGAAGGTCGCGACACACGCTACGAAGGCAGCAGCTGTCGTCACAAAAAAGATCACAACACAGACCTGGAGCGTGAGAGAGCTGTGTTTGAATTCCTGTGGAGAGATGAGCACTTATTTGTCCTTCAGGATTTTCCAGAACCAGTTTCCCCAGCCGAGAATGAAGAGGGTACCTCCGACAGGTACGATCATGGCGAAGACTTTCATGTCTGAGACAGCATAGAAATAACAATTGAATGAGAAGAGCAGGATCCCCGCTACAAATGCGTAGAGAGAGACTTTAAGCTTGGCACTAGAGTGAAGCTGATAAAGGCCCAGAAGGACCAATCCGAACGCGTGGTAGAAGTGGTAGCGGACACCAGTCTCGAAGGTGACGAGTTTTTCCGGTGAGACGATGTTTTTAATTCCGTGAGCACCGAAGGCGCCGATCACGACGGCCAGAAAAAGAAGGGCCGTTCCGGCGAGAAGGGATGTGCGGGCATTTTGATTCATCGTCATTTGTTAAATCCTAAGAATAAGTTTTTGACTGTTCCTTCGACACCATGGCGGATGGAAAGCTTGCGGCCTTTTTCTTTTCCTGCTTCCTGGGCTTCATGATCAGTCTGTCGTCCTGAAGATACTGTACCAAGACGGCGATAGATTAGGCGGATATTTTCTTCGAGGTTTTTTTCGACTTTCACGAGCGCCTGCTGATCGTCATGAGAGAACTCTTGTTTTACACCCTTCATCTTTTCATCAAAGCCGCGGGCCATGCCGAGGAAGAAGGAGTTTTTCGCGCGAAGACCTGAGAGTCCGTATTCCACCCGCGCCAGATCCCATTGGTGATCAAGTTCACGGTCGAGAAATTCAGCGACGTAGCGGGCGAGCATCACATTGGTTTTTGTGCCGGTCACTTCAAGACAAACGGTTCCGCGACCCATCGAGATCACAGGACGCACGATGAAGTGGCGGAGAATTTCATAGATCGCTGTCATCTTGTCATCTTTCCGCGAACGGACGAGAAGGCGATCTAGAAAAAGTGTTTCTTCTTTTTCCACGTAATCAAGATTGTGACGGAGAAGAAGGGCATTTGCCTTGAGGGTTGCTGTTTCTGCTTCATGAGCATTGGAGCTTTGAGCGAGCGAGAGAAGCTTCTGGACCTTACTCAGGATTTTTTCTGAATGCAGATCTCCCTCTTTCGCCTCATTTTCCACTGTGAGATTCATCGTTGCTGCACTCACGGAATCAGGAAATTGAAAGCGCTCACAGATCGAATGAAATTCTTTTCCATGCGAAGGAGTATTGGGGCCGAACTCGAGGAGAGTAAAGTAGTGAGCGAGTTCGTGACGGAGAATATCTCTCACGACGGAATCTTTTGCGGACCAGATGAGTCGTCTATTGAGACCAATCTGAAAGTAGGGAGCATTGAAATGACCCCATTCTTTTCCTTCGAAGACGACCACATGAATCGGATACAGATAGTTCTTCCAGAGAAATCTTGAACGTCGAACAGTTACACCACACTCCTGAAGAATCTCGCGGAACATCTGTTCCGTTTTCTGGATAAAAGCGAGTGTAGTGGAATCGTAAACAATCATAGATAGACCGATAGTAAGATTATTTGTGTTTTTGGTCCACAAACGAGTCATGTCTTTTCCGCTATTTATCATAAGAAAAAAATTGCCGAGGGCCAAAATGCACTTCTTACGTGGTTAAATCGACCATGTTACAAAATAGATATTCCGAACCACATGAAGGAGGGGGGAATGTTTAAGCTGGTAAAAGCTTCTGTGATTCTTTTTGTCTTAACTCTTATGAGCACGAAAGCGTTCGCGCTGACGGACATGAACTGCAAAGTTAAGAATGGCGAGATCGCAGGTATTAAGACACTTCATCTCTCGGATGAACAACTCGTGATTAACGGAGTTGTGGCAATTCCCCTCGATAAACTGCGTGTAAAATGCGCAAACATGGGTCGCCAGATCCGTCTTGAAGGTGAGGCAGAAGGCCTTCAGGTCATTCTCAAAACCTGCTCGACAGAAGCTAAGGTCGAAGGTCACATCATCGATTCAGTGAACAATGCTCAGGCACTTGTTCAATGTGATGAAGGCATCTGAATTTCAAATAACATTTTCAAAAAAAAAGCCCCTCGTAAGAGGGGCTTTTTTTTTATTCGCAGATCAGAGTATCTTCAACCGGGTAACCAATGACCGTACCAGTGAATTTTCTGGTGATTGTGTTTCCTGATTTTGTTGTCTCATGATTGATATCCAGGAAATGCTGGCCTTCCATAAGGATGTTTTCATTCCCTACGAGAGAGTTGCCTGAACATTTATACGTGATTGAAACTTTCACTTCACCGTAGTTAGGATCCTGAGCAGTTTCTGAGCGGGTTTTTCCGTCAGCAATCATTTCGTCAGCGTCTCTTTCATGAGTTTCATCATCAATAGAGCTGAATGAATAAGTTGTGACTCCGCCAGTAGTCGCTTGAGTGACAATGAGTTCAGTCGAAGTACTGATGGAACCAGTTGTGGAACGACAAACAGCATATGTTCCTGCGAGATTCGGACAAGCAGCGATGGCACTGAAAGAAGAGAGAGCGAAAATTACGGCGAGAACGCGCATGAAAATACTCCTGATATTGTTGAACGAAAATTTCACCACGCTCGAAAAACGAAGTCTATAAAAGATGCCAGTTTTGCACTGGTATCTTTGCGTCCCGCGTCAAGTATTGAAGATGAAAAGAAATTCTCTTGGCCAATTAATTGCATTCAAACACTCAAGAATCCCATTATATGCACAAGGAGTGTCACTATGGTTCGCAAACTAGCGACGTACGTATTGCTATTGTCCGTGTCCTTAAACTCTTTCGCCGGCCTTTCGGGTCCGCTCAAGTTCACTGGTCAGAATGCTGAAGCAGTAAAATTTGAACAGGTCATTAAAGTGATCCGTCCGGTTCCGCGTGAAGTGCCTAGTACATGTACGCGCCAGGTTCCTTACCAGACTTATGCTTGTCATGATGTCACAAGAACTCGTGAAGAGTGCCATCGCGTTCCTGCTGAACAGGAATGTAATACAGAATACGATCGTCAGTGCAGAAGTGTTACCCGTTACCGCGAAGAATGCACACGCGGTCCTTCTCGCCAGGAATGCTACAACACTCCAACGAGACAAGTTTGTACTGATCGTCCTTCCCGCAGAGTTTGTACCCAAATCCCAACAAGACAAGAATGTTCGACAACTCCTTCAAGACAGGTTTGTACTGATCGTCCTTCACGTCAGGAATGTTCAACAACTCCTTCTAGAGAAGTTTGTACTGATCGTCCGGCCCGCGAAGTGTGTCGTACGCGCCCTGATGGTCAGCAACACTGTACAACTGTAGGTGGCGATCGCCATTGTACAACTGTCGGTGGTGATCAGCAGTGTCGCACGGTTGGTGGTGGACAAGATTGTCGTACAGTCGGTGGCGATCAACAGTGTCGCACTGTTGGCGGCGGAGAAACTTGTGCTGACGTAGGTGGTGGTCAGGACTGTCGTACAGTTGGTGGTGACCGTGAATGTCGTCAGGTTGAAGGTGATCCGGTTTGTCGTCAGGTTTCATACTCTGACCAGGAATGTGAAAACGTTCCAAGACAAGCTTGTCACACAATTCCTGCTCACAATGAATGTAACCAGATCCCATACACTGAAGAAGTTTGTGGTAACGAAACTGCTTACAGAACTGAATCATACGCTTGTACTGAAACGAAATACGAAGACAAAGAAATCGAGAAGAAAGTTTCTGGTAACGTAAACGTAACTTTCAAGACAAATGGTCTCCTT
The DNA here is from genome assembly GCA_040387275.1 of Bdellovibrionota bacterium. Classification (GTDB taxonomy): domain Bacteria; phylum Bdellovibrionota; class Bacteriovoracia; order Bacteriovoracales; family Bacteriovoracaceae; genus Peredibacter. The sequence continues at coordinate 1,293,269 of JAZKDZ010000001.1, read as the reverse complement.
GAAGAATTCAACGGAATCGTAAGTCTCGTACCGAATGCTAAGGGAACTGCTTTTGAAGCTTCAATCGCTCTTTCTTCTGAACCGAAGATGCTCGTCATCCTCAAGAAAGCTGAATCTAAGATCCGCGCTGAAGGTGAAAAAGAAATCAAAGTTGACGGCGAAATCTCTATCGAACTCCAGAATGCTGTGAGTGAAGTCGTTGAGTTCCCGGTTATTGAATCAGCAACTCTTGATAAGAAGACAAACCTTCTCTCTGTCCTCTTCGCTAAAATTCTTCCGACTGAAGCCGGTGCTGTCCGTAAAGGCGAACTCGACTTCCTTCTGACGAACAAAGGGAAAGAAGTAGCGAAACTTCAGGATAAATACCCGGGAGTAAGAGTAGAGCTGAAGAAATCTGAAAACAAAGACCTCATGGTTATGAACCTGAAAGATCTCATCACTGGCTCACTGAGCGGTGGCGGTCTCTTCAGCAGCAGTAAACTTGCCATGAAGCTTCAGCTCAAGATTCCTTCTAAGATTCAGGGAACTATCCTGAACGCTAAGAAGCCTCAGACTGAGAAACTCTATGAAAACATCAAAGTGAAAAAGAAGTAAAACTTCCAAAGAAGCTTTAACGAGGGCCCCGAAAGGGGCCCTTTTTTTTGTTGCCCAAGTCCCGTCAGCCAACGCACAATTATTCCATGAAAATCATTCTTATCGCTCTCGTAGTCTTTTCGACTTCCGCTCATGCCTTTAACTGGTCAAGATGCAATAGTGCTTCACCAGTAACAGGAAGTGGGGGAGGACTTCTGGAAATGCTGTCGACCACGGTCTCGAATGTCGGAGTCTCTTCCTCTCAGTTTCTTTCTTCATGGGGCGAGTGCTCGATGGTGGGCGAAGTTGAAAAAGTCCGCAGGACCTTCATTGCGCAGAATCTGATGTACCTCCAGCAGGATATGGCGAAAGGAAGAGGTGAGTACCTCTCAGCATATGCGCGACTTCATGAGTGTAACGAAGAGGGAATGTCCCTCTTCGGAAGATCAATGAAAGAAAAATATTTTGAAATTGAGAAACTTGAAAGATCGCAGAATTTCGAATCCATCTATCTCATGATGGAAGGCCCTTTCATGAAGCTGAAAGGGCATTGTCCGCTTACTTAATCTCGAGAGATTCAATCACCGGGCCCGTGCCTTCCTTATTCCCGTCACTGTTGAACGCGAAACGAATTTCGATGTCTTTTCCTTTATAAGGAGTCAGATCGACCGAATATTCTTTTGCGGCAATGGATCCTGAAATCGAAACCAGGTTCTCAGATGGCACGCCATTTACCACGATATAAACATCAAAGAAATCGTAGTCCTGTTCAGAATCAATTGAGGCCGTGAACTTAAGTGTGGTTGCATCTTTATTTTTGGCAAACAAAGTCGCGGCTGAACTGAGGTTAGAAGCATAGTTGCCGGCCTCACTGATTTTCAGGGCGCCATCTTTTACTTTCCAGCCTTTTTCCGCCGGAGAGTTTTTATTGTAAACGACCAGTGGTTTCATTGACTCATTAAAATCGAGAGAAAGAGGTTGAGCAGCAGAAAGCGTAATGGATTCCGGCACAGTCCGGATGTTCACGATCTTTCTCCAGACTCTTTTTCCGTCAGCGCGCCCGATAAGCTCAAGAGATTTATTTTCTGTCGTGACCGTAGAGACAAACTCTGGAATCACAATTTCGCGACCCTCTGAGAATGGCTCAATCTCAATCGATCCCTTATTGAGACCGTTTTCGCGGATATCAATCGAGGTTGTATTTTCCCACTTCATATAGACTGAGGGACGCGATCCCAGTTTGATATCGGGAGAAGGAACTTTCATTTCCACTGAAGAAGTGAATTTTCCTGCTTCTTCAGCAAGTTTTCTGGTGATCGTTCTCAACTGGACTTCGCTGGTATCGAGATCATCCGTTGTTGCTTCCACAATCATGTCAGCTTTCACACCAACGTCTTCAATTACTTCACCAGCATGTAATCCGGTACGAGTTGTCTGTCTGTAAGAGAAGCCAATCGCCACTCCACCGGGAAGCTTTTTAAAAGGTCCCTGTGCGTTTTCCGGAAGCTCAGTTGTAAAGAGAGAGTGCTGCCAGTTATTCGCTCCACCGGCACCTGTATTCGGATCTTCTCCGACAATTATTCCTGCTCCAAGATCCTGCATAGAAGCTGAAAACATATCGCAGGTTGAGTAGCAGGAAGCATTGATGAAGACTGCAATCGGTTTCACGATCGATTGTCCAAGGGAGTTTAAGCTAGAAGGTGAGTTAAGTGGAATAGGAGTGGTGATCGCACGGCTTTCCGCTTCAGCTTTTTTAAGCTCAAGTGTGAATGGACTTGTGGGATCAGTTGTATTCCAGAAATGTCTGTTGGGGCCGGAATTTTTGAGAGCGAAATTCAGAGGAACAGTATTTTTTGGATTCAGGAGCTGAACCATGGCTTCGCCGAGATAAATCTGTCCACCACCGTTACTTCTTAAGTCAACGATCAAACCTTCGGCCTTAAGAAGAGGACCTTCGAGAATGCGCTTGATCTCAAGAACAGTCTGAGTTGTTGTAAGTTCTTCCGGGACAAAACTGTCGAGACGGATGTAACCGAATGAACCGTACTCGTTGTTGATCATCTTGTAACGAAGGATAGGTTCTTTCGAATCAATCAGGTCACCTGGTGCTTTGAAATGAAATTTCTTTTTGGCCTTTCTGTGAAGAGCGTTGAACTCGTTCTGGAAATCTTTCGCCGCTTTCTCGCCTGATTCTTCTGCTGGTGGATTCACGCAGGTATCAAGACTTTTCACAATCCATGGAATCCTCATGGTCTTCAGATTTCCGGATTTATCTTTCAAAGTGAGAGTGACGAAATCATTTTTCGGAAGGAAATTGTACTTGTGAGAGATCATCCCGAGAGCGGTAACAGTATCTCGCTTAATAGCGGCTGGATTAGCTCCATATGAATTGGGTATATTGAGGGCCAGGGCTTCAGCTGCTGACAATCCGTCATAGCTTACGAGAATATCACCCGCTTCAATTTTTACATCCGGAGGAAGGAGCTTCACGAATTCAGGTTTTGTGATGACGGAATCGACACCAATTACTTCTTTCCCGAATTCATCCTTCACTGCCTTGAAGCCTGAAGGGAGAAGAGATCTGTAGCACTGATATGGTTTCGGGAATTGATAAGTTGTGTGCCAGTCATTTAACCGGTGAAACGCGCGGATCATGTGCTCATGGAATTCAATGGTCGTTAAATCAGGAATTCTATTTTTGATTTCATCGAGTGCCGGAATCGGATCAGCTGAAGGACCGAAGTTCTGAATTTTGAGATCACGGTGAACGAAAATATCTTTGAGCACCATTCGTGCCTGATCCACAATGAGTTTTTTCTCTTCTTTTGAGAGTTCTGAAAGAGCAAGTTTCGCTCTCACATCCGAGAGTTTCTCGAAAGAATAAGTGGGGGCATCTTCCGCAAAAGCGTTGAAACCCAGGACGAGGGGGAGGGCAAAAAGGATGTTTTTCATAACCCGAATGCTAGCATTTCCCGGGACCTGGACCCCTAAACATGAAAAAAATTCAAGGATGTCGGCCGGCTAAACAATTGGACCTGTTAAACCGATAAGTTTCGCTATGATATACCTTTTAAGCCTCGTCTTTTCTTTCTCCCTTTTTGCAGATTGCGGACCTAATACTCCGACCCTGAATCTGGAAGTTGCTCCCGGCGTTCTTGCGAACGTCCCCCAGGATCACCAGGACGGGATCGGAACTTGTTACGCCAACGTTTCACGGAACCTTCTCATTGGAATTTCCGGAGGCCGAGACAGTGCTTCTTATCTCGATCTTGCTCTTGCGTACAAACGCGCCAATCCGGATGAAAGACTTGAAGACGCGGGCCTTGATGCCGGAAATATTTGTCCGACTTTAAGAGCTGCCCAGGCGCAGGGATTTTGTCCGCAAGAACTTGCTCCTCTTGAAACCGGAGCGCGAACTGAAATTGCCTCCCTCATGGGTGTGGCCTCCGATCCTTTCGCTGCTCAGGCACGTATCAACGTTGCACTTCGCGATTTCTTTGCCAGACGTTCTGGTCTTTCCGATTCACCAGTTGCTCAGGCCATGATGCCGAGACTGGCGGGAGCGATTGCAAGTCTGCGTTCCAATCCCAGAATCAAATTTCCCTTTCCCGGTCTGAGTGTTCCTTTCCTCAATCCCGGTGCTTTTAAATCTGCCACCGTTCCTACTCCGGCGAATGGGAAATTACCCCCGCCTGCAGAAGAATATTATAACCGTCAGCTTGCCCGCGCGAATCCTGCGATTTTTACGGCCATCGTTCAGGGAAAAACGGCGGAAGAGATTCACGCCATCTACACCCGGGCCATGGGTCCCACTCTTCAGGCGATGAACCTCGAGACAGAAGTGCAGGAATATCGCGCAGATTATCTGACAAACATGAATGCCGTCATCAATGCTCCGAACTTCCGTGAAGAAGTCACCGCGACAATGGATTTCCTGAGACAGGTCTCCGGACGCAGTGAAGATTCTCCGGAACAATTTTTGAATTACTGCACAGTGGATTTTTTTCCTGCCGTAGAACTTCTGAATACCTTCGGCCCGGTTTTAACTTCACTTAATTCTTTGGGAGTGGATCCCAACAGACTTTTCGATGCTCAGGGAAATCTCATCCCGATTGTTGATGTTTTCCAGATGGCGGTTGCTCCATCTTGTCTCAGTCAGGAAAATCGCAGACGTCCCAGTGTGAATTTCACCTGCGATGATCAGTTCTTTCAACGTATCAAACGTAATCGTCGTGCCGTTGCTGTGAATATAGCGGAAGTGAGATCCAGAGTGACTGAAAGTCTCCGGAGAAATGTTCCGGTAGGTCGCTCTTTCCCTCAGGCCGCTGGTGGCGGACACGTCAATACGATTGTCGGATTCCGTTACGATCCGGCATCCCGCGCGTGTCAGTATCTCATCCGGGATTCTCAGAACGGAGCTTCGACCTGGCAGGGTGAAAGAGACATTTATACAGCATCAGATGAAATGAACATTCTCACGGTAGCCCCATGAAATATCTGATTCTTTTTCTGATATCTTTTTCTTCGTTCGCTGAGAGTTACCTGATTGAAGGGACATTGGTTTCCGTCACGGAAAAAGAGGGATTGAAACTCAGTTCCTGCGTAAAAGAATGTGATGCCCTTAAAGCAGTAGCTGCTCATAAAAGAATTTCGATGAAAGCGATCGGGAAAGATATTAAATTTGCCGGTTCGGTTGGATCAGAAGTTTGTCATGAAGTTTATAAGGCACAATCTCTTCTGGGCAGGAACAGTGAGACAAAAGACCAGCGGGCCTTTTGCCTCTTTCCTGATAAGAGTATGATTGAAATCAATTCGCTGTCAGACTATCTCACGAAAAACAAATACGTTTATTAATCAGTGCATGTCTTCGGGCATGACCTGAAGCGGGAGAGGGAGATCAGTACTCTCGATATCCTCAACCTCTGTTTCTTCACGTCCCACTTCCCAGAGTTGCCACTGTCTATCCCACTTACCATTACCCCATTTGTACTTCTGTTGGTGAACACTTCTGTGAGACGGAGTACGAATGCCGAGAGTGATGAGAGGAACACTTCCTTCCCATTCAATATCGATCATTCCGTAGTTAATCCCAAAGTAAGTCGTGGGAAATTTTCTTCCGAGATACCACCACACGCGGCGATCAATTACGTGAGTCATCCCACTTGAGAGAAACTCGAGCTGGCCGTAAGAGCGGAAGATACTTGCGAAGTGCTTATCACCCGTAAGAAATACTGTTCCCTGAGGCTTGTGATCTTCCATGATTTTCTGAAGGCGCTTCACTTCTCCCGGCCAGTGCCACCATTCTTCTGAATACGGAAGAAGAGGTGAGAAGATAGAAAGACCTGTCATAATGAGATGGACTTGCGCGGTTGAATGCTTGATCTCATTTTCAAACCATTCCCATTGTTTATTTCCGAGAACGGGAGCATCAGCTTCAAGATTCTTAAAGTATCTTCCATCAAGAAGAATCACTTTAATTCTTTTTCCTTCCTCACCGAACTCATAAGAAGTGTAAATCCCTTCCTGAGTACGTCTTGGAGAATCTTCCGGTTCATCCAGAAAATCGAGAAGGAGTTTCTGGTTTTCCTGTTTCACAGAGTTTCTTCCGTCAGCATTGTTACCGGCGTAGTCATGGTCATCCCACATTCCGATTACGGGAGTCTGCTTGATGAATTCCTGGTAGTCAGGCTTACTCTTCTGTTTGTCGTAAGAGGCCTTGATGTTGTAGTTGCGTTCCCAGTCAGCGTAGATGATATCTCCACCCCAGATCCAGAGATCGGGTTTGGTGATCATCAGATCTTTCCAGAGTGGCTGGGCATGATTCTGATTGTTGCAGGACCCGAAGGCGATACGATTAATATTCGTCGTCTTCAAGGCCTCAAGTCTTTCATGATTAGTCTGTGCGAATACACTTGTCGTGAGAATCAAGAGCAGAATTGCAAATCCGTTTTGCATATCAACCTCCATGGCAGATACATGCTGACATGAGGAAAGCTGATTATCGAGTGAACATTAGTTAAGAGATTATTAAGCGGATGTCAGATTCTCTTCAGCGGTGAGTGAACTTCCGAGAGATGAGAGCATAATAAGAAGCATCGCAAACCATTGAAGTGGAAGAAGATGTTCATTTAAGAAGAGTAAACCCGCGAACGCAGCTATCGCTGGCTCAAGACTCATCAGGACACCGAAGGTCTTAGTGGGAATTCTTTTGAGTGAAATCATCTCGAGAGTGTAGGGAAGAGCACTTGAAAGAATCGCAACTCCGATACCGAATGGGACGAGGTCCCATGAAAAAAGTTTTTCCGCGGATGTGAATAAACCGGCCGGAATCACAATCAGCGCAGCAAAAGTCATTCCCCATGTCGCGGCCAGTACACCGGGCACATCCTTTCCGGCCTTCTTTCCGTAGAGGATATATCCCGCCCAAAAAGCGCCCGCTACAACAGCGAGGAGAATGCCGACTGGATCAAGTGAGGTTGGTCCCTGAAAGCGCGGAAGGATGAGAAAAATTCCGAGCCCAGCGAGAATGGCCCATACATAATCGATTTTTTTTCTGGATGAGAAGATCGCAACGGCCAGTGGCCCCGTGAACTCAAGTGCGACAGCGAGACCCAGAGGAATTCTTTCGAGAGCGTAATAGAAAGAAAGATTCATGAGACCCAGACAACCACCGTAGATCGCAAGCTTCACCAGCTTTTCGCCAGAGAGTTTCGTCTTCCACGGACGAAAAATAATCCAGAGAATGATCATCGCAAAAAACAGGCGAAGTGCTGACGTTCCCGCGGGTCCTACGACAGGGAAAATCCGCTTGGCAACAGTTGCTCCACCCTGAATGGAAGACATAGCTATAATGAGAAGGAGTACGGCGTTCAGCATCCGATGATCATAGGCCTATCTGCAGTCATGGTAAAGATTTCACGGTTGCAGGATGGCACCGGTTCTAAATGGCCATTTTCCAAGTGAAGAAAAACATTGGGAAAGGGGCAGGCGAGGTTCTTGCAAATCCCTACATCGAGTAACCAATAAGGAGTGCCATTATGGTCTTCAAACAAGCAATTCTCTTAATTCTATTTTTCGCCTGCGTGATTTATCCGCTGGGCTTCAACTAAACTCAGATTGATCGGGCTCCCCCCCTGGGTCCGTTTCATGTATTTTTCGAAAAGAACCCCGCTGGATGGCGGGGTTTCTTTTTTCTACGGAAACCAACTACCAAACCAATGTGTCTACGAGAGTTTTAATCCGCGCTTCAATCAAACGACAGGCCTCTACAATCTGAGTCTGCGTGATGTCGGCGGGAACCGCGAATGGTTCCGCGTAGCGGAGTTTGATGCGGGAAAAAGGTTTAGGAAGTTTGAATTTATCCCAGGAATTGAATTCCCAGTATTTCTGAGCGAAGGCCGCACCCGGAAGAATCATCGCACCGGTTTTCTGCGCGATTATCACAATGCCAGGTTTTACTGTATGACGGGGACCTTTCGGGCCATCCATTGTAATTCCGCCGCGACCGCCTTCCAGCATATTACTGATATAAATATCGATCGCTTCTTTTCCGCCCTTATCTTTTCCGCGCTTCCGGGAAGAGCCGCGGACGGGAATGAATCCCATCTTGCGCGCGATAAAAGCTGCGTATTCACCGTCTTTACTACGTGAGGCCATCGCCATGTAGGGAAATGATCCAGAGTGAATGGAAAGAAATGCAATCATCTGCTCGTGCCAGCAACCAATGGCGACAGCACCTTTTGGATGATGAGCTACCGCTTTAGCGAGTTGTTCCTGGTCTTCGCGTTCAAACTTGTAAGTTGAAATTAAAGCTTTAACTAAGATCCAGGCCAGATTTTGGAGAAATAAATGAATCATATAAAAAAAAAGGGCCGCAAGTATGCGGCCCCATTAAAAAGTTAAGCTCCGCCCTCAGAGCGGGATTTTTCGTAATAAGTGAATGCAGCTTTCAGATACTCGCGATTCATGCGGGCAATGTGCTCAATCGAAATTCCTTTCGGGCAAGTTGCTTCACACTCAGCGTGAGTCGTACAGTTACCAAACCCGAGAGTGTCGTGAGTGTGAACCATATTGAGTGAGCGGCGTGGAGATTCCGGCTGACCTTGTGGAAGAAGGGCCAATTGGGAAATTTTCGCTCCCATGAAAAGCATTCCTGAACCATTCGGACAAGAAGCAACACAAGCACCGCAACCGATACAAGCTGCTGCATCCATCGCTTCATCAGCGATTGGTTTTGGAATCAGGATCGAGTTACCGTCCTGAGCATTCCCTGTGTTTGCAGAAATAAATCCGCCGGCCATCATGATCTTATCAATTCCTGAGCGGTCAACGATCAGATCTTTTACGATCGGGAAAGCTTTCGCGCGGAATGGTTCAATCACAACAGTGTCGCCGTCTTTGTACATTCTCATGTGGACCTGGCAGGTTGTGGTGTTTTTAAATCCACCGTGTGCCTTACCATCGATCATCATCGAGCACATTCCGCAAATTCCTTCGCGACAATCGTGATCGAATGCGATCGGATCTTCACCTTTCTTCACGAGCTGGTCGTTCAGAACATCGATCATTTCGAGAAATGACTGATCAGGTGAAACGTTTTCTGCGCGATAGTCTACGAGCTTCCCTTCGGTTGCTCCTGTAGGCTGGCGCCAGATTTTCAAATTCAATGTCATATTTCCAGTTGCCATAAAATTGTGCTCCTTACTTGTACGAACGGGTAGCGAGTTTCAAGTTCTCAAATACAAGCTCTTCCTTGTGACGGATAGGGCTTGAATTAGAACCGGTGTATTCCCACACCGCCGCGTGAGCGTATTGATCATCATCGCGTTTCGCTTCGTTATCTTCAGTCTGGTATTCTTCGCGGAAGTGACCGCCGCAAGATTCTTTTCTCTCAAGCGCATCGAGGGCCATGAGTTCACCGAGTTCAAGGAAGTCAGCAACACGTGCTGCTTTATGAAGTTCGATATTCATGTTGCCTGTATCACCTGGAACGTTCACGTCCTGCCAGAATTCTTCGCGGAGTTTTCTGATTCCATCAATAGCTTTTTTGAGACCTTTCTCATTCCGTGCCATTCCGACGTAATCCCACATGTAGTGACCGAGGGCCTTGTGGAATTCATCCACAGTGCGTTTCCCTTTGATCTTGAGGAGTTTATCAGTCTGAAGACTCACGGCCTGCTCAGCATCTTTGAAGGCATTGTCTTCAATCGTCACTTTTTCAAGTGGAGTGGAAGCGAGGTAGTGACCGAGTGTGTACGGAATAACAAAGTATCCATCAGCGAGACCCTGCATGAGTGCAGAAGCACCGAGACGGTTCGCTCCGTGATCTGAGAAGTTTGCTTCTCCGAGAACGTGGAGACCAGGAACAGTAGATTGAAGATTGTAATCTACCCAGAGACCACCCATAGTGTAGTGAACAGCAGGGTAAATCATCATTGGTGTCTTATAAGGATCATCACCAACAATTCTTTCGTACATTTCGAAAAGGTTTCCGTACTTACCGGCGATTGTCTCGCGTCCATCACGCTTAATGGCATCACGGAAGTCGAGATAAACGGCTTGCTTCGTAGAACCTACGCCAAGACCTTCATCACAGCGGTATTTCGCCTGACGGGAAGAAACGTCGCGGGGAGCGAGGTTACCAAATGACGGGTAAACGCGCTCAAGGTAATAGTCGCGATCTTCATCAGGAATATCGGCCGGCTTTCTTGCATCATCTTTTTTCTTCGGAACCCAGACGCGACCATCGTTACGAAGAGACTCAGACATGAGTGTGAGTTTCGACTGATAGTCACCGTGAACCGGAATACATGTCGGGTGAATCTGTGTGAAACATGGATTGGCGAAAGCTGCTCCACGCTTGTGGCATCTCCACGCCGCTGAAGCGTTTGAATGTTTCGCGTTTGTTGAAAGGAAGTAAACGTTTCCGTAACCACCAGTACAGAGAACAACTGCATCAGCTGCGTATCTTTCGAGTTCGCCAGTGATGAGGTTTCTCACGATGATACCGCGAGCTTTTCCGTTGATCGTCACAAGGTCCATCATCTCGCGACGATTGAACATCTTGATCTTGCCTTTCGAAACCATTTTCATCATGCCGGAGTAAGCTCCGAGAAGAAGCTGCTGGCCGGTTTGTCCGCGGGCATAGAATGTACGTGAAACCTGAGATCCACCGAAAGAGCGGTTATCAAGATATCCGCCGTACTCACGTGCGAAAGGAACACCCTGAGCAACCATCTGATCGATGATGTTATTTGAAACCTGGGCGAGACGATAAACGTTCGCTTCACGCGCGCGATAATCTCCGCCTTTAACGGTGTCGTAGAAAAGTCTTTTTACTGAGTCACCATCATTCGGATACGCCTTAGCAGCGTTGATACCACCCTGAGCAGCGATCGAGTGAGCGCGGCGGGGAGAATCTTGAATACAGAATGAAAGAACATTATAACCAAGCTCGGCGAGAGTTGCGGCAGCAGATCCACCGGCGAGTCCTGTTCCTACAACGATCACTGTGAACTTTCTTTTGTTCGCAGGATTGATGAGTTTCATATCAAACTTATGCTTGTCCCATTTCTGTTCAATCGGACCGGCAGGAATTTTTGAATCTAAATTAATAGGCATATTATGCTCCCTTCATGTGGCAATAAACCGCGAGTAAAGCAAACCCGCCGGAAACTGCTACTGCATAAAGATAACCAAGACGTTTCACATTCTTGAAATATTTTCCATGATTCCAGCCCATCGACTGAAACGCAGAAGCGAAACCGTGTGAGGTGTGAAGAGCTGCAGCTGTCATCGCGACAACATACCAGATCACAGCACCGGTGCTTCTGAAATATTCCATTGTGGTCTTGTAGATATCGCGCATCTGCACGCCATCAACCACAGTTGTATAATTTGTTCCGAACTTGAGATTCATCAGGTGAAGAATCGTGAATACAAGAAGCACAAGTCCAGTCCATGGCATAGTTTGCGACATGAACGTAGTTCCGCGACCTGTATTTTTTTTGAGAGCGTAACGTTTCGTGCCTCCGCGGGCCTGAACGTTTTCGATGTTCAATTTGATTGCGAGTCCCAGATGGATCGCAAAGATCACCGCAAGAACACCCTCAATGATGTAGAGAAGTCCGCCGAGTGAAAAAAGTTTGTAAGCGTAAAGGTTGAAGGCATCCGGACCGACCACAAGAAGTAAATTTCCTACGAGGTGACTCACAAGAAATCCGCACAAGAGGAGACCAGTAACGGCCACCAATTGCTTTCTTCCGATGGAAGAACCGAAGTAATGATTAACAGCTGCCGCCATCATACAAAGATCTCCCTTAATGGATTAAAAAAATTGAAGAAAAGACTGAAAAATTAATGGTTTTAGACTACCAAATTTGCACAACTTGTCAGTTATATAATAAGAAAGTTTGACAGGTTGACGCGCGGCTAATCAGCCCTAGCGGATGGACTTATACATCTTCAAAGCTTTTAAGCGATTAAGTTCGTAATTCACAATCGGCGCGGGATAGCCCGGGACTTTTTCCGGACGATGAATTTCTTTATTCGAAAGGGATTTTAATTCAGGACACCACTGGCGGATATATTCGCCTTTCGGATCGAACTTTTTACTCTGTGTATAGGGATTGAAAATCCGGAAGTAGGGCTGAGCATCGCATCCTGAACTCGAAGACCATTGCCAGCCGCCATTATTACTCGCGAGATCAAAATCCAGAAGTTTCTCAGCGAAATATTTTTCGCCTTTCTGCCAGTCCACCAAAAGTATTTTAATGAGGTAAGAGGCCACGATCATCCGGAGACGATTATGCATTGTTCCCGTTTCATTCAGGCATCTCATCGCCGCATCGACAATTGGCACACCAGTCTGACCTTCGCACCATTTTTTGAAATGGGCCTCTGATCCCAGCCATTTAATTTTATCGTAATCGGGCTTAAAAGATCCTTTCGCCACATGTGGAAACTGATCGAGAATCATCACGTAAAAATCACGCCAGATAAGTTCTGACAACCAGGTTGAAGCTCCTTCCGATTTCTGAGCGACAGCTTCCCGAACGAGGTCACGCACGGAAATTGTCCCGAATCGAATGTGAACAGAAAGGAGGGAAGTGCCGTCGACAGCAGGAAAATTTCTCGCGTCTTTATACTCTTTCATCACATCAGAGAATTGCTTAATGCGCTTTTTGGCTTCCTTTGTTCCACCGGGAAGGATCGGAGTATTTTCTTCGAATCCAATAACTTTGAACCAGTCCTTCGTCAGGATGCTTTCCGGATTTTTGAAAACTCTCAGATTTTTCAGCGCGCATTTATACTCAGGAATGTTTTTATTGTTTGACTCAAACTGATGAAGCCAGTTGTTCTTATAAGGAGTGAAAACTTTGTAAGGCTCACCTGATCCGTTCAGGATTTCACGGCCCTCAAAGAAAACGCTGTCCTTATATTGATGAAACCCGATTTTCATCTTAGCGAGTTTCGCCTTCACTTTCTCATCACGCTCTTTGGCGTATGGCTCATAATCGCGGTTACAGAAGACATCTGTTGCTTTCAGCTTTTCAGCAATCTTAGGAATTTCTTCCTCCGGCCTTCCATAGAGAATCAAGAGCGAAGAGTTTTTCTTCTGGAGTTCTTTTTCAATTTCTACAAGTGATTGATAAATGAAAGTGATTCGGCGGTCTGACGTATCATTTAAATTATTAAGAATGTGAGTATCGAATACAAACACGACTGTCGTAGTTCCCATGTCGAGGGCTTTTGAAAGTGCGTGATGATCATGAATACGGAGATCTCTCCGAAGCCAGCAGATAGTGTGAACCATTGGGGAATTGTGGCTTCAAACAGGTATTGTGTCACGCGGGCTCAGCGTGTTGTTCAACATCCGTTCACTATTTCGAGCCTCTTAAGAAACAATTTTAAGTATTAAAACGCCTGCGTTGGCATGTCTTTCGACATTGTGAGTTCAATAGGTACTCACTGACTTAACGTCTCGAGCGCTTTAGACATCCTTCACGTCTTCATCCAATGCAGAGATAGCTGGCCAGCCTGATCATTTAGGTTGGTTGACTTGAATTCCAGCATCCAACTAGTTTCTACCGATCGATAACCTTCAACCTAACAAAGGTGGAAACAATGTTTAGAAAGTCCAAGATCAATTTATTACTAGTGCTTTCGTTGTTGATGACGACGATTGTGCCTCAAGGTGTTCATGCTGAGACGTGGACAAGTCACAAACCAACAAGTGCGAAATACAAAGAAGAAAGGCTCGCGAAGATCTTCAATAAATTCCGCTACGACATGTCAGTGGAATGGGATCAGAACGATGCTTACTTTAAAGAGAATGCTGAGAAAGAACTCGAAATTTCCCTCATTGCACTTAAATCAGAGGGTGTAGCAGAAAAAGATATCCTCAACTACATGGAGAAAAATCTCCTCGATCAGAAAACACGTACTGAGTATCAAAAACTTATGACGGCCATGAAGAAACAAGGTCTTTCTGATCAGCAAGCTGCTGTTCAGGCGCAGAAGTTTATGGAGAAAAGTTTTGCACAGGGTGCAAGCTTTGGCGGAGGCGGCGGCCGTAGTTATGGTCGTGCGTGGATCATTATTGGTGTCGTGATTGTGGTTGTTGTCACAATCCTCATCATCAGACATCACCGTAAGAAACCAGATAACTCGACAACGGGTTCAACTGGTACAACTGGAACAGATGGTTCTACTGGTACAGATGGTTCAACAGGAACAGACGGTTCAACTGGCACTACGGGAACAACTGGTACAACAGGAACTGATGGATCAACAGGTACAACTGGTACTGACGGATCAACAGGTACAACTGGTACTGACGGATCAACAGGAACTACTGGTACAGACGGTTCAACAGGAACTGATGGATCAACTGGTACTGACGGTTCAACTGGTGCTACTGGCCACAACGGTAACAACGGTAACAACGGAAACAACGGAAACAACGGAAACAACGGCAACAACGGTAACAACGGCAACAACGGTAACAACGGCAACAACGGTAACAACGGTAACAACGGTAACAACGGCAACAACGGTAATAACGGTAACAACGGAAACACTGGTGCTAACGGAAACTCTGGTGCCAACGGAAACTCTGGTGCTAACGGAAACTCCGGTGCTAACGGAAACTCTGGTGCCAACGGAAACTCCGGTGCTAACGGAAACACTGGTGCCAACGGCCAGAACGGAAACAATGGTCACGGTAACGGCGACCAGGATGCTCCGGGTGGATCATGTCCACACAACAACGCTGAAAACGCAGGATGTATTCCTTAGTAATCAGTTAGCTAAATTCTTTTCGAATGAGCTTACAAGTCAGGGCACCCTTATAGGGTGCCCTTTCTATTTCACCTAGGTTGAGAGGTATTAATAATCAATTAACACAGGTGGAATGAATGAATCGGAAAAGAAATGTAAGCGTACTGCTGATCCTGGCAGTATTTTTTACGACGACTGTCCCACAAGGGATTCAGGCGCAGACACTGACACCACACAAGCCAGGTGAAGCGTCTTATCTCGAAAGCAGAATCTCAAAAGTCTTTAACAAGTTTCGCTACAATATGGTCGTGGAATGGGATCAGCAAGATCCATATTTCAGACAACAAGCTGAAAAGGAACTTGAAATTTCTCTCCTCGCTCTCAAGACTGAGGGTGTATCAGAAAAAAACATACTCGACTTCATGGAGAAGAGTCTGCTTGATGAAAGAACGAAAGTTGAATATCGCAGACTCATGACGGCGATGAAGACCGCGAATCTCACTGAAGCTCAAGCCTCAATTGAAGCTCAGAAATTTATGGAAGGCCGATTTGCTCAAGGTTCAAACTTTGGCGGAGGGGCAGGCCATACGAACAGAAAAATTCTCATCCTGATTGGAGTCATTGTTGTCGTAGTCGTCACAATCCTCATCATCAGACATCACAGAAAAAAACCAGACAACAATACAACGGGCACAACAGGTTCTGATGGCCAGACAGGTACAACAGGAACAACTGGAACAGATGGATCGACTGGAACAACCGGAACAGATGGTTCGACAGGAACAACCGGAACAGATGGTTCGACAGGAACAACCGGAACAGATGGATCGACTGGAACAACTGGAACAGATGGATCGACAGGAACAACTGGAACAGATGGATCGACTGGAACAACCGGAACAGATGGATCGTCAGGAACAACTGGAACAGATGGATCGTCAGGAACAACTGGAACAGATGGATCGACTGGAACAACCGGAACAGATGGATCGACTGGATCAGATGGTAGTGACGGTTCTACTGGAAACAACGGTAACAACGGTAACAACGGAAATACTGGCGCGAATGGTAACAACGGAAACAACGGCGATAACGGTAACAACGGAAATACTGGCGCGAATGGTAACAACGGAAATACCGGAGCCAATGGTAACAACGGAAACAACGGCGATAACGGTAACAACGGAAATACCGGAGCCAATGGTAACAACGGCAACAACGGGGATAACGGTAACAACGGAAATACTGGCGCCAATGGAAACACTGGAGCAAACGGAAACACTGGAGCAAACGGAAACACTGGAGCAAACGGAAACACTGGAGCAAACGGAAACACTGGTGCGAACGGAAACACTGGTGCGAATGGAAACTCTGGAGCCAACGGAAGTACTGGATCGAACGGTGACAACGGAAATACTGGTGCGAACGGAAATACCGGGGCCAATGGAAGTACTGGGTCTAACGGTGACAATGGAAACTCTGGAGCGAATGGTTCTACCGGATCTAACGGATCAACTGGATCGAATGGTTCATCTGGTTCAAATGGTGACAACGGAAACTCAGGAGCGAATGGTTCAACAGGTTCTAGCGGATCATCAGGTTCTAGTGGATCATCAGGTTCTAGTGGATCATCAGGCTCTAGTGGATCTTCTGGTGCGAATGGTAACTCTGGATCGAATGGAAACTCAGGCTCCAACGGTAATTCAAATGGTAGAGGCGGAATCAAAGGCTTTAACACAATATTGGACGAAGTTTTCTAAGTGCGTTGGCGCATGCGCCCGCAATGAAAATCTTTTGGCCTGAATCAAGGTCATAAGAATGAAGATTTATACTAGAGTGGGGCTCCCTTCGGGGAGCCTTTTTCTTTTTCGCGAGGCACTCACATGAATAAAGTAAAAAAGATTTTCGTCAGCGCTTTCATCGTTTTCAATTTTTTGATCATGGCGAGAGTTCATCTCCCACTTGATTCAAAATTTTTCTCAACGATTTATGGGCCGGTGGATTCTTACACAAGATTCTTCAGTTCCTTCCAGGACTGGCTTATGTTCGCTCCGAATCCATCACGCACGAACTATGAGATTTCTGCTGAAGTAGAGTTTCTCGATGGCACTCGCGACTCCTGGTTTTTCCCGAGAGCTTCTGAACTGAGCATCGTCGGAAAATATCTCTACGGTGAACGCTACCGCAAATTTGTTTCTGAAGCCGTCCGAAAAGATGAGAACAAATTTATGTGGAAGGATACGGCCCGCTTTGCTCTGAGAAAAATTGGCGAGAATCATTTCGATAAAATTCCCAAAAAGGTTCATCTCTACCGTCACTGGGAAGATGTTCCACTCCTGAGCGAAGGCATGCGCACCCACGGAACCCGTCCCGATAAAATGAATAAATACCGTTTCTTCACTCATGAGGTGATGTAATGATGAGCTATAAAACTTTTCTCAATCGCTGGGATCGCTTCTTCTTCAAACCACAACCGGTTGAAGGCATCGCTGTCTTCCGGATTGTCTGGTGCTTACTTCTCCTTGCATATCTATTCCTCGACATCGGAAACATCACTGATTTTTACGGGCCAAAAGCTCTTCTTTCTTTGAATACGGTTAAATCTCAATTCAATTATCCACACATGAATCTCTTCCATCTTTTCGGTGATTCAGTACCTGTCGTCATGGGTATGATGTGGATTTACGGAATTGCTCTCTTCTGTGGAATGATCGGATTCAAAACAAGATTTTCACTCGTGATAGCTTTGGTATGCATGGTGAGCTTCCATCAAAGAAACATCTGGTTACTAAGCTCTTCCGAAGTATTGATGAGAACCATTATGATTCTTCTGGTTTGCGCACCGGCGGGAAATGCTCTAAGTGTAGATTCACTTATTGGACGATTTAAATTGAATCCTTTACCCCGTGATTGGGCACCGTGGGCCCTGAGACTCATTCAAATTCAGATTTCTGTCGTGTATCTCTGGACTGTCTGGCACAAACTGAAAGGTGATCATTGGATTGACGGGACAGCTGTCTACTACGCCACTCGTCTCCACAATATGACGAATTTTCCGGTTCCTGTTCTTCTCGATAACATGTTCACGATCAAACTCATGACATGGGGAACGCTCATTCTCGAGTTTGCTATGGGAACTCTTATCTGGTTCAAGGAATTCCGGAAACCGCTGATTGTGGCCGGGATTTTCTTCCACCTGGGGATTGAATACATGATGAGTATTCCGTTCTTTGAAATTGTCATGATTGTACTTCTGATTAATTTCGTCACTCCTCAGGAAATGAGAAGTTTTGTGAGTTCGTACATTCTGAAAGTGAAAGAGGGGATTCGTTCGTCTACGATAGCGGACGATCTTAAGGGACGAATTTTAATTCTTCTTAGTTAACCGAAAGAATGAGGCCCGCCTGTGTCAGAGCGGGAAGGGCCTCGTGATTTGATGAGAGAGTTCCTTCCTCAAGTTTCTGAAGAAGTTCAAGCTCAGTCACTGAGATTTCGTGAAAGCAAATTTCACCGTCGTGATCAACATACACACTCAAAACATTCGGGCGTTCAATAACGCTGATCTTTCCGTCGTGAGCATCTTTCACCATGGTGAGGATGTCGTGATCAAAAGAGAGAAAGCATGCTGAAGGGTTCAGGTGAATGCCGGGACTGTCAGGAAAGAGAAACTCGCCTTCCTGGATGCTGTTTAAAGCAGCATCGAAGTAGGCGAGCTCAAATAAGTGCTGAGGGCAGTCTCCTTCCTCGGCCTTGAACTCCAGATACTCAGGGAATGTGATGATCTTGGAAGAGATCTCATATTCTTTCGCGACTGCATTCCAGTCCATATCTGAGAAGAGAGCAAGGTTAGGGAAAGAGTCTTTGAGATTCATTATTTTTTCTTAGGCGCTTTTTCATCTTTATGGTCTGGATGATGAGCTTTGTGATCGTGATCTTTGTGATGAGCTTCATCGTGCTCATGATCTTTAGCTTCAGCTTTTACATGCTGGTGCTCTTTATCGTGCGCCGTTTTCTTCTCTTCGTGGTGGTCAGCAAGGGCCGGAAGAGCGAGAGAGAGGATAACTAATGCAATGATCGTTTTCATAGTAAATGTCCTTATAAAATGGCATGATTTGCGATAACTATTTGTCGGTAAGTGGAGCCGCAAAATGAATGAGTTTCCGGTAGAAAAATACATCGATCTTGAGAACAATCCATACTTGATGGGTCGGATAACTATTTATCAGGTCAAGGAAGAATTCCACGCAGAAGTTGACATAATTCATCGTGAGTCTCATAAAATTTTCAAGCATGTAGACATTATTTACCGACAATATACGTCGGAAGAAGCACTGATTGTGGGCGTTCAACGCCTGCGCTTGTTCCTCGAGAAGATTGAAATTGAGCAGGCGAAAAATGACCGTGCCGGAAACGGCGGGCTTCATTAGGAGTGTTATGAGTGAATTTAAAGTGCCGGATATGACCTGTGGTCATTGTGAAAAAGCGATTACCGGGGCCCTTAAGAAGGCCGCACCTGATGCGATTGTAAAAATAGATCTCGCTCAGAAATTAGTTGATGTAAGAAATCTGGCCGACGAAACCGTCGAGAGCCTCCTGAAAGACCTTGGCTATAGTCCTCAAAAAGTGAAATAATCTTTCCAGATAAAACCCTCAAGGATTGAGTGTGCTGCAGTTAGAGTTTTTCCCCAGGATGGAACTGAAATCTCTGTCTGACTTCCAGAAACTGGAAGGCGTTTCCCTGTCTCATGCCGACAAAAAACTCCTCACAAGCTCCCCCGAATTCTATCAGACTCCCAAAGCAAACGATGTGATCCGTCGCCAGCATGCTCATATGCTGGATAAAATTCTCGGCTTCCGGGTGAAGTACATTGAAGAAATGCTGATTGCTGATGCCCGCGGATTTGATCCTGATGGTTCTCACGAAACATGGGGACCCACTATGCATAATGGTGTTCAGACATGGGTGGGACTTGAACTACAGACTCTTCAGACTCCTTATTCAGAAATCTATCGCATTCTCCAGTTACTGAAGCTCAAGCCTTATCAGCATGTCGTTGATCTGGGAGCTGCCTACGGACGCATGGGTGTTGTGATCAATGGTCTTTTTATCAAAAACACATTTGCTGGATATGAATTCGTCCGCGCTCGTGTGGATGAAGGGAACCGGGTTTTCCAGGATCTGGGGATGACAAAAACAAAACTCATCACAGCTGATCTTTCTTCGGCTGATTATGAATTACCGGAAGCGGATGTCTATTTTATCTATGACTACGGCCAGGTTGAACATATTGAACGGACACTTCTTCAGATCCGCGCTGTTTCCGAAAAACGTCCTGTGAAAATTGTCGTCAGAGGGAAATTCACCCGTAGAATTATCGCTGACAGGCATGACTGGATGGATCTTAGTTACGAAGGGAAGTTGGAAGAACTTTTCTCAATCTATGTGGCGTACAAAGGTCACTGACAGATCCAGGCCTCTTCTCCGGTAAATTTCTGCTTCTCTTTCACCAGAAGAATACATTTTGATTTCGCTTCGTGGTTGATCGCGACATACAAAGTTCTGTTGTTGAATGATTTTTCTGCCTCATTCCAGCCAGCGAGAGTTTTAAATTCATCAATTGTTTTGAAGAAAGCCTTGTATGTAAAGTCCTCAAACGTTGTTGCCGGATCGACACTGAATCCCTCTTTGCTGATCGAAACCCAGACTGGAAAGCGGTGATCCTGAAAGAGATATTTCTTTTCCTTGATCAAGACTTTACCCATCTCGATATCACTACGGTTGGGTAAGTGTGTGCGAATAAGAAAACCATTACTCTTCACCATCGCTTTATCTGCGAGATAAGGTGTGTGAATTGTCTCAAGAGCATTTGATGTTTTAGGATCGAAGTACTGGATAACGACCTGGTTTTTATGAGGACGATTATTCTTCTGAAAAAGAACGGCGAATTTCCCATCAAGTAATGATCCGACGACTTTCGTGCATGAGGAAGGGTTGCCCTGGAACAAGCGATAAAGACCGGATTCAGAAGTCACAGGAAGTTTTGTGACAGGGCCATTACTAATTCTGCTGAAAACAAATTCTCCCCACATCTTATCTTCCGGTTCGATATGAAGCTGAGCTCCTCTCACCATGATTTCTACTTTCGCTGAACCCATCTGGCAGAAAGAATTGTCGCGTGGATAACTTTTTTCAAAGATATCCTGATCGGTCGCCATGACGGTCATAGAGAATAAAAGAGCGAGAAGTGATGTCATGGGAAAATGCTAACAAAGGATGTTAAGAAGAAAAAGGACTAACTTACAGGACGACTGAGTTCCCTGTCCTCAATCCGGGGAGATTCAGTCCGCATGATGAACTCCCTCGGCTCGACTGAAACTGTCTGAACGGGACGGGCAAACGTGAGATTTTCGGCCTCAAAGGCTTTCTGAATCCCGAGAAGAATGTCCTGATGAATATCCATATATACGTTGTAATCATCTGACAGAACCCAGTAGACCTGTTCAATATCCATAGAAATCGTGCTGATCCTCATAAAATGACAGCGCTCGAAGCGAACACGTTCCTTCGAATTGATGATGGCGGTAATGAGCGAGACGGCCTTTCTCATCTCATCGCCTTTTGTGAAAAGAGGAAGACTCAAGGTAAAAGCGACCCTGCGTTCATGCATCCGTTTGTAGTTTCTGATCCTCGTCGCAAGTAAGTCAGAGTTAGAAATGATAATCTGCTCACCACCCAGACTCCGGATGCGGGTGGACTTCAAACCGATTCTCTCAACTTCACCCATGTATTGATCGAGAACGATAAAATCGCCGACCACAAAAGGCTTATCCATCACGATCGATAGTGATGAGAACAGATCTCCCAGGATCCTCTGAAGAGCGAGAGCGACAGCGATACCACCAACACCAAGACCAGCTATGATTGTGGTGATTTTGATCCCGAGATTATTGAGCGTAAAGAGAAGCACGGCCGAAAAAATAAAAATCTTCGCCAGAAGTTGCATGAGCCCGATGGAACTCGCAGCGGCCGGATTACTCCGCGTCTTCCGATTAATGGTCATGTGGATCCATTTATCGAGAAGATAGTTCGCCCAGATTCCTACCTGGATCATCGTGAGAATAAAAAACGCACGGTCTATATTTTCGTCCCAGCTTTTTTGATGAGGAACAAAACGAAGGGCTATGTAGAGAGCAGTTCCTACCATCCAGAGATGTGTTGTCTGCTCCATGGTATGAACGATGATGTCATCCCACTTACTGCTGGTCTTGTTGAAGAATTTCGAAACTCTCGTCGTGAGAATCTTCTTCATCCCATAAAGGGCAAGGTAGGAGAGGAGTGTGATTCCTAATCCCAGTACATAGGGATTAGGAAAGAGTGTTTTCATGGTTTTCCAGGCTATGCAGGAGATTGTTCAGAAAATCGCTCACTGTACCCTGATCGGGAAGTGAATAGCGCGCCCGTGATTTTTCTTTCCCGACTTTGATACAGAATGATTTCACATCAGTTCTTCCCTGGAGCATATCGAACATATCTTCGTCCGTCGTATCATCGCCAATGGCGATCACGATGTCCGGAAGATATTCCATCCGCTGAAGCCACTGTTCAACGAAGTAACCTTTATTCGCGTTAACCGATTTCACTTCAATGACTTTCTTCCCGCGATTGACCTGTACCGGCTGATTGGTCAAAGACTCTTCTAATTCAAACGTCAGTTTGTTTGCGAGAAAATCGGCAAATTCAGTAGGAGAATTCCGGTAGTGCCAGGTGACAGCATGGCCTTTATCTTCAATAAAGCTACCGGGAGTCCGTGAAGTATAAAGTTTCAGGATATCCATCACACTCGATTTCCACTTGAGCGGATCGTGCGAAACGAGGTTGATCCAGTTCTCTTCGTCCGGAGAGTAATAATAGGCCCCGTGGCAGGCGGCGAGCGGGAAATCAAAATCCTGTTCAAGAAATTGCTGTTCCAGGAATTCTTTGTCTCTGCCCGAGACAATGACAAACTCCGCATTGGTCACGCTGATTTTCTTCAGGAGATCAATTGTCGGTGCCTGCAGACGGACATCACTCGGAAGTTTTGAGATAGGTGCCAATGTTCCGTCGAGATCACAGAAAATCACCACACGTTTACCAGTGAGGAGATTCATCCACGGGAATTTTCCATCCTGTGGAAGGATGACAGCTTTTTTCTCAGATCGTGCATAAAGAAGATCACGCATAAAAATCCTCGCCCATTCGGAAGAATTATATCGATGTAGGAAAGTCTGCATCGCGGAGATTTCTCCACGGCGCTTGACCTCAGGGTGATTCAGGGCCTCTTTCATTTTCTTCGCAGTCTCTCCCACATTCCAGGGATTGATCGACATGGCATAAGAGAGTGTCGAGTGCGCACCGGTAAATTCAGACAAGAGGACGACGCCAGGAAATTTATCTTTCTGGGAGACAATATACTCAAGAGAAACCAGATTCATTCCATCACGGGTTGAGCCGATGTGGAGCACTTCTGATAATTGATAAAGGGCCGAAAGCTCCGGCTCGGAAACCGAGTGATAAAGATAATAGATCGGCATGTAAGCAGGAGTTCCGTACTCACCATTGATGCTGGAGACAAGTTGCTCAATACGCGATTTCAGTTTCTGATACTCCGGAACTTCTGTCCGGGAAGGGATCACGATCTGAACCATCTGAACTTTTCCACGTTCTTCCGGATGATCTTTCAGGAGTTTTCTGAATGCACGAAGTTTTAACGTCAGCCCTTTAATGTAATCCAGGCGATCAACACCCAGAATCCATTTCATCTCTTTCTTGTTCTCTTTGTATTTGGTGATGAACTCGTGGGTCTCCTGAGAGTCAGCGAGATTCCTGAAATGTTCGGCATCAATCGAAATCGGATAGACACCTAATGATCTTTCATTCATCGGGTTTTCTCCCAGCACTCGCTGGAGAGAACTTCTGAAATGATTCATATAAGAGAGATCGTGGAAACCGATGAGGTCTGACTTAATCAACGACTGCATGATCTCTTTACGCTGGGGAAGTTCACGGAAAATTTCTGAACTAGGGAAAGGGATGTGAAGAAAAAATCCGACTCTGAGTTTCGGACGTTTCGCTTTCAGAATACCAGGTACTAACATCAGCTGAAAATCATGAACCCAGACGATGTCATCGTCTTTAGCGACTCTCAGAATTTCCTCGGCTATAAGGAGATTTACCTGACAGTAACTGCGCCATCCTTTCTCTGTGTGCATGACGAGTGATCGTTCGTAATGAAACAGAGGCCAGATAACGTTATTGCAATATTCGTTATAGTAATGATGATAAAGATCTTTTGGCACCACGACAGGATGACACTTAAGATTACCTGCAGGTGTATGACGTGCCTTCTCAATTAACTCACCCGCTATGTCATCAGTAAGAATTCCCATCCATTCAAACGCGCAGCCAACAACCTCTGCATCAAGTCCCTTGATTGCTGAAACAAGTCCGCCTGAACTCGTCTTGAAGTTATTAATTTTTTCATCATATGTGATGGGTAATCTGTTACTGATAAGAAGGCACCGGGACATCATA
This sequence comes from Bdellovibrionota bacterium, assembly GCA_040387275.1. GTDB lineage: Bacteria > Bdellovibrionota > Bacteriovoracia > Bacteriovoracales > Bacteriovoracaceae > Peredibacter. The sequence continues at coordinate 1,268,845 of JAZKDZ010000001.1, read as the reverse complement.
TCCTCCGTGATTGAATCGTGATGGATAATAATCTAAACTCTCTCTATGAATAAGGCACATCGCTACAACCTTGCTATCACCGGAAACTGTCACTACCTCGCTTACGTGAATGAAGATTCAGGCGTAGATTGGATGTGCTGGCCTTACATGGATTCGAGTTTCGTCTTCGGATCTTTGCTCGATGATGAGAAAGGTGGAACATTTAAAGTTTGTCCCCAATCAAAATTTACAACGAAGCAAAGATACGTAGAAAATTCTGCGATCATCATTACCACCTTCATCTGTGAAGATGGATCGTTTGAAGTGATCGACTTTGCTCCACGCTTTAATAACCATGATCGCTTTCACAAACCACTACAATTTTTCCGCAAGATTAAAAGAATCAAAGGACAGCCGAGAATAAAACTCATCTGCGACCCACGCGGAAATTATGGTGAAAGCAAGCCGGATATTTTTGTCGGCAGTAATCACATCAATTACCGCAGTCTCCACTTTCCCGTTCGACTCACGACCAATGCCTCAAAGTCCTACATCGTGGAAAAGCGTGACTTCAATCTCACGGAAGACTTATACATGGTCCTCTCCGGTGGAGAGCCATTCGAATCTCCTCTCAGAGAAACGTTTGAAGAGTTTTATTACAAGACTCTCGAATACTGGCGTAACTGGGTGAAAGAAACTTATATTCCGCCAAACTTCCAGAAAGAAGTGATCCGCTCTGCGATCACGATTAAACTTCATCAATATGAAGACACGGGAGCGATCATAGCTTCCGGTACAACATCTCTTCCTGAATATCCGGGATCGGGACGAAACTGGGATTATCGTTATTGCTGGCTGAGAGATTCTTATTTCTCATTAAGTGCCATGAACTCTCTAGGTCACTTTGAAGAAGCGGAGAAGTATCTCCAGTTTCTTCACAATGTGATGAATAATCTCGGCACTCTTCAGCCGATGTACAAAATTAATGGTGAGGCCGATATTCCGGAATTCGAAATTCCCTTAAAGGGTTATCAGGGCAATGGACCGGTCAGGATCGGAAACGCAGCTTACTATCAAAAGCAATATGACTGTTTCGGGCAGATGATTCTTTCCATGCTTCCTCTTTGTATGGATGAGCGGATTATTCACAAAAATCTTCTGGTTTCTCTTGATGTGATTCGTTCACTCCTACTGGAAATTGAACGCCTGATGGATGAGCCTGATGCTGGTATATGGGAGTTCCGCGGAAAAAAAGAAAAACACCTCGAAACTTACGTATTCCACTGGGCCGGAGCCAAGGCGGGAATCAAGATCGCCAAATATCACCGCGATGAGGCCTTGCTGGAAATTGCCGAACGGGTCCTCAAAGCTTCAACTGAAAACATTGAAAAGTGTTATTCAGCAGAACATGAATGTTACATGTCCGATCAAAAGCTTTCTTATTTCGATGCCAGTGCCTTTCTTCTGATTATTCTGAATTATCTGAAGCCGGAAGATCCGAAGACGATGAAACACTTCAAGAAACTTGAAGCCGAACTCAGAACTGATGAAAATATGGTTTACCGTTATCACGCCCCTGATGACTTCGGTGATACGCACGCCACTTTCCTCATCTGTACCTATTGGTATATTGAATCTCTTATCTGCATGGGCTTTCTCACGGAAGCCGAGAAGACTCTCAGAAACATCGTTGCTCACAGTAACCATGTGGGACTTCTCTCGGAAGACCTGAGTTCCGATGATGGTAGCCAATGGGGGAACTTCCCTCAGACATATTCCCACGTGGGTCTTATCAACTCCGTCTGCCGGCTTGCCCGAAAACAAGATCTTATGATCTTTGAATGAGCGGAAAGTTTTATAGGGGAGTCTTTCAATAAATTCTGGATCGGATATATTCCGGCCCATGAAAACACTCCTTTTTGCCCTCATGACATTGAGCCTTTCCTCTTTTGCCGGTGTTCCGGGATTAACCATCCCGAACTCTCACCAGGTGGATAAGGGCGGGAACGTTTTCCGCGGACGCCAGCCGGAAAAACTCGTGGATGAACTCGCACACATCGGAATTTCAGATGTCATCATCTTCAAGAATGATGTGAAAGGCGAAGTGGTAAAAGAAATCGCTGAACTCAATCGTCTCGGAATCAAATCACACCATATCCCATTCCGTTGGAAACAATATCCTTCTATGCAGGAAGCTTGTGAGCAGATCGTGGAAGCCATTTCCATTATCAAGAAAGTGAAAGCTGTGAACGGGAAAGTTTTCCTTCATTGTACGGCCGGCGAAGATCGCACAGGAACTGTGATGGGTCTTTATCGCATGATGAGTGAAAAGATGTCTCAGGCCCAGGTGTTCAGAGGAGAAATGTGTCCTCGTGGATTCTCAGATGGAAATCCGCATAAGCCTAAAGCTGTTACAAGTGCAATTGAAGCTGAACTCACTCCGCTTTTCGTGACTCTCGCCGGGAAAATTGAAAAGGGCGAGACTCTCTCGAAAGCTAGCTGCAAAAATCTCGCAGTCGTCAAAACAAGCCTTCGTTGTAACTAGGGTTCCAGCACACTTCTGGCGAGGCAAAGCGTCAGAAGTGGAAATTAGGTTTAATCAATTTCCTCGAATTTCGGTTCTCTTTGTACCGAAAGACGCTTTTACTTAATCCCCATTTCAAGCTCTCACTCTCTTCCAATTTAAATGTTTCATTGATCCATTGAAGTTCTACAATTTTTGAAACTGCAATATTCATAGGCATGATTGGGTCAATTTTGAAGGGGACGTCCGTGTTCGCAAGTGTGCTGAAAGCATAATCTTCAGCTGTTTCTGAGAGTCCTGCTACAATTGGATTTCGATAAATGTATTTGTAAACATTCAGAAGGTATTTTGAATCTTCAATGAGACAACCCTTGTATCTTCCACCGAAGATTTTGTTTATCCTTCCTGTTTTCTTTTGCATCACCATCGTTACATCTTTCATGAAGAAATACATGATCCTGTCTATGTTCTCCTTGGGAGACAAGGCAAGAAGATGAAAGTGATTGTTCATCAGAACAAAAGCTGAAATTTTGAGATCATACTCCTTCTGAAGGAGCCCTAGCTTTCTCGAGGTAATTTTCCAGACAGTTTCTTGAGGAAGGTAGAAATGCTCCTTATTATTGGAACGTGCGCAGAGATGATAGAAATGCTCTTGAGAACGGACGATAGGTTTTCTTGGCATTTAAGTGCAGTATCCAATCTGCTCTCAAATGACTTCACTTAACGAAGAATTCTTTCAGTTAATTCATTTCAGATCGATGCAATGCCAAACCACAAGTGTGTTGGAACCCTATTTAGGTCCGAAGGACTTCACGTATCTTCTGATCATTTCAACCTGATTAGGCGTGAGAAGATTTCTTTGCTTAGGCATTTTTCCTGACGTAACTGATAGAAGAAGCTTCGACTGTTCTGGGTCAGCTTTGTTCACCCATCTCTGAAGTGAAGCCTCATCTTTGAGCGCTCTCGCTGAGTGACAAGGTAGGCACGAGATCTTGAACACTTTCTCATTCAGCATATTGAAGTCGACTTTGAGATCATCCGGCAGCGGTTCTTCGACAGGCGGATTGTAGACAATATTCTGAATATAGTTTCTCGTGATCTCTTTTAGGATCGGGGAGAGACTCGGAGAATTCTTCGGCATGGTCCCGTCCAGAATTGTCGTATAGAGACGACTCTGTTCAGGATTACTTTCTTTGGTAAAGCGGTTCACGACTTCTTCCGAGGTCCAGTCCTTGTGGCAACCGAGGCATTTTGGAAGCACTCTTTCTTTCAGGACTTCGAAGTTCACTTCTTCCGCACGAACGGGCTCTTCGATGTTCACAGCGAAGTTTAACGGGCTCTTCGCTCCGCCGATACCGCAGGAAACGAGAGTTGCTAAAAATATTAAATTAAAATGTTTCATAGTTATCCTGCCACATTCCACCAGACATCTCCGGTGCGGCCTTCTTCATTAATGTGTTCCCATAACTTCGCATCGTAATAAAGATTCGAAGGAATAGAGGGAAGTACTGTTGCTGGTTCATGAAACGGACGATTAGCGATTCGCAGATCAATCTCTGGTTCGAGTTTCACAAGTCTTCTGTCACTCTTATCGAGCACCCGGACGTTGAGACCCAGGATTTCGATATCAGAAGGAAGAAAACTTAAAAATGTTGAAGCGAGAGTTCCAGATCCTACCGGAATCCAGAGACGTTTCACGCCGCCTGGAATTCTGTTACTGATTGGCGCCCATTCGTTTGCGAGAACCCGGGCCATTGATTCCCGGAATTCCGGAACATCAAAACCCAGCGGGATCTTTATCATCTGCTTCCGGGCGAGGACAAGTCGGTGTGCAATTTCTTCAGCTTCTGCAAGATTCCTTGAGGGAAACAAATTCGCACCAAAGCTCCGCGCCCGGAGAGAATAGGGATGATAGTCCCCGGTATTGGGATCAATTTCCGCGATGATCGTGCACGAGCGACCCATCTGTGCAGAAACATGGGCAAGAGCAATCTGCGCGAAGCCTGAAAAGGGGCTCGCATAAACGTAATCCGTAGAAGTCAGTCCGCCGAGGTAACCCCAGAGTGCTCTCTCTTTCGTACCACCCGTAAGGTAATCATCGCGCACGATGAGAATTTCGGCATCGTTCTCAGTTCTGAGAGTCGACGTTACACATGGGGGTGAAAGATTAAAGTCCTGAATCGTGTCCAGCATACGGACCTCCTGATTCTTAAACTATGTTTACCGGGAGGATTAAGATATATATGATAGGGAAACAAGTGTTTCCCAAATATATATGTGAGAACAACATGATTGAAGACATCAAACTCAGTGAAATCGGACTCTTTCTGGCCCTCGTCCAGACGAAATCGGTGCGGGAGCTGGGGCGGCAGATGAATATGCAGCCGGGTCAGGTCTCGAAATGGGTTCAGTCTCTGGAAAAAAAGATCGGCGTTCCGCTTCTTGAGCGTTCTGCCGGGGGTGTCCAGCCAACCGCGCGGGCCCTGGAACTTATTCCTGTGTTTGAGAAAATGAGTGCTCTCAGTGAGCGCTTAGTTCCGGATAGCGCAGACAAGAAAACACAGAAGATCGTGAACATTGCCAGTTCATCCTATCTTTCGACCTATCTTCTCCCTCTTATTCTTACTGAACTCAAGGAAGAAAAAGTACGGATGATTGATTTACCACCGACACAATTTATTCCCGCAGGTCTTCGCGGAGCTTTTGATTATTGCCTGCATACGCAGAAACTTGACTGGCCATCGACATGGACAACAGTCGAAGTTGGTCATCTCCGTTGGTCGATTTATGGAAGAAAAAATCATCCGGCGACGAAAAATCCTGGTCTCCGGAATGTTTTAAAATATCCGTTTGTCATTCCCGTTTACTGGACACCGGATGGAACACGTTATGGTGATGATCAATGTCCGATTCCTCTCAGTAAGAGAATCAAGGGGCACGAGACAGCAACGGCCGGAAGTGCAGCGGAAATTGTCAAGATTTCCGAGCAACTTGCCTTCCTTCCCGAGCTGATTGCGAGGAAAGCAGAGGAGACCGGAGAGCTGGAAAAAGTCATGATGTCATGGCGTCCGGTCAAAAAACCTGTCTATCTTTCTGTGAAGAGCGCCATAGTTAAACAACATGACTTTGAGGAGCTAATCCGGGTTTGCAAGAGAGTGCTCAGTTCTCTATAATGGCCCCATGTTTAAAGGTCTTACTGCTCCCATAATGATTTTTGTCGTGGCGATGGTTGCTACCAGTCTTTTATTCGGGGGAGCACAGTTCGAATGGGGTTATGTCGATTTCTTTCAGAAACATAATTTCCTCTTCCTCGTTTTCATTTCTTTTTTTCCAAGACTCACACTTTTATTTTCTTCGGTTCCCTTTGGTGGAATTATCTGGTGGACCGGATTTTTCTTCATGCCACGATTACTCGTGGCCTTCCTGGCTACACTTGCTTACGCCAAGACCAATCCCATCCTGGTCGGGATTGCGTGGGTAGTTGCGATCTCAGGCGAAGTGATGGAGAAAAAGAAAATTACCGGGAACAAGCGTTTTGTTTTCCGCACTTTCCAGCAGCCGCAGTATCCGTTTCAGGATCAGGAACCAAAAGCTCCTACCATTGATAAGGGCGGAGTGATCGAAGCTGAATTCACCCGGAAAGACTGATGGCCAAAAAAAAAGTTCTCCAGAGTAATCTTGAGCTGAGTGGCATTGCTCCCAATCTTCTTCTTCGCGATATCGAAATCACCGCCCCTTTTATCTTTAAGGGCGAACTCGATACCACCGGGAAAAATCGCGAGTTTCTCGCCAAGCTTATTTTCTACAAGAAGAATCTCAATCAGCTGAAGCATATTGATCTCGCAGAATATTTTTATGTCTGCATGGCCGCTCACTGGTCAACTGCCGGTACATTTGTACCGACGAACGTCGATAACCAGATCCGCGAAGGTCTCTGGAAACATCAGCAGATTCAGAAGCACATTGAGAAGATGGCAAGAATCACGATTGATTCCTGGCTCTGGGATTATGAGCAGGTTACGAATCGTAAGACTTACAATCCTTCACTCAACCAGGTGATGAGTACCCACGAAGGTACATGGCTCTCAGTTGCGATCGGTGCTTATAATGCTTTAGTCCATAATAAAAAATCTGATCTCGCAGAAGAGATGAAGAATGTGATTCTTGCGGAAGTTGAGAAAGAAGAAAAACTCCTCCTTTTCCTTCGTGAGAAAAAAGATCATGTCAATTTCCTGCGTGCGACAGCCCTCATGGCCCACAACTTCGGGGATCTTGATCGCGTGATTGATCAGTGGGGAATGGCGGAAGACGATCCATTCAGAAAACGCATTTATAAACTCGGTCATATCCCGAATGAAAACTATTCTCCGATTCTTGCTTATGCCGGTCAGGTGAATAAAAAATTTCTCTCCGTAGAAAATCATCGTCACATGTCGATGAGACAACCCCGGTGTCTCAGACGCTCGCACAAGTTCCTCGTCCCGGTTGGTCCCTTCATGGATACATGGGGTAAAACTCTCGGAGAATCCAAAGATCTCACGATGGATGAGAAGGGCGAGATCATCGTTGCTCTTTTTGATGGATGGAAACGCCAGGATCTCGCAAAAGGTTATCCTCGGGCCTTTGGAGCGATCATCCGGTCATTCCCGAATGGTCTGAGAGATCTCGCGATGAATCTTCCTTTTGATGTCGTTCAGGAAATTAAAAAATCTAAGTTTCATGAAATCGGAATTCTTCCTCAGGAAGAATTTGAAAAACAAATGGCCCATGACCTGGAAGAATTTATCTGCCCGGTCACCGGCATGAAGTTTTCATGAAAGCACAATTCGATAATAGCTTCTCACGGCTTCCGGCCTTTCTTTTTGAAAGAGTAGAACCCACACCAATCAAAAATCCAAAACTCATTCATGTGACTAAACTGAAAGAGAAGTTAGGACTCAAGCTTTCGGATGAGGAACTCACACGCTGGTTAAACGGCGAGCTCCGGCTTCCGGGAGAGCAAAGAATTGCGACCCGCTATGCTGGTCACCAATTTGGTCACTGGGCGGGACAATTGGGAGATGGGCGAGCGATCTCACTAGGTGAAATCATCACAGAGAAAGGTCATCGCCTGGAAGTTCAGACGAAGGGATCAGGCCTTACTCCCTTTTCCCGTATGGGAGACGGCAAGGCCGTCATTCGCTCATCAGTGCGCGAGTATCTTTGTTCGGAAGCCATGGCAGGACTTCAGATTCCGACAACCGGAGTTCTTGCGATCCTCACAGGGGAAGATGAAGTTTACCGCGAAACAATTGAGAACTCTTCTATCGTCGCGAGAGTTTTTCCAAGTAATCTACGTTTTGGTCATTTTGAAATGCTTTATCATTATAAGAAAGATGATGAGCTCAAAGCTCTCATCACTTATACCCGTGAGACATTCTTTGGAGGCATTTCCGTTCTCGAAATGCTGACTGAGATTGTGAAAAGAACAGCTCATCTCATGGCCGACTGGATGTCAGTGGGCTTTTGCCACGGAGTCATGAATACGGACAATATGTCGGTTCTCGGTCTCACGATTGACTACGGTCCTTTTGGATTCATGGAAGATACGGATCTCAACTTCATCTGCAATCACTCGGATGAGCAAGGTCGCTATGCTTACGGCCAGCAACCGGGTGTTGCTCAGTGGAATCTGTCCCGCTTACTGGCGTGTTTTACCCATGAAGTTGAACAAGCGGACCTTCAGAAACTTCTGGATAGTTATCCTGAAATTTTTCAGTCACGCTTTACCGAGATTGGGAAACAGAAATTAGGACTCATTAACCCTGATCCCATTGACCAGAAACTTTTTCTGGATCTTCTTCAGGTGATGGGAAAACTCAATCTGGATTTCACCTACACATTCCATTCTCTCAGTACTGATTTAAAAGATTTTCGCAATTATTACGGCAAGCGCGAAGAGTTTGAGAGTTGGTTATTAAGATATGAAGAGCGTTTGGTGAGGGAAGAGACGTCTGATGGCGACCGGAAGCAGATGATGAGAAAAAGAAATCCGAAATATATCCTCCGGAATTATATTGCTCAGGAAGTGATCGAGGATGTTGAGGCGGGGATTAGTGTGATCATGGAGAAATGGCTTAACGTCTTTTCATCTCCCTATGAAGATCATCCTCATTTGAATGCTTATGCAATGCCCACTCCGTATGAGAAGAAAAATATTATTGTCTCCTGCTCATCTTAATGACCCTGCCGCTTCTTAAATCTAAATTAACAATTCATTTTCGCCCTTAATTTACATGATCTAACATGGGCCTATGGATAAAGATGAACGCGTAGCTTCCCCCCTTAATTCCGAGCAAATCATTACTTCTCTTCGAGGTCGAATGAAGCGTGTAGGGAAACAGCATCTCGCACTCGAGCATACACTTCCGATGATTGTCGAACATCTCTCCCAGGTGATTGTCGATGGGGTCGATCCACAGGGAAGAAAAAAAGTCTGGCTCGATCTGGAAAATTCCACACTCGAAGATATTGTGACTGAATACGATGTGCTTAAAGACATTATTCTCGATGAGCTCTCTCCTCTCTCGGGTGAAGAGAAAAATAAAGTCATTGAAACGATTCTCTACTACATGGGACTTTCGGCGTGGGAGTACTCGAAGCAAACGAACGTCCATCATGAAGCTGTCGAAAAAGAGCTTTATGAAAAAATCAGGATTGAAGTCAGAGACAAGAACTGGTTTGAAAATGTCCTCGACTCACTTCCTGTCGGTATTCTGATTGTTGAAAGGACAACCGGGAATCTTCTTTTCGTCAACAAAACGGCCAAGGCCCTCGCCGGTGGATTTTATCCCATGGATATTCTCCCTGATGATCAAAGTGAGTATTACGCAACAGATGTTGATGGGAAAAGAATCTCCCGAAATGATTTGCCAAGATTCAGGGTTGCAAGAGGGGAAAGGCTTTGCGGTTATGAACTCACGGCCCACTTTCCTGACGGACAGATCACGATTGTTATTCACTCTGACATCATTCCCGCTTCTGAGGGTCATCCCGAGAGAATTGTCCTCGCCTTCCAGGAAATCCAGGAAAGAAAGAAATGGGAAGCTGATAAGCTCGCTGTCGTGAATGATCTCAAAGAAGAAAGAGAGTTACGTGAATCTTTTGTATCCTCGCTCACGCATGATCTCAGAACTCCCTTGTCAGTTGCCAGAATGCACGCAGAAATGATTTCCCGGAAAGTCTCTGATGATCAACTCCTGAAATGCCGGAAGGTGATTAAGCACATCGATGAAGTGGATCGCATGATCCAGGATCTTCTTGATGCCAATAAGCTCAAGGCTGGTGAAACGATTCCCATTCATCCCTGTGAGATCTGCCTGAATGATGTGGTCCAGGAAGCGGTCACTGACTTTGTCGATCTCCATGGCGACAGATTCATCGTTTCAGCACCGGATAGAATTTGCGGAATCTGGTGCGGGAAAGCGATGCGGAGAATTCTGGATAATCTTCTCGGAAACGCTGTGAAATACGGCGACTCTGGACCAATTGATATTCAGCTTGAGCAGGATGAGAAATGCACCCGGATCAAGGTTCATAATTCCGGCGCCGCTATACCGTTTTGGGAGCAAGCGAGACTCTTTGAACCCTATAAGCGCGCGCGCAAGGCCGATAAAAAAATGACTGGTTGGGGAATTGGATTATCGCTCGTGAAAGGGCTGGTCGAAGCGCATGATGGAAAAGCTTCGGTTGATAGTCATGATGAAACCGGAACGACATTCAAACTTGAATTTCCGAACAGAGTACCCTCAAGTCTTCACTGAAAAGATTTCACCACAAAGTCCCTGTGAAACAACCAGGTCTTCACGATTGCCCAGAAGTGATTGTCACTCATTTCAAGAGTGCGCGTGGGCCTTGCAATCTTCTGAAGAAGGCGCTGATAGTTTCCCGGCACTGTCGTATCATTATCTGCAATGACCATGGAAATTTTCTTCCCGGAAAATTTCGTTTCGTAGTTTAGAGGATCGAGCTCAATGTGCTTTTTAAGTTCATTGTAATAATCGTCACGGGTTTTAAATCCGAACATCTTATTTCTTTTCTCGCGGGCCACTTTCATGACTTCCTGATCAGAATCAACGATGAGACCGGTGATATCGGCACCACCGGTGATGATGAGGGCGTTTCTGATCCTGTCGACTCTTCCGGCGGAAATGGCAGCGTGAAGTGCACCCACACTTGTTCCCATAATGCTTAAGTGATGAGTGTCCGGAACATCTTTTACTAAAAGATCTACAGCACGCTGAGTTCTGCCGTAATAACGACGGTGAATCTCGAGATCAAGATTGTATTCATCGTAACCGGTGTACTTGTCGAGAATATAAACGTTGTAGCCTGAGGCACAGAGCAGGCGTGCGTAACTTCTGTCGATCATATTCGTTCCACCTGTCGGGGGAAGAATGATGATGGTCTTCAATGATCCTGTGACGGGATAAAATCTTGCCTCAGCAAAAAAATCTTCTTCATCAAATTTTTTGTTCTCGAAAAAACAATCTTTAGCTTCGAGGCTTCCGAGAATGCCCAGCTGGGCGAGAAAAAGAATCAGTGCTTTCATAGTTGGTTAATAATCGCGTTTGCTGTCGCGAGATTGCAGGCCATGGGGATATCGTAAACCACCGCGATTCGGAGGAGGGCCTTTACATCGACATCATGAGGATGGGGAGCAAGCGGGTCCCAGAAGAAAATAATGGCGTCAATTTTTCCTTCCGCAACTCCGGCACCGATCTGCTGATCGCCACCGAGTGGTCCACTCTTGAAGCAGGTCACCGGAAGATTGATCGCAGCATGGATCTGCTTTCCTGTTGTGCCAGTGGCAAAGAGATTGAATTTTGAAAGAGCTGTCTTGTTGGCACGAACCCACTCAACCATTTTTGGCTTCAGGTTATCATGTGCAATTAACGCCACGTTTTTCATATTCACCTCTCCCGATATTTTAAACCAATTTAGCCTTCAGTGTCTTCATTTAAGATGAAGTTGCCCGGGGTCACGGGCCTCTCTAGCATATTGATAGCTAAAGGAGTCTCTATGAAAGCTTTAACTTATTTAACTCTTGCGACACTCGTCCTTGCGGGTTGTAGTTCCCAAAAATATGTCGATAAAAAAACGGTCGGTGTTCTGCCGACGGAAAAAGAACCCGAGCTCCAGAAAGTTGCGGAATTTCGCGGACTGCAGGTCACTGGTGTGACAGTGGCATCTGACGGAAGAATGTTTGCGAACTTTCCTCGTTGGAGAAAAAATATTCCCTTCTCCGTCGTAGAGATTAAAGATAACGGCGAATATGCGCCTTATCCGGATAAGGAATGGAATGCGTGGAAAGGAAAACCTGAGAAAAATAAGTTCACCTGTGTGCAGTCTGTGATCGCTCACGGGAATTCGCTTTTTATTCTCGATCCCGCGAGTCCCAACATGGAAGGAGTTGTCGGAAAACCGATGCTCTATGAATTTGATCTCACCACCAACAAACTTGCCAACTCATGGAGCTTTGATGGAAAAGTGGCGCCAAAAAAATCTTATCTGAATGATGTGAGAATTGATGATGCCGCCAACAAGGCCTACATCACCGATTCGGGTCTCGGAGGAATTGTTGTCCTGGATATGGCGAATGGTTCGGCTTCAAGACTTCTGGATGATCACTCTTCCACGAAAGCGGAGAGTGTTGTTCTCACGGTGGAAAAGAAACCATTTCTCGTGAAAGGTGTAGCACCTAAGATTCATTCTGACGGAATTGCCCTGAACCCTGAACAGAATCGTCTCTATTGGCATGCTCTCACTGGTTATCATCTCTACAGTGTTCCGACAGATGTTCTTCACGGGAACGTGAATGAAGACAAAGTTGAAGAAAAAGTCTCCAACATGGGAGTGACTCCTGCGCCTGATGGAATGATCTTTGATAAAAACGGAAATCTCTACATGGCCGATCTTGAGAGAAATGCCGTTTCTTACCGGACACCGAAAGGGGAGATGAAAATTCTCATTCAGGATGAGCGGATCAAATGGCCGGATAGTTTCAGCATTGATCAGGATAACAATCTCATCTTCACTGATTCCCTCCTTCAGGATACCCCGATGGGGGAATCTGTCGATGAGATGACTTTCTCAATCTACAAAGTCTCTCTGCCGACTGAGGTCATATAAAAGCCATTTTTATTTTCCTCTGGTTCGTCATGTCAGTTTCTTATGCTGACGTGATGAACCTGAATGAAAACGTTCCCACTCATCTGGAGGATGCGTCCCCTGTGGAAGAGCATGCCACCATCTTCCAGCTATCCACTCAATTTGAAGAAGAGAATCCTGATCCGGATGATTTCGTCTTTCGTCCCGATATCCGGTATGGGCTCACGAAAAAAATCCAGGTGGAAGCACTCGCTGATTTCATGACCGGGGGGGATGAAAATCAAAGCGGGGAAATCCGGACTGGAGTTCTTTATCAGTTCAATGATTCTGAGAACGCTGTTCCGATTGTTTCTCTCAATCCCGTGGTTCATCTTCCAACAGGAAAAGAATCCAGAGGCAACGACCTTGGGATAAAACTCATTCTCACTTCCACCCTTGCGGGAAGCAGCGATCGCGCTGTCTCTCAACTTCATCTGAACTATGAGCTTCTTCACAACTCGGCCAGAAGGCCAGGGGAGAGGAAAGATGAGGGGATCTATGCGTTTGGTATCTCTCAGCGGATTAAAGAAAAATTAGCTCTGATAGTGGATTTCATTCACCAGGACGATATTTTCAAGGACCGTCAGGAAACATATATTGAAAGTGGCCTGCATCAGGAAATAGGAAAGAAGTTCTATCTGAGTTATGCTTTAGGGAAGGGAGTCGGTCCTTCAACTCCTGACTGGACGGGTATTCTCTCAATGGAATTAGAATTATGAACGAAGCGTTCCGCAAATTTTCCCATAAATGTTCTGCTGTCGCGGGATCTCCTCTGGCATTCGGAATCTCTGTTCTGATCATCATTGCCTGGGCGGCGATGGGGCCGATGTTCCATTACACGGATACCTGGCAGCTCATCATTAATACCAGTACGACGATCGTCACTTTTCTCATGGTGTTTCTCATCCAGAACACGCAGAACCGGGATAGTAAGTCACTTCACCTGAAAATTGATGAGCTCATACGGGCCAATAAACACGCCAGAAACATGATGATCAATCTGGATGATGCTTCTGACGAGGAACTCGAAAGAATCCATTCTGAGCTCTCCCAGATGATTGAGAAATCGAAAGAGCAACTCGAGACAGTTGCTCACAAAAAACATCATCGCAAATCTAAGAATAAGAATTCGTAGAGTGATCTTTCAGGTCAGTCACTCCCTGCATGCGGGCACAGCCGGCGCAACAATAAACATTAAGTCCATCTTCAACACCGTGGCCTATCACTCTTGTGTCACAACTTTTGCAGTGTGGGGCAAGTTTGTTAATGGCGCATTCAAAGCAATCAAATGAGTATTCTTTTGAATTCATGACTATTTTGAAGGTTCGTTCGTATGCATTCCCGCAGTTGTCACATCTTTCCATAGCTAACCTCTCTCAAGCTGTGTTGTCTGACTTATATTCAAGCAAAGCCTGTACCAATCATTGTAAAATGAATGGCATCAGGAGGTAGTTATGAACAGACAAAACAATTTACCATCCACGCGGAAAAATATTTTCTCGGATTTCTTTGATCTTTACGCACGGGAATTTTTTGATCCGATGATGGGTGAAGAGAATGCCGAAACGTTTTCCCCGAAAGTGGAAGTGAAAGAAACGGAGAAGGGATATTCCGTTCGCGCTGAACTTCCTGGCGTGAGTGAAGAGGATATCAGTCTTTCCCTTGACGATAATTGCCTCATCCTTCAGGGTGAGAAAAAAGAAGAATCATCTTCGGAAGATAAAAAACAATTCCGTTCTGAGTTCAGTTACGGCTCTTTCTATCGGACGATTCCGTTCCGCTTTGATGTCGATAACAACAGGATTGAAGCGACATTTAAGAATGGAATTCTGCATGTGAGCTTATTGAAGAAAGAAGATGGGACTGAGAAGTCGAAGAAAATTAAAATCAATCACTAGTGTTTTTTGAAGAGGAACTTGTCAGGACCGACCCCCCGGTTGGCCCTGACATTCCCCGTCCTCATGGACCATTCAGATCGATCCCTGATGAACATATTATCTCCGGGAACAGAATCTCCCGGGAGAAATAACGATTTTCCTGCTATTTAGGGAATTTTCGGGGAAAAAGACTGCCTACAATAAGTGGAGTTCGAGAGTCATCGGCTTATGATCGGAGCCCCTGGATTCGTGAACTTCAGCGTGCTTCACTTCAAAGCCTCTTACAAATGCGTGATCGAGAATGTTCTTAGAACCTACGGCCGTCATGCGGATTTCGCCATTCAACCAGACAACTTCCGTGAGTCCCAGAGTGCCTGTTAAGTAAGCGAGTTCCAGGTATCTGTCTTTCGTGCGGGTATTGAAATCACCTGCGAGGATGACTGGACCCTGATGATCCTGGATGTGTTTTTTTACCTGATAAAGATGCCGCATGAATGCGCCGGCGTTTTTAAAATTTATCCCATGCATGGAGATCACGAGAATTTCTTCTTCTCTGTTATTCACGCGGAATTTTGCGTAGGCCGTTGTCTTTGGTGTTTCGGTAACAGGTTCGTAATCAAGCGTATGCTCAACTTTCACCCATGTTGGTCTCACAAAAGATCCGATCATGTTGCCGGTGCCGTCGTTATTATATCTTTTGTAACGAAAGCTGATGCCGAGATCCCACTGATAGTTAGAAAAATAGGCGAGGGATTCCTGGAAAAAATCTGCCGTGAAAGCTTCCTGAATAAGGAAGATGTCTTTTCCTTCACCGAACTTTACAAACTCAGAAGAAAAATCTTTTCTCGCACCTTTCTTCACATTCCAGACGAGAACTTTAATGTCTTCTGAAAGTGATTCCTGAGAGGCCGATCCGTAAACAATGTGAGCGCGCTCAATGGGAACTCGGGTAAAGTACCGGCTGATCGGATTAGGAGTCGGTAAGGACGCGTGTCCCGCCAGAGCGAAAAATAAAGATAGATAGGCCAAGGTCTTCATTGATCGCAATATAGACCGCGAGCGTTAGAGTTTAAATTTGCGTCGCGTTAAAAAATTGAGTTTTATCGGCTAGGAGAGAAACTGATTCGTCCTTAGGATGTTCACCTCAACTCAAAATCAAGGAAGTTCCATGGACCGGAAATACCTCACCCCACCTTTTGATATGTCGGAGTACATATATGGCCGGAAATTCGTTCTCGGCGGTGTCTCCTTCGACATAGAAGAAGAACTTCCCCCGGTGAAAGAAGATATCAAGCCGGATGCGTTGACTCCGAAGGATGAGGATTGATAGCCTCGTCAGCATGAAAAACACCCTCTTTGCCATTCTCTTTTTTTTCACATTTTCTGCTCACGCAGGGACTCTCGAGACCTTCTTCACCGGTCTTGAAGGGCAGTGGGAAAAAATCACGGCCGACTCTTACCGTGAAACTCCAGCGGGAGAGTTCAATCATTCAACCGGCACTCATTTTACGGCAAACGTAAAACGAGACGGACAACTCTGGAAATTCTCCGAGGAAGTCTGCTGGGCCGAAGATGGTCAGGACGAGGCTTGTGGCGAAAGTTTTGTGACCTATGAAGTCCAGGGTAAAGAGCTCTTCGCGATCATGGATGGGGAAAAATATCCGGTCGACGTCCTCGAAATCGAAGAGGGCTACATTATGATGATGCTCGTGACTCAGGATTTCGCTTTTACCGCCATTCTGACGGTTGATGAATCCGGTCTTTCTCAGGAATCGGTCTTCGAAATGCCCGACGGAGTGAAAGAGTACCAGTTTCTTAAGCTTGGTAAGCAGTAAGTCAGGCATTATTTTCCATCTGATTTAATAGTCCAATCTCCCGTTTAATTAAGTAATAACTTAAAGGGAGATCTCATGAAATTGATTCTCGTTTCAGCACTCGCATTTCTTGCCTCTTGTTCAACAACAAACAATCTCAGCCAAAAGTCCGGTGGTCTTAACGTCGCTGTTAAGACAAATCTCCAGGCCGACCTCGATATCGATATGAGCAAAAAAATTATCGGTAAAGCTAAGCACGTACGCATCCTCGGATTTCATACTGAATCATCGAAAAATTATGCTGATGGCGTAACGTACGACGGTGGATCTGCTGGCGGCGGTCTCTTTGGTATGTTCGGTGGTGGGATGGAAGAGTCTGCGAAGTCTGCTGCTGCTTACAATGCTACAGTTCCTAATAAGGCCGACGTTCTCGTTGCTCCTCAGTACCTTCTGAAAGTTACGAGCTATTTTTTCGGAGCTTATAAAGAAGTTTCTGCTCAGGTGTGGGGATATTCTGGAAAAATCAGAAACATCAAGCAGGTTGAGACAAGATCAAACTCAATGGCAGGCGTTCAGTAATCATTTTCCTTTCGTGATTTTCTTAATGGCCGCGAGGGTGCTGGCAGAAACAGCACCCTTAAGTCCTGACCACAAGCTCACAGCATCTTCCACCGTTGGTTTTTTCATCTCTTCCAGATCATGAGAAATTTCAATCATCATCGCATTCAGCTGATCAAGTTCTCGATTATAACTTTCCATCTCGAGATTTGAGATTCCGAACTTCGCCGCCATGTCTTTTGTCATGAAGGCGAATTTCTCACTTAAAATTTCCGTCTTCTTGGCGTGACCGGCATCGAAGGTGGCAAAGATCCCTTCTGAGGCGAGTGCCGGGGCATCCTGAACGGCCGCAAAGATCTGGGCAGGAAAGAGGAAGATCAGGAGAACGAGAAGTGAGTTCGTTTTCATGGGGTGATTGTAAGCGTCGAAGGCCGCTATTTCCCTGCCGTCTTCCTTTCTCAGGAGGTTACGTGACTAATCCCGGTTTCCGGTGCCCAAAAAAGTTCTCAATTTAGCCCATCTTATAATCAGATCGAAACCGTACAATCTATCTATTTCCTTAAAATGCCCGGGAGGTCTATAAACCGCTCATTAAAAACAAGGACACAAAATGAAAACGACACTCGTACTTCTTATCGCAATATTCTCACTCTCAGCTTTCTCCCAGGAAGTTGTGAAAGAAACCTGGACCTGTAAGAACAATAATCTCTCATTCACGGCCGTCGTGACGGAAATGGGTGTGGAGAATAAGCTTTCCATCTCTTACCAGTGGGACGCAGTTGTTCTTACACCGGTCGCAGGTCAGTCTTTTCTGGATGAGACAATGAAGACGGAGCTTGAAGGTGAGTTTTATCAGGGCCACGACCTTTATAATTATAAAGCGACTCTCACTAAGGGGGCCGAAGAAGGGAAAGGAAAGCTCGTGATCATTTCCGATATGTTTCTCGACTGCCTGGGGCAGAGAGTTGAAACGGACATGGTAAACTGCAAGATAGTCATCGAAAGAAAATAAGTTATCATAGGGGGATGAAAAAACTCATCCTCCTCACTCTCATGATCCTCGCATCCTGCTCGGGTCCTACTCCTAAGAAAGAAGAAATCCCTACTGTCGCTCCGGGAACTGTCACCGGTGAATCCCTTGAAGAATTAAAAGCAGAAGACGAAAGAATTCTGAGTGGTCTTCACGAAGAAGCGCAAAAGCAGGGGAAAGTTCAGAAGAAAGTGGAAAACGGAATTACCGCTGAAATCTGGAGCTGGTCAGAAGAGCATGGCTCGAATCAAAAAATCACGGAAACTCTTCTCTATAAAAAAGGGAAACTCATTTCCCATACTCTCATGATTCCTTCCGAAGGCTTTACCGGTTCACGTCAGTTTGTGAATGATAAGGTGATCCAGGTTTCGGAAGAGTGGAAAAATCGCGCGCGTTTTGTTTATCTTGATGAAAATGAAAAGATCAAAGGCCGCATTCACTATCGCGGAAAAGAATCCGAATGCATCGTCTATGATGCCGGAGTTCCCCGTTATGAGAAAGTGGAAGTGTGTGAGGCGAAGTTCAATACTGCTCCTTAGTTTTCCCGGAGTGCCTTCAGGAACTTTTTCTGTTCCTTATCCATCGCACCTTTCTTCATGCCCTTGATGAATGGGGCAAGTTTCTCTGTGATAATCTCGAGAGAATCCCTGCGGGCAATCTTCTTCGAGTTTGATGGGACGATGTACCACGGAGAAATCTTCGTATCATTTTCTTTCATGATCTCATCCACAGCGTCGACATAAAGATCCCAGTTCTTCCTTGCGCGGATGTCGGACTCAGTGATCTTCCACATTTTGAACGGATCTTCTAAGCGCTCTTCAAAACGCTTCAGCTGCTCGTCTTTTGTGACGGCGAGGAAAATCTTGATCAGAACAATGCCGTCCCGCTGGAGAGTTTCTTCGAATTCTTTAATCTCGGAATAGGCCTCTTTAATTCTGTGATGAGGTGTGAGCTCTTCAACTTTCTCGACAAGCACTCTGCCGTACCATGAGCGGTCAAAAATAGTGATGTAGCCGGGTGCGGGAATCTTTCTCCAGAACCGGTAGAGAAAATGTTTTCCCTGCTCAACTTTTTTAGGAGCAGCGATGGGAATAACTTTAAAATAGCGGGGATCAAGCTTTTCGGTGATCGTGCGGATCGTTCCGCCTTTTCCAGCAGCATCGAATCCTTCAAAAATAATCACCACACGATCCTGTCTGCTGTAAGCGGCTTCCTGAATCTGAAGCATCTTGAGCTGAAGCTCTTTAATCTCAGTATCGAGTTTATCTTTTTCTTTATCTGTTAGATTGGCGGGTTTCTTCGCTAGATCCTTTAAGAGGCGCGAGAGAGATTGCTTCGGCATGATTCTTCCTTTTCTTCAGCATCTTTTAAAAGGAGGAGAAGTAATTTCTCTTCACGTGAATAGGATGCAGACGGGCGACAGTTCTTCCATTTTAAGTGAAGATCACCCGACTGGTCAGCATCAAAGAGGACCGGATGAATATAATATTTGCGGCAGACACTCACAGTGTTTCTGAGCTCAGCAGCGGTCTCTTTTACGACACCGGCATGGCGCTTTTTCCAGACCGAAGCGTGGGAATCATCACAAGGTCCGATTTCAATGAGAATGGCGAGGGCCTTGGTGGTTCCGCCCCAGGTGCGGAGGTCTTTGGCGGTAAAGTCTTTTCCGGTAACTGTCTTCAGGTAATCATTCACGTGACTGGAATTGATATCCACAGTTTCGCCGTCATCATTCACAAAGCAGAAAAGTTCTTCTCCGGGTAAGTGCTGGCAGCGGGAGATGATGGTGGAGAGTTTTTTATCCACAAACGATATATCGTGATCGATGCCACTCTTTCCCTTGAAGGAAAGTTTTACTTTCGAGCCTTTCACCTTGGCGTGTTCATTGAGAATCGTGGTGAGGCCGTAAGAATCATTTTCTTCCGCGTAGAGAGCGTTTCCAATCCGGGTCTGGGTGAGAATCATGATCTTCACTACAGCCGCGATCACTTTCTCGCGGGGAAGTCCCGGAAGTTTCATATCTTCTTCGAGTTTTTTTCTGAGATCAGGAAGACTTTCCGCAAGCTCAGAAAGTTTTGTGAATTTGGTTGAGTTTCTCTCAGCGTTCCACTTCTCATGATAGCGATACTGTTTGCGTTTCCGCTTATCATAACCAGTGACCTGAAGATGACCATCGGCGCGCTTACAGATCCAGACATCTTCCCAGGCGGGAGGAATGACGAGTTCCTGAATGCGCGTGAGGACGTTCTTATCTTTAACTTGCGCGTGACTTGTTTCATCGACATAAAAGAATCCCTTCCCGCGTCTCTTACGGCGGATTCCGGGGGTCTTGTCTGTCACATATCTGAGGCCCGCTGATTCTGCGGTCTCTTTAGGATCGATCATCAATTGACGATAGCGCCCACAAGGGAAGGCGTAGACTCAATCTTTCTTTAGTTTTGACCGAGAAGCACCACGCTGAAACCGCGCGCGATATTTTTCCCCGCATTTTTATAAGAGTGGGGTTTATCGCCGGGGAAATTTAAGACATCGCCGGCCTTCACGATAAAAATTTCACCCATCACAGCAATCGTGAACTGACCTTCTAAGCACGTGAAGTATTCGCGGGTGCCTTCGACATGCGGAGTGCCGGGAAATCCTGAACCGGGTTCGAGAATCATTTCATCAATATGAGCAGGGCCTTCGTTATCGGGAAGAATCTTTCTGATTTGTAATCCCTTGCGGGGTTTTGCGACCTGAACTTTATCGGCAGTCACAAGTTTGCAATCAGCACGGGGAGAGGAGGTTAATTCATCCAGCGACACCTGTAGCGCACGCGAGAGTTTCACCAGCACTTCCATCGTGGGATTGGATGTTCCGGATTCAATCAAGGCAATCGAAGCGCGGGTGGCCCCAGAGAGCTCAGCTAAGCGGGATTGAGTGAGGGAGCGTTTTTTCCGGAGCGACGTCACGTTAAGTGAAAGGTTCAGGGAGATTTCATTCAGGGGAGTGACCATATGTCAGCATAGTAACATGAATGATATTTTACTGTCCATGGGGTTTAGGATGGAGAAGTCGAACAAAAGGACAAACAATGAACATCAAACTCGATCATATCAATCTCACCGTCGCTAATATTAACGAAAGTATCACCTGGTATAAAAATCTCTTCGGCATGGAATTCAAGGAAGGGGATCTGAACGATCCCCAAGAGCCATGGGCTATTATCGGTAAAGACGACACCATGATCTGCATGTACGAAAATCCCAAGCTCACCCCCTTTTCTAAAGAGGGAGTACCTGACATGCATAAGATCTTTCACTTTGGTGTGCGGATTTCGGATAAAGCGAAATGGGAAAAGATTGTGAAAGACAACAACATCTTCGTTTATTACGGAGGAGCTTATGTTTATCCACGATCACTCTCTTGGTACATCGCCGATCCATCAGGACACAAAATTGAAGTGAGCTATACCGAGCAGGGACTTTTTACTTAGGTCTCGGCTCGTGAAATTCCCGTTCGAACACCTGTAATTTCCCCTGACGTTCGGCCACTGTCGCAAGGGCCAGTGTCAGGGCCGCATTCCGGACTTCCAGCTGAAAGTCGTGATCTTTATCGAGGGCCTCATGACTTTCAGCATAGGATTCCATGTAGCCAACGTAGCGGGAGATATTGGCGTTTGTTCCCGCGGAAATCATTTCCATTTCACTCAGCCACTCAGTCAAGGCGAGCTTGAGTTCATTGGCCCCCACAGCATCACCGTGAACAACAACTGAATAGACTCTGCCTTTTAAGTGGCGCGGATAGTGCCAGCCTTTCAGTTCAATTTCTTTTGCGAGTTCCGCTTTTTTTCCCTGAGTGGTAGTCGGATCTTCATTGCCGCCATCAGCACAAACAAGGCGATCCATCATGAGTTTCAAGGCACTCGGTGCCTGATGCCAGTAAACGGGAGTGATAATCATCACGCCGTGAGCGCGGATCCACTTGGGATAAATTTCATTCATCCAGTCGTGAGTCTGACCGAGGGAATGGTTGGGATAGCATGAGCAGGGAAAATGACAGAGAGGCATGGCCGTGGAAACACAACCCTTGCACGGATAAATCGTTTTTCCGTATTCCGCAGTCATGAGTGAAAGATCGAGATGCTCGACTTCGATTCCCTCTGCTTCCAAGGTGTTCTTTGCGATATCAGCGAGACGTGATGTTTTGGAGATCTCTCCGGGACAGGTAAACTCATTCCGGTCAGAAGCTGAGATAAGAAGAATATTAGTTTTCTCTTTTTTGTGCTCTTCACGGGCCTTATCGATCTCACTTTTTGCCCAGAGCCAGTCCGCACTCAGTTCATACTCAGGATCGGCATAGCCATCTCCCGCCGAAGATGTACTGGGAGCTTTTCTTCCCTCGAGGTAATTTTCCCAGGCGACTTCTGAAATCTCTTCGAGATTTTTCCTGAACGGATCAAAATGTGGATCGCAGAAGAGCTTGTGAAAGCGCTTCATGAAATCTTCTTTGGGAATTTTAAACTTATTGCCGGATGTGCGGGGTTTTGAGTTTTCCATCGCAAGACAATATCTTTGGAAGCGGATTCTTCAAAAAGAAAAAGCATTGCCGTCAGCTTCATGTATCCAAAGAATTTCGCAAGTCATTGGTTCCGGGGATGAAACATATTAGGCTCTTGAAAAACGCGGAGGAATTATGCGGACAACATTAATCTTATTTTCATTTATTCTTTTTCAAAGCGCTTATGCGGCCACTCCGGTGGGACGCGCCGAGCTCAATTCACCCACAACCAAAATGACAGGGAAACTTGAAATGATTCCCGTTGATGAGGGAATGAAACTTATCGCCGAAGTGAAGGGACTGAAACCGGGAGCGGTTCATGGTTTCCACATTCACGAAACCGGAAAATGTGAGGGACCGGATTTTAAAAGTGCCGGTGAGCATTTTAACCCGAAGAAAATTGATCACGGCGGACCTGCCTCTCATGCTCATCACACAGGTGACCTGGGAAATCTCGTTGCTAATAAAGAAGGTGTGGCACGGACGGATATTGTCCTGAGAAATCTCTCTTCAGACGAGATCAATTCTCTCATCGGAAAATCCGTCATCATTCACAGCAAGGCCGATGATTATGCCACTCAACCCTCCGGAGATTCCGGAGACAGAGTCGCGTGCGGAGTCATTAATAAACTTAAAATCTAAAAGAGGTTCGTATGTTAGAGAGCTATGGATATGCAGCAACCAGAGTGAATAAAAAATTACGTCCCGTGAGATTTGAACGTGAGGATCTGCGTCCTCACGATGTCGCGATAAAAATTCAGTACTGTGGTGTCTGCCACTCGGATCTCCATCAGGTAAAAAATGACTGGAATAATACGATCTACCCTTGCGTTCCCGGTCACGAGATCGTGGGAGTCGTGGACGATGTCGGAGTGGATGTAAAAGGTTTCCGGAGAGGGGACCTTGTCGGTGTAGGTTGCATGATCGGATCGTGCGGATACTGTGTTTCCTGCAAGGAAGGACTCGAGCAATATTGTGAGAAGGGATTTCTCGGAACTTACAATGGACCTCTTCAACCCGATGGAACGAACACCTTTGGTGGATACTCCAATAATATTGTGGTGAATGATCACTTCGTCCTGAAAATTCCGAAGAAGCTTAAGCCAGAATTTGTGGGTCCCATTCTCTGCGCGGGTGTCACGACTTATTCTCCTCTCAAAAACTGGGGTGTGAGTGAAGGGGATATGGTTGCCGTTGTTGGTTTCGGTGGTCTGGGCCACATGGCGACTCAGTTCGCGAGAGCAATGGGTGCTGAAGTGACCGTCATTTCTACAACCAAGGACAAGGAAGACGATGCGCTCGAATTAGGAGCAGATGCTTTTGTCCTTTCGACAAAGAAAAAAGAAATGGAAGAGATTAAAGGGCAGTTTGATCTCATCATCAATACCATTCCTGATAAACACGAAGTTGATCCTTATCTCGAACTACTCGCTCGAGACGGTTCCATGATCATGGTTGGCGTTCTGGTTCCTGAGCCAGGCTGGAATCAGGAACCCATGATCATGAAACGCAGAAGTATTGCCGGAAGTCTCATCGGAAGTATTGAGGAGACTCAGGAAGTTCTCGATTTCTGCGCGGAACATGACATCCGTCCGAAAATTGAACTCGTCGACATCAAGGACATTAACGATGTCTACAAGCGGATGGAGAATAATGAAATCCATTACCGTGCTGTGATCGACATGAGTACTCTGGAACAAGAGAAGCACTGGAGCCAGAAAGATCTGGGAACCATCGGGCACTAGGCGACTTTTAGTTTTTTATGCTCACCTGCGCGGATGAAAAACTCTGCGCAGTACTTATTTCCCTCTGAGTTCAGGTGAAGGCCGTCGATAAAATACTTCCGGCTTCCAAAACCCATACTGAAAATGCACGGAACAGGGTCATAGAGGAGAGCGTTCTTGTGGGTAAGAACCATTTTCTCCAGATACCCATTCACTTTGTTCGCACTCTCGATAAGATCTTTTGCGCGTCCGCCGATGAACGGAAGATTGATCACCGGCACTCGTCCCACAATCATAGGGATTTGTTTTTCAGCAAAGGCATCAAATAGTTTTTTGGTATTTTCTTCAAATTTCTTTCCTGTCTTCTCGCGCGCGGCATCCCAGAAAAAGAGATCGAGCCCAAGTACGACAGAAGGATCAAACTTTCCGAAGTCGAGGTGAGACGTACTCTGCACACTCGTCGCTCCGCTAATCGCTTTGTTAATAATCTTAGCATCAGGGTTAATTGTTTTTGCCAGGACAGCCCCCAGGCCGCCGTCACGTGTTCCGTATCCGGCCGATATGCTCGCTCCCAGAACGAGCGGCTGTGAGAATAATTTTAAATCGTTTTGTTTTTTCATAGGGAAGTGAGTCTAGCAGAGCAGCAAGATTGCGTGAAGTGATTCGTCGATTTACAATTGTTGGATGAAACAAAAACAAATCGCGATGGATTTTCTCAACTACGCCGGCTTCGGCAAAGTCAGGGAAGCATACGACAAATTCACTTCACCAGATTTCATTCATCACAACCAATACTTTAAAGGTGATCGCGAATCCCTTCTCAAAGCAATGGAAGAGGCCCACCAGAGTTCTCCCAATAAGCTTGTCGACATCAAATACTCTTATGAAGACGGATCCACGGTGATCCTCCATTCTCACGTTGCTAAAGAGGGAATGGACATCGCGGTCGTTCACATCTTCCGGTTTGAGAACGATAAGATAGTTGAGCTCTGGGATCTGGGACAAGTCATCGATAAAAAAACTCCGAACGAAAACGGTCTCTTTTAAATCGACAGCAGTAAATTCACTCCGAGATATGTCATCACTCCGGATGTTCCGTAGTTCACATACTTCATTACTTTAGGCTGAGTGAGTGCTTTGCTGAAGAAACTCGCTGCCGAACTCAGAGTAAAGAACCAGAGAATTGAGAGGATGGCAGCTCCGATAGCAAAATTCAGTTTTTCCTGCACACTCTGATACTTCGTGGAATAACCACCAATCAGAACCACGGTATCAAGATACACATGAGGATTCAGTAAACTCACCGCCAGGGTTGATAGTATGATTGCCTTCAACGCCGAGGCTTGAGTCCCAACTTGTTCCACAACTTTCGTCGTTCCCGCCTCACGAAACTTTCCATACGCATACTTCAATAAGAAAGCAGATCCTGCGAGTTTCAGAATCATCGAGAGCATCGGATTCTGAGCAAAGAATGCCCCAGCTCCCAGGACTCCCATGAAAATGAGAGAGACATCACAGAATGAGCAGATGCTTGCGACCAGGAGTGGCCGATCTTTCAGAAGCCCTTTCTCAATAACAAAGAGGTTCTGCGCCCCTAAGGCCATGATCATGCTGGATTGAAGGATGAAGCCGAAGATTAAAGGTGAGTTTTCCATGTGGTGAGAATACGGCCCATCCAGAAATTAGTGAAATTAATAACTTTTCTGACTCATTAGCCGAGCTTATGATGGGTCTATGGACTATGAAGCACTAAAAACCCTTGAATCCGTTATCCGCAACCAGAACTTCGAGCGGGCGGCGAAAGAACTCTTTGTCACGCAATCGGCGATCTCGCAAAGAATCAACCAGCTCGAAGTGGAATTCGGCCAGCGGCTTCTTATCCGCGAACTTCCTTATCGCGCGACTGAGCTCGGGGAAACGATTCTTTCCCATTACCGGAAAGTCCTGAGCCTGGAACAAACTCTGAATCTCAATCCCGGCAAAGAATCAACAGAGCGTCCAACCATCCGGATAGCGATGAATGTCGACACTCTCGAGATCTGGTTTAAGAAAGTTCTGCAAAATACAGAGATCGCCAAGCTCATGAATCTTGAGATCACCACGGATGATGAGAAGTACACGCTGAACTATCTGAAGTCAGGACGAGTGGATCTTTCGATCGGCATTCAGAAGACTCCGGTTTCGAATCACGAATGCGTCCCGCTGGGAGCGATGACCTACGTTCTGGTTTCTAATCAAGAATTCAAAAAACAAAATGTTCCGAGGAAGTTTAAAGACTTTGATTTCAAAACTCATCCGGCCATCATCTTCAATGATCGTGATGATCTTCACACCGAATACTTAAAAAAGTTTTATGGATTCACGACCCATTATCCGAAGAGTGCCATTCCCTCAATTGCGTGTCTCAAGGCTTCAGTGATCGCCGGTTTTGGCTACGGACTCAAACCTCTGATGGATATTCAGAAAGAACTGAAAGCAAAAGACCTGGTATTGATAGATAAGGAGAATTCGCTTCAACGTGAACTTTATCTCCATCACTGGAACTATCAGACCCCAGCGCTGAAAAAGCTCATCTCAGTCATTAAAACGGCTTCTGCGAGTATGTCTTAGTAGAGGTTGTAGATCACCAGGAAGTGAATCGCGGCACCGATGCACACGAAGATGTGAAAGATCTCGTGATAGCTGAAGTAGGTGGGACTAAGTTTTGGCCACTTCAGACCGTAACTGACGGCTCCGATGGAATAGGCGATACCACCGCCGATAAAGACCCACATTTTGCCTTTCCCGAGTGTATCCATGAGATCCGGAAAATACGGAACCATGAAGTAACCCATGAACAGATACAAAAGCGAGCTCACCCACTTTGGCAATTTTACAAAAAAGATCGATTGAATAATTCCGAAGAGAGCTACCGCCCACAAAATTAGCATGAGCTTCTGTGCTGTCTCCCACTCAAAGCCTTTCAACGCCAGAGGCATAAAGGTTCCGGCGATCAGAATATAGATCGCAGTGTGATCAAGCTTCTTCATGAGTAAGCGATGCTCTGGCTTCTGCCACGTGATTCGGTGATAGAGAGCGCTGATTCCGAACATCAATAGAAGAGAAATGGAGTAGGTGATTGTGACGAAAAGCTCGCGACCAGTCTGGGCCTTCGCGATCAAAAATCCGCATGCGCCGAGAGTAACGAAGAAGAATGATTGGTGAAAATGGCCGCGCAGAAGTGGTTTCATGGTCGTATATTAGCCAATTCCCCTCGAAAAAGCTCTGACTCAAAGGGCTGACACCTATTAAAGCTATCCTTTTTATGGTACAGATATATCTACTTATGGGCCTGCCCAGGTTTCGACAGGGAATTAGAAGGATTGAGTGCGTGCAGAGGTTGATCGAAGGCCTCTTAAAAATCGATCACTTTTAATCGGCAACGATTATGCAATGGCTGCTTAATTAAAACTTAGTTTTAATTGGTACCTGAGGGGCTAGCACCGATAACAAAAAGCTAGTAAAGACGATGGCAGATCGTCCGTAAAATAAACTGCGAGGAGATCAGGTGTGGTTACTCCCTAAAAGCCACGACAGATTGCTTGCTCTGTAACAACAAGAACTAGTACTTGTCCTAACTGACAAGAGACGCACGTGGGACTCTCTACTGGAAGGTTCTTTGGACGTGGGTTCGATTCCCACCAGGTCCACCAAAAAAATCGATAATCAAGCCTCGCGGAAGCGGGGCTTTTTTATTTGTACTTCATCTTAAGGTTTACGCCGCCGTCGAAGCTCTGCGTTGGATTCTTTAGATTAACAAATCGGTCTTTAAAGTAAAATGTATGAAAAATCTAAACTAGGTCATCTCATGAGCAGAAAATTTACTCAGAAAGAATTAGAAATTTACACACACGTAGATGATGTTCTTTTTTATGAATGGGATCCCATTGGAATCTCACTTGATTCAAGCTGTCCTCGCAACGAGTATCGTGCGTACTTACCTACTTTGTATTCAAAGCTTTTGCAAAAGATGAATCCGGAAATCATCTCTGAATATTTGTTAGAAATTGAAAACGACCGGATGGGGTTAGCACTTACGACAGAGTCGAAACAAAAAGCGATGAGAATTGCTAATGACTTAATTGCATACTACGAAAAGAAAATAGTTAGTCCTGATAGTGAAGTGCAATATGGGTTTCCTTTTCAAGAATATGAAAGGATTGTTGCCACGGGAACTTGGTTTTATGACAAGACGGTTCCCATGAATATTAAAATCTATTCCACTCCCGCGATGTATTCATCTACAAGGTATAATGAAGATGGTGAGTTGGAAGAGTCTCGGCCAATACCTGTTTCACCAAATGGATTAATTTATAAATTAGTCCCAGGTGGAGGAGAGGAGGATACTCTTGAGAAAGCCAAGGCGTGGGCCGATTCTCAACCGTGGGGACCTTGCAAATGGGACAAAGTGATAACGATTTCTAAAAGCGGACTCCGGCCCGACGATATTTAATTACGATACTGAATTCTACTGGAATCCTCGTGTAAATAGTCATTTGAGTTTAGGTATTTCGGAGTTTGGCAGATATTTATTATTCAGCTCCCGTAACTTTGAGAATTTGTTTCAACATTTCTTTGTATCTTTCGCTTTCTGAATTGAGTTGTTGTTGAGTAAGGCCTATCCCTCCGAGCATGCCGTATGCATTGTTGAACATAAAAATGAATTCATCTACCGGTATGGACATAATTGTTTTGTATTTTCCATTCTTTTCAAAACGGATTTGAATTGAATCAACTTTTTTTCCTCTCATTATAAACTCCTGTAAGTAGTCGGCTGTCTGCAATTGCGGTTAACGATAAATCGGCATCGTAAAATTCAATTACATCCACATCCTGAAACCCAGCCATCTTTACAATATAGAGAGCCAGCCCCGCAGTAATCAATCCCACCATGCCATGAGCAGCATCCTCTTAGGTCCTGTCTGTAATCTTGATTTTGATAACTAGCAGGGGTAGGCCCCGGAGTATAAGATGGAGATCCACCACCTCCTGCAGCGGCACCGATTGCTAGTGCGCCGATGGCGAGTACCCCCAGAATAGCTGCCCCATCGCCTGTTCTGGCACAAGATCCGGGAAATTCACCTTTGACGGGTGCGCAGACCCTTCCTTCTCCGCACTCAGAATCGCTAGTACACCCACCCTCATTTGAAGCAACGTAACTATCTCGATCAACTCCATTTATATCAAACCTTAGCATTCCACATGATGTGATTGAAAAAGCCAACAGAAGGGAAAGTAGCTGTCTCATAAAGCTCCAATGATATTCTCCTATCGGCAGGATCATCAGCAGAAAATACTAGTATGGACTTTGATTATTGAATCTTGAGAGTAGGGTTTGAACTTAGTTGAAGTACGTAGGCTAGAGTCATCCTATTGTGATGAAAGTCTGAATGAAGACTAAAGGCGATGATAGAATTTCGGCGGATTTCCTTGTTAGCGCTGCTTATGTCAAAGTCTGCAGGAATCTGTCGCATAATTTTCATCTATTTGTCGATAAGCTCATCATGAAAGAATTGTTAAATTACTTAAGAAATAAGCTTAAAAAAGTTTTCCTTAGGCAACCCACTACGACGGAATATATCCTTCTAGTTGCAGTAGTCGCTACAATTGTTTTCAAATTTAAAACAGACATCACTCGAAGTTTTTCGGAACCACAAGTTAACTGTGGGCAAAGCTACTCTTGTAGATATTATCAAGATCGTGGTCTCATAACGGATTGAATCTTTATTTTATTCGAATTCAGGTCGAGTTCATGACCTTAGTACCAATTCATAGCTAGCACAGTCGCGAACCTTACAAAAATAAATTAGGCCAATAAGTGAATATGTTATACCGATAAACTTTCATAAATTAATTTATCAGGAGAATTTCTATGAGATTTGTTCCTTTATGTTTTTTAGCATTATTGTTTTCATTCTCAGGATTCGCAAAAGACGGGAGGTATATTGTTATCTTTCATCCAACGATTAGAGCTGATTCTGTTTTATTAGACACTCAAACAGGAAGAATTTGGAAGGATACTTGCTTTAAAGAAGAAAACGACAAATGCACAGTAAATGCTTTTGCTGAACAAACTGTCGTTGGCATTACAGTTCCAGAAAAAGATTTTAATAGATTTCTTGAGAACTTAAATAAAAAGTAAATCTCTTTTTTTGTTCCAGCAGACTTTGCAGTAAGCAATGTTTATATAAAAGTCTGCTGGAACATTTGTATTCGCCAAAAAAATCGATAAGCGAAGCTCCGAAAGGGGCTTTTTTATTTGTGTTCATGCGTTCCGACTGGGGCTTACTGCTGACAACTTTGTCCCCGGTTTGTCCGGAACGGGACAGTCCTGACCCAGGATCAGCGAAGATACGTTGGCACAAGCTTGCAAACAGAACTTCCATCAACCCCTCCAAAGGAGAAGTTATGAAGAAGTCATGTTTGTCGCTGATGATACTGGGATCTGTAATTCTTACAGGCTGCAAGGGCGGAAGTGGATCGGGCAGCAATGGAAATACTTCCGTAGAAACTCTTGGTGAAGGACCTTCAGCGCCTATGGAGCTGAACAGGAGTAACCTTGCACATTTCGAGCGCTGGAAGAAGACTCTGATTAAGAGTTGCACTCTTGAAAGCGCTTTCGCCCTGGGGAAAGAAAATGACGATTACATCGGCATCGATTCCAGTCTATTTGATCACGGCTTGATTCCCCATAAGGACGGCTTCGGCCTCGTGGCGAATTTCTATGAACACTCAGGGAATTTTCGGAGACAATCAAGGATCATGCGTGACCTCGTAAAGAAACAGGAAGTCACTCTGGAAGCAGTCGCTGCAGGAAGTGATTGCAAGATCAAGGTAAATGGAAATTTGGTCTTCTCGAGTAAGATCATGAAGGCGGCAGAGGTAGCCTCCGTACACCTCCCGGGGGAATCGCTCATGGTCGAGATCGAACAAGATTTTTGGACGACCTCGGATAAAGTGAACAAGAAGATCCTCAGTGCGTTCGAGGCGACAGAGCCGAAACTTCAGAAGCTCCTGAAAGACACTTACAATATGAGTGAAGCTGATGTTCGTAAGTACTTCCTCCTAACCACACCTTTGGTTCTATTCAAGAAAGAGAATTTTTGGATGAAGGAAGTTGTTGGGAGCTTCGAGCTCAGGAAGCTTCTCGATGAAGGCAAAGCAATCGAACTGGAAATGAATATTTTGCCGATGGGGAGGATGATCATTCCTATGAAAATTAGGTTCAGTGAAATCCAGAGTCAGATAGAGATTTCACTTCATCAGGGACCGCGCATGTATCACAAAAATCCCACTGGGGTGGGTGAGGCCATGGACTGTACGATCTCTCTCGCATCAGGTGGCTACTACGGGAACGTCAGCTACAGATCCTTATTCATGGATTCACTTGCAGGGAAATGCAAAGGTCTTGATCGCTCGATTGTCTATGGAGTAAATCTCAATAAGGAATTGATGGAGAAATTTGACCGGGCGTTCAGAAATCTGGAGACCTCTGGTTCTGATAATCTTGTGCTTCCATTGTGGCGGGAATTATTCCTGGACTCTATCAAGCAAACTTTTCTTAAAAGCGGTGTTCCTACGGTGATCAAAGCGGAGTCAAAGTTCATGATGAAATTTCTCCAAAACATCATCTTGGTTGAAGAAGAGATCAAGACTGGGAGAACTACTTCAAGCAGAAGGTATCTTTATGAGCAAGCTGCGAAGTATGGCTTCATCAACCAATCAATTGTGTTCTGAGATCTAAGCCTCGCGAAAGCGGGGCTTTTTTATTTCACTGAAAATTGGGTGTGATTACGAATCTTATACTCAAACTGTTCAACTTCATCGGGCGGTAGAGACCCAGGCATCCGGGCCCCACTTCGTTCCCAGAGATTAAGCCATTCTGGTCCCAGAAGCTTAGCTTCCAATTGTTGAGTGAGTGCCAGATCGTTGTAGGCCATGGTGGTTGTGGCCTTTGGTCCGGAAGAGGGGCCGTATCCAACGTAGAAACCTGCGGCCATCATTGTGGCACGGACTGCCGTTGATGCCGAGTAGGTCACAAACATAACAGGGGTCCCTTCACAGTGACGATACATTCTCTGAAAGAGATCCAAAGTCCAGAAAGGTGGATTGCTCTTCGCTGAATAGAGATCATAAAAGATCACATGTGGCTTTGGAGCTGCTTCGAACAATTGTAGAAAATCACCTAGTAACAACTTCCAGTTCAACACCTTTTCATCAGACCACGAGTTGTGATTAAGCAAGTGGTGAGGGGCGGGATGCGTGAGGTGAGGAAACGCATCTGGATTTTTCATGGCCAGTTTAAGAGAGTCGAGATCATTTTCAAAACTTACGATCTCAACTTTGGAAGGGACAGAGCTTAAGTTATTGATGTACTCAATCACTGCCATTGCATTAGATGCAGCACCTAAGCCTACATCCCAGATCACAAGTTGAGACTCAGATTTCATTCTCAGCGAAAGCTGTGCTGGTTCCACATAAAGTGTGCGCGCTTCTATTTCGGGCGGAATCACGGAATGCATGATCTCGCCAGAGCTCAGCTGTCTTATGCTGGAGAAGCCAGCTTTATTGAGATGGACTTCATAGTCTCCGAGCTTGTTCATATTCTGATAATGTCTCTAATCTTTGATCTTGAAAAGGGGTTTGAGACTAGTCCCATGAAGCAAATATTTCCTCACTAAATGACTCCAATTGAGTAGTGCTAAAATAGAGGTCATGAAAATACTCATGATACTCATCTGTCTTTTTACGTTCCATGCTCGGGGAGCCGGGATTGGGTCCATAGGTTTTTCAGGAATTACTGGGCTTGAAAGTACGGCCACAAATTCAGCTGGTAAAAGCTATTTTGAAGGGAAGGGTACCCTGGGGTATAACATCGGGGTTGAAGTGCCTCTCTTACGAAATTTCTTCAGCGTAGGTGGCAATTTTATCTACGGACGAATGGAAGGGAAGTCGCAGTATAGAGATTATAAAACGAATCTTCAGGTAAACGATCAGCTCTCGCATCTTTCTAATTCGAATGTATTTCTAGGTGCCAAAATCAGGCCCATCAACTTCAAGCACCTCAAGATCTTTACCGGGGCCGGAGTTTTTGCCGGGAACACAAAGCTTCGTCACGACACCGCTGACTACATCGAAAAACATGGAGCACTTCCTTCCAACTTCAAAGAAATCGAAAAAGGCAAAAGCGCCGGGCATTACTATGAGGCAGGAGCAGAAATTATCTTTTCCAAATCGAGTGGTATTCGTCTGACTGGCCAGCTTCTGAACAATCATTCAGATCGCTTTCAGACGCTTAATAATAAGCCAATCAATGGCACGTATGGCATCTACTCTATCCAGTATATTCATTACAGCGATGCCGTTTTACCGGGACTGAACAAGAAGTAAAATGATTGGCTTTGCTGTAAGTATAGTGTGACCATCACTTCATTGAGGTTAAACTTTAGGCATGAATATAAAACCTTGGTTGTGGATCAAAGAGAATTCTCACTGCCCCTTTGCAATTGGAATGACATTTGTTTCGTCGGAACGATTGTCGCTTGCTCAAAGGGCAAGGCAGAATAATGCTCAGGAAAATCTTGAAATTCTACAGTCCGGAATTTTTCAGGAAGCTTATCGCGAGTCAGGTTCAAAATTAGAGCTAAACTTAAAATCTCTGAGCGAGAGCTCTCATTTTATCGAAAGCGTTCTCTTAGGTCGCTTGTCACCAGAGGGTGCAATTGGTGCTTTTCCCTATAGCGTAATGGTGAAGTTTGTTTCTTATTTTTCTGACTGGATGGATGCTCTTGATTGTCCCATAAAGAGGCTTCTTATTCGGGATTACGGTCATGCATATTCCGTCATAACGGATAAAGAGATTTCTTCCATCCTTGCGATGGCAGGAAGGATAAAAATTCTTCCGGGTGAGATAACCGCTTTACCGCGGAATCCGACTTTTCATTATTTTGACAGGACAAATGAGGAGCTAGTCTCCATCGCCGCTGATTTGAATAGTACCTTTAAAAAGATAACTGAAATTATGCATCAGCATCGAGGCCTCATCTGTGTTGGTCTTGCGCTGAATTTGAATACAGAATAGAAGTAGAAAGCCTATTCGGCCGTTCGATAAGTGAGAAGAAGACAAGTCCCGGTGTCTTCTACTTGAGGTTCATGAAATAAAGATGAATCAAAGTGCTCTCTGAAAAATTTCTTCAACTCTTCAATGCGTTCTTTTGGATTGGGTTCCTCGTGCCACGCTCTCGCAGTAATTGTCGTGAGTGGAATCTCGAGATCAATTTTAAAAGAATGGAATTCAAGCTCTGACTCATGCTTAAGCTGGAAGAGATTCTTTTTCACCGGCCTCAAAACAGTAAGAGACTTTTCCGGAAACTGGGATTGATTTACATAGTAGTAAAATCCCATATCATCGCCCGTTTTGAATGCACTCCCATAGGGGCCGGAAATAATGACCTCTGATTCGGTCGTTTCCTCAATCTTTAATTCACCAATCTGATTCAGATCGTTCTTAGGGAGCGCATCGATTTTCAGTGTCAGCCACTCTGAATTGAGAGATACGCCTTTCTCTCTGGACCAGACGGAAATGTTGACGGATATCCAGTCTAAGGAGAAGGTGAGCTCGATCTTGGATTGAGTCTCGATGGATGTGGTTTTGTTATTTT
This sequence comes from Bdellovibrionota bacterium, assembly GCA_040387275.1. Taxonomy (GTDB): domain Bacteria; phylum Bdellovibrionota; class Bacteriovoracia; order Bacteriovoracales; family Bacteriovoracaceae; genus Peredibacter. The sequence continues at coordinate 1,233,912 of JAZKDZ010000001.1, read as the reverse complement.
CTAAATCGGTTAGTTGAAACATTAAATTATGCTATCATTTGGGACTATGAATAAGAACTTTCTTTTGTTTTTTATGCTTTTTAGTTCTTCGAACTTGATCGCAGCGTCCTATGATTGTCCCACTAAAACGATTTTAGTAAGCGTCTTTGATGGAAAGCCAGCAGACCGTGCTGAACTCATTCCCGATAATGAGGAAAGTAATGCTCCTGGGAAAACAGTGTGGACCTTTGAGGCGAAAAAAGAACGATCGATCTGGATTGTTTGTAATGAAACGACAGCAAAAATCGCGATGGCGAAGGAACTCCCCAAAAATGTCGTTTCTTGCAAACTAGTGGGTAAATTTGGCACGAAAGTGAGCTTGGTTTGCCAGTAAATATTAGTCTAAAAGTAGAAGCAGAAATCACGCGTGTCTTTGGTCAGAAAGGTTCGCCTCTCATCTCAAAAATTAGGTCTTCAGAATTTTCTCTAGGCGCCATGAGTTCCGATCGAATCCTTCTCGCCATTCTTTTCGGCTCAAGGGGGGATCTGAAGAAATTCGAAGAACTGACAGAATTATCGACCCGTGACTGGCGGGATACGTTGATGGCAGCTGGACTCGCGGAAGCTGACTGGCGTGAAATTCTCAAGTCTCACGGGTATTGGACACCGGAAGAAGATTAGTGCTCAAAATTTAGACATACTATAAAGACTGCAATCTTACGTCCGTTCCGGCCAAAAACAGCTTTAATAGCAGGATGAAATCATTCCTCATACTCCTGGCCCTGACAGTAAGCTACTCAGCTATGGCCGTTGAGGTATACTTCACCAAAGATCGCATGGACCGCTTCGCTTGTCAGGTTGCTCTCTCGATCAAGGACTCGTATCCCAAACATTCCCTCCGCCAATTCCGCGGAAAAATCCTTAACCTCTTACGTACCGAAATCAATCCCTGGGTGGACGCAAATCCTATACCCGCAGGTATATCACTCCCTGATTTTGTCTCAAAACTTACGGGCTTTCCCGGCTTCCCAATGGATCGCTCAGAGTACTGGCTTCCGAACGCATTCATTCTCATGGGAAATCCTAAACTCGAGCTTAAAGCGCCGGTAGGGAACTACTGGGAAGCTTTCATGCATCTTGCGCGCTCACGTCACGTGGCCTTCCTGAATGGAGAAGCTCCCGCATTCAATTTACGTAACGAAGAAAATCTCCTTCAGCAGATTGAGTCGCATCTTCCTGCTGTTGCTAATTACGCTTTTCCATATCTCGATGATAAGGGACTTCCTATTGAGCAGAAGAATGTGAAGAAACCATTTACTCTTGTCATCGGAAATCCGAAGCACAAAAAGTTCGATGAATTTGTCGTTGAAGCTTCCAAGTATAATGAATTTGCATCACCTCTCGTCCTGTGGCTTTTAGAGCAGGAGAATTTCTCAGTATCTCCCGAGAAAATGTTCAGTAAGACTCTCGAAATGTACGGTGATCCGATTGTCGCTCTTGGGGTTATTGCGTGGATCACGAGTGGAGACGCTCTGATGGTCAATCGCGGAAACTCATCGGTCATCACGTATAAATTTGAAAAGATTGTTGAGGGGAGTGATGTCCCTGGACTGCAATATCACTTCTGGGGTTATCTCACGCAAGGATTTATCGGGAACAAGCTCAAAGTTGGTGCTCTTGCTTACATCTACGAAAAGCTTTATCAGAAAGACATTGAGGATTGGACGATTGATGCTTTGTCTTTGAAGACGAGTACACGCATTCGTTCAGCGTTTAAACATCCCGAGAAGTGCCTGAATTAAAACGAATCTTATGATTCACCTCCGCGGCGGATGAGGCAGTGCATAGACTCGCCGTCCGCACCACAAGTATGCTGGAACCTAAAAGACTTCTTCCATCACCAGATCCAGATTCCCATTCCACTCATTTCTATAAAGGACACGAAACTTTGTCCCAGGAAGGCAGATCACTTCATTCTCGTAATTGATGGCATGAGGAACAGGTCGGCAGGATTTCGAGTAAATGAGGTATTGGATGTTTCCGATGAACGCCGTACCTGTACTCGTACTGGTGAAGGCTTCATACTTCACAATTCCTCCAACCTGATGATCGTCAAGAGCTCTCACAGGTATGTCTGCACCACGCTTAATCCATCCCTGATAAGGTAAGACCTTGCTGAGGGCCGACTTCATAAACTCAATTCGATATTTTTGTTGTTCGATGCCACGAGCGTCGCGATTTCTGAGAACTCGATTCATGATCTGATATCCGGTGGCGACGTAATTTGCCAGTGCTGCGTATTCAGACAGATTCATAAAGCAGGATTTGATTCCGAGATCTCCATACGTGAAGTCATCAGGATCAAGGCCCTCTTTCCTCAGAAGATCCGGATCGGGAAGTGTTCTGTTGTATTCCTCGGCTTCGCTTAAAGAGCTGAAGCGACACTGAGGCTCGATGGATATGCTCTTCGCTTGTTCAGTTCTAAAGATCTCCTCATAGTCCTGCGCTGAAGCCTGAAGGGCCCCGAATAGGACGAAAAGAAGGATGAGGCACTTATTGAACATAGGAAGGGACTATAGCGCTATTGGTGCTGGAGAGAGGGGGAAATGGTGAAATTTACAGGGTCCTTAGAAGCGGGAAAGTATGTCGATCGCTTTATGAGTTTCACCAACTCCATCAACAATCAGCAATGTGCCCTTAGAATTTCTGGTTCTGAAGTCTTTAATCTTCTCGTAATCGGGGGAATGATACCAGTCTTCGGCCATCTTCATTGAGGGGAATTCGATCACAATGATATCTTTATCCCAGGAGCCTTCTTTGACGGATGGGGTATCGCCATGAATGATGAACTTGCCACCGAAAGGAATGATCGTGTCATCGATACCTTTGATATAGGCCAAAATCTCATCACCCAAAACGACATCGTAAAGAAATGCCATGGCGTATGCTTTCATACTAATCCTTTGAGAACTGAGAATGTTTACGTATTTTTTCTTCAAATTCTTTTTCGTCTGATTTACTCAACGTACGCGCAACCTTCGCATCACTTCTTTCCCATCTTTTCAGCCACTCATCACCGAGTAAGGTAACACCCTGTTTTTGAGGGAGTGAAGAATTATTGTACGCAACGGTCGTCGTACTCTTCGGACCAGTCGCTGGTCCGTAGCCCACGTGGAAGCCGACTGCGAGGAGAGTCGCTCGGACTGCAGTCGAAGCTGAGTAATTGAGGAGCTGGACTTCATTTTCACGGCAGTATTCAAAAACCCTGGAGAAGGCTTCCTCAGACCAGAGTTCTGTGTTGGTCACCATAGAAAATGGATCGTAGAAAATCACGTGCGGCTTCGGCGCACCTTCAAAGGTTTGAGAGAAATCCCCCTGAAGAAGTTCCCACTCGATATTTCCTTTCGGAGAGATCCATTTATTTTGCTTGAGGAGCTCATGAGGAGCTGCGTGATGAAGGTGCGGAAAGAGAGGGGCGTTTCTTAAAGCAAGTTTCAGAGGATCAGTATCGTTTTCAAAACTCACGATGCGAATCTTGCCCGTGAAATCTTTATTTAAAAACTCATGAATGACGGCCATTGAATTGTGAGCGGCACCGAGACCCACGTCCCAGATCACGACTTCATCGAGAGAATTGAGTCTTTCATCAATGCGAGAGGGAAGGACGTAGAGATTGCGAGCTTCTTCCTGCGGAGGATTGATAGAATGCATGACCTCGCCGGAACTCTTCTGCCGGATGCTCGAAAACCCTCGGCCTGAATCGTGGACTTCATAATCTCCAAGCTGAACACGCTTATCTGATTTGATCTGTCTCGAAGGTGTCATCGGAACGTGAGGATTCTCCTCGTCAGTCATGTCGAGTTCAACCCGCTTCTTATTGTAGAAGTCGAGGAATGTACCCGCGAGAATATTCTTTCTCATGTCACTCATTAAGCGATGATAGAAAGTAATGTTGTGAAGAGAGAGGAGATGCCAACCGAGTGGCTCTTCCGTTTTGATGAGATGATGAAGATAAGCACGAGAGTAATTAGAGCAGGCGAGGCAATCGCATTTGGGATCAAGTTTCTCCTCGGAGAACTTATAGACTGTTCGTCTCATCTGGAATTTTCCGAGACTCGTGAACGCCACTCCACGCTGACCGTATTGATTCGGAAGAATGCAGTCGAACATATCGACTCCGCGGTGAACCGCTTCGAGAATGTCGATCGGTGTTCCGACACCCATGAGATAGCGCGGAAGATTTTGTGGCAGCATTTCTGCGGCGATCGCCGTAAAATCTTCTCTTTCAGATTTTGTTTCACCGACAGCGAGGCCACCTATGGCTAATCCATCAAAGCCTTCGCCATTTACTCTGAGATTGATGAGTGTATCAGCACTTTGTCTGCGGAGATCTTCGTGACAGGCACCCTGAACAATTCCGAACATGGATTGAAGAGAATCACCACGGGCCTCAAGACTTCTCTTTGCCCAACGATGTGTGAGTTCCATAGCGGCCTTCGCATCTTTGTGATTGGCATTGGATTCAATACACTGATCGAGAACCATCATGATGTCGCTGTTGATCGCTTTCTGCATATCAATCGAGAGCTCAGGTGTGAGCATGATCGGGCGATTATCGACGTAGCTTAAAAAGCGCGCACCTTGTTCATTCATCTCACGAGAGTGGGAGAGAGAAAAAATCTGGAATCCGCCGGAGTCCGTGAGAACGGGACGATCCCAGTTCATGAATTTATGAATGCCACCGAACTGCCTCATCACTTCAGGACCCGGACGAAGAAGTAAGTGATACGTATTTGCGAGAAGAACGTTTGAGCCAGAGGTTTTAAGAGATTCGACAGTTTGGTTTTTTACTGTGGCCTGAGTTCCAACCGGCATGAAGATCGGCGTTTGCACTTCCCCATGAAGAGTGGTGAAGGTCGCCGCGCGTGCGCGTGATCCCTGTGCTGTGGCCTCGAGTTTAAAATTCAGTCGACTCATAGGGTGGGAGAATACCCAATTTTACCCGGGTTCGTAATTAACTTTCAGGAGGTAAAGTCCCCGTGGATCCGCTTTTTTCCAGGGCCGGGCTTCCTTCTGTTCTCCATAGAGAAGATTAGAGAAGTCCTGAACCGAAAGCCTGCCATTTCCGACCTGCCAGAGGGCGCCTACGAGGTGACGGACCATGTGTTTCAGAAAACCCTTGCCGACAATACGGAATTGCCAGCAGCAGTCTATCTGTCCTGCCGTGAATAACGTGTTTTTAAAGAGATCCTGCGGATTAACTATGGTGAGATCGCAATCCAGGATTTCTCTGATGGTGGTGTTAGCAATTCCACCGATCGACCAGAAATTCCGGAAATCGTTTATTCCTTTGAGCAACTCAACACAAGTCTTGATGTTGGCGATGTTCATATTTTCCGGGGCATGTGCGATGTAACGCTGATCCGGTAAATTTGAAAAGAGATAACGGTACTCTTTTGATGTTTGGTCGATGGAGGGAATGAATTCGCGTGCGCAGGGGGTGAGATCGAGGCACCTGATATGAGATGGAAGTTCTGTGTTTATTCTTTCTATAAAAAGTGGTGACGAGTCCTCGGCCGAAATCTTCAAGACCTGACCGATAGCGTGGACACCCTTATCTGTGCGGGAAGCGGCCCTCGTCGTGACTTCTCCCTGAAGAATTTTTTGCAAAGTAAGTTCGAGATCACCCTGGATCGTGGGCTTACCTTCCTGCCACTGGAAACCCATGCGGTCGCTTCCATCGTACTGAATTATGGCCTTGTAATAGTTCATGACTTCATCACACATAAAAATTTCAAATATTGATTATTTTAGATTGTAGAAGATTAGCCAAGTATAATTTTGCCTTGAACATGCTGAGCATTGCTTTAGTTCCCCAGATTCAGCAAACTTTCCTTTTAAGGAGCTCATATGACTGACAAATATATTCCACCAAAAATCTGGACGTACAAAGAAGGGAACGGTGGAAAGTTTGCTGCCATCAACCGGCCAACTGCAGGGGCACGAGTCCAGAAAACTCTACCGGTAGGAGAACATCAATTTCAGTTGTACTCCCTGGCGACACCAAATGGCATGAAAGCTTCAATCATGTTCGAGGAACTTCTCGAGGCTGGCGTTAAAGAGGCAGAATACGATGCGTACCTCGTTAACATTGGTGAGGGCGAACAATTTACTTCCGGCTTCGTAGATATAAATCCCAATTCCAAAATCCCTGCGATGCTTGATAAGAATAATGGTAAGCCGATTCACGTCTTCGAATCAGGATCGATCCTTCTTTATCTCGCGGAAAAATTTGGTAAGTTTCTCCCGAAAGATTTAACAGGAAGAACGACTGTTCTCAACTGGCTCTTCTGGCAAGTCGGAGCTGGACCATTACTCGGAGGCGGCTTTGGACACTTCTATGCGTATGCTCCTGAGAAGTTCGAGTATGCGATTGACCGATTCACGATGGAAGCAAAACGCCAGCTCGATGTGCTCGACAAACAGCTCGCGAAAACCAGATTTGTCGCGGGCGATGAGTACACGATCGCGGATATCGCGATCTTTCCCTGGTACGGTTTACTCGCCAAAGGAAAAGTTTACGAAGCCGAGGAATTTTTGTCAGTGTCCGAATATAAAAACGTTCAGAGATGGGCCGATGAGATATTAAAAAGACCCGCTGTGGCCCGCGGAAGAATGGTGAATCGGGTGCAGGGTGAGGAAACTGAACAAGTGCGCGAAAGACACAGTTCAAAAGATTTCGCAGGAAAAAGTATCAGTTAATTTTCAGAATTACAGGTGCGATTCGTTGAACTTCTGATCCCACTCCCTGATATCCAGGAAAGATAGACGTATTCGTGTCTGGTTCAAGGCAATTCATTCCCTGCTCAGAACACTTATTGAGAATCTCGCAGCGTCCATTGGTGAGAGTATTCGCCGAAGGCGTTCCGCCAACGAGGATGCCGACAACTTCATTCTTCGCATTGAAAACCGGACTTCCGCTGTTCCCTTCAAATGCATCGAGAGTTGTGAGAAAGCTTTCGCGAGATGGATCATTGAGAACAACCCGCGCTCCATGAGCGTATTTTGCGGGCTGACCGAAGGGATGTCCTATCATCGAGAAAATTTCATTCTTCTTAACCATCTCAGAATTGATCTTCAGCGGGGTTCTTCCTTTCACAGGTCGTGAGAGACGAACCAAAGCGTAGTCGCGGAAGGGAGCTTTCTCATCTTTAACAGCGTAGATGATTTCTTTGCAGGTATAGTGATTATCGGCAGAAACGTTTTCGGTATTCAGAGTTTCGTTGTAATCAAAGAGCCACGAAAAAACTTCGCAATGAAGTTTCGTTTCGTTTCTTGTCTCGCCGGTATTCACCATACAGTGTCCGGCAGTAACGAGAAGATCGGGCGCGATGAGAAAGCCCGTGCAGGCGTATGAGAGTGATGGTTGATTCGCAAATCTCACATTGGGACAGAAAAATTCATTGAGCTTATCGACATTCAGGCGGAGCATGCCCGCAACAGTTGGTTCGAAGTTCGCACTGAGAACGGCAACTGCAGTTGAGCGCGAGAGTTCATATCCCATGGTACCGGGACGGACGGATATCCGGTTATCAACGCCGAAGACAGCGGAGAATGCGGGGAGACTCAGAAGGACTGAGAGGGAGAGTATGAATGATTTCATTCCGAGGAAGTATATCTAAGGACAGGGTATGCCTAGGGATCGGGTATTTATTACTCTACTTTTACCGGGGCTGTGGCCCGCTTTTCTTCTCTTTCTTTCACAAAGTCTAATACCAGGGCCGCGAGTGCCGCTTCCAGAGCAGATTCCGTTCGCTGGAGCTCCTGGCTCTTGCGGGCCTCAGCTTGTTTCCGGTTGAGGCTTTTAAGAGTGAGGGTGAGAGTTACGCAGAATCCAATCAGAAGAAGGACCAGAAGGATAATGGAACGACTGAGAACGAATTCACCGGCATCAAGCTGATTTAAAAATCGATCAATCAGGTAGGCGAGGGTCACACAACTCATGATCGTACAGATGAAAAGAATGATGAGTGTCTTCAGGACTTTTTGAAACCGCTCAAAAATCTGATCGATGAGGGCGTTGGGGCTTAAGAATGAAAGACTCTGAGAAAGAAATGTGGAAAGAAATTCGAGAAATTTCACGAGGCGCCTTCTGATAAGTTATAAACAGATGGTAGCCAGAGAAAAAGCTATCGTCCACAACGACATCTAGTACTGAGGCTTAGGGTGATAAGGTCCGTTCAGGAGACCCGAGTTCTCATTCTGAAAGAGAATCTGATTGGCCTGAGGAGCGATATTGTGGGCCTGATCCGTACTTGAATTCACGGCCTGTTTAATCACGGCCCCAATGAGCATTCCCGTGAGTCCACCGCCGCTATTATCAGATCCATCATTGGCGCTGGCGCGTCCTTCCCAGATAATGTCACCCGTAAGGGCGGAAATCATCTTTCCTGATACGGTCACCGTGGTTTGACTGTCAATGATCACGTAACTCGTTCCATAGCTTTCCAGCGTGAGATAAAGAATCGCATCGGGGTTAATGATTTCGCGAAGTTTTTTTACGGACGCCTGGTGCATTTCATTGGCCGATGGCAATCCATTTTCTTTCATCATCTGATCAATGATGGCAACGGGAAAAACGTAGAAACCCTTTTCTGCCACGGGCATCGTGACTGTTGATAAATAACTATAGGTCGCGCGCACGTCAGTACTGTTACTCATCGGCGGAAGAATCAAAATGGAGCGGGGTTTGGCGGCCCTGAAATTTTCATAATTGTAGGGAGTGGCACAACTCACGACCAGAAGAAGCAAGATGAGGTATTTCATTTCTTCTTCGCCTTGTTACTGAACTTCTTCAAGAAGCGGTCCATGAGCACAGCGGATTCCGGAAATTGCATCTTCTCAGATTCAAAGCTTACTTTGGCATCGTCGGTTCTTCCCATCTGAAGATATTGATATCCTAGGTGAGCAAAGAAGCCGGGAGGAAGTGGTTTATTTTTACTGCGTGCGACTTCGATGTCCTCTTCGAGTTTCAGGACCTGCATCTCCGGCGTTGATTTGCCGGGAGTCTGATACTGATCATAGAGAAGATCCTGATAGTGACCCCAGTAGTAGATTGAGTTCGAGGCGCAGCTGCCTAGACCCAGAAGTATCAGGAGGAGAAAAGAGTTTCTCATTCTTTATTTGCGGCCCATTTATTTTTTTCCATGCCTTCAACCAGACGATCTACAGCTTCTCTCATGGCGAGATCGAGAACTTTTCCGTTGAGAGTCGAATCATAGGAAGCCGTTCCACCGAAGCCAATCACTTCACGATTACTAAGAGCGTATTCACCTGCACCTGAAGCTGAATAAACGACTTCGGAAGTTTCGACGTCCACCACGTTCAGAACTACTTTTGAGTAAGCGACTTGTTTTTTACCACTTCCCAGAACTCCCCAGAGCTGGCGATCACCAGTTTCTTTGCGGCCGAATTCTGCGATGTCACCAGTGATCGTGTAGTCAGCACCTTTGAGATTTTGTTTTTTCTTCGAGAGCTTGGCCTCACCTGCTATCTCATCCATGTTGTCGCGATCAAGAACAGAGTAGCGCCCTGTGCGCTGAAGATGTCCGATGAGAACAGATTTTGCCTGACTGGAAAGACGATCCGGACCATCGACAAAAATTCCGCGCATGAAGCCCGAACGGTTATCAAATTTCCCCACCATGATGGGATGCTTTTTTCCCTGGTAAGTGGCGGAGCTTGATTCTGATTTTGATTGCTCGACTTTGACTGCCTGGTTTGATTCAGAAGCACAGCCAAAAGCGAAGAGAGTTAAGAGGACGACGAAGAAGTGGAATCCTGATTTCATTGTTATCCTTCCTTGTGATTGACCGGCCCATTGTAACGGGGCCGGCAGGAAAGTTAACAGTGCCAGGCATTAGCGTAGCTTGTTATGAGGATAACTTATTGATAGAGCGCCTTCATCGCGTTCTGATCGTAATAGGTGATGTAATCAGTTCCATCGTAAGACATGATACTTTTGACGGAGTCATTAAACTGATGATCAAGACCAAAGAAATGTCCCATCTCGTGAGCGATGACCCAATTCATGCCATTGTAGTCACTTTGATCAACTGCCAATTTTTGAATCTCACTGTTAAAGATCAGGATATCAGAATCGATGATCTGACCCTTGAAGCGGTCGATCTGAGGAACAGTGGCCGCTGGATTAGAATTCCCTGATTCCGGGTTCACTGTGAGATAGCTATTCACATTATAGAGGCAATGAAAATTGAGATCACTGAAAGGTGGGTAAGTTGTTACGGTTTCGATTTCGTAGGAAAGAAGATTCTGGAGAGAACTCGCCCACATGTTAATACCCAGTCTGTATTTATTCCCGAGATCCGCGGACGGTGGTGAACAGAGGCGGATTTTGAGAATTTCTGATTTGTTCCAGCCTACCTTCACGCCTGGGCCTGCAAGATAATTATAAAGCGCCGTGACTGTATTGAGCTTTTGCTCGTTCTTTTTCACGAAAGTAATGGCAAGAATGTTTTTCCCGGTCTTATCCCCGACGCTGACTAAAAATGAGAAGGCTTCCTGGTCCTGCTTCAGGCTATAGTGAAGGACCTTCACGGGATAATCGATATGATCATTTGTGATCTGATCGAGCTTCAGAATGTTCCCTGCAGATCTGGTAAACCGGAAACCGAGTTTTGCCTGAGTGCTCTCAAACTCGTACTGATCGAAAGTATTACTGAGTGTGAAAACAGGACGGCTTCCGAGTAATTGATTTCCTGTTGAAGCCTCGTTGCCTTCTTCGATATTCCCGGATTCTTCCGTCATGATCTCTTCTCTTTCAGTGAAGGTATAGATGGAATAGAGTTCAAAGTTTTCGAGCATACTGACGTTGGAGGTGGTCAGGAAAGACGTCGTATTCATCGTGGCGCCGGCAACGACTGCTTCAGGATTCCCCTGGACAAAGAAAGTAGAGCGCTGAATGCCACTCTTAGAGCTTTTGGATTTCTTATTTCCGCAGGCCACTGTTGAGGTGAGGAGGGCCGCAAGCATGATGAGCGAGAAGAGTTTCATATATTATTCCTGTTTTTTACCCATTTTAGCCCTGGGAAGGGGAGGCGCCTACGGGCCGGGAAGATTGTTCAATGGGTGTAGAAATATTCGACACCGCTATAAAAAATGCATTCACCCCCGGGGAGCACCTAAAACAAGGTTTAATGGGGGTTATGAAAACAATCCTTTCTGCCCTTGTACTTTTAGTGTCTACCTCTGTCTTCGCAAGACAAAGCATTCCTCTATCACCCATCAACTTTCAGATAAGTGCGGCCCACGCGCTATCGAAATTTGATCAGGTTGTTCAGGACCCGGAGGGGATTCTTAAGCGCTTCACCCCGGTGGGAGTCAAAATCAGAAACAAGCAAGTCTCTCAAAATGAAGTGAGCTTTACCGCCATCAAAACTGTGTTGTTTGTCTCGAAAGCTGTTTACGTACACGGAAGACTGGAATCAAGAGAAGTCAGCCGCGGTTGTTACAGCCTCTCGATGCGTTTCGAATCTTCTGATCCCCTGGTGACAAATAATGTGGATGAATTGAAGGCGAGCATTTGTGTGCGTGAAGATTCAGAATCAAAAATTTCAGGCCAGATCAAGTCACAGATCATTACGGGTGATCGCTATTCCAGAACACTCGGACCACTTGCCGTTAACTTAATCAGAGATCAGGTTCAACCTTTACTCAGCGCTTTGACTGCTGAAATCCGGTCGATGAGATAATTATGAAAAAAACTATCGTTGGTATCCTCGCACTCTCTATCAGCTTGTCATCCTTCGCGCATGAAGTTTATTTCACGAAAGCACGGATGAATAAGTTCGCCTGCCAGGTTGCAAAGTCGCTGAAAGGGACTTACCCCAATAAAACTCTGGGAGATTTCCGGAAGGAAACTCTGGATCTTTTACGGACGGAAATTAATCCCTGGGTTGATGCTTATCCCATTCCTGCAGGCATCTCACTTCCTGATATCGTTTCACGAGTGACAGGTTTTCCCGGGTTCCCGATGGACCGCTCGGAATACTATCTTCAGAACGCTTTTATCCTATTCGGAAATCCGGATTTAGTTCTCAGAACGCCGGTAGATAATCATTTCGCTTCTTTCATTCACATCGCACGTTCCCGCCATGTTTCTTACTTAAATGGTGAAACAAAGAAATTTAAACTTCGTGAGGAAGCAAATCTTCTCCAGCAGATTGAAGATCATCTTCCGGTTGTAGCAAATTACGCTTTTCCTTTCCGTGACAGTCAGGGGAAACCTATTGTTCAGAAAGGTGCGAAGAAGCCATTCACTCTTGCGATCGGCGATTACAAGCACAAGAAGTTCGCTGAATTTACTACCGAGTCACAAAAGTACAATCACTTCAGCACACCACTTTTTTTATGGTTACTGAAACAGGAGAATTTCTCAATCTCTCCCGAGAGACTATTTGCGAAAGCTCTTGAGATTTACGGAGACCCGATGGTCGCTCTGGGAGTGATCCCATGGATTATGAGTGGAGACGCTCTTACCGTTGATCGCGGAACGTCTTCAGTTGTTTCCTACAAACTCGAACGACTTGTGGAAGGGGACGATGTTCCTGGTCTTCATTATCATTTCTGGGGATATCTCACTCAAGGCTTTATTGGTAACAAGCTGAAGGTCGGAGCACTCGCTTATATTTACGAAAAGCTTTATCAGAAAGATATTCAGGATTGGTCGATCGATGCTCTGTCATTGAAGACAGCAGATCAGATACGTTCTTCGTTTAAACATCCGGAGAATTGCCGCAACTAGAGTCCGCGGGCGCGGCATTGAGCGAGTTTCTCTTCAGTTTTCCGGAACCATCCGCCGCGGATACAAATCGATTCAGCACCTGATTCACAATCACGGAAGTGGCGATTGAGATCGTTACTAAAGCAACTTCCCGGTGCTGGTTCTTCGTCAGGTGGGCACGAGGGATTCAACGAAGCGATGAGCTCACCAATCTGATCCATTCTGCGAACTGGTTCATTGATAATTTGTTCGCGGGGAATCCATTTACCCGAAGAAAGAAGTGCGGGGGACGAAAGAATCGTCGGTGCATCCACAAATCTCATCCCAAGACATTTTCCGAGATCAATTAAAATGGAAACGACTTCCGGATTAAATGGCTTGATGTCATGGAATAGGGAAACGATATCGTTATTGGGAGAGCTGCACATCTCAGAGAGATTTTTCGTAATGAAGGCAGCCTTTGATTGTGGATCATTGGTGGGAGCGTTTGTCGTGGTGGAGTCTTCAGAATCATGATTCCAAAGAAGATGTCCGTAACCATCCTGAGCGATTCTGTGAAGAGGCCCGGAAAGAGCACGGTATTCTCTCAGTCTTGTTGCGCGATCAGGTGAGCTGAAGCGGATTTCTCCCCGGCGCTCCATCTCATCCATCTCTGAATCTGCGGGAAGAACTCCCCGACCATAGGGAAAACGAAACATCAAAGGTCTTTGACGGGAAAAGCGGTTTCCTGTTGCTTCATTCAGATACCGGGTTGAGAGCTGGATCTGGCGACTACTTTCGGCCTGAGTCAGACGTACACCGTTTCTAAGAGCGTGTGCTTCGTGTTCATGACCATGGCTTCCGACCGAGTGACCGGAATCCATAATCGACTTCACGATATTTCTTTGAATTTCGCGTCCGGGAGAAATGTTTGTGGTCGAAACGAAGAATGTTGATTTCACTCCACGAAGATTTAATTCACGGAGGAGGGCCGGAGTGTGTTCTGGATGGGGACCGTCGTCGAAAGTCAGGTGAACTCGTTTGGGAGAACATCTCATATTCTGAACCTGAGCGAGGGCCAGGCGTCCAAGTTCCTCGTGAGAACGGAAATTGCATGAGAGTGCCCAGCTCGCTGAAGGAAACAGGAGAAGTAGTGAGAGGACCATTTTCATAGGGAACTTATCGGAGGGCCGTCAGTAAAGTGTAGGGAATGACAGAGAAATGGGGCGATTTTTTCTAAATCCCTGCGATTTAGGAAAAAAGCTCAATCGTAGCTTCGTGAAATCCTTGGCCTTAAAAATTGTGTTGGTGATTTCATCAAATCGGGGTCCGACCCTCCCTTACAATTTCGTATGCGCCAGGGTCAGTATTTTCAAATCTTATTACTTCTCTTAGTCATCTTCGTCCCATCGGAAGTCCGGGCACTCCGTGGTGAACTCTGCAGTTCTCTCGGGAAGGGTCTTGAATTATTTTCCCGGAATAAATGTCAGGAAGCGACTGCCTCTGAGTATGAAGCTGCATGTTCGATGAAGAGTTTTGATGCTCAATATAGAGTTGATCAACCCATCAATTTCGATCAGTACCGTCAATTCGGTTACAGTTCATCTTCCGGTTTAGCGGATGCCTTGACTGAAGAAGTTCTGATGAATCTCGCTGCTAACCAGATCGCAGAGTCCAACAGCTGCATGGTGAAATTCTATGACAATTTTTCTGATACTCCTTCGGGAAGATCGCAGATTGGTCAACTGACAAGAGACACATTCACAAATTTGAAACCAGCACTTCAGGCCTTACTCCCGGTAGCACAAAATGAGCGTTTGTCTTACCTTCGTCCTTCCTCAGAGCTTGTGAACAAGGCACGCACTGTCGACATTGTTCTGAAAGATGCGCATGATGGGCCCCGTGTGAAATTTGATGCCCTCATTGCTTCTGTTCCTCTCGGGAATCATGAAGAGATCAGGCGCTACATCGCCAGAGCAGCTATAGATAATTACGACGAACAAAAATTCTTCAGCGGATATCTGGTTGAAGTGCAGAAGCTCAAGGCCAAGCACCAGGCCAGTGTGAATGTGATGAGTAGTTACCGGATCTCGCCAAATAAACCAGTCTACAACGTCCGGAAAGGGGAACGTGGTTCAGAACCACTTCGTCAGGCGCTCATTAACTCAGGCGCCATTGAGAATTTTATCATTACAAATCATGCGAAGACTGATTTCGAACAGGGGTATCTCTGTCGCAGGGCCCGTACCGATAAAGGATGTATTGCTCTCACAGCAATTGAGATCACAGGAAGTCTTCTTATTCCTTATGTCGCGGCTTCTGTGGGACTAAGAGCTGGGCTCGCCCTTGCTTCAAGAGGTGTGACTTCCTGGTCGACGGCAGAATTTATGGGAAGTGCTATTTCGCGGGGATTACTTTTTTCGGGAGCGGTGGGAGAGCTCGCACTTGTGAATGAAGATGTGATCAATTCGTGTCTCCTCCAGCATCCGGAATATCTTCAGAGTAAATCTCAATCAAGTTGTGACCCTCAGAAGATGGCCTTTGAAGCCGCGTCTGAAGCATCTCTTGCGAATTGTATTGCTACGGTTGCCATGGGAGTAACTTCACTGGGGACTGCAGCGACTCTTAGTTATGCTCTGAAGGGTATGAAAGTTGAGAATGCTGCTGAAGAAATTGTCGTCATGGCATCCCGGAACACATCGGGAGTCAGAATTAACAGCGTTCCTCAAAAAGATTTTTATCGGGCCGTTTATAACAACTACGAGCAGGTTTTTGATGATCAGATCATCGCTGTTCTGAATCGCACGGATGAAGCTCTCGATGCGAGCAGGGCAAGTCTCGGAACTGTCTACCACGATAACAAGATTGCCGGAACGTGGAGAGTTTATGAAGCCACGAAACGATCTGGCGAAGATGCAGGCGATCTTCTTCCTTATATGCGATCCAACGCTCTCAGAGACGTTCCACCCTTGAAAGCAGATGCAATCCTTAAAGCTGAGATTGCAGCAGGAAAACGCGTGGCCGAGATGGGGAAGTTTTCTGTTGATTACCGTCTGCCACCCGAGGTCCGTGGGAGTGTTGTGAAAAATATTGAAGAGAACTGGCTTAAGTTAGCAAACGAAAACCCTGATGCAGTACTGGTAGCCCATGTGGGAACAAAGCTTCACGTTCGTCTTTATCGTAAGTATGGATTCAAGGTCATTGAAGAATACAGGGTTCCCGGAACTGACATCACCGAATGGATTCTGACCAGCACCGGGAGAAATTTCCGGGATACTCTTAATGCAATCAAGTAGCTCTACTTGATTGACCAGTAACAATAACCCTTATCTCTGTTCGTTCTCGCATTCTGCGGTTTGATTTTCTGTGAAGCCTCAATCAGCGCCAGATAGACCTTGAATGAAAGTGGTTCACTGGCAAATTGAACATCCAGGATTTTATAATCTTTCGGAGTTGCGACGATATTCACATCATGAAAGTTAGCAAAGGTGTAACGACGACCAGTCACCTGATCGATCAACTTCATGTGGCCTCGGTAGGAAGGACATTGCACCAGAAATTTTCCGCTGATGATATTCTGCTTCTTCAGATAATTCTGAATATAGGCCCTGCGAATGGCACATTTTCCACCGGCGATTTTGTTACGTGCCCGGGAATCTGCTTCGAGGGTTGCAAACAGTTCATTCACCCGCGCTTCTGAAACGACAGTGAAGTCTTCATCCAGCAAAGATTTGAGAGGGAGAGCTTCTTCAGATGGTTCGGTTTGAATGGGAGGAAGAGCGAGATCATCGATACTTTTAACAGTGGAAAGATTTTGTTGGTTTGCAAAGGCTGACGTGACAAGAAACAGGCCGATCCACAGAAACTTCATTATATCCTCCATGAAAAGAATAAAGTACCCGGAGATCATGGATGAATGTAAGTGATCATGTCGAGATTCAGAGCGAAAACGCACAGGCAAAAGAGTCGGGTATTACTCCGGCATTTGCGATGTTTTCATATCTTTCACACTCTCAACGCAGATATCCGCAATTCCTGATGGAGTTTCAGGTTTCAGTAAGCAGACGTTGAAGTTTGCGTTGATCTCAGTCGACTGGCTCAGATGCTTGATGTCGGAATAGGCCTTCTCTGTCTGATTAGCGATTTGATAAAGTCTGTTGGTACCTTTCTTCCAGATACGAATGTCACGATTGTTATAGAGGCGTGCACGTCCCGGGAACTCATAACAGGGACCCTCGGCCTTATCTTTACAGGCCGGAACGATCTTGTTCTTCGACATGGCCTCTGCTTCGAACGCGATAACCAGGAGTAAAAATATTTTAAGCATGCATATTCCTTGTTTTGATCATTATACCGGAATTTTACAATATAATTAAGTTAGAACCAAATTTAACAGGAAAAATCATGCAACAGCTCAATGTCATCTTTCTGTCTTCCTATGAGTTAGTTCTGTCCTTCATTTCATGCATGATTACCATTTATCTTTCCACTAAATTTCTGAATAAGTTTGTGCTTTCGAAGCCAGTTGAGTGGTTTATCAAAGAAAAACACGAAGCAGGGTGTCTCATCAGCGGCGCTCTGGTGTTCAGCGTTCTTTACCTGGTTCATGGAAGTATCAAGCACTCGACTTCGGCCCTTCAGTCACTTCTTTTATCTCATGGTAAATTTACCACTACCATTTTTGCTGTAGCCTTCAGTCATTTCATTGTTTTCTACTTCATCACATTCATTACTGGATTCGGTGCCATCTTCGTCGTTTCAAAAATCTATCGCAAAATGATGGCGACGATTGATTTCGATCATGAAGTGGAAATCAACAAAAGTTTAGGCTTATCGATGTTTCTTGCTTTCATCATCCTGAGTGTGACTACCTACATTCAGCCGGCGATGAATAACTTCCTCGGAAGTTTGGTCCTTCACCACATGCTTGAGAATTTATAAGAATGTTTTTCATCCTCCTGCTCTGTTCAAATCTCTGGGCGCTTGAGCCAACCGGATATGATAAAAAATCCGAGCTCAAAGCTGCGTCTGAAATCTCCGGCTCTCAGATTTCCTTTCAGTATGGTTTTAAAAACCTGAAAGGTGAGTATCAGGAATGGACCTGGCAGGATGATTATTTAAAACTGAGAGATCTCACTCAGCAGTTCGGGATTTCCGGTAATGATGCAAATGCCATTGAGTCGGGGCTTTTTACCAAACATCCTCTAGTGGGAATTATTCCCGACTACAACAAACTCATTTCCATTTATCAGGGTACAGTCGTTGAGATTTATCGGCACTGGAAACGGGAAGTGGAGAATCAAAAATTAAACCGTCGTGAGTCGGTCGAGTTACTGCTCAGATTTTTGCAGGACTTTCCTTACGGCATTCCTCCCAGCAAGATCGGTCAGAAGTTTATTGGTGGCCTATTAGTTCCACCGCTTTCCCTTGAATCCGGCTGGGCCGATTGTGATTCGAAGTCACTCATGATGGCGACCATCCTCTCTTTTGATCCTTACTTCAGAGATAAGCTGGCGATGATTCTTGTTCCTGGTCATGCTCTTCTCGGAATTGAAGGCATCCCTCAGACGTATGATGAATTTTATGAATATCGTAACCGTAATTATGTGGTGGCCGAACCCACTGGTTTAAGTCGCACTCCATTCGGAAAACGTAATTCACCTTATTCAACACTGATAGCGCTTATTCCACTTTCAGGTCCGGAGAGTGCACCGGGAGCGATCAGTCCGGCGGCGTCAAGTGGTCTCCAGCCTCTGACTCAGGCCGATTGTCCTGAAGGGGGACTCTTAGTGGAAATATTCTCAAAAATTGAAAACGCAAAGATGCAGGTTTGTATGATGAAAGTGGGCGAGAGTTATATTAAAAACGGGCCTCTTCTCAAATACGATTCAGCAGGAAGACCCAAGGAAAAAGAATTTTATATTCAGGATGTAAAAAGATAATCAGACTTCAATTTTCTGAACGACTTCATCGACAACTAATTCACCGTCTTTAAGCTGATATTTAATATCCCACGGCCCCGGCATAATAAAAAAAACATCTTTAATTCGGAACTTTCCTGGTTCGAGATTTTCGACACTCACGGGAGATGATCCGTGACCCATGCTGGTCATCCATAAGACAACAAATGGGGTATGGATGGGTGCAACCAGGACACCTGGATTTTTAAGATCGGTGAAAGTCAGGATCATACTGCCGAAATCAGATGATGTAGGCATGAGTTCCCAGGCCGCTTTCAGGCAAAGGTCCTCAGTTTTAAAATAAAGTTCACATTCACCAGTAAGGGGATCCAGCCGTGAAGGGGAATCGTTCACAATATGCGAGTCGCCGCACGAGATGAAAACGAGTGTTAAGAGGATGAGAAAAACCTTCTGCATGGGTTTAATTACTACCATAAAAAAGATGCATTTTGATTCTGTATTATTTGTTGTAAGTTCTCAGAATTAATGGAGGCTTTATGAAATCTTTTACGTTTGCGATGCTGATGTCGTTTTCATTCTCTGCTATGGCGGTTTGTTCTCAGACCACAAAAGTCTGTGCTGATTATCAAACGAGCGCTCCTTTTTCTGTGAATCAGGAAGGACGTTTTGAACTTACAGTGAAAGATGCTGACTTAGTTTCTGTCGATCTCTGGATGCAGATGGGTTCTCATGGTCACGGATCATCACCACTCAAAGTCACGCAGGTTTCTCCCGGTATTTACGATGTGACGAAAGCATTTTTTGTGATGAAAGGAAAATGGCAGATCAGAGTGACTTATAAGTTGGACTCCGTAAAAGAAACGCTCATTATCCCGGTTGATGTGAAATAATATTTGATGAAATTTGCCTTCGTTCTCTTTTTTCTCAGCTTGGCGGTTTGTGCAGAAGTTCCAGAAACTCTGCAAACTGTTGATGTTATCGAATCGCAGCCTTATCTTCAGCGGGTGAAGAACAATAATTCCTCACCTGCGAGAATTACGAGCGACACTGCTTCTCTCTTAAATAATATTCCCGGCGTTTCTTTCCAGACAGGAGGAGGAATATCTTCTCTCCCGGTCATTCATGGCATGGCCGATGATCGCATCAACATTCAGATTGATGGAGCTTCCGTCACGTCATCCTGCTCGAATCACATGAACCCCGCACTCTCTTACGTTGATCCTTCAAAAGTTTCCGTGATGGATGTCTGGGCCGGTGTCACTCCGGTGAGATTCGGCGGAGACAGCATCGGCGGATCGGTCATCGTGAAGTCGAAAGATCCCGAGTTTTCTAAAAAGACACTGACACTGAAATCGTTTTATAAAAGTAACAATGAAAACCGTGGGGGATCATTAAACTTCGGAGTGGCGGATAAAAAAACCTTCGTGGGATACTCGGGCTTTGAAGAAAGTGCCCATAACTATCGCGACGGACGTGGTTCAAGAATTAAATCCACGCTCTATAATCAGAATAATCAAAGTGCCACGATCGGCAGAAAAATCGGTGAGGGTGTTCTTTCGCTCAAACTCACCAGGGCCAATGTTCCTTATCAGGGATTCATTAACCAATACATGGATCTCGCGGATAACGTTTCAAATCTCGCTAATCTCGGTTACACGGGCTTAGTAGGAGACGTTGTTTTAGAATCCTCTCTATTTTATCAGCACACGAATCACCTGATGGATGTTCTCCGCTCTGAGCGCACAGGGGCCATGCCCATGTATACGAGATCGGATGAAGCTGGCCTCAATGTGAAAGCAAGTTTTGAAATGAGTGCGACATCTCTTCTAACAGTCGGAACTGAGTATCGCTATTACCGTTTAAATGACTGGTGGCCTGCACTTCCTGGGGTGACATCGATCATGGGGCCTGGAACGTTTGAGAGTATTAAAAACGGGAAGAGAGATCGCCTCGGATTATTTTTAGAAACGGATTCCGACTGGACGAAATCTTTCTCCACCAATCTCGGGATTCGCACTGATATTGTCTCAATGGATACAGATGATGTTCGTGGTTATAATACAACAGATAACCTGCCGGCGGATTCAGCGGCTTTCAACTCGAAGTCTCACATAAAACGTGATCACAATTACGATGCGACCATCCTTTCGAAATTCAAATCTTCTCAGAATCTCGATCTGGAATTGGGACTTGCGCGGAAAACTCGATCTCCCAATCTCTACGAGCGCTACGCCTGGGCGGGTTCAGTAACTGATCCCACGGTTGCGGGAAATGGCGCGGGCATGGATATGCTCATGATTAACTGGTTTGGTGACGGGAATGGATATGTCGGGGACATCAGTCTTCGCCCTGAAGTGGCCCATAAAATAAGCACGTCATTCATTGCCCACGATGAAAATAAAAGCGAATGGGAAGTGAAACTCACTCCGTACTATTCTGAGGTGAGAAACTTTATCGACGCTGATTTCATCGGGTCGTCTAACGGGAATAATTTTCTGAAGTTTGCCAATCACGATGCTGTGATCTTTGGTGGGGATTTATCCACGAGCCATCGCCTGACTCAGAAACTCAGCCTGAAGACTATTGCGAGCTATACCAGAGGTTACAGGAAGGACGGAAAGGCGAATCTCTATCACCTCATGCCCTTAAACGGGAAAGTAATGTTTCAGTATACGAGCGGGAAGTGGACTTCCGATCTCGTGACTCATCTGGTGAACAAAAAAGAACAGGTGAATGAACTGAGACTCGAACCCGCGACGGGAAGTTATGCTCTTCTGGATCTCGCGACCAGCTATCAGGCCACTAAGCTTTTAAAGCTTGAGTTTGCGATTAATAACGTTTTTGATCTGACCTATGGACTTCCCCTGGGAGGAGTTGATCTCGTTAACCATACGCCTTCATCCCGCACCACAGTCGTGGGAATGGGAAGATCGTTCAACACCGTTCTGACGATGGATTTCTTCTAACTACATCGCCCCGATTTCACCCGCAACTGTTCCTCTGTTTTTCAGGCTGAACGGCTCAGGAAGACTCATGAGATTCTGAATGATATCTCTTTTCGCTTTGAAAGCAGGATTGGTCGCCATCTCTTTTTGTAAATCAAAGACAATCTTACCACCAACAGACCACTTCAAATTTCCGTAGTAGTTCAACATAAAAAACTCGGCGAGATCTTCCTGGGGAACAGTCGCTCCGTAAAGTGTGGCCACACCTGATTTGCGGAAGAGGTCAAATGTTGGTTGAACATCATTGAGATCAAGGCTTTTCATTCCCATTCTCTGTTCATAATCATTCAAAGCATGTCTCAGACTGTAACTTCCGCTATCAAGCTTGAAACTGATCTTGCTCCAGTTGCCTTCCGATAAAGGAAGAAAATAAGTGGAGGTGACTTTTTGGGCTCGTCCCAGCATGTGACCAAGTTCGTGGACAATGGTTGTGGCCAGAGCGCCATTTGTTCCGAAGGGATCAGTGTATTCAGCAAGAGGAAGCTGATCAGGAGTTGCACTTGCGTTCCCGAAGCGTGCGCGCAGAACGCGCGTGAAATAAGCTGCCCCCGTTTCTCCCTTAAAGCGATTTTTTTCGCTGATCTCGAGAACGTAGCCGATGGGTTTTCCACTGAAGCGGGGATTCCACTCCGCCGTCTGAACTTTTACGGTTGCGAGATCAAAATAATAATCCGCGAGAGCTCCGTAAGAAACTTCTCCGGAAACGATGAAGACTTTTTTGATTTCGCAGAAAGCTTTCTGAATTTCTTTAGGATATTGATCATAAACGCTGAGAAGAGTTTGTTTCAGGTTCGCAGGTACAGTTGAACATTTCCGCTCCTGCCAGCTTTTCAAACTACTCACGAGATTATCTGAGTCTGAGGTCCAGTGATTGACGGGAAGAGAGTAGCAAAGTGATTTCTCCAGCTGTGGGCGGCATCCGGCGAGATCCGCGGAATGGGCCAGAGAACTTGAGACGAAGATTAGGATCGCTAGAAATGAGAGTTTTTTCATCCCAATCAAATAGCAAGTGCAGTGCCGTATTTTAAGATATGGGTCAGACATTAATCGGGGACTTGGAAGCCCCCTTCTTGTCCAGTGTCCATAAAGTTGACAACTTACGGAGTCGCGCTAGGATTCAGGGATAAAAATCATCATTGAGGTACATATGGAATTTCGTAAATTATCAGGCGCCGGTCTCACTCTTCCTGCACTCACTTTTGGGACGGCAACGTTCGGAGGAGGGAATGAATTTTTTAAAGCATGGGGAAGTACAGATGTTGCTGAAGCAAAAGAGCTGATTGATATCTGCCTTGATCATGGTGTGAATCACTTCGATACAGCAAACGTTTACTCGCAGGGTATGTCGGAAGAAATATTAGGTGCTGCCATCAAAGGGAAGCGCGATAAGCTTCTCATTTCGACAAAGGCCACTTTTCCTATGGGACCAGATGTGAATGACGTGGGATCTTCCAGACAGTCGCTGATGAAAGCATGCGAGGACAGCCTTAAGCGACTCGGAACAGATCATATTGATATTTTCTTTATGCATGGATTCGATGCCACTACACCAGTTGAAGAAACGCTTAGTGCTCTTAACGATCTCGTGAGATCCGGAAAAATCCGTTATATCGGTTGTTCAAATTTTTCAGGCTGGCAGCTCATGAAATCCATGTCAGTTTCAGAGAAGCACGGATGGTCGAAGTATGCACTTCATCAGACTTACTACTCACTCGTAAACCGTGAACTCGAGTGGGAACTCATGCCAGCTTCCATTGATCAGAAAGTATCGAATATAATCTGGTCACCTCTTGCCGGTGGGGCACTCTCTGGAAAAATCACCCGTCAAAATCCACCCGCTCCTGGTACACGTTCTGCTGCGATGGACTTTGTTGTTTCGGCAAAATCAGATCATCTTTTTAACATTGTGGATGTTCTTCACGCGGTAGCAAAAGAAGTTAATAAATCCGTCGCTCAGGTTGCCTACAACTGGTTATTGCAAAAGCCGACAGTCGCAAGTCTCATCATTGGGGCGAGAAATAAGGAACAGCTGCTGCAGAATTTCGGAGCAGTAGGGTGGACCTTGCCGAAAGAAATGATGGCGAAACTGGATGCCGTCAGTGAGACGAAACCAATCTATCCTTATTGGCATCAGAATCAGTTTCCTATGCTCGGACATCCCATGATTAAGGCTTAATTCAGATAGTTAACCATTCGGTTGACTATTGTCCGGGCATGGATTAATATTCAACCATATGGTTAACATTCAATCACACCAACTTGATCTTCTTTTCTACGCACTTTCCGATCCTACACGGAGGCAAATCCTCCGCATGATCAAGGAAGGAACACAGACGGTGGGGGAACTCGCCGATCCGTTCAAGATGTCGCTCGCCGCTATTTCGAAGCACATTAAGATCTTAGAAAAGGCCAAGCTGCTCAAGCGCGAAAAACTCGGCCGCATTCACGAATGCTCATTTAATCCTGAAGCTCTCCGGACTGCGGAAGAGTGTCTCAAATTCTATACAAATTTCTGGAACGAAGGTCTGGATGCGTTTGCATCTGAACTCGAAGGTAAGAAGAAAGGGAAAAAACATGTTTGATTTAAAAATTGAAAAGATTATCGCGAAAGATGTGAAAGAAGTTTTCCAGTCGCTTAAGGCGGGAAAGCTATTCATGAACTGCAGCGCGGATTCGAATACGATCCAGATTGATTTCCGCGTTGGTGGAAAATATAAGCTCGATTTTAAGAGTCACAAAGTCTCCAATTGGGGAGAGTTTCTCGAAATCGTGCCGGACAAAAAAATTGTCTTCAGCTGGTGTCAGACTTTCGGACTGGATCAGAAGCCGGATACGACTGTGACAATTGAACTTTTTCCGGATGGCACGAAAACTAAACTTGTGCTCCAGCACAGCGGCTTCAAGGATCAAGCCCAGTGTGACAATCATTATCAGGGCTGGATTGGCGGACTCACTGATCTCTCCACTGAAATGGAGAAGGGAAGTGTTCGCCTGGTGAGACGTTATGATCTTCCTGTCGAAAAACTTTTTGCCCTGGTAAAATCCGGGAATTTGTTTGGTGATATGCATGATGTCGTTCAGGATCAGAAAATTCTCATCGGGTCTGATGTGAGTCTTTCGTTTCTTGTGAGAGAGGAAGGGAAATCGGCGCTGGAAATTACGCAAGCGGGTCTTACTTCAGATGCGGCCGTCATCGCGAGTCGCAAACATTGGGATCTCGTCACAAATAAACTCGGAGAAATGATCGGATGAAAACACATACGGGAAGCTGCCACTGCGGGAAAGTAAAATTTTCCGTTGAGATGAATCTGAAAAATGCACTCTCGTGCAATTGCTCGATCTGCTTGAAACGGGGAAGTCTTCTGGACTTTGTTCCGGAATCTCAGTTCACCCTTCTTAGCGGAGGGAGCGAGCTTCAGGAATATCTCTTTAACAAGCACGTGATCCGTCATCAGTTCTGTAAAACCTGTGGCATTCTTCCGTTTGCGAAGGCGGCAGGTCCCGATGGCACCAAAATGGTGGCGTTGAATCTGAGATGCATTGAGGGAATTGAAATCAAAGATCTGAATATTCAGGAATATGACGGGCGTAGCAGGTAATCGGGCTACAATTAATTTGACCTAATTCCCAAAGCCTCTGATGATTAATCTATGAAAAGATTAATCCCCCTTATAACTGTGTTTGTACTTTCTTTTGTCGGCGTCTTTTTATTTCTTCAAAAGACAAAAAAGAAAGAGCGACCGGTAAAAACCGATATCGTTTCCTTTAAGGGGACCGTCCCACCTAAACACACCCGCCCAATTGCAGCTCCGGGTGTTTGTTCGTTCGAAGGTGCCGTTGCATTCACGGAAGACATGGAAGTGATGGCGGCCACTGTCTACGGCGGAAAATCTCTCAATTTTCAAATTGATCAAAGTGGTCACGAGGCCCGTCAGGTTGATGTCACTGTTAACTCAGAAAAACCTGTGGCCCTTATCCTTGCTGCATACGAACCAACAGTCTGGAATATTGGCTGGACAAAAAATACAAAGATCACGGCCGTTCACTTAAATGGTGTTCATCGTCAGGTCGCTGCTGGTCTTCCGGAAGGAACTCCCGTTCTTTCTTCAAATTCTACTTATCACGGACCATGCCCGCAGATTTCGGACACGAGTTCAGAGGCCATTATCAAAACGTCCTACAATCTTTTTGGAAAATCTGTTTCTCAAAGATTTAAGATCGTCGATGCAGCTGTTCTCATGGGGAATGCTTTGAAAGAAGGCGATGAGATTATCACATCCAGCTGGAAAACAATTCAGACGTATCGTGAAGACAAAGCACCACTGGCTGGCCCTATGGCGATTCAGGAATCCGTGAAACAAGGATTTCTGAGACAACCTACTGAAGAAGATCTGAAAGTGCTGAAGCATGATCTTCTCACCAATCATCCTGGCGAAACGGCTATTCTTCCTCCAGCTGCTTATCTGGTTGTAAAAGATTTCACCTGCCCGGAAGGTCTCTATGGCGCCAACAGCGTTTCGCTCATTGTGATGAAAGGTGTGAATCGTCCACTAGGTGATTGCGGTCACTCGGAAATCTATGACATGAACAAGACTCCGGTTTGCGTGGGCCCGTCATGTGTGACGAATCAGAAAATCATTAATGTCTGGAAGTAGATACTCATCACTAAGGTTTTAAGAATTTAAATACATTTGGCCCATAGATTTCGAGAGTGATTCCAATCATAATGAACGTTTGAATCGTCACTACCAGCAATACCAATATCGATTTACGAATAATTTTAATTTTGTGACGAAATGATTCTTCGGGGTTCATCTTTTCCAGCTTCATATCGAAAAAAGGCAAAAGATATGAAAAGAAAAATACAGCCACGAGATAAACAATGATGCTTGTACTTTCATAGACAGGCTTTGAAAATTGGATAATCTTAAATGCAAACAATGAGAATGTTAATGCTCCTATAAAGTTCAGAAATAGATATAAATTTCTGAATGAAGTCATGTAAGAGCTCATTAAATAACACTGCTTACAATTCCATACACCTTTATTCGTCACGGTTAAAACATCTTTGATGTTGAGTTTATAACTGCAGTGAGGGCATTTAATTGAATTCATTTCATTTCGTTTTAAAATTTGCGGAAGCAGTTTCAATCCGAAGTTCGTAGTCCTTAAATTTCCCTAGGTCATGTGGATCATCAGAACATGGCTGAAGTGTTTGAAAATATCTTTTCTCGCCAGGATTAAGATCTCTGACATATGCAGATGCTAGATATAAAAGCTCATCATTTTTATCTTTGAAAATTGCTACAAGTTCTACGCTATCCCACATATAAGATTCATTATTCTCAATTTCTCCTACCACACGATACCCATGCTTTTCTTTAATCAGCTTACTTGAAATAAGCTTAATTTTTTTGTCAGGAGTGTAGGAAATGGATTTAATTCGGTCGTAAAAGTCGGAAGTTGTTTTTTTCATGAAAGAATGAGCAACGAAATACATACCAAGAGTAAAGGCGAAAAAAAGTACGGAATAGAAGTATGGGTTCTTGAAACTAATTTCAGTTTTATTCAACCACTCTCTACAATTAGAGCATTTCAGCGCATCTTCTTGGATTTCAGACTTACAGTACTTGCAGATTTTAGTTTTGTTCATAACTAATTCTCAGAGTATAACTGTTTAGGTGCAACTTAAGTTTTTCGCACCATGACCTCCAATTGGAGGTCGCACCGCATAGACACAAATCCCCCAAAACATTTATAATCTTCGCATCAAGGAGCAGATCATGCGTGTAATGGTTCTGGTGAAAGCAACAGTTGATAGTGAGAAGGGTTATGCACCCACGGCCGAAACAAAAGCGATGATGGAGGCCATGGGGAAGTTTAATGATGAGCTGGAAGAGGCAGGCATACTTGTCGCGGCTGACGGACTCAAGCCTTCTTCACACGGAAAGAGAATTGCTTTTAATGGAACGAATCGCACTGTGATTAATGGACCATTCGCGCATCCGAATGAGCTCGTGGCAGGATTCTGGTTGTGGGAAGTGAGAAATATGGAAGAGGCTGTGGCATGGGTGAAGAAGTGTCCTAATCCAATGCCAGGACCAAGTGAAATTGAAATCCGGCCTTTGTATGAATTGGATGACCTGGAATAAAAATTAAATTCCGTATCCCGGTGGAACTGACATGAGTCCAGAGTACATTGTCCCCTGAGGTCCGCCATTGGGTTTAAGAGGATTAAACTCTGAAGATTCGATAGTGGTGATGTCAGTGATCTTTCTCAGCGAGTGACTTTCAATTACCTGACCGTTCATTCCCGGAAAAACATGATAGCCCGTGTGGGCCGTTCCCAGGAAGAAGGGAAGACGTTTGAAGATGAGCGGTTGCTTGGTGCCGAAATTCACGAGAGTCGTTTTATCATCCACATGATTGTCGTAGTACATGCCCTTACTCAGAATCGTCGACCAGCGGTAAGCATGCCAGCCCCATGAGCGCTGGAGATTCTGAGGATTACGGAGTTTTTCCTGACGATCCCATTCTTCATTCATCGAGATCTGCGGATTCCAGTAAAGAGTTTTCCATCCGAGTTTTCTGAGTGAGTACTGAAGAGCGGTTCCATCAACACCATTCAGACGAAGATGATCTTCCAGCCGTTTCCAGATGACTTGTTTTCCTGCGGCCGCAAATCCCTGAGACAGGCAGCGCATGGCAAGTCCCACGCATGAAATCGTTTCCATCTGATCAACGAGGTTCTCATCTTTTCTGAGCGATCGGAGATAAGATTTTTTTTGCTCATAAGTAAGTTTGGCAAAACTTGATTGATCACCGTAGTAAGGAGAAATTCCGTAACGACGGTGGAAGGCGAGATGTCTGTCGTAAGTTTTTTTGAGGCATTCAGATGCAGTGGGAACGATTGTATCCACATCCGTCTGATGATCAGAGATTTCCCGTGCCGTAAATTCGATGGAGCCAACAAAGGCCGCATGGGCAAAAAGAGGGAAAATCAGGAGGGCAAAGATGATAGTCTTGATCATGAGGCAAACTAGTTTTTATTCCGCGAATTGGAAAGTTAAGTGTGACTAAAGTGTAGAATTTCAGTGTCATTTTGCACTATCCTGAATGTATGAATATCCTTTATCTCCTCAGTTTTCTTACTCTCTCACTATCGGCGAAAGAATATAGCATTAAGGAAGGTACCTGCGAGGTTCGCTGGGCAAGTAGCGAGACAAGCCTTCAATATCGTGGTTCGAGTCCTGAGTGTCAGAAAAGCTTCGATGCGGTTGAGCCCCTTCATGAGTTAATTCTTTTACAGATATTAAAAGATGTTTCACCTTCAAAGATCAGAAGTCTTCATACAGGTGGGCTCATTACGATTCAACCCGATGGTAGCTGGACCAAATCATTAAAAGAAATCTCCGCTCAAGATTCTGAATGGCTGCACTTTCGCGAACACGGACCGCAAGAGGGATACCGTTCTTCCAATGCGATCATGAAACGTATCCTGGGTGAAAATCAGGTTTATGATCCCTTTACTGCACTTCTAAGACGACATGACATCCATATGAAGCTTGAAAGTGTGGAGAAAGTTTTCACTGAGAAAGATCCTTCGAGTAAAAAAAGTGTGATTCAGGACGCTGGCATGATCTGGTGGTCTGTTCTTTCCGAAGATTCACCGGAAAGAATCTTTCGCGAAAAGTTTTCTGCCTTTAAAATGCAGTCTTCAACGGTTCTTAAAAAGTCGCGCCAGCTCAATTACCAGAATTCTAAAAAAGCGAAGCAGTACCGAACGTCACTTCTGAGCGCGTGGAAGAATGTACGCGAACCAAATTTTGCGGGAAACTATTTTGTGCCGACTGAGATCGGTTGCGGGACGGGATGTGCTGTTATCTTTGCGATAGAGTGGAACACGGGAAAAGTTTTTGAAGCTCCAAAAGATTCAGCCTTTGCTGTTCTTCCCGGGAGTCGACTTCTGATTCTGAATCCATTTCCTCCGGGATATATTTCGCCCCCGGAGTTCTATGAATTTCAGAGTGGATTATTCAAGAGAGTCGATCACATACCATAGTTTAATCATGGCCTCGTTTTTTGACCGGAAGCTGGCGTAACTTTTTTGAACAGCTTCGTCGGCAATGTGATGAGCAAAGACCAGTTTGCGATCACCTTTTTCAATCCAGCCCACGAACCAACCCTGCTGAAGATTGTCTTTGTTCATTCCATTCCCGGTTTTACCGTAGAGATTCCATCCACCCGGAAGTTCCTGAATGTAGAGAATGTTTTTCGTCATTTCGTAAGCTTTGGGACTGACAGAAAATTTGTTATCAATCATGTTTTGGAGGAATTGGATCTGCTGATCGGCCGTGATCTGAATGGAGCTACTCAGCCATGAAGTTGTGAGACCTCCGGAGATATCTTTATTTCCGTAATTGAAGCTCTTCACGTAATTGCGGAATTTCTCCATTCCCATTTTGGTCGTCAGAACTTGTGAGAACCACACGCAACTGTCACGCATCCAGGTTTTTGGATTGTGATCACCTTTGCAGACGTTGATCTTGGGAGCGTATTCTGCCTTAAAAGGAAAGGAGGGTTCAGTTTCACTCGTCAGGATTTTGGAATCAAAGCCCATAAGGGCGAGAGGAATTTTGAAAGTCGAGTTGGGAGCGAAAGCAATCGAGCAATCACCGTCAGTCTTGATGACTTTATCTTTCTCCTTAATGAGGAAGCATTCTTTTGCGTAGGTTTCTGTAACAGAAACAAATAAGAACATAAGAATCGTTGCTAAATATTTTGCATGATGTCTCACGTGTTCTCCTATGAATGTTGAAATGAAATAATAGCTGTGGTCATAACCTTCCCGCATATTCAATGTGAGAGGATGTCCCGACTTTTCACAAGCACTCTTTAAAAGTTCAGGCTTCAGTTGATTGGCGAGAAATTCATCTCCCGTTCCCTGATCAACGAGGATTGGCATTTTTTTTGAAGATTGAGAAATGAGTTCAACGGTGTCGTAAGCTTTCCATGCTTCCTGATTATTTCCTAAGTAAGCGGTGAAAGCTTTCTGGCCCCACGGAACTTGTGAAGGCGCAACGATAGGCGAGAATGCCGAGACACTCTGATAACGATCGGGATTTTTGAGAGCAATCATCAAAGCGCCATGTCCACCCATTGAGTGTCCGGAGATTCCCCGTTTCTCGCCGACAGAAAAATTCGATTCAATAAATGTCGGGAGTTCATGAACGATGTAATCGTACATTTTGAAATTCTTCGCCCACGGTTCCTGGGTCGCATTGATATAAAATCCAGCTCCCATGCCGAGATCGTAAGCATTGTCATTCGGAATATCTTCTCCGCGCGGACTCGTGTCGGGTGAAACCAGAATCACCTGATGTTCGTCGGCATATCTTTGAGCACCAGCCTTCGTAATAAAATTCTGCTCGTTGCAGGTAAGACCTGAGAGCCAATAGAGGACAGGGAGTTTTTTTGTCTGAGCTGTGCGGGGAAAATAAATTCCAAAATTCATCAAACAACCAAGAGTTTTTGATTCGTGCTGATACACATCCTGCCAGCCGCCGAAACACGCTCTGTGTTCTAATCTTTTCATGATCACTCCTTAAAAATGAATCACACTGCGGATGGATTTTCCTTCGTGCATGAGATCGAAGGCCTTGTTGATCTCTTCGAGCTTCATTGTGTGAGTAACAAATGGTGCGAGTTTAATTTTTCCATTCATTGCATCTTCCACCATGCCGGGAAGCTGCGTTCTTCCTTTCACACCACCAAATGCTGTTCCCATCCATTTGCGACCTGTGACGAGTTGAAAAGGACGCGTAGAAATTTCCTGACCAGCTCCGGCGACTCCAATCACAACGGATTGTCCCCAGCCTCGGTGAGCGCATTCAAGAGCAGCACGCATGACATTGACGTTTCCGATACATTCAAAAGAGTGATCCACTCCCCATGTTGTCATTTCGACAATCACTTGCTGAATTGGTTTTGTGTGATCTTTGGGATTGATACAATCAGTGGCACCAAATTCTTTGGCGAGGGGAAACTTCGAAGGGTTAGTATCGATCGCGATAATTCTTCCGGCCTTCGCTTGCTTAGCACCTTGAATGACGGCAAGACCAATTCCGCCGAGTCCGAAGACGGCAACAGAATCACCTTCCTGAACTTTCGCCGTATTGTGAACAGCTCCGATACCAGTTGTCACTCCACAACCGAGAAGACAAACCTGTTCAGGATTTGCTTTCGGATTAATTTTAGCAAGAGAGACTTCCGCTACAACTGTGTGCTCACTGAAAGTTGAGCAACCCATGTAGTGATATACGGGTTTTCCCTGATAAGAAAAACGTGTTGTCCCGTCTGGCATGACACCTTTTCCTTGTGTCGCGCGAACAGAAACGCAGAGATTCGTTTTTCCGGATTTACAGAAAAGACATTCGCGACATTCAGCTGTGTAGAGTGGGATCACATGATCACCTGGTTTTACGCTCGTGACTCCTTCTCCGATTTCCATAACAATTCCTGCGCCTTCGTGTCCGAGAACAGCAGGGAAAATTCCTTCAGGATCATCGCCGGAAAGAGTGAACGCATCTGTATGACAGACACCCGTGTGCGTAATTCGAATCAGTACTTCGCCTTTTTTCGGGCCCTCTAAATCGAGTTCAACAATTTCTAATGGTTTTCCCGCAGCGAAAGCGACTGCAGCACGAGTTTTCATATGGAGATTCCTTTGAATTATATTCTGGTGGGAAGTATCCTTGCATAAGTTACAGGTCTTGGCATTAATGAAGGAGCCCTTATGCATATAGCAAAAAATACCGTCTGCATCATGTACGATAAAGACGCTGAACAAGCGGCGCATTTTTACGCAGAAATTTTTCCGGACAGTTCTGTTGGTAAAATTCATCGCGCTCCCGGAGATTATCCATCAGGGAAGGCGGGAGATGTGCTCACTGTTGAGTTTAAAGTGATGGGCATTCCCTGCATCGGTGTAAACGGTGGATCGTATTTCAAGCATTCTGAGGCTTTTTCTTTTCAGATCGCGACTGAAGATCAGCTGGAAACGGACAAATACTGGAACGCGATTGTAAAAAATGGTGGTCAGGAAAGTCAGTGCGGCTGGTGTAAAGATCGCTGGGGTCTTTCGTGGCAGATCACACCGAGGACACTTACCGAGGCGATGGCCAGGGGTGGAGAAGAGGCGAAAAGGGCCTTCGCTGCTATGATGAAAATGAAAAAAATTGATGTCGCTACCATAGATGCCGCCAGAAAAAGCTGAGTGAAATAGTCTGAGCAGTAATTGATCCAGTTCATCCCGTATCTTCCGATACGAAAGGATGAAGTTTCTGCTCCTTCTTACTCTTTTTTCGACCAGTGCTTTTTCGGGCACGATCCTAGATTGTTATTCTCTTTCACGACCACAGGTTAATGGTGCTTTCCAGGAACGTGAAAAATTATCCGCATCCATCAGAAAAGAACTCAGACCTTTCTATCATGAGCTCAACCGGCTTAATGAAAAAGGGGCGGAGATACGTACGATCGAAGCGCGGTATCGGGAGCTTAATGGAATCAAGTTTCCTAAAAAAGAAGTTATCGATGAGATGCATGACCTCGACATGAAATACACTTTCCTGAGTCAGGAAATGACTGTGATCAATAATAATTTCGTAGAGAAAGTTCAGGAGATTTACAGGAAGAAGGGAATTCCCGCAATCGTTGTGACCGATGATTCGGGTGTAAAGACCCTGCAACTTGATTTCTCCCGACAACCGAGAGACAGCAGGGCCTTCGAGTTTTATCGTCGGGTCTCTGAAAGATTTGGTCTTAAAAAAATCACGATGTCAGTTAAGGATAATGCCCAGAAAAGTTTCATGGGATATTTCAGTCCCTCTGAATCCCGGATTGAGATGGGAGCTGAACAGGCAGTTGGGATTCTTCAGGAGTACATCAACACAACCGGTAAGCACGAATCCCGGCACGCGATGTTTTTTGCCAGAAGAAACCGGGGAACGCCATCCATTTTTCATACTCAGTTTCATGCTACGGGATCAAAACTCCTGAATGAGCAGGGTTTGTATGAGCGCTACATGTCGGCCGAAGAACTCTACACTTTTTCCACGGATCTTCAGACTCTGGCTCAGGCCTTTAAAGGGAAATTCCTGACAGATCCTGCTATGCAAAGATCACTCCTGAGACAAATTGCAGATACGGGGGATAGTCTGAAAGTCATTTCAGATGCGACGACAGAATTCACAGGTACACTGATCAATTCTTTGACCGATCAGTTGAGTGGAAAAAAACCCATCGGGATTAAACTTTTTCCTCAGCCAAATGGAAGTGTGCAAGTTCAGGTGACGGATGAATTCAATCGCATGGCAACAGTTACCTTAGTATCCGAGGCCGATAAGAAAGCATTCGTTGAAATGCAAAATCTTTCCGTGCGCAGAAATCAGGCCATGGAGACAGAATTCCCGCAATATCTTACAAGTAAGGGAATTGATTCTGCCGAGTTTACCCGTAAGATGCAGGCAGACCAGCTGACTCTTGAAGAGAAGGCTATCATGGGAAATTATCAGAAAGATTTCGAGCTCACTCCGACAGGAGTCAGGTTCGAACAGGATGCCGAACGGGTCGCCAAAAAAGTTATCATCACGGCAAAAGTCCGGCTTGAGAACATCCGGAAGGTCGCAGAATTCCAGTCCCAGGAAGTAGTGAATCTTAGTACCGTGATGAGAGAGCTTATAAATCATCCCACTCCGGAAAATATTCAATTAGTCAGGCATAAGTTGTTCCAGATGGCGAAGAACGTGAAAGAAGATTACAAAGGATTTATCTTAAAAAACTAGAAAACTTTTTGCTATAATCGTCTTATGAAAAGTCTAAAAGAACAGTTACTCCAGGCCGGCCTCAAAGAAACCCCGAATCCGAAAGCCGCCAACGAACGCGAACAAATTAAAAAGAAACAAGTCACAGAGGCCGTGATCCATCAGGAGCAGCGGAACTACTGTGAAGAGTGCCAGCAGGTCAGACCTGATGTGGAACTTTACTATCATCGCAATCCAACCTCTGAAGCCGAATGGATCTGCGTGAAGTGCGCTGATCAACTGAAGATCGGTGATGATTGCCGACAAACTGCTCAGAGTGATACATCGATCAAGAAAATGTTCCGTCGCGAACATGGTGTGACTCGTCCGGCAACGGATTTCCGGGCGGTACAGAGATCGGAAAAACCGAAAGGTCCCGTAAATGGCAATCGATAATTTCTGCCTTCCCTAGTCGGGATTAACCTTAATTTTTTATTCTTATCGTCCTTTTTTCGGCCCTCGCTTTAAGAGAGTATTAAAATAACTTCATTGTATTTTTAACAATGGAGTTTCGATGAAATCAGTTTTTGTCTTCAGTCTTATCAGTGCATTGATGATGGTTCTCGCTGGAGGTTGTGCTTCTAAGAAGTATAAAACTCCTGCTGAATGGGTTGCAGAATCTATGGTTCCGGGGAATCAGTTACCACTTGGTTCAAAAGCTGAGGAGTGGAGCAGCCCGAAAAATTTCGCTCTTTCGCAAGGTGGAATGATCGCTGTGCAGTCACAATACGTTAAGCACCACGGTTCTACCTGTCACTTCAATGTGAAATTTACAAATGTTGGCGATAAATTTGTCGACGCCCTTTCTGGTCTCACGACTCAGGAAAGAGTGAACATTTTTCATCACAATTCAGGCAAGGTGAAATTAGAGCCGGGTAAAAGTGTAGCATACGATGATCTCGAGGCGCGTGAGTGCCCGATCCGTTTCGGTACGACTACCGATATGGATGGATGTGCCGAATGCAAAGCGTGGGTCGTTTTCGCTCAATAAAAATCTCCATGTTCCAGCAGACTTTTTCTGAGTCTGCTGGAACTCAAAGAAGTGAGAAACCGAAAGGTCCTGTTAGTGGCAATCGCTGAATTTTACCTTTCCATCATTGGTCGACGCCTTAAGCTTAACTGGCTGATTGATGGTGGTGTGTAAGCAGAGCCCTCTAAGGGAGCGATATCAATTCCTGGTGGAACTATTTTATCAATCTCATCAAGAACCTCATCACTCAAAGAAAATTTTGTAGCCTCGAGAAGATCATCCAGTTGAGCAGGTGTTCTCGGACCTAAAATGGCTGATGTAATTCCAGGATGGGAAATGACAAAAGCAAGCGCCATATGTGTCAGTGACATTCCTGCCCTCTCAGCTAGAGGAATTAGTTCTTCAACTATCTGAAGGGTGTGTTCGTCAGTCATAAGTTTCGTAAAATATTTTGCTCTCAAAGAATTCTCCGCTGTATGGCCTCTCCGGTGTTTCCCGGTAAGCATACCTTTAGCAAGCGGGCTCCATGCAGAAACACCTATTCCATACCGCTGGCAGGTCGGTAGAATTTCCCGTTCAATCTGCCTGTTCAGAATTGAGTAAGGCTGTTGTTCGATCCTGAAGCGTGAAAGATTTCGTTGCTCAGAAATTTTCTGGGCCTCAACAATATCCGATGCTGGAAAGGTCGAAGTTCCTATCGCACGGACTTTTCCTGATCGGAGAAGATCTGAAAACGCGGAAAGCGTTTCTTCCATATCAGTCTCAGGAGTAGGGCGATGAAGTTGATATAAATCAATGTAGTCAGTCTGAAGACGACGAAGTGATCCTTCGACTGCTTCAATAATCCATCTTCGTGAACCACCACGTTGATTGGGATCATCACTCATCGGATGATAGACTTTTGTACTGATAATGACATTGTCGCGTCTTCCTTTGATTGCCATCCCTAAAATTTCCTCGGACTCACCTTTGTTATAAGCATCGGCACTGTCAAAGAAGTTGATTCCATGATCGAGTGACTTGTGAATCATTTTAAGACACTCATCATGATCAGGGTTTCCACCTTTTCCGAACATCATCGTACCAAGACAATAAGGACTAACCCGGATACCAGTTTTTCCTAATAAACGGTAACTCATAAAAACTCCTTTAAGGCTCAACCTTAATAAATTCTGCCTTACTCAGAAAATGGTGAATTTGTCTGTTCACCACCGGATGTGAGCGCATAGAGTAGTGGTTGACTGGCAGAATGATAAAGTCTTTCATCCCATCTACTTTTGTTGACTCCACAGGCACCAGACCATCGTTAGCTCCCGAGAAAATACTATTTCTGGAAGAGCTCGAAACATTTCCTGCAATCACTCCCAGATTATAAAAAGGTTTTTGTAGTGAACTTAAAAAGACAGAACCTTTTGAACTGAGATTGATTAAGGCAGGGCCAGTGAGGCCGTAATACCATTTGTCCTGAATGTAATCGACAAGTGGTGTGCCTTTATTGGGAGTACCCAGAATAACGACATTCCCCAGATTTTTTGGTGTCTTCTCCGCCAGATAGTTTCGAATCATCAATCCGCCGAAAGAATGACCGACAAAATGGACTTTCGCTTCTCTCCCATTAAGACCTGAATCTACTTTTGCAATAAACTCTTTTTTGATCCCGTCCAAATCCTGAGTGAGGGAGGAATATCCAATCGGGATAACCTGATATCCTTCATGATTAAGATAATCCTGAATCCCTTTCATGGCCGAAATCGATCTTCCATATCCATGAACAAGAATCACTTTCTCTTTATTTTCAATAATTGCAGGTGAGTTACTACATCCCGAAAAAAATAGAATCATCATCAGAATAGTTTTCATAGAAGACACCTTATTTATTACTGGCCCATTCCACGGCATCTGCTCCTGCGGGGATGAACATGGGAGTCGAGTCGTCTGTCACGGCCTTCCAGACAGCTTCTGCTACATCATGAGCATGAGTGTAGGCTTCCGTAGATTTGGCCCAGCCTTGGAAAACATTTTCTACAATTTCTTTATAGGCTTCCGGAAATCCACTCATGCGCGACTTTGCATTCTCTGCAAATTTCGTTTCTGGGGCGCGGCCAGGGAGGACCACTCTCACTCGAACATTAAAGTGTGCAAGCTCGAGAGCTACAGATTGGGTGAAAGCATTCACGGCTGCTTTGCTGGCCGTATAGACAGAAAGTAGGGGAAGTGATTTTAAGGTTACAGAAGATGTTACATTCACGATCACTCCTGTTCTTCTCTCTCTGAACGACGGTATCACTGCCTGAGTCATAGCAATTGTCCCTAATGTATTCGTTTGAAATATTTCCTGGATGGTTTCTGCATTCATCCCTTCGAGTGCGTTTAGTGAACCAACTCCAGCGTTATTGACGAGTGCATCGATTGGTCCAACTGACTCCATGAGTTCCTTGATACTTCCAGGTTTTGTCACATCAAGGGGAAGGACCCGCACTTGTTGTGAGTTAGGGAATAAATCAGGACGGGGAGAGCGCATTGTTGCAATCACTTTCCATCCTCTCTGTAAGAAGAGCTGGGCTGTTTCATAGCCAAATCCGGAGGAGCAGCCAGTTATCAGAATCGTTTTCATAAAAGTCCTTTGTGGTTTAAGTCTCAAATGTATTTAACCACACAATTACGATACTGGCCAGTTTCGAAACTGGCGAGTCTCGATATATTCATAGGAAATCCAGGTAATTCACCTATGTACATGGCCTATTTCGAAACTCCGTGGTATCGTAATAGAAGGTGAAATCATGAAGAAGACCAAAAAAGTTGCCTCTAAAAAAATCTCCAAAACGGTGACCAAAAAAACCGTAACCGTTGGTCGCAAGCGCGATGATTCACTTGATGATCAGATTAAGTCTGCGACCATTGAAATACTCGGTGAGATAGGTTTTGACCGTATGACCATGGATATGGTTTCAGCGCGGGTTGGTGCGGGTAAGGCCTCTCTTTATCGCAGATGGCCCTCAAAGGCAGAGCTCGTTAAAGATTCTTTAGTCTGGATGAGTGGTGGCTCTGTTGATCTTACTCACTTACCGGATACCGGAAGTATCAGAGGTGATCTCCTTAGTGTCGTGAAGGCACATTCGACAGAGTACAGTGAACGAAAAGGAAGAATCCTCTCTAAACTTGGATCATTTCTCACGGTTCACAAAAAGCTCATTGATGAAACATCTGCAGAAATCTTTGAACCGTGGACGGAAATGAACCGCACCCTCATGAAACGTGCCATTGAAAGAGGTGAGCTTTCACCGAAAGCAGATGTTGATCTCGCCTGTGAAGTGATCATTGCCATGGTCAATTATTATTCAATGACTTTGAATAAGCCCTTTGAGAAGTCATTGTTCAGTAAGCTTCTCGATAATATTATTATTCCCTCCATGAAGAAATAAATGATGAGATCTGGCTTTGTTTTCATTCTCCTTTTGATAGTGAGCTCTTGCTCGAGCATCAAAAAATCCAGAGACACACAACTGAGTGATATCGATTCCAACGGCAAGATCCGCGATCTCGAAAAAATCCTCGCCAGTGCTGAAGACAAGGCGACTCCTCAAGGGAAAACCGTTCTCAGTACCGGCCGCGGAATGGTGGAAGAGAATAAGGTTGTAAGAGGCAGTTGCTGGGATTATGCGAATGCCGTTTACAATAATTCAGGTTACAAGGCCGACAAACGTGTCACGCCCTTAAAAAGTAAATACAACGGACCTTACGCTGATCTCTCGACGATTCAGGCCGGTGACTGGCTCTACTTCATAAACTATTCTTTCAAGGAATCTGATCACAGCGGGATTTTTGTCGAGTGGACTGACAGAGAGAAAAACCGGGCCGTCATTTTAAGTTACATCGGCGGAAGAAAGAAGAAACCGGGGAGTTATAAGATCTATGATCTCAGACATGTCTATTACATCATCCGGCCTTTTTAATTTTCGGTAAAAACATTCCCGTCTCATCCTGATAGCGTTTGTGTTCAAGACTCAGAACCGAGGCCTGAAATTTCGCTTCTTCTGTCCGTGCTGCGTGGATATAGAGCGCGGTTATAGAAACAACTAAAGCCGAATAGATCATCGACGGCGCCACAAAGACTATTGATCCGTAAGTCATAAGATAGATCAGATAGAACGGATGCCTCACATATTTGTAGAGTCCAGAGCGAACGAGTTTGACCGGTGTATCTTTCGAGTAAACAGTCGTGAACTGATTTCTGCTCGCGATTCTGGATGTTGACCAGAACCCTGCGAGACAAAGAAGCTGAACGACGCTGATAAAAAGATATCCAGCATGGGGAGTCGAGTTCCAGATAAGTACGGGCCCTGAAACCCAGAGAGCAAGCGTATTCAGTTTTAAAAGACTGAACTGAAGCGAATGAACTTCCTTGTGGCTTCTGAAAATTGCAAAGAGGCAGCAGAAGTATGAAAGATAGTTGAGAGTCGCACAGGTGAGAAGTGTGTATTTCATGCGGATACCTTGTTCTGAGAGTTTTTAAGATGGGCGATGAATTTCTCCCATGAGGCTACAGTTTTATCGAGACGGAATCCCGAAAGCCCGTTTCCATTCGACCAGACTGCTGTTGCATGTAGTTCAATCACTTCGATCGTATTTGTCCGAACCTGGGCGATCACTTCGTCACCAGGATTCACATTGTGTTCAACTCTCGCCATGAAGCCGGATTCCGAAACCTGAAGCACTTCTGATTCATGAATGTGCTGATTTCCGTTCATGCTGAAGATGGCAGGACAGTTCACCTGGAAGCGGATTTTTCTCGTTCGTGACTGAAGTTCCATATGAACATTTGTCGGAGGAAGAACCTTCTTATATTCCGGAAAATCTTTATAGATCCCGTGGAGAGTGGCGAGCTGGATATCAGTGAGCTCCATGATTCCCAGGAAATGTTTCAGAAGTTCCGGCGTGAGAACAGGATCACTTACGGAATAAACCGCTCGCTTCGGAAACTGAAACTGTTTCGGCGAAAGCTGATGGACCATGATGAAAGCGTAAACGTTTCTTTCAGGGGGAGCGTTCCAGTAAACCGACAAAAGATCGTTCGAGTAATTTTTAAGATCCAGATAAGCGACTACCGCCGGAGCATTATTACTGAAGGCGTATTTTTCTATGAAGTGAAGTCGCTTAAAGAGAATGATATTTTCATAGAGGTCAGCGTTCCATGGCCCGATCGCCACGAACATGTAATCCACACCGAAATATTTGTAGGAATACTGAAGCACGTATTTACTGAGCCAGAATAAAATCTGCGCGTCTTTCCCGCGATATTCAGGATGAATGGCGAGAGCGGAAATTTCCACGGCCTGTTGTCCCGGACCAATGACAGAAGAAAGATCGCAGGCCTGCTGAATGGGAAGTCCCAGACTTGTTTGTCTGATGAGAGAAACGGTAGCGATAACTTTCGATCCAACTTTCGCGATTAAAGTCGTGGTCGTAGGAAGCGCGTGATAAGGAGTAACCCGCATGCCGGATGGTTTAGGTTTCATGAAGCCTTCCCTCACATAGGAGTCGTGAAGGAGAGTAAAGGCCTGCTCGAGCTCATCTTTTGTCTCTGCGAGCTTGAAGATGAAATCAGAGGGGAGACCATCCAGATTAATCTGAAACATTCTTCGCTCAAGCCGAGCGCGGAGCTTGTCGGGGATGCGGTTGAAGTTTTTCCGGATAATTTTACGTATTTGTTTCTTCATGCCGTGATTATCGCGATTTCACGGAAAAAGATGATGCATAGGGATCAGAGAGTGAGGACAGTGAGGACTACCAGAGTGAAGCTCTTAGTGATTTCTCATATCCCGGACGATTTCAGCGGCCTTTGCCTGATAAAGAGGGTTCGCACGAAGGATTTTCATCTGATTTGAGAAGTGAAGACCTGGCTCACGGCCAAGCTTGATATCTTTCTGCTTAAGAAGCATCGAGAGTCGATTTACATCACTGACCGCCTGACTTGATTGCAAACTGTCCTGAGCTTCTGAGATGTTTTTCTCAATCACTGCGAGGCTATCGGTTGTATAGAGTTGGGCTTTGAGATCAGACACAATTTTGCTCCAGGCCGGATGAGAAGTGATGTCTCTCATCGCTCCGTGGAAAAGCATCATCGTGAGAACAGAGAGTTCATCATTCATGACGTCTTTGAACCAGTCTGTGTGAATCTGCGCCAGTCTCAGTGTTTCATGAAACATCACAATCTGTTTTCTTTGCGGATGAAGCTGGTCCCAGTCTTTCTGAGAGAGCATCGTTACGCCTTCCGGAGTTGAGACGATGAGGGCCCGCATGAAACCTTTCGCACATCCAATGCGATAATGCCCATCCGGACTCCAGGCCTGCATGAACTGTTCTCTTTTCATGTAAACCGTATCGAGGGCCATGAAGTAATCCTGGAGCTCGCGGAAAAGGTCTTTATCCAGCTTAGTTCTGTACCAGTTGAGAGTTTTCAGAAAGACGGAAGCCGTTTCCATTTTGGTTAGGTCGAGAATCTTCTCTCCAGTTTCATCCACACGGTAAACGGGTTTCTCCTGCGGAGGTGCCCATTGTGTGCCGGAAACGTTTCCGTAATCGCTGTAGAATTCATCCAGGAGAACAAGTTCACCTCTGTATGAACAAACGTTCCCGCCGCCACCTTCCTGAGGAGAAAATCCTTTCAGCGGAATCAGGAGAACGAGAAGTGAGAGGAGAACTTTCATTGCGGGCCTTCAAGCTTGGTTAACGGGAAAAACGAGATGTTTAACTGGTACACTTCATCGAAATCGCCATCTTTCTGCATGAGCACGGAGAGTTTTCTCCTTACGTCCTGAAGGAGTTCTTTGATCTCAGGCATTTTAGATTTATTAATCGCAATGGTGACTGAGCTATGATCGCGGAGATCGTAGGGAACGGATTCAATACTCTTGATACTTTCTTCGAGAAGATTCT
The DNA here is from genome assembly GCA_040387275.1 of Bdellovibrionota bacterium. GTDB lineage: Bacteria > Bdellovibrionota > Bacteriovoracia > Bacteriovoracales > Bacteriovoracaceae > Peredibacter. Next base: position 1,191,460 of record JAZKDZ010000001.1, on the reverse strand, counting down.
TCTGGAGCTGTTTTTTTGCTTTCGATGTTTTAGTCGGGTGATACCAGGTGTTGTTGGCATTGGTTAATTCAAACGATCCATCATCTTTTTGTTCCAGGAAACCCAGAGTGATCAGGCGCTGGAGATACTCGCGACTCTGTTCTGTGGAAATGCGGAAGCGTCTGGCAATTTTAAGTGGAGTCACCTGAGCGTTCTTCAGAGTGACATACTCCATGATCGCGTAGTGATGGTAGTCCGACATCATTTCAAACATGTCTTCTTCAAGAAGCTTGAAATCTTTTTTAGACTGAGGGCCCTGAATCACATGATTGATATCGGGAGGAGAGACCTTCAAAGTCTTGAGGCATCTGATTTTTCTTTCCGGAGAGAGAACTTTTTCACCGCGGAGGACTTTACTTAAAAATGATTGATCGACTTCCAGATGCTCGGCATACGCACGGATTGAATAGCGGAAGTTCGCTTTCTTTTTTTCTTCGAAGTTTTGCTTAAGAATATCGCGGAAGGCCTTATCACCCTCATGGAGCACGGTAATCTTCTTACCCGAACGGTTTTTCATAGGGGAACGTATAGCATTTCCGGGGGCGGGATTGAAAGGGTGGGACGGTTTTTACAGGGCTTGAGACTACCTTTAAGGCCTTGGATTTAATGCGAGGAAGGTGAGGTGAGTCCTCACTTTCCTCACTTTATGGAGTCTATTTACAAGGAACTGAGTTGAGTTTGTAGATCCCGTTCGCTGCTCCTGCTTTGAGAACGAGGTCACGGCCTTCCGATTCATCTTCTGAATCGATATTGTCACGATAGAGCATGAGGGCATTTGAAATCTTGAGAAGGGCCGTTTTTCCGTTGTCAGTCAGGACGAAATTTCCGCCATCAGCATCGAAGCCGCAAGCGAGTCCGCCTCTTGAAATGTTACAAGCTCCGCCTGATGAGAATCCTGTTGTGCCTTTGATAGGCTTTCTGGTTTTTACGACAATTGAGTTATAGAGATGCTCTTCCTGGGTGAGTGTAACGACGATGGATTTTACGAGCTGCTTAGGATTCTTCTTCATGTGAGCTTCTGAATATGTGCGCTCAAAGCAGACCTGAGTCTCCTGGGCAAAAACTGATCCGGCAAAAGAGAGAATTAAGAGAGCGAGAAGGGATTTCATGGGAACTCCTATGGGTTATGGGAGGAGCATACCCCTTTCTCCCTCTCCTTAAGGGGACTTGGGAAAAACTTCCAGGCGGTGTTCAAACATTAGACGGCCCGGGAAACTTTACCGCTTTACCCACCTCAGTATCACCCCCTGATAGAATCGGCTCATGAAATTCTTCAGCTTACTATTATTGGCGACTGCTACTTCTGCCTTTGCTCTGGAAACAGACAATTATCTCTCGTGGCGCCAGGAACTTCCGGATTCATCGGGAGACCTTAATTCATACATTCAGACTGAGATAGAAGATGTTCTCAAATCGTCAGCTGGAATGAATTGCGAGCAAGTAACATTCAAGGTTGCTGACCGCTTTAAAACAGGTGTTCGTGGCGAAGTTTTCGTGAACTGGAGTACCAAGAATATCTCCGATAAAATCTTTCCTTCTACTGATCATTATATTGAGCAGAGTATCTACGTTGAAACTCCGTCTCCGCTTTTAAAATTTGCTCCGCTCGCACCTAATATGCAGGTTGGTGGCATCTATTTCGGTATCGATAAACTCAGTCACTTCGCTTCCACCGGCCGCCGATATTTTACCGAATACTTAAACCAGATCAAGAAAGGTCAAACAGTGGAAGAAGCTGAGAATTCAGCGATCCATTTGGGTCTTTCGAATGAAGCAGGAATTCTCGGCATCTGGGCCAGTGGTGTATTCAGCTATGGAGATCTTGAGGCGAACTACCAGGGTCTCAGTTTTTACCGTAAGTTCTGTCTTAATCAGGAAGACACTTATCTGAAAGAAACAGAGGGTCGCTGGGAGATGGTAAAAATTCCGGAAATCAAAGACTACGTAAACCCGTATTGGGATGAGACCTTCAATCTTTCTTTCAACGAACCACGCACGTGGAAAGTCGTTTCAAAGGTTCTTTTAGAAGAATATTGTCCGATGAGAGAAAAAGAAAATATTGTGGCGAGATTCAGTCTCTATAAAGAGAAGGCAAAGAAGAGTCGTTCAATGACTTATATTGAAGCTCTCCAGATTGACCAGCAACCGCAGTCATTCGAAGAGCTCTGCCAGAAATAATTACTCAGCATCCTTCGTCATCACCGCAGCGACATTCAGCTTTCCGATCTCAGTTGCGTAAGCGTAGTTGAGACCTTCAGGCTTATCGCAGGCAGCGTGATAGCACGGTGTTTTGGTACTCCAGTCTTCGATCGTGAGGAGAGTAGGAACGCCCGCTTTGAGAAACGGAACATGATCACTTCCCCAGGCGCCGAGAGTGATTTTTGTCTTGAGAGTTGTGTAAGTAGCAGCGAGACCCGCGAACCACTTCGCGAGATTATCATATTCAGCATTCGTCTCAAGTTCCACGATGCCGTTTGAATTCCATCCCACCATATCCATGTTGATACCAAGAACGAGTTTCTTGATCTCGCCACTGGCCTTCAGCGTTTTCACATAGTGTTCAGCACCGAGAAGTCCGCCTTCTTCACCGTTGGTGACAAAGAAGCGGATTGTTTTCTTATTTGTATGAGAGGAAAGAACGCGGGCCATTTCCATCAGCACAGCTGTTCCTGAAGCGTTATCATCAGCTCCTGCGAAATCTCTTCCGACAGAATCCATATGAGCTTCAACAAGAATGACTTTATCTTCCGAGACTGTGCCTTTTTTCTCAGCGATGATGCTGCATTTTTTTCCTGAGTAACAGATCTGGCTCGTGACATATCCAAGCTCAGCTAAGTTTTTCTCAATCTCTTCAACAGCTCTTTCATTTTCGGTTGTTCCGGCAAGACGGGTTTTATATCCGGCAAGTTTCACAACATAATCACGAATCAGTGTCTCAGACATTTTAGTAATTTGATTCCGGACAACATTGCTAGCGATCGGATTAATGATCGGAGCATATGAGTAATGTCTTTCGCGACCTGTGATGAGTTTCAGATTCTTCAAAACTTTTTCCGGAACATTTGTTCCTTCCACTATCCAGAGGCGACCGAATTTTGAAACTGTCGTCACATGCTTTTTCATCTGGGCCAGATCATGAGGATGCTGATTGATGACCTGATAGCGGGCAGCAAAGGCAGAAGTAGAAAGTAGTACTGAAGCGAAAATTAGTTTCATCATAGGCATTTTTATCTCATATATTCAGCGGCTTAGGGAATGTAATTCTTCCATACCGATGCCGCATTGCTTGTAAATGTGATTCAGAGGGGATACTCCCACTCCACACTTACAAGGATATACCTATGAAACTTTTCATCGTCTCATTACTTGCTCTTTCTGCCTCAACGGCCTTCGCCGGCAGATGCGTTCCTGACATGAATAACGAAATGATTTTTGCCAACCGTTGTGATGTTGTTGTCACAGGATCAACTCTTGCTGAATGCCACATCACGGGTTCAATGAACTATCCTGATTACCGCGGCAACTATCCGGGAAATTATCCTGGTCAATATTATCCCCCATACCACACGCATCCGTTTGAAAGATCAGCTCCGACAACGAAAGCTTCTGCTTGTGATGTTGATCTCGAAGATTGTAAACACTTCGCCTTCCGTCAGCTGGATAAGTTCAACTACAGAAATAACTGTGGTGATCTTTCAGTCGGAAGAAGTGTTGAATACAGCTACAAGAATCTTAATGCTGACGGAACTGTCGTGAATGAAGTTACCGGCCGGATGAGAAAATAAATATCAAAAAGCCCCGCGAAAGCGGGGCTTTTTTTTGGCTATTGTTCCTGTTCGTTCTCGAGTCGTTGATTGGCCGATTCTTCCTGGCGCTCATTCCCAAGATGATTATCTAATTTTTCCTCATCAGCTGCCCCGAAATCACCCCGGCCGGGATGGGGAACTGCACTCTGAGCTTCATCGCCGCGTGCCTCCTGACGTTCCTGAGTCCACTTCTCGCGTGGTTCTTTTTCATTGCAGGAGACAATGAGGAATGAGGCCAGAATAAGCATGATGATTGGTTTAAGACGCATAATTACCTCCGTGTAAAACGCAGGAATTATCTAGCAATTTTCAAACCACTTGATTCCAGATCAACGAATTCAGTTTCATTTTGACGGGTGAACGACTCAAGTTTTAAATCTATTTTTTTACTTCTTGAAATCACTCCGAAACTTCCGGTGAAAGAACCACTGCTGAAAATATCTGAACCAGCTTTCGAAAGAACTGTCGTTTTTGGGCCCAGTCCGAGAATGAGATTCAGGTCAAACTTCCCGGAGACAGGTGTGCGTTCATGCAGCGTGAATTTCACTTCATGATAAGGGGAATGAGCTTTTGCTTTATTCGCTTTTCCTGCGAACGCGAGAATTCGATTCTTTGTCAGTATCCAGGGGAGACGGCGATCAAAACCATGCGGTTGATTTTCATTAAAATAGAGTTCAGCTTTTTTGCCGACTGACCAGAGCTTGTTAGCGATCATCGCTGAGTGAATCGGATAAACCTGTTGATCACTTGTTCCGTGAATGATGAAGAACTCTGCTGAGCGGTCATCTATGTATGAGAGAGGAGAAGCTTGTTTAAAGGCATCCATCGTCTCAGGGCCGCGTTTTAATCCCAGAAAACTTTCGGCACAGTCTTCACCAGTCGACTGACTTGCGGTGAAGTCCATTCTTCCGAACCATTCGCTCACATACGGAACTCTGAATGAGAGAAGATCAATCTTTCCTTCGCGGTTTGTGACGGGTCTGAGTCCCAGATAAGCGGCGAGGGTTCCACCGGCCGATTCGCCGTGAACAATCATTCTCAATGGATCAATCTTGTACGTGAGAGAATTTTTTCTGATGAAGCGTATGGCCTGCTGGATATCTTTCATGGCCGCAGGATATTTCGCCACTGGTGAAAGGCGATAAGAGAGACTGAAGACAGTAAAGCCTTCGTCAGCGAGTTGTTTCATTTCTTCGGGAATGTCTTTTCTTGAACCCATGCTGAAGCAGCCACCGTGAATGAACACGAGAGCCGGTCTTAACCACATGCCGGGATTTGAAGGGGTGAAAACATCCATACCGAGCTTAACCCCATTGATCTCATCATAGATCACGTCGGGAGTGGCCACATAAGCGTGGGCAAACCCGGAGAGGAAGCTTAATAGGAGAATGAGTTTCATGAGAGGCTTAATTGCACTTTAAATGCCAAGAAACGGGCGGGAAAAAGCTCTCCATGCACTTATAGCTGTATAGACTTTAGACAGGTGTTTTATTTTTTGGTTCTGCGGCCGGGTTTTGCGAGAACTTCGAGGTAAAAAGACTCTGCATTCCCGATCACGATTTTATCAATACTCTTGTTAATTTCAGCGACGTGAATGACTTCAGCACTTTCGGCATCTGTACCGATTTTGCAGTCAAAATCCCAGAAATCAACATTTGTAGCGAGTGGCTTTCTTCTCTCACGAGCAATGTATTTACTGATTTCGTGTTTCACATAATCCACCTGACGGGCAGGTGCTTTTTTCGGGTCAGTCAGCTTAAAAGTCTTTTTCATTTAACGGATCCCATTTTTGCGAGCATGAGTTTTCGGACATAATCAATGTGCGATCTCAGTGAATAGAACTGATCGGCGAATGTCGCACGAACCTTCATCTGTTGAACATCTTTTTCGATCGCTTCGAACTGATCTTCGAGATCTCTTAACTTTTCAGGATTCGTTTCATGCTTAAACTTCGCCTCGAGACGGAGAAGGGCACGGTAACGGCGACGAATGCGAAGCTGACCCATCCAACGGAAGACCATCGGAACGCTTCTTACGGCCGGAATCAGGATGATGAGCATCGGTAAGAACGAAACCAGCATTCTGTTAAGGAGACTCGCAAGCCAGAAAGGAAGATAGCGGTATAAAAATGACTTACCAGACTTATAGAAACGTTGAGCATCATCACTGAGCGGGATTCTGTTCTCTACCGCCATGGGAAACTCAGCGCGCTTCCGGAAAATGCCAGGAGACGAGTGAATTTCTGTCGCGGCATCGAGAACCATATCGGAAAGCGCAGGATGAAGATCTCTCGTGGCAATAAGTTCAAGCATCGGTCCCAGAAGTTTGATTGTTTCGCCGGGAATGTTTTTTCCGAAATCGATGTAGCCTTCCGGAAGATCGATGATGTGGAGGATATCAACTTTACGGGCATAGGCATTGGCGTTCTTAAAGCTTAAGAGATGAATGTCTTCTGACGTCATGAGAGTGCGGATAACTTTCACCGAAGCACTTTCTCCCATCATGAATGCGCCATCAATTTTCTTCTGAAGAAGAGCATCGGGGACATCCTCACCTTTCAGTGTAATGAGATTGGATGTTTTATCCATGCCGTTGAGTTCAAGAAGTCTCAGAGCGAGTCTCCGTGAACCCGATCCTTCTTTTCCAATGACGATTGTTTTTCCATTCATCTGGGCCAGGCGCTCAATCGGTTTTCCCCGGTAAAAAAAGAAAAGTGGCTGGTAGCTCACACCACCGAGAGAAACGATGTTCTTGAAATTAGTCGTTTCACTGTCACTACCACCCTGAACGAAGGCGAGATCCACTTTCGTGCGCGGAGTAGAAATCCGTTTCAGGTTTTCAAGTGATCCTTTCGAGGTCAGGACTTCGACTTTGATCTTATTTTTTTTGAGGGCGTCGGCATATTTGAGGGCCATGCCATGGCTGATACTGCCTTCCGGACCTGAGCTGATGGTGAGTTTCGTAGGAGGCGCACTCTTCACGAAGAAAACAACTCCCGTAAGAAGAATGACGGATGTGACGAGCATCACAGTCAATGCAACTGTAGGCCCGAGGTCAAAGATCTCCATCAGTGTGACGAAAAATCTATTGTATGTTTTTTTCATTTGATCCCTGAGTAATCCTGCCGATTTTCAGCATGAAGTTTTTGTCGCGAACGTCTACACCCACCAGATGAAAGTCCGGAAAGGCAGGAATGAGACTCTTCGGATCCACGGTAACCTGAAGAACGCGACTGTGATCTTTGTTACCGATATATTTGTAAGTACCAATTCCGTGGAGAGCTTTTTTCAAACGGCCTTTGATGGCCTTGAGTGCGAGGGGAGTGAGAAATTTAAAATCAATTTTCAGGACTTCCAGTTCTCTCAGACGAACTTCAAAGACATCCGGCCCGGTATAGACGAAATCCACGAGCCCATCGAAAGGAATATCCACAAAGAACTTCCGGACTTTTCCTTTGACGTGAATTCCATCTTCCTGGAAGAGAATCTGGAAATCCTTGATGTCCTTACTCATGCTCGCTTTTTCTTTTTCCACCACGAGCTTACTTTTAAAAACATTCTGGCTCAGGCGAATCATGAGAGAGGCGGGGATTTTCTGCTGGCTTGGTTTATAGGCAGGACGTTTTACAAGCTTAGGCTTTTCAGTCACGAGAGTGTTGATGTCGAAAATAAGATAATTCGCACCACCACCCGTCGGATTAATGTTCCCGGTTCTGATTCCGGCGAGCTCAATGTCTTTTAAGTACGGAACGAGCTTACTGAGTTTCAACTTGAGAAAGATGACGTTTTTGTGGGCCTGAATCTCATTGTTGAGATTGAGATCTTTATCGCCGCTGAAAGCAAAAATACTATTGAGGGACTTCGCTGTCCGCGCGAAACGCACGCGCTCATGCTGAATGGAAGCGATGTTGAGTTCAAGAGATCTCTTATCGTTTTTCAGAGATTCGATCGCATCAGGATTTTTCTCAGCGACGAGAAGTTTATTCACACCTGTGAGGAGCGCTCTGTTCTTCGCGAGCTTCCGGTCAAATGTCGAAAAGTCTCCTGACAGAGCAGCAAGATATCCACGAGTCGCTGCGAGACCCAATGAAACCAGCTGAACCGGAATCACCACGCGATCACGTTTTGGATTTCTGGAATTGGCCTGATAGAAATACGTTTCAGAAATCGGAAATGTCAGCACCAGATGTTTGTCAGGACTGATCCCCGGAAGAATGGAGAGCTGGAATTTGAAATCAGCAAGATTGCGATCAAGACCAACAGCGCGGATATCATCCAAGGGAAGTCTGAAGTCGCCGTGAAGAAACATCTTGTTGGTTTTGGGATCAAGATTCACTTTCAGATTCTTCAGTAGTTCGGAACTCGCAATGTGTTCAGCGAGCTGCTCGTTAATGAAGGACTCGGAAATATAAATGCTTCCCACTTTACTTTCGTACATCTGCTGGGCATACGAAAACGGGACTAATAAATAGCTTAAAAAGGCGAGGAAAACGGCTTGTCTCATGGGGGAAATACTAGCAATTTTTCCCCGAAGAGGCTACTTCAAGGGCCTCGTATCAATCCAAAGGGCACTAATTGTCGCAATCAGAACGCATATAATGCTGAAACTAAAAACCAGGTTCAGATTTTTGGCCGTTCCCTGTGTCAGAAGGATAAGAGTGGCAACCCCGATGACAGATCCGCATTGTCTGAGAGTGTTGTTAAGTCCACTTCCCATGGCATATCTTTCGCGGGGTAAATGAAACGTCGCCGCTGCACTTAAAGAAGGCATGATAAGCCCTGTTCCGATACCTGTGATCGCCATTGCCGGGAGCCATCCCATGAGAAAATTCACAGAATCAGCGGGCCACAGCATCCGGAGTGAAAGCCCCGTGATAAAAAATGTTCCACCCAGAAGGATGACCAGTTTGTGACCTTTTCTTGAAGCGTATTTTCCCGCAAGAATGGCAGTAGGAATAACCAGTAATGGTCCGGGAGTCATGGCGAGCCCCGCGTGAAGCGTGTCGTATGACCAACCTTTGGTAAGATAAATCACAAAGCCCAGAAACATGGCAGAAAAACCAATCGCGAAAGTAAATGTTCCGATATTGGAGAAGCGAATTGTTCTGTGACTGAAGAGCGAGAAGTCGAGCGCCGGATTCTTTATTTTCTTATTCAGAAGAATGAATGTGGTCGCGAGAACAAAAGTCACTGCGATCCAGATGAGTACGTGTTGTGAAACACCACTCTCAGAGAAACACATTGAGAGTGCAATCAACGTAATCGCCAGAAGGCCCGAAGCAAGAAGTGAAGGAGTGATTGGTTGTGGATTCAGTGATTCTTTCAGATACTTCAATGTTCCGATAATAATAAGCACGCCAATGGGTACGTTTATGAAGAAAGCCGCTCGCCACCCGAAAGTCGTGATGAGAAAAGCTCCAAGTGACGGACCAACAGCTGCTGCTAAACCTCCGACGGCACTCCAGATACTCACGGCGACTGAACGCTTTGATTGTTCAATCGAAGAGAGTACCAGGGCGAGGGAACTCGGAATCAGCATTGCCGCACCAATGGCCTGAAAGGCACGGGCAGCGATCAATTGTTCAATCGTCCCACTCAGCCCGCAAAGGAGGGAGGCCAGTGTGAATATGAAAACCCCAATCGTGAAAAATCTTTTTCTTCCGAACTGATCTGAATACGCTCCGGCAGGAATCAGAAAACTTCCGAAGAGAATGGTGTAAGCATTAATCACCCAACCCAGGTGTTCAGGCGCGGAGCCCGGAAACGAAGCCTGGATTGAGGGAAAGGCTACATACAAAATCGTTGTATCCAGCTGGACAATAAAAAAAGCAAGGCAGGTCAGAAGTAAAGGGCTCACAAAGATCCTTAGAGTTTAAGCGTTCCGCGTTTTTGGAGTTCAGCGATAATTCCGTCAAAGTGTTCGACCGGATATGCACCTTTCACCGGAATTCCATTAAGAAGAAAGCCCGGTGTTCCCTGAAAGCCCAGGGTGCCGGCTTCTTTGGTATCACTTTCAATTCTTTCGTTAACTGCTGCTGAAGCAATGTCTTTCGTTATGCGTTTTTGATCGGCACCGATTTTCTTCACAACTTGTTTAAGAAAAGCTTCTCCGTTTCTCAGAGCTCCCTGATTGGCAAAGATCTCATCATGAAACTGAATGGCCTTCTTACCATCCTGGATTCTGAGAGCTTCGTAATACTGGGCCGAAATCATCGCCTGCGGATGGAAGCTTAGGGGAAGATGTTTGTAGATAAAACGAACTTTGCCCGGATATTTAGTCATCAGACTTTTCACGGTCGTAAATCCTCTGGCACAGAACGAGCATTCAAAATCTGAATACTCTACCAATGTAATAGGAGCATCGGCCGGTCCGAGAATCAACTCATCAGATCTGATTTGTGGTTGGAGTGGAGTGGAGAAGGTGGATTCTAAAGCGAGCTTCTCATCAACTGCTTTTTTCTTCTCCACCTGCTCCTGGGCAGCCTGTGAAGCTTTCTGAAGAGCCGTCATGATGAGTACAGGATCTTTTTCAATTGCTTTCACGATGTCCTGAGGACTTATTTCAGCCTTCTGACAGCCCGTAAGGATAAACATACTGAGAATGAACAGAGAGAAATTTCGCATTGACCACCTCCTGGATTATGGTAAGTTTAGGGCATGTACTTACCCGGAGTAAGTACCCACCTTGAGGTAAGTATGGCAGAAGCTTTAAAAGTAATTCCGAAACGAGGAAATCTCGCCAGTTCGCGATGTCCTGCCCGCGAAATTATGGATAGCACCACCGGTCTCTGGGGTTATCTCATCATGCGGAACTTGATTAAGGATGAAGTTCTGAGGTTTGCAGAATTCAAATCAAGGATCGATGGCATCTCGGAAAAAATGTTATCCCAGACTCTGAAGCGTCTTGAACGTTCAGGATTTATCGAAAGAAAAAGTTTTCCAGAAGTCCCGCCGCGTGTGGAATACCGACTCACAAAACTGGGAAGAGGCTATGCTGACATCGCAGGAGAAATTTGCGAATATGTAGAGGCCAATATCAGAAAGATCATTAAGTCTCAGGAAGATTATGATCAGAAAGATAACAGCAGACCATGGCAGAAGGCGCGTCGCTAATCTTAAGTTTCACATCCGGCGCCGGATGAGGCAGTGCATATCCACAAGTATGCTGGAACCTATCGCCAGGGGAAGTGAGCAGCAACTTCTTCGGCAGTCATCGATTCTAGTTTCTTCGAATTTCCAAAACTCATCGCCTCAGCTTCTTTGGCACTCATATTGATCATGTCGAGATCAAACGTCCGCAGAATATGTATCAGTGGTAACGGGGAAGAGTTCACCAGATTTGCGCGATCAGAATATTCGAGACCTTCAAATGCAAATTCCGGATGGAAGGCGACGATCTGATATTCATCTTCGAGATCAAGTGAGGCGAGCTGGTCTTCGCAATCTTCTGAGAATTCATAAAAATCTTTGAAGGACATTTTCCAGTGAGGGAAAACGAGGAGAACGGTTTCGAATTTATTCTGATTCTGGAAAGTGCTGAGTGAGGAAAGAAAATTCTGGTGAGCATCTTCGGGATTGAGGGCAGGAAGCTCTTCAACGAGGATCTTCCCATCCAGGAAGGGTTTGCGGGTAAAAGGGCAGAGATCAAGGCCAATGATCGTATTTTCGAGCCATTTATTAATCATGGGGCAGGTTAGCACGTGTCCAAACTCTTTACACGGCTCAAATGTGATTTCGGGGCCTTTGTCCCTTTAAAGATGGCAACAGGTTTGAACTACAGGAGGCATGAAAACCTTTATCCTCTTATTCAGTCTTCTGATGTCCTTTTCCTCTTTCGCTCAGTGGAGACATGACAACCACTTTAGCTTCCCATCGGGCACGATGGACGGGAATGTCCGTATTACCTCGATGAATCCGCTAATGGCGGGTGTGAAATGGGTCAGGGTTTACATTACCGGTAACGGGAAAACAGAAGACAGTTTCTTTTCCGTGGCACCGGGTGAGCGTTTCGATAAATCGATTCCGCTTCGTCATGGCAGAGGCAGTTATACATTTCAAATCATGACTTCCACATCTGATATTAAATACAGTCAGTATGTTGTTGAACATCAAGGAACTTTTATCAATTCATCTGCGGTTGTTCTCGATGCAATTGCACCCTCGTGTGATGTACAGAGTGATGCACCGGAAATTGTCGAACTGGCGGAATCTCTCACGCAAGGTCTTCAGACAGAAATGGATAAGGCCAAAGCGATTCACGACTGGGTTTCGAGCCATATTGCGTATGATGTGGATTCATATTTTCAGAATACTTTTGCTTCAAAAAATTGGGATGCGGTTTCAGTTCTTAAATCCGGTAAGGCAATCTGCTTTGGGTATTCGAACCTCACAGCAGCTCTTTATCGCGCTATAGGATTAGAGTCGAAAGTTGTCATTGGTCAGGCCGATGTTTATCAGCAGGGTTGGAGTGATCACGCATGGAATGAAGTGAAAGTAGATGGTAGATGGGTCGCTATGGATACAACATGGGACGCTGGAAGTGTCGACTTCGCGAAGAAAACATTTAGATTTGCACCAAGACAAAAATACTTCGACCCGACACCTTCGGAATTCGCGAAGGATCACAGGCCGAAGTAGAATATATTTACTCGGCCACTTCAACTTCACAATCGATCACTTCGTAAATGAGAGCTGGTTCTACACAGCTTGGCATGGCGAAGGTTTCGATGAGTGCCTGACCGCGGTTTTTTCCTGCATAAGCAAATTCGCTGACAATCGTTCTGATGAGAGTGATCTTGTATCCGTAGCTGTCGTAGCCCGCATCAAGAAAACCCTTGAGAACAGTTTTCTGACTCTTGTTGAGAGCTGTTTTCTGAGTGGCAGTGTGGAAAGTCAGATCAACTTTTTCCTGCTCTTCATCGTCTGAGTGGAAAGTTGCTTTAGATGATGTTTCTGTGAAAACAGCAGTCACAATCTTTTTGCCTTTCACGTCGCAGCTCCAGCTTTCTTTTTTGACTTTAGCATGAGCGCTGACTGAGGCGAGAAGAAGAATAGCGGCGATAAATTTCATAGAAGCTCCCTGATGTTTAAAGTGGGGGAGTTATAACTTCGGGGAAGGGATACTGACGAGGTCAGAAGCTCTATGCTTTTAATCTGATTATGAGATAGATACCGACTAAGACACTTAATTTACGGGTGAAGTTTTAGGTTCCGTTCATAAACAGGCTTATCCTGAAATGCCATAATTTCCGTAAGGAGATTTTTATGACAAAGAAAAATCGGGACATAAAAAAAGAGAAGGCCAAGCAGGAATCCCTGGAGAACTCTCAGGGGAAAGAAAACTTCAACGGCTCAGGCTACAAAGGCCCGGGTAATGTGACCCACGATAAAGTGACTCACAATAAGAACCGGGGCAATCGTTCAGTTTAATCAAACAGCTGATTGATGAAATGCTGAATGAGAGTTCCTGTGAGTGTATTTATTCTGTCCGGTGCTTTCGGTGAAAGTGCCGGAAGATCATCGCCCACCTGAACAGACTGGAGAATCACCACCGGATGTTTTCCATCGCGGATAAATGATTTCACAAGAGCGTCCTGGAAGTTTCTAGGAATAGTCAGGTTGAGATTTTTTCTGCCATTCATGAGAGTAGAGACCTGAGTATCAATATCATCCGGGAGAAGTTCCACATTTCTGAATTTTTCATCCGGCTGAACGGCCTTGCCGATACTTTTCGACATTTTTGAAAGAAGCGGAGTTTTCGGCGAAGACTTCAGAACATCAATCAGGACATTCCCCGTATCGTGCACACAACTGGTCATCATCGTCACTCGTGCCATACCGTGACCAAATCCAGCCCGGTAGCCGGTTGCCATTTCATCGAAAGCATTCTCTAAGCGATTCTGAAAGCCATCGCCCATTCCTTCCATCGGATAAAGAACATCATTCATTGGACGGGCAAAAGCGCGTCCACGGTAGAGGTTACCGGTATAAGCGTGACCATGATAAGAAGCCGCGAAAACACCTTGCTTGGACTGGCCGTAAACCTGTTTATAAATCACATCGTAAACGAGCTCGCCGGTAATCGGATGGGGTTTAATTTCCGCGATACCAACTCCAGAATGACCGCGGAATTTTCCGAGGGTCGTTCCGGCATCGTTATAACTTCCGAATGAGTGAACAAGAAGAAATTTGTCACCAGACTTGAAGGCTTCAGGATTTTTTCCGTCTTTTGCGAGATACGAAATCTGGTTCGCGCGGGTTTTCGCTGAATCATCCATGCGCCAGTAGTCTTTCAGGTTTTTAAATTTTGCTGAGCGGTTGCCCTGAACCTTGTGAAGAGCGTAGGGCTCGATGGATTCAATGACAAATTCTCCGTTCTCGTCGTGACCGAATACATCCCAGCCCGATTCATTGATTGCATGCTTTTGGATTCCCTGAAGAGCAACAACCTGCTCAGCTCCGATCGGAAGATCGCGCTTGAAATCCAGACGGACGTCTTCAATCTTTCCGTCCGCGTGACGGACTTTGGCCTTATCGCCATTTACTTCTAAGAAAGAAACGAGACAACGCTTTTCCCCATCAAGGAGAACAGGTTCGCGTGTGATGGAAAGTGTTTCGCCATTCACCGAAACATCGCTCAAGGAAGCGCGGATCACATCGTTGGGGCGGGAGTGGGCGAGACTTTCAAGGGGAGAAACTTTTTTCCAGCCATCAAGACCCGTGGCCACGATGATCTGATCTTTTACTTTCCAGTAAAGGGCCTTAGGACCAAAAGTAACGTCGTAAGAAATTTTTGCGAGATCACCCTTCTGAACTAAGCGGACAGTTTTTCCTTTAAGGGATTCGTAAGCGGCCGGTGTATTTTCAAGCTCGATCTGGATACTGCCGTCACTTTGTCTTTCTGCCGCATTTGGTGCGATGAGTTTTCCTGACCACTCAGCACTTGGGACGCATTTCGCTCCCGCCTGGGCGGAAAGAAGAACGGCCGGAATCATCCAGAACATGCGCATAAAAGCTCCCTTTGAGGGGAATTTTAAGCTCTATGTCAGGAGCAACGGGCCGTGAGTGAAGAATGTTCATGCCTGTTTAAATTTTCTACAGTAAATTAGGGCATGCGTAACTTCTATATCGTTCTCTTCTGTTTCTTCCTCGGTGCCACGGCAACGGCCTTATTCGCGCCTGCAGTCGTTTCCTGGTATTTTGACCCACCTACAGCGATCGGAGTTTCCTGTAAGGAAGCCGTGAGCTGGGGAATCAATGCCTACCAGAAAATGGTGATGATTGGCGGAGTGATGGGTCTGGTTGGTGGAGTTGTGGTTGCCCTTCTTATGAGAAAGAAGTCCGGTTCAACTACCGTTCCTACCGTTTAAGAATCGTAATTCCCTGCTGATTTCCAAGCGAGCCATTTCCATGCACGAGTCCCACTCGTGCTTTCTTAGATGAGAGAAGTTTTTCTCTCATCACGATCATGGCATTGAGTGACGTCAGATTCCACGCCGCTTTCCCGAGATTCAGTCCACCCGTCACAGTCACTTCACGTTTCTTCAACAGTTCAGGAATCTCTTCCAGTTTTTTCACCAGACCCAGTCGAAGAATCAATCCCATGGGCACAACCGGGTAACAGGTGTACGCATCCATGAGGGCGCGGCCTTTCAGAAACTCCGTCTTGAAATCAATCTTTGCTTCCTTGAGTGCCTTATCGATTGTGCGTTTCAGGTGAAGGTAAGGAGCGATCTTAGGAAGGGATTCATATCCATCGACCGTGAGTTTTGTGAAAGCGTTGCCGATAATTTCCATTCGTTTATTGGCGGGAACTTTCAACGTGTCGGCCGACTCCTTCAACGTCAGAACGATCTGGGCCGAATAATCAACATTGGGATTAGCACAATCGACACCGCGGAAATATTTTGTGAGTGGTTTAAACCAGCGCTCATCGGGAAGTTTTCCCTTGAATGTGCGGGCGTAGTTTTTAAACAAGGCATCGCGGATAATGAAATAGTTTTTCTCACTGAGCTTATGTGATTTAAGAAAGAGGGGAACAAGTTTGTTGTAGCCTTCAAGTGGCGTGTGCTTATTCTGATAAAGCTTCATGTATTTTTCACGGGCACCGGGAGCGTAACCAGTTTTCAGAAGATCAGTACCACCAATCACAACAACATCGGCCAGTTTCAATTTCAGAAGATCCCGGGCCTTCTCAATGGCATCCATGACTGAGGCACCGCTCTTGAATTCCCAGGGTTCAAGATTATTTTCCCAGCGCGTGGCAAGGTCAACGATCTCAAGCTTCGCAATTTTAAGGCCTTTCTTGTGGGCAAGCGACAGGATCTTCTCGGTTTCTGAGTGAGAACCCTTGTTATCGACAATACGGTCGCCGGCGATGATCAGCATTCCCAAAAGACGTCTCCTTGATTAAACTCTCACCAATCGTAATTCAAGATGGGGAGAATATCTATGACTGAGAATCTTAAGCCGTGGGGATCTGCTGAAAAAGCAAACTGGCGCGCAGAACAGACGATTAAGCGTTCTTATAAGAATGATGTTCTCACTAAGATTGAAAAGCTCAGAGATACTCTCGACGTCACTCAGTATGGTGCCTTGTCTTACAATAAAGACCTTTATCCGGTCTTCATGTTGAAGACGCGCAACTTCGATAAGAATAAGAAAACCATTCTCGTTACCGGTGGTGTTCATGGTTATGAAACTTCCGGTGTTCATGGAGCACTTGCTTTCATGGCGAATGAATTTCAGCGTTACACAGATACATTCAATATCGTGTGCACTCCTTGTATCAGCCCATGGGGATATGAAACAATCAATCGCTGGAATCCTCTGGCACTCGATCCAAACAGAAATTTTGTTCCGGATAGTCCTGCCGAAGAGTGCAGTTTGTTTTTAACTGCGATGAATTCACTCGGCGTGAAAATCTTCGCTCACTTTGATCTTCACGAAACGACGGACACCGATAATTCTGTTTTCCGGATCGCCAAACAACAGCGTGACGGAAAAATTGAAGAGTGGACGGAAATTCCCGATGGCTTTTACACGGTTGGTGATGCGGACAATGCGCGTCCTGAATTTCAGACAGCGATTATTCAGTCTGTGAAGAAAGTCACTCACATCGCTCCGGCCGATCCTCAGGGATGCATTATCGGAGAACCTCTGGAGCAGGAAGGAGTCATCAATTATCCTATAAAGAATCTTTCTCTTTGCGCGGGATATTCAGGTGCGGATTACACGACGACCACGGAAGTTTATCCGGATAGCCCGAAGGTGACGGATGAAATCTGTAATCAGGCGCAGGTCGCGGCGATTACGGGTGGGTTGGATTATCTTAAGGGTCGGATTTAAATTCTATTGAGGACTTTGCCGATAAGGCTTTCATGTTTAAGAAGAGCAAGCAACCTTCGTCGACTGAATATATTCTTCTAGTAGCGGTTCTTGCGACTGTGCTTTTCAAATTTAAGGATGATTATTTTCGTCATTCTGAGAAAAAAAAGTACCAAGAAGATTTCTACTACAGATATTATGATTACACTCCGCCTGGCTTCTATATGGACAGAAGATGATCAGGAAAATTTTGACCGAAAAATCCAAACAAGAAAAGTGGGCTATTCTTCAAGAGATCCCTTGCTTTTTGATCATGCCATTTGCATTAGAAGCAATATTGTATTTAGCTGTCGTCATAACAATCGCCATAAAGTTTCGACATGCAATTTGGTTAAAATTTTTAGCGATGTTCTAATATTTTTACGCCGCCGGCGAAGCCTTGCGTAAAAAACTAATCAACTGATTCGACATTATCGCACTCACTGAATTTCACGAATCCTGAAAGATCCGGTTTCAGCGTGTAGATGATGTTGGCATTGCCGTCGCCTTCACCCATTTTGATCAAGGCTCCGTTCTTCGGAAATTTGCAGCCAAGATCTTTAAGACTGGCATGATTAAAGCCAGGTCCCAGATTCAGGACATCCATCACAACTTCCGGCTGAACGGAAATCGCTTTGATGACATCGACTTTATTCATGAGAACGACAGTGGCAGGACATTTCAGTTTGGCGTCACACTTAGTGAACCAGAAATCATTCGAACCATTTCCGTCAAAATCACTGATCTCGCAGGGAATGCCTTTTTTAAGATCCTCTTCCGTGAACCCAACGTTCTGAAGAAGTCCGGACTGGCCGAAATTTCCCGTGCAAGTGAGGGGATGCTGGCCCGCCTTGGAGGCAGACTGGACCGTAGAGGCCGCCATAGAGGAAATAGAGTAGAATATCAGGAAAGACTTGATGATAATGTTCATAGAAAAAGTATAGAGGATTGCCATGATAAAAGTAAGAGTTAAGCTCGTAAAATATGACATGACGAAGACAACGAACCGTAACCGGAAGGATATGCTCGTTGATAATAAAAGTGAGAAAGCTGTACGCGCGCAGTTAGAGCGTATCCATAAGGGTGAGCAGGTCGTGGCGATTCACGAACTCGTCTGGGATGAAGAGCAGATAAAAGAAGCTATCCGGGAAGAAGATAGTGCCGCGTATTTTACGGGTACAGTGAAATTCTTTGAAAACGAGAAGGGCTTCGGTTTCATCATTCCTGATGAAGAGATGGATGATCTCTTTTTTCATAAAACAGCGTGCAAGAACGGTGTTCCTCACGACAAGGATAGGGTGGAGTTTCAGATCAGTAAGAGTCCCAAGGGGCTTTCAGCAATTTCAGTCAGGATCATTGACGGAGAATAGAATGAAGTTTTTTCTTTTTACAGCGCTTCTCTTATTTTCACTCCCATCATTTGCGAGCCAGCTTGTTCCTCATCACAATAATCTCAAGGATATTTCCTGTGCCATTCTTGTGGCGGTTTCCTCTTTTGAGCTGAAGCAGAATCTTCTCAAGGGAACGATTAAGAAGACCTGGGGAAATTGCATGGATAAAATGACAGAGTGGAGACTCTGGACACCGGTTGTTTGGACTGATCCTGATGTTTCTCCCATTGAGGTTTCATTCAGAGAAGCTTCCCGCCGCAGAGATTTTAAGAAGGGCGAAGAAATCATTCTCATACAGGGTCATGGCTGGGAAACTTTTGAAAATACGCCGGAGATGAGAAGGAAGCTCGAGTTTATTTTTCATAAAGAAGCATCTTTGCAGGAAGCGATCAAAAGAAATGACCAGGATGAACTCGCGAAACTCCTGAGTGATGAAACGAGTTCTGAAATGCTTCTGAACGAACTCACGAAAAATAAAACGATGACTCTCGCGCTGGCCGTAAAAACTCAGTACTTATCGCAGAAAGCTTTCTCGACCTATTTTTATGAGCGTTACCTGAAGTCCATCACTCCTCCTGAAAGACTCGCATTTTTTAAGACTCTTACTTCTGACAAAAACTACAAAAAACTGGATCAGGCGCCTTATCGACTGAAGGACATGCTGATCTACTACATGACTGATCAGGAGAATGAAGGCTGGAAGATCCTCATGGAAAATTTTGATTCCTCCGTGATAGGCGAGAACATTGAAAAAGTTTATTTCCTGAGAAACAAGACCGAAGGTTTTGATAAAAACTGGGTGCTCAAAAAATGGATTGAAGTCTGCAAAGGCCCGGCAGATGAAAATGTCGTGAGTTTTTTTATCGGCGAAGAATGGGACGAGCTTTCAGCTAATAAGAAGGAAGCTCTGTTTAATGACATGATCACTTTCTTTAAGAGGGATCCGAATAACTATATCTTTAGTACTCTGACAGATAACTTTCCTTCGTTTGAAAATGATCCCCGGTTTGCCGAGGCGATGGAGTTTTACTGGTCTCAGAAAAAGTTTTATGACGACGATACATCTGATTCATATTTCTTCACTGAGAGAGTGCTCAAGGCGGCTAAGAAAAATTTAACGTTCAGGCCGGTGCTGGTGAAGCTTAATGAACTAAGTAAAAAGTACAAGAAAAAGTACCCGTTTCAGGGGGAGATTGATCAGTTACTGAAGTAGTTTAAATTTTCTTTCATCCCCAAATTAATTCCTCCTCATAAACTTCACAACGTTACAAATCTGAGCGAATACTTAGGGAACTTCACAAGGAGTTCTCTGATGAAACTTACTACAACTGCACTTGCTCTTGTCATGTTATCAACCGCATCTATCGCAAAGGCCGGCCACGAATGGGGCTACAATTTTCCGATGGGCCCTGCTCAGTGGGGAAGTCTTGAAGGTTATTCGGCTTGCTCAGTCGGAGCTGCTCAATCACCTGTCGCCATCGAAACTGGACTGAATGCTGATATCACAAACGTCAGAGTGAATGATCAGCTTCCGGCACTTCAACCTGATCTGAGTGATGTTAATTCCCGCGCCGTCTTTAATGGTCACACCGTTCAGGCACCGCTTACCGGAACGAAATTCAGTTTCGGCGGTTCAGAATACTCAGCTGCTCAATACCATTTCCATTCTCCTTCTGAGCACGAACTCAATGAAAAACAATATCCACTGGAAGCGCACTTTGTTCACCAGTCTGCTGCCGGAAAACTTCTTGTGATGGGAGTTTTCTTTGAAGAGGGGGCCATGAACCCGGCCCTTGAAGAAACATTTAAAAGCATGAACGAAGGGGAACTCAGAATTTCGATGAATGATTTATTTCCACGTGATTTGTCTTATGTGACTTATCAGGGATCTCTGACAACTCCGCCATGCTCGGAAGGTGTTACCTGGATCGTTCTCAAGACTCCGGTCGAAGCAAGTCGCCAGCAATTGGGACTCCTTCAGAAAATTACGGGTGGTCCAAATAATCGTCCTATTCAGTCACTCAATGGCCGCGACCTCACAACTGATTCTCTCTAAGATTTTACCGACACAGGGAGGGGCATTTAGCTCTTCCCTGTAATTTCCCCCCCACCCAGAATTTTTGTAACTTTTCCCGCTGCCATCCGAACTAAGGGCAGCAACAGGGAAAAGGAATACCTATGAAACATCTTTTGACCGTTTTTCTCATGGTTATGAGCTCATTTGCTCTGGGAGCGCCTATGTCGACGAAGTATCAGACCGCCTACCTCGCGGGAGGCTGTTTTTGGGGTGTAGAAGACCTTATCCGCAAACAGCCAGGGGTTGTGAGTACGGATGTGGGCTATGCCGGCGGGAAAACCAATAATCCCACTTATGCGGAAGTAAAACTCGGATCATCTGGTCACGCAGAAGCGGTAAAAATTGAGTTTGATCCTGCGAAGACTTCTTACGAAAAAATACTTACGTACTTTTTTCGAATCCATGATCCCACCACAGTGAACCGTCAGGGAAATGATGTAGGGACGCAGTATCGTTCTGCCATCTTCTTTGCGGACTCTGAACAGGAAAGTGTCGCACGCAAAGTTATCAAAGACGTCAATGCTTCAAAACGCTGGAAGTCTCCTGTCTCAACAGTCTTGCAGCCGTTTAAAGAATTTACTTTAGCTGAAAGCTATCATCAGGATTACCTGGTGAAAAACCCGCAAGGATACACTTGTCACTGGGAGCGCCCATGAAAATATTATTGTCGTTAATCACTCTTATATCTTTTGCAGCATCCGCGAAAACGAATGACCTGAAAAAGAAGCTCTCGACCATGCAGTATCATGTCACTCAAGAGAATGGGACCGAGAGAGCTTTTCACAACGAGTACTGGAACGAGAAACGTGACGGGATTTATGTGGATGTCGTCTCCGGCGAACCCCTTTTCAGTTCTCTGGATAAGTACGATTCCGGAACGGGTTGGCCGAGTTTTACGAAACCAATTGACTCAGGAAAAATCGTTTCAAAAATTGACCTGGATCTGGGAGCACCCCGTACGGAAGTCAGAAGTTCGAAAGTTGATAGCCATCTCGGTCACGTATTTAATGATGGGCCGGTTGAGAAAGGTGGTAAACGCTTCTGCGTTAACTCAGCGGCATTAAGATTTATCCCCAAGGAAAACCTCCAGAAAGAAGGGTACGGAGAGTTTTTGAAAACGTTCAGGGACTAGAAGCTTCAGAGGGAATTATGTTATAGTTCCCTCTATGAAAAAGACTCTGGCCTTCCTCCGTAAAATAAAAAATAACAACAATACGCCCTGGATGCATGCTCACAAAGATGAGTATCTTGAGGCCCGCAAGGAATTTGAATTCCTGATCCAGGAAATGATAGTTCGTATCTCGCAATGGGATGACCGCTTCCAGTTTCTGGAACCAAAGAACACAATTTTCCGCTTTAACCGCGATATCCGCTTCAGTGATAATAAGAAGCCTTACAAAGAAAACTTTGCGGCCTTCTTCGGCATTGGCGGAAAGAAAAGTACACTTCCGGGTTACTACATCAGTGTTTCTCCCAAAGAGATTTTCATTGGCGGCGGACTCTGGCATCCGGAAGCCGATAAGCTCATCAAAGTGAGACGCTTCATTGCTGAGAATGGTGAAGAGCTTGTGAAAATTGTAGAGAACAAAAAATTCAAAAAAAGTTACGAAGCCTTGAGTGAGGAAGATACTCTCAAACGGATTCCGAAAGGATTTGATGCCGATCACGAATTCGCTGAATTCCTCAAGCTCAAAAGTTTTGTCGCTTCCAAAGTGATGACAGTGAAAGAATCGCAGGAAAAAGGCTTTGCTCAGAAGGCGAGTTTGATCCTGAAAGATCTAAAACCCATGAATGATTTCCTACAAAAGGCCCTCACTTGAAAATTCTCGCCTTCGGCGCCAGTCCCAGTAAGCATTCGATCAATAAAAAACTCGCACGCTTTGTCTCAGGTTTATTCAAGAATGGGGAAGTGACTCTTCTAGATCTCAACGATTTTGAGATGCCGATTTTCTCAGTTGATCGCGAGCATCCTATCAATGAGAAAGCTCTGGCCTTCGCGAAGTACATTGATGAGACAGATCTCATTGTGATGTCCCTGGCCGAGAACAACGGCAACTATAGTGCGGCTTTTAAGAATCTTTATGACTGGGTTTCAAGAATACCGAATCGTAAAATCTTTAACGGTAAGAAAGTTCTTCTCCTTTCCACTTCTCCCGGCGGAAGAGGGGGAAGCTCGGTCATGGAAATCGCCCTTAAGCGTTTTCCTTTTGATGGCGCTGTGATTGTGGGTTCCATGAGTCTTCCGAGTTTCAATCAGAACTTTAGTGAAGAGACTGGTATTACAAATCCCGAATACCTCTCGAAGGTAAAAGAACTTGTTCAGACAGCTGGAGGAACATTATGATCCGTAAGATTGCACTCTCGGTCTCCGGAGTTCTTGTCGTTTTTCTTCTTTACGTTTCCACCCGCGAAAGTAAATTTGATTACTCTGTCACCCGTCAGATGAAAGCTCCGGTGGAGACTGTTTTTCCTTATCTCTCACAGATCAGACTCGGGAGTGAGTGGTCGCCTTTTGAAAAAGCCGATCCCAATATGAAGAAAGACTATGATGGCAATCGCCTCATGTTCGAAGGAAATAGAGAAGTGGGTGCTGGCAGTGTCGAAATTACGAAAGTCGTTCCGAATCAGCAGGTCGATCTTATTCTTAAAATGACCGAGCCTTTTAAGGCCGAAAATCAGATCTATTACACTGTAAAGCCAGTTGATGGAGGAACTCAATTCACCTGGAGAATGACCGGAGACGGTGGCTTTATCATGAAGCTCATGTCGATTTTCATGGATTGCGAAAAAATGATCACCGATCAGTTCAACAAGGGTATGGATAATCTCCAGCAGATCGTGGAGAAATGAATTATTACCGGGCAAAAATTCAGTACGATGGCACGGACTACACCGGCTTTCAGTGGCAGAAGGATCGCCCGAGTATCCAGCGTGATTTCAATCAGGCGCTGGAAAAGATAACGGGAGCTACGTTTACGACGATGGGTGCTTCCCGCACCGACTCAGGTGTACATGCCTTCGAGCAATACATCAAAATCACTTCGCAGGATGAAATGAATCCGGAAGAGATGGTAAGCCGATTGAATAAGACCCTTGCTCCGGAAATCAGGTGTCTTGAATTCATTCCCAGTCACAAACAATTTAAACCGACGAATGATTGTCTCTCTAAGGAGTATCGTTACTTCTTTACGAACTTATTGAAAGACGACAGTAAGGACAGGAAGTTCATCGCGAATAATCCTTATCCTCTTGACGTCGAAGTGATGAAGATCTGTGTCGCTGCTCTTCGTGGAGAGAACAATTTTCAGAATTTTGTTTCTATGGGAAGTAATGTAAAGACGACAATCCGTGAAGTCTTTGAGTGTGAACTGACAGAAGTTAATCCACATGAAGTTTTGACATCACCAGAATTATTTTCTCTGCCCGCAAATCTTACGAATTGTTATCAGTTTAGAATTTCCGGGAATGGATTCCTGAAACATATGATTCGTCACCTGATGATGGCCTTATGGAAAGTAGGGAATGGGAAACTCACTGTCGATGAGTTCAAGGAACTGCTGAAAGGTGAAAAAAACGCTGACAAGCTCTGGAAAGTGGCCCATGCCAAGGGACTTTTTCTTTACCGCATCCAGTATGAATAAGGGCGCAGCTCATGCTGCACCCTTAATCGAAAGTATGCTGGAACCTAGTCGAAGCGGTCGAGATCCATGACTTTGGACCAGGCCTTGACGAAATCCTTCACGAATTTTTCAGAAGCATCTGTTGAAGCATAAACTTCAGCGATCGCGCGAAGCTGGGCATGAGAGCCGAAAATCAGATCGACTCTTGTCGCTGTCCATTTCTCCTCACCCGTTTTTCTGTTTTTCCCGATGAAGAGCTGCTCTTTATCGTCTTTTGCGGTCCACTGATAATCCATATTCAGGAGATTCTTAAAGAAGTCATTCGTCAGAACTCCGGTTTTCTCAGTGAGAACTCCGTTTTTTGTTCCATCAGAATTTGTTCCGAGAACTCTCATTCCACCCACCAGTACCGTCATTTCGGGAGCCGTGAGAGTAAGAAGCTGCGCTTTATCGAGAAGAAGTTCTTCGGCCGTCAGGCGATAGACTTTTTTCAGATAATTTCTGAATCCATCAGCAATTGGTTCCAGTGCTTCGAAAGAATGTGCGTCCGTCTGCTCTGCCGTTGCGTCCATTCTTCCGGGGCGGAAGGGAACAGTCACTTTATGACCAGCTTCAAGGGCGGCTTTTTCGACAGCGGCACAGCCTGCAAGAACAATCATGTCCGCAAGCGAGACTGTTTTTCCGAAATCTTTTCTGACCTTCTCGAGGACCGTGAGTTCTTCTTTTAAGAGAGCTGGGCGATTTGCTTCCCACTGATTCTGAGGAGCGAGACGAACACGTGCTCCATTGGCACCACCACGTTTATCAGAACCACGGAATGTAGAAGCTGATGCCCACGCAACAGAAACAAGTCTTGAAACCGAGAGTCCTGAAGCGAGAATCTTTTCTTTGAGTATCTTAATGTCATTTTCATCAATCAGTTTGTGATCGCATTTTGGAATCGGATCCTGCCAGATGAGATCTTCTCTCGGTACTTCTTTTCCGAGGTAACGGGCCTTAGGACCCATATCTCTGTGAGTGAGCTTGAACCAGGCCTTGCGGAATTGTTCAGCGAAGAGTTTTGGATCGGCATGATAACGACGCGCGATTTTTTCGTACTCAGGATCCATCTTGAGCGCCATGTCCGCCGTTGTCATCATAGGAGCGTGACGTTTTTTCGGATCATGAGCATCTTCGACAAATGTATCGGTCTTTCTGTCTTTTGGTCTCCACTGATGAGCACCGGCCGGAGATTTCGTGAGTTCCCATTCGTGGTTGAGAAGCATATCGAGATAACCCTGATCCCATTTCGTGGGATTCGGTTTCCACGCTCCTTCAATCCCACTCGTGATGGCGTCCACTCCGTGACCGGAATTGAATCCGCTCTTCCATCCCATACCCTGATCGATGATATTTCCACCGGCAGGTTCACGACCCACGTGTTTTGCGTCTCCTGCTCCATGCGCTTTTCCGAATGTGTGTCCACCAGCAACGAGTGCCACAGTCTCTTCATCATTCATCGCCATTCGCGCGAATGTGTCGCGTATATCACGAGCTGAGGCCACCGGATCGGGTTTTCCATTCGGTCCTTCAGGGTTCACGTAAATAAGTCCCATCTGTACAGCTGCGAGAGGATCATCGAGTTTGCGATCTCCTTCGTAGCGTTTATCTCCCAGCCATTCATCTTCTGATCCCCAATAAATATCTTCTTCGGGTTCAAAAATATCTTCGCGTCCACCGGCAAAGCCATAAGTACCAAGTCCCATGGATTCAAGCGCGCAGTTTCCTGCTAGAACCATGAGATCGGCCCACGAAAGACTCTTTCCGTATTTCTGTTTGATCGGCCACAAAAGCATACGGGCCTTATCGAGATTGGCATTATCGGGCCAGCTATTGAGTGGAGGGAATCGCTGACTGCCGGAGCCTGAACCACCACGGCCATCACCCGTTCTGTAAGTACCGGCACTATGCCAGGCCATGCGGATAAAAAGTGGGCCGTAATGTCCGTAATCCGCGGGCCACCAATCCTGAGAAGTTTTCATCAGAACTTTGATATCGTTTTTAACTGTGTCGAGATCGAGTTTTAAAAATTCATCGGCATAATTAAATTTTTCACCCAGAGGGTTTGATTCCGGTGTGTGCTGATGAAGAACTGAAATGTTCAGCTGATCAGGCCACCAGTCTTTATTCGTGCGGCGGCGCTTAATATTAGAGTCCATCTTTCCTCCGGGAAATTATTTGTTTAACTGACTATAGGATGCTGAGCAATTTACCTCAAATTGATAAATTCTATGGGTTGTTAGACAAAAGCTTAATGATGCAGTCCTGTGCAGAAGTATGCGGGAACCTTTGGTATGCTTTTCCCTATGAAAGAATCATTTAAGCCATTTAAAGTCGGGTCAGAGGTTCATTGGAACTGGGCAGGCGGGGTTGTAGAGGGGAAGGTAGAAGAAGTTTATTTTTGTCCCATCGAGAAAGAAATCAAGGGATCTAAAATTAAACGCAATGGCTCGAACGAAAAACCGGCCTATCTGGTACGTTCCGCGGCAGGGAATATCGCCCTTAAACTTCATACTGAACTCAAGCAGAAATAATTTTGAATCAAGAGGCAGTCCAGGAGGACTGCCTCGCTGTGATGATTATTTTTTGGAAATTAATTTCGGAAGATTCTGGGTAATTACACCAGCGATGACTTCAGCATTCACATTCAGAGCAACAGTGTTGTTTGCGACAAAGTTGTCCCGCACCTTATAATCTGATTCAGGAACCGGAAGAATCATATCCTTATCCGGCTCATGAGTAAGTTCCGGCACGATCAAAGTAGAGCATTGATTGTAGGCCCTGCAGACTCTTACATCGAGCTGGTTTCTCACATCATAATTGATAACCGTTTCAGCATTCATTGTGGAAACGGTTCTTGGATTATATTTCCCCCGAACCCGGATGAAGATTACGGCATCAGCTCCTGCCAGGAATTTCTCTGTATCGACACGACTGAATTCTTTTCCTTCGTAGGAAGTAATGGAGTTCCCTTTACCCAACTCTTCACGCGGATATTGACCGAGATCCGGATGGGCCTTTTCATCGAGATACATGAAGTTGATACCGGTCGCTTTGATCTTTTCGGTCACAACATTAAACATTGTGTCCGTGAGCTCTTTGAAATTCGTAGCGTCTCTTTTGGCCTGCCACATTGGTGTGTAAGAAGTGTATTGTGAAGTTCCGCCGACATTTTCATTGAAATCATAAGTATATGTCATCGGTGCAATCACGATTGTTTCTACCGGAATCGGCATCCCTGTAATAGTCGCTCTCGCCGACAGTTTTTGAACCACTGAAGGGATCTGTGCCGAGTAGGCCTCACCCTTGATCTCAGGTGGTTTAAGCGAACCACAACTGACTATGACTGAGCCAAGAATCATGACAGAAACCAATTTCATATAACCCCTTTGAATATGTCTTCGCTCCTATGATCGATGAGTTCAGGAGATAATCAACTTAAGATCTTTTTAATAGATGACGGTTTCAGTAAAGATTTCTTCCCTTTTGCCGATCAGGGGGACATGAAGAGTTGTGTGAGTAGATTTTGAGAGAACTCAGAACGACAACCATTGAAAAGCGCATCTATCTTTTCCCCGTTCCGGTGGTGAAAGACAGAAAGTATCTTATCGCGTGCACGGATTTGGCTGAGGCCGGAAAGATCATGGAAGCGGTAAGAACAAAGGCCGTGACTCATCCGGATTTAGTGAGTGAGGATTTTCTCTTTCTCACTTATCACACTGACAAGCAGACTAAAATATTTGTGATGAAACCGAAGGTTTAGGAACTTTTTCGTCAAACCATTCCCTGAGATCAAGATCCAGTCCCATTCCCAGCATGTAGTTATAAAGAGCACGTCTTAAACCCACACCTAACATATCGTGATCGACAAATTTTTCTTCGGTGAAGGGAAGTTCATTTCTCGCAAATAAACCGTGCTCGGATTTTTGCTGAGGAACAATTTTGACTTTGAATTTAGAAGGATTAAGTCCCACCGGAGAGTGAGCTGTGAGAGCAAAGCGGTGCCAGTAAGCAGAACTCAGGTAATTCTTTTTAAAGAACTGACGGACAATCTCGAGGCTATCAATTGTTTCCTGCACAGTTTCTGTCGGAAAGCCGTACATAAGATAAGCGTGAACAAAGATTCCCGCTTCTTTAAAATTCTTTGTGACGACAGCGACCTTATCGATCGAGATGCCTTTATCAATCAGTTTCAGCACGCGCTCACTCGCAACTTCAATCCCACCGGTCACAGCGATACAACCGGCCTCTTTCATCAGCTTCGTCACATCTGCCGTAAAATAAGGATCAAAGCGGATATTTCCCCACCACGTGACTTTGAGTCCACGCTTAAGAATTTCTTCGCTCATCGCTTTTAGTAATGTCGGAGGAGCGGCCTCATCCACGAAATGAAAGCCATTCACTTTCGTTTCTTTCATGATGCTTTCGAGTTTATCCACCACACGTGTGGCCGTATCCGGCTCGTAGCGCCCGATATAATCGAGACTCACGTCGCAGAAAGTGCATTTCTTCCAATAGCAACCGTGAGCGAGAACCATCTTGTTCCAACGCCCATCCGTCCACAGTCTCTGCATGGGATTAATGGTTTCCATCATCGAGACGTAGCGATCCATGTCGAGACCGCGGAAACTTGGTGCATCGAGATTCTTGAATTTGACATCCACGAGTGCCGGATCAGTTTTTGTAACAACTTTTCCTTCTTCACGGAACATCGTGCGAAGAAGAGATCCTGATCCGTTCTGAATGTAAGCAAGAAGATGCTCGAGAGGTTTTTCTCCATCATCGAGAGTGAGGTAATCGATCACGTCGAAAATGCGCGGATCTTCCAGCGAGCGAAGTTCCGTATTCACGTAGCCGCCACCCATAATGACTTTAATCTCGGGAAATTCTTTCTTCGATGTCTCAGCAATTCTGAGAGCGCCGAGGAGATTGCCGGGAAAAGGAACAGAGAGTCCAATCACTTGAGGGGAGAATTTTTTAAGATTGATTGTTGTGAGTTCTGCCATCCATTCATCAATCACCGTTTTTCTTTTAAGGCGTTTGTGAATGGGTGAATACGATGTGAGAGCGACTGCGATTTTTTCCGCGTAACGGGAGAAACCGAAATCCTGATCCACATAATCGCGGATCACATCAGCGAGATCATCGAGATAGAGGCTGCAGATATGTTTGGCCTTATCAATGTCACTTAACTTGTTATAGAGATCAAGGACTCCACCCTGATTATCATCCAGCGGGATAAAGCGCGGACCTTCGGGAAGAGTCTGACGTTCCAGGAATTTTTGAATATGCGGAGACTGATTCGTCTGAAGAAAGGAAATCACATTATCAATATTGTTTTCGTACTCGGGAGCTGCATCGAGATAAAAATCCAGAAACTCATTTCTGTTTTTGATCTTGCGGACTTCCTGATTGATTCTCTTCAGTCCGTCTTTTGAAAATATTTTAAGAATAAGTTCAAGACCCAGATCGATCTGGTTGACCTCATGCCCCGCTTTCTCGAGATACGAAGTCAGATACGCCGTTGACGGGTAGGGCGTATTAAACTGCGTCAGAGGGGGAAGAATCAGAAGGACTTTCATGATGTGATTTTAGCGTTAAATGGCAATTGTGTCATGTGTATCATAGGGATGAGGTAATCAATGAATAAAGATCTCTTAGTCGTTGGTATTGCTTTTTCCGCAGGTGGTTTCACTCCGCTGGTTGATCTTCTGACCGAGGCGATTTGCCATCAGAACATGGCCTTTGTGCTGGTACCTCATTTAAGCCGGGAACATGAGTCTCAGATGCCGGAATTACTGAGCTCCATTACAAAACTCAAAGTCCGGAAGATTGAAGAGGGAATGAAAATTGAGCCCTGCCATCTTTATGTTCTTCCGCCGGGATTCTACGCACATGTACGGAAGGAACGACTTCACTTGATCGATAGACCGGATCGGGGAGTGAATCTGGCGGCCAATATCCTGTTTAAAAGTCTCGCGGAGACTTATAAGAAAAATGCCATTGGTGTTGTGCTTTCAGGGTCAGCTGTCGGAGCAGATGGATCGGAAGGTGTGAGGGAAATCAAAGCTCATGGTGGCCACACTTATGCTCAGGATCCAGCGACAGCTGAATATCCTGATATGCCTCATCTCGCGATTCTTACTGGTAGTATTGATCTCGTTCAGGCGCCAAAACACATCGGCCATGATCTCACTCTCGTGAGCTGGGCTTCATAAAGTATATCGGTGAGGAACAACTTCACCGGTGACGGAATTCTCACCCGCCTGAATGGTAATCGTGCCTTCATTGAAAACAAGATTCCAGCGATTATCTTTTTTTAAGAGAGGAACAATCTCATCCAGGAATGTAGTTGAGACTGAGAAGAATTCAATCTCTTCCGCGCGGTGAATTTTTTCTTCACGCAGTTCACGCATCATGAGATCGGGATTTTTATAAGTGTAAACTTTCACGGCCTTAGAGAGCTTCGTCGCTTTATGAAGTTTTTTGGCACTCGGACTTCCTATTTCGATAAGAAGACGAAATCCGCCGTTGGTCTCAGGGATACTGATCGCCGCTGCATCCGGATCATGAAGTCCGGTCGGAGCGAAGGCCAGATCTTCAGCGGAATTCATCGCAAAAGCGAGAACCCGGGTCAGCATATAGTGAATGCCTTCTGAGGGATGCTGGGCTACCCGGAAGTCGAGAGTTTCATAGACAGCGCGTTCAATGTCGCTCAGTTCAATCTGAAAGCGGTAAAGTGTCGTTGTCATTGTCTGGTACTCTCACAAATCATAAATTTTTGATTGGTTTCAACGATCCTGCTGTTTCCGAAAATCTTTTTCATCTTGATCTGATAACCGAGATGGCTATTTCCGATCACGAGGAGATTTCCACCCTTCGCGAGAACTTCCGAAGAATCCTTGAACATCTGCCAGGCGATGAAATCACCAATGGTATTCTGCTGGTGAAATGGGGGATTACAAAGGACGAGATCAATGTTTTTTGAGTTGTGCTCTTCAAAGCAATTGGTCCAGTAAAACTCGGCTTCATCCTGAAAAAGATTTTTATAGTTTTCACAGGCACTCTTGATTGCCATCCAGGATTCATCGGAAAAAACAATCCGAGCTTTTGGATTCTGCATCTTGGCCTTGATCCCGATCACACCATTGGCACATCCGAGATCCAGGATTTTCTGATAAGGACCTTTCGGAATATGCTCGAGAAAAAAACGGGAACCAATATCAAGCTTCTCACGACTGAAAAGATTGGAGTGATTGATGAATGGTTTTTCAAATCCATCGAGCAGAACAGATTGCGGATAGGGAGAAGTCACTTTCTCTTTCTGGAAATCGGCGAACACCAGGCGCGCTTTCTTTTCCGCAAGACTGGTAGTCGTAGTCCCGATGTATTTATTTAAAAGATCAAAGCTTGTCGGGGCCAGGTGCTTCACCATGGAGCCACAGATGATCTTTGAACCAGAGTTCAGGTGCTGAGTCAGATGGCAGAGCTGGTCTTCAAAAAACGACATGTTCTTCGGAATACGGATCAGGACAAAATCAAAGACTCCGTCAATCTGACTGAGATCATGAAGGGGTTTTATTTTCTGTTCGGTATTCATCGCGATCGCTTTGGCACTGACGTAAGAATCGGTGTAAGTGACGATTGGCAATTCCTCGAGCCCGGCACTCAGGGCACCAAAATTATCATTGAGAATAAGAATGCGTTTATTTTCGGGATTGAGACTACGGATGTGCGAAAGAATCAGTTCATCGGCACTGTCCCAGCCCTGAAGAGTCTCATTGGTCTGAAGCGGATAGCGCTTGATGGAAGTAATAGGTCTGGGCATGAACCCAATATATCAGCGAGGCGTAAAAAGGGCCACCGAAGTGGCCCATTTTTAAGATAGCAATTAGCGATCCATTTCTTCAGTCTGCTCTTCTCTCAGGTCTTCACCTGCTTCATTGAGATGCTCAGCGCGCTCATCAGCGGCTTCCTGAATGTCCACCTGGTTCTCGCGGACTTCGTCGTTAAACTCTCTGTTCGCTTCCTGGCGTTCCTCAGCGTATTCCGTTTTAGCGTCCTTGTTACAGGCAACCATCGTCAGCATAAGGGCAAAAGCGCAAAGTAATGTTTTCATCAAAATCCTCCTTGATTGAAACGTTGGTATAATGCTCACAGCTCCCATCATTCTTTCCAAGGAAGGCCGCAACGAAGACAGGTCCCTTTGCCTTGCAGTATTAGTGCGGAAAAATTTTATCTTGGTGAATTTAAGAGAAGCCGGTGAAGAGCGATCAGACAAATCTATAGTTTTAATTAAGAGAAGTAAGTGACAGGAAGAGGGTCATTAACCTATTCTTTCGCTATGAAATTATTCAAACTTTTTTTGACGTACGCCTTCCTCTTTTTCCTCTGCCAGAAAGCTTTTTCTGCTCCCGGAAAATGGGTGGATGAAGTCCGCGATGGAAGAAATTTCCGTTACTACATTCCGGCGAATGTCCGTCTGTTTGAAAAACGTCCACTGCTCGTGGCCCTTCATGGTTGCCTCCATTCTCCTGAGAAATTTGTTGAACTCGCAAAGCTTGAGGCCCTCGCCGAATCCAAAAAAATCTTCATGGTTCTCCCTGAACAGAAACTTCTCTCGAATCCAACGAAGTGCTGGAACTGGTTTGATAAAAAACACCAGAACCGCGGCGAAGGTGAGCCGGGGGAAATCATGGCCGGTGTGGCATGGGCCCGCGAGAATTACCGGATCGACTCTTCCCGGATTTATCTGGCCGGTGTTTCTGCCGGCGGTGGGATGGCGGGAATCATTCTCGCTCAATATCCGGAAGTTTTCGCTGCCGGAATGGTCGCTTCGGGCACGATGTATAAGGCCGCTGAAAATATGATTACCGGAAAACTGGCCGCTTCCCGCGGAAGTTCTGCCGATCCGGCGAAGATTGCTCTCGAAGGCTGGAATGAATTAAAAGAGACAGTCCGGATGCCGTCACAACTTCCGGTTCTCGTTTTTCATGGCGATAAGGATCGCGCGTGTGTGGCCAAAAACGGACAGCAGGCCGCTGATCAGTTCATGGCGTTCAATGATTTATTTGATGATGCCCGCGATAATAGAAGTATCAACGCCGATCCGGTGTTCTCGACAGAGCATCAGGTGCCGGATGGATATGCATATACGCGCACCGCTTACGGACGCAGTCAGACAGACATCCTCGTGGAAATCTATCTCATCAAAGGCATGGGACACGGATGGAGCGGCGGAAAGCCAGGGGCATCATTCAATTTCCCGCTGGGACCTGACCAGACTGAGATCATGTGGAACTTCCTCAGCCGCTACCATAAATAGGTTTATTTCCGGAGTGATTCCCTAAACAGAAGGGCAAATGTACTCAGGACTTGAGCTCCGGTCACAATCTTATCTTTGTATTTCACACCCAAAACTCCGGCCGCAGCAAGACCTGAAGTCAGGAGAACCTTACCGGGTGTAATCACTTTTTTCGCTACATAAGACGGCACCCCGAAATTCTCAGTGCCATAACCTTCGAGAAACTGGGTTTCGCCCGCTGGTTTACGCAGATGAATCACCCCTGAATGATCGGCTTCCCATTCCAGATGCGTGTCTTCCATCAGTCTGATGTCACTATTAATTTCTCTTGGCATTGAACCCTCCTGAGATTGTCGTGAAAGGAATCGTGCAAAAGGCGGGCCGGAGGTTTATAGTAGGGGAGAATTTAACTCAGGACTCAGGTATGGAAGACGGAAAATATCTCTCAAAAGAAGATCAGAAAAAATTTGCGGATCTGAAGACAGAACTCGCTGCGCTCAAAGCGGAACACAAAGATTTCGCGAGCCGGAAGAGTAAGCTCACTCCGGAAGACCGCGAGGCCTGGAGAAAGAATTCTGTGCGGACCAATGAAGTTTTCATCGCGATTAAAGACATGCGACTGAAAAATATTCTTGAGGCCGGAAAGTAATTATTTAAAGGGAAGCCAGGTTGATAACTCATCCATCGTGCGCTTCACTTCTTTTTTTTCCTGCTGAATAAAATCCCCGATCGCTCTGGCAAAACCCGGATGAATAATCCGGTGGGCACTCGTCGTGAGAACCGGGCGGAAACCACGGGCAATCTTGTGCTCACCCTGGGCACCAGCTTCGAAAACTTTAAGCTTCCTCTCCAGACAGAAATCAATTCCCTGATAGTAACAAAGTTCGAAGTGAAGATTCTTCACCGTCTTCTTTGATCCCCAATAGCGACCATAGATTCTTTTTTCATCATAATAGAAGAGAGCTCCTGCCAGGACATCTTCATTTTCTTTTGCCCGCACATAAAGAATATTGCCGGAGAGGTTTTTAAACAGCATCCGGAAAAATTCACGGGTGAGGTAGGCAATCGCGCGCTTTTCCTCAAGAGTCGAGAGATAGAAGTCATACATCTCATCAGCTAGGACTTCTGAAAGTTCTGATCCGGTCAGGCGTTCAATCTGAATGCCGGGGAATTCTCTTTCATGCCTCAGGTTTTTGGCCTTCTTGGTTTTAAGAGCGCCGAGAAAATCTTCAAAGTGAGCGTAGCCTTCATTAAAGAAGTGATATTGAAAACTATCGCGGAGAAGATAATTATTTTCTCCGAGGAACTTGTTTTCTTCTTTCGTCGTAAAAAGAAAGTGGGCCGAGTGGTGAGTTTGCAGAAGTTCATCATGCTGATCGAGAAGATTCTTCCACTCAGAATCCGGGGCGAGAAAGTGAGGGGCGGTTGCCGGGGTAAAAGGAACCATCGATGTGAGTTTGGGATAATAGGGAAGACCTGACCGGGCGTAAGCATCTGCCCAGGACCAGTCAAAAATATACTCACCATAACTGTGAGTCTTACTGAAAGTCGTAAGACTTCCCTTCGTCGACGTGAAGACGTGACGGATCATACCGCGGCTTTCATCCGTGGATCCGCTCTCATGGAGAATTTTATGAAATTCAGGATGCGTGAGAATCTTCAAAGGTCTTCTTCCTGTCCATAAGTCAGATGAGTATCTACGAGGAATTTGTATTCTGCTTTGATCTGCGCCGCTGATTTTATCGTGGCATGAAGACGAATGCCATCAAGATAACCGTTAAAATAATTTGGACCACCGCCGGTATTTCCGACAAGACCAAAACTCTGGAAAGCAGTCGTTTTGTATCCGGTATCACTGGTTGCCGATCCGTTCAGGACGCCGTTCACAAAAAACTGGACGGCACCACTCACTTCATCCCGGGTCATGGAAACATAACGCCAGTTATTGTCATTCACAATGAAGTTGGAGGGTGCGGCTGCGGAATCACCACTACTGATGGCAATTCTTCCGTCGGCAAGAATATAGCCGAAGAAAATATCATTTCCTCCGCCGGATTGCTCAACACCTGTAACTCCCGGTGCCTGCCAATTGGTATTGTTACCTACCTGAGTCGTTCTGATCCAGAATGAAAGAGTCGAAGTTCTTCCGATAATCTGTGCCAGGTTATAACCGGTGTCGATGCTTGAAGCTCCGTTAAAATATACCGCATTACCAGATGGACCTGCGATATCAGCGACTGTTCCCACGGGTGCAGCGGTTTTTCCGGAGCCGGTTGAATCAAGATAGTTCGCACCTGTTTTATTCATGTTCCAGATTCCCGAGAATCCGGTCCAGAGTCCCGATGCATTCTGCGCGTCCAGGGCCGAAGTATTATCGTAGTACATGTAGATACTGGTTTCAGCACTCGCTGAGAGCGCTGGAACACGAACCCAGATGAGACTTTCCCCTGAAGGATTCCAGGTTTCAATTTCATGATTAAGGACTGTCGTATGATCGGAAAGAGTGAAGCGGATGTCTTCACCACCAGAGAGGAATGAAGCATAGCTGATGCGGGAAGAATTCAGTCTCACCAGTACCGGCATGTTGGTAAACGCTGTCGCCTGATCGTTGTTATTAAGTGTGATCCGTTTTCTTTTCGCCCAGTCGGTATCCCACCAGGTGAGATTATCCACGAAATCAATCGTGAGACCATCACTTGAAAGTATGGCACCAGCATCGGTGAATGTGAGTGAAGCCGTTTCTTCTACCGCATCTTTTGTGTAGATAAATTTCGTCGCCTCATACATTGCAAAGCCAACTGAGGTGATCGCCTGTGTGCAGAAGGAGTCAGAGTAAAACAATGCACTTGAAGGATTGGTGATATTGATTGTTTTCGCAGTCGCGGAACCGGTTTTAATTCCTGAACCATCGACCTGGCTTACTTCCACCGGAGAACAGATTGTCGTTTCAATTTCCGCTGCGGCTGAGGCGAGAATCGCAGAGGGAGCATTTGAAGTCGTGATGTTATGAGAAGTGTTACTGAGACCGGTGGTATTAAAAATCAGCGTGAGAGTCTGGGCGGCAACTGTAGACTGGAAATAAATAATCTTAGAACTTGTTCCATTATCAATCTGCGTAGTTGTCGTTGAAGTTGTACAGCCTGAGTTGGAATAGAATGTCCCCGTTCCGTTATTGACGACCAGTGAGATGGCCGTGTTGGAACTGACGTTGGCAGCAATATCAGAAGCCGTAACACTTGAGATGGTAAAGGGAACGCAGTTATTGATGATGACTCCCGATGGGCCACTGGTGATTTTAAGTTTGGTTGGAGTAAGGGCCACACCGGTACCGAGAAGATTTTTCGTGATGGATCCAGCCGAGTAATTGATCGTCATGACTGCTGAATCAGCAGTTGCCGTTGTCGGAATGTATTCAATTACAACTGTACAATCAGCTGAGACACTGGCGGCACAAGTTCCTCCTGTCCCGGGGAATGAGCCGCCTTTCCAGCGGAATCTTACGTCCGTAAATGTTCCACCCACTGATGTTGCAGGAGTGGAGCCGGTGTAATCAATCAGATAAGTTTTTTCTGCCGATCCCCCTATGGGAATTGAGCCGAAGTTGTAATCAGATAAATCCACAAACGCCAGAGTCACTGGTGGAATGATTTTGACGTTAGGAAAACTGGTTGTGTTCAGGGGAAGAAGGGCATCGTTTCCGGCAGCATCTTTAAGTGTTCCGCCGTTCAGATCAAGATTGGGACCTGCTGCAATTCCATCGGCGTCGGCATCACCGGTCACAACTGTGTATTTGAATGAATAAATTGCTGAGGGCGATCCGGAATCATAAATCATGTTCCGCGTGCCACTGGCAAATGTCACGGGAACGCGGGGAGATCCGGTTTTGGTCACAGTTTCGTTGAAAGTCACAGTCATCGGAATATCATTTCCATCAACGTAATTTGCGTTCACGGAAGTATTAGTGACCACATAAGGGGCCACCGTATCTTTCACAACAGTGGTTGTAGCCTGAACGGCATTATTTCCTGCGGCATCACTGTGATCCGCTGTCACGACAACAGCAGTGCCATCACTCGCCGAACTCACATTCACTCCGGTTGCACTCCACACAAGACCCGAACAAGTTGGCGCTGGTGCGACCGTGTAACTTCCCACGGCCACGGTTATATTCCTTCCATTTTCCGAACAGGTGCCGGAGAGTGAATAATTTGTCACGTTCGCGAGATTGATGAGAGCAGGAGTATTGAGTGTGACAGTAGGAACGACGGCATCGACTAAGATTCCCGCCGAAGAGGGAGGTGTGAGTGTAAGAACAACATTGTTTCCTGCTGTATCTCTGATGGTGCCCGTGGAATTCAGGTCAAGAACGGAGGCGACGGCAATTCCGTTGGTATCAAGATCAGGTGAGGCGACAATTCTTCTGAAAGTGAGAGTGTTGGTCCCACTTCCCGAAAGGTAAGTTGCGTACACAGTTCCTGAATTGAGTGTCACCAGGTATCTCGGTGCATTTGTTACGAGAACAGTTTCCGAAAACTGGAAAGTAAAATTCATATTGTCAGCGGACTTATAAGTTCCGTCTGCCGGAAGTGTTGTTAAGGTAATTGTCGGCGCGATACTATCCACGAAATGAAGAGACGTATCCGGAAGAGGAAGTAGATCATCCATGGCCGGATCAAGGTTCTGTGCAGATTGATCACGAATTGTTCCCTGGATATCGAGAAGATTTGAGGGAAGCATGATTCCATCTGAATCCAGCTGGCCGGCGGCAACTGTATAGTTGAAAGTGAGAAAGCTTGTTCCGTTCCCACTGAAATAATCTGCGTAACGGGTAACTCCACCGATATCAAAGGCGACGCGGGAATTTCCGGTGACAGCGACTGCTTCACTTACTGAAACGTAGACACTGAGGATATCGCCGGCAACGTAAGTCTTCGCGACTGAAAGTGATGTCGCAAGAATTGTCGGGGGGATCGCATCCACGCGAACAAGCGGATTATTGGGAACAATAAAAATAAGATCGGCAGCAATTGAACCCGGATAAGAAATAGTTCCGCCATTAAGATCAATGGGAGAGGTGAGAACAATTCCATTCGTATCAAGTTCACCGGCCTGAACGGTGTAACTGAAGCGGATGGTTTTGGGGCCCGTTGAATCTAAATAATTCAGATGGCGGGTAATTGACCCGATGGTGACAGCCACTCTCGGTGTTCCGGTGACGGAAATATCCTGAGTTGAGGTGAAAGAATAAATCAGCACATCACCGGTTTTATAAAATCCGTTTGAAGGAGAAACGATGGTCCATTTTGAATTAACAGGAACATGATTGACGATAATGCCGGAAGAATTAGTCTTCGACTTCACCTGACAACCGGCGAAGAAAAGGAGACTCAAAAATAGGGGAAGAAAAACCAGGTCCCTCATAGGGAACTTTTCGGTCTTCGGGCCTATCTTTTAAGGTGCTTAGGCCATGAGCGTATGTCTCTCAGGAAGC
Organism: Bdellovibrionota bacterium; assembly: GCA_040387275.1. Taxonomy (GTDB): domain Bacteria; phylum Bdellovibrionota; class Bacteriovoracia; order Bacteriovoracales; family Bacteriovoracaceae; genus Peredibacter. The sequence continues at coordinate 1,152,329 of JAZKDZ010000001.1, read as the reverse complement.
AGTAAATTTTGCCGGATTTCGGACACTCAATATGCTAATTTAAAGCATGCTGAAATTTAGTGATTTGTCCTTAAACGAGACCCTTCTCGAAACACTTTCTCTGGAAGGGTATTCAACTCCCACTGAAATTCAGGCGCATGCTATTCCTATCCTCCTCGAAGGCCATGATTTACTGGGGATTGCCCAGACCGGAACGGGGAAAACTGCAGCGTTCTCGTTGCCTATTATCGAGAAAATCCTGAAGCGGGATGTCCCCCGTCGCGCGGGTGAGCCTTCCGTCCTGATTTTATCTCCTACCCGTGAGCTTGCTTCCCAGATTCTTGAAAGTCTCGAAACCTATTCGAGAAATCTGGATATCAAATCGGTCGCTCTCTACGGTGGTGTCGGACAAAAAGAACAAGTGATCGCTCTTCGCACTGGTGTAGATGTTGTTGTCGCAACACCGGGAAGGCTTCTTGATCTCATCACACAAAAACAAATGCGACTGGCAAAAATTGAAATGCTTGTTCTGGATGAAGCGGATCGCATGCTCGATATGGGATTTGAAGAAGAGCTTCAGGAAATTCTGAAACTTCTTCCGCCAAAAAGACAAAACATGCTTTTCTCGGCGACGATGCCGGGGGGAATCACTTATCTCGCTAACCGCATTCTGAAAAATCCGAAGAAAGTTGAGATCACTCCGCAATCTACTCCGGTCGAAAAAATTTCTCAGAAAGTGATTCATGTGAAACAGGATCACAAATTCCAGCTTCTGAAAAAACTCGTGAAAGAGGGTGGGATTGAACTCGCAATCGTTTTCACCCGCACCAAAAATATTGCTGACCAGGTGGTAGCGTATCTTGCTCAGAACCGTGTTCCTTCACGCGCTCTTCATGGTGGAAAAGACCAGGGCGAACGGGAACGGGCACTCTTTAACTTCAAAGAAAAAACCATCAAGGTGATGATTGCCACCGACATCGCTTCCCGCGGAATTGATATTGAAGGAGTTACTCACATTATCAATTTTGATCTTCCTTTAGAGATTGAAAGTTATGTTCACCGGATCGGGAGAACGGGTCGCGCCGGAAAAGACGGCATTGCCATCAGCTTCTGTGATCCCCGCGAAATTCCTCTTCTGGAGAAGATCCAGGATCTGATCGGAAAGAAGATTCCTTCCGAGAAATTTGAAGGAAAGTTTGAGGTCCTGAATCTGGAGAAAGCGGTCGCAAGTAAGATCACGAAGCCCACTCCCGGAAAGAGCCAGGAACCAACGGCGTATTTAGATCATTCCAAGAGGCAAAAACCCCTGAAAGAAGGGGAAAAAAGACAGCATCCGGGCTTCCGGAATAAGAAGAAGAAACGGTAATTAAGGGCCGTCAAAAAACAGTACACCCCCCCACCTTTTTACAGAAAGCCCCAACTTAAGACCCTCAGATATTAAAATAGTGTTCATGAAACACCTGCTTTTCATTGCTCTATTTCTTATCCCTTTTACCTCGATGGCGATCAACCATTCGGACTCAATCCCGTATCCCTTTTATGCCCAGGATACGAGTGGTGAGAACCAGATGATGCCCCTCCATAAAGCGGAAGAATCATTTCAGCTCCGTCTGGAACTTATCAGAAAGGCCCAGCGTTCGATTGAAGTTGAATACTATATTTATAACCTCGATCTCGCCGGGAAGATTTTCACGCGCGAACTCGTGAAGGCCGCAGACCGTGGTGTGAAAGTCCGCATTCTGGTGGATAAACTCATTACACTTCTGGATCCATTTGTTGCTCATGAACTCGAAAAACATGGGATCGAAGTTAAGTACTACAACACAAACCAGCTCTTTAAACTTCACATCATCAATTACCGCAATCACCGTAAGCTTCTTGCCGTCGACGGAATGGAAGCGATTACCGGTGGACGGAATATGGGTGATGATTATTTTAACCTTGATCACCGTTATAATTTCGATGACCGCGATGTTTACGTCAAAGGTCCGATCGTGAATGTCATGCGTGACAGTTTTACTGCTTACTTTGAAAATAAAGTTTCGAAATTCGTGAAACGCAGAACTCGTCCGGTGATTACAAACTCTGGTCGCGGCGGTCCTGACGGAGTGGCCCAGCAACGTGCCTGGGACAAATCAGTGAAGAAAGCCCAGGACTTTCTCCTGGAGACAGATGAAGAACTCAATGCACGCGCAGCTTTTGAACGCGTAGGAAATGAACAGCTCGCTCAGAATAATATTTATCCATGTCCCGTAACGACGTTTGTGACGGACACTCCGGGTGCCAAACAAGGTAACTCCAAAGAAGAATACCGCGCGAACTACCGTAACGTGCGTAAGACATTCCTGGATAAAATTCTTCCGATTGATAAAGCGCTTACGATCAGCTCTCCATATTTCATTCCGAATGACCGCAATGAATTTATCTTTGAAGATCTCCTGAAACGTGGAATTGAACTCACTCTCTACTCTAATTCTCTTCGCTCAACTGATGCGATCTTTATGTCCGCAAGCCTTTACCTTCACCTCAAAAATTATCTCAGGAAAGGGATGAAAGTCTTTTTCCATGACGGAAAATGGAGCCAGGAAGGGGAAGCTGTGACGACTGAAGCTCCACGCGGAGATTGGGGAACGCATTCCAAGACTCACATCTATGAGACAACAACGTATTCAGAAGTCATGATCGGAACTTACAACATTGATAACCGCTCTGATTATTACAACACTGAGCTCGCTGTTTTCTGTAAGGGGAATGATGATTTTGCCCAGAATGTGAAAGCTGATGTGATGGCACTTGCGGAAAAAGGTATCAAAGTAGAAAGTCTCACAGAAGCAAGAGACCGCAGCGGAAACAAGATCAATATCACTGGTGCTGATCCCGTAAGAGAACTCAAGATGAAGATTTTCACTCTTCCATCATGGCTCGTGGGACATCTTCTCTAAATGTCATTTTTCCTCACGGACCAGATGAATCCGTCGTACCAGAAATGCATGAGGGATGTCGTGAGCCAGATGACTCCCATGAAACCCACACCTTCAGTCAGCCTCCGCGCGTAGGCAAGTGAGAGAGCAATTCCCAGAATGATCATCGCAATCGCCATGATAATCAGAATTTTGTTTCTCTCCGAAGACTTGATCTTTTTTGTGATGACCGGAACTTCACTCACATAAATAATAAAATAGTACTGAAGAGCATGATAAATGTTCCCGAAAAAGGCCCCTTCCTGAACTGAATAAAGGGAAGAGATGAGAATCGCGGAGAGTCCCGTACTGGCAAAGAGCCAGAGTTTATTGGGCGAAAACTTATAACCCTCTTTCATGAGCTGACGATAGCGGAAAATATAATAGCCGATGTAGGCCAGACCCAGAATGATCAGTGGTTCCTGAAAGGCATGAATGTAGTGGCCGTATTTTTCTGCCACATCCCGGTCCAGATCGAAGGCAAACTCTAATCCCGACGTGCGGATCTCTTCCGGAATGAAAGTGAGAAGTAGAATGTGAGGGAGTAATCCCAGGACAAAGCACATTCCCATATCGAGCTTTCTTCCTGTCTCAGGATTATTTCCCAACTTCACATCATAAATTCTTCCAAAGCCAAAAGTCTGCATGAGTGAATGCCACTCGTCCCAATAAAGAGCGACGAAACCCATGATGCCGAAGAAAACCGGGTTGAGCCACATGGCCCCGATAATCAGAAGAGGAATTACGATGAAGCGGAACTTATAGCGGCGGAACACATCAGAATTTCCGTGGCTTCGCAAAAACACCAGCATGATATGAGACTGAGTCATGAGAGAAACGAGAATGATCATCCACTGCGAAGTTTTGGGATTGGCGAGAAACTGGCCACTCACAAATCTTGGTTCTGAAACCATGGCGATGAAAAGAAAGGCGAGGAGGGGAGCCCCGATAATGAAAAGTGAGTCGATGTTCCTTGAGCGGATATACATCAGAGTTCTTCCGAGAAAACTTTCTCCGTAATCTTCCAGTATTTTTCCTGCTTTCTTGCAATGACGAAAGCGGGAAGGCGCAGGAGTCTTTGATACTTGATTACGTCCTGTGGACTCTGAATGCCATCACTCAATTCAGGCCGCTTTAAGTGAGAGCGCAGAAAATTAATCTGAAACTTCTTCATCGACATTGAGCTACTGAAGAAATGCGCTTCCGAGAGATACCTGGCATCAGTGTCGTAATAACGGACTTCCAGATACGGCTGGGAATTTTTATCGAGTCTTTCTTCAAAAGTAATTTTATCCGGAGTGAGGACGTGCGAATTTTTTGAAAGTTTCGCCTGCTTTAACTTCGAGTCAGCATCCACCAGAACGGCCTGGCACTTGTTACAGGCCCTGGCCGTGAGATCATTTTCAGCACTGCAGACGTGACAGAGTTTCGAGCGGAAGCGGTAACCACAGTCCACGATTCTGCATTTTCTTCCGTAATGCTCAAGAACTTCACCTTCAAAATCGATGAGACCCCAAAAGGTATTCTCGAAACTGCACTGCGGACAGGCGACATTCACAGGAACTGATTCTTTGGTGGGTTTTTTGTCGGAAATTTCCGGCGTGTAAATATCGTGACCCATTCCCGCGTAATCGAGAATAAAGCAATCCGTTTTTCCTTTATCCAGTCTAAGCCCTCGGCCCACGATCTGCTGATAGAGACTATTGGACTCTGTCGGGCGAAGAATTGCCACCACATCAACGTGAGGGGCATCAAAGCCAGTCGTGAGAACGGAAACGTTCACCAGATATTTGAATTTTCTGTTTTTAAAGTCATTTACGATTTCATCACGACTGCTGATATCAGTATCACCGACAACCAGTCTTGCTTCGCCTTCAGGAAGATAAGAGAGAATTTCTTCGGCGTGCTTCACACTCGCACTGAAGATCATGACACCTTTCCGGTTAAATCGTTCCGTGATGTCGACGATATTATTTACGATAAGTGGGGTGAGACGTTTCTGGCTCTTCAGAAGTTCTTCCACTTCCGCATGAGTGTACATGCGGTTTTTTTCCGTGAGCTCAGAGAAATCATAACAGGTCACAGGGATATCGACTTTCACAGGTTGCGTGAGAAATTTATTCTTGATCATGTAAGAGAGCGGGAGCTCATAAACGCACTGGCGGAAAAACCGTGGCTGATCCGATTTCATTTCTCTTTCATGAGAGAATTCATAAATCCAGCCCATACCCATCCGGTAAGGAGTGGCGGTGAGACCAAGAATGCAGAGATTGGGATTCTTCGCGCGAAGTTTCGTAATAACTTCCTGGTACTGAGTGGCCCCTTCATCAGCAACACGATGACATTCATCGATCACGAGAAGTGAGAAGTCGCGGAAAAATTCATCGGGAGCGCGGGCCACTGATTGAACACTTCCAAAGATCGCTTTCTGATCGAAATCTTTTTTTCCGAGACTCGCTGAAAAAATCCCGGCCTCTAAACCATAGCTCGTGTATTTGGCATGATTCTGTTCCACAAGTTCTTTGACGTGCGCGAGAACCAGAACCCGCCCCTTGGCGATCTTGGCGAGTTCAGCGATCACGAGACTTTTTCCGGCCCCTGTAGGCAGAACAATCAGCGCCGGCTCGCGGCGTTGCTTAAAATAATCCACAGTGTTTGCGACTGCTTCCTGCTGATACGGGCGTAATTGGTACATGTGAGAATAGTCTAAAATTTCGCTCTTAACTTGTACACCACAACAAGGTTAGAATCAGTCCCAGGAATCATCATGAAAACCTCGTTTTATAACTATACGCTTTCAGAGCTTCAGGCGCTGTTTCAGTCGCAGGATTTATCAATATCCGCCGCCGGTAAGTTGTTTAATTGGCATTATAAACAACGGCGGTTTGAGACTTGCGGGAAAGATATCGCCAAAGTCTCACAGGAATTCATCTCCCGGACACTTCATTTTGACCTGCCGGAAATCGACACTGTCCAGGAATCTTCCGAAGACAGAACCGTCAAATTTTTGTTCAAGCTTAACGACGGCAAAAAAATCGAGACAGTTCTCATTCCTTCCAACAAAAGATACGGCATCTGCCTTTCTTCCCAGGTGGGGTGTGCGATGAAGTGCAGTTTCTGTCACACGGGCCTTCAGGGACTCGAGAGGCATCTGGAAACGCACGAGATTGTCGGGCAATTTATCGCTGCCGAAAAATGGCTGACGGAAAACAGACCCGCTGACAAAGAAATTGCTACCATCGTTTTCATGGGTCAGGGTGAGCCTCTTCATAATTTTGATTCCGTGAAAAAATCCGTGGAGATTTTTCTCTCTCAGCACGGGATATCTCTCGCCAATGAAAAGATCACGATTTCAACGGCGGGATATCTTCCGGGTCTCGAGCGCTGGAAGACAGAAATGCCGGACGTGAATATTGCTCTCTCCCTTCATTCAACGAACACGGAAAAAAGAAACGAACTCATTCCCATCAACAAAGTCTGGCCCGTGGCAGATGTTCTTGCAGCCGTGAACGCCATTCCCAAAAACCGTAAGCGTTTTGTGGTGTATGAATATCTTCTGGCGAAAGGCTTTAATGATTCCGCTCTGGATGCCGAAGATCTGGGGAAGGCCCTTCAGGGGAAAAAAGCCTTCGTGAATATCATTCCCTTTAACCCTTTTCCGGGTGCTAAGTACGAACGTCCAACTGAGAGTGAAATCAATTCCTTTAAGTCTGAGCTCGATAAGTTCGGCGTCCCGTGCCTCGTGAGATTCACGAAGGGTGACGACATCCTCGCGGCCTGCGGGCAGCTCAACTCGAAAAACTCATGATCACCATCCGAGATATCAAACCGACCGATAATCCAGTCCTCGCAACAATCATCCGGACGACACTCGAAGATTTTGATCTCGCCCGACCCGGAACTGTTTACACTGATCCCACAACGGATCATCTGTCTGATGTTTTTGCGACTAAGGGTTCGGTTTATTTTGTCGCCGAAGAAGATGGTGTTGTTCTCGGAGGCTGCGGCATTTTCCCTACGAAGGGCTTACCAGAGGGTCACGCTGAACTCGTGAAACTTTATCTCCGTAAAGAAACCCGCGGAAAAAAGCTGGGATTTGAACTCATGACCCGTGCTCTCGACTGGGCACGGGAGTATGGATACACGCATATTTATCTCGAGACTTTCTCCGAACTCTCTTCAGCTGTAGGTCTTTATGAGGGCCTGGGCTTTCACAATCTCAATGGACCCATGGGGGAATCGGGCCATCACGCCTGTGAGATCTGGATGCTTAAAAAACTAAACGAGATTTCGACTCTCGCCATTGATTCCCAATCTCCACTTTATCAAAAATCCCTCATGATCAGAGAAGAAGTGTTTATTAAAGAGCAGGAGATTGATCCTCGGGTCGAAATTGATGAATATGAATCGACATCGATCTATTTTCTCACCTTACTTGATCACCATCCGGTCGCAACCGGAAGACTTCGTGAGAGCGGAGACAAAATAAAATTTGAACGGATCGCCACTCTCGAAAAATATCGAGGCCGCGGATTCGGCAAGCACCTGATGGATGCGATGATGAGGTATGCGCAGGCGAAATTCCCGGATCAGAAACCCTTTATGCACGCTCAACTTTCGGCCGCTGATTTCTATGAGAAACTCGGATGGACCAGAGTGGGAGAGATCTTTGAGGAAGCAGATATTCCTCACATCGCGATGACATACAAAGGAAAGTTGAAGTGAATCCTGTTTACCGCAGAAAATGGAATCCACCGGGACATGTTTATGTTGCCTGGGGAGAAATAATCGTTGAGGCGACCCTGGGGATCTGGCTTGCGATCGGTTTTAGAAATAAACCCATGAAGTATCCTCATCTCATTTTAGTTCTCGCGATTGCCTTCAACAAATCAGCTTCAAAAATTTTCAATGCGACGACCTTCAAAATCGATCGTGGCGCTTTCATCAGAACCACCGGGCCATTCTTTGCCTGGCGCGGAAAGAGACTTAAACTTCCTCTCTCTGATATTCATGCGCTGGAAATTGTCGGCACTGGTGATGACAATCTCTCGCTGGAGATTCTCACTTACGGACAGAAAAGATATGAAATTGACTGGAACATGGAACGGCACCAAGCGGAGGCATCCATCGCGTGGCTTCGCTCGCAGATTCCTCACATCATTTAAGGACTAATATGGACGCGGATTTCTGGAAGACAGTGTGGGAAGAGGGTAAGACTGGATTTCACCAAGGCACTTATCATGAAAAGCTTCTTCAATACTTTCCTCATCTGAATGCATCCCGCGGTCAGAATATTTTTGTTCCTCTGTGCGGAAAAACCAAAGATATGTACTGGCTTCATGAACAGGGACTTATCGTCCGGGGAATAGAGCTTCATGGTCCGGCAATTCAGGCGTTTTTTGAAGAGAACAAGCTTCCTCTTCCCAAGATTTCGATGGATGAAAATTATCTCAACTACAATGCCGGCAATATCACGATCAGCTGCGGGGATTTTTTCAAGGTCGCCGAAGAGAATTTCTTCGATTTTGTCTATGACAGGGCATCTTTAGTCGCTCTTCCGGAAATCATGCGGAAGGAGTACGCCAAAGTTATTACCAAGGTCACGAAGAAAGGCGGGAAGTGCCTACTCATTGGTTATGAATATAATTCAACTGAACTTGAGGGACCTCCCTTCAGTGTGACAGAAAAAGAAATACGCTCACTCTATGAAAAGAATTTTTCGGTAAAACTTCTCGAAAGAGAAAGACCGAAAGGGGAAGCGGGCCGATTATCAGCTGCCCATTCTCTCAATCAGACTGTTTATCTTATGGAAAAGTTGTCATGAGAATATTTATCGATGCCGATGGTTGTCCGGTGAAAGAAGAGACCTACAAGGTTGCTATCCGCTACCAGATTCCTGTCATCGTGGTCGCCAATAAACGTCTCACCGTTCCTCCGCATCCTCTTTTTTCGATGGAAGTGGTTTCCCAGGGAGCAGACGAAGCGGATAACTGGATCGTGGAAAATATCAAAGAAGATGAAATCTGCATCACGACAGATATTCCTCTCGCGGACAGATGCCTCAAAAAATCCGCACTGGTTCTGGGCGCCAGGGGAGACGAATTTACGGATGATATGATCGGCGAGGCGATGGCCACCCGGGAACTCATGAAGCAGCTTCGCGAAGAGGGACAGATGATGGGTGGGCCGCCTCCTTTTGAACCTAAAGATCGCTCAAAATTCCTCGGTTCCCTCGACAGGATGATCCAGAAGCTCAAAAAAAAGCAGAAATAATTTACTCCCGTGTTAGAATTTCCTTATTCAATCTTCAAGGATATACGCATGGGTCTTTCAATTGTTCTCCTCATCTTCGGTATGTTCATGGTGGGAGGAGCGATCTTCTTCGTCATCAATATCTACAACTCACTTCTCGCTGTGAAAGAAAATGTGAACAAGGCCTGGGCCAATATTGATGTGATCCTGAAGCAGCGTTATGATGAAATTCCCCAGCTGATTAAAATCTGCGAGCAATACGTTCAGTTCGAACAGGGGATGGTTCAGAAAATCATGAATGCCCGCGAGAAAATGGTTCAGGGAAAAACGGTGAAAGAAAAGGCCGATGCCTCAAATGCTCTCACCGCACAAGTCGGCGGCATCATGGCCCTCGGGGAATCTAATCCGGAACTTAAATCCAACACCAACTTCATGCAGATTCAGACTCGTCTTTCCTCTCTGGAAGAAAATCTCGCTGACAGACGCGAGCTCTATAACGATACCGTGAATACACTCAACACCCGCATCCAGCAGATTCCGGGTGTCTTCTTTGCCGGAATACTCGGCATGGAACGTCGTCAGATGTTTGAGGTCAGTGAAGCGGAGAGAGCGCTTCCCAATCTCGATATCAAATTTAAAAGATAAGTATGTCCCGTAATCGCGAAGGCGACATTGCGTTTTATCTGATGGGGATCGGGCTTTACGTCTTCTGGACGAGTCTCAAGAAAATAAAACTCCACAGGCGCATTAAAGACACGAGTACTTCGAAGATTGCTTCCGCAGCCCTGGGAGATTCTGTCGAAATTCATGCTGAAGTTATCCGGGATAAGGACCAGGTTTTTCAGTCACCACTTTCCGGAAAAGATTGTGTCGCGTTTATCTGGAATCTCGAAAGACGGACCGGCGGGAAAAATCCGCGCTGGGTTCTTGAGAAAAGATATTTTTCCACACCCTATGTTTTCGTCACCGATGAATCCAAGGCCCTCGCAGCACTGGATCTCTCAAGCTGTGCCTTTCAGGAAGATCTCTACGGCATGACAAAAGTCTTCAATGATAATTCCTACGAGTTGCCCGAAGCCGTCCTGAAGATTCTCACTCAGAATAAGATGGTGAGCGGAAAGAAGAGTTTTCTCTTCTCAGAAAAATACCGGCTGGTGGAAAAATCAATTTGCCCGGGTGATTCGTTTTATATCCTGGGTACTGCGGGACTCACACCCGCCTCCGAAAAGCCGCATAGTTCTGAAAGTAGTTCCGTTTTCGGGAAGAGAAAGTCAAATGTCGTGACTCTTATCAATTCCGCCTTCAATAACCGGAAGAGTGATCCGGAAATGATCCAGATGTATGACCGCAACGGAAATATGACTCTGGATCCCGAAGAAGCAGAAGTCATGTATAGTGACGTAAAGAAATCCGTTCTCAAAAGATACGGAGCTTCTGAAAATCCGGAAAACTATCTTCAATCGTGTAAATTTCTCTTCGTGAAATCGAAAGGGGGAGGTTTATTCGGGCATGATGAAGTTTGCGTATCATCGAAAACTCAGTCACAACTCGCGAACTCTCTGGCGTTCAGTTCTCTTCTCGGATTCTTCGGAGGACCAGCGATGTTTGCCCTGGGCCTCTGGATGTTCATGAATCGAATCAATCAATAATCCGACTTTGTCAGTTGAGGTATTCCACCTGAACCCAGGGAAGGGCCGCAAGACCGAAGAGGAAGATTGACCCGATCGTTCCCATAAACAACAGCACATCAATCGAGATTTCACTTAGTGGCGGATGATGAGTAGTTTGCATATTTCCTCCTGCCACTTATGAAGCAAGTGTGAGGCCAGCAGAATACTAAGGGATTTTAGTCAGAACTCCGGTGACGGAATCAGGATTTTTCCAGGGAATAAAATGATTACTCTGGATCATGATGATCTCAGCTCCCGGAATTTTTTGTCTGAGATAATCCATATTTTCTTTCGGGACGAGATCATCTTCAGTTCCGTGAATGGCGTAGACTTTTGACGTGATTTTACTCCAGTCATAATCCTTGAGTGAGAGCTCTTCTTTAAGTGCAGTGATCTCCTCATTTGCGACACGCAGGAAATTCGGAATCACACTCCGGATGAGAGGGAGGCGCCCCAGTTTCTGAATGAACTTATCATCTTCGAGGGCCGGATCGATAGATCCTGCGACCAGAACAACAGCATGAACTTCCGGATGCATCATCGCCATTTTAATCACAACGGGCGCGCCGTATGAGTGACCCACGAGAATGGGACTAAGCCCGGACTTGTTGAGTGAAAGAAGTGACCACATATCTTCGGCCTGTTTGGTGAGCGATAGTTCCGCCACACCTTTTCCTGATTCGCCATAACCGGGACGATCAGGATCCAGGAGATGAAATTTTTCCGTGAGTTTTTCATCCTGAAGATAGGCATACCAGGCCTCACGCGAACCAGGTGAACCATGTATAAAAATAACGGGCCGATTTGAGGGAGAACCGGCAAAAGCATAGGAGATTTTCCGGTGTATTCCCTTATGAATTCCCATCTGATCAGAGTGATTTTTTTTGAAATTTTCGATTTGTTGACGGGCCGGAGTCATAGGATCTCCCACGCAGGATGTGGATAACAGGAGGGCCATCAAAGTGACCCGCAGGTACAGCTTCAAAGTGCCCGTATTTCCATACGTTGGGCACGGTGCCCCATGAAAAGATTTGGCCAAAGTCTCCATACTCTCTACTCGTGTTAATGGGAAAAAAGTTACAAAATAATCACTCCATATTTGTAACTTTTTACCAGTCACTTCGAAAAGGAAACATGGGAGATTTCTTCTATCGTTTACAGAGATTTGAATACTGGCCGACAGCGGCCCAGTACTTCCCGGTTCTGGTGAGCTGGCCATACCTGTGTCTGAAAGGGAAAAACCTCCTGTTCTTCACGGCGGTTAATCCTTTCATCTATGGTGGTGGATCTTTCGGTGAATCGAAATCTGAAATCCTGAATTCACTTCCTGCTGCTTACGTTCCGAAATCCATTCTCGTGAATCCCGGAGAAAAACTTCCGGAGAATTTATCTTTCCCGATCGTGGTGAAACCCGATATCGGAGAACGCGGAAGTCTTGTGACCATTATTCATTCTGCAAATGAGCTTGATCAGTATCATCAAAATATCGGCCGCAAGTTTCTTCTCCAGGATTATCTCTCTTCGAATTTTGAAGCGGGAGTGATGGTCATCCGTGAACCGGAAAGCGGAAGCTTCCGGATAACATCCATTGCTGTGAAAGAATTTCTCACGGTAACGGGTGACGGAAAAAAAACGCTTCGTGAACTGATCATGGAACTTCCCCGCGCGCGCTTTCAATGGGAAAGACTGAAATCAAAAATTGAGGACGGAAAAGTTTTGAAAGTGGGCGAGTCACTTCTTCTTGAACCTATCGGGAATCATTGTCGGGGAACAATTTTCAGAAACAAGAATCACCTCATCACACCGGAACTTACCAGAGTGATGACGGAGCTTGCTTCTTCGATCAAAGATTTTCATTTCGGTCGGTTTGATCTCAAGGCCGAATCAGAAGAAAAATTTAAACGTGGTGAGACGATTAAAATCATGGAACTAAATGGCGCCTTTTCTGAGCCAGGTCACATCTATGATCCTGAGGCCTCTATTCTTGGGTCATGGAAAGATCTTCTCATTCACTGGAACCAGCTCGCAGGCATTGCCGGAAATAATATCAAATCAGGCCACAGGCCACTTACATTGAAGGAACTATGGACCCTTTATCGGAACCATTGTCAGCTCGGATTAGTCTGAGTGAGATTGATGCCAATAAGTTTCCCCGGCCGGCGGCAGGGGAGCGGAAGCGTTTTCTTCTGTCTAAGTCAGAAGAGTATGAAGTTGTTCTCATGATCTGGGGACCGGGAGCGATGACTCCGATTCATGATCATGGAGGCAGCCGTTCTTCTGTGGAAATTCTTGAAGGTGCCATTGCCGAAAGAATTTTCGATAAGACCGGGCCTCGTCTCATTGGTGAGACGATTCTCAGAACCGGTGACACAAGCGAGATTAATGACGGCAATGTGATTCATCAGATGGTGAATATCGCTGATGATTTCAGTTACTCTGTTCATCTCTACGCTGACCCACTTTCTCTTTGTAATATTTATGATGAGGATGCTTCGGAATGGTTCCGGAACATGCCTTGCTATGATCAGGTGAGTTCATGAATTACCATGAAGCACTGAAGGCCGTTGATTCCATTATCCGCCGCTCGGAAAGAGATCCGGCAGGATATGTGGGAGCGATTCAGAATCCTGAAGAACTCAAGCGTAAAATCAACCTGACTCTTCCGGAAACCGGTGTTTCCGAAGAAGTGCTTCTCCAGGATCTTGAAAATTATTTAAAACATACTCCTCATACTCTGACTCCGCGTTTTCAAAACCAGCTTTTCTCAGGCCTTCATCCGGCCTCTCTCGCGGGAGAAATCCTTGCGACTTATACCAATACCACGATGGCGACTTACGAAGTGGCCCCTGTCGCGACTCTTATGGAGCGTGAACTTACGTCCCACATCCGGAAAAAAATCGGATGGACTGAAGGCGACGGCATCATGGTCACAGGCGGATCCAATGCCAATTTCGTGGGCATGCTTCTCGCGAGAAACCTTCGTTATCCGCTTACGAAATTAAACGGAAATGGAAATCATAAGTTCACCGCCTTTGTCTCTGAGGAATCTCATTACTCATTTGATAAGGCCTGTAACATGATGGGACTCGGCATTTCCGCACTCCGGAAAGTCGCTTCCACGGAATCTGGTCTCATGGATGTGAATGCTCTTCGCTCTGAGATTAAAAAATCTCTTGGCGCAGGAGAAACACCATTCTTCATCGGGGCCACTGCCGGAACAACGGTTCTCGGTGTGTATGATCCGATTGATGAAATCGCCGTTGTCGCTAAAGAGTTTAATCTCTGGCTTCACGTCGACGGTGCCTGGGGTGGATGTGTGGTTCTCTCTGAAAACCAGCGCCACTTAGTAAAAGGTATCGAGTCTGCCGACAGTGTGGGAATTGATACGCACAAAATGCTGGGAACAGGACTCATGAGTTCTTTCCTGGTGACGAAACATCCGCAAGCCTTGAGAAAATCCAATGATAGCGGTGGTGCTGATTATATTTTTCACGCAAGCGATGAATCCGATTTGAATCTCGGACCATCATCTCTTCAGTGCGGTCGCAGGGCCGATGCTGTGAAGGTATGGATGCTCTGGCGCGCTCTGGGTGACCGGGGAATCAGTCAGATGGTCGATACCTTATTCAGTCACGCACGGACGGCCGCCCTTCTCATTCAGGAAATGCCGGAGCTGAAACTTCTTCAGGCACCGGCGATGCTGAACGTGTGCTTTGAATTTACGGATAAGAATTATCAGGTGGGAGCCGCCCGGCAGAGACTTCTTCAGACCGGAAACCATTACGTGAACATTGCCACGAGAAAGAATGCCACCTTCTTCCGCTTGATCACCGCCCATCCTGATCTCAATGAAAAAATTCTCAAAGAGACTCTGGTCGATATCATTAAACATGGAGCTTCCGTATGAAAAGAGCTGAATCGATTGCCGCCTGGTTCATTGCTGTGATTTTCCTTCAGACACTCTATTTCAAATTCACCGGTGCCCCGGAATCAAAATATATTTTTGAGACTCTGGGAGCAGAACCTGTCGGAAGAATCGGAAGCGGAGTCGCTGAACTCATCGCAGCCATCCTTCTTATCATTCCCAGAACGCGCCTTTATGGAGCTCTCATGGGAATGGGAATTATGACGGGAGCGATCGCGAGTCACATTCTCTTCCTTGGAATTTCCATTCAGGGAGACGGTGGACTTTTATTCTCAATGGCCGTCGCAAGTTTCCTCGCCAGTGCTTTTGTTGTTTATCTCCGCCGGAGAGAACTTCCTCTGAAAGCGATAGGGCTCGCGACCATGATACTTCTTCCTTTTGTCGTTCAGGCGAAAGTTGCTCCGAACGCTGAAGATAAAATTGCCGTTCACGGATACGATCCGGTGGCCTACGTAGCAAAGAACACGGCCCTTGAAGGGAAAAAAGATTTTGAATTCAATTACCAGGGAATCGCATACCGCTTTAGTGGAAAAGAAAATCTCGAACTCTTTAAAGCGAATCCTGAAAAGTATGTTCCTGCTTACGGCGGATGGTGTGCTTACGCCATGGCCGAAGGAGAGCAGGTTGATATTGATCCGAAATCTTTCAAAGTGATTAACGGTAAGACTTACCTTTTTTATAACGGCATCTGGGGCGACACCCTGAAGAAGTGGAATAAAAACGAAACTTCACTCAAGCTCGATGCCGACAAGCAATGGGAGAAACTCTCTCGATGAGCGATCTTCTCACTTACGCCGGCATTATCGGCGCGACATTTATCCTGGAAGATCCCACGACTATCGCCGTGGGTTCCATGATTAATCTCGGAAAGATCAGCTTCAACGAGGGCTTCATTGCGCTCTTTATCGGAATTGTTCTGGGTGATCTTGGTCTTTATGGAGTGGGCAGGCTTTTTGCCCGCAAGAGAAAGTTCTTTGTGCCAGTGACTTCTCAGGTCGTTCTTGCGCGCTTTCTCCCGGGAGCAAGAACGCTTACGTTCTTATCCTGCGGTCACTCCCGCTATCCACTCGGAAAATTCTTCATGCTGATTATCCCGTCCGTTTTTGTGTGGACGCTTTTACTTCTGAAGGCAACCGATCAGATGCTGGGGCTTTATCACTTCCTTCCGCTGTGGGCGAATATCATTGTGGGTGTCCTGATTCTCTTTGTGATCTTCCACGCCAAAACAATTTTCAAGCTCATCGGCATGATCAGTGTCATCGGCATTTATCTGATTCATCACTCGCTTAAAAAAGGCGACAGAAAAGAACTCGCGACGTCTTTGTCGGCCTATTCAAAAATGGCACTCTGGATTCTGAACGTGAAAGTCAACACGACCCTCACTCCTGAGAAGGCGAGCCACAAGCTTGTTCTCAGTAATCATATCTCTTACCTTGATATTCTCTGCCTCTCGTCCGTTTTCCCTACGAGCTATGTGACGTCAGTTGAAATTAAAAACACTCCCGTGCTCGGAAAACTTTGCGAACTCGCGGGATGCCTCTTCACCGAAAGAAGAAGCGGCAATAACCGGGACATTGGTGCTGAAGTTAACCGGATGGCGGAAGTCCTGAAAAATGAAACACTCACTTTGTTTCCGGAAGGAACATCCACCACAGGAGAATCAATTCTTCCGTTCCGGAGTTCTCTTCTTGAAGCGGCCGTAAAATCCGGTGCTGATATTCTTCCTGTTGTTCTCTGTTACGGAGAAGGAAAGGAAACCATTCCCTGGATCGGGAAGATGTCTTTTCTTCCGCATCTCGTGCGCGTTTGTCGCCTGAAAGAAGCTTCGGTCACGATTGAAGCGACTCCTGTTCTCTCATCGGTGAATCTTGACCGGAGAGAACTCACGACTGAGGCGAGAAATCGTATGGTAAATCTTTTGTCTGATATTTTATCTCATGAAAGGAATTCCTATGCCGCTCATTGATCAGTTGGTTACTGCTCACAACAAGAGACCATGGTGGAAGGACTATCTTCGCCTGGGCTGGTTTGCGGGTCTCATCCTCTGGTACCTGGCGCTTGCCGTCCTGGGAAGAGGAGTGGAATTCCATTCTCTTTATCTTCTCTCGGGCCTCGTAATGGCGCTTTCTGTAACGGCCTTCTCTTATTACTGCTCACTCAATTATTTTCACATTCCGCGCTTTTTACCGGCGCTGAGTCTGGTCTTTCTCGTGGCCGGATTTTTCATGGATAAAAGTTTTGCATCCGGACGGGGATTTACTCCGCAGGAAGCAGACTTCAGTTGCTTCATGCATGCCTGTCTTTATTCCATGGGACCGGTTCTTTTATTTCCCGCCATTGACCGGCAATTTTTTGTCACGGAAAAGCGGCTTCATAACATGAGCATTCTTCTTACGCTGGCCTTTGCCGGTGTGATGATGATTGAAATGAAATGCACGAATGTCGATCTCGAGCATATTCTTCTGGGTCACATGACTCCGATCCTGGGAATTGGATGCATGGGAATGGCGGCACTTATTTTCTGGAAACGATTTCGCGTAACGCCTTCATCGCGCGATGGAGGGACACTTTGATATTTGATTCGGAAAGACCAAGCTGCCTGGACATTTCTTCCATCGACAGGCCTTCAATTTTAGCGAGCCTGATGAGTTCCGCTTCTTTCTCAGAAAGAGAGGCGAGGGCCGCATTGGCTTCGGCCACTTCGACCGGATCAACAAAGGATTTTCCTTCGAGAGTTTGCGTCAACGTTTCCCATTCCACGCCGCTCATGAGAACTCTGAAATCTTTTTTCCTCAGAAAATCGATCATCTTGTGGCGGATAATGGCATTGATCCAGGGAAGAACTGGTCTTTCTCTGTCGAAAGTCTGGTGGGTTTCATGAAAAGCAATAAGAACTTCCTGAACGATATCACCGCAAAGTTCTTTCGGAAAATTCCGGTAGGGACTGAGTCCCCGGGAGACGAAAGTGCGGGCGTGCTTATCGAGCCAGAGCAAAAGCTCGCGGTAGGCGGCACGGTCGCCGGCATCGGACTGAAGAATAAGAACCCGAACCTTGATTTCATCCATTTCCTTTCCAAGACTAAACTGACTGATGAATTAAGCAAAGTCTTTCCGGTGAAACCGTCAGTCAGGATAGATTTTAAGACATCGCGCTATCAGGTAAAAACGGCGACAAGTTTTTCCGAAGTCTGGCAGGCCTTGCGCTTAAGAAACCGCATTTTTTACGGAGAGTTCGCAGGACCCGATGCCAAAAGAAAACTTTCTCCCATCGACCTTGATAAATATGACTTCACTCACGATCACCTCATCGTAAAAGACATCAAGAAAAATGAAGTGATCGCAACCTATCGCCTGCGCTCCACGAGCTTCATGAAGCCGGGTGAGGAATTTTATACGCACTCGGAATTTGATCTCACGGAATTTTTGAAAACACCGGGTGGAAAACTCGAACTCGGTCGTGCCGCTGTCTCTGCGAAATACCGGAATGGAACCACCATATTACTTCTGTGGCAGGGACTTTTTGAATACGCGAAAAAAAGTCAGTCACAATATCTCTTCGGTTGCTCGAGTCTCACTCCTTTTCAGTATTCAACTTTCCAGACTCTGAAAAAAGAATGGGAAGAAAAGGGAAGTGGTCCTCTGCCGTTTAAGGTTCCTGTTCACCAGAATTTCAAATGGGCGACAGCTCACCAGCTAACTGAAGAAAAGCATGATCTCGGATCTCTCATTGGCATGTACGCCATGGCAGGGGCCCGCTTCGGTGAAGAAATCGCTCATGATAAAGAGATGGATTGCCTGGATGTCTTTACGCTTCTTGATCTTGAGAAACTTCCCGAATCCTTTTCTAAAAAGCTTGTGAGGAAATAATGAAGTCGATGTCCTTCCTCGGAATTCCCTATTATGCGGGCCAGCCTCACCAGGGTGTGAAAAATGGCCCTGAAGTTTTCCGGAAAGCTCTCGGAGATTTGAGTTATCAGTTTTTCATCAGAGATCTCGGCGACATCACAGGTCTCAATAGCAATAACGAATACTCGAATGAACTCATCTCACAATACAAATTCACTGAGAGTGATTTCCATGTGAACTTCGGCGGTGATCACGGAATGTCAGTGGGAACGATTCACCGTCAGCTCGAAAAGCATCCTGATCTCCTTGTGGTCTGGGTGGACGCTCACGGGGATATCAATCCTCCCTGGGAATCAACAACCGGAAATTTTCACGGGATGCCCCTGGCGTATCTTTTAGGAATTTCAAAATTTCCGTGGATGAAGAATTTCCTCTCTCCGAAGCGTCTCATTTACTGGGGACCGCGCTCGCTTGATACTTCTGAAAGAAAGATCATCGAAGAGATGGGGATCGTTTGCCTGACGGGTGATGACCTGAGTGATCCTGAGAATCTTATGAACGCTGTCCGCGCGATTGATCCGGAGATGGAGTCACCGGTTCACCTGAGTTTTGATGTGGATGTTTACCGCACGGAAGATTTCTCAGCGACTGGCTGTCACACGAGTGGGGGACCTACGCGCGAAAATATTGAGAAGATGGGACGAGAACTTTTCCAGAAGACCAATGTGGTGTCGATGGATCTCGTGGAGTTTAATCCTGATCTCTCAGAAGAAAACTCCGTCGAAATCCTCTCAACCTTTCTGAAACTCAATTCAGAGGCGATTATCCCTTCTTCGGCGGGACTTTCTCTTCATCTGCCTTGATTTCAATTTCCACGCGGCGATTCTGCTTACGACCAGTGGCCGTATCGTTAGTGGCGACCGGATAAGCTGGTCCCAGACCTTCTGTCTTAATCACTTCAGCGGGAATTCCTGCGGCCACGAGCTGGCTCTTCACCGCTTCTGCTCTGGCGTCTGATAATTTTTCATTGATGCGGGAAGTTCCCGTATCATCCGTGAAGCCTTTAATCATCAGCACATCTTCCGGATATTTTTTCATGATGGCGGCCATCTCGCGGAGATCATTTTTGGCGTCGGCCTTGAGCGAAGACTTTCCGGTTTCAAAAAGAATGTCGGACTTAAGCTGAGTCACGATTCCCATTTCGGTTCTTCTTGTTTCGGCGATTTTTTCCAGTTCCTTGGCCTGTTTATCCATGCGGCTTCCGGCGTATCCACCGATCCCCGCACCAAGCACACCACCAATGATCGCCCCTTTTTCTTTCCCGAGAATTCCGCCGACACCAGCACCGACAGCGGTTCCGATCCCTGCACCGGCATAAGTTTTCTTGTTTTCTTTGACTGAAGAACAACTGATGAAAAGCAGGAGTGAGAGGAGGGAAATGAGTGAAATTTTCATTGGTAACTTCCTTGTTGGAATAAGGAAAGCACGGAAAATCCGCGTCGTGCAATCTGCGGGAGGAAAATTGCGTTTCTCTAAAGATTATACAAATGTTAGACCTTCTCAACTTTCTGTTTGCCCTATATACTTTCGACTCATGGCCACCAGCGATAAAGATCTGATCAAATCCCTTGAAGCCCGCATTGCTGAACTCACCCGGAGTGAGGAGCGCTTTCGTCTCATGGTGAATACCGTTATCGACTACGCGATTTTCATGCTGGACGCTCAGGGAAATGTCGCGAGCTGGAATGAAGGTGCCAAGAGATTCAAGGGCTACGAAGCGGATGAAATTATCGGGAAACATTTTTCTCTTTTCTACTCGAAAGAAGATGTCGAACGGAAACACCCTCAGTTTGAATTACAAATGGCCCTCGAAGAAAGCCGTTACGAAGAAGAAGGCTGGCGGATCCGGAAAGACGGAACGAGATTCTGGGCCAGTGTCGTAATCACGCGCGTGAATGACAGTAAGGGAAACCTTCTGGGCTTCTCGAAAGTGACCCGCGATCTCACTGAAAAGAAAATGAATGCCGAGCAACTTCGCCTTGCCTACGAAAATCTGGAAAAACGCATTCAGTTGAGAACCAAAGACCTGGAAGCTGCTCTCAAGTCGCGGGATGAGTTTCTTTCGATTGCCAGTCACGAATTAAAAACACCGCTGACGTCACTTAAGCTTCAACTTCAGCTTTCGCAGAAGAGAATAGAAAAAGAACCTGATAGCTCACCGATTAAAAAAGATCTCGCACGATCTCTTTCCGTTGGAGTTCGTCAGGTGAACTCGTTGACCGGGCTGGTGGATGATCTTCTGGACGTCTCCCGCATTCAGCAGGGAGTCCTGGAATTTCATAAAGAAGAATTCAATCTCACGGAATTAGTTGAAGAAATTCTCTATCGTTTTCAGGAAGAGCTGAAAAACGCACGATGTGTGATGCTGACGAAGTTCGATTCTGAGGTCAAAGGCAAATGGGACAAGAGTCGCATTGAACAAGTGATTGTGAATCTGATTTCTAATGCCATCAAATACGCACCGGGGACAGAAATCCTGGTAACGACCAGGAAAGAAACCTCATCGGGCGTGGTTGAAGTCGCTGATCAGGGGCCGGGTATTGAGCCTTCAAAAGTTGAAACTATCTTCGACCGCTTTACACGGGTCGCTTCTACGAAAAATGTCGGTGGTCTCGGATTGGGATTGTTCATCACAAAAAGAATCGTGGAACTTCACGATGGTAAGATCAACGTGGAAACTTCACCCGGTCAGGGGGCTAAGTTTATCGTCCGACTTCCTCTCTGATTTTTTAATCTAAGGAGGATCGACGTGACCACGGATCGCGTTCGGATCAATCGTTACAGGAATTGCTGTTGCTGAAAAAATCGTCTTCTTGTGGGATCCCACAATTTTCTTTTTCGTATCGTACTGAAGGTGAATGAGACAGTTACAACCGTCTTCCACCGCCCAGAAAGACATGCGCATCACCGCTTCTTCTTCGTCCTCACAATCTTCCACCTTATAAGGCTCTGCTTTGTACTTAATTAAGCGCGTGAGCTTCGTCTGGTCCTTGGAGTAGAGGATGATGTCCTTCGCTTTCTCCATCGTATCTGTGTACTTGGTGAGGGGTTCGGCAATCTCAGCATCAAAACAATACATGCAGTAGTTCGAGTGCTTGAGTTTTTCAGGAACGGGAGTTCTCATCGCCGAGAAATTCTCCGTCATGAACTGCGTACACGCCTTACAGGTGTTCTCGTGACAGAGACCGCAGACGTAGGGAGCTTTGGGCTTTTTGCAGGATTTACAGAGAATTTGGTCATTCATGAGAGGGTTATACATAAAAAAGGCCACCTTGTCGGTGGCCTTCTGGGCTTTTTTTATCGTGAACCGTTGATTTTCCCTTCTCCATTCTCCGGATCCTCATAATACATGAGGAAGTCCGCAGGCTTCTCAGAGTCGATGAGGGCGAGTTCGACCACGTCCTGACCGAGAGATTCTGTTGCATCGAAGACATCAATGAAGAGACCGATCTTGTTTTTCACGATCTCATTGGACTTCTCGTCAGCATTAACAGAGTGATAGAGGAACATGCCGTCACGTGGCTCAGAGATTGAGAATTCCCCTTTAAGGAATGCTGAATCCGGATGCGTGAACATGCGACGACGTTTCTTCTCAGATTTTTTCGCGTACTTAGGATTGATGATGAAGTCAGCATTGAAAGCACCAGCTTCGCCACCGCATTTCAGGACAACATCGTCTCTCTTATAATACTGAGAGAGATATGGGCCTTTGAGGTATTGCTTTCTCCATGTCGACTTGAGCTTCGCCACTTTGTAAGCAGCTTTTGCTGTTCCGTACTGGATGCCGTTTCTCTTCTCATCGTCTTTAGCAGGAAAGAAAATTTCTTTCGGCTCAGAAGAGTTTGAAGGAGAGATTGTTGCGCCTTCAAGTGGGTTCGTTAATCCTTCCGCAGAAGAAAGAGTCACGATACGTGGCTGAACATCTTTTTTCGGAACGATCTGATCACCCTGAACAACAAGTGGGTAGAGTTCGAGAGTGTTTTCTTTTTCACCAGGATTTGCTTCATACGCCACAATCGTAGATGTGATGTTTTTCAGATACCCGAAAGTCTTAGCGACGAGCGGGAGCTTGTTAGAAGCGATATACGAAGGCGCCATCTTTAACAGATCGACATACTCCAGTAAGACCACATCGTAGCTACCAGGCTGATTCGGGATCGGGTGGAAATAGATCCGCATTGCCTTTTTGTTAATCCCTTTGTGACCGGGACCGTAGTCCGCGACCCCTAAATAAGTACCTGTGAGGTCTTTATCCAGAGAGGCCAACTTCCGGGAATTATTGTTCGTGCTTGAGCACGAAACCAGGGCGAGGGCAGATGCCAAGAGAATCAATTTTTTCATTCAGGTCTCCATACGTTTTGGAACTCATAAAAAGCTAAGAAAAGTATCCCATGGGAGGGAAATCCATGAAAGATGGGCCTGTTTTTCCTAGAGAAGTTGGATATGAACTCCCCATGAAAAACCTTATCTTCGCTATATCGCTCATTACTACTTTTTCGGCCTTTGCCTGCCCGGACCTCTCCGGCACTTATGCCGTTTGCCGGTCAAAAAACAATGTTCTGATCGAGGGGACTGACCTCACGATTAAGTACATCCCGATCCCGCATGTGGATCTCTTCCAGATTTCTTTCCTTCCGGATGGAACATCAGAGCGCGAAGAGATGCTGATCTCCGGTAACGGAGTGCCTGCGAAGAAAAGCTGGGTGGGATCAACCGGTATCAAATACGAAAGTGTGACATCTGCGAGATGCCTCGGAAATCTTCTTCAGGTGAGAACGGATACAACTTTTGATGGCCGCCCTTACGTGAATGAAACGAGCCAGTATTTTAAGCAAGGTGATGACCTCGTGAGAATCTCACGCGGAACAACCGGTGAGATGAGATACGTTGATATCCTCACCTGCAGATAGATTAATCATCCGGCCTTTTCAGGAAGCTGATGCCGGTGAGTTTTTTGAACTCGCCGGTGACGAGGGCTTCAACGCTTTTCCCATCAACATTTACCGTCAGAAAGATTTAAACTCCGCTCTCGAGTGGATTCACAATGCCCATGGAAAATACGGTGTGTGGGAAAAATCCTCGGGAGAGTTAATTGGAATGGGTGGGCTCACTCATTGGGTATTGGACGAAGAAGAGATGGTCGACATCACTTATCGTCTGAGAAGTTCGGCACATGGAAGAGGACTCGGAATGGAATTAGCCACGGCCCTCAGGGATCATGCTTTCCAGACAATGAAGCTTCCGGAGATCACGGCGACGATTACGCCGGATAATGTTCCATCAAAAAAAATCGCTGAAAAATTAGGATTTAAATTCTCAAAACACATTCTGCTTAAGAATGTACCGACTGATCTGTACCGGCTCGCGCGGGAAACCTCACGATAAATTCCGCTCCTTCACCTCGGTCACTCTTCAGAATCACTTTCCCCTGATGGGCCTCGGCAATCTGCTGAACAATATAGAGCCCAAGACCCAGGCCCACTTGTCCTGAAGTAGATGAGATGCGTTCAAAGCGCTGGAAAATTTTCGTCTGGTCGGCCATTGCGATTCCCGGACCATTATCTTTTATACGGACACAAACCATCGCTGCTTCTTCAGCGGCACGAATTTCAATATTACTTCCGGGAGCGTAGCGAATGGAATTCGTGAGAAGGTTAATAATCACCTGCTCGATTCTGATCCGGTCCGCCTGGGCCATGAGTTTTTCCGGAAGATGAATTTCAAGTGAGCATTTATTTTTCTCAATCATCGGCCGGTATCTTTCTTCGATTTCTTTCACGAGTTCCACGAGATCAACATCCTCAAACTTGAGGGAGAGTTTTCCACTGGAAATACGTGAGACATCGAGGAGGTCTTCCACCAGAGAATTAAGACGTCCGACTTGTCGTTCACTCACATCGACAATTTTCTGAATCTGAGCGGGAGAAACGGTCTCTCCGCGATTGGTGAGATGGGTGAAGAGTTGCAGCTGCATTTTGAGAGACGTAAGCGGAGTGCGCAGTTCGTGACTCGAGATACTTAAAAATTCGTCACGGATGCGGATGGCCTCGTGAGCTTTTTCAAAGAGGCGGGCATTATCCATCGCTACGGCAATCTGGGCCGCAAGACCAGAAACGATTTTTTCTTCGCGCTCAGTGAACTTCGCTTTTTCTTTATGGCCCATGAAAAGTCCGCCGATCACTTCGCCGGTGCGGGACTTAACGGGAACTGCGAGATAACTCACGACTGGTAAGTGGCCTTCCGGCATGCCGTGATGAGGAAGATTTTTTCCGTAGCGGGGGTCTTTGGTGATGTCATCACTTCTGAGAATGCCCACACCATCAAAAGTCATGGCGAAGACATCTGTCTTTCTCGGCATCGGAAACTTATTGAAGTTTTCAACCGGCACACCGGAAACTGTATAAAGCGTGTAGGATTCGCCTTTCTCATTGATGAGATTATAGAAGAAGGCACCGAACTCTGCTTTTGAAAGCACGGTCGCGGCATCTGTCACTTGCTGCACGAGTTTTTTCTGATCAAGCTCAGCACTAAGATTTCTTCCGACGGCATTGATTGTCTCGAGAACATCGAGCGAGTCTTTAAGTTCCGAACTTACTTTCTTAATGTGCGTATTATCGAGAGTCACTCCATCAAAGCGGATAGGATTTCCTGCTTCATCGTAATCGGTCCAGCCGATCGCGCGGATGTGTTTAATCTGCGATGGATCTTTCGGATTCACGGTTCTGTAAGTGATGTCGTAAGGACCCCGGGTCGCAATGGATTTCTCAATTGCGGTTTTTGTTTTCTCACGATCATCAGGATGAATTCTCTCGTAGAAAAGATTGATATCAACTCTCGAATCTTTCGGGATCCAGAAATGCTCTTTCACCTGGTCGTCCCAGATGAGTTCATCAAAGGGAAGATCGCAGTACCAGACACCGAGATTGGTGGCGTTGGCCGTTCTTTTAAAACGATTCCGAAGATCGGCGAGAGAGTGCGTGCTGTCTTTGTTTCTTCCAACGAGATAGGCCGTGAGGATCGATGTCACCACATAGACGGCCATGCGGAACATGTCCGCGCCTTTCAAGAGCTTCAGTGAATAGTAGGGCTCAAAGACAAAATAAACGGAACCCAGGAACATGATGAGGATGGAGATGAGGGAGTAACGAAATCCGAAATACCACGCGATGAGAAAGGTCACCGGATACAGAAAACCGATGAATACCGAGTCATAGTATCGCGTGATGAGAACGAGAAGTGTGACAGCAATCACAGAAACTAAAGTAACAATGAGAGTTTTAACAACTGGCCTTTCCATGGCCATCTTTTACTATTTCCTTAATGCTTTGACTCGCAATTCAATCTTAAGGAAACCTTAAAACGCCTCTATCGGACGCACGTCCTCGCAGATCGCCATGCGGATGTAAGTTTTCATTTTTTCAGAGATCATCGGTTTTTCAAACAGCATCACATTGTTCAATCTATCAATGTGAGAAGTTAATTCCGGCATGAAACCTGTAAAGAAGAAGATCGGTGTTGAGATATGGCGCTCATTCTCTTTCACGCGTCTGATGAACTCAAGTCCATCCATCACCGGCATTCTATAGTCCGTAATGATGGCATCGTAATTTCCATTCACTGTAACGAGCTGAAGGGCATCCAGACCATTGGTGGCAGTGTGAATTTCGACCGGTAATTTCCAGAGCTGGATCTGCATGACCCATACGTCGAGGATTCCCTGCTCATCATCAACAATCAAAATCTTCTTCATTCGTGTCTCCCTGTATTGGTTAGTGAGACCATCATAAACCCAAACAAAATCAACAGTTTGAGGGTTTTGGAAACACTCCCTTTTCAAGGATTATTCACAAATGAAAAGGCCTAAAAAGGGGGGATTTCGCCAACTAAACGAGGAAATTCGCAAATAGAAGAAAGAGAGATGGGAGGATCAAAACAACAAACGTGAGCACCACTCCGCCTACGCGAAAACGGAAGTCAGCGGCTTCACTGCTGATGCCGTAAGCGTGAAATAAGCGGGCAAGTACTAGTGTGATGCCCATGGCGTGAACGAAGTAGCGAGCTGCTGTGTGCATTTCGACGAGATAAATAAGAATGAGTGCAAGGGGAACGTATTCAGCGAAGTTCGCGTGAACGCGGATGGCACGTGCAACCAATGCATTTCCGCCATCGCCAATACTGACCTTGTGAAATTTTCTGTGCTTTACGACCCGCATGCTGAGGTAAACGTACATGAGAGCAAGAAGCGAAGCGTAGATAGATGTGATCATAATTATTTCTATGGTTCCACAAATGCCCCTGAGTGAAAAGCTTTAGTGCGGTGAAAATTGAGAATGGGAGGGATAAACTACCAGCGAAACATGGAGGTCCTTATGAACAATGAAATTACCGTCACCAAAATCATCCCTGCTACTATCCAGGAAATCTTTCCGTACTTTATCGAATCAAAAAAAATTGAGCAGTGGTCAGCACCCGAAGGCATGACTCTCAAGGTTCCTGTCTTTGAAGCAAAAGAAGGTGGGAAATACCGTTACGAACACACCGGTGCTAAAGGTGTTTACGTTTGCGAAGGTCACATTGAAAAACTCATTCCGAATCAGAAGATCAAGATGGTGGATGAATTCATCAAAGATCCTGAAGGGAAGGAAATGAAAAATCTTGTGGGCGAAGTCACGTTCATGAAAACCGGTAACGGCACGAAAGTTACTGTGAATCAGAGTGGGTTTACCGAAGTAGCGGACGCCAAAGATTGCGAGATGGGATGGACCTCATGTCTCAATCAATTAGCGAACATTGTTGGTGGTCAGGAAATGAAACGAGCGGGCTGATTAATCGCCCAGACCGTACCAGAGCTCCAGCGTATAACCGTCTACAGTGTAAACGTTAATCCAGATCTGTGAGCACGCGATGTCGTGATCTGTTTCAAAGCCGTAAACTTTTGCGATCCGGCCGGCCTTGTCGAGCTTTTTGATAGCATCAACAGTCACTGAATCAGATGAGTAATCAAGAAGAGCGGCAAGAGCCTCTTTCGTTGAAGTATAGGGCTTCGAGAATGTGCAGTTATCCCAGCGACCAGACCAATACTTCAGAAGTTTTTTTCCGGCAGCGTCCGTGAAAGCGGGGCCTTTCGTTACTTCAGCTCCGCCATTGGCGACTTCAGCATTGTCAGCGATCGACTGGAGAACGTCCTTCGTCGCTGCGGAAATAGTAAGAGCATTAAATAGCATCGCTAAAGTAATAAGTATTTTCATGGGCGGGACTATAAAAGAATTCGGATTGAGCGGAGGGAAAATCTGAAGCACTCTGAATATTCTACAAACTAGGCCTTGGGAAGGCGGATGATAAAGCAGGTTCCTTTCACCTCGGAGTCGCGGATTTTAATTGTTCCGCCATGACCCTGGATGATCTCCTTACAGATAAAGAGACCCAGACCCATCCCGGAAATTTCCGAGCGCGTGTGGAGGCGCTCAAAGCGCACGAACACTCTCTCGCGGTCAATCTTCGGCACTCCCGGTCCACCATCCTGAAACGTAATCACGGCGAAATCATTTTCTGCATGAAGACTCACGGCCAGCGGAGCAGACGGGGCGTAGCGGATCGCATTCGTCACGAGATTCGTGATCACCTGTTCAATGCGGAAGGGATCAAGGGAGCAGGTGATTTTTTCTTTGAGGTCGTAGTGAAGTTCGATGCCGGCAAGGTTCAGGTTATCGCGGAAATGCTCAAGAGTTTCCTGTAGAAACTGGGAGAGTTCAATGGGCTCACGATGAAAGTTGAGTTTACCGAGCTCGATCCGGGAGATGTCGAGCATATCATCCACAAGACGGATGAGGCGCTCCACTCCGCGCTCCATGATTCGCATCATGGGCTGTAACTTATCATCATTATATTTCCGGTGAAAAAGCTGGGTCTGAATCTTCATGCTGGTGAGGGGAGTTTTAAGTTCGTGACTCGCAATCGACATGAATTCATCGCGTACCCGAATGGCCTTTTCAAGACCCTCGCGCGCTTTTACAGTATCCGTCACTTCAATTCCCATCACCATGATGCCAGTGATGACTCCGTCCTTCCTTTTACCCGCAGAATACGTGAGATCAAAAAAACGCTCCTTACCAGAAACGACAACGGGAATACCCGTCAGCCGCGCCGTCTCACCTGTTGAATAAACCCGCTGGAGAATTTCATAAACCTGAGTTGCGCCGATATTCACATCTTTCACATTCTTGCCGGTAGCATCGAATCCTAAAATGTTAATGTGAGTTTGATTCACGAATTCATAGCGAAACTCCGGACCTCTGAGGATCACAACAATCTCCGGGCTCTGCAGGAAAAGTGAGCGGAAATCCTGGCGCTCAATTTCCCGAAGGGATTCGTGGGTCACATCCGTCACCTGGTGAATGATGGAAGTGATGTTTCCAGCGGAATCAAGAACAGGAGTATTCAAGGGACTCCAGTAGCGCTCTTCAAAGGTATCTGAGTCGGGAATCGGAATATCGTATTTCTGCACGGCCATCCGGTGGGGGACTTTGGTTTTCAGAACCGTCATGAGGGACGTGCGGAGATTATTCACGCCATCGGCGTGGGGGTCGTTCGGATTATCGGGGAAAACCTCAAAGAGTCCCTTTCCCAGGATCTCTTCCCGCACGGTCAGTGTCGCTGCTGCGTACGCGTCGGTCACTGCCGTAATCGTAAACGACGGGTCCGGCGTCAGGATCAGGAAGAGCGAAGGAGAGCCTTCAAAGAGTGATTGGAAATCAGGCTGCATATTGGCCATCATTAACGGTAAATCCGGCCTTCGTTCGCGTCAAGGCAAGGGACTTAGACATGCCTTAATTTCGTCTTCAGAAACGCCCTGTACTTTCTTCAGGGAAACCGTTTCCCACGCGGATTCGTGATAAATTTCTCACCATGATCAAATGGATTTTCGCCCTCCTCCTGAGTATTGGCTTTGCGTATGCGGACAGTTGTCCTTCGCGAAACCATATCTTTCTGATTCACGGGATCGGCGGGTCGGAAAAAACCTTCGGGGAAATGGATCATTATTTAGAAAAAATAAATCCCTGCTACGTCGCTACTTTCTTTAACTACGCCACCGGCGACAGCACGCAATCGACTTATAATTTCTCGGACAGTCTCGATGACTTTATCGAGAAGACTCTGATGAGAAATAGTTTTGGTCCGGAAGACAGGATCTCTTTTATCATGCACTCGCAGGGTGGACTGATCGGAAGTATCTGGCTCATCCAGGCGCGCATGTCGGAAAATCCTCTCTACAAAAAAGTCGATTCCTTCATCACACTTTCGACTCCATTTTACGGATCAAAGATCGCGAGACTCGGGCAGCAGTTCTTATTCGCTTTTCCGAACGTCGATAATCCGGTGGCCCCGATGGGAAGAATCGAACTCAATGAAATGAGTTACGGCAGTCCCACCATTCACGCCATTCAGTCGAACTTCTCCGCGATTTTTGAGAACACTCACATCAGGTTCCTCGCGATTGGGGGAGTGAAGAATATCTCGAGTCCGGAAGTGGGTGAGGGTGATACGACGGTTACGGTTTACAGTTCGAATCCCAATCACTATTCAAATATCCTGAAGATCAACGGATCAGATAAAGTTCAGAACCGTCTGTTTGTTGTGCCCTTCACGACAGTGAAAGCGACGCATATTCCGACAACACTTCCGGGAATCGCGAAGATTGAGAAAGACTGCCTGGAAAAAGTTGTCTGCGATCATCCCTCGATTGATCACATCGTGAATCAGCTGAAGAATCCAAAGTATCGTCCTGCCCTTCAGAACAATGGTTTCAAGAAATACCGCCTGCATGTTTACGTGAAAGGGGAGACGGACGACATCATCACGGCCCGGATCGTGACTCCGGATGGGAAATTCTTTAAGCTCAATTTCGATAAGATCAATGATCAGCTGAGAAGCACGTTCTTTCATAACTACGCCAAACACTCTGTTCCGGGTGAGATGAAGGTTGAGTTCTTCATCAATAAGAAGCTCGTGAAGTCGACCAAGGTCACTGTTCAGGGTGGATTCTCTTCCTTCATCACACTTTCCCTCTAACGCCCTAGCCCGAGTGAGTTGGTCGGGTTCGCTTTTTCGTGAATATCTGCAGGGAATTTCATACAATCGTGTGATGAACAAACCAGCTTTCACTCCCCCTCAAAATGTCAGAGAAGTACTCGAGCGCCTGCAGCGTCCAAAAACCGCTGTCATCACAGGTGGTATGCCCTATGCCAATGGCCCTCTTCACTTGGGCCACTTAGCTGGTGCGATTGTTCCGCCGGATATCATGGCGAGATACATGCGCATGCTGATTGGTGCGGAAAATGTTTTGTTCGTGAGTGGGAATGATGATCACGGATCGACAAGTGAAGTGGCTGCGATCAAGGCAGGAAAGTCGACGCGTGAGTTTATTGACGAGATTCATAACAAGCAAGTTGAGACGACGAAGAGATACGGGATTAGTTACGATATTTTCTCGGGCACGAGTCAACCGGATTGTTTTCCTGTTCATAAGGAAACCAGCCAGGAGTTTATGAATAAACTCTGGAAGAACGGGATGCTCACGAAAAAGACGACGAAGCAGTGGTTCGATCCGAAGCTTAACAGATTTCTTCAAGACAGATATGTGACGGGCAAATGTCCGAATCCTGCATGTACAAATGAAAGTGCCTACAGTGATGAATGTGAAGTTTGCGGAACAACTTATAGTCCTTCGCAACTTTTAAATCCTAAGTCAGGTTTGTCAGACGCCACTCCCGAATTGAGAGATACAGCTCATTTGTGGTTAGACATGACGAAAGTTCAGGATCAACTTCTTGAATGGATCAAGTCGAAGCAGAACAAATGGCGTAAGGGTGTTTTCAACGAAGTGTTTGAGACGGTTCAGCCTGCGGTTCAGTTTTCGAACGTGCATGAGCCGAAGTTCAAAGAAATCAGAGAGACTCTTCCGAAACATAAGTCGAGATACGCCCCAGGAAAAATGGTTGTCGTTCAGTTTGAAAGCAAAGCTGATTACAACACCGGTACTGAAGTTCTGAAACCGAATGGAATTGAATTTTCTCCTATGGATGGCTGGGCACAGAGATCAATCACCCGCGATATCACGTGGGGGATTCCGGTTCCTGCCGAAATCGATCCTGAGATGAAAGATAAAACACTTTATGTGTGGCCTGATTCTTTGATTGCGCCAATTTCGTTCTCGAAGGTGGCACTCAAGAACAAAGGCAAGGGTCCTGATGAGTGGAAACGTTTCTGGAAAGATCCGGATGCGAAGATCTATCAGTTCCTGGGTCAGGATAACGTTTACTTCTACGTTCTCATGCAGGGAGCAATGTGGCTCGGTGTGAATGACGGATACACGATGACGGATGTGTATTCAGTTTTTCATCTCATGGTGAATGGCGAGAAGATGAGTAAGTCGCGTGGGAATTTCTATTCCGCTGATCAGCTTACGAATGAGATGGGGTATGACCCTGATCAAGTTCGCTATTTCCTCTCAACGCTCGGGTTAGCAGATAAGCAATCTAATTTCGACTTCGCTACTTTTGATGAAAGAAATAAATTCCTCGCAGGCCCGATGAACGCGGCGATCGAAAAGCCGATCTCAGCTGCGCACGCTCACTACGATGGAAAAGTTCCTGACGGAAAACTTCTTGAGAAGGTCGAAAAAGAAACGATGAAGATCGTTCAGCTCTATGTGAAGAACATGGAGAAGGCGGACTACATCACGCTTCTTGGTCAGATCGAGAACTACGCCAGATTGATCAACAGCCTCTTTGTTCAATACAAGCCTCATGATGACCGCGCCGAGCTCGAAGGCCGCAAGGATGGGCTCTACAGCTCGTTCTACGTGCTGAAAAATCTCATGATCATGCTTTATCCGTTTGTGCCGCAGACGATGGAGCGGGTGAGGGAGAGTTTGAATTTGCCTGAGAGTGTTTGGAGTGTGGATGAGTTGGGGATAGGAATAAGAGCTGATAGTACAATTAAACAGAAGTCTATATATTTTCCTGATTCTGAAGAAATTGGATAGTTGATACATAATTTAAAAAATAGGAATTGTATGGCGCCAAAAGCAAAAGCAAAAGCAAAAGCAAAACAGAAAATTACTAAGAAGAAACCTGAAAAAAAAGCGAGATCAAAAACAGTTGAGATAGTTAGCACCGTAGGTGAAACAATTCAACAGGCTTCAGCTATAAAGAAAAAAATTACAAGTATTTCTGATCTCCTTAAATATCTAAAAGAGGATATTCCTAAGGATAATAGGCCTTATTGGTTCAGAGGTCACAGCAACATTGCGTATAAATTAGTTCCTGGATTTTACAGAAAAGCTCCAAAGCATTTGGAAAGTCATATTATTGAAAGGTTCAAACAAAACGCCTCACTTCTTGAACGAGGTACTGTTTCAGATACAGATTGGCTATTCATCATGCAACATTATGGAGTACCGACAAGACTTCTAGATTGGAGTGAAAGTGCTTTAGTTGCATTGTATTTTGCATGCAAGGGGGAGGAAGGTAATAATGGTGAGCTTTTTGTGTTATCGCCAATCGCTTTAAATAAAGCAGCAAATATTCATGGAGAGCATATAATTTCGATTAATGATGACCAATCACAAAGTTATAGGCCAGACGAGTTTAAATTTGAAACGATGTCCGAAATGCCACCTATAGCAATAATCTGTCCTAGAAACACTTCAAGAATTCAAGCTCAACTTGGAACCTTCACTATTTTCCACAGGAACCAAAAGCCCATTGATACCATGAAGAAGGAAATCGTCTGGAGTTACATTGTTGCCAAAGAGGCAAAGAAAGAAATTCTCAAAGAATTGAATTTACTTGGACTTACTCACTTTAGTGTATTTCCAGAGTTGGCTAGTATTGGCGAAATGTTAAGGGAGATTTGAAATGCCTTTTATTAAAGCGTACGAAAAGAGTAATCGAAATATCTTGAGAATCAGTTTTGAGAGGGAAGTCATTAACTTGAATCCAGCTTATCAAAGAAATGGTGAAATTTGGAATCTCGAAAAACGTCAGCTGTTGATTGATTCTATTTTAAATGATTACGATATTCCTAAAATATACTTTAACGTTGTTACTAATAAGAAGTCGAAGTTTGAGTTTGAAGTTATTGATGGAAGGCAAAGACTTGAAACAATTTGGTTATTCATCGACGGAAAAGTTAAGCTTGCCGAAGATTTTATTTATCTTAAAGACAAAAAAATTAAAGCGTCGGGTCTTACATACCCTGAGCTTGCAATTAAATATCCACGCCTGAAGGGCTTGTTTGATTCATTTAATTTACCTATTGTCTGTGTAGAGACGGATGATTTGGAACTAATTGACGACATGTTCTTGCGATTAAATGAAGCAGTTCCTTTAAATGCGGCCGAAAAAAGAAATGCAATCGGTGGTCCTCTTGTAAAGGCTATCAACGACATTTCAACTCATACTTTCTTTAAAACAAAAGTGAAAATAAGCAACAAAAGATATCAGCACAAAGAAATTGCGTGTCGTTTACTTTACCTTATTAAATGTATTGAACAAGATTCTCGACTTTATGATACCAAAAAATTGTTTCTGGATGAATTCGTTAGAAGCGCTAAAAATGCAGAGATAAAACTAAGTGATGTCGGACTAATTCAA
Source organism: Bdellovibrionota bacterium (assembly GCA_040387275.1). Lineage (GTDB taxonomy): Bacteria > Bdellovibrionota > Bacteriovoracia > Bacteriovoracales > Bacteriovoracaceae > Peredibacter. The sequence goes on along the minus strand of JAZKDZ010000001.1, from coordinate 1,117,981 downwards.
AAAAACACAAAAAGTTGTTTGGATTCATTATGCAAAATTTTCAATGATGCCGATGAATTGCTCAGAGCTCAGTCATCCGTTCCAATCTATTTTTTGTTGTATTATCTTTCAAAGAAGCCTCTAAAAAAAGATCTGCGTGCGAAGCTACTAGAGTTTAGAGATGAAGTTGTTGCTAACAAAGATGTTGCTGAAACAGATTTAAGCAAAGCGAACTATGATCTCATTGAATATGATCGTGCCTCTGTTCAAGGTACGAATGATGCAAGTTCTTTATATTTAAGATTGAAAATTATAGCGAACTATCTTGAAATTCCTCTTCGAACATTTGAATAAGGCTTTTTTTAACCTAGTGCCAAACTTTATGGTTATAGACTTTTTGCAAGGAGTTTAGATTGTTTGAGCTTTATGAAAATGGGAAATTGTTAGGGAGAGTTGGTAAATGGTCCCACATTACTCCTGCGGATTCATCAAAACCGAAACAGTGTCAGTTCAGTATGTCTCAGTTAGTAGACTTGAGTGGGTTCCATTCCATTTACTTTGAAGGAACATTTCGGTGGAATATAAAAATTATTTTGGCTGAAAAAGGCCTTTATTTAGCAAATATTCTATAACTCATTAACCTTTACGATTCGATCTTACGTTTTTTTGGAACGTGTTCAAATTGAACAGAAAGGGGATTGTGCGACTTGCGAAACTTTCTGATCGGATGTTTCAGTTGAAAGAAGTTAAAAGCTTTCTTCAGCCATTCGATAAATCCTATGTAATTAAGGTCACGAGCTCTCTGCTAAGTTCTACTTACAATGAAGAATATCAAAAAGCCTTGAATTTAGTTCAAGTGGTTCCCGGCGTATATACGTCGATTTTACTTTTTTGTAATGGGTCTGAAGAAAGTTTCAACCGTGAGGATCTTCAGCATCTAATTGTGATGTTGAGTTCTTTGGATCTGGATAAAGTTGAAAAAGAAACTTTTCAAGAGTTTCAGAGTGATCTTTTGAGGGTCAACCGTTTTTTTGAGTATGCTCCCTATGCAATCGCAAGACTAAATATCATATTTCATATTGTTAGAGAGAAGAATAACAAATTTTCATTCGAAATGATTACTGGGATTAAAGTTTCTGAGTTGATTTTATTATTGTGGGGGTCGCATGCTGTATCGATCAAAGGTGATTCTCTTCCAATAATTAATCCAAAAACATTTTTCTCTAGAATAAATTTCTCCAGCGAGAGAGTCGAGCATCTTCTTAAGACTTTCAAAAAGAACTTTTCTGTTACCTTAGATGAAGCCACTAAAAAAACAAAAGCTAAGATCGAAAGTTCCGGATCCGGTTGGATACCCTCTTATACGGTTTTCGAAGAGTTTCCATTTGTTGAGATTGACGGCAGTTTTTTACTTTCATCGACGAATTTTGTAGTGAATGATATTACGTCGCTTGGGGCCAAGTTATTTATCTCAAGTTTTGCTGATAATCCTCAAAATGAAGCTTCGAAAATATATGGTTCTGCTTTTGAAGATTATATTTGTTCATTGTATAGAAATATGTTGAAAGGTCATGTGAGAGAGCCAGCTTACGGGAATAATGATAAAGCGAAAGGCGTTGATCTCGTTTACGTTAAAAATGGACAGCCATTAGTCTTCTTGGAAATTCACAAAGCAACATTTTATAAGAGTGTGATTCATAATTTTACGTCTGATTCATATGAGGCTTTTTTACAAACCAGAATTCTTTCTAAGCTAGAACAAATTTTTAACTGGCTTAAGTCTCATCAGTTTCAATTTAATGGTATTGATGTTTTAAAAAATATTGAAAACTGTCAGTTCATAGTTTGTGTTGCAGGTTCCGTTCCTATAATAGACTTGGATGAACCTTCCGCAATTTTAGTCAGTTTGGTCAATGATCTTTTAATTAAGATGGAATTGAATTTTACAATCAGCTTTAAGAACTTACATATACTAGGGCCTTACGAGATTGAAACTTTACTTGGTATTTGTGAGCACAAGAAATTATCCCCTAGCGTAATTTTAAACCAATATAAGAATTATCATAAGAAAACAGCTCAGTTGATTTTGAAGAACGGAGAAATGATAGTAAGACATTCCTTCATTAGTTGGCTTATGGAAACATATGATCATAAAAAGTATAAAAATACTGAGCTTATGAAATCTTACCATGAGGTAATGAGTGAATTGACCGCCATGATGCAAATTGATACTGGCAGTAGAAAATAAATTATATACTCTTCTCTTACGATTTTTTAAGTTATGTTTTGACCTTTTTTTTATTAGGTCTTCGTCACGCGAAAAATACTCAACTGACATTTCCGCGACAGTTCTTCAAACACCCGCAAACCCCTAATCGAATGTCCTTTCTCATCAATCAGCGGTGAATACACCGCAATCCCAAATTCCCCAGGCACAACACCAAAAATCGCTCCACTCACACCGCTCTTCGCAGGGACACCAACTGTATAGGCCCATTCACCAGAAGAGTCATACATTCCGCAGCTGAACATGAGACTGAGGACATCCCCGACGTATTCTTGAGGGATCGCGCGCTTCTTTGTTAGAGGATGCACGCCTTGGTTAGCGAGAGTCGCGGCCATCATCGAAAGATCGGCCGTCGTTGAGAGAATCGAACATTGCATGAAATATAGATCGAGGGCCTCGTCGATGCGATCGTCGATCACATTGAAGTGACGGAGAAGGTGAGCGATCGAACGATTTCGGTGCGCGGTCTTTTTTTCGGATTCAAAGACTTCGTTTAAGATTGAGGCTTCGTGACCCTGGTAATTGGCAAAGACTCTGACCATGTTCTCGAGGCGCTCGGGCAGCGTCTGGCCTTTGATGAAAGAGCTGATCGCAATCGCACCAGAGTTGATCATCGGATTGTAGGGACGATTGGTTTTCTTTTCGAGCTCCATGATGGAGTTGAAAGCTTCGCCTGTTGGTTCAACACCAACTTTTGAGCGCACGAATTCGCGGCCGTGTTCTTCGAGGGCCATGCCGTAGATGAAGGGCTTTGATGTTGATTGAAGCGAGAAGGGTTTGTTCCAGTCACCGACTTTGAATTGCGTGCCGTCGATCTTTGTGACGACAATGCCGAAGTCATTGGGATTGGCCTTCGCGAGCTCAGGGATATAGGTCGCAGGATGACCTGAGGTCTCAGAAGCGTATTTACGGTGGAGTTCTTCGAGGAGTTGTTGCATGGAAAACCTTAAAGAGAAAGAATGCCCTGACCAAAATCTGCACTCGCTTCTGGTGCTCTAAGTCCCACTCCAATAAAAAGATTTCCATCTTTATCGAAGACCGGTGAATTGTAGAGAAGCGATCTTGAAGACGTCACGACGCTTTCAGATTCATCCTGGATGACTTGACCAGAGCCAAGGACAAGGCGTTTCACACCATCTTTATAACCCCAAAGAGCGAACTGTCCGTTCATGTCCGTTCCGCGGAATATGACTTCGCCATCTTTTGAGAGGGCCGGTGGCCAGAACTGAGAATCTTTGAAAATAGCTGAGACGTTTTCCATGGTGAAGGATTCGTTTTCACCGCGAATAAGTGTCAGACCTTTTTCTGTTCTCGCAAACGACACCCAGCGATTTCCACTGAGGCCGAATTGATTGCGGAGAGAGAGGAATGGGGACGTTGGATCGGCTTTCTGGTCACGAAGGATCACGACGGGAACTTGCGCATCTCTTTTTCTGAGTTCAACGGCTTCGCCACTCGCGAGTTTTGTTTTCTGAAGCATGATTTCGCCATTGGCCGAAGCCTTCCAGAAAAACTCAGGACCGCGGGAGGGGAGGACTGTGAATGAATCTTTGAATTCACCTTCGCCGTGTTCGCCGCTCGCGCGGTTCGTGTAACGGAAGTAAAATGTATCACCGACTAAAGCGAAGTCATGAACGTGAGCACCTTTAAGATTCTCAGGAAGTTTCTGTGATATGAGGACACCATCCTGGAAGATCCAGAGATTGAGAGTCGCAAATTCGTTGAACTCGAAGAAATAGATCACCCCATTTCTTACGAATGGCTCAGAGAAGAGATTACCCATTTCTGAGACGCCGATTTGAGTGGGCTTATCTTTCACCAGCCAGATTTCGGAATTGAGATCCGGGCCACCGAGACATGTATAAAGTACAAGAAGTCCTTCCGGATGCGGGACCATGTGGTTATTGGAAAAAAAGCACAGTGCCTTGGCCGGATAGCCACCGCTATCAGTTGCGACGGCCACGATTTTTGGATCGCGGGCAAAGGCAAGAGTTGAAAGGAGGAAGAGGGCAATCAGGAGGGTTTTTTTCATAGAAAAATCCTATCCCGATCAAAACGAAGCTTCCAGTAAAAGGTTAAGGAGAAGTCTGCTGGAACCTATTGTTCATACGGTGCAGTTCTTCGAGTAATTGTTGCATGGAATAAGGATCGCAGAATTTATGGACTTCGTTTTGATAAGAGTTACAATCTCAGAAAGTTTTTCAAAGGAAGTTTATGAAGTACTTACTCATTGCAATGTTTCTCGTTTCCTGTGCGAGTTCTCAGAAATATCCGTCTTCAATTAAAGAAGCTGTCAGCAATCCACTTCGCTCAGAAGATTTTAAAAAGCGTGATCAATATCGCCATCCGGAAGAGACGCTCAACTTCGTCGGCATCCGTCCGGATATGACAGTTGTAGAGATCTGGCCATCAGGTGGATGGTACACAGAAATTCTCGCTCCCTATCTTCATGAGAAGGGAACATACATAATCGCCGACCCGACATCTGATCCGCGTGGATATACAACTCGTCGTACAGAGTGGCTCGCTAAGCACAAAGACATCGGCAGCAAAGTGAAGATGGCAAAATTTCTTCCACCGGACGAACTCACGGTTGCTCCTGCCGGAACGGTAGATGTTGTTCTTACTTTCAGAAACGTTCATAACTGGCTTCCGACTGCCAATCAGGAACTCGCTTTCAAAGCTTTCTACAATGCTCTGAAGCCGGGAGGAATTCTTGGTGTGGTTGAGCATAGAGCCCCTAAAGTGGGATTTGATCCGAAGAGCGGCTATGTTGCTCAGGATGAAGTGATTCGTCTGGCGAAGAAAGCAGGATTTACTCTGGTGGATTCATCTGAGATCAATGCCAATCCGAAAGACACGAAAGATCATCCGGAAGGTGTCTGGACACTTCCACCAGCACTTCGCCTGAAAGAAAAAGATCAGGCCAAGTATATGGCAATCGGGGAGAGCGACCGGATGACATTGAAGTTCCGGAAGCCATAACGACAGGATATTTAGGTTGAATTAGAGAAAGTTGGATTAAAATTAGTGAATGAAATATTTAATCCTTCTTTCTCTGGTTTCTTTTCAGGCCCTCTCACAGAATGCACGTCCGCCACTTGAGGAACTCTTCAAAGATGTTCCTTTAGAACAGCGGCAGGACAAGCGAATCGAACTCGCCCTTAAGATGGCCTCTTCAAACAATGACACTGGCTACAATAAAGAAATGACTCCGCTTCTTTATGCTCTCAATCTCAAAGAGAATCCGAAGCACGGTCCCTCATATTATTACCTTATCAATAAAGTACTCTCTCAAGGCCAGTTGAGTCGATTTTCTTTCACACCAGAGACGACAGAAAAAGCGGACAAACTTCTGAATCAGGGTCTTAAGAATGCTCCTGACTATGCACCTCTTCACGTCAGAAGAGCGTACGTGGATATCGGAATGAAGAAAGATAAAGAGATGATCAGAGAAAATGTCCTGAAAGTTTATTATAAGGCTTCCCAGATGTCTGATGATGTCCTGATTGCTTACGGACAAGTCCTATCCTGGCTGGATGAGCATGAAAAGTCGGCGGAGGTTAACAAACTTGCAGGAACGAAGGCCGCAACTCCAGAAGACAAGGGTCTGGTGGATTCTTACTCAGGCCTCAGTGCTGCGAAGGCCGGAAATTGGGAAGGGTGTGTAGAAGGATATAAAAAAGCGAGGGCGGTTAAAAAAAGTTACGGCGAAGACGTTGAGCTAGTTGGTTGTTTAAACCAAAGCAAACGCTACGACGAAGCTCTCGCCATAGCAAAAGAAAATAATTCTACCCCCGGTGGTAACGATCGTATGGACTGTTATACAGGTCAAGCTTATACCGGAAAAGGGCAAAGTCTCTATATGGCGGGTGATTACCAGGCGGCAGAGCCTTACCTCACAGAGGGAGTGAAAGGGTGTAAATATGAAAATCGTTATACTGCTTTAGCCTTCAATTACCTAAAGCTGAATAATCTGGAAAAAGCGAAAGAAACGATTCTTGAATGGACGACGCATTCTCCAGAAAAACAGAAATACCTTCTTTCATGGTATACGTATTTTAAAAATGCCAATAATTCCGAGCAAAAATTATTTTTTTATGAAGAGGCGGTTAAGCACTACACCAATCCTTCGGAAAGAGTGAATGCTTATCTCTTTCAAATGTTTGAGCTGAAGAATGCGAATGATCCGGCCTTCGTCGATTTCTCAAGAAGATCAATCAATTCTGCGGCAAGTATTTATGAATCTAATAGAAGTGATTTTGATACCGTAAAATATTTCGGCATGATGAATTCGATTTTCGGAATCAAGAGAGACAGCCTTATCTATCTGGCAAAAGCGAAAGAAGTTCTGGGCCAGGCGAAAAGCATGAAGTCTGAAGCTGATCACAACATTGAGCAGAATCTCAAAATCATAGCTGAAATTGAAGCGGGCATTCAATCAGGTAAGATACAGCCCAGCGAACCTTAGTGCTGTATTGCCATTCGTAAGTCCCTCTTATCCTATCAGCTTGAGCGCCGATTGTCCGAGCTGATTCGCCTGAGCGAGGACCGATGTCCCGGCTGCGGACAAGATATTTCCTTTTGTCAGTTTGGCAGACTCTTCTGCGACATCCACATCCCGGATCCTGCTGTTGGCCGAGGACATGTTCTCAGTGTAGACATCCATATTGGATGAACTCACCGTAAGTCTGTTCTGAATGGATCCGATCTGCGCCCGTTGAGAGGAAATGTTACTGATCGCTGCATCCAGTTTTCCGAGTGAACTCTGAGCATTGAATTTTGATCTGATGGAATCATTGCTGATGCCGAGAGCGGCGGTTCCCGAGTTCACATTCTGCGCATTATAGCTGATGGTGTTTTCCGAAGGGTCGGCGTTCAACCCGACCTGGAAATCAAGTTTAGGAGATGAACCATTCAGAAGTTTATGCCCGTTGAATTCTGTCGTCTGAGAGATACGATCGAGCTCATTCAAAATTTGCTGATACTCTTTGTCTGAATTTTCACGGTCTGAATCTCCGACAGTGTCGGAAGCTGATTGCATAGCAAGTTCCCGCATCCGGATGAGAAGTGATGAGGCTTCGTGGAGTCCGCCTTCGGCCACCTGAACCAGTGAGATACCATCGTTGGCATTTCGAGAGGCCTGTTTACCGGAGCGGATTCCCGCTTTTAATTTTTCAGATATCCCGAGACCCGAAGCATCGTCTGCCGCTTTAGTAATGCGTTCACCACTACTGAGTTTAGCAAAGCTCGCTTCGGTTTCCCGGGTATTGTTAGTTAAGTTTCTCGATCCCTGTAATGCAGCAACGTTCGTATTAATTCTCATGCTGTCCATCCTTCGTGAGAAACGTAACGGCATGACATTGGCAGGAATAGAGTAAAATTTGCCTCGTTTCAGAGTATCAAAGGTGGACTTCGTTTTTTGAGAAGAGTTAAAATCTCTTATGACTTCCATTCCCCATATGACGACCGCTATAAGAATGCTCCTCGACTTCAAGGTGGCGTTTACGAGTCATGAATATAAGTACGAAGAGCGGGGAGGAACAACTGTTTCCTCGCGCGAACTGGGCGTTCCTGAGAATGTGATCGTAAAAACGATGATCATGGAAACCGATACCAAAGCTCCGATCATTGTTCTAATGTCCGGAGATAAAGAAGTCTCCACGAAAAATCTCGCCCGATTCATGGGAGTAAAAAGTATTTCTCCATGCCAGCCGGAAGTCGCGAACAAGCACTCAGGATTTGTTGTCGGTGGAACTTCGCCATTTGGTACGAAAAAGAAAATGCCCGTTTTTCTTCACGATAAAATTCTGGATACGGATGAGGTTTACATCAATGGTGGGAGACGTGGGTATCTCGTGAAGATGAAAAGCTCCGACATCGTGAAAGTGCTGGATCCCAAGATCGGAGATTTCAGCGCGTAGGGGACATTTTTCCCGTTCCCTCACTCGCTTAACACTATCTCACCCCCTCGATTGATCCTGATTCTGTAAGGGTCTATAAGCCTCCAAACCATAAGGAGGTTTCATGAAAATATTTACGCTTCTTCTCTCGCTTACTTTAAGTTTCAACATCTTCGCTTCTACGTCCAAGCTCGGGGCCCTGATCGATGAGCACCAGTACTTTCTCACCGTCGAGTGGGATCAGAAGGATAAGACCGTTTACGAAGATAAGAGCCGTGAATTCGGCCGTCAGTTTAACGAACTTCTGGTGACGGAAAAATTGACCCGCGCTGAGGTGATGGAAGTGTTTAAGGCAAAGCTCATTAATCCGAAAGTCGCTGAGAGACTTGCTCTTCGGATGCAGCTTCTTCCGATGAATCCAGGTGCCGAAGCACTGAAGGTCCTCGTTGAAGAAACAAAAAATGATATCTACGCTCAAGGGGCGGCCTGGAACGGAGATATTGATTGGGGAATGGTCGGAACACTCGTTGGTCTCGTTGTCGTGATCGCACTTGCCACCTGGTACGGACAATCTCAATCGGCCAAGACTTATTGTGATTACGATTCGACTTCTTACGGCTGTGAAGACTACGAAAGCCCGGGAACATACGTTTGTACGAACTGGGGAACGGAATGGAGATGTACGTCGACAACGACGACAGACTACGCCGGTAACCCTCGTACTGAGCAGGTTTGTGGAAATTACAACGCTTGCCTGGGTGGATACTTCAAGAAAGATTAATCAGTTGGGGTGTCTAATGATTAGGCACCCTTTCCTTTCTTCACCTTGGGCCGGGATTCCCCGGAACATTGCTAAAATCCCTCCTATGAAACTCGCCCTGATCCTCGCCTTCCTATTCACGGGATTGAACGCCTTCGCCTATAGTCCGGGTGGGGTGATGGTGTGCGGGAAAAAACCAACGCTTTATTCGTTCTATGAGGGTGGAAATCCGCATCTCCATAACATCAAAGTCTGGAAGGATGAACGAAGCATTACCCGCGACCAATACCTTTTAAAGGCCCTTCTGCGCATGAAGGCAGCCTGGCCCACGATCTTTCAAGGGGTCGTTGAAATTATCCAGAAAATGCAGGTCGTGGAAGTGGGTTTTGTCACTCACGCGCGATTGCCTGAGATTCCATTCGTGAAGAAGGGTTGCTCGTATCAGGAAATCGCCGACCGCCAGTACGACAATAAATTTCTCTTCGTTGATATGAATCTCTACCCGCGCTTGTCTCCCATGGGGCAGGCGGGAGTGATCATCCAGGAAGCTTTATTTGGATACGCGAGTGATACGGAAACGATGGATCCGGATTTTGCCCGGAAGTTCGTGGCGAAGATTTTCTCTGATGAGGAATTAAATCCCAAGCTCAATACCGAAGGGATGACCAAAGAAGAGAAAAAGACGGCGACCGCTCACATCTGTACCAACAAAATGAACGCTCTTACTCAGGGTGTTCGCATCTACTTAGACACCGTGAAATTGTGCAAGGAAAAGAAGGACGAGCCGGCAGTGCAAACCTACCTGCGGATCAAAACCTTCATGCAGGAAACGATCGATGAGTGCTTAGCTGAGTGCCTCTGGGACGAAGGCCAGAAGCTTTGCGAAGATTTCGGCGAAACAATGAAAATGAAAACCAGTTGCGATTAATTGATAAGGGATATTTTATGAAAGTTCTTCTTTTAGCTCTTTTCCTCACGGCCTCATTCTCCGGATTCACCAAAGAAGGGGGAAACGGCGGCGGAGTTCACGTCTGCGGGAATAAGTACGAACTCTATGATTTCTTTGAAGGCCGCGATCCGCGCGGGCACAACATAAAACTCTGGAAGTCTGAGAAGAGACGCTCGAGAGACTACTACATTGAACAGGCGAATAACCACATTAAGCGCGATATACCAGAAGTAGCGGAGAAAGTTGCGGCAACTGTGAAGAAGATCCTCGCAACTCCGGAAAAAGAACTCTTCGGCGATATCACAATTCCGGTCATTAACGATGCAACGATTTCAATCATTGGTGACGGATGCCGTTACCAGCAGGCAGCGAACTGGGATGAGCGTTTCGGGAAACTCTTCATCAGTAAAGAAATCTACGGGAAGCTTGATTCCATGAACCAGGCCGGTCTCATTATTCACGAAGCGATTTACAAACTTTCACGTGAAACGAAAGTGTCGACGGAAACGTCAGATCTCGTTCGTGAAGTCGTTGCTCGTATCTTCTCAGATGAGAAGCTCACTGAAAAAGACTCGGAAGTGATTTCCTCTCAGGCAGCGCGAATCCTCGGGACAAAACCGATGTGCGAAGCTGCGAGAAAGCAATTTGCGACTCTCGATGAGATTACGAAAGGGAAAATGGATCCTCAGTACACTGATCTCAATAACAAGATCGTTGATTACTGTCTTAAATGGTGTCTGATTCCGGAAGAGCGCGCTTACTGCGAGAAAAAACGCCAATAATTGGGTTCCAGCATACTTGTGGCTGTCTGTTGCGTCTAACGCATTTGACAGCCAAAGGTATGCTGGAACCAGAGAGATTACTTCGCTGAAGACTGAGAAATCTTTTTCATCACCGATACTGTTTCTGCTGAAAGCATAGATTCATATTGTTCCCAAAGAGCTTTAGCATCCTGAGCTTTTGGTTTTTCCATCCGGTCAAGTTCAGAGGTCACCTGCGCGAACACCTGGTTGGCCATATCGAGTTCAGAGTTGAAGATGCGTTTTTCTTCAGAGCTCACTCCGAGAATCTTCGCTTGTTTCTGCGAAAGTTCAGCGAAAGCTATTTTCTGTCCGCCTTCTCCATCCAAAGTAACGATTCCGACTGCCGCTACAATCGCAGAGCCGATGTAGCCAAATACGGCACCTGTCGCGAGGATGTCACTGTTGTCATGCTCAAACTTGGAGCTGATGATTGCGACAACACCAGATCCTGCAAGCATTCCAAGACTCATAAGAGCGAGGGGAGCGTTGAAGGTTACAAGAGACACTGCTGAGTGAGACGGCTTTGAAACAGTGAGAGTAGAAACTGTAAGGACAACGGCGAGAAAACGAGAAAGATTTTTCATAAAAACTCCTGTGTGTTGTTGGGTGAGGCGACAATACTCCTCTCAGGATTTTTCTCAAGGCTTCGGTAAAGTTAGTGTTAAGTGACTCAGGAAACGGGCCGGGACTTTCACACCTCCTTGAAGAGAACCGCAAGTTGATACAGACTGCGGGCCTACTACTTATAGGAGGTCTTTATGAAAGTGTTCTCTTTAATCATGTCTCTGTTTCTCAGCTTCAATGTTTTCGCATCATCTGCGGATCTCGGAAGTCTCATTGATGAGCATCAGTTTTTTCTCACTGTCGAATGGGATCAGAAAGATCAAAGCATTCTCGCGGCAAAGGAAAAAGTTTTCAGTCAGAAATTCTCAGAGATCGCCGCTCGCGGGAATATCACTCAGGAAGATTTCCTGAAACTCATGGAAGAGAGAACTCTCGATTCCGAGCTCGTGAAGAGACTTCGCCTGCGTCTCAGTCTTCTTCCTCTGAATCCAGGTCCGGAAGCGATGAAGAAATTCCTTCAGGACACGAAGGCCGATCTCTATTCTAAAGGTGCAAGCTGGAATGGAGACGCGACTACGATCGGAATTACATTGGCGTTGGTTGTTATCACTGTAGCGGCGGCTTACTTCGCGATTACGTCGAAGAAAAACGTCGACTGTCATTACGATGATAATTCTTACGGCTGTAAAACTCCTGAGAAGGCTTGTACAAACTGGGGACAGGAGTGGAGATGTTCGACGTCTTCATACACGGATATCCATGGTCAGACGCGGACCCAGGAAACGTGCGGCTACTACGATGCTTGTCTTAGTTTTTAGGTTCCAGCATACTTCGGATCAATAGTGCGTCTAATGCGGGCCTGATCAAAGGTATGCTGGAACCCTACTTGATGAGTTCGAAGAACTGCATGCCAAGGCAATAGACTGAGTTCTTTGTCCTGGCCTCTGAAGCGAATCTTTCCATGTCTCTGCGAAACTCCCGGATGCGATCTTTAAACTCCGGGAGTTTCTCCTTATCAACCGAGAAAATATTCGATGAGATTTCTCTCTGGAGAACGTCCTGATCGTTAAGCGCTTCAGTCGCTTTCTTCATCAACTGGGCGTTGAATTTTCTGAGGGCGACAGATGGCACGTCCGAAGGGGTTGCGAGAAATTTAAACGTATCGACGAGCTTTCCGTCTTTCTCTGTTAAAAGTCCCAGCTTCTTCATTCGTTCGACCGCCGTAATGACTTCTGCCTTGGTAATTCCAAGTTGTGACGCCATCCACGCTGTCGAGTTCTCAAAATCTTTCAGGTACGTGAGCTCAAGGATCGCAAAGTGAAACCAGTCGGCGATCACTTTAAAGTATTCGAGATGGATCTCGCCGAACTTTTTGGCATCACGCTTATACTGGGCCACGCGCTTCGTGAATTCTGCTTTCTCTTTTGCGTTCCGGGCAAACGCTGCACCGGCGGAATCGCAGAACCAGTTCGTCATGTCGGGGGAGAGTTTTAGCTTTTCAGCGAGTTCTTTGGCACTTTCCGGAGAGAGTCCCGATTTTTTGGCCATGAGTTGAGAGAGACGAGGGGCGGATAATCCCAAGTCGCGGGCAAACGCCCTGAGAGAGTAGGAAGAATTGGCGAATTTGCGTCGCTCGAACTCGGTCGTGAGAATCTCGTGGTAATCCTGAAACTGCATGGAATTAGTTTACCCGATCCTGAAAAAGGTTCCAGCAATCCTTTTTAAGAAGTGCTGGAACCCTGGATAGGGTCTTTACTTGATGGGAGAAGTAAAGACCTGCTTGAGATCTGCTGTGACACCGAACCAGTTGAGACCCGGATCGAGAACTTTCGTTACCGTTGTTGTTACTTCGGGACTTTTCTTCAGAGCATCTGCGAGTTGTGCCCAGACCGGATTGAGGTCGATTTCGAGAACCAATTTCCCTTTTGCGTCCCGGCTGAGTCTTGAGAGAACTTCTTTTTTCTCATTCGAGTCTTTTATAAGAAGAGCTCCGCCTGGTCGTCCCGAAAGCTCGAGGACGTCGATGCGGCTTCTGCGGTAACCGATCTTGCCGTTTAACTTGAGAACGATTTCGTCAGTTGAGCTCAAATTACCGTCGATCGTGAGATAGAGCCGGCGGTTTTCGCGATCAACTTTTGCGACTAAGACACTTTTCGCGAACTCAGCCAGCATGTCTTTCACCGTTCTGAATTTCACGTCGAAGTTCACTCTCTTGGTGAGTTCTTCCGGCTTTGCTTGCGGATCGTTTTTCTCACTCACAGCAACTGTCGCGATAACTCCAGCGGGGAGAAGTCCCGGAGTGAGTTTAAAGACGCCTTTGTCTTCGAATGTGGCCAGAAACTCAATTCCGCCACGAGGGCCGTCTTTCGGAAACGTAACCGTTACGGGAGCTGTGACAGCAATCCATTTCGAGTTTTCGTTCAATGTTCCGCAGGGAGTGAGAGATCCCCAATGAATCGCGCGAGGTTCGCACGAATATTCTTCGTAGGTCTCTTCCCAACAGCCTTCGTTGCCAGAGTGGCAAAGTCTGCGGGTGCGTGTGCGGTTCCGGCAGTCATCTTCGTAGCGGACTCCGCCGTCGTGACAGTAATCGGTATGCGGGCCCACGCCCTCAGTCCAGATTCCGCCTTTTAACAAAAAGGTTTCGGTTTCCTGTCCGGCGAAGAGGAATTTGTGTTCGTCCTGTACTGCTGCATAGGCAACGTTGAAGGTAAGGACTGCGAGAAAAAAAATATGTTTCATGGTTGTCTCCTGGTCCGCGGATATTATCCGAGAAAGGACCAGAGACAAGTTCTAGCAGACGATAGTGTTAAGTGAGTGGGGGAACGTGAAAAAAAGTTATGTCCCCTCATTCAGAAATTTTTCTAGCTTATCAAAGGACTGGGTCCATCCCTGAACGCAGTTATCGTGAGCTTGAGCAGGAATCCCGCTCTGGAAGAGGTGGAGAGTGCTGGAAGTTTCATTGGCCGAATTAAACTCGAAAGTGATGAAAATGATTTCCGGCCATGTCCCCGGCATCTTCGCTTCCTTCGCAGAGATAGGTTTCCCATTCTCATCCGCGAACTGATCTGACATCACTATGCGTTTATTGGGAACAATTTCCTCGAACTCGCCGGTCATGCCACCTCCGCCCTGGGAATAGCCTTTCATATTGATAAAGTATTTTCCGCCTTCTTTAAAATCGAGATCAATACGGTCAGCGTACATATCTTTTGGCCACCACCACGCTTTCAAAGCTTCAACACTGGTAAAGGCCTCAAAGAGTCTTTCGACAGAAACCTGGAATGTGCGATCAATAATTATAGGCTGAGCGTTGCTTGAAGACTGATTTTCTCTTTCTTGTGACGTTTGCATAATGACTCCTTCTTTTCGGGATAACTCTGCAATCATCCCGCCAGTGGCTCATGATTTGAATGTTCTGATTGTTCCTAGGAGGTTTCTCGTGAATACCTATCGCCTTTATTACTGGGATGTCCCGTTCCGGGGTATTTTCCCACAGCTCTTGCTTGAAGAAATCGGTCTTGATTATGAGTGGCATGACGCTTCGGAAATTTATCCCAAGAAGAGTCTGAAGCTTCACGATCCCGGCATGGCGCCACCGTATCTCTATGAAGCGAAGTCCGATAATTATCTCGCCCAGATGCCCGCGATTTTGATTCATCTCGCACGCGAGCATGGCTATATGCCATCAAAAACGGAGACCTTTGATCTCGCAGTTAAAACCATCATGGACTGCCACGACATCCTTCTCGAGTTTACCAATTCCTATGGCAAGCAGATGTGGACTAAGAAAGACTGGGAAGAATTCCGCGGTGACAGGCTTTCGATGTGGATGGAAATTTTTGAACTCACAGGGAAAGCGCACGGTCTCAAAGAAGATCGGGGATTTCTTCTTGGCCCGAAGATTACGGTCGCTGATATTGCGACTACGGCGCTGTTTGGAACAATGATCTTTTCGTTTCCTGAGCTCGAAGATGACCTTAAGAAGAATGCGCCATTAATTTATGAACTCGTTCAGCGAATTGAAGCTCGTCCGCGGATACGCGAGTTTCTCGATGTCCAGAGAACCGAGAA
This sequence comes from Bdellovibrionota bacterium, assembly GCA_040387275.1. Taxonomy (GTDB): domain Bacteria; phylum Bdellovibrionota; class Bacteriovoracia; order Bacteriovoracales; family Bacteriovoracaceae; genus Peredibacter. The sequence goes on along the minus strand of JAZKDZ010000001.1, from coordinate 1,102,662 downwards.
AGGTGAGGTCTATTGCGGGGGCGAGATCGAGAAGTCGATCAGGAAGATGGTCGCTTGATTTTCACGATTGGATTCACAAAAAAGACGGCAGAAGTTTTCTTTACGAAGTTGATGGAAGCCGGAGTAAAGCGCCTTATTGATACCCGCTTAAACAATGTTTCTCAGCTGGCGGGTTTTGCGAAGAGAGATGATCTGCAGTTCTTCCTGAAAACTGTGGGGGGAATTGAATACATCCATGAACTGGCCTTTGCTCCTACTCAGGAAATGCTTGATGACTTCAAGAATGGGCATGGTGACTGGAAGATATATGAGAAGCAGTTTCTGAAGCTCATGAAACAGCGGAAGATTGAAGATCTTTACCCGAAGGAGTTTTACGAAGACGCTTGCTTACTTTGCAGTGAAGACAAGCCTCATCATTGTCACCGGAGATTGGTAGCCGAATACCTGAATTTGAATATAGTTCACCTGTAGAGTACAATTGGTGAACAATGCTTGATCACTTCAAAAATACATTCGAAGAATGCCGAGAGGCCTTTCTGGAACTCGCCCGCAAAAGTGGGGGAGAGCTTCGTTCTGACCTCTTCGATTCTCTTTATCTTCCACCGAAGTCAGGTGAGAAGAAAAAACTTCTCATCCTCACTTCCGGTATCCATGGCATTGAAGGCTTTACGGGAAGCGCACTTCAGAGACATTTTCTTAGTTCTGTTAAAATCCCTGATGATCTGGGCGTTCTCATCATTCACGGAATCAATCCCTATGGGTTTAAAAATTTCCGTCGGGTGACTGAGAACAATGTCGATCTCAATCGTAACTTCGATCTTTCTCCTGAACTTTTCAAGAATACGAATCCTGGATACGACAAGGTGAATTCGTTTCTCAATCCTGGCTTTCGTTATTCGCGTCTAGCATTTTATCCCAAGGCCATCGCTCAGATCTTCATGCATGGGATGGATAACCTCCGGAAGGCCATTCTGCGGGGACATTATCAGTATCCGAAGGGGATTTTCTTCGGTGGCAAAGATTTTGAGCCGCAGGTTGGTTTAATCCGCGATGAACTCACAAGAGTCTCGAGTGGATATGAGAAAGTGCTTCTCGTAGATCTGCACACGGGTTACGGCCAGAGAGGAAAGCTTCATCTTTTCGGAGATCGGGCACCAACGATTGATCCGGAGTACATGAAAGAAGTTTTCGGTGATTTGAAAGTTGAATACGGTGCGGAGAAGGATTTCTACTCGATCACGGGTGGGTTCACGGTTTTTGTTTCGAAGCTATTGCATGGGAAGGCCAAGTTTGCTGGGGTTGTGTTTGAATTCGGGACGATTGATAGTCACACGCCCAGGGGATCTCTGGAATCGCTTTATCGGATGATTAATGAGAATCAGAAGGATAGGACAGAGGCGGATAAGAAAGACTTCCTAGAGATGTTTTATCCGTCGGATCCGGTGTGGAGAGTTTTGGTACCTCAGCAGTTTGATTCTACTTTAAAAGAAATTTTCCGGTATTTACATCTACCAATATATAATTGAATTGATTTAAAAAGCTAATTGGAGAACTTTAATGACGAATCTTGCGCTTTTCATCCGATTTGCTCTTTTCTCAGCATTTGCAATTTCATGCTCAACCCCAGTTGAAAATATAGCCCATAAACCTAGTCCACCTATTCAGCTTGCTCCCACCCAAATAGTGGAACCTGCAAAAGAAAACACTGATAAAATTGAATTCAAGAAAGAATATCTATCTAGTAGTGAATCGTTAAATCGCCTTAAAGAAGTAAAAAATCGCCGCTCATTTGATTACGAAATAGCACTTAGTGAAGCAGTGACGGATGTTAAACATGTAACTATCGAAGCATTGAATCAAGGAAACACTTACATGGCCTTATACCATGTAAACGAAGGAGTCAAAATTGCTCCATTTAGGGGCGATCTACTTGATCTTAAAAAAAAGACAATCAATGAATATATATCGGTAACTAATCAATACTCTGGATCAGATAATGTTGATTGTCAGCTCTTGGAGAAAAGATATGTTTTGCTTCAAAAGATTGCTCCGGATTTTACGATGCAACTTCGAAAACCAAAAAGCGTTTGCCCGAGAGGCTTAAACCTTAATCTAAAAGCCGAAGAACTTAGTTACGAAGATCTTGTTGAAGCAAATTCATCAATGTTATCTGGCGAAAAAAGTAGATACTTGAATTTTATTACCTATGAATTTCCTTTTCGCGAACTTTTTATTGAATCAATTAAGCGTCTTAAAGATATTAGATTCGAATCTGTTTTTTCTGATATTACATTGGATAGAAAAGAAAACATTCTCAAAGTAGGTGGAGAGATTAAGACGACTAGTTGGATCAATTCAACCAATTCATCAGAATCGTTCTGTGAGAGTGTTTCTAAGCTTTTAAAGTACGAAGGTGAAAATCACAAGCAGATGGACTGCGATAACATCAAATTTCACACTACTCCTAAAGCAAAGTATGATTTAGAGAACGCTGAAAAATTTAATAATTACATGCCATTGAACTTAGTTTTTAAAACGATCTTTTATTCTAAAAATGGCAAGACTGAGACTCTCTATTTCAACCAAAATCTAAATCCAAGACCCATGCTTGGAATGGGGAATAACTACATAAGTCTCGATGATTTTCTATTCTCTCAAATAAATGGATCAGATAAGGAAAGACTGGTCGTTAATGTTAACTTTAATCACTACTCAAAAAATTCCTTTTGGAGAAGGCCAGATTCTCGCTCTGGACCTTCATACCTTACTTTGGGCAAAGTCGGATCGATCAATAAAGTTACGATGACAATCCCGATTTCTAAGAAGAGTTCGGCCGCGAATGCAGTCGGATTCTCAATAGAGCTAGATGCTGCTAAAACGCTTGAACTGAGTCTTCTGACTTACAAAGGTGGAGATGGCGATCCCTACAAGAATAATGGTCTATATCGTTTTAAGGAAGATACAAATACGGTAAGAAATTTCATCAGTAAGCTGAATGAGTAATGAGTTTGCATAAATATGTCAGGTAACTGCGCACTTACAACAAAATATGTACTAGAAAATAATATAGACATTGATTCGAATGTCTCGTCACTTCTTAATCGTACGGAAGTCCTGATCGATCATACCACTCAGCTTGTCGTTCAAAATTTCACCTCTACGAAAATGGATTTCCTTCAAAGGCACTATCTCCTTCCGGCACTCGTCTCTAGTGTTTACTGTCAAAGCAGTATTTACATTGAAAGTTGTTTTAACTCGTTTGATCACGGGACGAAGTCTTCAACGTTCAATGGTTGGTATGAAAGAAATTTTGAAAAGCTAAAGTCTCAAGCAGGATTCAGTGCTTTATCAGATGCATATTTAATCAATCAATTCCGCCATCTCGTCATAGTACATGGGGAAGTCAATGTTTCGGCCGGCCATACTGCCAGTAGTGATGGAAGCTTCGAGATTTGGTTTGGTTCAGAGTATATTCTTGAGCAGGAAGAAGTTAATAAGGAATTAAAGTTGGTTTTGGATTTACTTACCCCGTTAGAAAACAAGAAAATTCCCGGAGTTGCTACAGCTCTTTCGGCAATTAGATCCTGTCAGAGAAATCTTATGCCTTATGATCACGCTGTCGATATTCTCTTCAGAAACCTTACGGCAAATTTTCATCCAGAGTTATCATCTGCGAGAATACAAGTTAACAATCTTGTTCAGCGAATCGGGTGTAATAGTTCGCCACTCAAAAACATCCTGAATACGATTGATGCTTTCTTACCAGCTTATCATTCGTCTATTTGATTTATTTTATAGAACTTTAATCCCTTCCATCGCCGATACATAACCAGTGTCTGATTCAAAAGTGAGGACAGGATTTAAGACTTTTGGAAAGGCTGGTACGATGACATATTCTTTGTAGTCACTGGAAATGCTCAGTCCAGTTTTGACTTGAATGCCATATCCCGAATACGTCTTACCACCGTAGGTGATTTTTCTTAATGCGATTCCTTTATATTCAGTTGATGTCAAAGCAGCATCAAGATCATAGATCGTTGAAGAGCTATAAGAACTTTGACTCGGAACTGTCGAACCTTGGTTCGATATAGAAATGGAACCGTAACTGTAATAAGAATAGTAACCACTAACTGATGAACTACTTCCGCAGCCATACTGGGTGCTTTCAGACACATTGAAACTAGGAGTGGTCGTAATATTCAGTTGAGTACAAGAAAGAGTGTCTTCTGTTTTGGTCATTGGTAGCGATCTAAAAGTATCTACGCCGGGTTTTACTTCAAGATATAAGTAAGTAACCTCAGTATTGCTGTTGAAACCATCTGATAACTGCTTCTGATCGAAATCATCTTTCAAAGATGAAAGCAGAGCCTCAGGATCCTGGACATATTGAGTTTCAGATATAGATGAGCCGCCGCCACCTTTCTTTCCACAAGAGGTAATGACCAATAAGAAAGAGAGGATGGTGATTGTAAGCTTCATATAACTCCTTGTTTAACAAAGAGCAATTCAAAGGCCAGTCCGATCAGACTGATTGCAGGGGTTTAAAGCTTAACCCCCTGTCTAATTTTTCGACAGTATTTAACATTTTTACAGCGAAGCTTGCTGCCTAGATTGAGTTACCAGTCTTGAGATCAGTCTTCACTTCCACATTCTTATATTTGAAAGTAAGAACGTTATTCTTAAGCGTCGTGAACTCACCCTTTTCCATCACGTCATCCCAGATCTTGTGAGCTTCAACTTTCATCTTCTCAGCAACTTTGTACACCATAGAATCAAGAAAGCGTGGAACCGGAATTGTTGTTGTTCCGATCGTGAGTTTGCCGTGTTCATCAGCATTCCAGAGACCTGTGACTTCTTCCACGAGATCAGTCATGTCGAAGTTGAGGCTACCTTTGTATGTGAAAGGAACACTGAGGCCGTCTTTTTCTTCAGCAGAGTTATAAACGAGGAGTTGAGCGAGAAGGCGGTGGAATGTTCCTTCGCAGTCACCTTCGTAATATGTTCCAAGCTCCATTTCAATAACGTTTACGTTATCAAGAACAAGCTGGTCACCGTGCTCGCAACCGTCACATGGATTAAAGTCCATAGAACCAGTGCGAGTGACAACTTCAACGAGATTCGCTTTGCCGAGAAGGGGAGACTTGAGTTCAACAGAGATTTTTTCGGGAGCTCCGAGATTCGTGAACTGATAATGGTATGAATTGTTACCGCGAGTCTCAAGTGATGAACCAGCCTTCACTTTAACTTTTTCTGCTGCGACTTTACCAGTCGTGCGTCCGTCAATAACGAAAGTGATGAGTTCATCATCTTCTGTGAAGATTTGGACTTTGAAAGTTGTGGCAGTTTCTTTGATGATCGATAACTCGATGTTGTCCCATGCAGATTTGTAATGAGCGCTTTCGTAACCTGACATGAATCCGTAGTCATGTTGTTCAGTCCCGATCACGACTCTTTGAATGCGGTTCAGACCCTGAATCTCTTTTTTGAGACTCGTCGAGAGCTGAGCGAACGCAGAGAGAGAAATAAGAGAGAACAATAATGTAGTAATGATTTTCATGACCGCAAAATAGGTCAAGGGGGAGACAATAGGAAGGCGAGGAATGACATGTCCGCTAGCTAATTATGAGATAGGTCGCTAGGTCTTATTCAGAGCTATCCCCTTAAGGTTTAATAGTTTGAAATCTAGAGAGAAATGCCGATATGTAAAAGGGTGTTTTAACTTGGGAATTGTCATGCTTATACGACTTTTAATCCTTTTAATTTCTATGTCATCAGCTCTCGCATCAGCTGAAATCCCTGCAACCTTAATTGAACTCTCGACTTTAAAAGATAAAAACAACATTGAGTATCAGCTCCTAGCTTACAAAGCTGGAGTTGATACAGTTAATTCCGGTGTAAATGCATTGGAAGGTATGAATTCAGCGGAGGCACTAAAAATTCTGTCGATGGGTCTTAAGTATATGTCACACAGAAATGACATTCGTAATCTTCGAAATAAAGCTTTAGGGACCTATATTTCAATCACAAAAAAGCTCGAAGAGAATCTGAAACAAAATTGTGAGATTCTCGTGGAGAGATATGACTTTCTTAAGGAAGTTGCGCCAGATGGACTATCTGAAGTAAAAAATGATCGCTCGTGTTTAAATATCGCTGCATTGGAGCAACATAAACCGGAAGCTAAAAAGAAGGGTGCGAATATCTTCGAAGTTCCTTTACCCAGAATCAATCTCCAACTCGAGAAGAACTATAAGGCAGATATTTCTAAGACATTCGATTATTTTCTTCAAAAAAATAATAATTTTCCGTCTGAAGACATATTAAACAATATGTTTATGCTTTTCGTGGCTTTGTATGGTGAGGATTTTCAGGTTGACTGCCAGGATTTCGTTCCGAATCCTGATGCTACAAATAAGAATGATCTTACTGTCGGAGCGAAATGCGAGAGAATCAATGTTACCTCTTCAAATCTCAAAGAGGTTCAATCTCAATATGATAAAAACCTCAAAGATCTTCTCGAAGTTCCAGAAGGGAAAGAATCCATTGATTTGTTACATGAAGGAACGAAGATATCAACATCAAAACCTTTGTTTACGAAGTGGACTTGCCTGATGTCGGAAGGAGATCACTGTAGATCAAATTCGGCTCCTCTTGATGGTGAATTGTATGGAATAAATAAACGACTTCCAGAATGCGTCATCATGGATAGAAACCTTATATATAAAGATTCAATAAAAAAGAGCTCATTCGTGGCATTCATGGCCCATAAAGAATTTATTCCTAATCCCAGTTCTTTTCCTTCTTTTGGTCCTAGAAATTGGGACATGACTTTTTCGCAATACTCTATCTATGACGTACGCAATTGTTTCAGACCAAGCACTCGTTCTGAACTTAGCGGAGGACCATGGTTATACATTGATGAGTTGGCTCGTAGACACTCAATTAAGGCGTTTCATAATTTCGAAGGACTTTCCTCGGATCAGCTAAAAGGGCTCCAGAAAATAACTTTCACGATCAATTATTGGGAAACATATAATCACTATAAAAATGTTTTATTTGAAATAAATCCTAAAAACATAAACTCAAAAAAACAAAGGTAACAAGTTTGAGAATTTATATATTACTTTTGGCAGCTTTTTCATCTCTGGTATCGGCGGGTGAAAACTGCAAAGACCTGGATGAGTATTCAGCGATCTTTAAAAAAGAGATCGCAAACTTTCAGGTACGCTTTGATAAAGACATGAAGGATCCCCGGATTTTGGAAAAGACAAAGAAGAGTCATCTGGAGCGCCTGTCTAATGAAAAAATAATGTGTCAGATAGCTCTTAAAAAACCACAATTTGATCATCTTCTGATTTTCAATGAGGGCGTTCAGGCATTTATCACGACAGAATCTTCGATCATGTATAACGAGAAATATACAATGCCTCAGATTCTGGCTGCGAGATATATGCTGGTAAGATGCTACTGTGAGCTTAAGGAATATTAGTCACGGCCAATTAGCGAATTTCTTCGAATATAATTTTTCAGCTCATTTCCAGCAGACTTCACTTTAAGCGGTGCTTACTGAGAAGTATGCTGGAACCTTTTAGTAAGCGAATACCGAGCTGGTGGCCGCTGAAGCTGAAGCCTTTCTACCGAATTGCTGCTCATGAAGACTTTCGTATTCATTCTGGCGGGCCGGATCTGAGCCGTACAAGGCTGAGACGATGAGCCCATCTACTTTCGCAACCAGATCCGAAGATGCGATCTTGGCCTTCGCTCTCTTGATGGCCGCTGCAAACTTATTGGCGAGGGAAGTGGTAAGTGGCTCATTCACATTGCCGTTCTCTTTCGAGAACGTTTTCTTGAGACCCGGCATCTCAACGTCAGCAACTACTGTGTACTCTTTTGAAGGAACAGCAGCAGGTGCACCCACAGCGAATTCAGCTTCATAAAGTGTTCCCGGATTTCCTGAGTGAGCGATCATACTTTCCTGAAACGCACTCTCACGCGCCTGAAAACTTGCCGCTTGATCAAGCTGGGCCTGAAGGCGAGCCGAGGCAATCGTTGTGCCTTTATTTACGAGAAGAGTTTGAATTTTACATTTACCAGGAAGACCGGTGATCGGAAGTTTCGCGTAAAGATTTTGTTCGAGATCTTTCTTAACGTTGGAAGCGAGTCCCTGACCTTCAACCGTACAACCACATTCCTGACTCACATTCTGATTGAGTGGTGCGATTTCTTTCAGGACCTCATCAAAGCGTGCGTGACCGGAAAGGCGATCGGCTTCGGCCCAGGAAAGCATAGAGACATAGAGATGGCCCTTGGCCTTCGCAGCTTTTGCCTGTTTAGTGAGCTGACTGTATTTCGCCTGATCGTATTGCGGCTTCAGATTCTTCATCTGATAAAGATAGTTCGCTCCACGAGCAACGAGCCCTTTGTGGGCCAGGCGCTCTTTCAGGATCATGGAATTATCGCGATCAAGTTCGTCTTCATAAGAAAGAAGCCCGGCAGGAGACTCGTCTTCAATTTTCAGAACAGTGTAGAGATTGGTGTCATCAGTCTTGAGATCGGAATTTGTGTAATTCGAAAAGATGGAGCGAATAGCGAAAGCGGGAGATTTATCCATCGCCGCAGGTCTTACGAGTGTTGCACCGGCAAACTCAACGTTCACGGCCCATAATCCACTCACATCTGTGATTTTGAACTGAGCATCGGCAATCGTCACATCCCAGAATTCCGTTGAGTTCACGGGAATAGGTGAGGAGTCCTTTGTTGAACTGATAAATGTTTTCCCGCGACCTTTTCCGATCACGCGCACGTATTTAGCTGTAAAATCTCCCAGCGTCGAATAGACACCTTCATCAAGTATGAGAACGTCATAATCTTTAATCTGAGACTTCTGAGTGAGGTCAACCGGGATTTCAGTTGAACCGCGCTTGATCTTCGCCTGGGTGATCTTCGGAAGTTTCGCCATGTGGGAAAAGATATCCACTGAGTTCGCGAAAGCAGAAGTAGTAAAAAGGATTAATGCGAGAAAGATGATTTTCATAGTGATACCTATTTTAAGCTGGCGATATCCGCCGATACAATGTGAAAGTTTTTCTTACGTTCGGCAGTGAATTCCCACCACATCTTAGTACCCTTTCCCTTCATAAAATAAATAGCGGAAAGGAAAACGTCGAGAACACATGGATCCTGATATGTTTTTGTCTTACGGCAAAGTTTCACATAGAGCTCATAAGCGTTCTGCTTCTTCAGATCCTGTGGATCCTTGATATTGAGCAACCGGAAATCCTCTGCCATCGCTTCACCGATATTGGGAATCTCTTCAAAGAAGCGAACGTCTTCTGGGTTCGTTTGTTTTCTCATTTCTTTGTTCCATCCAGGACCTGAATGATTTGTTTATTCTCGTTAATCACCCACACATCATGTTTCCCGTTCTGAAGGGGAGACACAACCATGAGTTCAAATTCTTTTTCATTCGCCGTGCATCCCTTTTTACAGAGATGCTCGTAAGAACTTAAATCGATCGCATCAACGAGATCAGTGACCGTGACCGATGGGTCTTCAATTCCCAATACGTTCGTCATTCTTTCCGGATCTTCATAAGAATGTTCAGTCGATGCAAGTTGCTCCGGATAATAAGGTTTAATAAAACCAATCTTGAAATCAATTTCACCTTCCGGACCATAACCCATGTAGAAGAGATCGGTTGAATAGCGATCGTAATCAGCATGCATGGATTTCAGAGCAGTATAGATTGCTGAGAGATGAAGTTTTTGTTTTGAGCGGATGTCTTTAATGTTTTCAGCAACATTCTTTTTAGCTGGAACGACTTTGAGTGGGGGAGGTGTTTTCTTTACGACTTTGACAGGTTTCGTAACGTACTTCTCCACAACAACTTCAGGTGTCGTTGTTACGGGAGTGGAAGAGAAAAATAACCACATCATGATGCAGACTAAGCAGGCAGCAGCTATAAGGGAATTTCTCTTATTCATGGGTCAATTCTAGCCAAGGATTCGTTTCTTTGTATAATGGATTCATGGACCATCCGAAGAACATCGAGCAGAAATTCAACGACCTACTGAATGAACTTGAGCAGCATATTGTTGCCGATCATTTAAACGGGAAGCTCGCAGACTACAAACCTCTTTTCGGTAAGCGTGAGCTGAACGAGGGGCAGTATGTGATTAAAGAGAATGGTGTGTATCAGCTCTGGTATACGGAAAGAGGCGAGTCCGGAAAGATCATTGAATCAGCGAATATGGATGATGTGCTTTATCTTTTATTCGAAGGAATTACCCAGTCACTTGTCACAACTTTTGAATCAAGAAATCGCAACCCAAAAAGCATAGACACTCGTCGCGATTGGTTTCCTCTCCAGGAAGAACTGATGGGGCATCTCTCAACGGAGTGGCGTGAGAAACTTCATCGAAAGCTAAGTAAACTTTTAGAAGCGGCCGATTAAGGCTTCCGTTTCTTTTGCACTCACACCGTAATTATTCAAAAACCATGTATCGACGAATGCTTCCGGATACGAAGGTGCTCTTCTGCATCTGATGACGTTTTCATTATCAGGGTTCGAGCAGAACTGCTTAATCCAGAGAGCGTCCATCTCTAAACGCAGATCACCACCGGCAAGAAGGCTGTAGTATTCAAATCTCGCGATCGGAGTCGTCACGTCCTGAGTTTTAGGCTCGAGACCAATTTTAGGTAAAGAGACATCGTGAACAATTTTGCTTTCAGATTCTTCTTTGGTGAATGAGAAAGGCTGCTTCAATTGATCAATGAAGACCCGTCCACTCATCATGATTTCAAAATCCATCGTCTTCTTCGTCGCCATGTAATGATGAACGCGGGTTTCATCGCGATAGCGGGTCACAGGCTCGCTTTCATAATAGTCTTCCGATTTGTATTTCGTAACGGTGACACCGTTTTCCTGAACGCTGTAGGGAATCTCGCGTGTCTTTCTCACTTTCTCATAGGCCGTATAGGGAATTTCCACTGTGTAGTTGTGGGCCTGATTAATGAGTGTCGCAGTCTTATTCCATTTGTAGCGACCATTAACTTCGATATTCACCGTTTTCTTCGCTTCCGGATCATACCAGGCCGAAGCTTCGAATCCTTCCGAGATCGCCTTAAACATTTTCGTCGTCATCTCATCATCAGCGCCTTCGAGTTTGATGTTCACGAGAGTATTCGCGAACAGCACCGAACTGATAGTAGCGGTCTTCGTCTTCAACGCATTATTCGGATCAAAGAACTTACAGTACTGAGTGACGAAACTTCTGTAGAACGGTTTACCCGTAAGACCCTTACGCAAAGTCTTGCACTGATTGATTCCCGTCTGATCGATCGTTGCTCTCAGAGACGGATACTCAGGAAGGGACTGAAAAACGTTCGCGTATTTACGATAACGAACTTCGGCCGCGAGTGGCTTCATCTGCGAAGTGAGATTCAAGACCTGCGACTTCTGGTGATTCCAGAGAAGTTTAGTCTCGCGTCCCTGGAAAGTGGACGAGTTGAAATCAAGCTGAATTCCGTGCTTACTCTGAAGACCCATCAAGCTCTGCAATTCATCAAGGGCCTGCTCATCATCTTTCGCGAGACGAAGATCGCGGATGCGAATCAGGCGTTCATTTGAAACTTTCTCCTGACACATTCTGAGACCCACCTGAACTTCGAGATCTTTCGGATCATCCTTGTAGGCCAGAACCCATTGTTCCAGAGCAGCTTCATGAAGGCCTTCGTCGGTGAGTTTGGTTGCTGCCTTCTTATGAGAGGAGCAGGATACGATAAGTATCAGGAGAGCAAGTGAGATGATTTTCATGGGTTAATTCTAGAAGAAGATGGGTGGGAACTCAAACGTATGGGTTTTCATCAGGGAAAAAGTTTATTCTAAATTCGATGAACCATTGGCGGTGCGTCGAATGCAATCATCGTTAGTTCATCAATAGGGGCAATGTTTTGTCATAATTTTTAGAAATCAAAAATCTCAATCTAGATTTCTCGTTTATCCTTTTAGGACATCAAACCAGGAATAGTGATTATGGAATTTGAATTGGTCTGCTTATATGTCGGTAAATTTAGATCAGTTGTGAAGAAGGTACTACCTGTTTCCAAAAGATATAGCGTTCAAATGCATAATAATGAAATTCGAATAATGGATGAAGCAGAAACTTCCTATCCCGAAGGTTTTCATAATATTTTAGCTTTGGTTGGTAAGAATGGCGTCGGGAAAACAACATTTCTGACTGCAATGGCAGATATATTGGATGGAAAAGATTATTCAACACGGGATGTGACATTAATTTATAGAAAATCTAAAACAAAAGAATTCTATTATCTTGGTGATGAACCTAGGAGTATTCAATTCACATTCAATGGGAAATCTACAAAATTGAAGTCATCCTCTAGAATTGATTTTAAAAATCACTTGGTATTTATACCTGATGGTAGAGAGGCTAGTTTGAGCTTAAGTCTTAGCGAAGGGACAGTAGAGTTAGTCGAGTTTCTGAAAGAACAATTACAAGCACCAGAAAACTTCTTTACGATGTTAAAAATAGAACCTGCCGCTCGAATTACATTAGATGTGTTTCCGAGAAGCTACGAAGAGATTTCTTCAAATTTGAAAGTAATTCTAATGGCACGTTTAGGATTAGCTCCAGAAATCGAAAAATTCTACTCAATAGTGAACGACAAAATGTATGAGTTGATCAAATTAAACGATGAAGAAAAGTTTTTCAGGCTACTTTACTTAAAGTATGTAGGTGTAAAGTTAATAAAATCAGCAGAGGATAAAAAGAGATCTCGTAAGAATTTTGATTTTAAAGAAACTATTTCGGCACTTAAAGAAATAACTGAAATCGCAGCTTCGAAACTTCACATCGACATTACACATTCTTTGAACAACCCAAGAATAATTTCTTTTGAGATACTCAAGAAAAAGATAAAATCACCTTTTTTTAATGTTAACTTTCAAGACACAGATAAAGTTTTTGAGTTTTTAGATAGTGTAAATGAGTTGCGTGAAGATTTTTTGTTCAAGCTTAATCTCTCTGAAATGAGCTCCGGGCAAGAAGCATTTCTCTTCAAGATGAGTAAGATTCATGCTGGGCTAAAACATGCTGACAATCTTTTTGGAAATCAAAATGGCTCATGTCTGGTTTTAATAGATGAAATAGACATGTTCATTCATCCAGACTGGGAAAGAATAATTCTTTTTGAAATTCAAAAGTTGTTTAAAAAATCAAAGCATAAATGCGAGCTTATTTTTTCTACACATTCACCAATCACTCTTAGTGACTTACAGGCAAATTCAGTCGTTTATATAAATAATATTTCGGAAGAGCCTTTTAAGAGGCCGGACTTCTTACCTTTATTTCAAAACATCCATTTACTCCTTAATGGCCCCTTCTTCTTGAAAGAAACTCATGGGCAAATGGCCAAAGAATTTGTTCGTGAAATTGTTCTCAGATTGGAAAAATTTGAGAAAGCTCCTAAATCTTTGGATAAAAAAAGCTTTAACGAACTTTCAAATAAAATTGAAAAAATTGGTGAAAAGGTAGTTCGTCTCAGACTAGAAGCCAAACTTCACTCAATTGTCTTTAAAAGTATTTCTTCGCGAAACAAGAAATTAGCTGAAAGCTATTTATCGAAAGTTCAACAATGATTAAAGTCCAAGATGAGAAGGCACTATCAAAATTAGCAGTTGAGCATTTTTTCCACTTACTGGCACATATTCAAACTCCAAAAAAGAAAGATTTGGAAACGGATATTGATTCGTTTTTTCAAAGAACAAAGTGTTGTAAAAAGAAAAGATTTATAGACTTGATCGCAGGAGATCCTAAGTTTTTAAAGCACCTAATGAAAAATCATAATAGGAGTCTTAAAAAGAATAGATTTTCTCAAAGGTTGAAAGATCTTTATAATAATAACTTTTCCCTTCGGAATCGGACTCTGGGAGGAAAAGGGCCAACATACAATTCTATTGCTCTACTTGATAAATTGGAATTAAGGGTATGTCCTTTTTGTAATAGAAATTATATCTATAATATTCGAAAAAAATCAGGAGAAGCGTTTAAACTGTCTCAGACAGATCATTTCTATCCACAAGATAAATTTCCCTACCTGGCAATGTCATTTTTCAATTTGATCCCAAGCTGTCTTCAATGTAATTTTCTTAAGAATAATAAAAAAATTAAAGTCCACCCGTATGATTCTGTCGATTCTCACCATCTGAAATTCACAGTAGACATTAGTCTTGAGGATACAGAACTATCTCTTACTCGTTGTTTACCTAATGATTTAAAAATCAAAGCTTCGTCAATTTTTAAAAAGAATAACGAGACATTATATCTAGATGAGTTATATCGAGGTCACATTGATTACGTTAATGAATTACTTTTAAATATTGAGTTCTATAATGAAGGTAACTTTGTCGAAATTCAGACGGTTCTTGGTGGTCTAAATTTTACACATAGTGAAATGAATCGTATTTTGTTCGGTAATTATACTGCTGAAGAAGATTTCAATAAGCGGCCTTTATCTAAACTTACATACGACATACTAAAGCAATTTAATATTGAGACAGGTTAATAAGGGTTCCAGCAGACTTTTACGGAAGCAATGCTTACTGAGAAGTCTGCTGGAACCAGTTTAGCGATTGTGATGAGCTTTAATTTTACAAAGAAGCCTTTCCCACGCTTCTTTATCTTTCGGTTTCGCCCAATCTCTTCCTATCAACAGAAGATCTGAATCATCCAAAGAAATTCCTAATTCAAGAATGTAGGATTCTTCGGCGACAAAGAATTGTCCACGGTAGGGAAGGAGAAACTTGTTCGTATCAGCTATGGCCTCACTGGCTTGCTGATAAGTGGGATACCAGACTTTCCACTGAGCACTCCAGTGTGGAGGATTGAGGATATCGCAGACTTCAAGATCATCCTTGAAGGCTTTCCACGAATCGTATCCCGCGTTCTTCGCGAGAATCTGATACGCATCCTTAAGAGCAAACTCTTTGTTGTGGAGGGCTTTCTTGAATTTCTGGAGGAGCTTCGCTTTGATCTTAAACGAATCGAGACTTGAAAGAGACATAGGACTTCCTTTGGTAGTGTTTCCCATCCGCTATTGGGAACCAAAAGATTGAATTTTAGGTGAAGTTGCGAAGTGAGATACTCTTTAAGCGGATAGGCGCCTTCGCGCACCTATCCATTTTATAACTCTGGTCCGGATTTTTTGCAATGAATATTAGTGTGTGGCCCAGCTCAGATCTTTCACGAGCTTGAGATGGCCATTAATGAGATCATAAATTCCGCCACCATAAGCACGTGCAGTTCCGGATCCTCCGCACGGTTGAGAGGGGCCGGATTTTGAAGAGATGAGTAATTCTATGGCCGCACCTTTTTCTTTGATCTTAAGAATGTCGAGATAACAACAAGTCATTGAATCAAAGGCAGGGTCTTTATCAGATTTCACAGGAGTTGAAATTTCTTTGCCATTCTTCTTTTCAAGAATCACGAGTGACGGACAAGCCGCACCTTCTTCGGCCTCATCTCGATCTGTTTCTGAAAGCTCGGACAAGTTGTAGTCACTTCCATACTTCGTTCCCACGAGAGCGAGGCAACGATCGTCTTTTCCAGGAAGCTTTGTGCTCACAAGAGTTCTGTCGGGTGATTTGAGATTACATTTTGAAGTCGAGTACTTCGCTTCAATGGTAGTGATTTCTTTTTCACACATCGCGAAGTTTGTAGAGATGCCTTTGTGTTCGTAGCACGAACTTCTTGGATCCATGTCTCCACCAAGATAATTACGGCATTCGTAAGGATCGCCTGACTTCAAAAGTGCCAGGGAGTAATCACTTTTTAACCAGCAATATGGTTCGGCATCGTCATCTTCTTTGGGATAGCAGTCACTCGTCAGAGGCTTCAAGGTTGCGAGTGCTTTTGCGAAATCTTTTTTCTGGAAGTGTGTGAGGAATGTCTTCCTGGCCGCAGAGATAGCCTTGGATGAGCAATCCGTTTTGGCGAATGAGAATTGAGTTGTAACCAGAAGTGCGAGGATGAATATTTTCATCCCTAAATTAGAGCTTCTGGCGGAGTGCTTTGGCAAGATTAAGATGCTGTTGTTCTTTCTGAAGAACGGATTCGAGATGTTTTTTTAGTGATGGCTCAAAAGTGATTGGAAAAAGATTGTGCTTAATCCCATCAATGATTCCCTCGTGATATTTAATCCGATCATTCACGTAGGCGACATCAAGCTCTTTCCCTTGAAGAGTTAAAAGCTTCTTCTGAGATTCCGCGATTTCCTTCTTAAACACTTCAATCTTCCAGCTGGTTTCCGGTTTGTTTTCCGGAGTAACGAGCTCGCTTCGTTTCATGTTATTCAAAGTGTGATCATCAATATTCTGTTGCGCGAATTTTTTGACGTCTGAGTTTGTGCTCTTAGAGATCACGTAACGGGAGATGGCAATCTCTCCGTCATTGCGGGTCTTGAGAATTTCCAGAGTCTGCCCATCACTGAACCAGTCTTTGATTTCTAATGAGAAGGCTTGAGAGCTCAGTGCAAGTAGTGCAGTTATCGCAAATATTTTCTTCATAGAGATTAAAGAGTCCAGCGTACGGCCCTGGCCTGGTTGAGATGAATTTCATCTTTACGAACAGTCATTTCAAGATGCTTTTTGAGGGCCGGCTCTTTCGCTACCGGAATGAGATTCTGTTGAATCCCTTCAACCATGCCTTCGTGAATTTTGATTTGATCATCAATGTAGGCAATGTCGAGAGCCTTACCTTTGAGAGCGAAGATCTTTTTCTGACTTGCGGAAATTTCTTTCTGAAGCTCAGCACTCTTCCAGCTTTCTTCGCCGGTGATAGCTTTCGTTGAAGTGATGTTCTTTTTCTGCATGTTATTTAAGCTGTGATCATCAAGCATATGTTGCGCGAATTCTTTCACAGCTGCGTTTTTGCTGTTGTCGAGAACGTGACGGGCGAGGAGAACTTCACCATCGTTACGAGTAGTGAGAATCTGAGAGACCTGACCGTCAGTGAATTTTTCTGCTGAGTGTGCAGCTGAAGCCATCAGTGAAAGAAGTGATATTGCGATTAGTCTTTTCATAGAAACTCCTGTTCCAAACATCATAGGTTAAACAATCTCGCTTTGGTGATTAATGGTAAAGTTGTTTATCTCTTGTCCATGTAAAAAGTACTGGTTTTCAAGGCCTTAAAGGTCGTTTAAGGTTTCCTTATGATGAAACTTATTTTGATCGCACTTTCACTCTCATTTTCGGCCCATGCCGAGACCTGCAACTTCAATGTGACTTGCAGCGATTTCAATCTCGACTTCAAGTCACCATCGGGTGATTGCACGGAAGACGATATGGTTGTCTCTCTCGACAGGAAGGGCAAACAAACTGATCTCGTTCTTCCGAAAAATTGGTATTCGCCACTTTCGAACATGATTGAAGAAGGCCAGGTCTGTAAGAAGAAGCTTCCATTCCCGGTCTATGTTGCTGGCAAAAATCATCTCATGTTTCTGAGATACAGCGGTCGTCCTGGATACGATCAGATACTCGCGGTCCTTATCAACACTGAGTCCGGAAAAGTTCTCGATCAAAAAGAGCTGGGAAGAATTAAGCGCGAGAGATTCGTGGCGATGAAGATCAAGAATGGAGTTGGATTCAGAATTCCACTCGTAAAGACTTACTTCAAAGAAGTTCCTTGCGACTGTGAGGACTCATTCATGGAAGGGCTCATGGAAGTGAAGGTCGTCGGGAATAAGATTCAGCATAAATGGGTGAATCACTAAACTTCATCGAAGATCTTATAAAGCTCATTTCTGATCTTGCCTGCTTCGGGAACGAAAGCATTCTTCTTTCCTAATATGGTGCCAATAACCAGTTTCCCATCCTGCCGTTCAACCCTAATAGCGTACTTGGGAATTCCACTCTCTTTCAGAATCATGATCTGCGTCTCTTTTGCGAGAACAGATGTGACGTATTGATCAAGGCAGTTCTCAAGCTCAAAGGCCATGTTCCTGAGATCCGCCACCACTTCCGGAATCCAGATCTCAAAACGATAAACCGTTCTTTGATGATAACGGGAAATGGACTGAGCGAGAACACGGTCAGGTGGATACATTCTTGAGATTTCCTCTGTAATGACTTTATGAATTTCTTCCATCCGTTTAGGTTTTCTGGGCAATTGATTCAAAAGTTCAGTGCGACCGTTTCTTCCCAGGTTCACCAGATCAGTGGTCATCGTTCGAAGTTCAATCTTATTCGTTGATAAAAGTAGCTTCACAATACGGGCGATGGGATATCTGACGAGTATGGGATCCAGATAAATGGAGCTGTTTACACCCAGCTTCGGTACGACGATCGAATGATCAATCCTGAAGAATTCTTTCAGACAAACATTCTTATGCATGAACATGCGACGGAGAGTCTGATAATTATTCATCGGGCGGATTCCATATTCCTTCACTAATCCGGCCATCCTCTTAAAATTTTGATTGTTGAACTGATCACCTAAAAGGGCGCAGACAACAAGCTTGAATGTCATATTCCTGGTGTTAAATAAAGGGAACTCGAGCTTGTCGAGTTCCCCGGACTTGAGCCATTGGTCTTTGTAATCATCAACGAAATGAAAAATTCTTGCTACATGTTCTTTCTCCATGAGTGTCGCTATGACATTCACTTTGCCTGCGTTGTGAGCGGTTTTATAAAGCACTGACTCATCACCTGAATCAATACTCAGCCGTCCGATCCAATCAATGATGAGCTTTTCATCAAAGTCATTCATGAATTTCTGAACAACGCCGTGTTGAAGATCATCTAGCATACTAATTGTCCTTCATTCGTTCTTCGATAACTTCCATTCTCTCTTTCAGGCGCTCATTCATGTTTGTCAGTCTGCCTTCGTCGATAAGTTTATTTTCGGTGGCGACATTTTCCAACTGCTGAACTCTTTGCTGAGTTTCAATGCCGAGTAGAAGTGCTTTCGAGCTGTAAACATCGAGCTTGCTCATCTTCTGTATGGCGTCTCCGTACCACTTTTCCCAGACTTCACAGTTTTCCATATGAACAACAATTGTCTGGGAGAATGTATTCATCTGGGATTCCAGGTGATTCATTCTTTCAATGAGTGAGTTTCGTCTTTCCTGTAATTCAGTTGTCATGAGTTCTCCTTATCCGAACAAGTAAATAAAAAAGTTTCGAAGACCAGAAAAGATGACTGAGATTCCGGCAACGATAAAAAAGCTACCGATCAGTCCCCACCAGAAACCGATGGAAAGGGCAGACCATAAAGACATCACATAAGCTGTTGCTCTTTGTTCGGCAAAGCCGAGGGCCACGCGAAGAAGTCTGTACTCCTTCTGAATTCTGCCTTCTGATTCGACTGCACCACTAATGGAACTGGACATTGGATCCTCCTGTGAAAAGGGTTATATTTCCGTCTCTCTCTGAGACAAGAATGATTCGTGATTGCGCGAGAATGGCGCCTGCTCCGACACCGATGAGGGCACCGAAAAGTGCTGACTGCCAGCTCTTCCCGAGTAAAGCTCCCGAAGCTGCGCCAATGATGGCGCCACCTGCTGCATACTGAGCGAGGGTATCGGGTGGAACTTTCTGGAAATCAATTTTCAGTTTGTAGTTCTTGTTGAATTCATCAAAGGCGCTTTCAACGAGACCCATCGCACTTTTGGGAAAAGTAAAACTGCCTTTCCCGTCTGACTGAATGATGGAGAGAAAAGTCTCCATCGCCGTTTTACTAAACTTGCTCATACATACTCCTGAGTATTTTGAAGGAACTGCTCGATCGCAGTTTTGAGATTTGTTTCCGTTGCATTGAAAACCCAGGCCGGTTGTTCACCGAAATGAAAGGGTTCGAAGAAAGCAGTGAAGCGGCTCCGAAGGTATTTCAGGAGCTCAAGAAAGAGGTGATGGGGAAGGCGAGATCCACCCTTAGGTTGGTAGAGAGCGAAGTAACCTTCTGGCGTTCTGGAAAGCTCGATCATAAATCCTCACTTGTTAAAGTTCTTCCGTGAGGGATGCGAAACTCAGCTCATTCCATGGGCCAGTTGATTAGCTGCATTATGCCAGAACGCGTATTTTAGTCAATTACTAAGTTAGTAGACGGTAGAGCATTTCTCATTAAAATATAGTTAAAACGGTGTGTTGGATGATAGTATTCAGGCATTAATCAATTACTCCGATAGTAAATCTATGAAAAAGTCGTTTCTTAAGCACGTTGATCAATTCAATTTCCGGGACATTGAAAAGCTGTCCGCGAAAATTCTTTCTTTAAAGAAAGTGAAGCAACGTGGAGGAACGAAAGATGATGATCCTTTAAAAGTTTCGTCTACAAACGAGATCAGATCTCTGCTGGATTATGGCCGATACAAAGCAAGCTTTGAAAAAGATGATGCAGACGATAAAAGAAAAGAGTTTTATTTTTCGATCTTCATTCGTAACGAGAAGAATAGTTTTCATGAAGTGGCATTCGCTGACGACAGGGCTAAAGAATTAAATCGATTTGAACATAATGAAAAAGATTCCCCTTTGTTGGCCAGCTTGAGAAAGAGCACTAAAAATAAAGATCAAGAAGCATTGCTCATTACTACTTCTCTTTATTTGCTGGATCTTATCTACGATTTATTTGTAGGCGAAAAATATATCAGTTTTGATCGGGTTCAACTCTGTATTGGAAGATTTGAAGAAATTGACATGTGTATCCCTGCAAAGGATTTTCATGACTTTCTCATTATTCGAAAAATTCTGTCTCTTGAGTCAGAAATGAAAATTTACGAGCATTTTTTAGCGCAAAAACTTGTAGGTGAGGGAATCAGACCATCAGATAAATTTTCATCTGAACAGGTTGCCGAGGTCGAAATTATCCTCGAAAGATTACTTCAGCAGCGTATTTATGAACTTGAAGCCAAAATTGAAAGTCTATTCCAGGAAAGACAGAGCGATATTATACAAAGCTTCTATGTCTCATTCTCTATTGATGAGATTTGCCTGGATGACAGAGATAAGTTCAGGGAAAATTTAAAGAAACGAACTTTAAAGAGTTTTTTCTTATTAAGATTCCCTGATTCTCACATTCCAATCTTCTCTCGGATTCTTGATTTTCTTCTGGCGTTGGGCATTTTCCCAGGTGATCAAAAAAAATCGCTCTTCAAGCTGAATTTTGATGAATCTTCTGTGCCACTTGCATTTGATATGTATTTAAACTCAGAAAAATTTATCACTGCATGGCCAGTTTCTCAGGTAGCTCTGATGAGAAAATATCTTCCATCCGCTGTTGAAGCTATCTGCAAGAAATATTCACTCGACTGGCATATCCAGGAAGAATTTAACTATGATTGGGTTCAGATTTCCAGGTTGGAGAGTGGCGTTCTGACGCATGAATTTGGACCTTTTCCCGTAGGTTGGTCGGGAGCTTTTGAAAGCCTGCAAAAGTATTATGGGAGTCCAGATGAAAGATCAGCACTTACAAATGCAGAGAAGATGACAGTTATTAATGTTGTCCGAGATTTAGAAAATCAGGGGCTCATAACCAGAGAACAATTGAAGCAGATCTGGGAAAATTTGGGAATTATCCCCAAAGACAAAAAATAGTGCTTAAAGCATCGAAACGTAGCGGAGATATTTCTCTTTCTCTGCACCTTCAAGCTTATCCACGTCCAGAAGTGTTTTCATCGCCCAGCAAGCGTCTTCATCACCAACCGATGTTCCACCCGCAAATACTTTCTCTAAGCGCTTACGGTCTTCTTCCGGACGATCGGTCATGATTTTCTTCACACCCGCCTGGAAGTCGAGAGCAGTGATGATAGGAACTTCGTCCTGATTCAATTCTTTCTTAGCTGCAGCGATTGAAAAGTTCACCCATTCATCCATTTCTTTCTCACTGAAGCTCGCGAGGGAATCAAATAGTGTATTTTCATCCACCTTGCCAGTCCAGAGTCCGGCACAGAGACCCGGAGAAGAGTTGATCATTTTGCGACGTAGACGGTTCCAGGTTTCAAGGCCCGCGAGATCCATTCTCTTCAGTCCATCGTGAACAAGTTTCTGCATGTAGGTCTGAGCTTCAGAAGGATTTGCTTCGAGATGGCTTTTGACTTCAGGTAGCTCAATCAGCGGCTGCATTTTAGTGTAGAGAGTTTGCTTAACGGCATGGTGTTTATCGAACATGCCGGCGAATGTATTCACCACTTCAGGGAGTGCAAAAATTCCCCGGATAGTAAAAAAGAGAACAACAAAAACAATCGCCCCTGTGGATTTTGATTTCTTGGGATCAGCGATCTTTTTACGGATGATCTGAGCAGCAAGACCAGCTAGTCCGCCCGCGATCCCACCGGTGATTGCTCCATACCAGATTTCGTTCATGGATTACTCTTCGAGAGTTGGATCGAGTGGATTGACTGGTTTTTCAGCTGGTAGCTGAGTGTCTTCGATCATCTTGAGGCCCGGCTCTTCAATGCCTTCCATCTTAGGTTTCTCGACGACTTTTTCTGCGGGAACTACTTTTTCGACTTTCACTTCTTCGATTGGCTTCTCAACTTTCTCGATCTTCTCAATTTTCAACTCAGCTTCATCTTTGCTTCCGTGAACGACGGTGCAATGGGTATTGTAGAAGATTGAGATGAAGTCATGATGATCAACGGTACTGATCTTCGCGATCTTTCCTTCTTTAGCGGCCGA
This sequence comes from Bdellovibrionota bacterium, assembly GCA_040387275.1. Taxonomy (GTDB): domain Bacteria; phylum Bdellovibrionota; class Bacteriovoracia; order Bacteriovoracales; family Bacteriovoracaceae; genus Peredibacter. Next base: position 1,079,978 of record JAZKDZ010000001.1, on the reverse strand, counting down.
ATAGATTGAGTTATCTGTTGAAAGGGGAAGGATGAAGAGAATGTTTCTTTTGCACGCTTCTCCTTTCGAACTACCGAGCTCGTTACTCGTGGCCGTAATGGGGCCTCGGGAAGCGCAGGAGGCGAGGAAAATGAGTGAGGTGAGAGTAATGAGGGAGAATTTCATGACTTCCTTTTATTCAGGTCTGAGCTTAAATGTGGATGTGTTCTTGTCGGATAAAAGGCCCGAATTCTTTAAGGATAGGTTTTAGCCTATAACAAACGTTGGTTTAGTAGGATTGATAAATACCTGGCCCAATTGTAGTTTCGGTTTCAACAAGGAGCTACTCAATGAAATCTCTCTTCATCGTCCTCACAGTCCTCTTCTCACTTTCGGCATCGGCAGACGCCATCAATGCTAAATGTACAGGTGTTACTGCCAGTGGTGATTCAGTCGCTCTTTCTATTAAAGAGAATAAAGTGCGGATTACCTCGGAAGGATCTCAACCAATTTCAGGAACTATCCTGGGAGATGCATGGGATGGGCACGTCGCGGGCCTTCTTACTGGTCAGGCGTTCTCAATAAAATATGAGAACCATTATGGCTGTATCGTGGATGTGGAGCTCACGACGATCATTAACGCTCACCTCACAACAGTTGCGATGAAAGAATGTACGACCACCCAAAACGGAAGAGAGTACTGTCGTCGATAAGGGAAATTGAGACCTTAGCTCAGCTATTGCCAAAAATAGCGTCCGGGTGTACTTTTTTAACATGTTAAAAAATGCGACCTCGGACGCAAATCTTAAAAAATCAGACCGAACCCGCCTTCATCTCATGGAGACGGCCCTCGGTGCATTCAGAAAGCACGGATACGACGCCTGCACTATGCGCGAGCTCGCAAAGATGGCGGATGTTACAGCACCGGCCTTTTACTATTACTTCAAATCCAAAGAAGAGATCATCGGTGAGTTTTATCTCGAAAGTCTTAATACTCATCTGGCGGAAGCAGAGAAGCTGATCAGCGAGAAGGATTCGCTGATGGTGAATCTGAAAAAGATCATTCTTCAGCGCTTTGAGGAATTCAAAGGGGAGCGCGAGATCCTTCAGGTCCTTAAGCGCGTATCATTCGATAAGAATAACGAGCTCTCTCCCTTCCATCCCAAACATAAAAAAATCCGCGTGGCGTCTGTTGATCTTTTTGAAGCGCTCATGAATAAGTCGGGCATGAAGTGGCCCGCTGGTTCGAGAAGAGACATGGCGCAACTTCTGTGGATGTTTCATCTCCTGATTCTCTTTTACTGGATTGAGGATGATTCGGCCGGACAGAAGCGCTCGCATGAACTCGTCGATCGCAGTCTCGGACATCTTTCGCATTTTCTTTTCGTCTTTAAAATTCCCGGCTCACAGAAAGTGATGAGCTCCATACTTGAAACTCTGAAGAAAGCACGCCTCCTGGAGGATTTATGAACGCAGTGGAAAGACTCGCCGTCGCAACCCTGGGACTGATCTTTGTCCTGAAGATAGTTGCTGTCTTCAGGAATAAGAAACTGGGAATGGCGATTCCAACAGGGCTTGGGTGGCCCGCATATCTTTTCTTCTGGCCCGGACTACGTCCGGAATCTTTTCATGAAAGAGGCGAACCTAAACCGATCGATGGAAAAGAATTTGTCTGGGGCTTCGTGTTTTTTATCGGAGGCATTCTTCTTCAGCTCTTTCTCGCTTTCCGCTGGGAAACTTTGGGTGAAGATGTTCGTCTGTATGCGGGACTCGCAAGCTTTCTCATGATGATTCATCTCGGGATGACTGTGCTCATGCATGTTTTCTTCCGTTTATTCGGCTGGCCGGTTGAGAAGTTATTCAATTCACCTCTTAAATCTTTGAGCCTTCGTGAGTTCTGGGGACAGCGCTGGAATCTTGCTTTCGTTGATATGGATAAGAGACTTTTTCTCCCGCTCTTTCCGAAAACCTGGAGTAAGGGATTCATTGCCTTCGGCATTTTCTTTCTTTCAGGTCTTCTGCATGAAATCGGGATAAGCTATCCCGCAGGTGGTGGATGGGGAAGACCGCTTCTGTTTTTTATCCTTCACGGATTTCTGTGTCTCATTGAACCTAAGATTCTTCCGGCCAATAAATTCGTCCGGAGAGTGTGGGTATGGCTTTGCGTGATTCTTCCTGTGCCACTCATGTTTCATCCGCCATTTTTGAATGCTTTTATTTTTCCGTACTTCAGTTATCTTTCGGGATTTGTCCTGAGCTATAACTTCATTGAAATTCTCTCTGCCCTTATTCTTGTTTGCGGAGGAGGGCACTTCCTCATACTCGCAGCGAGCTTTCAGGTTCCGGGGAAACTGGGATGGAAAGAAGAGTTCGGAAAACTAGGAAGATTCAATCAGAAGATCTTCTGGACGTACGGTGGGTATATTGTTTTCTGTATTGTCGCTTTCGGTCTGGTGGACATGCTGAACTTCCGGGGGCTCATGGCGATTCACCCGAGTTCACTCACGATTGCTTTGTTTATTGCTCTCTTCTGGACAGTGAGAGTGATTGTGGACTTTGGTTACTTTAAACACGACGACTGGCCTCAGGGTGATATCTTTGTCGTGGGACATACTTGTCTCACAGCTCTTTTTACTTTCTTAGCTCTCACACACTGGGCCCTGGTGATCTGGCAGATGACGGGTGGTGTTTAATCGTGTGACTGAGCTTGATGATTTTTTCAGCTGCTTCTTTTCCTGTCGTGAGGGCCGCTTCCACCGTTCCTGAAAATTCCGGATGATAGGCTTCACCAGCAAGGAAAAGTGTTTCTTCGAATGCCGTTTCGGGCACCTGTCTTTCACCCTGATGAACCCGCGGATATGAATAGGCGCCGAGGAAATTTTCATCAGCCGACCAATCGTGATGGTGAAGTTTAATCAGCCAGGAAGTGATTTTCATCGGACATTGTCCGGTGATGGTTGCGAGTTCCTGAATGAAAACTTCTCTTCTTTCTTCAAGAGTTTTCTTTTCCAGCCTCCGCGCTTTTTCTCCCCCTGACCAACCCGTCACGAGTCCTGTGTGAATGGGTGTAGTTGTCCACCAGGCGGTAAAACACATATCGGGTGAGGCAATGAAGGGAAAATTTCCATCCGGAAATGTATGGAAAAATTCCGAGGAGAGTTGAGCGATCATTTTTGTCACATGCCCCATCATATTCTGATCAATGTAATTCTGAAGTTCTTCCGGCATGGGATCGAACTCAATATTTTTCATGACGGCAAGAGAGGTGGTCACGATGACGTGTTTGCCTTCGAGAAGAAACGGCACGCGGCCTTCTCCTACGGTTCCTCTTACAACAACAGAATCATGAGACCATTGAATCTTGTTTATCCTGTGAGAGTAACGGATCTGATTGGTGAAGGGAGCGCTGAGATTTTTCATGAGTCTTCCGTAACCATCTACCGGTCGTCTCATCTTTCTGACTTTCGGATCACAGGCCTGGTCTTTCATTTCACTCACAACTTTCGTACTGATGAGTCCCAGGTCAGCGGCATCGAAACCCTGAATAAAGCTTCGGGCAATCTTTTTATCATAGTCATTGTGATGATCGAGCTTCGACATATATTCGGAGAAAGGGATGTCTTTATCACTTAACTTGATGTCACTGATGACTCCGCATAGGCGATCCCAGAAATCCGGAACCTGTGTGAGTTTTCCATCGGTATAAATGTGCTGATCAAACTGAAAATCGCACCAGGTGAGTTTGAATTCTTCCATGAGCTCTTCCGTGAGAGGAGTTTCTCCGTGGAGAAATTCAGGACCGAGTTCAATAATAGGATCTTCCTGACGGGTATAGGCACGTCCTCCGACTCTGTCCGTGGCCTCCATGATAAGAAAAGAAATTCCGGCCTTCTCCAGTTCCCGCGCGGCCATGAGTCCCGCAGCTCCAGCACCTATGATAATGACTTTTTCTTTATTCATACTCACCTCGTACAAAACTCTATCGGTGACTCTGCGCCGGTGACAATAATCAGAAATAGATGAGCATTACCCTTCGCGCTTTATTTGCCACGAAGCAATTCGCTAGCCTTGCTTCAACCTTAGGGAGGAAATATGAATATAACAAAAACAGCGAGTGCACATTGGGAAGGAAGTATCAAAGAAGGGAAGGGAACGATCTCGACTCAGAGTGGGGCCCTGAGAAATCAGCCTTATTCATTTAAAAAGCGCTTTGGCGACGAAGCAGGGACGAATCCGGAAGAGCTGATTGGTGCGGCCCATGCGGGATGTTTTACCATGGCGTTCTCTGGTGAACTTTTCAAGGCGGGAATCACTGCGAAGGCGATTGATTCTGAAGCTCAGGTGACATTAGTAAAAGATGGTGAGGGTTTCAAAGTTTCGAAGTCGCATTTGATTGTGACTATCGATGCTGGTGGGGCGGATCAGGCGAAAGTGAAAGCGGCCGCTGAGTCTGCGAAAGCAAATTGTCCGATTTCTAAACTTCTCAATGCAGAAGTGAGTATGGACTTCAGAATTTCCGAATCAAAAGCGGCCTAGGTTCCAGCACACTTGTGGATATGCACCGCATATCCACAAGTGTGATGGAACCTATTAATCACCGATGTAATCTTTCAGCGTGTCTTCCACCCAATCCATGAAAACTTTTACCCGCGTAGGGACATTGCGACGATTCGGATACACAAATGTTATCGGCATGGGTTCCGACTTGAGTCTCTCAAGTACTGGAACCAGAAATCCTTTTTTGATCTCTTCTTTTATTCCTGCATAAGGCACCTGAATAATACCCATACCTACTTTGCACGCGGCCTGATATGAGTCGACAGAGTTCACGGTAATAAGCCCTTTCATTTTTTGTGTGACGTATTTTTCTCCATCAAAATATTCAAAACCATCAGGCCTTGCTCCCAGAGTAGATACGTAATGGACAATATAATGATCTTTGAGTTCTTCGATATTTTTCGGACGACCGTATTTTTTGATATAGCCTGGGGAAACACAGTTTACCATTTTGAACTCACCAATCTTCTTCGCCACAAGACCAGAATCGGTGAGCGAACCCACCCGGAGAACAAAATCATATCCTTCGCGGATAAGATCCACCCTGCGATCCGTGCTTCCGATTTCGAGTTCCAGCTCCGGATGAAGTTTCAGAAATTCCGGAAGATGAGGAAAGAGAACGATTCGCGAGATTGTTGTCGGAAAGTCTGCGCGGATTCTTCCTTTCAGGTTTTCGGATTTTTTCAGGAACATATTTTCGATATCCGTCACTTCAGAGAGCAGATCTTTACTCCGTTCCAGAAACGCTTCGCCGTCCGGAGTAATTGTGACTTTCCTGGTGGTGCGATGAAGAAGCTGTGCTCCGACATGATTTTCCAGTTTCTGAATAGCGGCCGACACACTCGCCTTAGGGAGATTTAAGGCCTGAGCGGCTTCTGTAAAGCTTCCGGTCTCAGCGATAGTGACAAAGGTTCTGATGAGTTCGAGCTTATTCATGGGCTTCCTGATTGTTCGTTTAATATGAACAGTGTTCTCTAAAATAGCATCTTTATCCAGATTTGCGAAAGGGTTATCCTGAGCTCAATTAACAAGGAGCATTTATGAGAATTGCAATTATCACCGGTGGAAGCAGAGGTCTTGGTAAGAGTGCCGCATTGAAACTCGCAGCGAAAGGGACGGATGTTATCCTCACTTATAACTCGAAAAAAGATGAAGCTGATAAGGTTGTGAAAGAGATTGAAGCGATGGGAAGAAAAGCTCACGCCCTTCAACTGGATGTCTCAAACATTAAATCTTTCGATGCATTTTCTGATTCGGTGAAGAGTGTACTGAAATCAAAATGGAATACGGATCGCTTCGATGCCCTCTTAAATAATGCCGGCATCGGCATGTATGGACCGATCATGGAGACATCAGAGAAAATGTTTGATGATCTCATGACGATTCATTTTAAATCCGTTTTCTTTCTCACCCAGAAACTTCTCCCGAGCATGAGAGATGGCGGACGCATTCTCAATGTCTCTTCAGGTCTTGCCCGCTTTTCTTATCCAGGATACGCGGCCTACGCTTCCATGAAAGGTGCGGTTGAAGTTATGTCCCGCTACATGGCTGTTGAACTTGGGCCGAGAAAAATTGCCGTGAACGTAATTGCTCCCGGTGCGATTGAAACGGATTTCGGTGGAGGAAGAGTAAGAGCGGATAAAGATCTGAACGCTGCGATTGCATCTCAGACAGCACTCGGAAGAGTCGGATTACCGGATGACATTGGTGATGTGATGGCGAGCCTTCTTTCAGAAGAAATGGGCTGGGTGAATGGTCAGAGAATCGAAGCGGCCGGCGGAATTCACCTCTAGAAGAGGATATCTAAACCAAAGACATGCGCAAACCCTTGCACTGAATCTTCATTCAGTGTGATGGTTTCGTATTGTGTGCCAAGATTGAACGTGAAGTTGTCGATGCGGAATTTCAGCTGACCACCAATTTCCGGCGCAATCCCACCGTCTTCCACAAGAGAGTTCACGCCGCCATGTAAAGCGACAGAGAACTGATCGTTAAGCATCCCTTCCCATCCCAGTCGTCCATGAATGCGGTAAATGAATTTATCATCACCGTCAGTATCAATAATATAGAATCTGTCAGCGAACGACGTGAAATTGAATTGCTGTCTCGGAGCTGTACGGATGATTAAACTCACACCGGCCGTAGGAGCAGCGTCGTTAGCGGCATCAAAGGCAGCATCTGGTTCAATGAGATGAGAACGCGTGAGAAGAAGTCCGGCCGTTAAATTGAACCAGGTATTTTCTGTCTGGCGATTTCTGTAAGTGAGGGTGAGGGCCTGAGAAACCTGCAGTCCCTTTAATCCGCTATCGTCATCCGAGAGATGTTCCGAGTTGTGGCGATAAGAGAAAACCCAGTGATGGGGATCGTACTCATCACGGCTCACCACGACTGTTTTTCCGGCCGGGAAAGTTTTCTCGCCTTCTTCTTTGGTAGGCTTCTCGAATTTAAAGTCACCAACCTGTTCTGAGTTCGCGCGAAGGCATTTGATAATAGTGTCGAATGTCACACCATCTTTTTTTGTGACGACTTCCACGCGCTTCTCGGACAGGAAGACCGACTTCAATCGAAGGGAGTCGGTACATTCTCCGGCAAATGCAGATGAGGTGATCGCAGAGACAATAAAGAGGCTGCTCATGAATTTCATCTGATTATTGTCGCCTGATTCGGATTAAGGTCAAGGAAAAGGTCCCGATTCAGGGCCACACTGACACCAAATCAGTTTCCTTCTGGCCCCGCTTTCTAAAATAAATCTCACAATGAAGAAATCGCCTTGAAAAGCTTGACGCTCTTCGAGTAGGTTCCGCTCGCTTGACACTACACAAGGAGATTTCTGTGAAGACTTTTATACTCTTACTCGTTCCACTCTTAATGTTCCAGAGCGTGGCCTTAGCTGGATCAGCGACTGGTCTTAAAGCTCTGATTGATGATTACCGCTACAGCCTCACGGTTGAATGGGATCAGAAAGACGAAGCTGCTCTTTCGCAAATTCAGGCGAATTTCCAGCGCGATCTGAAAGCTCAGAAAGTAACGATCGCTGATCTGAAAGCAGTTCTCGCCGAGACAGCTATCCAGGATCAGGAAATTCTTTCTATTCTCAACATTCAGGATGAGTCAGTGATGGCCTCTGAACTTCAGAAGCTCATCGATACTCGTGGCGAACTGATGTACGCACGCGGAACCAGCTGGTCACCAATGGGAGTTTTCTGGACAGGCGCCGGGATTCTTCTCGTGATCGAAATTATCGTTCTCGCTATGAAAGACAGCTCTTGCCCGAACTCAGTTGAGTATCCGGAAGGCGTTCATTACGATTGCGAGTGGCCGTAATTCTCAAACTTTAATTTAAGGAAATATATATGAAACTTTTCTCATGGTTACTTATTCTTTGTTTCACTACCCAGGCGTTTGCCGGAACTGTCCGTGAAGATCTTACGACAGCTCTTAATGACTACGAATACGACATGGTCGTTGAGTGGGATCAGAAAGATAAGGCGAAAGCTGAAGCTTTCAATGAAAAATTTTCTCAATCTGTTGAGAAGCTTTTTAAGCGCGGACTGACTCAGGCAGAACTTCTTTCTGTTGTTGAAGCGCGTGTCACAAACAAAGAAAGATTTGCGACAATTAAAATGAAAGCGTCTTTACTTCAGAATTCTCTGACTGATGCCCGGAGTGTCACTGATCTCCTCCAAAAAGAGCTCTCCGAGATGGGCCAGAGAGGGGCGAGCTGGAATGGTGAAGTTCAGATGTATGTTCTGGCCATCGTTCCACTCGTTCTCATCGGCGCTCTCATCATTTATCAGCATATGTGGAACCAGAGTCACCGTTGTGCTGAAGCATCTCGCGAAATGTTCTGCGAAGACGTTTGCGATGACTGGAGCTACTCAGACAATAACTGTGATTCATGGGGTAACAACTGCACATCTGGTGAATACTGTGCCAGAAGCCATGAAGAATGTGGTCTTCAGGAAGTTTGCCAGGAATGGGAAAAAATCTAATCTGTCGCTTTGGTTCCAGCACACTTGTGGCTATGCACTGCATATCCACAAGTGTGCTGGAACCTTTTTCTAGAGTCCTGATTTATCCAATCCAAACATTTTGTCAAAAATTCCAGGCTCAGTTCTGAAGACAGCATTCATTCTGTTCCACAGATTGATAACTCCGATGGCATATGTCAGATCCACTAACTCCTGATCCGTGAAGTGCTCTTTGGTTTTTCCATAAAGCTCATCTGAAATGCCGTCATTTCCCAACTGAGTGAGGGCTTCCGTGAATTCCAGTGCCACTCTTTCTTTTTCCGTGAAGAGTTTTGATTCTCTCCAGACGGGGAGGTGATAGAGACGCAACTCTTTCTCACCATGGATCTTGGCTTCTTTGGCGTGCATATCTACACAGAAGGTACAGTGATTGAGTTGTGAGGCACGAAGCTGAATCAGATCGATAAATTTGGCATCTAGCGAGCCTTCTTTGGTGACCTGAGAAAGCTCGGTGAGTTTCTGCATGGATTTCGCTGCAAACTTAAAGTACTGGACACGGTTACTCATAAAATCTCCTTGTGGTTCGTACTCAGAAGACGAACCAGACTCAAAAAAAGGGACATGTCCCTTTTCTGTCCTTAGAATCGTCTTATGGTCATGAATAACTATCTTGCCGCGTGGGAATCACATTTTACGAAGAACCGTCCCTTTCTTCTGTCTTTCAGCTTCCGCCTTACAGGAAGCTTTTCTGAAGCAGAAGATATGGTCCAGGAAGCGTTTCTCGCTTGCGCGGGGACTGATCCCGCAACAGTTTCTCATCACCGCTCGTGGCTGACAAAAGTCTGTGCTAACAAGTCACTGGACCTTCTGAAGTCGGCCGCGAAAAAGCGCGAAACCTATCCGGGAACCTGGCTTCCGGATGCAGTTCCTGATGTCTTTCAGTATTGGGGAAATATCGAAGAAGGAATAAGCCCGGATAAAAAACTTCTGAACGAAGAAACATTTACGACAGGCGCACTTATTATGATCCAGAAACTCACTCCGGAAGAAAGGGTGATCTGGATTATGTCTGACGTTCTTGATTACTCTTTTCAGGAAATTGGTGAGCTTCTGAAAAAATCCGAAGAGGCCTGCAAGAAAACGGCTCAAAGAGCGAGACTCGCTTTTAATAATCTGCGCCGGAACAATCTTTATTCAGAAGAGAGTATGAATGTCATCCGCAAGTTTTATGCTCTGGCCAGTGCCGGAGATGCAGAAGGACTGGAAGCGATGTTTGCGCCCGATGCAGAGATGTGGTCGGATGGCGGTGGAAAAGTTTCTGTCTCATCGATGAAGATCCTGACAGACGTGAAGCGGATGGCGAAATTTATCGCTGGCATCTGGACAGCACCTTTCATGAATACGCCGAATGTAAAACAGGAGTATGCGGCAGTGAACCGTATGAATGGTCAGGTGATTTCCAGGCTGACTTCTGAGGGCGTGTGGGTACTTGAGACGGTCAGTTCCATTGAAGTAGTTGACGGAAAAATCACACGAATCTATGCGCAAAGAAATCCTGACAAGCTTAACGCACTTTTTATTCCACATTCGTAGAAAGACATTGGACACCGAGCAGGTTTAACCTGATTTCACCAAGGAGTTTCTATGAATATTCCTCTCAGTGAAATGCTCAAAAGTATCCCGGGTGCCGTCGGTATCCGTCTCGAAGAAGAATTACCGTTTACGCTTATAAAGAAAGAAGGCGATTTTGAATTACGTCACTATGACGAATTTACGCTCGCAGAGACAACTGTCCGCGGTACTTATGATCAGGCCACCGATACTGCCTTCAAGCGACTGGCGAGTTTTATCTTCGGTAAAAATTCTGAAAGTCTCACGACATCCATGACAACACCTGTGTTCCTCGACAAAACAACAGACGGCTGGACGATGTCCTTTTACATTCCTAAAGAGTCAGCGTGGATTCGCCCGAATGATCCGACGGTGAAAGTCGAAACTCATCCTGCTAAGGAAGTGGCCATTTATCGATACTCTGGAACTCAATCTGTCGAGGCGATGGAAGAGGCGAAGGGTAAACTTCTGGATTATGTAAAGACTGCGGGTCTTAAGACCACTTCCGAAGTCTGGTGGGCGCAGTTCGATCAGCCTATGTCGCTTCCGATGACGAAGCGTAATGAGGCCCTCGTAAAAATTGCATTAGCTTCGTAAGAGAATCCGTTTATAATGTAGGCATGAAACACATGCTTACATTATTTTTCTTCCTTGGGTTTGCCAGAAATACTATTCCCGTCATTCCAGGCAAAATTCTGGGCGATGTCATGATCGGAGATACATCCGAAATTCTCAGAAAGAAAAACTTTGTGGTGGATGATTCGCGCGTATCTCAGGACAATACCTATTATAAGCGAACCGATTTTCTTGTCCGTCTTGTGAAAGATCGCGTGGTCCAGATCTGGTACGAAGGTGATCTGAAGAAGTTGAGAGTCGTCGGGAAGTCACTCCCTGCTAAAAAAGATATTCCTCATTTTACGAAGTTTTTCAAGAACTGCGATCCCATCGTCAAGGGCTCGGGTGGTGAGATTCTTTATTGCGAGAATAAAGGTGTCGAAATTGTATTCTCAATCGATCCCGTTCATGGATTAGGTTTCTCAGTTACTTCACCATGACCCACTAGATCCACCGCCACCCGAACGTCCACCACCACTGCTGCTCGAACTACTGGAGCTACTTGAGCTGGAGCTTCCGGACGAAGATGAATATCCCGAACCACCTGATCGTCCCGATGAACGAAGAGATTTTTTAAATTCTTCCTGAAGAACATTGAGAACGGCCTGAACCTGTTTTGCGTTCGAGGGATAGCGTTGGGCAAGTTGGTTCAGATGTCTCTTGAAGTAGAAACTGCAAATCAAAATGATCAGGGCCAGGAGAATCACCCCCGGGATGATTCCTGTGACAAGTACTCCAACGGGAATGATGATCCAGGTGGGATCGAATTCCAGCTGACTCATGGGAGCGGTCGGAACATCGCTCAAAAATAGCTGCATCAATGCAACTGAGAGGAATGCAATCAGGAGAGCTGGATAAAGCTGAATGTTTCGTGTGAGGGAATTGAGTTTCGAATTGAGAATAGGATAATCGGTCTGGGTGATTGCCTTGCGCACTTTTTCCGAAACGCTCTTTGTGTGTTTCCGTGCACGGAAGAAAAGATAAAGGGGAAAGAGAATGGAGACCGCAAGATAAATTTCAAAGGGAAGAGTCTCACTCTTCTTTCTCATTTCCTCCTGCTCCCGCATTAATCTTTCCTGTTTCAGGCGACTTTCTTTTTCACTCGCCTGCGACTGGATTCTCCAGATGGTATTCACGAGACCGACGTGCCCGCCTTCTGCCCATGCGGTTTTCATTTCTTCTACCATCTGATCGGTGACGAAACCGGCAGGATCTTTTGAGATGTGAGTTTCACCGTCGAGAACTTCAATCACGAGACGCTGTTTTCCTGCTTCAGGTTTCAGAGTTTCGAGGCAATTCTTGTGAAGTGTGAGCATCATGTTCACATTCATTTCCTGAAACCTGATGATTGCCTGGGCAATGGCACCTTTATCTTCTTCCGTGAGGTTGGGGAGATTGATGAAAGGATAAACGGCCTGGAGTTTTTTCATCCATTCCTCGGATTCTTTTTTTCGTGTTGCCGCTTCAGTGGAGAGTTGAGCAATAAGAGCACTTACTCCTTCAAATGGTTTTTGATTTTTGAGAGCAGGTTTCAGTGTGGACTCGAGGAGATTGGCAGCGGCGTAATCCGGAATTTCACCCTCCAGACCATACCCAACTTCCAGTCTGAATTTTCTGTTCTTCTGGGCAATGACGAGAAGAAGTCCGTTATCTTTTCCTTTCTCGCCGATCGCCCAGAATTTGAATTTTTTCTCTGAATAATCTTCAATGCTTTCTTCACCCAGATCATTCAGCGTATGGACGACAAGCCAGCGACCCTGGTCTTTTAAAACCTGAATTTCTCTTTCAAGGGTCGACTTCTGATCGGAAGTAAAAAGACCGGCATCATCCACAACCGTGGTCTGAAGAATCTCAGTCTGAGCAAACAGATTCACCGTGAAGGCGAGGGCAGCAAGGATCAATATTTTCATAAGAGGCTTATCGGTTGGCACCTGTCCAAAAATTAGTCACTCAGCTCTTATTTATTGCGTATCAGGTGGCCTGAAACTTGCGATGAGAGCCCCATGATGAACAGAGTGCTTATTTCAGGACTATTCCTTTTGACTGCCCAGTCGGCCTTCGCCTGGAATATCTCCAATCCCAAGCTAAACAATCCGCCCTTTACGAATACGACTCAGGAAGAGGCCCGTCTCAAAAAAATCGGCGTACTTTCAGCAGAGCTCTTTGATATTTTTCAGGGCAAGCGTCAGGATGAGCTCAAGCGCCTTCAGCATCACAAAATTCAGGGATGCTTAAAGGGAACTCTAGAAGTCTCTCCTCGCCTCAACAAAAACTTCGAAACACCTGTCTTTAAAAAAGGTGCTGTTCATCAGATCTGGTCACGATTTACGAACATCAATAAAGATGATGACTCAGAAAGTGATCTTCATGGATTTGGTATCCGTGTTCTTGATCCCGACAGACGCGCAGGTGATCTCTCTGGTCAGGACTTTCTCGCTAACGATACCCGCAAGCATTTTGTCCGGACACCGGAAGAACTCATGGATTTTCTCCATTTTGTGAGTGGAAACCGTCTTCCGACGGTTGATCTTTTAAAACTCACGGCCAATGCCGCTCTCCAGTCGCACAAACGTCACAGTCTGATTGAAGACTCATATCACTCGCGCACGCATTTCCGGTTCGGGAGTCATAATATCCGCTATGGTTTCTTTCCGTGCGTGAAACGTGATTTTTCTCACGTCGAGAGAAACGAAAATCACCTTTCAAAAAACCTGCGAGAAGAAGCGAAGAAGGGAATCTGTTTTGAATTCAAGATTCAGGTTCACAACGACAAGATTGATCCTCTCATCAATGACTATACCCAGGAATGGAATTCCCCTTACCAGACTGTCGCAAAAATTAAGTTTCCGCCTCAGGATCCGCGCATGAACAAGGTGACCTGTGAGAATTTAAGTTTTGATACCTGGAGAACGGTAAATGAACACCGTCCGCTTGGATTCCTCAATAAAGCTCGCTGGTATATCTATAAGACCAGCCGGACCAAGGCCGCCAAGAAGTAAAGGCTCATCCATTCTTGCAAGCTCCTGAATGTTTGTCAGAAAACGGAAGGGTTTTACTATCTGTTCATGGACTATTTCATTGAAGTCACCCTTCCATTTATACTCTCGGCCATTGGTTTCATTTTTTTATTCTTCAGGCTCTTCAAACAATTTACCGGTAAACAAGTCTTCAAGATCGCCTCGCCCTGCTCGCAGCACTGGAGTGAGTTCAAAGGTAATTCGAAAGTCCGTCATTGTGGAGTATGTGATAAAAATGTTCACAACGTCTGTAATATGTCGAAGAGTGAGAGAAAAGTTCTCCTGGATAAAATGGAGAGCGGACAAAGGGTTTGTATTTATCTTGAGCCGCCGTTTTTCAAGCGCGCCGGGTATTTTATGTTCGCACTCGTCATGTGTGTACTGGGCAGAGTGGGATACCAGGATTACAAAAACAAACACCCTAACAATTCGAGCGGGATTATGATGGGGATGGTTCTTGATGAGAGAAATTTCCAGGATTTTGGTAAGATTGATCCATGAAGTTCTTTGCTCCTAAACTCCAAGCTCAATATCAGATTTTTCATGGTGATCAATTGATCGCGGACTTAAAGAATCCCGTTCAATCGGACCAGTTCTGGTTTTCCTTTGAATTGATTCCGCTTACAACAGACGAAAGATTACTCGAGATTCTCTATGACGATCATTCATGGGGAAGAGAAATTATTGTGAAAGAAGTGAAAGGACGAGTTGTGAGCTTTCTTTTGCAGATGATTGGCGAGGAAACTGAAACCGAAGCTACGTTCACAAATATTCTGAAAACAAGACCCCTGAGAATTGAACTCAGGGGTCCTTACTGAATTACTTTACGGACAAGTTGAAATGACAGCATTGATACTTGAAGTGAATTGATCGTTCAGAGTACCCATAGAGTTATTGATGTCTGTGGCTGCAGAGAAAGTATGTGCCGATCCCGACACATTACAGGCACTGGACGAACCGCCCGAGGAAGTTGCATTTAAGGAGCCTCCACCACTATTTCCGGCATAAATGGCAACTGAGGAAGCGCCAGATCCGCTTGCTCTTAAAGTCAGGGCCCCCATCTGTGAATTGAGATCACCGCCGCCACTATTTCCAAGATAAATTCCTGTCCCACCTGTGGTGACTGTCAGGCTTTTTAAAGTCACTGCCAGCGGACCGCCACCGCTGTTATTTAAATCGATTCCATGATCGGGGGCCGTCACAACTGAACTCGTTATACTCGCAGTTAAGTCACCGCCTCCACTCTGAACAGCGTAAATCCCTTTTCCGCCTGTGGAGGTAATTGTCGAACCGGACACAGTTAAAGTCGCATCTCCACCCCCGCCAGCATTTACGTAGATCGTGTCACCGGCTGAAGATGCGACAGAATTAATCATGACAAGGTAAGAAGTGGAACCTCCATGAGCTACAACGGTGGCAGCTGGATGAGTGTTCCCTATAACCTTCATCCGGCTAACAGTCGCAGAAGGGCTGCCCAAAAAGTTATTTAATTCCAGATTCGTAATGCTCGATGTGGTGGAATCAAATCCCTGAATGCGGACATGGGAGTCATCAATTGTAACGTAGCCCGTACCACCAGCATTGATGGAAACATTGGGACCGATACAGAGATTGTAAGTACTGGAAGCAGAAGTTCCGGCCTGAACGAGATTCAGGAATTCCGCTGAGGTAAGATTCGTGAGAATTGTTTCGTCGCATGCTACTCCATCATAGGGAAGTCCCGACAACAGAGGTGCGTACCCATTCTGTCCGCAGGAAAGAGCGAGTGCGAGAAGTGAAACTGAAGCTATGCGCTTAAAACATGAAACCATAAGTGAGTCCAAATGAATTGAGGTTGATTTGTTCGTCGCTGTCGGAAAGTTTAGTTTTGGCCGATCCGATTTTTGCTTCCGTGAAATTGATATTTGTATAATCCAGTGACCACGTACTTCTTCCACCTGGACGGTAGAGGAGTGAGATCCCGTAAGAAGCATCAGGTTTTGAGTATGTCGAACTTTCACCCGCTTCCGTTTTTTGACCGAGCTTATAGTCAGCCTTGAAAATATATTTCCCGATTAAGCAAAGTTTTCCGAAGGCAAGGCCAACGACACCGTTTAACTGAGTGAGATCTCCGGAAGTATCTGTTCCGTCGACATCATCTTTATCTGTGGACTGATAAAATTTCGTATAGGAACCGCCAGCTCCGAGGATGAGTGGCCCGATGTTCACGCCGGCAATCGCATCAGCGCCGATTCCATTGAGTGAACGCTTCTCAACGAAATCATCCTTACTCATCATGGTCGCGCGCTGAAGTTTAAGTCCACCAAGTAAACGGAACTTGATTCCGCCCATTCCGGAACTTCCTCCCGAACGACCACTGGAACTAGAAATCCACTCAGCATGCGAAGTGAGGGGTACCATAAGAGCTAAAAGGAGAAAGTACTTCAAGATCAATCCTTAGTTTGATTACTTGAATATTGTAATAAATTATGGACTTGAGAGGAGATTTTAAAGGTGAGGGAATTGCTCGGAAAAGGATTCAGTTCTAACTATTCTTAAGGACTTTAATTGTGTTTCACTATGAGTGATGATGACCAAGGCATTGTTTGCCTTCAGACGAATGAAACAACAAGATTAACCATGATCACTTTTCTTTTTCTCCTCTCACTTTCTGCTTTTGGGTTTTCTCCGGACTTTGAATTCGGAGTCGCGAATGCTCCCGGACAAGTGGAAGACAAACTCGAAGACACCTGGCTCGCATGGGGTCGTTCGGGAAAAATTGCTGGCTGGAAAAATAATCAAAATCCCGAAGCCCGTCTAAACTTCTGGTCTCAACCTGAGATTGAAATTGATCTGGCTCAAAAACTGGGAGCGAAAACATTTCGCCTTGGAGTCGATTGGGCGCGCATCATGCCGAAAGAAAATGTGATCGATGAAAAAGTGATTGAAGGCTACCGGAAAATCCTCAAACTCATTCGCGAAAAGAAAATGAAAGTCATGCTGACTCTCATGCATCACTCAGTTCCCGGTTGGTTCATGGAGAAAGGCGGATGGCACATTCCGGAGAACTCAGAATTCTTCGTCAGATTCTCTGAGAAAATGATTAATGAGTTTCACGATGAAGTCGATACCTGGATCACCTTCAACGAGGCCAATGTCTTCGTCGTCAATTCCTACACTGTCGGCATGTGGCCACCAGGCCAGAAGAGTTCTCCTCTGTCTTTATTTGCTTTCGGTCCTTACACGGGCACATCCATTGAAGCTCTCGATCACATGGCGGAATCGCACAATAAAATCTACGACTGGTCTCACGCGCGCTATCCTCATATCAAAATGGGAATCGCTCACAATATGGCCCGCTACAAGGGGAGAGGGATCATCAATGGTATCGCGGCGAAGATTGCGGACCGGATGATGAACTGGCGCTTTCCGGAAAAGATCCGCGGGAAAATGGATTTCTTTGGCTTCAATTATTATGGGGCGGAGTGGATCAGCAGAAAAAGTGTCGAATTTCATCCTGAGTATGAATATTCGGAATCGGGAAGGGCGATTGATGTTAATGGTCTGTATGAGCTCTTAAAAGAAATCAGTGATCGTTTTCCGAAGCTTCCCATCGTGATCACTGAAAATGGAATTGCGGATCGTGAAGACGGAATCCGCGGCGCCTACATTGTTGAGCATCTCGCAGCAGTGGAGAAAGCGATCGCCGGAGGCGTTCCTGTGAAAGGCTATTTCGTGTGGACACTGACAGATAATCTCGAATGGTCGGATGGGTACTGTCCTCAATTTGGATTAGTGAGTGTTGATCGCGCTAGCGGCGCGAGAAAAACCCGCAGAAGTTTTGATGTCGTTCAAAGCATATTTGTATCGGGAAAATTGTCTTCGTATCAAAGAGATGCCGAGTGGAAACGAGTCTTGAATCTCCAGGGAAAAATGCGGCCATTTTGCCGGGCCGAGGACGGAATGACCGCCCTCGATATACCCGTTAAAAAGCAGTACGGTAGTGTAGACTGGCGACTCAAAAATTAAAGATTGGAACGGTCTCTGATGACCGTGAGAAAATGGTACTCTTTCGTATCGCATTTCCCCTCAATCTGGAGCTGCATAATTCTTTCCAGAATCCGCTCGTCGGATTCTGATTTCGAGCGGCGTTTCACTCCACAATCTTTTTGTGTTTCCAGTATCTTTCGCATGATTAAGACGTTTTGGTCCATCTTCATACCATGATAAAAGCAAGAATTGCGCCACTAGTTCCTGACTCCGCGTCTCCGGAATGCTCGATATGAGCCGTTTACTTCACTGGTATTGAATTTCGTTTTCACGCGTCCGTAATCTTCTTTCATGCGCACATGATACGGCAGGCGATAATACATATCCGCTTTCACCAGCACGCAATGTTCCGGTCCATTTTTATTTGAACGGTAGTAGCGATACGTATTCACCGGGCAGGTTTTTTTCGAGCGGATAAAAATATCCGTCCATGATTTCATATAACGGGGAGAACTGGTGTACCGACGATCCATCACTCGTTCCACTCCCTGAACCAGGACGTAAGGAGAGACGTGAAACCACCAGTGATAGCGGTATTTACGAATGTAAGTGTTAGTGAAGAAGAGGAAAACTTTTCTTGAGATAAGTGAGTTCTTTTTAAGCTCTTCATACGTCCAGACATGCGCGCGATCAGTACATTCTGTGTTGGAATAGTAAGAACGATTCATGCCGCTGAAAATCCGGCTTGCTTCTGCCTCACTCGGTAAATCCGTCTGGCTCAGCTTTTCTGAAGGTATCGCTCGCTCCTCCTGATCATTCACGGATTCATCCGGTAATGAATAGATGCCTTTTAAGTTGTTGTTGCTATCAACATCAATTTCAACAGGCACGCCATCATAACTGGTCTTGGTAGAAATTAGACCGCTGTCGGGTTTCACGAAAATCACCCGGCCACTCGACATCTTAATAATGTGGTCCTGATTTTTCTTTCCGTAATCAATGGAATCAATTTCGCCCTGGATCCTTTCAGCGAAGGCCAGGGGAGATAAAATAAGAAGGATAAGAGAGAGGAGTGCAGATTTCATAAACCCTCCATGGTTTGCCAAGATCATAAGGCAAACGCATGTCAGGATTCAGGTCGCGTCGCTACGAGGTCAACTACTTAACTTCGAATGTCCGCTGAGATTGATTCCCTTTATAACAACAGAGAAGATAATTTCCCTTCGGTACTATGATTGTTTCACCGGCCGGTAGTTCTTCACCCAGATGAGAAAAACCTTCGATATCTTCACCCAGGGAATTGAAAGGGCGATATTTGGTATCTTTGTAAGCGATGAGTTTCGGTCCTTCATTAACTGCGTCAGGAGATTTTGCAATAGAAAGAACACCTACACCAGAATCATCCGCTCTCAGTAAACTGTTGTAGTAAGAAATATTCTTCAGGTAAAACTCAGGATGCCTGAGTGCAAAATCTTTATCTTCGTAAGGATAAATCAGAAGTTTGACAAAGAATCCTGAGACATAAAATGGACTCACCGTTTTTAGTTCTGCTGCAAACAACTTTTGATTTGCCTTGAAGACGATTCCTTTGCCACTTGTAGGCTCCCATTTCAGCTCGACGTTTGGTTTTCCGTCTTCCATCAATGTCATGGTGTGAATCTGGTGAATAATACCTTCCAGACCTTCTTCCTCTTCACTGAAGACATAATCATCAAAGCGGATCTGAAAATCGGGAAACTTTGCGATCGCACGTTTGGTGAGACGAAACTTCGTTCCGTACTCCACATCCTGAGTCTTTAGTAACCAGACCTGAAGGCTGATAAAAACCAGGGCAACGACAATACCAAAAAAGGGATGTTTAAATCTTTTCATTTCCCCTTAGTTTAGGGATGGAGGAAGTTTGTGACCAGAGAAAAACTGATACTGGCCGCTGCTCTCATGCCTGAAGCACAGGAAAGAATGACTGCCTGTCTTTGATCCACGATATCTCCGGCCGCATAGACTCCGGGAACACTGGTCTGTCCTTCACCATCAGTCTTATAAAGCCCATTTTCCTGGAGCTCACAACCGAGTTTGATTCCCATATCTGTGGTGAGTTCCTGAGGAGGCTTGATCACCAGACCATCGAGTTTCACCTCACCCGTTTCAGTTTCAAGGGAGATCAACTGTTCTCCGTAATAATTGAGCTTTTTAACCTGAGCTGTAATGACTTTTACCTTTTCAAGAAGCAGGGGAGGAAGTTCAAGTCGGGATCCATTGGTAAAGATTGTCACATCACCCGAGAGACTGAGCAGGAGAGGCGCCATATGAAAAAGATATTTGGGATCGGATTCCATGACACCCAATTTCTGTCGCTTGAATTCATGCCCATGGCAATAGGGACAATGAAAAACCGCCTTACCCCAGAGCTCTTTTATCCCCGGAATTTCTGGGAGGATATCTTTGATCCCATGAGCAAGCAGAATTTTTTTCGCTTCAAAATGATTATTAATAGTGAACTGCCCGTCGTTTTTCCTGATCACATTCACTTTTTCCTGACGAAAAGTAATTTCAGAGTACTTTCTCAAATCCTTAATGATCTGCTCTTTGAATTCCCGTGGCGGAGTTCCATCCCGGGAAGGAAAATTCATCATGTGATGGGCCGGGAAATTGCGCCCTTTGTTTTCATCAAAGATGATCACTGACCTTCCGATTCTGCCTAAGGCAAGTGCTGCCGTCAGTCCGGCGGGACCGCCCCCTATAATCGCGACATCATATACATTGTTCATCACATATCCTTTATTCAGAAGGGCAAGACCTGGAATACCAAGAATGGATAACTGAAGCATTGTCCTTCTTTTCATAGTTACATTTTACAGCTCTGGACGTGCTATGATAATTTCAAAGAGAGTATGAATATTGATACTCTGGAGGTATCAATGGATATTAAAGAACTGAAAGCCTTTCAGACAGTCGCTACTGAGTTGAATTTCAGAAAGGCCGCTGAAATCCTTGGTATGTCACAACCTCCACTCACCAGACTTATCAGTAATATGGAAACCAGGCTGGGAGTCAGGCTTTTTCATCGCACGACCCGGAAGGTTGAATTGACCGGAGAGGGAATCTTTCTCCTGAATAACGCAAAGGATATCCTGGAGAAACTCGATACTCTTGACAGAGATCTGCGATCTCTGAAAAAGATCAATCGTCAGTCGATGACAATTTCTCTTCATCACGCTGCCATCCATTCAGATATTCCCAAATTACTCAGTTCTTTCAAACTTCAGTTCCCCGGAATGAAGATTAATCTCGTTAACACTTCTTCCACTCAGATTGAGAAGAAACTCCTCTTGGGCGAATTGGATCTTGCCCTGGGAGTTCAACTCCCTCAATCTCAGCAATTATCTTCTCTCGAAATAAACAGTCATCAACTGGGTCTTCTGATATCCCGGGAAAATCTTCTCTCCCGTAAATCTAAAATCAAGCTGGCCGATCTGAACAATGAAACTCTGGTTTTTCATGGGAAGGAGGATCATCTTGGATTTCAGTCAGAGTTTGCAAAATTTCTTAGGAAAATGAAAATCAATACATCAATCTATTATAAGAAGCATGGAGAATCATGCCCTGAACTTGCCGCAAATGATGTCGGAATTCTGATTACATCAAAGACAATGGCAAAAGAAACGGGGAGGACAAAGTTTGTGCCTTTTGCAGATTTTTCTCCTCGCCTTAAAGTTTACGCTCTCTGGAAACGTGAATCCATGAGCGGAGAACAAAAGGCATTACTTAGTTTTCTGCAAGAAGGAAATCATACTCCATCATCAGACATGGATTATCACTTCAATTAGAATTCCCACTGAACGGCACCGAAAAGATATTCCAGGCGGGAGAAGTTGTAGACTGTGTCGTTATCGACTCCGCCTTCTAAGATTCTGTAGCCGATATTGAGATCGACATTACTGAGAACAGCATAACCGGCCATGAGTCCCACATCAAAGGCCCTTCCCTGAGGAGCGGCCCATCCATCAAAGTCCAGGGCCATGCTGAGTCCATTCTCCCATTCGTATTTTGAGTAGAGGTAAAAAAGAGGCACGAGCCCTGAGTTCTTTTTAGTTTTACTGATGCCATTTTGAGAAAGCTTGGTTTTGGCATCTCTGATTTTCGCCGTTACACCTAAGCGTGTTTGCCATGGTCCCGCTTCATCGACTTGATAAAAATATGAGGCACGATACGAGTTGAACTGATATTCGGCATCGATTTTTGAGCCACTCGTAAAAGTCTCACCCATGAAGTCGATATTTTTATGATAAGTTGCACTCCCTATAATTCTCAAGGGAGCGTAGAGGAGGCGCACACCGTGGCGGTTAAATTTCTGCGAGAGAGAAATCCGGTGATAGAACTTCTGATCACGAAAGGCCTTGGCGAGATTGAATTGAGTTCCATCATCACCGGGAATGGCAACACGGTTATAGGGATTGGAAACTTCACCAGCTTCAAAATTGATTTCGGTAGCAAAGAGTGGGAATGAAGCGAAAAGGAAAATAAGTGATAAGATTTTCATGAAAAAATTTTAAAAACTGAATTAGTAGATGTCCAGATTCTGATCTTTCCTCTTCGCAAAATTCGTTGGCATATGTCCTGCACTTTTATCCGCAAATTGGAGGACTCTATGAAACTCATCTATGCTAAAGGCGCCTGTTCACTTTCCGTACACATTCTCCTGCGAGAACTCGATTTACCATTTGAGGCAATTCGGGTCAGCCTCGAGGATAAAAGGGTGCTCGATAGTTACAATCACAAGAGTTATGTTCCTGCGCTGATTCTCGAAGACGGGAGTCTTCTGACTGAAGCAATCAGCATTCTTCAATTTCTCTCTGATTCAAGTGGAGGGCTGTTTATGCCTTATGGCAGTTTTCCGCGTGCGAAATGTACTGAGTGGCTGACTTACATTTCGACCGAGCTGCATAAAGGAATGGCACCTCTCTTTCATCAAGAAGGACTCAAGCCGGAATATTTAAAAGAGGTTCAGGATAAAATCCATCTGCGACTTCAGTTTATGGATGATGCTCTCTCAGAAAGTGAATATCTCCTGACAGAACTTTCGATTGCTGATTTCTACGCTGTGGCGATCCTGAGAATTCTCGAACACGTGGAAGTGAAGCTCGACGGGTATCACTGGATTTCGGAATATAAAAAGCGTCTGGAACAAAGACCGATTATCGCTGATGTCCTGGACTCTGAAGAGAAAGCAGAGATTGCGACGAAGATTAATCCCGAACCGGGAAATCTTGTTACTCGCAAACCCATTCGTTCTCGTTCAGAGCTAGACAGGTTTTCTTAAGAGACGGATTCGAAGCAAGTTTGTACTTGATTTCGCGGAACTCGTTTAAGTCATCGAGCATGTTCTGCTTTAATAGCTCGCTATGCTCGAAGAGACGATACGTGACCGCGCGATCGAGCTTGAAGTTCTTTCCATCAAAAGAGATCCAGGGCTCGAATGTCTTCTCGATGTAATTAAACTTATTCTTCTCAATCACCACGGTCCCGTATTTCTCGGTCTGATCATTAGTCGCGAGTTTAAAGTACGCCTTTCCATCCATCGTGAAAGCCGCTCGTGACTGGATCTTCGAGGCCATGAAATCTGCCACATGAGTTTTTGTATTGTAATAGAGAACCATGACAGTGTTGGCGAACGGGCGGTTATCTTTCGAGAGAAAAACCGCAATTTCATCCGGACTGACTTTTAATGCCAGTGGTTTTGAACAGAGTTCGTTGTTCGCCGTAAATAAACGGTAGCGACCAATTCCATTATCATGAGTTTCGACATGAATTGTTTTTCCGTCATGTTGAAGAATAATCTTCTCTCCGTATTCATCATCTTCCGATGATGTGATCCGGTTCTTGCTCGAGATATCGATGTTGATCTTCTGACCGTTGATTTCGCAATTGGCCCGGTCTTTCAGATAAATCTTCTCCGCCTGAGCGGCACTCATAAAAATAAGGAAGAGAGCGAGGACAAGGTTTGTTTTCATCTCATGATGTCCCGGACTTGAGTGTAGATATCATTTGTGCTGGGTTTGACCGTTGAGCTTTCTTTTGCGAAAGCTGAAAGAGTGAAAGTTAAGAGAAGTGCGATGAGTGTCGTTTTCATTTTGTAGCGAGCTCCGGTATGACAATATGTCGATTAGGGACAGTTTCTGTTGTTGTGGCAAATGCGACTTCTTCCCACCAGGGAGAGTCAGGACGGTTCGTGGCATCGACGATTTCTCCAAGACGGGGAGTGATAATCTGAATATCCCAGTTCTTCGCGAAAGTGTGCGTGCGGATGATCGGCTCGGCCCAGTGATGGAGAGAAAGATCAAACATTCCCCAGTGAACAGGGATATAAATTTCGGCATTGAGATCAATCAAGGCCTGTAATGATTCTTCGGGTTGCATGTGAACGTCGGGCCAGCGTTCGTTGTACTGACCGTTTTCCATAAAGGCGTAATCAAAGGGACCGTATTTGTCGCCAATCTCTTTAAAGTGCGGACCGTATCCGGAGTCACCGCTGTAATAAATTTTTTCCTGTTTCCCTTCGATGATCCATGAAGCCCAGAGAGATTCATTGCGATCAAAGAGTCCACGTCCCGAAAAATGCTGGGCAGGGACAGCACGAAAGGTGATCTCGTGATCAAGAACTGACTCATTCCAGCCGAGTTCGGAAATCCTTGAGTCAGCAATACCCCAATCACGAAGATGGGCGCCGACTCCTTTCGGAACGAGGAAGCGTGTTGATTTATCTTTGAAGAACATCACCGTCTTTTCATCGAGGTGATCGTAATGGTCGTGCGAGATGACAATGATATCCACCGGCGGAAGATCTTTTAACTTCACAACCGGTGGTTGAAACCTTTGAACAAGAAAGCTTACCGGAGAAGCGTTGTGGAAGACGGGATCGATGAGAATTGTTCTCGAATCGACATTAAGAAGAAGAGTCGAGTGACCAAACCAGATGAACTTCAGGAAATCCGAAGGTGCTAAAAAAGCTTTCAGGTCAGGAGTCACTTCAGGGAGGCGGGCACGGGGAGCTCTATCACTTTTATCAAAGAGCATTTTCTTAACTACCGACAGAGTTTCCATAAACTTCATAGTGTCTGGACCTTTGCTTTTATCCTGATTGGTATAAGCAGCAGGGCTCTTGGTAGTCATCAGGGCTCCGATGGTGAAGATGAACGTGAGAAGAACGGTTAACCGGGTAAGCTTCATGATTTACATTTTGACACTATTTCTTCATTTTGTCAATATGTCTAAACTCGTGAATGTTGACACTTTTCACATTTTTTGTCATAATGTTCGACATGGCTAAGGCAAAACAAATCGATATTGAAGAACGTAAGAAAGACATCCTGGATGCCGCTCTCTACTGTTTTATCAATTTCGGTTACGCGAAAACTTCCATGGATGATGTTGCTAAGAAGGCCGGCATCTCGCGTCCTCTTATCTATCTCAAATTCAAAAACAAAGAAGATCTCCTCCTTGGACTCTTTGATCACATTACAGAGGGCCCGCTCGTTGAGGCGGAAGAAATCGTGAAATCCTCTCTTCCTAAAAAAGAGAAGCTTTTAAAGATGGTGGAAGTTCTGAAGATCGGTCCATGGGGCAAGATCTCAGGTTGTCCGATGTCTCAGGAGTTCTTCAACTCCTGCTGTGACATGGATGAGAAGCATTTTGAAAAGTATGAGAAGCAGAAATTGAAAATGCTCACGGATATCCTGGGCGACAAGGGTGAAGCCGAAGTCTTCGCCATGGCCGCTGATGGATTCGTGGAAGATCACCCGACCTGCAGTGTACTTAAAAAGCGCTTTGAGATTCTCATCGATAAGTTCGTTAAGTAAGTACCTTAAAAAATTCTAAAGAATTACCTCATTCATTTCTCATCGTTCCAATTGTTTGATAGCCTGCATCTTTGATGAAAACACCTTATTTTTTTGACGAAAGCATCACAGGTAAACTCGCAAGTTCCATTGACTGGTCTAAGCATTCACTTGGTCCTGCTGAAAGCTGGCCGGTCAGTCTCAAAACTCTTCTGGGGTTTATTTTCCGCAATAATCATCCGATGTTTTTATTCTGGGGAGACGACCTCACTTGCTTCTATAACGATGCTTATATGCCGAGCTTCGGTGTGGGAAAACATCCTACAGCGATGGGCCAGAAAGGGATTGAGTGCTGGCCAGAAATCTGGCACATCATCGGCCCTCAAATTGATCAGGTGCTGAGCACAGGGGTGGCCACGTGGAATGTGAACCACCTCGTTCCGATCTTTCGCAATGGGAAGATTGAAGAAGTTTACTGGACCTACAGTTATTCTCCCGCCCTGGATGAAAACGGAAAGCGTGTCGGTGTCATGGTGACATGTACAGAGACCACAGAATCCGTGATGGCCCAAAGGGAAACAGATAAGATGAAGGACGAGCTTTACACACTCTTCCAGAAAGCCCCTTTTCCACTCGCCATGCTGAGTGGTCCGGAGCATCGGTTCAGATTCGCGAATAATATGTATGTGAATTTCATCCTTGGGGATGTTGATTATAGCGGGAAATCAGTGGAAGAACTTCTTCCTACCGCCAAGACTCTGGGATTCTTAGATCTTCTGGATACTGTTTATAAAACCGGTGTGAGATACGAAGCTGAAAACGCTTTTTTTGAAACAACCGTTAACGGGACGAAGCGATCATTCTATTTTGATTTCATCTATGAGCCTATCCGCGATCGCAACGGTGAAATCGAAGGTATTCTGGCCGCTGTCACTGATGTCACTGATCATGTCCTTTTCAGAAAAAAACTCGAAGAGAATAAGCTCGAACTCGATAAGGCAATTGAAGTTCGCGATGACTTTCTTTCGATTGCCTCTCATGAATTAAAAACTCCACTTACTTCTCTTCTCCTTCAATCTCAACAACATCAGCGCTTTCTGGATAATAAAGATGATCGTGCCTATGAAAAAGATCGTGTCGACCGGAACGCCGCTCAGACAAATCGTCTTGGTAAGAGGCTTAATCGTCTCGTTGATGACATGCTTGATATTTCCCGGATCCGCACCGGAAAACTCAGCATGCAGAAAGAGCAGGGTAGTATTTCAGCGATTGTGAAATCAGTATTACAAAAACTCGAAGGACAGATTCATGATTACGGGGTGAAAGTAAACTTCACCGGTGTTGAGGATTCCGGAGTCTTCGATCCCTTTCGTATTGAACAGGTTATAACGAATCTTCTGATGAATGCCTTTCTTTACGGAAATAAAAAGCCGGTAGAAGTGACGGTCACTGAAGTTAACAACAACATCCGCTGCACAGTGAAAGACAATGGAATCGGAATCGCCAAAGAATTCCATGAAAGTATTTTTAATCGTTTCGAGAGAGTGGGTGGAACGGGCCAGGTCAGTGGTTTTGGACTGGGTCTGTTCATCAGTCAGCAAATTGTGAACGCTCATGGCGGCCGCATCTGGGTGGAAAGCGAAGTCAATCAAGGTTCTTCGTTTACCTTCGAAATACCCAAGGCCTGATTCGCCTCACTCCATTTTTTCCACCGTCCCAAATTGCCACACATGATCGACTACAATTGCCGCGAAGAGTGGCAAGCCTGTTGCAATGGCTTCCGCGTGCGAACGACTAAAAGAACGTTGAAAGAATTCGGCCCACGAAGAGTGCTCATCATTGATGACGATCACGATCTTCTCATGGCCATGAAGGAATATTTCGAGCTGGAAGAATATGAAGTTCTCCTCGCAAGAAATGGCAAGGATGCCCTCGATCTCCTCACGGAAGCGGAAGAGAAGAATCTCCCGGACCTGATCTTCCTGGATCACATGATGCCGGTCATGGATGGTACAGCGTTCAGTCGTTCACGCAAAAACGTTCCACGGATCAGTAACATTCCGGTTGTTCTTACAACTGCGAGTGGGAAATTCAGAGGCCTCATGGATGAGGTGGAAGCAGAGGCGTATCTGCAGAAGCCCGTCGACATCGATCAACTCCAGAATCTTTCGATTCATTTCATTCACAGAAGACTGGAAACGCAGACAGGGTTTTTAGTATGAGTGGTGATGAGGATAAAAAGAAAGTTCCTCCTGGATCTCCACCGGAAACTCCGGTGCGTGAGCCACAGAAAGAAAAAACGGTTCCGAAAGGCGATCCGGTTCCTCCGGACAAAAAAGAACCACGCCAGTAATCAGCTCTTGATCAAATCCAGAAAAGAATCAATCTCCGCCAGGACCTGATCAGGTTTCACGGCATTCAGCTTCAGCGCAATCCCCGTCGAGAAAGTCATGATCAAAGTGGCCAGTGCTTCCGGATCTTTCTTGGTCTTAGTGGCCTTGATATTATCAATCACACTCTGGCGAATATTTTTCTGATTCTGTTCGATGATTGTTTTTACTTTGTCAGGGATGATTCCATACTCGCGGACAGTGTTGGCGAAGTAGCAACCTTTCTGGCCTTTGCAGGTACCGGCGGCCTTGAGAAGTGTCTCGATGTTATTCCAGCCGAGTGGTTCTTTCTCAAGCATGGCGAGAACGGGAGATTTATCCCGGTACTGTTTCATGCTCTCGATAAAAATATCTTCTTTGTCTTTAAACTCAGTATAGAGGCCGGACTTATTCACACCCGTAGCTTTCTCAAGATCGGAAAGGCTGGTGTCAGCAAATCCTTTCTTCCAGAAGAGCTGGATAGCGGCGTCTAAAACTTCCTGTCGGTCAAAACACTTTGGTCGTCCCATGTGGTTGATATTACCATAAAAAACCGTTCGGTTCAATATTTTGTTGCAATCAATCCGGAATGGGCTTAGTTTTGAACCAATCGGTTCAGAAACCGTTTCAACACACAAAGGATGAATTTTATGGGTAAGTTAAGTAACAAAGTCGCTCTTATCACAGGTGGTAACTCAGGTATTGGACTGGCCACGGCCAAGCTTTTCAGAGAAGAAGGCGCCAAGGTCATCGTCACCGCCCGCTCTAAGGATACATTCGAAAAGGCTCAAAAAGAACTGGGCCAGTACTTTGATGTCGTTCAGGCAGACGTGAGTAAGCTCGAAGATCTTGATCGCCTTTATGCTCACATTAAAACCAAGTATGGGAAGTTTGATGTGCTTTTCGCGAACGCGGGAATTGCAGCGTGGAGCCCGACATCGGAAACAACTCCCGAGTTGTTCGACAATCACTTCAACACCAACGTGAAGGGACTTTATTTCGGAGTTCAGAAAGCACTTCCGCTTCTCAATAAGGGCGCGACTGTCGTTCTCACGTCATCAGTCGTGAGTATCAAGGGCTTTGCCAATAACAGCGTTTACAGTGCCACAAAAGCAGCTGTGAGAAGTTTTGCCCGTACATGGACAGCAGAGATTCCGGTTGATCAGGTGAGATTTAATGTTCTCTCCCCAGGCCCGATTGAAACTCCGATTCAGGACAAAATGGGAATGACAGCTGAAATGAAGCAGGGATTAGCGGACATGATGCCGATTAAGAGACAGGGAACAGCAGAAGAAATGGCGAAGGCCGCTCTTTTTCTCGCAAGTTCTGATTCCAGTTACGTTGTCGGGGCAGACCTATTTGCGGACGGTGGATTCGGCCAGATCTGATCCTTAACACAACCCACACTTGTCAGAATATTCCGGGGATGACTCAATAGATGCATACCCGGAGTATTCATGCATTTTCTTCTCATCGTCGTTCTTTTTTCATCATCCCTTTTTGCGTCTGACGAATTTATTCCCGAAGCTTCCGGTTCGGCAAAAGTGGGAGAGTCTCTGGTGATCGCCGGAGACGAAGAACCGAAGGCATTGTGGGTAAAAAAAGAAAATGTTCTGAAGAAAATAAAAATCCAGGGTGCTGCCTGGGATGACATGGAAGGCCTGGCGACTTTGAACGATCAGCAATTTTTCGGCATCACTTCCCACAGTCTCACGAAGAAAGGGAAACAAAGGCCCGAGCGTGAACAGCTTTTTCTTTTCTCCCTCGGTGAAAAGATCAGTCTTCAGAAAACATGGTCA
Source organism: Bdellovibrionota bacterium (assembly GCA_040387275.1). Taxonomy (GTDB): domain Bacteria; phylum Bdellovibrionota; class Bacteriovoracia; order Bacteriovoracales; family Bacteriovoracaceae; genus Peredibacter. The sequence goes on along the minus strand of JAZKDZ010000001.1, from coordinate 1,050,256 downwards.
ATGCGCGCTGATATTCTCACATTTCTTGAAAAACATTATGCCAACGTTCTCGATATGAATGAAGTGAGAACTGCTTCTCCCGATGAAGGTGGACTCAATATTGAAGGCATGACTTATGCTGGTGGAAAACTCTATCTCGGACTTCGTTCGCCGATAACGTCACAAGGGAATGCGATTGTTCTTGTTCTGAGTAACCCGGCAGTCAATCCGGAGTTGTCAGAGACTTTTACCGTGAACCTGGAAGAGAAAGGGATTCGTGGACTTGAAACTCACGCAGAGAAAATTGTTATCCTGAGTGGATCAAAAAATGATGTTGATGAAAAGTTCGGTATCCATTTCTTAAATCCTGTTACCCGCGCCCTGTCTGCCTGGAGAGTTCCCGGATTTGAACAACTCATCCGTCCGGAGAGTGTGGTCATGGAAAATGATAAGGCCCTCATCTTCGTTCAGGATTTTGAAGTAATCCAGAATCAGGAAGTGATTGTTCAGCTTTCGCTATAGTAAGTAGTTTGGTTATTTCTCCTTGGAATGAAACTTGAAGGTAAAACCCCATGGATATTATTTCCAGGAGGATTTTATGAAAGATGTGAAACAAGGTGGATTTAACAAGAAAGCAGGGGACGTTCTGGAACGTGTCGGGGAAAAACTGACTAACGTCGGAGCAACCAAAATAGGTAAAAAAATCTACGATAGCGGTAACAAGCTCGAGCACAAAGGTGACCGCGATGCTGCTATAAAAAAACCAATCCCATAATTGAATGGCTCCCTCCGGGGAGCCTTTTTTATGTTTCCTCTGAGATCTTCTTCACATGATTCAAGACACGAAGATGAATTTTGTGAATGAAAAATTCACCGAATTGCTGCCAATACCACTGAGGCCCCATTTCCACTTCATACCAGGTACGACCTTCCAGTCGAGTTCCTGTCTCTGTTCTGACTAAGCGGAATTCCCCTTTAATGGAACGGAAAAATCCTTTCAGGTGAGGAGCATCGATCACTTCATAAAAAGTGAGCTCTTTCATCGGTGCCGGTTGCTCTTTCACATCAAAGGCCAGTCTCGTTGGCTCTTCCCACGCCGTAATCGGCTCGACAAATGATCCCGTGGTAAATTCGCAGTGACGAATGGCCCCGACTCCAGTGCCTTCAATGCGCGCGCGAAGCGGAGTCGCAATTCCCATGCGGAAAAAGAAATCATCTGTGGGATCAAGATCCGGAAACTTCACAACGTTGGGCCAGACTTTTTCCGGTGAGGCATTCACTTCAATGGAGCTCATGACGACGGTCGGCTCGGCCTTGAAGTAATTTTTTTCCACCATCGGAGTAAGGGGAAGAAGAACCATGAGTGCAGTAGGAGTGAGCTTATTATTACTGAAGAGGGCCATGCGCTGCCCGAAGACTCCGCCGAGAATTCCCAGTATGAGGGAAATCGGAAGAGACATGGCGAGACAGAAAATTCCTTCCAGAGCAAAAATCAGAAGACAGAGGTGAATCATTAGAAACGTCACTGAAATATATTTTGCCACCTGGCGGGCGCCGGCACCTTTTCTCGCCAGAAAAAATCCCTGCGTGAGACCCACCACGAAGGGCGTTCCCATAAAGAGTGAGCTTCCATAGAACTGGAAATAATTCACAGAAACGTAGGACATGAGAAGACCGAAGACGACAAACGCCATCGAGATTTTAAGAGGAGAATGAATTCCACTTTCCTGAACTTTCACGACTGATTCTTCCCACGCGGTCTTTGATCCCGGAGTAAAGCAGAGACAAAGCATGAGGATAAGATTGAGGACGGGAACAAAGAACAGAAGTGACCACCACGGACTACTTCCGGAATCAACCAGTCGTCTGATCGTCATGCCCACACCAATCCAGATAAAGGGAACACTCCACGCGATCATGAGCGGCCAGAAAATCGTGTGCGTATCCATTCCGGGAAATCTGCTGCCGGCCAGAGGCGAGAAAAAATTCAGCGGCGTGAAAATGTTTTTCGTGAAGATGTAGAAGACAAGAGCTTCCACGATGTACTTCAGGATCATGAGCCCCAGACCCCAAAGGATGTAAGGTTTACGGGCAACGCGGTCCTGAGTGCCGAAGAGAAAGTGAATAGTTTTCATTTAAAGATCGTACCTGAACCCGAGCGATTAAGTATAGAAGCATGTGGCAAAAGATTTCCCGGTTTGGCGGTTACAATTGATGAATGTATTTCCTCGTTCTCATTTTTTCCTTCAGTGTCTTCGCTCTTGAGCGCTCTCTTCCCCGTGGAAAAAATGGTCCCGTCGTTGAGCGCGAAGGATACGCTGTTCAATACAATTCAGACTGTAAAATTCCTCATTGGGTGAGTTACCGGATGAAAGCATCGGATCTCGTTTCCAATGTTAAGCGTACTGATGATTTTCGCCCGGACTCCGAAATCCGCGTTCCCCAGGCCCAGCTTACTGATTACAAGGGAAGTGGATTTGACCGCGGGCACATGGCACGCGCAGGACTATTCACACGTAATAAGAAAGTCATGAGCGAATCATTTATTCTTTCGAATATCGTTCCGCAGGACTCATACATGAACCAGTCCGGAGCATGGAGACGACTCGAAGATTTCGAGATGAATGTGATTACCCGTGATCTCGATGTGAATATTGTTTCAGGACCGGTTGTTGGTCCCAATGATGCCCGGATCGGACCGAATGAAGTCTGTGTGCCGGAGTTTATTTTTAAGGTTCTTTATCGCGAAACAAATCGAGCTGCGATTGCGTTCATCATTCCGAACTATCGGACGGATCTGAAGTTCACGGCCTATGCGGTGTCAGTGGATGAACTCGAGAAGGTTACCGGTATCGATTTCCTTCCCGAGCTTGAAGATAATGTGGAAAAACAAGTCGAACAATCTTTCGATTTAAGTCGCTGGTAATCTAGACGTCACAATTCAGTGAAACATCGACTTTCTTTCCATTGAGTTTGAGCTCAATGCCAGACTCTTCGAGCTCATCCATATAAAGATGAAACTTGATGCCGTTATTATCGATGTTAAACATAACGTCTTCCGAGACGGCAATGGCCACAGCTGTTTTCACAACAGTTGTTTTACCAGCATTGGTTGCACTTACTACGACTTTCACTGAATCAACTGAATCAGCGTATTGACCGCGGTATTCAGTTCCACCAGTAGCAATCGACTTGAGATGAGTCACAACAACACTGATCTTTCCGACTTTCGCATCAACCGGAGAACGGTCTGTTCTTTGTTTACACTTATAAGTGTAGTCAGCAGCAGTTGCTGAGAGGGCCATGAAGGCAGAAGCAGTGAGGACAGTGATAAAACGTTTCATATAAAACTCCTGAGTTTAAAAAGAATTATTTACGGCAACGGCCTTCAGCGTACTGGAAGATCGAAAGGCTCTTCAGCCATCCGTATTCCTTCACCTGGACACAACGAAGACCACGATCACATGCGTATTCGTTCTTGCCATCTGTGATCAGTTTTCCATTTGCTGAGATCGGACACTTCGTACCGGCCACACCGCGGGCGTAACAGGCAAAATAATGTTCACGTGATTCTTCCAGACAGCGACCAACGGCCGTGTTGCCGGATACAGGTCTCACGTTTTTATTAAACCAATTCGCGCAATGAGAATCGGTTACACATTTTGTTTTCGGGTTTGAGTAAACAAGTGTCGAGATCACATCTCTCATCATGATGTTGAGAGAATCCTTGAGAGTAAGATTACTTCTCAGTTTCGCATTCAGGAAATCCCGGTGACAGATCTGGGCGAGGACACCCATGTTCACAGTCTTTCCTTCAATGTATTCAGGAATCGCCACGCGGCGGGAGTTCAGTCCCACACTGTTACTGTAACTTCTCGAAGCACTGACATCAGCTCCGACACCCATGACACTGATTCCGCCGGAACCCATGACACTTGTGTTGAAGTTAAGATCAGCATTACAACCGAAAGTGAGGTAGCGTCTTTCCGGTTTTCCATTTTTCATTTTGATCTTTCCGTTTTCATCACGGACGTAGAAATCAAAATCATTTCTTGATGTCAGGGGACTTAAGCCATCACCTGAAACACTCACTGAAGTGCTGAAGGTGCGGTTAAAGCTGAGTGAAGGACCAGCGTTGAGATTCGCCCCGAGAAAGTTTACCGAAACACGATAAGAAACAGAACCACCTGCACTGGTACTCTTGGAAGAGTTGATCCAGGCACCTGAACCTAGATTTCCTCCCATGCTGCTTGATTCAAGCGATGTGAGAGAAGCAATGAGTTCGGCCTTGTTCTTATATTCCGTCACATCGTTTCTGCGAACAGTCTGTGCCGGAAGCATTTTAAGGTGGGCTTCTTCGGGTTTTTCATTGAGTAGAATAAATCCACTACGAAGAAGATTAGAGTGAGCGATTGATGTCTTCGCCATTTCCATTTCAATTCTCGGAGCACTTGTTTCAGTTGAAACAGCTTCTCCACGGGCGATGGAATCGAGGAAGCCGAAAGCGACTTCACGGATTTCGGCACGAAGTTCAGGAGATATCTTTCTGGTATCGTCTTCAATCTTTTCACGAACTCCACTGATCGCGAGTTCCACGTTTCCTGTCTGAGCAAGAAGGTTTCTATAAACAGATTCAACCTGCGTTTTCACTGTTTCGAGCATGAGTCCTGTCTCGCGACGGGCACGATCTTCAACCGGAAGATCGAGTGCTTCGTAAATAACCTCGCGGTTATAAACAGAAGCATCCAGAATCGCGAGCTGCCTTTCACTCTCAACAACGGAGAGTGCAGACACTGGTAGTGACTGAAAGACGAAAAGGAAAACAAGAAGTTTCAGTTTCATGGGGGCTCCGTAAAGTGCGCGCATAATAGTCGAAGCAGGCAAAATAGGTGGAGAAAGGCCAGTAGAGTGTCAAAATTACAGGGAAGGGAGAGTGGGAATTTACTGTTTCAGGAGGTTAGCACTCCGGGAGTTAACAGGAAGGGAGGAATTCTGCGCGACCTTCTGAAGTTCATCCTCATGACTTATGCCATCGGAGTCGGTTTCCCGGTGGGAGAGATTGCGTTTCGCCTGTTCACGGATCTTTTTATCATCGCCCGATAGTCCATAGGCAAGAAGCGAATCTTTGATCCTGGAGATCGCCATGGACTTCAGGGTGGACTCAGAAGCGGACTGAGTGTTGAACCAGAACGAGGTTTTGATCTTCATGATATTTCCCGGGCCCAGCTGATCGATCACGACCAGAGGAATCGGATCATCTTTAATATCGCGGATTTCTTTCAGAACATTCTGAATGGTTTTCTGTATCTCAATGAAGGAATCTTTCTGATCGACATCAATGCTAAATGATGTGCGTTTGTCGGAGTTAGCACTGAAGTTCTGAACCACTGATTGGATAACAGTTGTATTGGGAATGAGAATGAGGTTTCCGTCAAAATCAACAATCGTGGTTCCTCTCATATTGAGATTCTGAACAATTCCCTGAAAGTCATTAATCTTGATGTGGTCGCCCTGAGTGAAAGGTGAGCGCATCGCCAGAAGAAAACCGGAAAGATAATTTTCTGCAATCCCGCGGAAGGCCAGACCAAAGAGAATCCCCGCGACTCCAGTCCCACCGATGATGGTTGTCGCAAGACTCTGAAGTCCCACAATCTGGAGAATCACATAGAAGAATACGATCCACACCGGAACAAAGGCCACTTTGGAAATGGTTGAGGCAAGAAAGGGATTTTTCACCCGCTTCGCCCAGAGGAAATGAAATCCTCGATAGAGATAATTTCCGATGAGTGAGAAAAATAAAACGAGAGCAACAGCTACCAGAATTCTCGGTGAGTTCTTTTTTACCTTCATGAGAAGGCCATTCCACTCTTTCAGATAGGGACCCATGTCAGTTACGGGAGGTGCCACGAGAGTGGCATTGTTCACCACCGCCAGAATAGTGGGAAGCTTTTCCGCTGTCTGAACGAGCCAGGTCATGTGATCTTTATTTTTATAATTTCCATCGATGTAGAGGACACCGTGATTCACCTTGATCTTCACGTGATCAAGCCACCTGGCCTCTTTCACCATATGCTTCAGGACAACTTCACTATCCTTATCATCCTGAGCAACAGGAATTTCTTCCAGCCTTGCTTCGGAAATGTCCGGAGCATCCTGGGCGATGAGAGAAAAACTAAAAGAAAGGAAAAGAAGACAAAGAAAAGTGATCTTCTTAATCGTCATTCAATCCCTCATCCTGGGTGAGATCATCATCCACAGCATCGAGTTCGGGATCAGCATCGTTATTGATTTGCTCTTCCTTCACTTCTACATCTGTGGTTGTTGTCATAGGAGCGGGAGCTACCACTCGTTCACGTTTTTTCTGCAAAAGCCTGCGGGAAGCGCTTTCAGCTTCCTGGTCCTTATTGGGCTCAGTCTGAGCAAGAGCAAAGGGGATAGTGACAAACATAGCGATAATCAGGAGCATTTTCATAGTTCCTCCAATTCTTTTTATTTTAAAACATCTGATTTAAGAGAGCTTTAAGCCCGGCCAAAACAAATCAGAGTGTTTTGCTTTCGTCTTAAGTAAACCCCTGACAGAACCGATGAAATGCCTATGCGATTGATCATTTTTCTCACTGTGTTTTTTTCTTTCTCTGCTTTTGCTGACCCTTGCGGTCTTGAAGGTACGATCGAGGAACGAATTAAAAATTGCGATCTCGCCAAAGGTGACTTCGTTCTCGTTTCCCGTTCAGCAACCGGTGTGGAAATTTTCAAGGATACAAAATCGGGAGTGATCTGGGGGGACCGGCAGACTGCTGATTTTAACCACTACGGTTCACAGAAGGCCTGCGATGAAACGATTCCGGAAGCAGGAATCTTAAAAGAGATCAGATGGAGACTTCCTACAGTCCGCGAATTTGAAGAATCCGCCGCACACGGTATGAAAGCATCATTATCACGCATGTATTACACGTTCTGGTCATCGACACCGGTAAAGAATCGTTCGAAAGGCAGAAGAAGACGGGCCGCTCCTGCACAGGCATTTTTATGGGATGGAGACGCTCAGAAAACGGACATCGCAGATCTTAAAGACGCGGCGTCTGTCCGTTGTGTCGGGAAAATATAAACAGAGTTACCCACGCAAGAATCGCTGAAATTCCCATCACGAGTGCTGTCGGAAAAGTTCCCGAAACATCCATCATCCCCACCATCGAAGCTAAGACTGCTCCCACACCCATCTGAATAAATCCAAGAAGGGCGGAAGCGCGACCGGCGTTGTTGGAGAATGAGGCCATCGCAAGAGAGGCGGCATTCGGATAGGCAATTCCCACACACGAGAGAAGGCCGAAGATAAAGGTGACTGTCATAAAAAGATTGAGCTTAAAGAAAATGACAGCGATGAGAAAAGAAATTGCGACCATCATCTGAAGAAAAATCATCGTGCGGTAAATGACTTCGCTTGAATATTTTTTCATGAGCTGGTTATTCACCTGACCGCCACCAATCATCGCGGCCGCCAGAAACGCAAAGAGATAACTGTATTCCTGTTTCGTCACACCAAAGCCATCGATAAAGATCGCGGGAGAACCTGTGATGTAAACGAAGAGTCCGGAAAATGACAGAGCACCGGCAAGAGCATACTGACGGAAAACTTTCACTTTGAAGATTTCAATAAAACCTTTCAGTAATGGTTTCGGACTGAGCTCAACTGATTTATCCCCGGCAAAGGCCTTGGGTAATCCGAAGGCCACGATCACGAGAACAGCTGTCGCCATAATCATGAGAAAAGTAAAAACGGATCTCCAGCCATAATACTGGGCGAGCCATCCGCCAATGGTCGGCGCAAAGAGTGGTGAAGTACTGAGGACAAGCATGAGGTAAGAGAAAACGCGGGCACCTTCCTTGGGATCAAAATAATCCCGCACCATCGCGACTGCACCAACAGAAGCAGCTGAACCACCAAGAGCAGAAAGGAAACGGAAGAAAAGAAGGGCCTCAATATTCCGGGCCGTGAGACATCCGACCGTGGCCACGAGATAAAGAACGAGTCCGAAATAAATTGGTTTTTTTCTGCCAAAGCGATCGAGAAGGGGACCGTAGAGAAGCTGCCCTATCGCGTAGCCGATAAAATAAGTGGCAACTGATAAAGATACGCGGGCGACATTAGTATTTAAGTCCTGCGCGATTTCCGCGAAGGCAGGTAGATAGAGATCGATCGTAAAAGGTGTGAGTGCGTTCAGGACACCTAGAAAGAAGATGGTACTTTTGCGGTTGAATGACGGTTTTTCCATGCCGACATTTTACGGTCTTTGTAAGGAGAAGTGAAGGCGGATTCCCATTTCATCGCGACGGCGCTCGAATGGACCAAAGCCTTCCACTGTCGTTTCCATGTAAGGCTGGATATAGAGGTTTCTTTCTGATTCCGGAATCTCAGGACCGCGCTGAAGGCGATAAACAATCCTTGTGATAATGTGACCGGCCACTGCTCCCAGAATCACATCACTGCCCCAATGACCCATGTCGTGCATGCGTGACCATGCCGTAATGGCGGCAACTCCGTAAGCGACATAAGGAACAAACTTATAATCATCACCATAAATTTCAGTAAGAAGGGTAGCGAGAGAAAAGGCTCCGGCCGCGTGACCGCTGATAAAAGATTTTCCGCCGTCGACATTAAATGAATAGGGACCATTCTCTTCACGGGGACGATCGCGACCTGAAACTTCTTTCAGAACTTCCACAAGCATCTGTGCCGCAAACTGTGCACCAACAGAAATAATCCCGACATCTTTCAGTTTTCCGTTATCAAAGACCACTCCGAGAAAGTAGGCACCGGCAACGATCGGAAGAAGTCCTTCCTTACGTCCCATCTGATAGCCGAAAGCCGCGAGTTTTTTTGTATCTTCACTCTTATGGGATTGAACGATATCCATGAGATCGTCGTCACCTTTCAGAACAATCAGACCAAGGCTCGCTGCGGCCGCAAGGCTGAGTACCGTTTTATCTGCTCCATCAAGAGAAATAAAAATCCGGTCATCATCTTTTTTACCGAACTTCTGAGCGAGTTCCAGGAATCTTTCTTTGTCGTAAGAATGGAGGCGGGAAACCTGGTTCATATCAATATTCATTTCGCGCGAATTCACCACAACCGGGGAACGCTCAACTCTCTGCTCAGGCCATAAATGATCGGCTTCTGAGACGTTTGAGAGATCAACTTTCCACGCCTCATCAATCTGAGCAAACGCAGGAAGGGCCATCATAGTGAGAAGGGCGAGGAGGAATGTTTTCATGAGTTCATTCTAGCTATATTCAGGAGAGAGTGATTCTGAATGAAAGTGTTATCCGGTACCGTCCAAAGATTAGACATTTATCCTGTTGGGACTTATCTTATACGTATGCGGATTTTCATTCTGATTGCCTTTCTTATACCTGGCGTGGCCTTGTCTCAGGAACAAACTGCCCTGGACGGGATGCTTGATAACATGCCTGATGTGAAGAATTTCATTCAGTCGGTGGGGATCGGACTTGCCACCATTACGAATGAAACCGAGCTCAGAACGAAGAACGATAAAACAGTTCTCCTCTTTGAACCGAACATTCCCACGAATACAGCACTTTCTGCTCAGACCAAATATATCGATCTGGCGTTTGCTTTTGCTGGGGGCAGACTCCGGAACGAAAAAGAAGAACGCAGCAAATATCGCGATTTCCGGATTAATTTCAGCAAGGGGTCTTTCGATGCCCGCTTGAACTATCAGTTCTACAAAGGAGCGATGGTCAAGGCTGGAGGAAAAGAAGAGTTCTACAGTGAGTACGAAGTCCGTTCAGTAAATGCGCGCGCAAATTATTATTTCAATCCGGTTCATCTCGCTTACATCCGTGAAGGTTACCAGTTAATTGATAAAGTTGCCGGAAACAAGGGCTTCTCAACATCCGGTAGTTGGTTCGTGGGATTCAACATTGACCAGCGGAGTATTACGCTTCCGGAAGTTCTTGAGCCTGAGCACGAGGCAGAAGTCGCGGCAAAGGATCTGGATTATATCGTTCACATGCAGGCCGTAACATTCGGGCCACTTGTCGGAGGAGATGGAGCGATGTATTTCAATCGTTCCTTTATCCGCGGTAAGATGGGAGTGGGTCCGGCCTTCTTTGCGGCCGGTGATTCTGCCATTCAATATGAATTCGCTTTTAACTTCGGTTATGTTTTCGGAGAGTCGCACCTTGTTTCATTCAACGCCGACACCTATACTTTGGGCCTGAGCTCGGGAAATGCACGGCTTAATAACTCCAACTCGCAGTTTGGTTTCTTTTACACCTATAAGATTTAAGTATGACTGAAAAAAAGATTGATCACCTTCACGGTAAAAGACTCGACGATATTCTGACAGAGCTCGTTGCGTTCTATGGCTGGGAGCAACTCGGGACGATGATCAAGATCAATTGCTTTACGCAGGACCCGAGCATCAAATCGAGTCTTCATTTCCTTCGCCGCACTCCATGGGCAAGAGAAAAGGTCGAGAAGCTCTACGTCTACATGAAAGAGCAGTAGTGATCTAAACTGTTCCTGTGAAAAAGAAGAAATCCAAAACCGCCCTTCTCATCATTGATATGATCAACACTCTTGATTTTAAAGATGGCAATTTGCTCATGAAAGAAGCAATCCCGGTGGCAAAAAATATCCTGAAAATAAAAGAAGGCCTGAAAAAGAAAGGCATCCCTGTCATTTACCTGAATGATTTTTTTATGCACTGGCGGTCTGACTGGAAAAAAGTCTACGAACATTGTACGCAGGAAAAGTTTCCCGGATCAAAACTCAGTCCCATTCTTCATCCTGACAGTGACGATTATTTTATTCTGAAGCCCAAGCATTCTGGCTTTTTTAATACGTACCTGGATGTTCTTCTGGAAGAACTGGGTGTTGAGAAACTTATCATGACCGGCATTGCGGGAAATATCTGCGTCCTTTTCACGGCCAACGACGCTCACATGCGGGGCTATAAAGTTCACGTTCCGAAAAATGGTATTGCCTCGAACACGAAGAAAGACAATCACTATGCTTTGAAGCAGATGAAAGATGTCTTCGGCATCGAGACAAAACCCTTATAAATTACTGAAGCGGATTCTCAGAATGGAAGGCACAGATCCATTTGTCGTTTTCACGGACCCATGTTGAAACATCCTGCATTCTCATATTACGGACCATTGTTTCGTAAGATAAAATCGCCAGATCGTCGTTCACGAATTCAACCTTGGGATTTCTGAGTTCAATATCCCGGAATTCATCACCGGTGTGTTCGCCCATCATTTCCCGGTACTCAGTTTCTGTAACGAGGTTCGTTCCGCGGGGGCCGGAGACAATCGCCGGAAAGCGCGTGAGAGACGCAGCTGTTTCGACATCACTTTCGGCCATGGCCTGCCAGTATCTTTTTTCGAGATCAATAATTTCATTCTGAATCTGCATAGTTTCACTCCTTGATCAGCAATTATGGTTCCATGGCCTTCTTTTTCTGTAAGTCCGCACTCCGTAAAAAGAGACATGATCTGTTATTTTTATAGGGTGCTACCCCCGGAATCATTTCCGCCCTTAGACTCAAATGATGAAATTTTCCCTTCTCGCTATTGTTGCTCTTCAGGCCCTCTCTGCCTTTGCCATGATCAACGGTACTCCTGTTGATAAAAGTTATGAGGCGATCGGTTCCATCAGAACTTACGACATGGCGAATGGTTCGAGTTGTACGGCGACACTCATTGCTCCTGACTGGATTGTGACAGCTGAGCATTGTGTATGGGGCGGCTCTGAAGAAAATCCTGAACAGTTAAAACCTTCGCAGATGTTTTTCCAGCTGGGACCCGATTCACACAAACCGATAAAATCCGTGAAGCTCAGGAAATGGATTTCTGCTCCGGAAGGACTCGATGTGAGTTTTGCCCAACTCGCTCAACCCATTACGAATGTCACTCCGATTCCTGTGAGTCTCGATCTTTCGCGCTTTCGTGATACCTCGAAAGTTTATGAGGTTGTGGGATACGGTTATCAGGGTGTTTCTGGTTACGGTTCGAAATCCGGATTCAAGGGCATGGCGAAATACAAAGTCACATCGATGAATGCCAATCCACTTCTTTCGATCTTCAAAAGCAAAAATAATTTCCAGTCGTTTCTTGATAAAGCTTTCCAGGGCGAAGAAGCCGATATGCTTCTTGGTGATGAAACTCTCATTCCCGGATATCAGGTTCACGCCTGGGATGATACCGGTCGCATGAAGGGAATTCTCACAAAAAAACCCGCGAAAGGCTGGTCGAATACCTGTAATGGGGATTCCGGCGGACCGATGATTGAAACAACACCGGCAGGAAAAAAAGTTGTCGGGATTATTTCGGGTGGATTCACAGGGATGACGATGGGTTGTGTTCCGGTTGGATCGAAGATCAGTATCTTCGGAACCTCGGTTCAGAATGAATTCAAAAAAACGGGCATCAAGCCTTAGATTTTCTCCACGCAATTTTTTTTGATGACTCCGACTTCGCACCTAGCAGTCGATGAATCCTCTCATACAGGCGATAAATAAGAGGCACCTTCATTCCTGAATCTCTCAGCATGTAAGCGCGGTCCTGAATGGGAACCTTAAAAGCAAAACGAAAAAGATGTGGCTCTCCCTCATTCATCCAGAGAGCATTCCGGTGAGCGTTTCTCATTCTCCAGAAGGCAGCGACGGTTTTGAAAAGATTGAAAGCGGGAACAGGGTAGGGAGAGAAGTTCCATTTATTTTCCTGAAGCACTTTGACCGGCAGGAAACCCAACCAGTACCAGCCAAGAATAGTGTCGCGTGATGGAGGAGGATTGGGTTTTCCAGGGAGACGCTCCATCGGAATCGGGCGACCCGCGAGTTTATCCCAATAATTTTTGCGGATGAAATCGACATCAACGTCACCCAGTTTCTGCATATAACTGGTGAGAATGGGCCCGTCATTTCCGGAAGGCTCTCCGTTCGTGACTGGTTTTTCGTTGTAGAGCCCGTACTTATCCTTATAGAGATCCATAAGGAACTATAGCATTAACGAAGAACGAATTCGCCTGACCAAAGTATTCCGGCAGAAGCTTTGATCACACTTCCGTTCTGCGTGATGGTGAGAGATTTTCCGTTCGCACTCATCTTGAATTTCACTCCAGCAGATAACATCTGGCAGTTACTCACAGAGAACTGGCCGCTTACCATGCCGAAAGTTTTTCCGCCTTTCGTACCATTGGATGAGACTGTCGCAGAAGAGGGATTAAAATTACTGAGAGTTATTGTCAGCGGTTTCCCGTCACTCGCACCAGTTTCGAGAAGTGTGGCATTTCCCCCGATGAGATCATTCAGGCGGGTGACACAGCGGGGATCATTCGCTTGCGCAATAGACGTTACGAAGAGAGAGGCCAGGAGGAAAAACTTCATAAGGCATCCTTGGTTGGGAAGGCCATTGTGCCTCATCTTCAAACAAAGTGTGGGAACCCTGTAATTATTCCTGTGCCTTCTCCGCACTCACGTCCGCGGCACCGTCCCGGTCAAAGCGGACACGGTAAAGAATAGGGTTACAGCAGACTTCGCAGTCGATGATCGTTTCCTGATTACGCCCTTCTTCCGGATAGAACTCCATCCAGATCATTTCGCCGCAATACGGACACTGATTTTGAAATTCATGTTCCATGTAGCTGTGATAATATTCCATCATGCTGAATCTGATACTGGTTTTCTTTTCTGTTCAATTAATGGCCCAGGCCCCGCTTGAGGCGCTGTCCCTCAAGGTCAATAAGGACCTTCCGGAAGTCTATGATCACGCCACCAAGCTCATGCGGACTACGGTTGAGAACAATAATTTTAAGTACCATTTCATCGTGGGGGCCACGAGGCCGGAATTTACCACTGCTTTTCCCAAGGTTAAGGCGCAGATCCTGAAGACGATCTGCTCCCATTCCCGCGAGAAAACGATTCTTAAGGGCCATCGCGCCGGAATTCTCTATTCCTACGAGAGTGTGAGGGGAGAATTACTGGGGGAATTTCTGGTCCGGCCGGAGCACTGTTTCTGATATTAATGAAATATAAATAAGTGTATTGCGTTTATCTTTTGATAGTCAGGGCACGGCGTTTTTTGCTATTTGTCTCGACGTGAAAATCCGTCTATTCCACCGCCTTTTAGGGCTCGTTTTACTCACCGTCATACCGATGGTGATCTTTGCTGCGGGCCTTGTGGTTTACCTCGCTGATCAGCGTGCAACTGCCCTCGAAAAAAACGTCATGGGCACAACCCGCGCTCTCGCCACCGCCGTGGACCAGAATATTTCTTCCGTTGTTTCGAGTCTTCGTATTCTTTCAACCTCGGAAGGCTTCGAGGCCGACTCCATTCAGTTTCTTCATAAGCGCCTTCGCCTTTTTGTGAAGAACCAGCCTGACTGGGATGCCATTTCCTTTGTCGACACCAAAGGTGTTCAGATCTTTAAAACGTCTGTGCCTTTTGGCCGCGCTCTTCCACGCCTCCGGAAGGAATCTTATTTCCGCGAGATGATGAAAACCGGTGAACCGGTGATCACAGGTTTCCGGAAAGGGGACAATGTCATCACGATCGCAGTACCAGTGAAGAAAAATAATCACATCATTTACGCTCTCATCGGATCTTTGAAACTCAGCTCCTTTGATCGCTTTTTAAAATCGCAGAATCTTCCGGAAAACTGGACGGCAGCGATTCTTGATCACGAACAGAATTATCTCGGGCATTCCCGGAATCCGGTTTACTTCACCGGCAGAAAAGCTTCGGCGAATCTCACGGAAACAACGAAAGGGAAAACCGATTCAATTTTCACTTACACCAATGGTGTAGGAACAGAATCTTTCGGGGCGATGGCAAATTCCCGCATCACGAACTGGAAAATCTTTCTCCGGATTCCGGATGACGGACATCTTTTCACTTCGTGGAAGACCATTTTCTACATCATCCTCGGCGGATCATTACTCCTGACTTCCAGTATCTTCTTTGCGCTTATTCTCGCTCGTAATATTTCCCGTCCACTTCTCTCGCTCATGAAATCGGCCAAGGCCCTGGGGAAAGGGGAGAAGATTCCCGATATCCGCACATCTCTTCCGGAAGTGATTATCGTAAACGAGGCCCTGAAACTTGCGGCCGCCACACGCGATGAGAACGAAAAGAAAATCCAGGAAGCCGTACAAATCCGCGACACATTCCTTTCCGTTGCTTCCCATGAACTCAAGTCGCCACTCACGACTCTCAAACTTCAGTTCCAGATGCTTGAGCGCGTGAAGAGTAAAGAACTCGAACGTCCGATGCAGAGAATGCAGTATCAGGTTTCGCGTCTTACTGGTCTCATTGATGATCTCCTCGATGTTACAAGAATCAGTGCGGGGAAACTCAACTTCGAGCCTGAAACTTTTGATCTCGTCACCCTGACTCAGGAAACGATCCAGAGCATGGAAGGCGGCAATCTCATCGAAGTGAAAGCTCCGGAAATTCTCATTGGTTACTGGGATCGCCAGCGCACGGAACAAGTCATCGTGAATCTCGCAAGTAATGCCATCAAATACGGCAACGGAAAACCGGTTGTTCTTTCTCTGGATAAAGTAAATGGTCTGGCCTTGATCGAAGTCACGGATCAGGGGAAGGGCATTTCCCCGGAGGATCTCGGGAAGATTTTTGAACGCTATGAACGGGTCGGCACTCACACAGGCATCTCAGGGCTCGGCCTTGGTCTGTGGATCGTGAAAAAAATTCTCGAAGGCATGGGTGGGGATATCTCAGTCAAGAGCATTGAGGGCCAGGGAACGACGTTTAAAGTGGTTCTCCCGCTTCCTGCTCACGAATTTCTCGTTCTTCCGCAATCACTTGAAAAAAGTTCACAACACCCCCTTTAAAATCCCTTCTGAGCTATAACTCCTCAACTTTTTGAAAGGAGTCCTCATGAAAACATTTCTGGTTATCATTGGTTTTATTATTGCCTCAAGTGCGATCGCCGCACCTTCTAAGCTCGCAGTCTGCGATGCTGATGATCTCAAGTCTCTTGCTGAATCCATTCTCGATGCGAAGAAAGATGGTCTGGTTAATGCCAAACTGATGAAGAACCTGAACGGCAAGACCGTTGGCTTCTATGCTTACAACAAGAAAGGCGACGATATGATCGCTGAAGTCTGTGAGTATATGGAAACAGACGATATGGTTGTTGCTTCGAAATGGTATTACTGGGAAGCGGACGGGTTTAAAACGAATCCTGCTGCCTGGACACGTAATGGTGTTTACAGTATCCGCCAGGATGAAGGCGGAGCAGACCTCACCATGCTGAAGCCTGATGCCAAAGGGAACGTGAAGCTTGAGATCTCCATCCTCGGTATGGGCGAAGATGATTTCGTGGAAGTCCGTAAGGATGTGGTTCTCTTTTCAGACAAGTAGTATAGGTAAAGACCTAATCGTGAAATAGTATCCATTGCATTTTTAAATTTCTCCTCAGGGTGTATAACGACCTCATCAAAATCCTGAGGAGGATTCAAATGAAAGCTGCACTTTTCCTGATTGTACTTCTCGCCACTGCTCTTCCCGCACTTGCCATGGCCCAGGAAGATCTCGATGATCTCCAGACAATTGACCTGAACCTCGAAGTAAATCAATCTCCACTCTATACCGTTCAATACCCAGGCTACCGTCTCGGCGGCGGAACACCTCCGCGTATGAGAATCACTGATTGCCTTATTCTGGATGTGAAAAACTCTGATCAGGTGATTACGAATGTCACGAAGATGAATCTCGCCAAACGCTTAATCGTGGAAGACGGATTCCGCCTCGGGAATGATGAAGCGGTCCCTAAACTCAAGGCCGAACTGAAAGGGAATAATGTTGTGTTTCGTCTGGTGAGTGAAAGTGCTTATCTCACTCAGATTCACGTGAAGACAAAAGACGGGAAATCACTTCAGGCCAACCTGGATGAGGCACTTCCTGCTGCCACTCCGGTTGGACTCGTTTACGTCCGCGCCTGTCGCTTTTAACATTAGTAGATTTCGCCGAACTTGTTTTCGAGTTTCTCTTTGATGAGTTCGGCGGAATGACCCTTGATCTTGAACGCCTGAATTTCTTTTTTGTGATGAAATCCCGCTGCCTGAAAGACATTAGCGTAATCCGGATCTAATCCCGTGAACATATCGACTCTCTGGGCACCGACGCCATTAAAGGCCGCTCCGGTGTCTCTCACGATGAAATATCCCTCATGCTGAGATCCATCAGGAAGTACAATCCCGACAGTCTTCGGAATGTAGATAATGTCGCCGATCGCGTGAATTTTGTTGTCGGTTGCGAGTGTATGGTAGGGAAGGAGGCAGAGATTTTTTTTCACACCTTCACCGTAGATACAACGCTCAAGAAGATGATAGCGGCGCTCACCATTAACGATTCCACCGTAATTCACAGAAATTTTTCCATTTCCGCGATCTCTTAAAATCGCTGAACCTTCCATGAGAAGAACGCGGTAGAAGCGGGTGCAGACAGTGGCGATGAGTTTTCCTTCCACTGAAATGATATTGGATCTTTCTGAACCATCGTAAGTTGCGTTTCCGTACTTACCTTTGCAGTTTGTTTTTTCTTCCTGGGCCGTGTAGTACATCGTCGGAAGGAGTGGGGTGATCTTCATCATGTCCGCTTCATCCACTTCACTTGGCGGCGGCATAGGAACCGGAGTGACGATGACTGGTGGATTACTTTCATCACGTTCAGGTGGATTGTGATGAGAACTCTTTGAAGAGTGCTTGCCACAAGCAAGAAGGAAACAAAGGCTTAAGAGCACAATACGCATACAAACCTCGAATGATTTCTTTCATCATATCGGGGTCTGATGCAGTTTGTGGTCTGACTCTGTCTTACAATGAAGGAGTTTCTTTGATTCCGGAGGTATTTCTCCGGTACTCAGGGACTTCCCCGTTGGCACAGGGGACTTTCTCGAGCGATTTAAGGATCGTTTGTCCCGGTAAAGTTACGTGCTGAACGACCCGTGAAACGTGTCTCTGAACGACACAACTTTTATACCAGCTCTGCGTGAGAGTTTTTCCGTTCCGTCCGGTAAAGACTACGGAGCTTGTTCCCGCTCTTACTTTTCCACCCCAATGCAGGGCCTCAACGAGATCTTTTGGTGCAATCGCCGGAAGGGGACTCACGTTCGAGAAATAATGTTCCACGAGACTCGAAACTCTTGGTCCGGCATTGTAGGCCGCGACTGCCAGTAACCATCCTGAGTGAAGAGGATAATAATTGGTTGTATTGGGAACTTTGCACGAAGCAGGACGCTGACTATCTTGTGTGTAGAGTTCGCGGTTCTTCATTTCCGATGGCACGTAATTCACAAAAAGGTTTTTAAGAACATTCGCCTTGAAGCGGATTGAGAGTTCATCATTCTGGCAATTCTGGATAAAAGAATTTACCGCGAGAAAAGTTTTCTCCGGAAGTCTCACATCACTGGCCGTAATGCCGGCAAAATCAGAGGCCGTGATTCTGTAATCAGGGCGGGTGCCGAGACGTCTGAAGGCGATATTATAAAAGGGCTCAATCATCGCACTGTTAATGGAGCTGCAGGCAATAGCGGGCCACTTGATGGCATCTTTTTCTGCCTGAGTCAGAGACTGCACCCCTTCACACCATTCCGAGATATTCAGCTGGGCAATTCCGCAGGAATAGTTTCCGCCATCAGGAGAAATCCCGAGACTTGCGAGAAGTGATTCCTGAGTAATCGCTCCGAGAAGAACGTGCGGAGGAATCGAATATTTTTTGGAAGCCGAGATGACACTCTGGAGTTTTTTCTCAGGATTTCGTCCACCAGAAGTCACCATCCACGCGATCTGAACCTGAACCGGAGTGAATGTTCCTGGTCTTTCCATTTCACGAACAGAGATTTCGTTATAACGGCAGAGTTTTAAATCGGGAGCGCGGTTATATTTCCATTCATTGATTTCTTCCGTCGTCATACCCGTCGGAAAATCATCCCATACGTTAGCGACAGCGGAGAGATCAAGGCAAGGGTAACCCTGCGGGAGGATTTTTTCCGGACACTGAACGGCCGGATTTTCCCAGCCAGCAAAGGCCAGAGAAGTGAGCGAGAGACCAAGAAGGGCAATCATAATTTTCATAGGGTGGATGTACCCTTTTCGAAACTTCTCTTCAAGAAGCGTGCATTTTTTACTAAGCTTTTCTTCATGAAAAACACCCTCATCTCCCTTCTGTTGCTTCTCAGCTTTCATTCCTCTGCGCAGGAAGACTGCAGCCTCAATCCGGAGGCCATTAAAGGCGTTCTGAAAGGGGCCCAGACTAAGCGGGAAAAGCATGGCGTGACGGAAACGCTGACACTCAAAAATGGTGTCAAAATCACTTACCAGATGGGTGGCTGCGCTCATTACGCATACAGTTTTATGTTTGAGAATTTCGGTAAAGAGAAACTCACTGACCGCACAGTGATTCTTGCACTCGCTGCCAAACTTCTGAATGACACTCCGGTGATTGAAACGGCAAATCGTGACAGGCTTCTCAACTCCATCAAGGAAGCGGGTCAGACAAAAGAGAAATTGGAAGATCATGAACTTCAGATTCCGTGTGGCGACGCCAATTGCGCCATTGATCTTCGTGAAGAAGGGAAGCTCAAAGTCGGATACGACTTCGCTCTTTGATTAAGAGAAATCTAAAGAATGGATTATGATGGGCCTTTCACTTTCGTATGGTAGTGACTTTACATGATTCATTCTCGTTTACGGCATTTAGCTGATAGTAGTGAGATGGGCGGACTGATTGCGTCTTACGACTGGAAGAAAACTTCTCTCGGAGATCCCGACAGCTGGCCACCAAATCTCATTACGACTCTTGGGATCATGCTTCAGAATAAAATCGGCATGTGCCTGTTCTGGGGCAAAGAAAAAATCAATTTTTATAATGACTCCTATATTCCGATTCTTGGCAATAAACATCCGTCTGCCTTAGGTGCTCACGTTTCTGAGATCTGGGCAGAGGTCTTTGAAGTCGTTGATGGTCTCATCAAAGATGTTTTTCAGGGTAAGCAAGTTCATTACAAAAATATGCCACTCATGGTTCTTGTGGATGGCGTTCTGAAGCAGCGGTATTACACTTTTTCCTACGGCCCTGTTTTAAATGATGACGGGGCTGTCGCTGGTGTTCTTGATGTTGTGGTCGATACGACAGATGAAATGGAGAGTAAAAACACCGTTGATAAAAACGAAAGAAACTTCCGGAGCTATCAGGAACATTCTCCCATTCCTTTTCTCTCGCTGAATAAAGACTGGATCATTGATTACATGAATCCCATTTCTGCCAATACCGTTTTCCGGGGAGCCGAACATGTCATCGGTAAACATTTCGTCGAAGCTTTCCCGGGAGTCGAAAATACCATTTTCATGGATTCCTACAAAAAAGCGATGGCCGGAGAAAACGTCAATTTCCTCGGGCACTATGAACCGAACGATAAATGGTACAAGATTTTTGCCTACCCGCTGAATCCTGGTGTCGGTGTCATCTATGAAGATGTGACAGAATCCAAGCATCTTCAGCGGGATCTGCAGGATGCCATTGAAGCAAGAGACCGCTTTCTTTCGATTGCTTCTCATGAACTAAATACACCTCTCACATCTTTAAAACTTCACACTCAGATGATGCATAAACGGATTGAAACTCTGTCACCAGAGAGACTCCTGAAGTTTTTCAAGGAAACAGATGTGCAGCTTTCCCGGCTGGGCAGACTTGTGGATGACATGCTGGATGCTTCAAGAATCCGGGACGGAAAACTCTCTCTGAATTTTCAGAAAGATAATCTCAGAAATATTATTGAAGAGGCAGTCGAAAGAATTTCTCCGAATTTTCTCTATGCCAAGGCTTCCATTCCGGAACTTTCCGTTCACGGAAAAGATTTTACCTGCGAACTCGATCGTCACCGCTTTGAGCAGGTGATGAGTAATCTTCTGATCAATTCTTTTAAGTACGGAGAGGGGAAACCTGTTCATATTACCCTTGCAGAAAAAGATGATCATTTTGTCGTCAGCGTAAAGGATAATGGAAAAGGAATTTCTCCCGCGGATCAGGCGCGGATTTTTGATCAGTTTTATCGCGGTAAAAATCCCACCGGAGAAGGTTTGGGCCTGGGACTCTTCATCACCCGTCAGATCATTCAAGCTCACAAAGGGGACATTTCCCTCGAGAGCTCACCAGGAAAAGGTTCCGTTTTCAGTGTCACGCTCCCTAAGGGACATTAAGTTAGTTAAGAAGAGATTGTTTATCCTTTGATATCAACCAACGAGAGGCCGCTTTTGCACGGTATCCCGGATGGTGGTAAAATAGGTGGGTTAAGCAGGACAAGGAGTTGTCCATGAAGACCCATAAGAAGATTCTCATCATCGAAGACAATCCCGATATTGCTCAGGTGCTTTCAGAAGTCCTTTCTGATTGTGGTCACCAGATTCAGCTCGCTGTGAACGGCAAAGATGGTCTTGATCATCTCTTCAATCACGACAAACCAGATCTCATTATCCTGGATATTTTCATGCCTGTTATTGGCGGTGTGGAATTCATGAAGCGGCTTCAGGCGATTCCGGAAATAGCTTTTATTCCGATCATCGGTATGAGTGCAGACGCGATGGTGAAGCAAAGATGTCACGCGATCGGTATCAATCACTTTCTGAAAAAGCCCTTTGAATTACCTGATCTCATGCATCTTCTGGATGAACTTATTTAGCGAGAGTTGTTTTCACAAGATTGATGATGACCTCGAGATCCATAGGCTTGCCGATTATCTCATGCGCCTCAATGCTTTCTGAAGTCTTTGCCAGCGCCGCTTTGTTGGTCGTCGTGAAAATCCATTTTACATTTTCCATGACTCTCATGTTCCGGACCATCTTGAGGAAAATGACATTCTGTTCGTAGGGGGGAGCAATGTCCCAGACGATAAGATCAGGCCTGTGCTCTTCCATGAAGGCGACCATGTCTTTTTGACCGCGCTTAAAATCCGGTATCAATCCACCGACAGTATTGTATCCCTCGTCCTGCAGACAAATTTCGAGGATATCGACCACGTCGATAGTGGAATTGATGACAGCAATAACCTGTTGTTTACGATCTTTCATCCCGTGAGATTAGCCTGTTCCAAGGCCCCCTCAAAAATAAGATTCGCTTAAGAGGATTCGACTTTTCACTCGAGGGTGCGCTGCGTGATATGTTTTTAACGATAATAGTCATTCCCTTTCTGCATCTGGTCGCGCTATACAGGCGGCGTCATTACATTTTAAGGGGGGTCATCATGAGAAACATTCTTGTCTCTATTATCTGCTTCATTGCTTTCAATGCCAGCGCTGAAATCAATCGCGAGTGGGAAGATTATTCAGATCCTGCGATCAGAAATCCAAATTATGAAAGAGGTTTTTCGAACCTTCCTTTAAGAGGAATTGTTTCTGATAACCGGAAGATCTGGGCGAGTGATTACTGGGCCCATAAAAAAGGAAGCATCAACTACCGTTGGAACGCGAAGAAGCCGACTGGTTTTAAACTTGTATCACCTTCAAGAGAAGAAGCGCTGATGATGTCGCAAGACGCGATCGCTGAACTCGCTGCTACAGAAAAACTCGATCTCTTAAACGGTGACTATTCTTATACGCTGAAAAATGAAGTGGATAAGATTGCCAATAAGCACGCGGCTATCTGGCACGGAATCTGTAACGGATGGTCTCCTGCGACGATCAACCATAATGAGCCGACTCCGAAAACTTTCACGAACGCTGATGGCGTTGTGATCCCTTTCGGATCTTCTGATATCAAGGCCCTCATTTCTTATTACTATGCTTTCCATCACGAAGTCAGAAGCACTCACCAGATGGGTAAGCGTTGTCTTCTCATGGGTCCAGGCTGTGATGACGATCTCAATGCTGGTGCTTTCCACATTGTTCTCGCGAACACTCTCGGAAAAGGCGAATCCATGATTGCTGATGTTGAGCGCGGACGCCAGGTGTGGAATCACGCTGTCAGCGAATTCACGACAACCATCGTGAACGCAAATCTTGCTCCGGGGAAAAAAGCGGCGAAAGGAACTGTTCGTGTTGTTCATGTGAAAACCGACATGACTTTCGTTCAGGCGATTGCCAAAAATAACTGGTATCCGACACTCGGAACTCCTGATCACGTGAACGGCGTAAGAAATTACGAGTACACAATTGAACTCGATGTTTACGGAAAAATTATCGGTGGTGAATGGATTTCTAAAGTCCGTCCTGACTTCATCTGGGAGATGGAGAAGGCGACGACTTTCACAGGAACATTCGCGAAAATGCCTCAGCTTCTTAATGACTAACTAATTTGGTTCCGGTGTATTTCGGTACACCGGAGCCTTCTTTTTGCTGATTCAACTCACTAATATTGCGGCCCAAACATTAAAGATATGTGTCTTTATGACAATAGCACTATCTTTCAACAGGCTAACCATCTACACTGGCGATATCTGTTTCTTACTAACACTGCTATTAGTTTTTACCTCAGATCATTTTATCCTAAGAACTTTTTTATCCTTATCCTCATCCTCAAATTCATTCAAAAAAATATTTCAAATCAAATTTGTCACACCTTAGTGACAAAGTTCAATCGGAGGCTCATATGAGTCAGAAAATTTATGTCGGTAACCTCGGTTACTCTGTTAACAACGAATCACTCTCAACTAAGTTCGCACAATACGGAACAGTAAGTTCTGCAAAAGTGATCATGGACCGCGACACTAACCGCTCTAAAGGCTTCGGCTTTGTAGAGATGTCATCTCCTGCTGAAGCAGCGAAAGCTATTCAGGGCCTTAACGGCACGGAGTTCGAAGGTCGTAACATGAACGTATCGGAAGCAAAGCCGATGGAACCGCGTGATGGTGGCGGACGTGACGGCGGCGGCTCTAAGCGCTGGTAATCGTTTTTTTCAAAAGGGCCATGCTGGAAACAGCATGGCCTTTTTTTATGTCTTGAGTTATAAGGCATTCATGTCTACATCAGAACCAGTTCGTCCTCCCAATTCATTCCGTGTCACCATTACTCTTGATCAGGGTGTCGATCGCATGGATAACGTCCTCCTCGATGCTTGTCGTAAGCAGGAAGATCATCCGCAACTACACACGATTTCCCGTGCGGCATTAAAGCAGCTCTTTAATGATAAAAAAGTCATGATCAAGGGTCAGCGGGCGAAGTCGAATTCTTCACTCGCAGCAGGTACTACGTACGTGGATATCCTGGGATTCTGATTACTGTCTGAGTTTCGCTTCCAGCTCATAGCCATTCAGGACCGGAATCTCACTTAAGAAAGTGATATCGACCTCCAGCCATCCGACAGAAGGAAGGGTGGGGTGATAGATGATTTCAATTTTACTTTTCTTGTTGGTGGGTCTTACTTCAAAAAAATACGCGTCCTTGAGTTTTCCCACATCCGCCCGTTTGATAAACTGCAGATCGGCCTTGTGAATGGAAATCTTCTTTTTTTTCTCAAGATTTTTGTATCCCTTCTCCGTCCTGAATTCTTTCGGGAATTCCATGATGGTTGTCCCGCGCAGAAGTTTTCCCGGCACCGGCACGTAATCTTTTTTCTTCACATTAAAATCCATCTTCACACGGTATTTCTCCGGGTCGGGGAGGATATTCACAATCACTTTACCTTTCCGGTGAAGTTTTCCCGGTTGCACCTGGTAGTCAGCACTGTTGGCAGCGAAAGCAACAGGAAAGAGTGAGAGGACAAGTAGAGTGTTCAGCGTAAATTTCATTCCACAACCTGCTCTTCTTTTTGATTGGATTTCTTCTGATCACTCATCTGCATCTCTTCCATACGCGACTGCGTTTCATTCATCTCGGTTAATTCTTCCTCGAGCACTTCCCGTTGTTCCTGAAGTTCCTGCAATTGAGCGGCTTCCAGGTTTAGTTGTTCCTGGCGATAAGCGGCTTCTTCCCTTTCTTGTTTCAAGCGAATGGCCTCAGCTTTTTTGGCCTGCTCCAGCGGATAGCAATCAAGTGGAGTGGCACACATCGGACGGTTTTGATTCTGAGAATAAGCAAGTAGGGGGGTGAGACAAAGAATAATGATAAGTGTCTTCATAGGATAATTTTAAAGAGGAACAGCATTCATGACTATTTAAGGGAAGATGAAGAATGGCCGAGTTTTCCTGATCGCCCTTCAGGAAAGATTCAGATGATGAATGGTTTCGGGAGCAGTAGGATTTAATTGTTCAGATGAAACTGTAAGAAGTGAAAACAGAAGACAGATAACCAAGTTGGACAAAAAGACAGGCCCGATGCAAATCGGGCCTTCTTTTTTTTAAAAAATTCTATTGAAGAGAATCTTGTTCGTAATCATTCTTGCGTGAACCGCGGGTAGGATTCCGGAACTCAGAAAGTAATTCCTGCGTTGTCTCAGGAAGATCATCTTCGGAAATTCCTTCCAGATCCAGCTGCTTCATTTTCTTCGTGAGTTTTTTCAGAAGCATTTCAATTTCCAGGAATTCCCGCGCGCGTGGATCCATCGGAGTCGAGGCAATCGCCTTGTCCACTCCCTGAACCTTCGCAATTTTAATGAATTTTTTAATGTCTTTCACCGGCATTTCTTTAAGATGCTCAATCGCTTCGGCCTGGTCTTCCTGGCTCAAGCGGACAATTTCATTGGTCTGACTGACAGAGAGTTCACCATTTCTTCTGGCCTCTTTCACTTCGGGAGATGCCATTTCATCACGGTTGATGGCTTCGTGAATCTGTTTCGGAGAAAGTCCTGTTTTCTCGGAAACCATCGTAAGGAATTTTTCAGAAGGCAGGACTTCCACTTTTACGCCTTCAATCTTTTCTTCCGCTACAACTTCCGGCTCAGGATGAAGAGTGCGGTAAATTTCACGGGCCCGGCGAAGGTGGGCCTCAATTTCAATTTTAGAGAGATCCTTTCTCACCAGATTTTCGTCAATGGAGACGAGCTCTGTTTCGAGTTCGTTTCTATCGACAATCATGACCGGCGCACTTGTGTGGCCCAGATTCAGGAGCGCCTGATAGCGGCGGGCCCCTGCGAGAATGACATTATCCGGAGAGATAACCAAAGGAGCGATCAGACCCAGAGTCTGGATGGATTTTTCGAGGTCAGAGACATCGGTCCCGAGACGAAGATACGGGTTAGTGGCCTTGAGCTCAGATAGCTTTCTCGTTTCCAAAAGAGGACTCCTTCAAAAAAATGGGTGAGACTCATCCTGCTTTCCAGGGGCCTCTCTGTCAGGGAAAAGAGTTTCAAAAATCCTGACATTAAATAAGAGACATAGAAAACGTCAGTCTATTGACGACTTTAAATATTTTTCGATTAGAATTTGAGGATGAGAATTTATATTGTTGGCGGTTCGGTGAGAGACAGGCTCCTGAATATTCCTCCCCGGGATACGGATTATCTCGTTGTCGAGGCGAGCGATGGGGACATGCTGGCGAAGGGGCTGGTGAAAGTGGGACAGACTTTTCCGATTTTCCTCAATCCCGAAAATGGCGATGAGTACACGCTGGGAAAAAGTGTTGATGAGGACCTCTCACGCCGGGATCTCACGATCAATGCCATGGCCATTGATGAGAACAATCAGCTCATCGATCTTTATGGAGGAGAGGACGATCTTAAAAAGAAAATTCTTCGTCACGTGAGTCGTGAGAATTTTTTTGAAGATCCGTTACGAGTCCTGAGAGTGGCGAGATTCATGGCCCAGCTTCCGGACTTCTCCATTCATCCTGAAACTCTGAAGCTCATGCTGGAAGTAGTTGTAACACCAGCTTTCGCAAAAATTCTTCCTGAAAGAATGGTGAAAGAATTGAAGCGTGTTTTTGAATGTGAAAAGCCTTCGCAATTTTTCGAAGTCCTGAAATCCGTGGGGGCGATGAGTCCGCACTTTCAGGAAATAAAGTCATACGAAAATCTTGATCGCATGAAAGGGGATGAAGAACTTTCTTTTTCCTCCATCGTGACGGGAATGAGTCTTACGGATCTGGAGCAAATGACGAAGAGACTGAATATCCAGACCAACTGGATAGAGACGGCGGAAAGCTGGATTCTCTTTTCCAGGCTTGATCTCTCCCATCCAGAAAAAGTACTCGATTTTTTTTACGAGGCCGATACTTTCCGTAAGCCGCGGATGATTGAGCATGTGGTAAAACTTGATCCCGTTCGCGGAAAAGACCTTCAGCGTCTTTATCATCTGGTGAAGGATATCGGTATTGCCGACGTTGATCCTCAGCGGAAAGGGAAGGAAATCGGCGAAGAAATCCGGCGTCTGCGCTTGAAACGACTCGGATAACAGGGTCACTTTGTCACTACAGTGTAATATTGGCCCCGATTTTTTCGCATAATCATAACATCTTCTCCCAACGTATTCCTCTCAGTTCTCAGTTCTGTTACTTACAAAGACAGGCATCAATGTTTTGGAGAAAACACCATGAATCGCAAACACTTCCTGTTAGCACTCTCTCTTCTTTCGTCATCTGCGTTCGCGCAGACGGCTTCAGTGGAATGTCTCCTGCGCGGAGATTGTATCCGTGGAGAAGAAGTAATCTCACACCTGAAGGCCCTTCAGGAAGTAGCAGATAAAGGAAGCGGGAACCGCGCAGCGGGATCTCTCGGTCATGAACTGTCTGCCAACTATATCGCGCAGAAACTCCTGAACGCTGGATATGCTGTGAAGATGGAGCCATTCGACTTCATGAAGTTTGAGAAAATCTCTGCGAAATTTGCTAAGGGTTCTCAGGTATTTGAAGAAGGAAAAGACTTCAATCTCATGAGCTACTCCGGATCGGGTTCTGCCGCTGCGAAAGTTTCAGCAGTTGATCTTCAGATGGGAGCAGGAAATGCTTCAACGTCCGGATGTGAAGCAGAAGATTTTGCAGGGTTCACGAAAGGTCATATCGCTCTCATTCAGCGCGGAACATGTTCCTTCGGACAAAAGGCGATTAATGCTCAGGCAGCGGGAGCTTCCGGGGTGATTATTTTTAACCAGGGAAATACTCCTGACAGAACTGACTTATTAGTCGGAACGCTTTCGGAAGGAACAGCGATAAAGATTCCTGCGATCGCGACTTCTTATCCTTTTGCCGAAGCACTTCTCGCAGAAGAGAGTCTGGAACTTTCTCTCGAAGCGGAAACACATGTCGATCATAAAGTGAGTTTCAACGTTCTCGCCGAAACCAAGGGCGGGAATCCCGATAATGTCGTGATGATCGGCGCTCACCTGGATTCAGTCGGTGAAGGTCCGGGAATTAATGACAATGGTTCGGGTTCAGCAGGAATTCTTTCGATTGCCCTCAAAATGAAAGACACTCCGGTCGTGAATAAAGTTCGTTTTGCCTGGTTCAGCGCCGAGGAACTTGGTCTCATTGGTTCAACCAAGTATGTTGCTTCGCTCTCGCAGGCGGAAAAAGATAAGATCGCTCTCATGGTGAACGTCGATATGATCGGTTCACCCAATTACATGATCGGCGTTTATGACGGTGATGGCTCCCGTTTTGGACAGAAAGGTCCGGATGGATCGGCCGCGATCGAAAATCTCTTTCATTCTTTTTACGGCACTCAGGATGTGAAAAGTGTGGAGACTGAACTCAATGGTCGCTCAGATTATGCGGCATTCTCTGCCGCCGGAATCGCTGTCGGAGGAATTTTCACCGGAGCTGAAGGGAAGAAAACAGAAGAGCAGGCCCTTCTCTTTGGCGGGGCCAGAGATGAAGCTTACGATGCCTGTTACCACAAGGCCTGTGATGATCTGGCCAATATCAATGTCGAGGCACTGGGACTTAATACCAATGCTATCGGTTTTGTTGCTCAAAGCTTCGCCAATGCGGCCGATGTTCGTGGTGGGAATAAGAACAAAGGGCTTGCCCGCCTGAGAAACAAAGTGGTCTTTCCCAAGCATCTTCATTGTAATGGCGACGAACACGCGGAGTAGGCTATACTTAGAGCATGATGAAAATCCTGCTCTTTCTTTTTGCGCTTCAGGCGTACTCGTATGATGTGCCCTCATTTACTCCCAATGTGGTGGATGAGACACACACGCTTACTCCGGAAGGAGTCGACAGGATCAATCAGGTCATCGACTCCATCCATAAATCCAAAAAACTATATCCTGCTGTTTATCTCACTTCGCGCTTAGCGGGTGAGTCTGTAGAAGATGTCGCGGAACAGGTTTTCAGGAAATGGGCGCTGGGAATCAGAGGCCAGGATAATGGCGTTCTCATTCTGGTTGCTGTCGGCGACCGCAAGATGAGAATTGAAGTGGGATATGGACTGGAAGACTCTCTCACTGATTATCAGGCCTCCCTCATCATTTCCCAGACTCTTACTCCAGCCTTTCGTGATTCCAGATTTGAAGAAGGGATTACCGAATCCCTCAATCAGATGAATCAGATTGTGAATGGAACTCCTCTCGTCGCTTCGGAAGATCCTGTCGATCCGCAGGATGCTGCTAACTGGATTGTTATCAGAGAAAGAATCATCTGGTGGCTTGCGCTCTTTCTTGGACTTCCGGCACTCATCCAGACTTTTGGCATGACAGTGGCGGCAATCACCCGGCCTGCCCCATGGGTGACGATGCGAAAGAAAAAAGAACTGAATGTCCTGAAGGGCATCCTGGGCTTTGATGGATCTGCTGTCGGATTATTTCTAAAGCTCTTTCTCACGATCAATCCCGGGATCTTTATTGTTCTCTTTCCTGTCCTGATGGGAGAAGAGTTGGTCCTGATTTTCAATTCCATCGGACTTGTGATGGTCGGCATTTTCAATCTTGTGGCGATTAACTTCTGCCTTAAGCTTTTCTCTGAAAAGAGATACCAGAGAAGTCTCGCGAAAACGCGTCTGTCGAAATTCAAAGGTGGGAAATCACCGGGTTCTACTTATACGATGTTTGGTAAAACATATACAGCACCGACGAGAAGTTCATCGTCATCATCCTCTTCTTCGTCATCTTCAAGTTCGTCGAGTTCAGGCGGAGGAAGATCCGGCGGCGGGGGAGCTTCCGGAAGCTGGTAAATTTTTTATCAGGCGAGTGGAAGTTCGAGAGTAAAACAAGTGAAGCTGTGACCTTCATCGAGTGAGAGATCACCTCCGTGTTCACGGAAGATTCCTTTGGCGATACTAAGAGATAACCCGGTACCTTCACCAACATCTTTCGTGGTGAAAAATGGCTGGAAGAGTTTTTCGCGGACACTTTCTTCAATCGTCGGGCCACCATTGGATATTTTGATTTTAATTTTTCCGTCTTCTTTACGGAATTTGATCTTCACCCATTTTTCTGCAGGCTCTTTTGTTTTCATCAAAGCATCGTCAGCATTTTTCAGGATGCTGAAAATTGCCTGGGTAATCTGCATAGGCTGGCAACTGATCATGGCCTCAGGAACAAGTTCCATTTGAAGCTGAATGGAATGGGCCTTAAGCATTTCGTGACAATAGTTCAGTGTCCTTTCCATGATTTCCCAGAGAGCGACTCTCTGACGGGGAGAGTGTTCAGTTTCCTGGGAGTAAAAGCGAAGTCCATCCACCACGGATTTAATTTTATGAATGGCCGTGACCATTCTTTCCATTTTCTTTTCGTACTCAGGTCTTGCTCCATGATCGAGTTGGATTTTTCTTTCGAGTTGCTGGAGTGATCCCAGAATCACCATCAGAGAATTATTCACTTCATGCGAAAGCCCACCTGCCATTTCCCCCAGAGCAGAAGCCTTGGAAGCCTGAACGAGTTTCATTGTCTGATTGATAAGTGTTTCCTGGCTTTCTTTCAAGGCCTGGTTTGAATCTTCAAGCTCCACCTGATTGTTGAAGCGATCAAAAATCACAGAACGATATTCTTTGTATTGTCTCGCCTGATAAAGATTGAAGACCACGATTGTAAAAGTGATGAGAAAGTAGGCCGGATTATCAGAAGCAATTCCCTGATAGGCAGCAATGATTCCCGGGGTACCCACCAGAAAAAAGTTAAAGGGAAAAAACAGCAGGGGATCATAAGAAAGTGTGAAAAGTGAAGCAGCGGCAAATCCCACCATGATAATCATCGAGGCCATGTAATGAATGCCGGTCGCCTGAAGTTCCCAAGATGAGCATCCGATGATGACGGCCCAGGAAAGAGTATTAAGCCAGACGCTGTATCTGACAATTTGCCAGTAATTGATATTGTCAGTGGCCAGCTTATGTTTGCGGGCGATGTACACGCGTAAACTCGAAGCGATGATGACTCCGATACAGGCCATCTGAAGAGGCAAGCGCAGATGTACGAGATTGAATCGATAGAAAAAAATCAGAATGGCCATGATGGCGAACGTAATAGCTGCAGGAATGCTCTTCGTGGCAATCTCATTCAGCAGAAGACTTTTGATCCGTTGTTCGCGCGTTTTCATCCAGGGGGAAGTATCGTTCCTGGCATGGGGAATAGCCAAGGGCCGCCCATGAAATTAAGGTACGATCAACCCACCCGCGTCACCCGAGAGTGAGCTCAGTAGAGATCGCCGAACTTCTCTCTGAGTTTCTCTCTGATTTGCTCTGCGGATTCGCCCTGAATCTTGAACGCATCCATAGGTCTTTTATGGTGAAATCCGGCCTTCTTGAAAGCGTTATCAAAGTCCGGATCTGTTCCGGTAAAGAGATCCACCCGCTGTGAGCCGATGCCGTTAAATGCGCCGCCCGTGTCTCTTACGATGAAAAATCCGTCGTGAATGGAGCCATCCGGCAGCTGAATTCCTTTTGCTTCAGGAATATAAATAATCTCATCAACCTTATGGACTTTATTGTCGGCCGCGATCGTATGGTAAGGAAGTAAACAAAGATCTTTTCTGATTCCTTCGCCCATCTTACAGCGACCGAGGAAATGATAGCGGTGCTGGCCACGGACTTTTCCTCCGTAGTTAATAGCGATTTCACCCTGGCCGCGATCTCTCAGAACACCTGATCCTTCCATCAGAAGAGTTTGCGCGTATCTTTTGCAGACGGTGGCAATAACAGCACCTGCCGGAGTGAGAAGCTGAACTTTTTCATTGCCGCGATAAACGGTTCTTCCATATCCGCCGGCACAGCTCACTTCTGTTTCTTTCGGTGTGTAGTACATCGTCGGAAGGAGATCGGGAATTCTTGTCATGTCCTTCTGTTCAACATCGGCCTGGAAAGCAATCATTTTAAAATGAGGATCTTCTACGGTAACCGGAGTGTTTTGAGTTTTTGAATCTTTACCGCAAGAGAACAGGAGCATGAGGGTGAGGCCTGTAATTGGCAATCGCATGGGGCACCTCGTTTTGTGTAAAGGATTCGTAGCAATGTCGTGAATCGAATGGGGAGGATACCGGGTAAAAATTACGGACTCCCCCCGGCCCATCCCGGTGGAAACAGGTTGGAGGCGAGAAAATATAAGAAAAATCCTCTCTTCATCCGGTCTTGTGTTACAAACCCCGCCATGAAATTCGTTCTCTTCTTCTTCATCATGCTTCCACAAGCTTTCGCGGGGATTACCTCTGCCGAAAGACTAAGTGCGATCTCCATGGCAAAAACGGTTATGGCCGAAGTGAGTTCGCGGCCTGAAGCAAAACTGATCAATGCCCATGTGACGGACGAAATCGGAACGCGCGTTCTGGTGGAATTTGCCTTTGTTGAATCGGTGGATGAGGGATCACAGAAATGTACGTATTCCTTTGACCGCGTTCTGAGCAAAGTCGTATCTGGTTCATGGGGTTGCGAAAGATAGTTCTCATTTTTAGATGGTCATTATCCTCATTATCTCATTTTGATTTCCCCTCATTCAGACTATAAAGCATCCAACAACCAGGGACTTTATATGAAATCTTTTTTCCTCATGCTGACTTTTCTCTCTTCGACGGCCTTTGCCTCGCAACTTCCAGAATGTCGTATCAATGAATTGAAAGACGCGAAGAAATGCATGGAAAAAACCGGACGCGCTCTTCCTTCTTATGAAGAAGAAAATGAGACAGGAGCTTCTGAAAGAAAAGATCTCATGAAGAAAGTTCTGAAAGCTCTCGGTGCCCGGAAAGAAGCTTTCAACCAGCTTCAGGCAGCGGACTTTGTCGGATTCTCACTTGAGCACGGTGATGAACACAGCATTTATTATTTTCTCATGAAAAAAGGGCAGTCAGCTCCGGTAGAATTCTACAGCGTAAATCTGGTTGATCTTGAAGGTATGCTGGAAGAAAGAGTGAGTGTCGCTGAAATGTTTTTAGGAACTGGCTTCAATGGTTCTGATGTTGCGGAAGATATTCAGGAAGCAGTTGCAAACTTCGGAAGATCTCACTAGTAGTGAGGCGGCTTATCATCCAGGAGTGTCCGGCGTGAATCAACGCCGGCCTCTGAGTTCATATTCTTTTTGAGGTCGAGAATTTCTTTTTCTAATCTCGCGATTCTTGTCTGCTGTTCCGTCACCACTTCATTCAACTGACTTAAAAAATCATCCTGGTGAGAAAATCTTATCTCGAGTTCGATGAGTCGTTTTTCCATTATTTTCTCGGCGCTTTGATAATGAGGTCATGCGCTTCTTTCAGACCATGCTCAAAAGGATTCTGCCACACGACTTCAATTGTTCCCTGTGAATCCGAAGCGTCTCCGCTGCATTTTGTTTCCGGAATCTGATTGGGATACATGGGTGACTTTGAAAGATAGCAGGCGTTGTAGATTTTATTCCAGACGGTGCGCTCAAGATTGATGAGTTCGCGAAAAGAAAGCTCGCCGCTGAATTCAGGAGTATTCGTGGAAGAAAGTTTCCAGATTCCATCAAGCTGAGGTCCAGCTTCTTCCAGGCGATAATCATTTCTTGAGTGTTCAATATAAACTTCAACCAGACCGCCATTGCGGGAAATAATTTTGGCGCTGAAAACCGCGAGGCGCTGGGCAGCCGTCGGACGACATCCTTCATGACGGACATAGACCCGTGAGTTTTTATAAATACAAACGTAGTTACCACCCGGCCCAAGATCAGCATTCGGATAATCTCGTCCCACGAATTTCAGCGGCTCACTGGCCAGATCCTGAAACGCTTCCTGGACCGTATAGATCTGGGCAAAAAGCGGAAGGGAAGTGAGGAGTGTCATGATGGCAATAAGGGTAATTTTCATAAGCCCGATCATAGGGCAATCACCGAAAATGTGACACGCAGAGGGAAGCCTTTTCAGGGGGTGTCGAAATTTTGGGCATGGATCGTTGGCACTCCGCGAACCGTTCTAAAGCTGACATCGGGGCAAGTGCGTCTAAGGATTAAGGAAAAAGAATTAAGTTGTCCCTAACAGTTGGCCCTGTAGAATCGGTTTATGGGTCTGGATTCCGTTACACTTTTAAAGGCCGTCTTTGAGTCCACCGCTGATGGGCTCCTCATCGTTGATCCTTCTGGCAAGGTCTTGCAGTCCAATCACCGTTTTCAGGAGATGTGGAGAATTCCGGATGAGCTCATGGCCACCCGGGATGATGATAAACTTCTGAGCTTCATTCTCGATCAGGTTTTTGCTCCCGATGCTTTTCTCTCCAAAGTAAGGGAGCTTTATCAGAGCCCCTTAACTGTTTCCGAAGATACCATTACCTTTAAAGATGGCCGTTACTTCCGCCGTTACTCCCAACCTCTGAGTGCAGACGGGATAAACTACGGACGTGTTTTCAGTTTTCGTGACATCACTGTTCAGAAAAAAAATGAAGAAGTTTTCCGGACACTCACGGAACTCAGCCCGGATGTGATCAGTATTCTTTCTCCGGAAGGAAAGCTCGTCATGAATTCAGCTGCCGCTGAAAGAATTCATGGATATTCGAGTGAAGAATTAATCGGACAGAATACTTTAGAGTTCCATCATCCTGATGACCGTGCTGAATGCCAGGCCGTCCTTCAGCAGCTCGTGGATGATCCTGATGTTCCTGTTACCGTTCAGTACCGTTACCGTCATAAAAACGGTACGTACACATGGATGGAGGCCAATGGCAGTAATCAGATTCACAATCCGCTTATTAACGGCATTGTTGTCATCTCACGTGATATCGGAAAAAGAAAACAACTCGAAGAAGACCTGAACGAAGCTTTGCGGATCCGGGATGATTTTACTTCGATTGTTACCCACGAACTGAAAACTCCGGTTACCAGTATCAAGCTGCAACTCCAGATTCTTCAGCGTGCAGGAAAATCCCTTCATACCGGTGAACACTCGCAGCGCTCAGAAAATCTTCCCGCGATGATCGGGCAGGTGAATGCTCTTGAGAGACTGATTGATGATCTTCTCCAGGTTTCGAAAATCAGAAAAGAGAAACTCTCTTGTGACATGAAAGAAGAAGACTTATCTAAAATAATTTCTTCCAGCACAGAAAATCTCCGGTCTCTTCTTCACGATTGTGAGTGTGAACTTTCAAATGAGATTGAATCGGAACTCATGGTTGTGTGTGACCGGCAACGTATTGAGCAGGTCGTGGTGAATCTTCTGACCAATGTCATGAAATACGCTCCCGGAAAACCAGTCAAAGTCGTCGTAAAAAAGAATTCCGGGATGGCAGAAATCCGGGTGATCGATCAGGGCCAGGGAATTCAGCCGGAAAAACGGGATGCCATTTTTGATCTATTCTGCCAGGGGGCAGGTACCCGGAGAGTCGGGGGATTGGGCGTCGGTCTCTACATTTCCCGGAGTATCGTTGAACTTCACAGCGGAAAGATTTTTGTCGAAAGTACGCCAGGAAAAGGCTCGGAATTTGTAGTCCACCTCCCTCTTATCTGTTAGTATCTCCCGATGACCACACGCCTCTCTATAGAAAAAGAAGAGATCAATCTTCTTCCCGCGATGGATTTCGATGGCGAGATCGTTGAGATCGTCACACCGGAAGGTGCTAAGAAAGCTGTTGAAATTCTCTGTCACGAAAAAGTCCTGGGTTTTGATACCGAAACGAGACCATCATTCACGAAAGGCGAAAGCTACACTCCGGCCATTCTCCAGCTCGCCAATGACAAGCAAGCCTTCATTTTTCGTCTGAAGTTTTTTCCCTTTCCGGCGGAGCTCGCGGGACTTTTGGAAGATGAAAAAGTTCTCAAAGTCGGGATTGGCATCAAAGACGATCTGATCGGTCTTGGAAAAATTGTGAACTTCAAAGCTGGCGGATTTCTTGATCTTCAGGAAGTCGTGAAAAAGCATGGCATGACTAGTGCGAGCCTTCGTTCGCTCACGGCCATCTTCCTTGGAAAAAAACTTTTAAAGAAAGCTAAGACCACGAACTGGGAAAGAAAGGATCTCACATCCGCCCAGATCAAATATGCCGCAACTGACGCTGTCGTAGGCTATCTTATCCATGAGAAAATCAAAGAAATGGGTATGGTCTAAAGGCATTCTTTTCCAGCGTTTTTTCCCTCATCAAAAGGTCTAGAATATCCCTAACAAAGGATATCCCTTGAAAAAAGCCTTACTAACTTCGTCCCTTATTCTCCTGGCCGCCTGCTCTCAGAACGACAAGCGGGAAAATCACCGTTCGTACGCTTCTCTTCTTTCCGAACTTCCGGCACCGGAGTTGGGAGAAGTCTGGACACCGGCCCAGGAAAAACAAGCAGAGATTATTCTCGATGACACTCTTCAGATGCTCATCAAGGATTCTCAGGGTGATGATTTAGTCAGACGTGATGCCCATCCGAAAACTCATGCGTGTGTGCGCGCGAAATTTAAAATCAATCCCGCTCTTCTTCCGAAAAATAATCAGAAGGGGATTTTTGAAAAGATGTCTTCTTACGATTCATGGATCCGTTTTTCAAACGGAGCGAGTAACGGTGAGGCCAAGCACGATCTTGAAAAAGACGTCCGCGGTATGGCGATCAAACTCATGAACGTAGCGGGAACTCCGACCGGCACTCACGATTTTCTTCTCGCCAACATGAATGAATTTTTCTCAAAAGACGGGGATGATTACGCTGATCTCGTGAAAACGGCTTCGCAAGGAAATGGTTTTGACCTGGCTCTCTTTGCGGCCACTCATCCCATTAGCGCTCACAGACTATTCGTTGCCCGTATCCAGATGGGAAATCCTCTTCAACAGGACTTCCATTCGGCCGTTCCTTTTAAACTTGGTTCACACTCAGTTCGCTATCACGCGCTTCCGTGTGAAAAGAAAACAGACGCTGTCCCTGGTAAAGATGCTCCCAGAGATTATCTCCGCCAGAGAGTAGGGTCTACTCTGAGTTCACGCTCAACATGTTTCAATTTTTATGTGCAACTGAATAACAATCCGGCCAAACAGATTGTCGAAGATCCAAGAAAGTCATGGGATGAAAAGAATTCTCCCCTTATCAAAGTGGCAGAGATCGAAATCCCTAAGCAGTCTGATGTCACTTCACCAGACCTCATTAATTTCTGTGAGAACGCGCGCTTCAATCCATGGCACGCGAAGACTGAGAACCGACCGCTCGGTCAGATTAACCGCATCCGCGCACTCGTTTATCGCGAGATCTCGCGCTACCGTCATGAGAAAAATGGCATCACTGAGGCAGAGCCTGTGAACCATTCTCCGTGCGTGGGCCGGACTTCTGAACTTTGCCGGAAGCCTTAAGGGCACCGGAAAGTTTCTTCTCGAGTTTTTTCCTTTCGATCTTTTTCTCCGGGGTGGAGGTATTTAAAACCTTCACCTCGATTTCATCTGCCCACACGAAACTTGAACCCAACAGTATAAACATAATGAATACTTTCACAGATCCTCCCGGATGTGAGTGATCCTATGCGCAGTCAGGGAAAAGCTTTTGTGAGGACTTCTTAACTGACAGAATCCCCATATAAGTAGAAAAAAAGTTCACAGGTCCAAGCGGTCTTAACCTGTTCTTAACGGTACATTCACACTCAATTTCATTTAGTCTTTAAGAAAGACCTAACCGGAGAGTGCGCATGCCTTGGTTTATGATGATGATTTTTACCCTCATCACCACTGCCTCCGCTTTTGCCATTCCCGTTCTCGCTCTTAATGATCAGAACGTCCTCATCTCCGGCGAAATCTCCACAACCGATTACATTGAAAGTCTCCGTGTTCTTAAAGAGACCATGGATCAGAAAGTCGTCACAGGGATTTCGATTCTCGAAAGAGACGGTCAGGGCTGGCAGCTATCCAAATTCTCTCTTGGTCTGGGCCTCACCGGCGAAATCGGTGTGGGACCTTTTAAGTATTCGAGCACTCTGAAACAACGTTTTGTGTACTCGAGGTAATCCATGAGAATACTAGCTCTACTTCTTTTGGTTTTAAGCTGCGGAAAAACAAAATCTCATTTACCGGATCATTTTGTCGCTGAGCAGATTCCTGAGACCGCTACGGTGGTCCCGGAAGCAGAAACAAATTTCAAATCCATTCTGAATGCTCAGGGCGATGCCCTGAATACCATGACTGAAGTCAGTGGATCTTTTCAGATGAAAGAGATGATCACGGATATTGCAGTCGCTAAAACGGGATTGTTAGGTCTGTCTGCTCTGAAATCTAATAACGGTGTTGAAATCAAGTGGGCACGGAAAACGCTAACGGATTTTACTCCGCATGAAAAGGCCGATTACCTTTTCGAGCAGGAAACAACTGTCGAAGACGCAACTCGTGCTGTGGCCGCACTTGTCGAAGCATCGGGAAAATTAAAAGTCACACCCCGACTGCGTGGGAAAATCTCCCAGTCTCTTTCTCAGATTCATTCCCTCATTCAGGAAGTGAGTATTTCCGGTCTCAGTAACTGGGATTTTAAGGGCATCCGTTTTGATCTCAACTTTTCGGCCGGGGGAGAAATATTCTTCTTTACCAAGGCCGGCCCTAATCTTCGTCTCAGAATGGAGTGGGCGTATGCCAGACCAGCTCTGAAATCATCAGGCAAGGCCTCAGCGTTTATCATGCGTACTCTGAATATTCTTAACCACATTCATCATGAGATTCACCTTCCGGGTTTTACGGCCAGTAAGCTTTCTCTCGGAGTGGGCACGACTTATAAAGGTGAATGGGGGCTTTGGAAATACTCTTCTGGCTTCATGGGCTTCCTCCTTTTTGTTCCAGGAAGCCGGAAAGTTTTTTCTTCTGAAACTCCTCTTGAATCAGAAGACTTTCTCGTTGGTGGTTTTGATGAGAAAAGCAATTCTGTAAGCGGCATATCACCCGAGAAATTTCTCGCGGGTCTCAGAAAATCTCTCGAGACGGCATCGTTTTTTGCTGAAGCAGCAGAATCTGAACGAGGAAACTGGTTCGTAAAAGAGATCAAGACAGTGAATGATATCTCTTATACGGGACTTTTCGGTCTGGCCGATTACACAACGAAAGGTGCGATGGAAATCGATTTTAAGAGGAACAACTGATGAAAACATTTCTTCTCGTGGCCTTAGTCACTTTATCAAATCCCGTTCAGACCTTGATGGATAATTGTCAGGAGTCTCTGGAAGGAAGAGGCAACTGGAGCTGGAGTATGATCCGCGTACGGGCGATTCTTGAGATGGGAATCAAAGTTCCGGTGTTAGCGAGCTTCAGTATCAATCCGGAAGTGGAGCTTTACTTCATCAAAAAATAAATGCGGTGTCTTCAGCATCCATGACAGCTCATCCATACTGAAAATTCTTTCCTGATAATGTTCACGATGATCATTTAAAATCGCAAGTCGTGCCGCCCTCAGCCTGTACCAGGGCATTCCCGGGGCAACATGATGAGGTACGTGAATATTAATATCCAGCCATAGCCATTCAAGTGCGCGGGGAAATCTCACGTCAAAAGTGGATTCCAGTTGTCCTCTCATCGGCGTCCAGCTTTTCTCCAGGAACCATTTACTCTTTTCATTGGCATGCTGAATGGTGAGAAGGAAGTAGCCCGTGAACATCGCAATACTGGCGGGGATCGCGTGATACTTGATCATGCCCCAAAGACCTGAAGTGTTAGCAAGTCCCGCATAAAGGCTGATCATGATTGACCACATGATAAAATTGGATTTTTTGACGGAAGAAGAAGGATTACTCAGTCCTCTCCGGATAGCATTGAGCCAGATCCAGAAAAAAATTCCAAAGGGAAGTTGATAGCCAAGCTTTCCGGCGAAGTTTTTTGACCACGTTGCTTTCTGATATTCCTCTTTAGTCATGAGCCACTTCGACCAATCAACATCCTGACCTTTCAGCTGAGTGTGAGCGTGATGATGATTATGCGTGAGAGTCCAGTTGATGAGTCCATTTCCGAGTGGAGAAAAAGCGAGATGTCCCATGACAAGATTCATCGTTTTATTTTTTGAAAACGAATTGTGACCGCAATCATGTCCCAGAACAAATAAACCCACGAGCACCTGACCGTGGAATAACCAGAGAGGAATAAGGAAGAGAATATTTTCAGTTAGTGTTTCAAGCCATAAGGAAATCGCGAGAAGAAGGGCAATCCTGGAAAAGGTCATCCAGCTCTTAAAAGGAGAGATTTCAAAGGAGGAAGCGGGTATTGAGCGCCGGATATCGGCCAGATTCTTCATGGGGCGACCCTATCACGGGTTAAGACAATGAAATCGGGTTGAAAATTAAGCCTCACCTTTTTACAACGGCACCCCTCCCGGGGAAAACATGTATTAAAGTGCCCTTCATGAATCTCAAAGCTTCACGCCTCCAGAATATCAGGATCAGTCGTTTTATCATTCTCGCGATCCTCGTGGTTTCGACGGCCACGTATTTCTGGAAACCAACCGGAGCATGGTGGATCGTCGATATTCTTTTCCGCACCTACATTCTTTTTCTTTGCGGAGTCATGGGACATGAAGGCTCTCACGGAGCTCTCGGGAATTCCAAAATCTCCAATATCTGGTGGGGAAGAGTGAGCTTCATTCCTCTGGCAGTTCCGAACGTACAATTTCGTATTACTCATCGCTATCATCATTCCTTCACTAACGAAGAAGGAAAAGATCCGGATATGCTTCTCAAGATGGATCACTGGTGGCAATTTCCTGGTCGGGCACTCGCCATGCCTCACTATTGGGTGATGTGGATGAAAGTGAGAGGACTCTTAAATAAATCTGTCCTCATTGAATGGGCGCTGACTTATGTTGTGTACGCTTCAGTCTTCGGCACGATCATTTATTTTGTCGGCTGGGAAAGAGTTCTCTACGGTCTTCTTCCGGCACAAATTTTAAACTCATTTCTTCTCTGGTATCCTTTCGCCGTGAAAACCCACGAAGGTCATCATGTGGGAGCCCAGGAAGTGCGTTCGCACGATTACTACGGCTCATTTCTTTACTGGCTCACGATGGGACTCTCTCTTCACCGCGCTCATCATATGAATCCACAACTGGGCTGGCTTCAGCTTCGTCCCTTTATTCAGAAAGGCCCGCTTTTCAGCAGGCAGATCCATGAAGCTCCAGCTTCTCGATGAACTGATTGCTCTCGGACACACGGATGTCCGGAGTACGGAATGCGTAATTGCAGTCCGCGCGAAAAATCACCATCCCGACATCGCCCGGGCCCAGAAACTTTTTCCGAAGACAGCTTCGTTTCCCATTCCTATCCAGACTCATGCCACGCTTGATGCTTTTATCGATGAGAAACTTCCCGGACCTCTTCATCTGGAACTCTCGCGCATTGCTGAAGGGGATCTTTTAGCACTTAAGATGTCACACATCCTGGGTGACGCTGTTTCCATGTTTTTATTTCTGAAGGCACTGATGGGTCATGAGGTGAGCACCGAAGAACTATCCCTGCGCAGATTTCCCCGGAAAAAAGACACTCCTTACCGTGATCTTCTGAACTCAACTCTGTGGCCCCGGAAGGGTGTTATCAGTACCCGCCGGAAAATTATCCGGGAAACTTTTGTTCACGGTGAGCAGAATGGTCCGGTTCTTAATGACCTCTTTTTGTATTCGCTTCTAGAATCGCTGCCGTATTCCCGGAAGTCAGTCTGGGTTCCGGTGAATGTGCGTCTGGAATTCTGGAAAGGTTTCGGGAACGGTCTTTCACGGATGCGCATCTATTCTCCGAAAGGGGCCAATCTTCCTGAGAAACTCGCTCATATCCGGAAGCAAAAGCAAGAGGCCATGGTGAACGGGGAAGTGGCCCTGCCCCCACGGAATTTTGATCTTAAGAATCGTCATCAGAGACTCCTTTACGAAATGTGGGTGCGTCGTCCCTGGGCCGATTGGGGGACTGTTTCTCTTTCTCACATCAGTAATCGCCAGGGGATGATGGATGAATTCTCTGAAGTGTGGGGAGTATCGAACCTTATGCCTGCGCACAATGGAGCAATCTTCGCCCTCACCAGCGGGGAAAGAACGGATTTCACCCTGACTTACGATCCTGCCCTTGCCTCAGACCAGGAAGCACGAAATCTCATGCGTGACTTTCTGTTATGTCTGCGTGCAAAATTAGAGAGTGATAAATAACATTCTAAGATTTTTCCTTCAGTCCACTTTTTCCGTGATGGCAAAGTTCATCTCATGGGACAACCGTCTCCAGCGGGGATCGTTTCGCAAGCGTTATGCTTTCTTTTACGGAAGAAACACCATCTCGGCGTTTCATCCCACTGATTTTGAGGGACAAAAAGAGCGCCTGAATCAGGTGTATGAGAAAATGCCTTCGCCGAAATATCTCGCGCAGACTTCCGGTACGACAAGTGAACCAAAACTTCTTCCGTATGACCTGAAGAGAACCCGTCATCTTCAGAAAACTTTTCTCCGGTCCATGATTACTCTTACGGCCGACTTCAAGGGTCCCAAGACTTTTTACGTCTTCGCTTCTCTCAAAAAAGACAGCTCGCTTACTTCGGGCATGATGGAAGAAAAAAATCCCGGTCGCCTGGAACTTCTTCAGGCCCCGTATCGCTATCTTCATACGAAAGAAGGTCAGGGGTTAATTGAAAGAGTGGGCGAGCTCAGTGCCCGCATCATGGTTCTTGTCATCACTCAGCCGCGCTTTCTTTACGCCACCAATCCTTCAACTCTCACATTCTTTTTAAAAGAACTCGAAAGTAACTGGAAGGATGTCCGCATTCACCTGAAGAAAATCCCTCCGGGGCTTATGCGCCTGAAAGATATTGATGGCGAAAGACGCATCATGAATTTTGTCATGCGCGAGAAAGCTCCGACGCTTAAGGAACTTCTTCCTCATCTGACTGCCGTCATCACCTGGGACGGCGGTTACGTGAAACCATTCCTCGATCAACTGAAAGCAACTCTTCCCGGCATTACTTTTCTTCCGATGTATTCTATGAGCACGGAAACCATCGAGACACTCCCGCATAAGATCAATGATCAGATCCGTTTCTTTCCGGTAGCGAAAGGTGTTTATCCTGAGTTCCATGAGCCAGGTTCTGAAAAAATCGTGGGCCCATTTGAAGTTGAGGCCGGCAAAACTTATGAAATGATCGTGAGTGATGAATGGGGGCTTCGCCGCTATTGCACCCGCGATCTTTTCCTCGTGAAAGAAATCGTAAGAGGACTTCCGGATCTCGCCTTCGTGAGAAGAAAAGGGATGACCTCTTCACTGACGGGTGAAAAACTCACTGAAGAACATGTGCATGAGCTCTCTGGAATACTCAAGAAAAAGTTTCCTGAACTTGGTCACTCATCAGTTTCCGTGTTTCCTGTTTCCCAGAATGGAGAGTTCGGTTATGAGCTCGCTATTGTGGGGAAAACTTCCGTCCCTGCCACTCTCGGTGTGGTGGCCGACCAGGAACTGGGAAAAATCAATACTGAGTATGCTTCCAAAGTAAGTTCAGGAAGACTCCGTCCACTTTTCCCACGAACGATGTCGGAGCATGATCTCGCTTCCATTATGGGTAAAGAAACTCACTGGGAATCACAGTTCAAGGTACTTCCGCTTTATGAAAAACTTATCACTCGTTGAACTGAGCGAGTTTGTGAACGAGCAGTCCTTCCGGACTGTCTCGTTTGATATCGACGGAACCATCTACCCAATCCGGAAAATTCAGATTCGCTGGTGGATGAAACT
The DNA here is from genome assembly GCA_040387275.1 of Bdellovibrionota bacterium. Lineage (GTDB taxonomy): Bacteria > Bdellovibrionota > Bacteriovoracia > Bacteriovoracales > Bacteriovoracaceae > Peredibacter. The sequence goes on along the minus strand of JAZKDZ010000001.1, from coordinate 1,006,376 downwards.
TCTGGTTTCTCCCTTGCGCGCCATCCGTTTTTATAAAATTAAGCAGTCCTGGGAAGAGCGCCGAAAGGGCAGGGATGTCCTGATCCATTCGGATGATATTTCTTTTTTTGAAGAATTTCTCACGGACATGTTGGATGAAAATCTCGTTCCCCTTGAAATCCGCGACTGGATCGACGAACTCCGTAAGTGCGAGATTGAAGTCTATTTTCTTTCCGATCATGGGGCCGTGGCGAAACTATCGCGCCTGGGTCTATCGGGCATTGCCATCAATTGTTTAACCGAAACTGGTGAGCTCAAGCCTCATGCGCAGATCTCTTCACTTCTTCATGAGAAATATAAAATCAATCCCGCCAAACACATTCATTTCGGCGATCGCTGGAGTGACGAAGAGCAGGCGAAGCTCTTTGGATGTTCTTTCAGGTATCTCAATCCGCGCTGATAAATCCAGGATGTCGATTCATCTCCTGCCCAGAGCTCTCCTTTTCTGATTTCAATTGTCATTTTCTTTTCTTTGGCGAATTTCTGAATCAATTTCAGACCGTTTTCCATAGATAAGACCGAGCTATAGTCATCTATCCTGCTATATGTGCCCCTTTCATGTTTCTGCCTGTTGAAAAGAACATAGTGAACGGCATGCTTCACTTCTTTCGCCGTTTTAAGAACGTGAAGGTGATAGCGCTCGAGCTGGATTCTTCCGCGTTTAAGACCTTTAGCAATCGTGATGGTCAATGATCTCATGGCCCGGGTTAAGGTTTGGTTGTCGAAAGCGGAAACGATGAGGTGAATATGATTTGTCTCAAAAGCGAAATGCAGAACGAGAAGGCCATGAGACCTGGCGTTCTGAATGGCCCGCTTAAGAAGTTTTAAAGTGTCCTTGTTTCGCACGGGACTCTGGTACTTAAAATTAATGTGCAGGGGAGTTCTCAGGGAAACTTTCTCCCGGTTCCGGTGGGAAACTCCCCGTGAGTGGATCCTGCGGCGGCCTGCATTTTCCCGGAGTCCACCCCATGAGGCGCCATTTAATCTGAATCTGGTCTGCATATAATCCTCGCTTGAAAGAGGCATATATCGTTGGGTGGCAAGGGTGGGCAGGAAATTTTTACAAAATTCGTGTGAGATTTCTGAAAAGAGATAGAATCCGCCCCGCTTAACCCAACCAAGGATTCTTATGAAAATGCTTCTTCTTTCAGTACTCGTTCTTTCCTCCGTTTCTGCTTTCGCTAAAGACTGCAGCGAAGAGATGTCGACGAATGACACTTTCCAGTGTGAAGTCGCTAACTATAAGGCGGAAGACGCTCGCCTGAATGATAACTATAAGAAGCTCATGGCGAAACTCGACAGAGTCGGACAGAAGAAACTCCAGACCGCTCAGCGTGCCTGGATTGCTTATAAAGAAGCTGATTGCGAATACAGTGCTGACGAAATGCGTGGCGGTAGCTACGAAAAAGTCATTCTCATGGGTTGCCTCGCTGGTAAAACTAAAGAGCGCGCTGATGTCATTCAGGATGGCGTAGATTTCCGTTAATTTTCAATCAGGTTCCTCCTCACGGGGGAACCTGTCTTTCCTGCTCCGTTAATTTATTTCCTTAAGCTTTCTGCGACTTCCCCTTATAATTCTTCCTATGAAATTCAAAAAATACTTCCATGAAAGTCCTTCCCGTCACTCTCACCCGATTCTGAAGGAATATGATAATCCTGATCACAAGATCAATATCTGGAACACCTTTGTGGATTCGGAACTTGATGGAGTTCATCACGATGACTTCTCGATTCTTCCGCGATTGATTCCGGAATCGTATTTCCCGGTGATTGAAAAAACCTGCAAAGAGATCACGACCTTTTTATTAAAACTCATCTCGCTTCCGGAAGATGAAGTGAAAGCACTCATTCCCGAAGGCCCGGTCAGAAACTATCTGATTAACGAACTTCAAGTGCTGAAGCATCAGCCTAAACGCATGACCGGAAGTTTTCGCTTTGATATGGCGATTGTCGGAAAGCCCGATGCCAGCCGTCCGCCGCAACTTCTGGAAGTGAATGAAATCGGTTTTGATGGTCTCGCGCGATCGACTTATTTTCAGAACACACTTCTGTCGCACATGCCTGAGCTGAAGAAAAAAGTGAAGGCACTTGATACGGCTGCCGCTGAAATCCGGAATATGAATCGCCTGGGGAAAAATATCGTTCGCCTCCAGTACGATTGTTACAACTGGGATGAGCAGTTTCTGAAAATGACTGCTGATAAGATGGGTAGCCAGCTTCATCTCGTCTCTCCGACTCAATATAAGACGCGCGTGAATGCCAAAGATTTTCCGATGCTCGAAAAACTCCCGTTCACATTCCCGGGCGGAAAACTCCAGGTCGGGAAGAAGATCAAACCCGATGCCATGAACATGAGTTTTGCTTATACGCTGTCTGATCTCAAAAGAGATAAACAGCTCTACGCCGACATGGTCGCCTCAAAAACGCCCCAATACGGCCCTCTCATCACGGGTCTCGTGGCCTCTAAGAATATCCTGATTCTCCTGAGTGATGAGAAGCTGAGAAAGCGCTTCCTCGGAAGTGCGGATAAGCTGAAGGACTCAATTCTTCCGGCATATCCTCTGAAAGGGAATATCGATAAAGTGAAAGCGAACTCCAGCGGTGTTGTCATTAAACACGCTGATGGTTTCGGTGGCGCCCAGGTGTTTATGGATCAGGAAATGCTGAAGCAGATTGCGAAGCTTCCCAAGGGCCAGGAACATGAATGGGTCGTGCAGAAAAAAACCAAACTCAACATGCTGACGGTGAACGGAATTCTTTCGAGAAGAAAGAGTGCGATTTCCGATCTTGGTGTGTTCGTTCAGTACGACTGGGAAGACGGAAAATTCCGTCACTTTGAAATCGGCGGACTCATGAGTCGCGCGACTAATCGTAGTCTCAAAGTGAACGTAAGTTCCGGCGGACTTCAGGTTGCTGTGATGCTCGAGCGCGGAGTTTAGTTCACGGTCTCATCGTCAGAGAGATCGTCATCTCCATTGTCCTTTCCGAATTTCGCCTCGGTATTCATACCCTGACGAAAACAAGAATACAGATTATTGAGCCCTGCCTGAATGAGAGGACAGGGATTCACGGCATTCACCCGATTGGTAGGTGAAATTGCTGTATCAGCGGTAATCGCCGAGAGATCAATCTTCTTGATGAGATCTGCTATCCGGAGTGTGACCATTAACTTTTTTCCACTCTCGGGTGCCACAGCGCGATTGCCGTAAATTTTATAATCAGTCGTATCATCAGAGACGTAACTGAAGTTATGTCCATTCACCTGACCGGCGAAAAAAATACTGTTCCCACTGAGCTCGGCCGGAACGCCGGCGGGAATTGAATTGGATTTATGGAGAAGCATTTTCACCTGGCGAAGTCCTTCCGGAAATAAGCGGATACTTCCGAATGGCTCGGGACTTCCATCCAGAAGATCGACAAAGAACGGGCCCTGGTAATGATCAGCAGAGAGGGCGAGGGCATTGGGATCAGCAGTACGGAAGAAGTGAATTTTCTTCACCACAATCCATGCGTCGAAAAGATCCACGTTCGCCATGTTGGCATCAACCAGCGGCGGAGGAGTAAGGGCCCACGCTGAGGGAAAAAACCAGGAAGTGGAAACAGTCGCATTCATGCCGGAGCCCGTGATCGCGAAATCTGTTGTGACAGCATTATCGCTTGAACCAGTGCTGGAAGAATCGCAACTGATGAAGAGTGTTGTCGTGAATGACAGGAAAATAAAATTCAAAAGAAATTTCATACTCACGTCCTATGAGTAACCTGACCTACGTATCTTACGTGCAGCTTTCGGACAGGGATTTGTAACGGCAAACTAAATTTTACCATTGAAAGGCACTCTATGCCTGAAATATTGAGAAAGTGTGGATTATCCGGGGGATGAAAATTCCCCCCAAAAGCTATCTCAGCGAATCTCTTACTTTCATAAGAAGGGTGCCCAGACGGTTTTTTCCCGTGCGATCACCGCAATCACCCCAATAGCAGTCATTCGTTGTGTGCTCGTAAATGTGACTATTTCCTGTCGAGAGAATGAGTTCGGTGAGTTCAGGATGGCGCTGATATTTATCGAAGAGAACTTTTTCCATGAATGAGTCTTTCACCTGGTCCCAATCTTTACGCTTAGGAAATTTCGGATCACGTCCGCGATTGGCAGCTTCCATGGGACCTCCTGCAAACTGGACGTAGTCTTTCATTTCTTCTGTTTCGTATTTCTGCGCCTGATAGTAGTGCTCGCTTGTTGACCACCATTCACCATCCATGAAAACAGGGAAGCCCGAAAAATTAGAAAATTCTCCGTACGCATCTTTTGTGCTGTAGAAATCCAGAATGTCTCCGGTAAAGATCTCGGCAGGAGTTCTTGGGAAACTGAAGTAATGATGGATCACATACTTCACACAATAATACCCGGACCCGGTGAGAGCTAATTCTGCATCATGATTCTTAAGCTCATCGGTGGCCGGAACACGCAATCCTGAAAGTTCGCAATCCTGACCTTCAAACCAGACTAGTCCCCGGGGATCTCTCCATCCGCCGTTGTCACATTGATATTCTCCCGCTGTAGAAGAAAGAACTTCTCCTTCCGTGCAGGCAAATGAGGAAACAGCGAATAAAAATGTTAAGAAAAAGATGATTTGTTGCATGCGTTTATTCAACAATAGGGGCAGCAAATGTTCAAGCTTTTAGTTAGAATCAGAGGATGCATCAACATCATCATCACGACCCTTCACTCATCATTCTTTCCATTGTGATTGCGATATTTGCGTCTTACACCGCTCTTGATTTGACGAACTCTGTCAGTACCGCCAAAGGCCCTATGAAATGGATCTGGCTCCTTGGCGGATCGCTCGCGATGGGAGTGGGAATCTGGAGTATGCATTTCATCGGCATGCTCGCATTCAATGTGGCGGGGCTTTCGATTTACTATGATCTTCCGCTCCTTCTACTTTCTATCTTCGTTGCTGTTCTCGCTTCGGCGCTCGCTCTTTTCATTGTCTGCATGAGGGAACCAAGTGCATTCAATTATTCTGTCGGAAGTTCTGTCATGGGTGCTGCGATCGCGGGCATGCATTACATCGGGATCTGGTCGATGCGGATGGCGGCGACTATCAGCTGGGATCTCCTCTATGTTGGTTATTCAATCCTGATCGCGTTTTGTGCGTCTTATGTGGCACTTCTTCTGGCCTTTAAATTACGGAATGATCTTACGCTCAAGGGATTTCTCTATCGCGGAGCTGGTGGTGTTCTCATGGGATTTGCCATCGCGGGAATGCATTACACGGCCATGGCGGCCATGCATATCACTCCTGATGATAATGTGCTCATCGATGCCAGCGGACTTCTCGCTTCCGATAGTCTGGCGGCCGGAGTGATTGTCGGAACATTGGTCATTCTCGGAATTGCATTATCGGGATCAAATGTTGAACGGGCCCTTTCGAGAAAAACAACGATGAATGAAGCACTCCAAACTTCACTTCGCGCGCGGGATGAATTTATTTCTGTTGTTTCCCATGAACTCAAAACTCCGCTTACATCGATCAAGCTTCAGAATGATCTCGTGCTCAGAAATATCAGAAACGGACAGTTTGACGGTGAAAAAATTCTTTCTCAGCTTGAGAAGAGCGGAAACAACATCGACCGGATTAATCGCCTGGTGGATGACATGCTGGATATTTCCCGGATGTCGACGTTGCGGATGACACTTCAGAAAGAAGTTTTTGATATGTCGACCCTCATTTCGGAAGTTATCGAGAGAATGCGGCCTCTTCTGGATCAGGCCAATTCTCAGGTTATTTTTGATCCCGGATTCCATGTGAGTGGAGAGTGGGACCGTTTCCGGATTGAACAGGTGATTACAAATTTACTTTCGAACGCCTGCAAATATGCTCCAGGGAAACCAATTTCGATTCATCTTGAACTTCAGAAGGAAAAAGTCTTAATCCGGATTGCTGATCAGGGGAAGGGAATTGCACTTGAAGATCAGGAAAGAATTTTCCGCAGATTTGAAAGAGCGGAAAGCGAAAAGGATACCCGCGGGCTGGGTCTTGGTCTCTATATCACCCGGGAGATTGTGACCATGCACTCAGGAGAAATTAAAGTTGTGAGCCGTCCGAATCAGGGATCAGAATTTATGGTTATTCTTCCGCTCGCAACCTAGGAAAATTTTCTCAAAATCCGGAATACAAAGTAAGTCACAAGTCCCATCGCAAGCCCTTCGGCAATGCTGAAGGTGAAGGGAATCATAATCATCGTAATGAAAGCGGGAAGTGCAGTTTCAATCTTTCCGAAATCCACACGGGTAATCTCACTGATCATGAAAAATCCTACGAGAACCAGTGCGGGAGTTGTCGCGGCAAGGGGAATAGAAAGAAAAAGTGGTGCGAGGAAAAGAGATAGAAGAAAACAAACGGCGACAGTGACACTCGTAAGTCCCGTACGACCACCTTGTTCCACACCTGCAGCTGATTCAATATAACTTGTGACAGATGATGTTCCGAGGCAAGCACCTGCCATCGCCGCAAAAGCATCGGCCTTCAGTGCCTTATCAATATTTCTGATTTCACCTTTCTCATCGAGGAGGCGTGCCCTTGAACAAACAGCAAGAAGAGTTCCGAGATTATCAAAAAGATCCACCAGGAAGAGTGAAAGAACTAACGGCAGACATTGCGCCGGGTGCTGCCAGAAATACATGAGATCGAGCTGAAAAAACGTAGGAGAAATGGAGGGAGGAAGCGAAAACACCTGAGTGGGAGCGGGCGATTTTCCGAGGAAGATCAGGCAAATACTGATGAAGAGAATGGAGAGAAGAAGTCCCGCCGAAACACGACGAAGATGAAGGTAGCCAGCGAGAATCACACCACCCAGAACAACCCAGATCTGAGAGTCCTGAATATTTCCAAGTGTAATCAGAGTCGCCGGATGAGCGACGATGATGCCTGCATTTTTTAAACCGATGAGAGTGATGAAGAGTCCGATCCCCACTGTTAATCCGTGACGGATACTTTCCGGAATCAGTGTGAGAATTTTTTTTCTTAGTCCTGTCAGAGTCAGGATAAGGAAAAGAACACCACTATAAAAAACCAGACCGAGGGCCGCTTGCCAGCTCATGCCGACACCCATGCATAAGGTATAAGTAAAAAAAGCGTTGAGGCCCATACCGGGGGCGAGGGCCACCGGAAGATTGGTAAAGAAGGCCATCGATAAAGTCATGATAGCGGAAGAGAAAATCGTAGCACCTAAAACTGCTTCTGCCGGCATCCCGGAAACAGAGAGGATGGCAGGATTTACGACGAGAATATAGACCATGGCAGTGAAGGTCGTTATCCCTGCGAGAATTTCCGTTTTCACAGTCGTTTGATTTTGTTCCAGTCCGAATAGTTTCATCTTTCTTCCTCTCAAAAGCTTCTGGGCACAGACATTATCTTTAGATAGCATATCACTAATGATGAAAAAGTATTCCTTCCTCTTAAAAGGTGTAGCACTCATATTCGCTTACATCCTGACGGCACGTCTGGGTCTCAGTCTTTCGGCCGTAAGTGGATTTGCAACTTTGATCTGGCTTCCGACCGGGTTGTCGTTTGCTGCCTTATTTTTCTGGGGACAAAGTTTCTGGCCATGTATTGCTCTCGGCGCTCTGATCGCCAATTACTGGACCGGAGCTCCTCTGTGGGTAGCTTTTATGATCGCCATCGGAAACACGCTTGAGGCCATACTGGGAGTCTGGTTCTTTCATCGCTTCGCAGGGATGGAAACGAGACTGGAGCGCATCCGTCATGTCACTGTTCTCGTCGTTTTTGTCGCCCTTCTGAGCACGATGGTCAGTGCCAGTATCGGAACAACAACTCTGGATTTTGCGGGGCTGGTAAAACCGGGTCAGTTTGCAGAAACCTGGTGGTCGTGGTGGATAGGGGATGTTCTCAGTAATCTTGTCATCGCTCCACTTCTTCTTGTCTGGAGCAGGGCCCCTAGATTTGATAAAAACTTAGGGCGCAGGATTGAGGGAATTGTCCTGACTCTGGCGGTGGTCATTCTCTGCACTTTTGTATTCACCTCACGGGAAAGTGATCCTGTTGCACCTTATATCAGAACACACTGGATTTTCATTCTGCTTATCTGGACGACTTTAAGATTCGGACAACATGCTAACGTTTTACTCACGATGATTCTTTCTTCGATCGCTATCTGGGGAACAGTTCTGGGAGTGGGTCCATATCAGGAGCAATCGCTGAATGATAATCTTGTTCTTGTTCAGATCTTTACTGCCGCAGTGGCACTCAGTGGATTATTTTTCGGGGCTCTCGGAAGAGAGAAGGATGAAGCACTTCGCATGAGAAGTGATTTTATCTCCATCGCTTCCCATGAACTCCGTACTCCGATTACCAGTCTTAATCTTTCCATGTTGGTTTTGAAATCTCAGATGAAAAGTAATGATGCGATTCTTAACCAGGCCATGGAAACGCTGGAGAGACAATCCAGTAAACTTTCCACGCTGACCGAATCCCTTCTTGATGTCACCAGAATTGAATCCGGAAATCTTGTTCTCGGAAAAACGGATCTTGATCTCTCTGTCTTTCTCACAGAAATATCGGGTCACTTTCGCGAACTTCTCCAGCAGACACAATGTGAGCTCTCCCTGGATATTGCTCCCGGTATTCGTGGAAATTTCAGTCCGTATAGTATTGAACAGGTCCTGACGAATCTGATGATGAATGCGATGAAATATGGCGGAGGAAGGCCAGTCGCTATTTCCCTGAAGAAGAATGGTGCTCTTGTGACTTTATCAGTTCGTGATCATGGTCCCGGCATTCCCGCAGAAAGCTATGAGAAAATTTTTGGAAAATTTGAACGCCTGCAGGAAAATACCAATCGTCAGGGAATCGGCCTCGGGCTTTACATTTCAAAACTCATCGTTGAGGCCCATCACGGGAAAATCAGCGTGAATAGTGAGATGGGCAAGGGCTCAACCTTCATCGTTGAGCTTCCCCTGACATAGTTATTTTTCGGATGAAACCGGCATAACCTGGAAAGGTCCGCCTCTTTCTTCTGCTTTTTTATAGGCCGGTCTCTCTTTCACAGACTTCAGAAATTTTTCCAGATGAGGACGATTGAGTCCACCCCTGACACTGGCCGCCTCAAGTGGGTAACTGAGCATGATATCCGCTGCCGAAAAATCTTTCCCCGCAAACCAGCCGGTTTTAGCAAGCTCACTTTCCATGAAATCCAGGTGAAGTTTTATCTGTGGATTGATCCAGCTCTTTCTCACTGTCTCAGCAATTTTCTTAGCAATGGGTTTCACGAAAAAAGGCATGGGAGCTGTTTCAACCTTTTCGAAAACCAGTTTCATGAGAAAAGGCGGCATAGCTGAACCTTCTGCATAATGAAGCCAGTAATGATAGCGGAGAAGATCATCTTCCTGGGATGGTTTCAATTTTCCCTGACCATATTTTGAGACGAGATAATCGATGATCACGGCCGACTCAGCGATAACTTTTGAACCATCAGTGATAACGGGAGATTTTCCCAGAGGATGAATGGCCTTGAGTTCCGGAGGTGCCAGCAGCGTCTCCTTATTTCTTTTATACACCTTCAGCTCATAAGGAAGATTAAGTTCCTCCAGGAGCCAGAGAATTCTTTGTGAACGTGAGTTTTCAAGATGGTGAACGGTGATCATAAAAATCCTTTGATCCATCATAAGAATGCCATTTAAAGATGGCACGAAAATTAGTGATAAGGTCTCTATTGCCGCGAATTTGTTCTCCGCACTATCCCGAATTCCAGAAATTCCCTATGATGCTCTTACCCCCCGAAAGGAAACAAATGAAAACCTTTCTGATTCTCATGGTTCTCTCTCACTCGTCAGCAGTATTCGCCAAAATGACTCTGAATAAGGAAATCCAGCGGGGACCAATCATCAAAGATTCCTGCGGGACATTCAATGACGGAGTGAATGCGCTTCAACGACTGCAGGATACGTCGAGTTTTGATAATGACGGACAGATTGCTTTTTATAATTTTTCCAACCGCGCGATGGCCGCCCTCTATAAGCAGAAAATGCTTCATGAAAAAAATAAAGCGAAGCGGGCCCAGTATCGCCAGCAGTATTTACTAGCCTGTAGACAAGTCGGCTAAGAATCAATTTCGATGAACAGATAGCGGGGACCATCCACAGTGATGGTCCTTTCTTTTTCCTCCGAGATCAGAAAAAAGTCATTCATTTGAAATGTTTCTTCATCTACGGAAAAAATCTCGGTGCTGAAGACTCCTGCAAATCTTGTCTGAATCCTGAACTCCGTCAGACCACTTCTTACAGAAATTTTTCCGGAAGCCTTGCCTTTTCTGAGCATCAGATTGAAATCCTTTCCGATGGCCTTTACTTCTGCTGAAGTTGGTATGTTTCCGTCAAATATAAAGGGAGTCATGAGAGGAAGGGGAGTCGACATGTTGTTTTGTGTGAGAATCACTTCCTGGCCTTCAAGAATAACAAGTAAGCGCTCGATGCCCGGGTAGAGTGAAAAAGGTCCTGAGACCTTGAGATCGGCAATACTGATTCTCCAGTCAAATTGATCTCCCGAACCTTCTGGCCAGACGAGAATTTCCTGAGTCGTGCCCAGACCGTTTTTCCATGGTCTCGACTGATAGTGAGAGGATGGGAGAAGTTTTCTCATCTTCTATGGTGATGATTTCGTAAACATTCCGTGCATTTTCACACCGGGAGAAAGTCTTAAACCTTCAGCAAAAGACTTCACGCATTTGTGCCCGATAATGGCATCAATCGTTGTCGCAACAGAAGCGATAGCATCTTGTGAAGTGATTTCGACGTCCGTTAAGACATAACCGGCATCAGGAATTTTTGCTGCCATCTTATTGTGAAAATGCCGGCGGCTATAACAGGAATATAGTCCCACCATCTGATTTTCTCTTCCGTTTGATCTGGATGTTTCCATCGCCGATAAAAGTTTTTTGAAACCAGGAGCCGCTTTCCGATACCAGTCGTAATCCGTGTGCTTATCTGATTTTCTCACAGGTGGACAAAAATCAGGACCTCCGCCATCACGGGCGTGGCCGATGTACATGACAACTTCAGAACCACGGGAAACCTCTGAGAAGTATTTTTCCGTTGCGGCTTCACATTTGGCATACTGCTGGACACGATTGATTGTTGTATTCTTTAAATTATCGGTGCTCAAAGTGCCGTATGTAATACTGATGGTGAGACGATTCATTTTTCCATCAGGTCCCCGAACCATCTTTCTGAAAACATCACCGGTGCGGGTAAATCCACAAACATTCATTCCCGGTGAACAGGGTGCTACAAGATTATTCCGGAAACCATTGGCGATGAACTGGTCAAAGACGTATTCGTCCGGTGAGTTATCCCAATAACCGAAACCAACAGCAATATTCAGGACTCCGTCTTTATAAAGTTTCTGGTAACGATCGACACAGGCCTTAGGACCGCCTGCGGTCGCAGTTGTAGAGTTGATATTCACAAGATCAGCGATACGGGTTTTTACTATCTCACCATAATCCAGGGCAGAAGCTGAGGACGCAGTGAGTGCTCCCCAGAGGACGAGAATAGTTTTGAATGAGTTCTTCATAAACTGGATTAAACACCGGCCAGGGCCAGGGCAGAAGAGAGAAAGGAAAAGCTACAGAGACATGTCTAGATTTTAGACACCCAATCAACTAGTCTTTAGAAGTGAATATAACTCATTGGGGTGTACGCCCGGATTCAGGACCGATGCTGACCAAGCGGATTGTGCTGACCAATCTTCTGGGTCTCATGTTCGGCTTGAATATGAGCATCAGTGCTCTGGCCTTCGTATACTTCGGGCACATGAAGCTCGCCGGGTTTACTTTTTTGTTTGCCCTTTCAGAATTCTGCTGGCCACTTCTTAACCGCTTCGGACATTACACATTCTCCCGTGCCTGCCTTCTGGTTTCAAGTAACGTCCTGGGGTTTCTGGTCTCAATCATTCTTCCGGAGACAGGATATAACCGCGGCTTCTATGTGATGGCGGGACTATCCGTTCTTCTCTTTGATCTGAAAGAAAAGGGCTTCATCCTTTTAGGATTACTTCTTCCTCTCATTCTCTATCCTCTTTCAGAGTGGGCACAGTTTCAGATTCCTTCTGAGTACATCATTGATCTATCACCGGAAGTGGCCTCGAACATCAGTCAGGCGATTGGTATCATTTATGTCGGGTTGATCTTCCTTATGTTTTATTTTGTGGCCCGGGAAAATGTCCGCACAGAAAGTCTCATCGTGAAGGCCATGACGGATGCTGAAAATGAGAAAAGAAAAATGGAAGAGCTGAACCTTCAGCTTGAGGAACAGAGGGCGCAGTCTTTTGCCTCTGCCAAATTTGCTGCTCTTGGTGAGATGGCGAGCGGAATCACTCATGAGATTAACAATCCTCTGACTTCGATCAATCTCAATTCCCAGCATCTACGCTTTCTGATTCAACAGGATGCCAAGGAAGAAGCTCTGGCGAAACTCGACCTCATTTCTAAAACCGTATATCGGATTGCCCGTATTGTGGATTCCATGAATACAGTTTCCCGCGAAGGGAGCCAGGATCTCATGAAGACGGAATCACTGGCGCAGATTGTGGATGATACACTCACATTCTGTTACGAGAGATTCCGTCAGCATAATGTAAAACTCAAAATTCACATTCCGCAGGAAATTACGCTTGAGTGTCGTGCCGTTCAGATTTCCCAGCTTCTCCTGAATCTTCTGAACAATGCCTTTGATGCCATTGATGGTCAGAAAGAGAAATGGATTTCAGTTGAGGCCGCGGAAGTAGGGGATCACGTTCAGATTTTTGTGACGGACTCCGGGAAAGGAATTCCGGAAGATGTTCAGGCGAAAATATTCCAACCACTCTTTACGACGAAGCCATCGGGTAAGGGGACGGGTCTGGGCCTCAGTCTTTCCCATAAAATCGCTCAGGATCATAAAGGGAAAATCTATCTTGATCCCTATCATCTCAATACCAGATTTGTGGTGGAAATCCCCGGGCACACTTTAGCTTAATCTTTTTCCCCGCCTATAATTTTTCCCCGACTATTGCTCTCTCGCCGGGTTATCTCCCTATCCGCAATCCCAAAGCGGAAGATTTCGCCTACCCCAAAACGGCCCCGGACAATGTTCTAAAATTTTAGCGGGAACTTACGGATAAGTTACCTATACAGTTACACGGAGGTTCTCTTGATCGCTAAACTCCTTTTGCTTCTGGCCATCTCTCTTCCGGCCGGAGCAGCGGACTTGAAAATTCTTTCATGGAATACCTTCATGCTTCCGAAGCCGATTAAATTCAGCAATCAGGAAAAGAGAACAGAAGTTATCTCTTACGCCATCGAAGGCGAGGATTATGATTTTGTTTTCTTCCAGGAAGCTTTCATGTCTTCCTTCCGGAAGTATGTCGGAAAGAAATTAGAAAAAGATTTTCCTCACCAGTACTATCTTAAGAACAACGCTTTCATTTATCCCTTCTTCGGTTCCGGTGTTTTCGTTCTCGGCAAACACCCATTCAAAGTTCTGGATAAGGTTTATTATAAGAAGTGCGGGAAGGCGGATTGCTTTGCTTCCAAGGGTGCTGTGATGATTGAAAGTAAACTTCCCAGCGGGAAAGTTGTTCAGTTCGCTGTCACTCATCTTCAGGCCATTGAAAAACTCGGCTCTGTCAGACTTTCGCAGATGAGTCAGGTGAAAGGAATGATGGCAAAATATAAGAGAGCGGGTGTCCCTCAGTTTCTTATCGGCGATCTCAATATTGATGCCAAGGAAGAAGAGTTCCATAAGGGACTTGATCTTATGGGCATGAAGGAAACTGAACTTACGGGGCCGATCTCACACACAAACGTCATTGATTGTTACAAAAAGCCTGATCATGAAAGAGAATGGATTGATCATATGTGGGTAGATCGCGAAACACCGATCAAAGATTCATCGATTCACGTGAGAGTTGTGGATTATGAATATAAAGGGAAGGTCTGCGCGGCCTCAGATCACCACGCGATCGAAGGCACGTTCACTTTCGGAGAGTAATCTTAAAATGCCCTGATGATGACTGTCACAACCCCGCAGACAAGGTTGTCTTCATCAGTCGGAACTTGTCCCTGAAACAGGCGGATCTCATCTTCCAGGAATGTGACGACCAGGCTTTTGGGCCCGGGCCGTTTAGCGAGGTCCACGAGGATTTCATCGCCTTTCATGACACCCAGTCTGGGGAAATCGCTTTCCACCTTTAAAAGCTTAATACCGGGGTTTCCGACGCCATAACGCTCGTCAAAGGACAGGGGCTTCTCAGCGAACTCGGAGCAGGGGCTCTGGAAGCCGGTCAGGAGTTCTTCTTGAATGGTAGCGGAAGCGTAGATTCTCATAAGAATAATATACGGTAAAGATACGGAAAGTCAAGCCCTGTCTTGCATGTACGGAAAATATACGTATATTGAGTTTATGGGTGATGACTTTTCCATTGATGCAAAAATTTTCCCGGATCGCAAATCTTCCTATCTGGTGAAGGTCTCCGGGAAAAAACCAAGAGAAGGTGTGATGCCCGCAGATGTTCTGGTGGTCGACCGGAATCTCCCGCATGAAAAAGACAAGCTGGCCCTCGTTGTCCGCAAAGGAAAGTTCACCGTTGAGCGGGTGAGTCCTCTTCTTATTCAGAATAATGATCCGGAAAATGGCGATTTCATCTGGGGCATGATCCGTGCTCTGGTCAGGGAGGTTTCATGAAGATGGTGGCCCTTGTTGACTGCAATTCCTTCTACTGTTCGTGCGAGAAAATTTTCCGGCCCGATCTCCGGAATAAACCCGTGATCGTTCTTTCCAATAATGACGGAGCGGCGATTGCTTTCACCAAAGAAGCGAAGGCCCTGGGTTTCGGCCAGATGTGCGAAGCCTTTTTCAAGGTTCGTGATCGTGTGAAAAAGCACAATGTCGCGGTCTTTTCTTCCAACTACGCCTTGTACGACGATATCAGTAAGCGCGTGATGAATGTCCTGCGCGAGTTCTCGCCGAAAGTGGAAGTGTATTCCGTGGATGAAGCCTTCGTGGAAATCGAAGGGGATGAGAATTTTGATTTTGAGGCGTGGGGAAGAATGGTCCGCGCTGAGATTTTCCGCAAGGTCGGCATGCCGGTGGGAGTGGGAATCTCAAAAACCAAGGTACTCGCAAAAGTTTCCAACAAGCTCTCCAAAAAACACAGCGGAGTCTGCACCCTCATCACTGATGAACAGATCGACGCTGCTTTAAAAGATTTTCCCGTGCGCGATCTCTGGGGAGTGGGTGTGCGTTCAGCGAGTAAGCTTTCCATTTTCAATATCCGGACGGCCCTCGAGTTCAAGCGATTCCCGGATGAGAAAATTATCCAGAAGCATCTCACGAAAGTGGGGCGCGAGATCCAGGATGAACTTCGCGGCATCAACTGTCTCTCGATAGAAAGTCCCGAGGATAAGAAGAACACAGGAAACTCACGGAGCTTTGGTTACGATGTTTATACGAAAGATGAACTCCGTGAGGCCCTCGCGCAGTTTGTGACGAATGCATCGCTGAAACTCCGGGCACAGAAAAGTGTCTGTTATAGTCTCACGGCCTTCATCCATACCAATCCCTTTAAACCCGGACCTCAGTATTACGGCATTGATTCCATCCGCTTTACCTCCGGCACCTCGGACGTCGTGAAACTCATCCGTGGGGCGCATGAAGTTCTCGATCAGATCTATCGCCCGGGCTTTGGTTATAAAAAAGGCGGAATCCTTCTCAACCACATCGTTCCGAAAAATGAATGCCAGATGGATCTCTTCACACCTGACGTGGGAGACAACGAACAAATAAATAATGTGATGGATATGATCAATAAAAAATACGGGCCGCATACGGTGAAGAGTGGTGCGTGTGGAATCAATCAGGAGTGGAAAACCATTCATGCCTACAAGTCACGGCACTTCACCACAGAATGGAATGATCTCCTGAAGGTGGAAATATGAATGAAAACCTGAACGCAAAAAATATGAACCTCCTGAAACTTCAGCGCTATCAGCAGCACAATGATGGAAGAAGAATTCATCTGGGGCTTCCTACCTGGGAGAGTGCTCTTCTTCGCGGCACTCTTTATGATCACCGTTGTCCGATTGAGGAATTTCTTTTTCATTATGCCGGTCAGTTCGATGCTGTCGAACTTTCCTCAACCTTCAATGACCTCCCATACGAAAGTGACATGAAAAAATTAAGGGAAGTAGTGGAGGGGGCCAATGAACATTTTCGTTTCTGTCCTATTATACCGAGAAGAGTCTCCCATGAGTTTCCGCTCGGGGATAATTATCATGACATGCGGGAATTTCTCGCAGCTGTCGGCATGCTCGGTCCGCATCTGGGTCCTATTGTGCTGAGACTTCCGGAAACTTTTCAACCGGAGAACTGGCAGGCGATTGTCCGCTTCGCCAGACGCTGCCCCAAAGATAAAAGATTTGTGGTTCACCTCACGCACATGGACTGGTTCAGGAAACCGGAATGTCTCTATCCACTCGCTCAGGCCTTGAAAGAAACAACGATGAATATCCTGATTGAGGATGAATACAATTCTGAACTCCCTCTGGATAAACTGGTAGGCGGAGATCACCTGATGATCCGCTTTAAAGGGCGTCCCTCCCAGAATCAGGATGAGCAAAGGCTCGCCATGTGGGTTTACCGGCTGGGTGAATATAAGGGATTTGGCATCATGAACTCCTATTTCTTCCTGTATGAGGAAGAAGAGATGTGTCTTGCGATTATGCGTAAGCTCGCGGGATCTATCGGAGGAGACGTCCGGATGCCGGAGAAATTCGACGAGAACGCTGATCAGATGGGCTTTCAGCTTTAAGGGTGTATCCTTTTGGTAAACATCTGTTTCTGAAAGGTAAATTGTCGGCATCAATCTTAGAGCGCATATTCCACCTTAGGACCCATACACAAAAGGATGGATAACATGAAATCATTTTTTCTCATTGCGCTTCTCACTTTCTCAACATCAATTCTCGCGGACATCGTCCCGGGTGTGACAGATGTTCGCATCATCACAATTGAAGGAGATAAAGTTGAACTTCTCACGAACGTGAAAGGCTTCACACTCTACACATTTGATCCGGATGGAGCAAATGAAACGACTTGCTACGATGCTTGTGCGAAAGCATGGCCGCCGATTCTTCTCACACCTGAACAAGTGAAACTCGTGACTGGTGATTTCGGTGTCACAAAAAGAAATGACGGAACTCTGCAACTGTCTTTCGACAGCCGTCCGCTTTATCTCTACGTAGGGGATAAGAAAGCAGGACAAACAAATGGTGATGGTCTTGGCGGCGTCTGGCACATTGCTATCGACGAAGAGTAATTTTCTCCGTCACCCTTATTCGTTTTAGTAAGGGTGACTTTTCTCTTTTATCCGAACCATTCCTGCCACTGCGATTTCATTTGCCGATAACGGGAATCATTCTCCACTCGCTTCCAGAACTTAAAAAAGATCTTTGCTGACTTCGCTTTTTCCGGATCTTCATCCCGTGGGAGGAGCCTCTCTCCCTCATATTTTTTTCCCGAGCGATGATTGGCATACCTGCGTGAGCGGGTGAAACCCATCTGGAGAAATTTTCGGGCCATGTCCATGCCAATGAAATCCTCATCACTCTTATACTTCTTAAAGAGAAGAAATATTTTGCGGGCCGAAACAGCGGCTTCTTTCGGCGTGCGAAATTTCCAATAAGGAAGTAACTCGGATTTGTAAGGTTCAACCAGTAAGACACCCTGCTCACCTTTACCCACCTTGTAATCCCAGGGATTGTCGCGAAAGTTGAGTGATTTATAATCCAGATTGTAATCAAAACCCATGCAGACAAAGCTTCAACAACGAGGCCAACAGGAACTCATCAAGGTAAAATTTTTAGAGGAGGTATCTATGGCAAAGAAAAAAAAGATGAGCTGCTGGAAAGGGTATGAAAGAGTTCCGGGAACAAAGGCCGGATCTAAAGGCTCCTGCCGGAAAAAAAGATAATCAGTGGCGAAGAATAATGTGATGGCCGAATTGAGTTTTCACAATTCCTGAGACTTCACCTGGCTTAAGAGCGATGAGGGCCTTTTCAAAAGCTGGCACCATTTTTCCGGTCGGAAATTCGCCCAGCATGCCACCATTCTTAGATGAAGGGCACTGAGAGAAATCTTTCGCCAGATCTTCAAACGATTTTCCGTCGGCAATTTTTTTCAAAATGTCTTTTGCTTCATATTCATGACGAACGAGGATGTGAGAAGCCTTGAACATCATGGCGCCTTACCCTGATATCCATGAATGAGTCTTCCCTCAGGAATTCCTGAAAATCGCAGCGGGATGGTTTCCCCTGAAGGGCGAATTTCGCTTTTTCCGCGAAAGACCATGAGATGAAGATTCGGCCTGCAGACAACTCCACTGTTTGCTGTGAGAGCGATGACCTGACCTTTCTGAATGATGTCTTCCTCTTTCACTTTGATATCCACGTGGAGATATTGTGCGACTGTTCCGTCGTCGTGTATCACACGTACGTTATGTCCTTTGTTCAGATAAAGTTTCTGATCACACCCACCACCACCTTCAGGTTGAAAAACGGAAAGTACTTTTCCACTTTCAATCGCATGAACAGGAGTTCCAAACGGAACTTCAAGGTCCCATGAGTAGTGACGATTTTTCATGTAATAGGGACTCATGGAAACATGAAAAGAAGTTCCGGAAGCAAAAGGAACTGCGACTTCTTTATACGTCGAAATCCTCTCAGGAGTGGCAGTCTCATAAGGATTGTGCGTGCAGGAAATCATGACAAACAGAAACAGTATTATTTTTTTCATGGACCGATTCTAGCTTTTTCCTCCGCTTTGTGAACAGGTATTCATAACTCAGTTTGAAATGTGAGGAACCCTTCATAACTAATTGAAAAATAAATAATTGAGATGATTTTTATAGGCAAGCGGGTAAGATTCTTCCTATGAAAACCATATTAGTGATCGAAGATAATGATGATGTAAGAAGCTCGTTGGTGGAAGTTCTCACCATGCTGGGTTTCAAAGTAGATGAAGCAGTGAATGGGAAAGAAGCGCTAGCTCTTCTTGAGAAGATTTCTCCACCGGGACTGATTTTTCTCGATCTTATGATGCCGGTTATGGATGGGCCGACCTTTTATCGTGAAATGCGAAATCAAACGAAGCTGAGTCATGTTCCCGTCGTCATTTTTTCGGCCAATGCAGATATTGTGAAAATTGAAGGTGCAGTCGGACATTTAAAAAAGCCGGCGGAGCTGGATGATATTCTGGTTTTTGTAGATCGCTACTGTCAGAACGAAGTGACTGCTTAGATATTGCAACCACTGCCTGCAGGAGGATCTTCCTGCGGACGGCATTCTTTGGCCTCTGGCGGGCATTTTAAACGCACATGCATGTGTTCCTGGTGATTCGGATAAGGACGAAGGCTTCTCAGAACCTCGAGATGCACAGCGGACTCTTTCACGGAACGGGCGTATCGGCAGATTTCCCGCTTAATCACTGTATCCATAAAAATTCTCTGAACATCACCATGGGCATGGAGCTCTTTCAGAAATTGCCAGTTGCGGGCAGAATCAAAGTTCTTTGAAATCTTTCCTCTCACGACCATGAGTTCCGCAAAGCCATTGATGTGGGTCGCAGGCTGCTCAATTTTATTTTTGCGGTAGTAGGTGAGGTCAACGTCCTGACCATTTTCATGAGAGTCATGAAGGTCATTCACAGCTCCACCACCTTCCTGACTGATGTCTCCCACCTGCAGGCGATCATAATTCGGAAATTGCTTATCCATTGAAGCCGCAGATTTGGTGATGAGATCAATCATCTCCTGAGTTCCGAAACCACGATTACGGTGAAGAAATAAATGCATGAAGCCCGGGCCTTCGTCAGGAAGACGCACACCATTTTTCAGAAGGCCTTCGGAATAGTAACCGATGGGATCTGAAGACAGATAGTCTGCCTGGGCAGGAAGAGTGAGAGCGAAAATGAAGAGTGAAAGGAGCATTTTCATCGAACCGTTTTACCATGGACCACTGATGGTCACCATAGGAAGGAAGTTCTTACACACTCAGGGGTTACAGGGCCTTAGATCAGAAATGGTGGCCCATCACTATGAGAAACGTCATAAAGCTTTTCTTCTCGTCGAGAACGCGGTCAGTGGAGACTTCTGCTCCGCCGTTTTCGATCTTGTGACCTGTGAATTTCTGGCGGGTATGGGTCATGTTTGTGTTCATGCCTTTTAACTCGAAAAAAGCACCCGAGCGATTCGTGAGATTGATTCCCCCTGCGAGGATTGAACCCTGAAATTCTTCTTCGAGATTATCCACGTAATCATCACTCGTGGAAAATTTCTTGCTGAAACTTCTGTGGCCTGAGGTCACTCCGCCTTCCATAAAAATTTCAAAGATCATGTTGGCGGGATCACCGACCATATCAAAAAATTTCGTTTCAAAAAGAACTCCGGCGCGAAGAAGCCCGTTCGTCGCGCGCGCTTTTCCGCGCAGGACGTTTCCGTCTTCATTACCGGCACCCATGGTATCGGAAACCATTCCTTCACCACGAAGGCCAAGTAGGAGACGATTGAAGAGTACGACATCATATCCCAGCTGGAGAACTCCACCGTACAAAGTGGTCTTGTCATCCAGCTTGTCTTTATCGATACCTTCGAAATCAGCGGGGAATGTGTAGCGGGAAACAGTTCCGCCCAGACCGAAAACTAATCCCTTCTTGTGAGAGAAGGAATCTGTTTCCGCCATGAGCGGAGTGGAGAGTAAAAGAATGAGGAAGAGAAAACGCATGTATTCATTTTAAGTCGAACTCAGGCACTACGGAAATTTTTCTTGATGATCTGGCCTTTTTTCGCAGCTTTTTCACGTTGATTAGGAAGATTCTTGCCGCAATCAAGGCAAGCAGGAATGAATCCGCGGCTTGATTGAGAGATTCCCTTGAGGCCCGGGTGGCGTGTGCAGTAGTAGCTCACATTATGGGAATGGCAGGCAGGACATGATGCCTGAACCTTAAACCCCGAACTTAGTACGAACCAATTTTGAGAAGCTGTATCGGTGTCTTTCATTTTTATCTCCCGTGAACTGAATTTATCCTTAATTCATTTTTTGTTTTTCGTGCGAGTCATGGCAACTTTTTTTTATGACGGAGATGCAGCTGTCAGATGCTCGACACAGCAGGAAGAATTGCCTCGTTATGAATCACAGCGTGAGGGGCGAATCGTCCCTGTCATGAGACAAATGACTTGGGAGAAGCTCCGCGTGTGACGTAGGATATGCTTGTCAGAATTCTTAAGGAGTTTCTATGCGGATTTTTTCTCTCTTACTCTTTCTTCTTGTGGGTTGTGCTTCGGTGACAAAAGAACCGTCGGACGCTGATATCAATGCGCAAGCACTGAAGGCCTACCAGGAAGTGAAGTCGAAATCGAAACTTTCCACGAATGCTGAATGGAAGGCCATGCTCGATCGCGTAGCGAACAGAATTGCGAAATCCTCGGGAGAAAATTTTCAGTGGGAATGGATGCTGATTGATAGTCCGGAAGTGAACGCCTGGTGTATGCCCGGCGGGAAAATGGCCGTCTATACAGGCATCATGCCGGTTTTAAAAACAGAAGGTGCCCTCGCGGCCGTTCTCGGACATGAAGTGGCACACGCGACGAAACGTCACGGGAAAGAAAGATACGCTCGTGCGATGAAAACAAATATCACCGGGATTGCCGTGGGACTTGCGACTGTTCTCGGCGGTCAGATTTTCTGTAAGACAGAAACCTGCAGACAGCTTACGACTCTTTCGGGAGCGGCAGCTGGTTTTGCGCTTCAATTCTTTGACATGAAATACTCACGTGGTGATGAAACTGAAGCCGATCAAGTGGGGCAGGAATACATGGCGAAGGCAGGATATGATCCTTCGGAGGCGATGAATCTTTGGGACAGAATGGGAGCGGCGAATAAAGGGAAAGCACCACCGGAAATTCTTTCGACTCACCCGTCTGATACAAATCGCAAAGCAGCACTTCAGTCATGGTTACCAAAAGCGAATGCACTTTATTCAAATGCTCCTCAGCAATATGGAACGGGTGAAGTGATCAAATAGAGTGCTGGTAATTTTTCAGGATAGCTTCGTATTCCGGAGAGTTTTTCTTGGAAGAGATATCAGTCACAAATTTCGTAAACTCTTCTTTATCCATTGAGGCATAACGGATCGTAAGTGCCTCTTCAAATAATTCCGTGTCGGGCGGCGTATCAATCACTTCATCCGCAAGAACCAATACCCCTGGCTGTGAGAATTGAATCGCTTTCAATTCACGCAGAACTTCCAGGCGGAAGTGAGAATCCAGTTCGGCCGTAAAAATGTATTCCCGGGCCAGTTCGATAGCAGAAGCAGGATCGCGGTTTAAGGCCTCTCTGAACTCTTTATGCATGTTTTGAGTCAGACCGTTATCACTTGGTTCACCCTGCGCAGGAATGTAGATTTTGAGCGGTTCATAGACCATCGTTTCCTGAATCTCAGTCACTTTTTCCGTTGTATCACTGGCGATTTCAGAGTGCTTATGACCTTTCGGCATGAGACCCATGAGTCCGAATAATGCTACTGATAGAAAGAAGAGAAGGAAGATTCTGTTCATGGGCCGATTTTATAGGAAGGCGCAGGAACGACCAAATTCCCCCAGAATCCGCATTTTGGCCCGATAAAGTGACCACAAAATGGGCCACTTTGATTATTATCAAATCATGAGCGAACTAAAAATCATTGATCATGTAATCGGTAGCGGTAAAGAGACCAGTCGGGGGGCCCTTTGTTTTGCCCATTACGAGGGTTTTCTGATGGACGGGAAGAAGTTCGATTCTTCCCACGATCGTGGCAAGCCTTTTCAGTTTGTCTTCGGTACCGGCCGGGTGATTAAAGGTTGGGATCAGGGACTGGTGGGAATGAAAGAAGGCGGAAAACGCGAGCTCTTTGTTCCTTCGGATCTTGCCTACGGAGAAAGAGAAATCGGGGAAATGATTCCCCCGTTTTCGGACCTTAGATTTGTGATTGAATTACTGGAAGTGAGAACGCGCGATTAGTTTTTGAGTTTTGCCTCAAGCGCATTCATGATAGCAAACCAGGCAGCATCGTCATTGACGATTTCCTGAGTTTCTTTCCCCCAAGCTTCGCCATTCATAACATTCTGGACACCCTGATTACAATTGAAGTCAGCAGCTTCCGTGTATTTCGAAAAGCTCGTTGACCAGCAACCTGGATTGTAGCGTGGATACAGTTCGCGCATAATTCCATCAAGATCACTCAGTGTATATGTCGGAAGGCTGTCGCGAAGATAGGGAACCATGAAGACTGGAAATTCTTCGATCACGAATTCTTTGATAAGGGGATATCCCGGCATCTGCTCTTCATACAATTCAACTACACCGGATTCGCGGGTGATGATGGAATATCCACGGGCCGGATATTTCTTCGCCGGAAAACAATAATTTTTGAAAATGATGATGTCCTCAGAAACAAAGAGACAGCTCTGGATCGAATTATATCCGTGGAGAAGTCCTCTTTCTTTATAAGTGAATGTCGCTTTCTGAATGCGGGCAAGGAGCTCGGCTACCGGCCGGGCATCGTAGACCTGCGCCTGAGAAAGAGAAACGACGAAGAACGAAAGTGCGATCATTAGTTTTTTCATACTCTAAGCCTAAATATTTTCTCTCACTCCGTTAAGGCACGCGCGTCAGATTTGAACTGTTTTCTTCTTACAGACAACTCGACTTAACTTACACCAGGGGAATGAGATCTCTCACCATCACTTTGGCCAAGGGACTGCAGAAGGGGAGAGTTCAGATGGAACGCTATCACCTGCATGTTCTGAGATCGGTGAGAGAAACCAGAAATGCGCTTCACTATGTTCTCTTGAATCAGCAGAAACATGAAAAGCCTCGGCGGCAGCCAGGCACATATTCAAAGATCGATGATTACAGCTCGGTGCTTTGCTTTAAAGGTGGTCTGGATTTGGTGAGGAGTTTTGCGAAGAGAAACAGAATGACGATTACGATTGGGAAAGTGAGCTGGGTTCCGGATAATCCAGGATCGTGGTTAATGAAAAAGGGGGCCGAAGCCCCCTCTTAAAAAATTAAGTTATTCTGTCCAGGGATTGAAGGCAGTGTCACCTTTCATATGCTTCTTGAGTTCAGGCATATGACGGGAAATAACCTGAGACATGAGTGATTTTGTATCCACCCAGTGAATTCCGGCCTTCGTGTAGTAATCAGAATTGTATCTGTCTGTGTAATACGGATCTGCCATCAGACGGCGTGAGGCCATGAGAATGAAGATGTGGAACATAGTTTCTCCGAATCCGAAGTTCGTTGGACGAACTTCTTCAGCGAGAGTACCAACGAGAAGATCGACCATCTCTACGTTGTCTTTTCCGTCTTCATCTTTTCCGTAAACCTTATTGAACTTAGCAATGATTTCTCTCTGCTTGTCAGTCTTGATTTCGCCATCCATGAAGAAGTCTGAGTACTTCTGAATTGGTCTCATGTTGAGAGCGCGGCGGAATTGGTTATAACGGGGAACGCCTCTTTCGCGGTCTCTTACGATATCGATCATCCCGAGATCCATTGTTCCGTGACCAGGGATTTTGAGTTCCTGCATGAACTTAGGAAAGTTACCGAGAATGAGCTGACCCGGATGCTGAGTACCGAAAGAGTAGAAGAGATCTTTCAGGTCGTAGTTAGACATCATGTCGTACGATTTCTCGTTACGAGTAGCTTCCATCGGAACAGAGACGGCTTTCTTATCAGAATAGCGCTTGAGTTCAAGTGCTTCCGGAAGAAGAGAGTGGAGGCGGTAAACAGATGTGAATTCTTCAGTGATCGTATAAGGAACACCGTAATCATTTCTCTTATCACCAACGATACCACCGAGTGTGTAACCAGCGTTAAGACCGAAGTCTGCGCGGCTGAACATCGGGAAGTATTTCAGGATGCGTGACCATGTCTGAGGATGGGCAAGACCGTACCAGTTTGTGAACATAGCTTTCTTGAGAACCTTGTTCGCAAGAATTGCCGGAGTCCATTCTACTGTGTGGATTTTCGCCATAACAGCAGCGTTGATAAGACGAGCTGTCTGGAAAACTTCTTCATCGACTTCTTTTTCAGTAAGAAGCTTCTGGTGCTTTCCGCTTCTCCAGATGAACTTGCCTGATTTCTTATCCACTTTCACATATTTTGTGTAAAGCATGTCAGCGATTGCGTTGTGCTCTTTCACGAAAAGGTGATGGAGCATCGAGAGACCAACCCAGAAGTTGTCACGGAAACCTGTGACTTCGTAACCCTGGTTCTGCTTGTTGTAAGCAACATTGAGCTGGCCCTTAGGAAGGAGCTCTCTGCCGTTAACGATAACAGTCGCGAGTTTTCCTTTCGCGAATGAGCGGACAGCATTCTGTTCATTCTGGTTAGATCCGTAAATCTGCGATCCATCCCACCAGTGAGTCACCTGGTTATTAGATACTTTTCCGTATTCTTTTTTAAATTCTTTATCATTCACAGTATCAGTTCTTTCTACAACTTCAGAAGTTCCGTGCACAGAGTGCGGGTTCTTCTCAACGTTCTTACCGTGAGTAAGCCAGTCGTGGTTCATGAACTGAATCCAGCTTGCAGCAAGCATGTTCAGGAAAGGAACGGGCTGGAATTCCTGACGTGTGAAAAATTCCTGTGAAACACCTTTAGGATTTGGTGTCATGAGTTTTTCAGCAGCAACAGCATCGATGAATTCAGGTGGAACGTTACGACCGAAGGCCGTGTTCGCAGCACCAACGTAAGGAGTTTCCGGGAGGTAACATGTCCCGTCCGCAGTTCTGAATTTTGGCTCTTTCGGACATTCGATTTTTGCGTAGCCGGTATAATCGATGTGCGGATCGTGGAGATTTTTTTCGAGAAGTTCTTCGCGGATATGTTTGAGAACGAGAAGTCCTCCCACAGTTCCTTTCTTAGACCATGTCGTCCACGGTGTCTCTTTGTCCTGAGAAGTAGGCACACGGTTGGTATCAACAACAGCTTTCTTAGCGATTGTCTTTTCCGTGTTGCGCGCGCAGGACAGGAGGGCCAGTGATACCACCATGAGTGGTATAATTCTTATTTTCATGTAAACTCCTTTTTACATTAAGATTTTATAACAGATCTAAAAAAAAGGTTTAAAGGAGAGCAAATCTTATGAATGAACTTGCACTCATTTCTCAGTACTCCACCTCACACCAGAACGAAAAAAATCAACTAATCCATTTCTTCTGCGTTCCCGTCATTTTTTTTAATGTGGTTGCGCTGATTTATGCTTTTGTCCCGAGCTACGTCATGGGGGCAATCGTGCTTTCGAGCCTGATTTTCTATTTCAGATCAATGCGCTCGTATTTACCCCACATGATCGTATTATACGGCGTCGTCCTTGGCATCTGCGCCATATTTGCCGGTTATCAGTACTTCGTTCCTGTGAACATCGGGATGTTTGTAGTTGCCTGGATCGGTCAGTTTTGGGGACATAAAATCGAAGGCAAGAAGCCTTCTTTCTTTGAAGACATCTTCTTTTTGCTCGTCGGACCAGCGTGGGTGATGGAAAAAATGAGACTTAAGCTGACTGGCCTTACGAAGTGAACAATTTGCCATGTTCTTCTCAATCTCTAACCGGTGTTTAATAGATATATGAAAAAAGCGGCGCTATTCACTTTATCATTTGTCGGAATCATCGGGGTGTACGCCGCGATGGATTTTGAAACTGAGGAATCAGTAGTCCGGGCCCCTGCTTCTGTGCCGGCCGATTACGATCAGCTCGAGGCCTGTAAAAAGCAGCAGATTCTTTTTTCAAAGGCCTCTGAGTCCATCTACAAAGATAAAGAATTACCTGGCTATAAGAAGATGGGAATTCCCCAGCTCTTCGCGATGTCACGTCAGGAAATCTCTCTTAAGAACACACGCTATTCTGATTTTGCTCCGGAAGGTTGGGTGAAGTATCTTCACCGTCGCGGCTCTCTTGCGACAGTTAAGATTGTTCCGGTCTCGGATAAATACTCTGGTGTTTTCCAGGGTGCTGACTGCGGTCTTCTTCGTTTATCACTTACCTATAAAGTTTCTGCAGGGAAACCGGTTGCTCCGGGACTTGCCCTGAAAATCCTGAGAGATCGCGCACCAAGTGCGAATATCTCGGCACTCGTATCTCTGAACGGTCAGGAAAAAGATTTCAACTTCTTCAAGAATCCAATGTCCAACATTGTTCCTGAGGGGAGTGGTATCGGGCAAAAGCTCGTTCACCGCCTGTTCCGCAAAGTCACAAGTTATCCGGAAGAACTTCTTCTCGACGATATGGCCTCACTGAATGCCCAGGGTGCCAAAGAAAAAGAAGTAGTCTCTCCACGCCAGATTTTCTTTGTTCCGGCCGAAGGTCTGAAGTCCGATTCTTCTCCCCATGATGTGCGGGATGATTTTGCTTCAATTGCTCCTGAAACAAAAGTCTATGAGATCCGCGCTCTCCCTGAAAAATATCGCTCCCTTGATTATGGGACATACACTCATGAGATGGCCGAAGAGTTTGTGAAAGAGTCAGAGCACATTGCTGATATCGTCACGACTTCAAGATTCATCTCTTCGTCTTTCGGCGATGACGGGATTTTCTTCCGCCACCAGCTTCGACAGTAAACATCTGTGAAAAAACTTGATGAGCTGAAAAACTCACGACTTTCCCGTGGACTCTTTGCTGCACGATCCGCCATGAGAATGATTCCTTCGCTCCTTGCAGGGGAGAATGCCGATCCCCGCACAGTCTTCCGTGATCTCATCGGAAAGAGTATCGATCAATTTGTGAATGAAGTAGGCGAACTGAAAGGCAGTGTTCTCAAGGCCGCTCAGATTCTTTCCTTGTATGGAGAGTATTATCTCCCGGAAGAAGTGAATGAAGTGCTGAAGAAAGTTCAGTCTCAAAGTCATTATCTCGGCTGGGAGAAGATTCACAGTCTCATTCCGCAGAAGCTCAAAGATGAACTCAATATTGAAGAAGTTCCACTTGCGGCCGCATCGATCGGGCAGGTTCACCGCGCAGTCATCAAAAAAACCGGCGAAGTCGTAGTCTTAAAAATACAGTATCCGGGAATCAAGAAGGCGATTGATCTTGATATGAAAATGATCCGGACTTTTCTCAGCATGGGAAAACTCCTGCCTAAAAAAATGAATCTCGATCCCATTTATAACGAGATTAAAAAAGTCCTGATGGAAGAAATGGATTATGAGCACGAAGCAAGGAAGCACGCTGAGTACCAGAAGCTCATGCAGGATGTGCCGGGCTGTTATGTTCCTAAGCTCTATCCGGAATTCTGTTCCGAGCGCGTGATTGTCTCTGAATATATAGAGGGAACCCCGCTTTCGACTTTAAAGGGTCTCTCTCAGGATGAACGAAATAAACTGGGAACCACACTCTTTCGTTTGTTTCTTCAGGAAATTTTCCGCGGACATCTCATTCAGACTGACAGTCATCCGGGAAATTATCTCTACCGGAATGGGGAAGTGGTCTTGATTGATTTCGGCGCCTGTCTGGCCTATCCGGAAAAGACACTCACGCAATACCGGAAACTCATCGGAGAACTTCATCATGGCAGACGCGAAAATTTCTTCGCTGTGCTGGATGAGATCTCCGGCAAAGATGGAGCAGGCTTTCAACTTGATAAAGATCTTCTCTGGAAGTACTGCGAAGTGGCCGCCAGTCCCCTTAAGTCCAAAGACTATGATTGGGGAACGACACGCCTTCCGGATGAGCTTTATCCCTTAGGAATGGAACTGGTGGCGGGTTCTCAGATCGATACCCCTCCCCATGATTTCATCTTCCTTGATCGTAAGATTCTTGGATTGTTCTCCTTACTCAAGTCGCTAAAGGCACGATTTGATGTGAGTTCCGTGAGCGAATTGTACCTCGACTGAAAAATTTCCACGGTCTGAACACCCCGGCGCATTTTCCTCCTATACTCCTCTTCCTATCCCCCCCAGGAGTAAATCAAATGATGAAGCCACTTATTCTTATGTCTCTTATGCTCTTCTCGCTTTCTTCATTCGCTCAACAACAATGTGCCGGCAATATCACTGAGCTTAAAACACTCGTTGGTAACAGCGATATCTCCCTTAACTGGAGAGAGAACTCTAAAAGTAATCCTCTCACTCTCAGACTTTCTAACGGTGGCGGAGCTCTTCGCCTGAAACTCACAAATCAGAAAGGTGACTGGGCCGATGTCACAGGTGTTATTTGTAAGAAGGGTACTGATTCTTATGTGGCCCGGGTAAGTAACATTGTATGGGGTCCGGCAGCTCCGGGAATGGTAAGAGCAGCAGGAATCAAAACGATTAACCTGAAGCTTCCTTATCAGACTCAGCTGAAAGTTTCGGTTTCTCTCTTCAGCTTTGATTTCGGACCGATGTAAATTTTAAGTTCCAAATTCTGGCAAAAAAAAAATCCCGCTTATCGCGGGATTTTTTTTGTTATCAAAGTAAGAAGTTGAGGAGCCAGGAAGGGAGAGTGATGAGTTTCATCATGATGACTTTGTTTCTGGTCGCCCCATAGATGTTCAGAGGCATTCCTTCGGAGTTAATTCCCGATCCATCCGCCTGAATCTGAATCCCTTTCTTCGCTCTTCTCATGATGCTGTCTTTCACTTCCTGTGAGAGCTCATCATTTCCGCGGCAGAAGAGGGCCATTTCGGTATTGTAGAAGTTCGATCGATTATCAATGTTATATGTTCCGATCATGACTTCCGAGTGAGTGGTAGATTCATAAACCTGGGACTTGTCATGAGTTCCCCAGCGCGCTTTCTCTGCTTCCGCTGTCATTGCCGGCAAATCATTCAGGAATTTTCCGTCGTGAAGGAAAATTTTGATTCCGGCGCGGGCCCATGCTTTGATGTAGAGATAAAGGTTCGCTGCTACATACACAGCATCCGTCGATGCAAGTGAATTAGTGTAGACATTAATATCGACCTTGTTTTCCAGAAGGTGCTTCATCACTTTTCTCGTGCGACCATTATGGATCATATAAGGAGAAGAGAGAGTGAAGGCCTTATTCACTTCAAGTGTTTTTTCCGCAAGAGTCTGACGGAGGAAACGGAACTTATCGAGATATTTTTCCTTGAGACGCTGTCTGAAATTCGCACCCGGAGCATCAGTCGAATAAGTCGCTGTGGGGCAATCATGCATTTTATAGGTTTCCAGAGTCTTCACACCGACATCAGCAAGGCGTGAACGGATAAGAGTTTCTTCAGGAGATTCCTCGAGGAATGACTTAGCCTTGGCCACTTTCGCGTCCCATCTGGAAGCGCGATCTTCATTATTCTGGCTTCTTTCCGGACGTTTGAGTTTTACAGAGATCTTGTGATCAAAGAATTGATCAAAACTCTCTCTCATCACTTTGACGATCGGGCCCGCTGCATAGATGTCACGGTCATAGAAATTGAATTCGTGGGAGATATCGAAATAATCATCACCGATGTTACGTCCACCAGTTATCGCTTCAGTGTCATCAATCGAGAGAAGCTTTCTGTGGTTACGGAACTGGACTGTGGAAATCGCGATGACAGGAGCATTGTTGTAATACTTTACTTCGATCCCAAAAGGAGCGAGTTCTTCAGCGTAATAAGCATTGAATTTGAAAGTTGCTAAGTTTTTATCGATGAGTATTCTGACTTTCACTCCGCGCTTGGCCGCTTCGACGAGTTCACGAGTGAAGATCTTCGCCGCGACATCTGTGTTGTAGATAAAATATTCTGCTTCGATATTCTTCTGTGCCCGGCGAATCATCTGGAGGCGAAGTTCGAGAGCGGCGACACCACTATCGATCACCATAACTTTGTTGCCCTGATTCTCCTGAACATCGTGAAAAGGATAAGGAATGGTTTCTCCCAGCTTACTGTTCGCAACAGCAGAAAAGGAGAGGGACAAGAGAAGAAGTGGGATTAAGTGTTTCATGCCGGGATTTTATCTCCCGGCAGGATGCTTTAAGAAAACTTTGAAAATTTACCGGGGTGGTGTCCAGGTTTTAGACATCGGGCCTTTTACACTCCCACGGACGATTCTTCAGGAAGTTAGAGAGGAACATCGCAAGGACAGCGTAAGTGAGGAAGACGTAATAGCCAGGCTGGAGTGAAGTTCCATTAGTTGTCATGACGTTGAGATCGGCCCCGGCTTCCTTAATGTTACCCAGCTGACTGTTGATAACCCCGTTAAACCCGATATACGCCATGAAAATCGCGACAACCAGGACATCGGCCATGGACCACTTCCCGGACTTCAAAACGAAGAAATTGACGAGTTTCCGGCTGCGGGCCGAGCAGTAATCGTAATAGTAAGCGAAAGTCGAAAGAATCTTGAGAAGGGGAAAGAGCACACTAAACGTCACCAGGAGGACGCCCACGAGCTTCATCTGAAGTTCCTCGTGCGTGATCATGATATGGAAAACGTCGAGAATACTCTTACTCTGAAAGAAGAGGATCTGATCCTTAAAGGTAATTTCGTGATCGAAGAGTACAAACGAGAGTTCGGAGATTCTTGCTTCCATGTCGATCATGGGAGTCGTGACCCCGACAATCATGAGAACAATCAACGTGGACGTGAGGATGAAATATTCCGGTGGAGTGAGTGGCTTTTTGGAAATCCCGATCAGGAGAAAAAGTAAGACAGCAAGACCAATCATGATCATGGCCTTTTCCTGACCGCGATCTTTTCCGCGCGAGAGTTTTTTCTCCAGTACGGCCTTGGCCTTTTCTTCCTCGCCCTGACCGAATTTTGCGACGAGAGCGTCTCTTAATGAGTCATCTTTTTTATCAAAGGTCTCAGTCATGTATTTGTCGACATTGGTTTTGAGGAGTCCCTTGATCTGCTTTTCTGTCTGTGGACTCGAAATCTCTTTCATCATGGCATTTGCATATTCCGGAATTCCGGCCTTGATGTCTCTTACATCCACAAAGCTTTCAATGAAGGACTGCTTGAACCAGCCTTTGGTCGTTTTATTGTTCTGAGTTTTGATCCTCAAGGCAATCTTATCAATAAGGACAGCAAGTTGCTTTTCCAGTTGTTGCTTAATAGTGATGCCGGTTTCACCCTTGAGAGAAAGTCCGCCGATTTCGTCGGAGATAATCACGGAAAGTTGTTTTTTCCATGAATCGATACTGAAGAGCCCGTAACTGAAATGATTAATTTCGCTGTACTGAGCTTTTGTTGTCTGAAGTTTTTGGGATCGTTGGAAGAGATCGTAACCCAGGATAGATATTCCCAGGAAAAGGACAAAGGCGAGGGCGAGCTTTGCATAATGCATGAGGGCCTCCTGAGAAAAACCTTAACTTAAGCAAAACTCTAAGTAATTGAGCACCGCTTGAGGTGGCCGCACAAGTAATCTTTACACACGGCCACATCCAGGTGGAAAACAAGGATAGATTCACCTTCCCCCAACAGGAGATCCGGATGAAGTCCCTTATCCTATTCTGTCTTTTCACCAGCTCATTCGCATTTGCGCAGAATGAAACTTATCGCCCGAAAAAAATGACGTGTACGGAAATCCGCGAAGCACTTGAGTCGTATCAGATGATCACAGTGAGATATGGCTTTTTTGATATCTCACGTTACACACTTTATCTTTCACCTAAAGAGGCCCGTCGGGCCTGTGGTCCTCAGGAAATCGCAATGTCTGCCTCGTTCCGCACAAGAGACTCCAGACATTGCATGGTGGGTTTTACCTGCGAAAACGTCCGCAGTCCCGGCGTCCAGAACCGTAGATAAGATCATTCATCTTTCAGAATAATTTTATCGTCGCCCCAGCCTTTTTTAATTTCGATGTTGTTACTGTCTTTGACCATTTCGATTGCTTCCTGCTTTTCAATCTCTTCTCTTTTCACATCATACTTATCATCATGACTGCAGCTCATCATGAGTAGAAGTCCTGCAGCACTAATTATTGATACGGTTTTCATAATCATCCTCCTTGATCTTCACAATCAATGTGCAAGTTCGGTACCTCGCAAATCAAAGTAAGAATGTCTGTCATGATTCAGGAACTCTTATGAATGAGTCTGGTGTCCGGCCTGTTAGACTTCTTCTCAGAGAAAACCATTTCAAGGAGGAATGTATGGCCACGACAAGAAACAGAAGAACTGCCCGAGCTAATAGTGTTCTCGGAGTTCAGAAACAGATTAATACAGACTTTGAATACCTGATGCGTGATTACGTTAAACTAGGCTCTGCCCTTCTTAAGCGTCCACTCACTCGTTACGTCCTCGGTGGGGTCGCTCTCACTGTGATTTCACCATTTATCCTGAGAATGTTCCGGAACACTGAAGTCCAGACATTCATCACTGATAATGTTGAAGGAATCCGTTCGCGTATCGACGGGATGATTCACTCAGGTGAAGAATCGTTCGAATCACTTAATCAGTAATTCTACTTTTGGGGAAGGCGCTTCAGCGTCTTCCTCTCTAAAAACGAAGCTGGTGAGCGAGGACCTTTGCGTCCGAGTTCGTACGCCAGTTTGTTCTTGTTATCTTTAATCAGTGGATCTGCACCTGCTTCCAGAAGGCTAGCGACTGCTGGAAAACAGTTTTGTTCAGAAGCATTATGAAGAGCCGTTTTACCCAGCTTACTGACTGCATTTATTTCAGCACCATTCTCGATCAGAAACTCGACAATATCATCATGACAATTGGCGGCCGCGTGACTTAAAGGTTTAGCATCGTTTTTGCCATACCCTTTGTTGATATAGTCCGAGTGAGAAAGCTTTTTCACGATTTCGAGACTTCCACCTTTAAGTGCAACCTGGAAAAGATTCATTCCCTGAAGCTGAAAATTCTTATGAACAGATTTGAGAGTGATATCCTGTTTTGCGCCTGCATCTAAAAGAAGTTGGAAAACTTCAGGTCTTCCCCGATAAGCAGCAGTCATGATCGGAGAAAAGCCGTTTTCATTAACCTCGTCGATATTGACTCCCTTTTTAAGGAGAAGTTTGACCTCAGAGATTCTGTTTTCAATAATCGCTTCGTGCAGGGCTATACCACCATCTGTGGATGTCGTAACAAAAGTCATAGGGAACACAAGAAAAGAAACGACACCGGCCATGATGGGAATATCTCTCAGAGCTTTCCAGTTTGCTTTCGGTGTTCTGAATTTCTCATTCAGCCAAACTTCAAAACTCGAGTTGTAGAGCCAGATAGTTCCGAGGATCAGGAATCCAAACATGGAATATCGGTTGAAGATCATTTGTCCGGCGAAATCAAAATATTTAATGAGTTCTGGATAATCAAGTTTCAGACTTTTTGCAACGATTCCGATCCCAATGCCCGCATAAATAAATCCCGTCACGTAATACAATCCGTTCCGGAGATTTTGAAAAAGAAGTGTTCTTTTGTTCACCCGTGAGAACTGAATCCGGGGATAAACGACGAGGGCAATGAACGACTGCACACTGAAAGCGAACAGAGCGACAATACCGAAAGGAATCCAGAACAGAACGGTTGAAGGTTGAACTTCAAATAAATCGGCAATATGACTGTGATAGCAAAGAGCAAAGAAGATTGAAGGAAGAAAGTTGAAGAAAGCATTGGCCAGGTAAAGATGATAAAGCTCTTTTTTTGAAAGAGGGAGAGACTGATAGTATTTCCAGGAAAAGTTCTCGAGGTCATTCACTGAACCGGGATTCACATTCATTAGTTTCAGACTGAGAATGATCTTCGCCACAGTCACCATGTAGATCATAAATTGAATGAGAGGATGAACAGCAAAGAAGGTGAGAACTATCGCTCCCAAAGAAATAATGAGAACCTGGAGCCAAAGCTGCTCTTTGTGCCACTCATAGACCGAACGAATATTTTTCATGCGGCCTCCACATCAAGATTGAAGAGACGGCTGATTTCCTGAGGCGAGTAGAGCGCGCCATTTTTTCCACGAATAAAATAGATCTTATCCACCCTCTCAACGAGGTCTTCGGCAATATTGGTTGCGAGAATCACGGCCGAGCCGTGAACTTTTCTCATGCGGGCGATTTCGTTAAAAAAGATCTGGCGTGTTTCCGGATCCATCACCGCCGTGATCTCATCAATCAAAATAAGTTTTGGTTTGACGGAAAGGTTGGCCACGACCTGGACTTTCTTCTGCTGACCAGTTGAGAGAGAACCAATGCGTGCCTCTGGATCGAGATTGAAGACTTTCAGAAGATGCGCTTCTTCTTCCAGTGAATAGGAGTCATAGAAGGAAGAATGGAACTTCAAAAATTGTCTGATTGAGATACTGCTCTTGA
This sequence comes from Bdellovibrionota bacterium, assembly GCA_040387275.1. Taxonomy (GTDB): domain Bacteria; phylum Bdellovibrionota; class Bacteriovoracia; order Bacteriovoracales; family Bacteriovoracaceae; genus Peredibacter. The sequence goes on along the minus strand of JAZKDZ010000001.1, from coordinate 971,011 downwards.
TACTGACTTCCTGAGAAAGGAAGACCACATCTTTTCTGTGTGAGCGCGCGATCGCATGCGGATCTTCACCCATGATTTCGAGTTGTCCCGAAGAACTCTTCCGGAATCCCATCAGGAGATCCATCAAGGTTGTTTTCCCGGCACCGTTGTGGCCAAGAATACCGATGAACTCACCAGCATTCACTTCAAGATCGAGATGTTCAAGAATTGAATCGGAGTAGGGAATGGAATAAGACATGTCTTTTATCTGAATGATTTTTTGCATGAGCTATTTTCGGTCGGTTCAGGTGGTTACCGTAGAAAATAACGACATTTCAGGCGCTTAATCACCTGCTATGAAGGAATGGCAGCCTGAATTTCTGGCATTTTGTTTAGAAAAGGAAATCAAAGCGCACAGGCTGGAAGGTGTATCCAAAGCCGTGCTTGATATCCTGGTCATCGAAGTCTCTGCCGTGAACACGCTGATAAAGACTAACCTGTGGTGCAAATGTCAGATGATCGATATTCCATTTCTTGAGACTGAATCTTTTTCCGAGAAGAAGTTCATACGTTATGCCCGTATCATCAAGTTCGAAAGGTGTTTTACTTTCAGCGATCGTCGCCTTGTGAGAAGTCTCTTCAGAACGGTTAAACTGAGAAATTGAAAGTCCTGTGTACCACGCCGTCGAGATCGTGTCGGAGAAATGATAAAGTGTATAAAGACCGTAAACAGTAATCGTTTCTCTCACACTCGCAGAAGATGACGGTGTATTGAACTTATATTCAAAGTGATTGTTCGAGGCAAAACCACCCACGATAAATCTTTCATTCAGCCTGTAGCCGTAATTAATGCCGATATTTTGCAGAAAATAATCCACATCACTGAAGACTGATTTGCTGTTGGTTTCCATCTTTTCAGAAGCACCAGACCAACCAAATCCATTCGAACCAAAAGTCACAATGTGTTTGTAATCATCAGCGAATGTAGACAGAGAGAAGGCAAGAAGAAGCGAGACGACGAGTGTTTTCATCAGGCTAAATTATGCAAATTCTCAGGGTTTGGCAATATCGTTTAAAACGATCGGTTCTATATTATTTATTGTCTTTAACGAAATCATATTGTCTCTTATGATGGTGAGACACAAGGAGACTCCTGTGAAACCATGGATTAACTACCACCATCTTTATTACTTTATGACGATTGCTGAAATGGGAAGCATTTCCCGGGCAGCGGAAAAACTTCTTCTGGGTCAGCCGACACTTTCGGCCCAGTTAAAGCAGTTTGAAGATCAGATCGGAGTAAAACTTTTTAACCGCGAACATAAAAGACTCGTTCTAACTGAACACGGAAATCTTGCCCTTGATTACGCCAGGAACATCTTCAAGATGGGTGGCGAAATGTATGAGGCCCTCCACGACAGGCTTCGTCCGAATAAAATCAGTCTGCAGCTTGGAGCTCTCGATAGTGTTTCGAAACAGATCATGCTTGAGCTCACGCAGGCGGCGATCACATCCTCTCCCTGTACCATCTCTCTCGTGGAAGGAAAGTTTGATGAACTTCTGCGGGATCTGGTATCCAATAAGATTGATATTGCCATCAGTAACTTCCTTCCGAGTAACGAAGGAACGCGCGGTCTTCACCATCGGGTGATTTCAAAAACCAGTCTTTCGATTTTTGGTTCCAAAAAATTTAAAAAGTTGAAGAGTGATTTCCCTCACTCGCTGGAAGGGCAACCTTTTGTGCTTCCCACTTACGATAGCCAGGTCCGGTACAATCTTGAGCATTGGATGAGGTCGAACGAATTGAATGTGGAAGTCATTGCGGAAACTCAGGACACGGCCCTCCAGCAATTGATTGCGGTGAACGACATGGCCCTGATTCCCGCGGCTCCTCACACAGTGAAGCCTTATCTTGATTCAGGAGAATTGTTTGAGATCGGAAAACTGGGAACTGTCTTTGAGGAGCTGTATCTCATCTCCGCTCAGAGAAAAATTTCCAATCCGGTGGCCTCTCACTTAATGAAGACCTTCAGTCTTTGATTGAATGTCTCTCACTTCGTCGAGGTACTTCGAACTCTCGAGAGCGTTCCGGTTCCATCCACCGAGATCCGCGGTTCCCAGATAGACACTCTGGACGAAACGTTTGATGAGGCCTGCGGGATCATCCGAAGCTCTGACTAAATCATAGTCGAGAATAAATTCGTGAAGATCACGGTGATAAAAGGCTTCACTCGGAACTGAGATGTCGGCAAAACCCTCGGGTTCCGGATACGCGTAAGCGTAAAGAGCTGGTTGAGGATACATATCATTGCCTGGCCAGAATCCGCAGCTCATCAATTCATGAGAATAGGCTTCGCGGACAACTCTGTCCGGTAAATGGGGAACTCCTCCCGGATGCGCAGGGGCCGCTTTCCCCGAGAAACGTGTGACGGCAAGATCAAAACTTCCCCAGAAAAAATGAACAGGTGAACTCTTTCCGATAAAGTCAGCGCGGAAATCCTGAAGCACATTGGAAACTCTCACCAGCACCTGAAAAACATTATGCGCGTGAAGCGGATGATAGGTGCAGTGAGTGGTGTCTTCACTAAATGGTGTTGCATCCATCACTTCATTAGGACCCTGAAAAAATGTCGGAGTGACTTCAAAGAGCCTCAGAGCATCCAGAAAACGTTCAAAGAATGAGGCCACCGTTTCATTCTGGAGAGGCATCACAAAATCTCGTCCGGTACTATCGCGGAAAATCAGATCATGATTGATGAAATCAAAATCGATGGTGAGAATTCTGTTATCCAGAGGAATCGCTGTTGTTGTGAGGCCGCGACTGGTGACGAGGAAAGTAGAATTCCAGGAATGATTGAGCCAGGGAGATTTGCACACTCGCAGTTTCCCGACAATCTGAAGCCAGCGGTGCAGGGTTTCGTAAGTCGGTTTCCATGACTGGTAATTCAGATCCGGCCATCTCTCATTCATAAGGATTCTCCTGTTAGGAGAAGTCTAGAGTTATGGAGTGAGCTGGTAACGGGGGGCCGCCCACAGAAAAACGTCCTGGTGCTTTTTCGTGATGAGTCCGGATGATTCAACGAGAAGAAGAGTGGGATAGCGATCCACTTTCAGAATCTGATGAATCTTGTTATCTGCATCGATCAAAGAATCGTTTCCGTATTTCGCGGCCATCTTTTGATTGTCGCCTGCGTTTCTTTCCTGACCCACGATAATCTTCATGCCGTATTCAGGATCACCGGCCATCTTCGCTTTCAGTTGTTGAAACATGGGTGACATGGAGATGCAGGCGGGGCACCAGGGAGTGACGTAGAGAAGAACGCAGCCTTTTTTGCCTGAGCAGGAATCGGTCTGCACCAATTGTTTGAAGTCAGGATGATTCGATTGAGCGATGGCCTCACGCTTACTTTGTTTAAAGTAAATGAAACCTCCGATCGCCAAAGCTATAAGCACCCATTTCATGATTTTTCACCCTGCGGCATCGCGGTTAGGACTTGGCCAATTGTCTCATGAAATGGTTTAATCAGGGACTATTTGTCGTTAGCTCTTTTCGGGGGTTAGACCTGTGAATCAGGACATTTTTGATTGGATACTTCTGCTTGTCCGCTGGCTTCACATTACTGTGGCAGTGACATGGATCGGCACATCCATTTTCTTCATGTGGCTTGACCGGAGTTTTGAAAAAAACGCTGACTCAAAAAATGCGGGACATGTCGGCGAAGTGTGGATGGTTCATGGTGGTGGATTCTATCATGTGGAAAAACTTCTGATGGGTCCCACCAAAGTTCCTGAAAAACTTCATTGGTTTAAATGGGAGTCATACTGGACATGGCTTTCGGGCATGATGCTCATGGTTCTCATTTTTTACTGGGGCGACGGAACATTTCTTCTCGATGACATGGTCTCGAATATTACTCACCTTCAGGGTGTAGGGATCGGATTATTTTCTCTCTTAGGTTCGTGGGTATTTTACGATCTCCTCTGGGAAAGTAAAATGACCAAGGAAACTCCTGTCGCAGGTCACGTTCTCACCATTCTGTGGCTTGCAGGGATGTCCTATTTTCTTTGTCATACTCTTTCCGGGCGCGCGGCCTACATGCACATTGGTGGCATGATGGGGACGTGGATGACAGCGAACGTTTTCAGAAGAATCATCCCGCGCCAGCTTTTGATGGTAGAAGCTTCAAGACGTGGCGAACCTGTGAATCAGGAGTGGGGAAAAAACGCAAAGAACAGATCCACGCATAATACCTATCTCACTCTGCCAGTTATTTTCGTGATGCTCTCGAATCACTTCCCGAATACGTACGGCCATGATCTCAACTGGCTCATTCTTCTCATCATCACGGCCGGCGGTGCGTGTGTGCGTGAATATTTTGTCGTTCGTCTTTCCAATCCCAAGCGTTCGATGACAGCGGCCATTATCGGCATTGCTCTTATTGCTTTTGTGGTGGTGTGGACGTCAGTGAGAAAAGAAGAAGCTCCGGTTGTTGTAGAAGAAACTCCTGCTCCGGTGGTGGAAGTTGTTAAGACCGAAACTCCTGTTAGTCTGAGCTCACGCGCTTATCAGATTCACGGTGTCGTGAATTTTGAAGGCAATCCTCCTCAAGGAAAGAAACTCACACTCCCTGCGGGATGTGGATCAAGAAACAGCGGTGATGTTTATTCCAATGAAGTGATCGTGAAATCCGGGAAACTTGAAAACGTTCTCATCACGATTAAAAATCCTCCGCAAACAAAAGTGAATGACAACGATCTCGTGCCCACTGAAGAAGTCGTACTCGATCAGAGAAATTGCATGTATCACCCGCGGGTGGCGGCTGCGCGTGTCGGTCAGAAAGTTACTTTTGTGAATTCCGATGCCGTTTTCCATAACGTCCGTTCCGTCACCACTCAGAATGAAAGATTCAACGTGGCGATGCCGAAAAAAGATCAGCGGATCACAAAAGTTTTCAAGAAGCCGGAACTTTTCCTTCAAGCGAAATGCTCGGTCCATCCGTGGATGGGAGCCTTTGTTGCTGTGATGGAGCATCCTTACTACGCAGTAACTGATGGCAAGGGTGGATTCACTCTGCCGATGCTACCGGTAGGAAAATATACCATTGAGGCCTGGCATGAAGTGCTGGGAACTCAGACTCAGGAAATTGAAATCAAAGATAGCGGTGTGGAAAATGTTTCATTCGCTTTCAAAGGGAAACCATGATCTCAACACACATTCTCGATACAACAAAAGGTGCGGCAGCTTCAGGCGTGACTGTTGTTCTTGAAAAAAAAACAGACAAAGGCTGGGCACCTGTTGGAATTGATAAAACGAATCCTGACGGACGAATCGTTTTCGATTGTCCGAAAGAGAAGGGTGTCTATCGCCTGACTTTTCACACGGAAGATTATTTCAAGGGCGAAGAGTTCTTCTTTATGAATACTCCGATCATCTTCCAGGTGAAGAGCACTGATCGCAAATATCACGTTCCACTTCTTCTTAATCCATACGGCTATTCGACTTATCGGGGAACCTAGTGAAGCATTACGACGATTTTCTCTCACCACTTTTAAAAGCACATATTCTGAAAACCGCCAGCCCTTATCCGGGTGTGGAAGGTCTCATGCACGCAGGCGTGACTGGTGGCCTTGAGAATAAAGATTCACTTAAATTCCTGTGTGAGCTTTATGAAGAACTGAAGCCGGCACTTGAACGTGTTCTCAATCAGAGACGCGAGGACCGGAAATTCATTGATGAGAGAACAAAGTCGCTCGCTGTTTTTAATAAGAGTCTCAATCGTGATTTTTTAAGTGTCGATTATAGAACGGTCATGGGACTGGAAGACGGGGATGGACGCATTGTCATGGGACCGAAGTCTCCGGACTACGCCAATCCGAAACCAGAGAAAAAGATTGCACCAGTTCCTGAATGGCTTGCGGGAAATCACGTGACCCTCTTTGGTCCACCGGATAATCCGAAACTTTCCGTGAATGCGATGAACTCGTATCACCGGAAATTGAAAGGGGAGCCGGCGATTGTCGCTGAACTTCTTTCCACTCATGATTCCCTTCCTAAATGGGGAGCTGATGATGAAGATTCCAAAACCCCGATGCGCGAGGATCTGATCGCCGCTGGCGATAATCTCTCGGCATGCCTTGATGGAACGATTGAATTTGAAAAATATAAACTGGCCGATGATAAGCTTGCTCTTCCCATCAAACGCTTTCCGGGATTAGCACTTCCTTCTTTCTTTTTATTTTATCAGAATGAGGCACTCCCTCTTCACCTCTATGACTTTGCCATGCATCTCTTCCGTAACTGGAAGAATCCCAAGGCCCTCGCTTTCTACGTGCCGAAACTGGAAAACGAAGAAGAAGCGGCCTACATCCGTCTCATGATGGAGACGGCCGAGAAAAAAATCAACAAGCTCCATCCTGAATATAAAATGGGATCGATCCGTCTCATGATCGTTCTTGAAAATCCGCGTGCGGTTTTCCGTGTGCATGAAATGATGGATGCTCTTCATCCGTATTTCGCCGGCGCCTCGCTGGGCTGGCATGATTATCTTGCTTCAACCGCAAGACTTTTCAAGGAAGACTCCAACTATCGGATTCCTGTCAAGGCCGATCCCGATATCGTGATTAAATACATCAAGGCCTCTCATGATCTTCTCGCAGATGTCGTAGGACCCCGCGGAGGAATCAAAGTGGGTGGGATGTACGGGATTCTTCCGGCCAATCCGGAAATTTCCTCACCATCATTTCAGATTACACTCAAAGGTTACATTCGTGATGTCGTCACTCAATTTAAGCGTGACCTCACGGGCTTCTGGGTGGCCCATCCGGATTTTGTCCGCCTGGGACTCGCTTTGGTAGAGGCCTGGAAGTTTCATAAGTCTGGTGACTCGACAAAACTCAATACTCTTGTGACGTCACTTCTCAATGAAAGTTACCACAAGGAAATTCTCGACTTCATTCATGGCCCTGACATCAAGGGTCTCGATAAGTCGGATCCCCTTTATGCGCGTTCTTTGATCGTTGCTGATATCCGTGAATCAAGTTTCATCGCAAACAATCATCCTGATGAAATTCGCTACAATGTCTTTCAATCGCTTCAGTATATCACTGACTGGCTTTCCGGAAACGGTTGCGTGGCCTTGCCCACAACTGTTGGTGGAGTTCCTGCACGGGTGATGGATGATCTTGCGACGGCCGAGCGTTCGCGCTGGGAAGTGTGGCATGAAATCTATCACGGACGTTTTGCGGTAGAAGAATTCATCCGCATCGCTCACGAAGAAATGCATTTTATCCGGAAAGATCTTTCCAACGAGAAGAAAATTGTCCAGGTGAAATGGGATGAGCGGACATCGAAATGGTATCCGGTCGCCATGAATCTCATGCTGAAGCTCATGACGGATAAAGATCCGGTGGAATTTGCCACTCAGCTCTTTCTTCCGTTCACAATGGAATCACTCCGGAATACCAATGATCCCTGGGCAAAAGCTCTGGAACTGGATCAGACTAAGTTCTCAATCCGTGAGGACGTGAGACGCTTCCATTATTTCTTTGAAATGTGCGGTAGCCGGAACTTCGCTTCTCAATTTGCGCATACTTTGATTATTGATCCCAAAGAAATTGAAAAGTCGGTGATGAACTTTTCGGAAGCTGATGTGCTGGAAGCGGCCGGATATCACGGAAATATCGGTGAGGGCGCAAAGTCTCTCGATGCCATGGCCCGCGCTGAGCAGGAGAAAGTCGGTTCCGATCAGGATGAGCTTCTCTCTATGGGCAATAAGTATCTTGAAAAGTTTGGTGTCAAATTCCTGATTTCTGCCAGGGGCAAATCGGGAAGTGAGATGCTCACTGCTCTCAAAGAAAGATATAACAATTCCCGAGATACTGAATGGACCAATGCCCGCAAGGCGCTTTTAGAAATCACTCAGAAACGCATGAGCGCGCATCCCCTGAATCATCTTCATCAGAAAATTGAAGAAGTGAGAGTGCAGAGAAAGATTCCGGCGTGTCAGGTTTCAATCCTGGTCGATGGAAATATTTCCACCGTTTCTTTTGGCGAAACTGATAACAAAACATTTTTTGAAATGGCGTCACTGAGTAAAAGTGTGGCGTCTGCATTTGCCATTGAGTATTTCACGAAGAAAAATATACCGCTAACGACGAAAGTTAACGATCTGTTGGGGACAACGGCTTCGCCGTATAGAATTCCGGCAGGGGATGATGTGACGATTGAGCACTTGATGTCTCATAAGGCGCTTAACCTTCATTATGTGAATGGAGTTCCTGCAGATAAAAAAATACCGGCCATTTCAGCATTCCTTTCCGGTAATACCGAATATGGTTATGAACCGATCAAAGTCGTGAATCCACCTGGGACAAAGTTTCAATATTCAGGTGGGGGATTCATTGTCCTTGAACACCTGCTGGAAGCTCACTCCGGTCAGTCTGCGAAAACTCTCACCAGAAAGTATCTCGATGATCTTGGGATGCAGGACTGGACTTTTGAGCAAGGGACTTTGAAAGAACAAAAGTACGCGACTGGTTTTTCAGATAAGGGCGAGATCGTTGAAGGAACACGGAAAATGTTCCCGGCCTTTGCCGCTGGCGGGATGGGAACATCTCACGCTATGGCAAAATTTCTTCATCACCTGGAAGCTGCTTATCATGATGTAAATGGTTCTGGTTCTCTCTCTCACGATACCGCGCGGATCATGCTTCATGGCCTTGATCAGGGGTGCCGGAAATTTATGGGATGCCTCATGGGTCTTGGTATTTTCATTGCTCACGCGGGTGATAACAAAATCATGGTTCACCAGGGAGCGAATGACGGTTTTCGCTGTTTATTCCTCCATACTTTTGACGGTCCTGATCGCGGAAAAGGCATGGTTCTTCTCGCGAATAAAGACAACGAAGCGATGCTCTTCATTGCCGAGGCCACTCAGCACATTCTCCGCGAAATGAATCTCTCGGGAGTTGATTCGGAAAAATTCGGAAAAACATTTTCTACCGATACACTTCGCCAGGAAGAGATCGTAAATCTTGGTTACAAGAATCTTATTTTCAATGCGTTCGATCCGATGAGACCGGAACCGATCACCGATAAAGGTCCAAAAGATCCCCTGGCCCCCTTTAATCTCCTGGTCGATGCCACTGTCCTCGATGTTTCAGATGAAATGTTTGCCCGAGCGGAAAATCTTTTCTCTGATCATCTCCCTAAATTTGATCCGGCCCTTTTCGGGAAGCAAGGGAAGGTGATGGATAGCTGGGAAACCGTGAGACATAATCCTTATGATGTCGACACCCTTCATCTCGCTCTCAAGAAAGCGTCACCAGTTCGTTACATGCTTCTTTCCACGAAATATCACACAGGAAATTATTCTCCCGAAGTCATGATTGAAGGACTCTCAGACGGAAAATGGGAAACGATTCTTCCGCGGATGAAACTGAATGGTCACTCTGAAGTACGTATTACTCTGCCAGCTCCCACGAAATCAATTTCAGAAATCCGTATCTCGCAATTCCCGGATGGGGGATTCACGCGCCTGGGTCTCTTTAACGACCTTCCCGATGACGTGAAGAAGACCTTTGATGGAGTCTCGCGGGTGTATGAAGAAAAAGTCCCCCAGACCAAAAAACCACTGGCGATTCCGTATTCTCCGGATCAACAGGAAATTGAAAAGAACTGGAAAATGGTGAAAGGGACATTCAATAATGCGAGTCTTGCCCTCGGGGCAAAAGTTCTCTCGGCCACAGATGAGCACTATTCACCGGCCTCGGCCGCACTTTCTCCCACCGGACCTATCAATATGTTTGATGGCATGGAATCAGCGCGCTCGCGGACTCCGGGACATTTTGAAGAAGTTGTCCTTTCTGTCGCAAAACCATTGCCGATCGCTACGGTAGAAATGGATTTCACCTATTTCGTGAACAACAATCCGCTCGAAGTATCTCTCGAAGGTCACGACGGTAAGGATTGGGTGACGCTCATTCCGAAAACTTTGGTAAAACCGTTCCGCGGCAATAAAAAGAGATTCTCAATTTCTGAGAAAACAAAAGTTGAAAAACTTCGTCTCCGGACTTATCCATGCGGCGGGCTGAACCGTTTTGCCGCATATTCAGTTTTGTAATCATCTCATTTCAACTGTGAGCGATGCGTTTTTCTCTGGCATTCCTTTTGCTTCTTAATATTTCAAGAAAAGGAGTTGCAAATGAAAAATGCAATCGCTCTAGGTGCTCTAATCGCAGTTCTCTCACTCTCATCTTCTTACGGTGGCTCAAAGTCTAAGGAAGTGAAACAAGAGGCGCAGGAAGCGTCTCACGATGCAGGTCGAGGCATGAAGAAGGCCGGCCGTTCCGTGAAAGATAACACGTGTGAACTCTTCAATGGGAAAGCAGAGTGTGCCGCGAAAAAAGGCGTCAATTCCGTAAAAAACGGCGTTGATAAAGTCGAAGACGCAGTCGAATAAACTCAGGAAAGGCTCCCGTCATGGGAGTCTTTTTTCAAATGAAGACGCCTTATGTCTTACTAAGGTCGTCTTCACATCTATTAATAAAATGCTTAATTTATTCTCAGTGGACTCCTCAACAAAAGGGGAAACAATGAAGAAACCGTTACACGTCAAACTTCTCCTTCGTGAGATCGAAAGAAGAAAAGAAAAGAACGCCCGTTACTCGCTGCGGGGGTTCGCAAAATTTCTGGGAATTGCTCCCTCAACACTGTCGCGCATTCTGACCAATGGTCAGGAACTCTCGGTAGGTGCGACTAAAAAGATCATGAAAAAACTCCAGCTTTCAGAGCAGGAGAGATTTCTTTTTATCGCATCCGTGGCTGAAGAAAAAAAGTCCCGGACACTTCAGACTCTTGGGAAAATACCCGGAGATCTGATCAGACCGGATTTTAAGTTCACGCTGGAAAGTATCGCGAACATCGCCATGAAGCAGTTATCTGATGGCTGTATCATTCATCTGAGTAATGGACATGACGATGCTATTCTTCACGCCAAACATAAAAAAGATCACTTTGCCAAAACCAATTTTAATATCATGAATGCACCGATGATCTGCCATCCGATCCTTTCTCCGGATTGTCCGCTGTTTATCAATCTGAAAGGGAAGCATGATGAAGTTCTCGAACATTTGAATGCGAATTCTCTTATGTGTATCCCGGTGATCAAGGATAATCACAAATACGGAGCAATAACATTTCTGAGAAGTAAAGGTTCCAAAGATTTTTGTGAAGAAGACTTGAAACGAGGTGAAGAATTGTCTACAAAAGCGGCCTACGTTTACGAGTTACTCTCAGAGATGTGATTGTTCCAATTATAATAAACACTATCTACTCAACCCGCCCGCATTTCTCATGACCGATGGGCGGGTTATGCTTTAATTTATTTCAAAGAGCATTTTTTCTGAAAATACTTAACCCGACCTCGTGAGGCCGTTCTCTAACTATGACTAAAGTTACTCTTACAGACGAAGATACAAACGAAATTATTCGCCGGATTGCCGCGAATGTTAAAGAACAACGTCTTTCAAAAGGTCTCAAGCAGACCGACATGGCCCAGTATGGTTTTGGCTATCGCTGGTACCAGCGACTTGAAAGTGGAAGACATGTGCCGACACTTCCCACGATGATCAAACTCGCACGATCTCTTGAAATTGATATAGCAGAATTGTTCCGATGAAAGTTCTCATCGTGGAAAGAGATATCCCCCTCCTTGAAACGATGAAACAAATTTGTGATGAAGAAAATCTCACACCTATTCTTGCCGCCTCACTCGATCAGGCAAAAAAACTTCTCTCTCAGGGATATTTACCGGATCTGATTATCTGTGATGAATTTGTTCCGCAGCTTCAGGGAGAAGTGTGGATGAAGGAAATGAGTGATCATAAAGACTGGAAGAAAATTCCGTTCGTGCTGATGCGCTCGCGCAGAAATAAAGACAAATCAGTTCCGGCGATGGAACTGATGAAACCATTTTCGATTAATGACGTACTTGAACTTTTTGTGAAGGTCAGACTTTCTTCACAAACTCCGACTTGAGATTCATCGCCCCGATTCCATCAATCTTGCAGGCAATGTTGTGACCATCTGTGCTTTCCACAAGACGGATATTTTTCACTTTCGTTCCCACTTTCACTGTTGAGGATGAGCCTTTCACTTTGAGATCCTTGATTACAGAGACAGAATCACCATCCTGAAGAACAGTCCCATGGGCATCACGGATGGAAGTATCGACCTCGGCTTCAGGACCTGTGGCCACAGAAGGCGTCCACTCATGAAAACAAGAAGGACAGACCATGAGACTTCCGTCTTCATAGCTGTCAGGTGAACCGCACTTGGGGCATTTGACTTCGGTATCCATTTTCATCCTTAAGATTTATTGGGTCAGACTTTAACACGACCTTCCGGAAATGTCTTATGCTATGGTTTTAAGATGAAAGTCATCTTGAGGACCCTTCTCAGTATTCTCGGTTCCATCGGAGCAGTTCTCCTTCAAAAATACCTCGTCACATTTGATCAGTGGATCATCATCTATTTCTGGGTCATCGCCATGGCGTGGTATGGGAAAATGTTCCAGGGGATAGTGTGCTCTGTTGCCTCCCTGGGACTCGCAGGTTTTCTTCTGATTCCACCTGAAAAATTCGGCATAGATGATGCTCTCATGCTTCTTGTCCTTACGTTCCTCGGCATCTGGATCAGTTTCTCCATGGAAAAATATCATGAAGGAAAAATTCAGCTCTCTGAAAGCGAGAAAGTAGCAAAGGCCAAGGGCTTCCTGGATACACTCATCGACAACATTCCTCTCATGGTTTTTGTGAAAGATGCCCATGAACTTCGCTTCACCAATTTCAATGAAGCTGGACTCAAATTATTAGGTCATAAACGCGAAGACCTTATCGGGAAAAATGATTTTGATTTCTTTCCTTCAGATCAGGCGATTTTTTTCCAGTCAAAAGACCGGGAAGTTCTCCTGAGCGGAGAGATTAAAGATATTGCTGTTGAAGAAATCAACACGGCCCATGGGAAACGAATTCTGCACACAAGAAAAATTCCTATCCTGGATGAGCAGAATCGACCACTCTATCTCTTAGGAGTGTCGGAAGATATCACCGATAAACTGGAAGAAGAAAAAGTCCGGGCGGTGAAACTCCAGGAAGAAGCTGCTTCCCGCGAGCGGACACTCATCCAGGAAAGAGAAAATTTGGTGGCCCAGGCCATTTCCACTTTGTCTCAGACTCTGGACTACCAGGAAACGATTCGTGGAATTGTGAGAGTTGTTGTTCCCGCGCTGGGTGACTGGGCGGTTCTTTCTCTCGTGAGTGATGAAGGAAAGTTTCTCCGAACAGCGGGCCTTCATCGTGATTCGAATCTTCAGATTTATATTGATGAATTTATCCGTGACTTCCCTCCGACAGAAGAAGATCAGGAAGTTCAGAAAGCATTACATCAAGGTGAGGGAACTCTGGAAATCCGGTTTTCAGAAGAAGAACTTACCGGACTGGGGAGAAATCCCAGAAAGACGGAAATTTATCACAAACTCGGAACAAGTTCCTGCATTATCATTCCTCTCTGGAGCCGTGATGGAGTCCAGGGTGTCTTAAGTATTTCCCGCGGAAAGAACCGTCCATCATTTGATGAGCTGGATTTCTCTCTCGCCAAGGAAATCGGACGAAGAGCAGGAACGATTCTTGATAACACGCGCCTTTTTCAATCAACCCAGAAAGCGGTTCAGGCACGTGATGAATTTCTTTCCATCGCCAGTCACGAATTAAAAACGCCCATCACATCTCTCAGACTTCAGCTCGAAATGATGAATCGTAACGTGAAGATGAAGGAAGTGGATAAGCCAATCAAAAATGCCATCAGGCAGGTGGATCGACTGACACTTCTTGTGAACGATCTTCTCGATGTGGGAAGACTGGAATCCGGGAAGATGAATTATCACATGAAGGTCACATATCTGAGTGATCTCGTGAATGAGGTCGCTGAAGCGATCCATCCGCAGTTTGCGGCCAGTGGGACGCAGCTCGAAGTGAGAGGAGAGGCCAATCCCTCTGTGGTAGTCGACAGCTACCGGATGGAACAGGCGCTGGTGAATCTTCTGAATAATGCTTTAAAGTACGGAGCGGGAAAACCCGTGATCGTTTCGGTTTCTGCAAAAGATAATAGGGCCCAACTCACTGTCATGGATCACGGGATGGGAATTCCCGAATCTCAGATTGCAAAAATCTTTGATAAATTTGAACGGGGTGGAAAAGATTCAAGCATTGCAGGTCTCGGACTGGGACTCTACATCACTCACGAAATTATCAAGGTGTTTAAAGGAACAATCGAAGTGCGAAGCGAAGTGGGAGAGTGGACAGAGTTTGTCATCACCCTCCCGCTTGCATAAATCTATTTAAAAAGAGAATTCAGAAGTGTCGCGAGACGTTTTCCGCCCGAGAGAAGCTGGCGGTTCATGAGGTCAACGTTCCGCTTGTAGTAAGCTTCCGTCACACGAACTGTTCCGTTGGCCGACGGAGCGAAATTATAAATCTCATTTCTGGCACTCATGTCTTCAGCAATGATTGTGCTGAAAGCAAATGCAGGAAGATCATACGGAGGGCCAAAGGCCTTTCCGTGCTCAAGCCAGTTGGCGTAATCCACATGACTCATCGGAGTCTTCACAATCATGAGACTGTCCCAGAGAGCGTGAAGATTGGAATTTTTTCCATCGAACTGAATACGAATATCATTGCCGCCACGGTCATCAGGGCGACCTACGTGAAGCGGCTGGTGAAGATCGCCGACAAAGTGAACAATGAATTTGAGTGCTTCTTCTTTTGCTACGGCATCGATGCCGTTTTTCTTCAGCACTCCCACCATTTCTGTAATGGCGCCAATCACATCACCTTCGTGATTATGCTCGGCAGTCGAATAATCCTCGCCATCGGGAATATCAACGAAATGCCAGGGCTTAGTGTGAGTCCATTCGCTTTCCGATTTAATGTAGTCTGCCCAGTTGGCGACTTCGGCCAGGGACTGGCCTTTCAAAAGATCTTTAACGGCTTTTTTAGCGGCAGGGGAGAGATTATTTTCGGCAACCTGTGCGACCACCATGTGGCCCTGGGAACCCCATCCCCAGCTGTTTTGTGTCATCAGAATCATCATCAGGGCAATTAAACGTCTCATTGAAACTTCCTTGTTCAAGACACAACAATGTTAGGTAATCCCCGGAAGCATGGTCAAGCGCACTTATGTCAGGAATAAGTGAAACTAATGTATTCTGGAGACGGCGCTCAGCGCATGTCAGGTGATATGAGAGAATGTTGGCCCATCGGGGCAAATCTTCTTAAAATTACTTCATGAAAATAATTATTCTTCTTCTGTGGGCCTTCTCGGTTCACGCGATTTCTCCTCAGGAAAAAGTGCTCATGGATGCGTGCCAGAAGCGTGAGCCGAATGGGTGTGAGCAACTCGGAGCTTATTATCTTGCGCGGGAAAATTGGGATAACTCCTTACTGATCGGCGAGACACTTTGTAAGCGTGATTCGGTCATCGGATGCACGTATGCAGGGACGGCTCTTCTCTCAAAAAAGAAAGTGAAAGAGGGACTGACTTATCTCAACCAGAGTTGTGACAAGTTCGAGCCATTCGCTTGTCGCTCACTCGGTCGATTCCTGAAAAAAGAAAATGGAAATCTTTCGCATCTTTATTTCCGCCGTGCCTGTCACTACGGACTCACTGAAGTTTGTCGGGATCTCTCAAAGAAAAAAGTTCTCTTCACCAAAATGGGTGAGGGGTTCTTAAAGCGCTTGAAAGAAGACTGCGGAGATTCCACAACCAGCCTATGTCAGGATCGCCTGAAAGAAGTCACAAGTTGTCCCGGGCCTCTCACGAAAGAAGATTGTCTTCTCATGCCGGGCTATCTCTCCATCTGGTTCCGCGCGAAGATGATGCAGATCCAGGCAAAGCTTGCTCTCACGACATTACTCGCAGAACAAAAAAAACTGAAAGCATTCTCCAACAATCTCGAAGAAGTGCTGAAAGATTTCAAGCAGGATCATCACTATATAGTGGGTTTCAAAAAAGTCTGCGCTCTCGGAAAGAAGCACACTACGGAAGATCTTTTCCCGGAGTTATATAAAGAGATGAGTGAAACTTTTCTGAAGACCGCTTCAAAGTTTTTCTCCGAAGGGAAGAAGGATGATTGTTATCAGAACGGATTGGGCTTTGAAGCCTTCGCTGTCGGTAATCTCGATCCGTTAAGTCCTTCAAAGCTCGATGTGTGGAAAATCAATCACGACGGAAACCTGATACAAATTACAGATGGTTTGCCCTGATTGTCGGCCTTGAGTGGGCCTCGTGTTCAGTAGTGTTAAGTCACACTCCCACGTCTTCTCTTCTCGTTTGATGTTTGGTTTAAGTCTCCCGACCGAGTGATTAAACCAAACCTCTTCTTAGGAGAAGAAAATGAAAACACTTATCGCTACAGTTCTCGCTCTCACTGCACTTAACTCTTTTGCTGCTTCAATTCCCGTATTTGAAGGAAGCCAGTATTCAGTTCTCGAAGGGTCTTTCGGGATCAATGAAGAAATGGGTCGCGCATGGGTAGAAATTGCAGAATCTTCTGGAATGTCTTCTGATGATTCAGGTCCTGCTTACTCAAGAGTAAAACTTGACGGTCTTTCGATCGTTGCTGGTTCAGTTGTTCTCGCAGTTGATGGTCAGCAGGTTGAATGTGCGAAAATCAAACCAGTAGGAATCTTCCGTTACAGAGTTGCCAGAGCAACTGGTAACTGTAAATTCACAACGAAGATTGAAACAAGAGTTTCTGATGATGGTTTTGAAGTTCGTAAGACGAAAGTCAAAGTTCTCTCCCTCAACACGAAATAATCATACCCTTTCCACACACTAGACTCCTGTGAAAGCAGGGGTCTAGACTCTCAAAAAAGACCTGCACTAAAATGCTCAGGTTTTATTCCGTTCTGACCGATACGCCCTTCGATGACCCGTCTGTTTACCGTCCTTATTCTTTTGATGAGCGGTCTCTCTGCTTATGCTCAGAGCTGCTCAACTGTCGATCTCCGGACCACTCCGGGAGGACGCGCTTTAGGTGAAGTGAGAAACCAGGGGGGAATGGGTTGGTGTGCTTCGTTTGTGACGGCCGATCTCATCAGTTATCGACAGCGCAGAAAAATTTCCGGTCTCGGAGTGGCCATTCACTGGACCAACCGGACAACAGATTTTGAAACAAGAAGAATCAGAACGCGGCAGGGAACTGTTCCTGTTCTTGAGCGCGCAAGCTCGCACGCCGGGAACGTCATGCGCTCATCAATCGGCCGCTTTCAGTGTCTCGAGAGTGATCTTCCTTCGGATGACAATGCCTTGAACACACTCCGTGGGACTCTGGAGAGAGTGGCCGAAGTAAAAAGACAATTTGATAAAACACATCAGTGTTCCGCACCTTCTATTCAGACTGTGAGATCCATGTTCCCGCGTCTCTCTGCCGCTGATGTCACTCACATCCTGCAGATCTCCGCTCTCCAGGATGTGCATAAGAATCTTCTCTATCGTAACTGTCGCGATAAGTATGTGAGTGTGGAGAATGTGCAGCTCAGTTTTTCCAAGAACTGGAACAATCTTGATGCTCAATTGACCCGTGGAAATCTTGTGGCCTTCGGTTATAATTCTAATGTGCTTAAGAATTCAAAAGATATGTCGGCCGGGATCGGCCATACATCGACACTTGTCGGTCGCAGAATGAGAAACGGTCAGTGCGAGTATCTCGTCAGAAATTCCTGGGGCCGAAGCTGTGGTTA
This sequence comes from Bdellovibrionota bacterium, assembly GCA_040387275.1. Classification (GTDB taxonomy): domain Bacteria; phylum Bdellovibrionota; class Bacteriovoracia; order Bacteriovoracales; family Bacteriovoracaceae; genus Peredibacter. The sequence goes on along the minus strand of JAZKDZ010000001.1, from coordinate 953,233 downwards.
TTATGACAAGGCCTATCCTTGCGAGCAGGGTAATATCTGGGTACCGAAAGGTCATTTATCAAGGAGCGCGAGTGATTTTTTCTATTATCCTTAGTCTCTCTATGGCGTTTGCCGTTGCTGGTGAAAGCATCAAGTGCGAGAAAGGATTTCTCCGCATGAGTATGGAGGGAAAAAAAATTGTTGAAGAAAGTGCATACTGCTTTAACGAAGACAAGAACATGCTCTATTCAAAAGGCTTCGCGATGAAGAAGCTGAAGAAAATAAAGATTCATGAATCCGGATCAATCAATCCGGGATTCGAATTATGTGAGGCGCTGAAAGGCGAGGCACAGTTTGTGGAATTCAAGGCCGAAGGCGAGTGGTACAAGCTTGATCGTTGTCTCTTTGCAGACAAGTCTTATATCGATACGGGACTTCTATATCAGAAAACCCGCTGATGATAACGCGTCTCCTGATCTTCCTTCTCCTAGTAGGTTGCGCAAATTTCCGGATCACCCGGCCAAAGAAGCCCATTCCTAAAAATTCTCCCGCACTCCTTTATCAGAAAAAAGATCCGTTGAAAAAAATGATCACAAAAAAGATTTCCCGAAGTGGTGTCTATACCACGGTAACGGAGGGAGATATCACGACCGAGATTTTTCGCAGGGAAGATGGGGAGTCCATCTTTACTCTCGAGAAAAACCAATTGCGGACAGAAACTGAGAAAATGAAAAATGGCTTGGTTCTCACCCGGACCTGGCAGGACGATCTGATGACGACACTCACTCTTACCGGTTCTAAGCGCACGACGTTGGTGGTTTTTGATAAAGACGGAAACTACAGCCAGAAAATTGTCACCGAAAAGGGTAAAGAGAAGCCGGAGTGCACTCAATTTGAAGAAGGCAAGGCCATCAAGATGGATGAAGAGAACTGCCTGGAACTCATTTCCGGTTTTTAACCAGCAAAAGTAGACGTGGATATCCTGTTTTAATAGGATATTCCTATGAAGTTTTTCCTTCTCCTATTTCTGGTTCTTTCCTGCCAGTCTCAAGATGATAATGAGATCTGGATATATACTTCACTTTATAAAGACACGATTGCTGACGTCACACCGATTCTGGAAAAAGAATTTCCGGGTGTGAAGATCAACTGGTATCAGGCGGGTTCCGAAGAAATCGCTGCCAAGGTCAATACGGAGCTCATAGCAGGGGTGCCCAAGGCCGATATCATGATCTCTTCAGAGAGATTCTGGTATCAGGAACTTTCTGACAGCGGTCGACTTGTTTCCTGGAAGCCTTCGCAGTTTGATACATTTCGCGAAGAGTACCAGAATCCGGAAGGGACCTTTCACATTGTTTCTGTTCCCATCATGGTCCTTGCTTACAACGCCGAGGCGATGAAATTTGAAGATGCCCCGAAATCTTTCCGTGAGCTCACTCTTCCGAAATATAAAGGTATTGCTACCGGTGGGAGTCCCCTGGCCAGTGGAACCGCCTTCACGACTGTTCTTGCTCTTCATCAGAAATACGGCTGGGATTATTTCCATGAACTGAGAAAGAATGGATTTCTTTTTGATGGCGGAAATTCCGCAGTCCTGAAACGTATCCAGACGAAAGAACGTCCTGTGGGTTTTGTTCTTCTCGAGAACGTTCTCCGTTTTCAGCACGATGATCCAAGACTCAAAATCATATATCCGAACGATGGTGTGGTGACTCAGTTTAATACGATGGGTGTACCGAAGAAAAAAGACATGCGTCCGGAAGTCCTGAAAATTGCCGAATGGTTTTTCACCGAAGCGGGACAAAAGGCAATGACCCGGTCGTTTATGCATTCTCCCTTGAGAGATTTCCCTCCTCCTGAAGGAGCACTGGGACTTTCTGAACTGAACGAGAAAGCCTTTGCCTGGTCGAAGGCACTTATCCATGAACTCACGGATAAGCGATTCGAGATCAAGGAGAATTACGTGGAGATCATGTTCAAATGAAAAAGATCGCCCTTTATTTTCTTCTCTTCATTCTTTTTGCTGTCTGCGTTTATCCGTTTTTATTTCTGGGAGAGTCTTTCTCCTTTGAGAACGGCCACTTTGACTGGGCGATTTATAAAAGAGCATTTTCTTCGGCGATGACTCTCAGAAGTTTTAATAACACGATTATAGTCTGCGGCTCGACGGTTATCCTCTCGACACTCCTTTCTCTGCCACTAGCGTGGTTATTTACGAGAACTGATATTCCAGGAAAAGGTATCTGGCGCACAATTTTCTGCCTGCCATATGCGATTCCACCTTTTATCGGGGCCATCGCCTGGATCTATCTTGCCAATCCTTCAAACGGAATTCTTCTTCCGATTTTTCCCTGGCTCAATATTTATTCCATGACGGGACTTATCTTTGTCATGACGGTTTTCTTTTACACTTACATCCTCATTAATCTTTTAACAGCGATGGAAAAGATTGATCCCTCGCTCGAAGAAGCGGCCCGCATCTCGGGAGCGGGATCTCTTCAGGTTTTCTTCCGTATTACTTTGCCCCTGGTTACTCCATCACTTATCTCCGGCATGCTCCTCGCGTTTCTTTCTGCCATTGCCAGTTTCGGTATTCCTGCGCTGATTGGAAATGCAGCGGGGATCACACTCATGACAACTCAGATTGTGCTTTTTCAGAAGATGGCCTCTTACACGGGACTCAAGCTTTCCGGAATTCTCTCGCTTTCGCTTCTCGCGTTGGCACTCGTTGTTTTTATCCTGGATTATCTTATCAGTCGCAGGTTCCGCTTCAGCCTTGTGACGGGAAAAGTGGCAAGACCGAGTCTCACGGAGCTGGGGGATAAAAAGAAATGGGCGATTCTCTTTCTTACTCTTTTAGCGATCGTTTTATTTATTTTACCGGTGGGAGCGATTTTGTATGCTGCACTCTCTCGGGTACAAGGTGAGCATGCGCTCGCCAATATGGGCCTTCAGAATTTCCATAATATTTTCTTAAAGACTGATGAGACCTGGAGAGCGGTGAAGAACTCTTTCATCCTGGCACTTGGTGCCGGAGTTCTTTGTACATTCTTCGGCTATTTTCTTTCGCAAAGTGGAAAGAGTGTTTCGAAACCCGTGAATAAAATCAAGGAAGCGTTCATTGCCATTCCTTATGCCGTTCCGGGAACAGTTCTTTCGCTGGCACTCATTCTCACAACACTATCTCTCAAACTTCCGCTTTATAATACGCTGGGGATTATTCTCCTGGCCTACTTTGCAAAATTCCTGAATTTTTCCTACCGGATTGTGAATGATGGAATCTCTCAGGTCGATCAGTCTTTGATTGATGCCGCTCATGTAGCGGGTGCCGGAAGCTTTCAGGTTTTCTGGCGCATCTGGATTCCGATATTGAGACCATTTCTCATGGCCTCGTTCTTTCTGGTTTTCATGCCGGCGTTTTCTGAACTCACGATGACAGTTCTTTTAACCGGGCCAGGAAATGAATCGATCGGCACTCTCATTTTCCAGATGCAGGAATATGGAGATGCTTCAGGTGGGGGAGCGGCAGTTCTCGCTTTCTTTGTTCTACTTGTGATTATTGGCATGAATCTGATTTTGAAACTTGCGACGAAAGGGAAGTACGGTTTATGAGTGCTGTGGAATTTAAGAATGTCTCAAAGTCTTATCAGGATAATCTCATTCTCAAAAATATCTCGTTTAAGATTAACGATGGAGAGTTTGTCTCTTTCTTAGGTCCTTCAGGTTGTGGGAAAACGACCTCTCTTCGCTTAGTCGCGGGACTTGAAAAAAATACCAGCGGAGAGATTCACATTGGTGATGAACTCATTTCTCAACCAGAGAAAAATCTTTTCGTTCCTACGAAAGACAGAAGACTTGGGATGGTTTTCCAGAGTTATGCCATCTGGCCTCACATGAATATTTTTGAAAATGTCGCTTTTCCTCTTCGGATGGCAAAAAAACCGGAAGACGAAATTCGGAAAAGTGTAGAAGAAGTTTTAAAACTGGTTGAACTGGGTGGATTGTCTGCGCGTATGCCTGATACCTTATCCGGAGGCCAGCAGCAGCGTGTGGCCCTCGCTCGTGGTCTCGTTGCACGTCCCCGTGTTCTTCTTCTGGATGAACCACTCTCAAACCTCGACGCCAAACTTCGTGAGAAAATGAGAAAGGATATCCGCGAGATCCAGCAGCATTTCAAAATGACCTGCATTTACGTCACCCATGACCAGGTGGAAGCCTTTAGTATGAGTGACCGGATCATGATTATGGAGAAGGGAAATATCCTGCAATTTGGAACTCCTCAGGATATCAGGGCCAACCCCGCGAATGAGTTTGTCCGGAACTTCATTTCCTAGGGAGAACCTGTATTTTTGACATATTCCCAAAAACGCCGTGCCGAGGTCTAATGGCCCCCTATGATTTTCAACCGTCGTGACTTCATCAAAGGCACCGCCGTCCTGGGGACAGCTCTTCTCACGAAGAATGCATTTTCATTTACCGAACGTTTTCTCACGGATCACCGCTTTCCTGTTCTTCAGGGAGCGACATCCTTTTCAAAAACTCAGATCAATATTCTGGCGGCCGAAGATATCGTAGTCAGCGTTCCTTTGGGAAAAGTATCTTTGACTGTTGTTGAAAAGCCTTATTCAATCTGGAAGGCCTATCGTGTAGTCGTGGAAAATCTCTCGCCCGATACAAGGTATGATCTTCAGATTTGTTCACCAGATGGAGTGCTTCTTTCCACCAGATATTTTTCGACTCTTACTCCTGATAAAACGAAAGCAAAGATTGCTCTCATCTCTTGCACTCGTGATACCAAGGCCGAATTTCAGGCGCCGATGTGGCAGGCCCTGGTGGATTCAAATCCCGATCTGATTTTTCTTCTGGGAGATAACGTTTACGTTGATGATGAGACGACGGAAATCCATGATCCGCTTTCTGAAGTGAGATTATGGAGACGTTATGTGGAAACACGCCTGACTCTTGATCTCTTTCATATGCCTGAACTCATTCCGACTCTCGCTACCTGGGATGATCATGATTACGGCCTCAATAATGCCTATGGCGAAACTCCTTATCGCGTGGCGAGTACACACGTCTTTAAAACACTTTTCGCTCAGGATGCAATTATGCCTGAGGTGACATGGGGACCAGGTGTAGCGGTTAGTTTCAGCGCTTATGGGCAGCGATTCTATCTGATGGATAGCCGTTCATTCCGGACGGAGCCGTTAGTTGGTAAGGAACATTGGGGAAGTGCTCAGGATGAGTGGATGCTGGGAAGTCTGTCTACCTCTCACCAACCTGGCTGGATTCTTTCGGGCTCTCAGATTTTTGGTGGCTATCGTGAAGGTTGGGGATTTGAAAAAACTCATCCGGAACTTCTGAAAAAGATTCTCTCCCGTTTGAGCAAAATCGAAGCTCCGGTTCTCTTTGGATCGGGTGACGTTCATTACTCAGAGATCATGAAAATTGAAAGTGAACTCCTGGGCTATGAGACTTTCGAAATTACGTCGAGCTCCATGCACTCCAAGGCTTCAGAACCGAGAGACGGAAATTTTCGAAGACTAGCTTCCACTGGCGAATACAATTTTGTCATCGCTCACGTGGAAGTCAGAGACCAATCTCTTATCATGGATCTTCATTCACACGGTCGCGATAATAAACAGTTCTTTGAAGTAAATAACATCCGTATTGGACGTTCATTCTAGCTCGGACTTTGCGGAGCTTCTCCCAGATATTCATTCGAAAATTTTTCTGCTCTTTCTTCCTGAAGAACCGAGATGAAATTTCCATCCGGATCACGAAACCACGAAATCAGTGGTCCATCGTCCCGCATAATGCCAAGTTCATCTGAGCCATCATAGTGCTCGAATTTCACACCTTCATCCGTCAGTTCCTTCACATACTTTTCAATATCCGGAACTTCAAAATTGAGGACAGTGAAAGTGGCAGGGACGTGATCCTTTTTTTCATAAAGCATCACCCGCATGTCTCCCGCGAGAGTGAGCTCCAGGATGTTGGTGCCGGGACACATAGGAATAATTTTTCCGGAAAGACCCAGAACATTTTCGTAGAAAGCCTTTGATTTCTCAGCATCAGTAATAGAATAGGAGAAGAAGGCCTTGGAATCGAGATTTTGCATAAACACTCCTTGATTCATTCATGATGAACCTCAAGGAATCGTCTGCCTAGAAACTGACTAGCTTGATTAAAAAAGCATAAAAAAAGGCTCCCGAAGGAGCCTTTTTGCTTAGAGCCAGGTCATGTCGCGTAATTGTTTTTCCGTAAATTTCGGATGCATCGGATCTTCCTCATGCGAATGAGAATCCATGCTCTTCATCGGTGTGCGTGGTGCACCCTTACCGTAGATGTACTGATCAAACTCAGCAGAAAGATCCATTCCGGCAGCAGCAGAGAGTTCTCTCTGGAACTGAGGAGTTGTGACAGTTGTGTACTTAAATTTCTGGAAGTAATCGCGAAGGAAAGTTCTCATCGAGAGCCCTTTCTCATTCATGCGGAAACCAATCCATCCAAGGAATGCTGAACCTTCTGTGTACGCCATCCGATCTGTCATACGGGTGTAAACAGAGCGACCAGCAAGACGCGTGTACTGATAAGTAAGAGCACCTACGAGTGGATACTTGTTATCTCTCCAACGGGCCATTGCTTCATCCATCCATCCAGCATTTCCGTTAGACGGCATAAGTCCGCGGGCGTGATATGAGTGCATCATCTCGTGTCCGACAGCATTGAGTGAAGTGATGGTTGCCCCTGAATATTCCATCCCACCTGACGGTGCGTTTCCGTAGATGATGAGGTGATTGTGCGGCCATGCTCCGTAATCGTTTTCAAGTTCGTGGAAGACGGCAGTCGCTGTATCAACGAAAGGCTGAACATCGTAGCTCGTATAAATATCAACCGGGATACTGCGACCGTCGATTGATTTTAAGTAGAACTGAACGTTGTTTACGAAAGTGTTGTCACGGAAGAGGTGGAAATAAACTGATGAAGCCGAGTAGAACTTCGGAAATTTCGCTTCGAATTTATTGTCACCGAGATCAGTGACGATACCGTTTGCTTTCAGGACATGGTTAGCAGGTGCGCTTGAAGCGTCTACAGTCATTGTCATCTGATACTGATCGAACTCAAGGTTCGTCGGAAGGTATTGCTCAAGGTATCTGCGGTCATTGAGATCTGATGTCCAGAAACCAGCGGCAACACCGTCAGTACCGAATACAACGTTCGTTGTGAGTGTGTGACGGATTTTCAGTGTGTGTTTTCCGGCCGCGAGTCTTGTGCCGACAGCACGAAGAGTAGAGGCGCGATCTGGATCCTGAAGTTCAGGAGCTGACGTTTCCTGCCCATCAATTGAAACAGCAAGGGGTTCAGCGACGAGATCAAAGATCGCGTAACCTTCCGAAGGCTGCTGGAAGCTGACAGTGGATTCAACAGTTGCTGTCTTCTTAGCGAAGTCAAAGTTGATAGCGTAGTTAGCAGATTCGATGTCGACATAAACTGCTCTTCCGTCTTTATAGCTGAAGCTCGGAGGAGCGTCTTTTAAAGCGGCGAAGGCCATGGAAGTGGCAAAGAGTGAGGTAAGAACCATTAATTTTTTCATTGGGCTTTCTCCTGAAAGATGGAGCATTCTTATCAAAAGCCCAACTGCCTGAATCTTAATTCGATATCGTGGTAAGAAAGTGTAAGAATTGGGCCCTCTCTCAGTGTCATTATTTCACCGGGGAGCTCTGTAAACATTTCAAATCCCGGTCGTTTTCCTGAAGATTTGGTAAAACGGCGTCGTGAAAAAGACATTCCTTCTGACCTTCCTTCTGGCCCTCGCCTCACTCCCTTCCTGGGCGCAGGATTTTGCGACCCGCATGGCGGAGACTTATAAAGAGACGGACCGGAACTTCGATCTCGATTGTATCTACTCTTATAACAAGGGGTGGAAACTCATTACCACCCGGACTCTTACTCAGAAAAACGCAGACTCTCTTACGCGTTCTTTTTATGTCGATAATGGCTCGAAGAAAATCATTCTCGATTTCACTGTGAAGATGAAAGACGGGAAAGCAATTTATGAAGCTGTTCTCGACGGTCGCCATCAGGCCTCCGGGAAAATTACCCGTCGTGATTTTTATCTTCCGCTTTTAGCTGACCGGAATTTCCAGAATGAGTTTGAGACTAACAAGATCATGTGTTCGGTGAATTTTGCTTACGCTCTTCCTTTGCCACTCGATGACGGCGATTATCATATCAGTGTTCATCCTCACACGATCTATGATTATCAGAACCGCCTGAAAGCTCCGGTAGAAAAATACCTGAATGATTATTCGTACACTTCCTTCATTCTTCTGGAAGCGGGAAATGTCCGCGGTAACAGTGTCAGCATTCCTGATTTCTTTGCCGGGAAGGAACCGAATCTGGTGATGCCGGTTTATCCGAGTACTCTTGAAAATATTCCGCTTTCGGTTCCCCTGATTGTTTCGCCAGCAGGTAACAGTCGATATGAAATTCTCGCGGACCGCGAAATCAACGTCACCTATACTGGCGGAAATCACAATTACTGTATCTGGAATTCGGCCCGTCACATTCTGGAAAATCTTCTCAACTCTCAATCATCAGCAGTCGTGAATTTCCGTTACGACATGTCAGCGATCGTGGCCCAGGTGCGGGGAGTAGAAGGGATGAATCTTGGCTTTCCGAGACGGAATGTCGCGAAATCAAATCTTCTGAAAGATCTTCTCTCGGATAAAACTTTGCAGGCCGGTTATCACAAGGGTTATCTTTATTATTTCGCAGACTATCTCGCAAATGAATATCAGGGCATGTTCAAAACCTATACTGTCGACTATGAAGCCGATGGATTCAAAAAAACCGTTACCTTTGAAGGCAAAGGCACACGCGATCTCAAAGTCACCTTTAGATATTTTTAGATTGGTATCACTGCGACAGAAGATAAAATAACCTCCAGGCAAGGAGGCCAGCATGATTCAATTTAAACAAGTTGCTCCGGAAATAGTGGAGCTCGATTTCAGCGGTGAGATTACCGGCGAAGATTATAAATCCGTAAAACCAGACATTGAAAAAGTGATGGCCGCAAAAGGCAAAGTGAAATTCCTGATGGATCTCACTCAGGCGAAGGGATTTAATCTCGGCGCTGTTTATCAGGATATTAAATTTGATATTGAGCACTTCAAGAATATCGGCGCGACTGCCGTCATCGCTTCAAAGAAGACGTACGAATACATGGTAAAATCCATCAACATGATTTATCCGGAAAAAGTTTATCATTTTGAAGAAGCTGGTGCGGGATTAAGCTGGCTGAAAAGTCAGGGATAACCCGAAGGCCATCCCCGAATAAGAAGTAATTAAGGGCGTGAGTTACCGAGTGAACGGAGAATTCTTTCCATGCAGTTCACGTGCTGACCAACTTTACGTGAACGCTCTGTCGGAGAATTCTTGAAAAATTCCACGAGAGTCTGAGCATCTTTTCTGAGATCAGCTGATGGGCTTCTGATTTCAAGAAGGAATGACCAGACACCTAGCTTGTAGTACGCCCAGTCTTCGAAAGCACCAGTTGCCGGGTAGATCGCTCCACCGTGAGTTCCGACTTTGTAATTGTTAATTTTTACGGCCTTCTTCGCCCATGCTGAAAGGAAAGCATCGTCTTCAGTCGCGTAGTCGCGTGCTTCAGTTCCCCAAGGGTAAGTGAATGTTCCGATGTAGCCGTGAACGGATACGGCCGAAACAACATCTTCGCGCTCAATCAGGTCAGCAATGAGAGTTGTACTCTTGAGCTGGAAATCCTGTTTGGTTGTACAAGCATCCTGATAATCACGATTGGAATCATGTGTATCACCATCGCTTCCTGATTCTTCACGGCGGGAAACGTTGTATCCCGAGATATTGAGAACCGGAACGATGTAGTAGAGAACAGATGGCTCAAAAGTATTGATCACAAGTTCAGCAAAGAAGAGGGGAACTTCCGCCGAAGCTCTTTCATTTCCATGGTGAGTCCCGACTACAACATGCTTAATCGTCGCACGTGAAGTATCACCTACAACAATTCCCATGATGTCTCTTCCCTGATCATTTTTCCCGAGTGAGAAAAGAGATGTGTTCGGAAGTTTATCCAGAGTGTTTAAGCGCGCCACGATTTTATCGTAATCATCTGCAACCGCAGAAAAGGAAATGAGAGCGAGAGCGAAAATCGAAAGAATTTTTTTCATTGAAAGCTTCTCCATAAGCAATAGTTACGTTAGAGCTTCCCGCTGGCGCAAAATACCGTCAACAAGAGATCAGGAATGTCAGTCGAGGTCAGAAAAACAAAAACAGTCGGAATTAATTTTTCCTGTGTCTAATTTCCGGTGAAGGTCATCTTTCATAGGGAGAATTACCCTGAACATGACAAAGGAGTGTTGGATGAAACAGAAAAAATTAAAAAATCCTAATGGCGGACTTACGGCTGCCGGCAGGGCCTGGTTTAAAAAGAAAGACGGCTCAAACCTGAAACCCGCGGTGAAAGGAAAGGCCGATACGGTTGAAAAACAAAAACGGAAAGGATCCTTTCTCGCCCGGATGTTTTCCCGTCCTTCGGGGCCTTTGAAAGATAAGAATGGAAAATTAACAAGACTCGCCCTTTCGGCCCGCGCCTGGGGAGAGCCAGCACCCACCACCCGGGCCTCGGCAAAAAAACTGGCCGATAAAGGGAGAAGGCTTCTCGCTAAAGCACGAAGCTCTCAATTAAGGAAGAAAGCGGCCTGAACTATCTTATAATGGTGACATGTGGATTCTGAAAAACCGTTCGCGGGAATTTCTCTTTTTGTACCTCCCGGGGATGCTCGCCGTACTTGCTTCGATTTTTTATCCAGACCTGGGTGAGGAGTCCCTTCTTTACGGATTACTGGCCATGGGTGTGATTGATTCCGGCCATGTCTACACGACGATGTGGAGAACGTGGCTTCACAAAGATGAAGTTGTGACGGATAAACTCTATTTTATTTTTCCTATCGTTTTCTTTTTTCTTTTCTCTCTCTGGTTTTATCTGGAAATCCCATATCTCTGGGCCTTTGTGGTGTACTCAACACTTTATCATCACACGAGACAGGTTTATGGATTTTCCAAGTGGTATCAGAAAATCAACAAACGGCAGGACACAGATTCAGATCGCTACCTGTATTTTTTTGCTTATTTTCCCATGGTGATTTATCACTTCCGTCCGGAAGCAATCGGCAGTTACTACACGGATAAAGATCTTTTCCTTTATCCCCAGACAGCACTTCGGGATTTCTTTCTTTATTTTTATCTGATGGTGGTTCTGACATGGGGTTATCGCGAATGGCGTCTCTGGCAATCCGGTATCCGTGAGCCCAACCGGATTGTTTCCGTTGCTTACCCGGGTGCGGTTTATGCTTTTTGTTTCCTCGTGGGAAATACTGTGACTCAGATTCTTTTCCCGCTTCTTTTCATTCATGGGATAGCTTACTTCGGCGTCATGGGGCAAACCATGGCAAAGACCCAGAAGCGCTTTCAGAATGAAGGGATCGCGATCCTCGTGGTTCTGGTAACAGCTCTGGTGTTCGGTCTCTCGGAATCATGGTTTGAGGAAAACCTGATCAGTCATCAACTCGGAGCGAGTCCCATTCTTCATTCCCTTATTATAGGAATTTCTCTCACGCCGCTTTATTGTCATTATGCTTTTGATGCCATGATCTGGCGGAAGAATCACCGTGAGGCAGGGCTTACTTTTTCTTAGGAATGATCTTCATCATCATCCGCACGATCAATTCCGTCACCGGCATGATGGAAATAAAGAAGAGATCGAAGAGATAAGGTGTTTGTTTAAATTCTTCCTCAAACTTCCCGGCAAATCCAACATAGAGAACGGCCACGATATAGGCAGCACCCAGCTGACGGGCCCATATGAGATTTCCCACGATGCGGGAATATTTATGGCGGGCCAGGCGTTCTTTTACAGAATTTAAAAAGCTGATCCGCATGATGAAAACAAACGGAAGAAAATTCGTCCAGAAAAGATGTGGCAGCTGATGAAAATTGAACTCGTAGTAACGGGGACCAATCGGAGTCCAGTAAAAATGCCCGAGAAACGGAAGAGTGAGTCCAAAGAGAATGGGCCACAGGAATGTTTCGGTTCGATTCCATTGGCGGAGAAGAAGTTTACCATCGCGGATAAGAGCACCCAGATTAAAAAATAAAAGGCTGAGAAAGAACCAGGGAAACAGGGGCCAGGCACCTTCCTGGGCAATCTCTGAGCGACCGGTGAGAATATTTCCGATGAATCCATCAGGCATAATGGATTTATAAAATGACGGAGGAATGAGGAGAGCAAGAAATCCGAGGGCCACAAGGCGCCACGAGCTTCGGGGGAGAAGCATGAGAATGAGATTCGAAGCGGCAATGAAGAAATAAATGTCCCATTCAATCTGCGAAAGATAATTTCCGTCAAAGAAGGCGAGAGTGAGCAGGAATTGTCCGATGATGGCAAAACCCGCGATCTTCAGAAGTGAGGGGGAAGATTTTCCGGAAAGACCAAACAAGAGATAGATAATCGCTACCAGGACCTGACCACCGAGCGAGAAAAATCGTGCGTAATAGGACATCGCTGTCCAGATAACGGATTGGGAAGCGATAGGGAAATCATCTTCAAAGAAAACAAACTCATTGGCATGAAGAATCTGAATCGCCAGGAGGGTTGCGACTTTTAACCAGTCAATGAGATAGAGGCGGTCTGATTCTTTCATTGTCATGGATAACAAATACTCATGGTTCCGTCAGATTCATAGATTAATCTCTCAAATCCGAAGGCCGTATCCTGTGAATGAGCGCGAACGACCATCAGGAGACTTTTCGGGATGAGTGAAACGTGGGTCATGGCCCGGTGATAGCTGATCGCTTTCACGACACCAGATTCGTCAGTGATCCTGACTTCATCAGGGGTCATAAGCGGGAAGGCATTTTTCCAGGTGAGATGATCATTGGCGATCAATTCACGGTGATGAAATTTCCAACCCGTCTGACCAGGCAATCGGCACCAGGCCTCAAAAACTTTTTCTTCTTTCTGTCCGATGACACACGAAAGCTTTTCCGTATTTCTTTCATAGAACATAGGAGTGAACTTTTCAGGAAGACCATTCCCCTTGAAATCATTTTTTGAGCGAAGAGCAGGGGATATCCACAAGCGAAGAGTCTGAATGGTCGCTGAGCCTTTATCTTCACGGTGGCAAAGAAGCATCTGCGGAAAGAGATCATTCCCAGGAACTTCCCAGTGATCAAGATGCGTGAGAATTTCTTTCTCCAGCGGATTAAGCACAGGAAAATAGAAATTGCGGAAGTGCCATTTGAGATATTTCTCAGTGGCAAAAGACATATAGCCTTTATCCGGGCGCATGTTCCTGAGACTAAGAGGGATGGCCAGAGCGGAGAATGAAAAAATAATGGCGAGGAGAATGAACTTCATCAAAACTCCTTCGGCCAGAACATGGTGTTCACGGGAATTTTTGCCCATTCTTCCGGAGTAATTTCATCATCACGGAAGGGGGAAACGAAATTGGTATAAGAGGCGAGCGACAGGCCATCAGGAAAATTCTTATGATCGAAAGCGAGATTTCTTTTTTCCGGAGACAAGGCGACAAATGCGGCCAGTGGACCGAAGCTGAAATGCTCAGGGAATCCGGCAGCGTGCATAGTCTTCAGGATCATTTTTGATTCAGGAGAAAGCTCGCGGTCCTGATTGATATAAAGCGGAAGATCAATCACAACCAGACCTTCCATGGAAAGGGCAGACCGTACCAGGCGATAAAATTCCTGGCTGTAAAGTTTCGCGAGATCCGGTCCATTCGGGAAAGGGAGATCAACGAGAATCAGATCAAATCTTTTCTGCCCGCGATTTCTCCGGAGAAAGGAAATGGCATCATCAATCAGGAGAGTTGATCCGGGAGGAAGAGAATCCAGTGAGCCGCGGTTGAGAGTTGCTATTGATGGATTCGTGCGTGACCATTCAATCATGCCGCCATCAAGCTCCACCATCAGGACTTCAGGGATTTTATGAGGAGATAATTCATTCAACAGAAGCCCGTCTCCGGCCCCGAGAATCAGGACAGATTTCGGCGTTCTTTTCAGAAGATTGAACGCACCATAAACCATCGTCTGGTGATAAACGTCGGCCGAGAGGAGATCAAATTGGGGTTTCCGGTTGAGATAGAGTGTCGCATTTCCCGGAATGCCATAGCTCGTGTCAGGTGGCTCAATTAATAAATCGATGGTCTGGTAAGTTGTTCTGACCCGTTCAAGAGTGCCGTAACCATCAATCACTTTCAGAAGTCCTGCAGGATTCAGAAGTTCGCTCAAAGTGGATTTGGTACGGAGGTAAGACGCTTTCACCGTATACCTTTCCATCGTCGGATAAAAATGAGTCGCGAGAATCAGAACTCCGAGCGGAATGAAGATCATTCCCAGCGTGGTCACCTTTTTTCCGGGGAGTGTTTTCACCAGGGCAAAGATTCCTGCGAGCTGAATCATGCCGACAATAAATAATTGCATGGCCACCGGCACGGCGCGGCCGGAAAGGGAGACCACAAATATTCCCGCAAATAATGGACCAATATAATTGATAGCGAGAAGAAGTTCTTCACTATGCTTTTTATCTTCAGAAATAATGAGCGGAAGCTGGGCCCCTCCGAGAATCCCGCTGAAAAAAGCGAGGACGGATGTGCAGCTGAGAAGGACCTGAAGGGCCAGTCGTGAATCGAGATTCACTCCCAGAGGAGAAAGATGAATGAAAAGAAAAACGGCAAGAAGCTGGAGCACGGGAAAAATAGGAATCGCTACCACTGAGGCCCATTCCAGGTGCCAGAGTCTTTTCATGCGCTCAGAATTTTTAATGTTATCGGCGAACGCACTTCCGATACCAAGTCCCAGAAGATAAGGACCGACAGTGAGGCACTGAGTATAAACTTCTTCTCCGGTAAACTCTGTCATAACCAGCGCCATGATCATGGAAAAACACATGGAGCAAAATGATGATGTAAACGTCACAATCAGAAGACTCATGGAATCCCCTGAAGATAAAGTTGTGAGAGAACTCCGTTGAGTTCACCGATATTTCCCAGAATCACCGCTATGAGAATTGTCACGACAGAGAATAAAAATATCGTGACGGCTGTATTTGGTTTATCGCTTCGAAGCCAGATTAAGGCATATCCATTGCAGGCCGCGATGACGAGTGCACCGGGTGCAGTTCCCAGTTGCGGGAGAAAAAATAACGGAAAGAGAATACTCGCTGCCAGCATGCCAAGATAATCCATTCCCAGAATTTTTCCTTTGCCTTCACCAGCAAGTGAAAACAAACAGGGAATCTCAAAGCCGGACAGAAAGCCAATGGTAAAAACGATGAAGTAACTGAGATAAATTTTAAAGGGCATGAGGGCCGGAGAATTTCCCGGTTGAAGAATCCACGTGATAAGAAAAGGGCCCAATCCACCGAGGATAGTCAGCAGGCATTCGATAAGGAAAAATGTCGGACGGATTCCGTAACGAAGTTTCGTTCTTCCGAATGCGATTGTTCCCATCCCGAGAGCGAAAGTAAAAAGCGCAATGATCGTCAGATACTGAGTTTTAGTTCCGCCGATGCAGACAGAAAGAATCTGAGCGTAAATGAGTTCGTAAAAAAGACTGCAGAAGGCGAGGAGAAAAGTGAAACCGTAAAGAACCAGCGGCGAGCGGTTCATGGCTTGGCTTTAACAGTTCCGAGCATGCGCTCGAGTCCGTCTTCGTTGGCATCGAAGTAATGATAAGGTGCCTCGATCATGAAGAGATATGTTCCCTTACTGTCCTTGCGTTCCGAAAGTGCGACATATAAACCCTGACCCTTGTGCGACGTCGCCGGCACAATTGTGAGTGGCTTGAGACCCGTCGATTCAGGAGCGGGAAAGGAAACAATTTTATCTGTCATGAACTTGTGATTCTTCATGAAGGGAAAACTTTGTTGACTGGCCTTCACATAGTCGAGAGCTTCGGAAAGAGAGACTTTCTGATTGGTCGCCAGAACTGCAAAAGTCTTTTTCCCGTCGAGAGAAGTGCCGATGATACCTGCAACGTTCTGATCGAGATCCAGATCGAGATATTCCATCGCCTGCGGAAACTCCATATCGATGTGAACTTTTTTCTTAAATTCGCGGATGAGTTTTGCCTGAGCTTTTCTTCGGTCAAGCACATGTTGCTTGATAACCCGATTCCCAAGTCTCAGCCTGAGATATTGATTCGGAGTCATGCCCTTTGCTTTCAACTTTTCTTCCAGGGCCGAGCTTAGCTTTTCCTGTTTGACCACAACAACAGGTGCCTGCTTAGGGGCTTCAGGCTCAAAAATATCAGTGATCATTTTCGCAGGGGATTCTTTCGAGAGGTAAGCCTTCAGGAGGAAGAGCAAAAAAATAATGGCTATCGAGGAACCGAAAACAATCGTTAACTTGTTGTTGTTCCTGAGATTTGGTCTAGGAGTTTTGACTTTAGTCATGTTGAACCTTATCATTTAAAAATAGCATAAAAAGGTTCGTGCAACATGAATTTTAAATTTTTATTCCGAAACCAGCTCGGGATGTCGATGACGGAAGGGGCAATTGCCATCGGCCTCGTCGGAATGGGCGCACTTGCGGCCGCGAGCCTTTCAGGAAACTTATCAAAATTCTCCTCACGATCTGAAGGCATTGTGGCCCGAGGACAATTTGCTTCGGCCTTAGGCTCTTACCTCTATACAGCTGCCGGGTGTGCGGAACTCAAAGGAAAACCTAATTACTCGACTACTGCGAGTCCCCTGGAGCTGACTCAGTGGAACTATATGGGGATTGATAAGTTTGAAGGCGGATACAACGCCGACGGTTCGAAGAAAACGAAAACCAAGTATTTTGATATCGATTCTCTCGAAGCATATTACGAACCCATCACTGGTGCTCCTCAGGTTCGTGCTCAGCTCGGCGGAGCTGAAGTTGATCTCTCGAAAACGGTTCTGAAAATCCGTGCCGGACTTAAGATCGGAAATAAAACTTACGACTACTATTACAACATACCTGTTCTCGTTAACTCGGCCGGTGGAATCGGATTTTGTTCCGATGAAAAAACAGTAGCTGAAACCTGTGCTTCGATCCAGGGTGCTTATGATCCCACAGAACCAGATCCGGCCAAGCGTTGTAAAATTGCTGAAGGTTGTCGGATAAAAGGTAGTTTTGCGAGATACCGTTGTAGTGCTTCGTTGGTCGCATGTGATAACACCCGATTTGGTAATCTCTCTGACAACGTAAATAAGTACACTAGTGGACTCTCTTGTCCGGTTGGCTCAACTGAGACCCTGACACATTCCACTTCATGGACCTCGAGATCGAAAGTTTCTAAGAAGGATACAGATACAGTGGTGAATGAGATGTGGTGGTACACCTGCCTGGAGTGCCCGGCACCCTAGACTGCATAACCACGAATAAATGGCAGGGAAATCCTGCTTTTTTTTCGCGATTTTAGCTACTTGCCCCGGAAAATCCTTCTCCCTGTCTGAAAACCCCGATCTCCCTTAAAATATCCCTATAAGGAAAACTATGAGTCTCTTAAAACGAATACTTAAATCACAGACCGGTATGACCATGGCAGAAATGGTTGTCGCTGGTGGTATCGCTGCAGTCGCCGCTATGGGAGCTGCAAGTCTTCTTGGCGGTATGGGTGGAAGTAACAGAGACGCAGAACTGATTATTGAAAAAACTCAGTTCGCCAGTTCCCTTGGTGTTTACCTCAATTCTAATTTCGGTTGTACGGAACTTAAAACAGCAGTTGTCTCAGGTAGTAATTTTTCGAACACTGATCAGGATATTAAACTTGATAAGTGGAAGTATCGCGGAATTCCTGTGTGGCAGAATGCGACTCCGTTCAGTGAAAAATACAGAAAAGATCTCGTTCTCAAAACTCTGACCGGAAAACTTGAAACTGTAGGAACACCTCCGACAGTGACGATGAGTTACCTGGATTCTGCCGGAGTTGAAGTGACTGAGCAGCTCACAAAAACCATGCTCAAAATTCGCGCGGTCATCATGATGTCAGATCGCGACTATCCTCACGAATTCAGTATTCCAGTTCTTCTTTCAGCAGCTAACGATATCCGTTTTTGTGGTGACTCAAGAACGATGGCAGAAACTTGCGGTTCCCTCGGCGGGAAATTTGAAACCGCTACCGGTGAATGTAAGTTGAAAGAAACTTGTCAGATCCAGGGTACGTTCATTGAACTTACCTGCGCTCCTGAAGTTGCCCCAAGTGTTGGCGGAGCTTCACCTTATTGCGATCAGAGCCGCGGAGATGACGTCGTCAATCCTGTAACAACAAGACTTGAATGTCCGGCACCATCAAGACCAATTGCGACTGGTGGTGAGAACTGGACTGTTTCTAAAGAATGCGGAAAAAAGTGTACAGTCGATGTTAACAATTCACTAGGGTATTACACATGCATGTATTGTCCATAGTCAGAAATAGTAGAGGCGCCGGGATGCTCATGGCCGGTCTCGCCGTAGCAGCTCTTGCTGCCGGTGGATTCATGATCGCTGAAATGTTCATGAAAGGTGACGAGGTCCTGATGAAGGATGCCCGCACACTTGCTTACAGGCACCTCGTGGATTCAGTCAGAAGAAACCTTTACGCTGGTAATGTTTGTACGCAGGTGCTTGGCTCTGCTTCACTCGGAACCGGTCGCTCTATTGCGGGTGCACTTTCGATTGCTCCAACTGCAGTTGGTCCTCAGGGCGAAACAGTAACGATGAACATGAGACTGGGAAACCAGGATGTACTTCTCGAGCCGGGTCTGAAATTTCCTACGGGAACAGCTATCAAAAACATGTACATTCAGAAAGTCCGCGACTCCCGTGCGGGTGATGATATCCGGCTTCATGCTTTCACAGGAGCTCCTGCGATTCTCAAAGCAGCTCATTTCAGAATCATTGTTGAGCCTGATCATAAAGGGATCAACGTCTGGAATAAAGATGCAGCAGGAAATTACGTTAACGAAGATGTCTTCATTAATATTTTTGCTTACTACGATCCATCAAATAACCAGATCTATTCGTGCTTTGATCCTGCCAGTGATGCTGCTTACTGTACTGAAATTCAGAAGGGCGCATACTTCCATGATCCGGCAACTCCCGTTGATCAGCGCTGTCAGCCTGATCGTCTTTGCTTCAATTACAAAGGCGGTCTTCTTACTCCAGGTGCAACTTGCCCGTTACCATTTTCTCTGAAACCAGTTGGTGGAGGAGGGAATGCTTTCCCAGCGGTCGCCGGCGGGGCCTCGCCTTCAGGACTTAATGTCTGTAGCTGGTGTCACCCTATTGGAAGACCTTATTCAGCGGCGGATCTGTTTGGATTTGGTCTGACTGCTGATGCCGGGGATATTGAAGGTGTGTGTAACTCAAGTGGATATGGAGATGAATCAACACTCGATTCTCTTCATGCCTCTCAGGATGGTATTGATTCAGGAATTTTCGTGGGAACCGGTTCTACTCAGGATGCAGATCTTGCGGCAGCAGCTGCTGCCTGCCAGGGTCAGCCAATTACTTGCGTAAATGATGACGGATTCAGAGGCGGAAGTTCTCCTGTTTATGGATGGCTTTCTTATGGCCCATACACTGACGGATCGGGACAACGCGATTATGCCGGGGGAGTGGATAACAACCGCTGCCAGAACGACTGTCCTCCTAATAACCCAATCACTGCTCACACGCAGGGATGTAATAACGGTTCAACTTGTCTTCCGGATTTGATTGGTGATGCTTCTGATCCACTCGACTGTGTGAATGAATGTACCGGCCAGCCGAAAGTCCAGCTCGGTGGAGCTTGCGGGTATGACAACCTCTGTACGGGTGTTGATGAGTGCTGTTACGACGATCCGGGAACGATCTGCGTAGATGAATGCGGCGGTGGCGGATGGGCCTATGGTTGTGTCGAACCTTAATTAACAAATAAAAAAAAAGCCCCTCGAAAGAGGGGCTTTTTTTTTGTTACTTCTTTTTCTTCTTCGCGGCTTTCTTAGGAGCTGCCTTCTTAGCAGGAGCTTTTTTCGCTGGTGCAGCTTTCTTCTTCGCGGGAGCAGCTTTTTTAGCAGGAGCTTTTTTCACTGCTTTCTTAGCGACTTTCTTCACTGCCTTTTTCGGCTCTTCTTTCTTCTCAACTTTCTTCTCAGCTTTTTTCGGCTCTTCTTTCTTAGCAGGAGCTTTTACCGGAGGAGCGGCCTTCTTAACCGGAGCAGCTGGCTTCGGCTGAGGCTTCTGTTTCACAGAGGGAGTCGTTCCCGAGAGGTTCTGGTACGCCACCAGCATCTCATGGAAAAAATCCCATGAATCTTCCGGCTTGAGAGTCGCGAGGCGCTCTTTGTAGACGTTATAGAGAGTGTCATCCTTACCTTTGAACTGGCCTACCATGTAGATACATTTCTGAGTGAGGTTCTGCTTATGGTGATCAGCAATGTCTTTCGGGAATGTCATATCTAACTCCTGTTTTCTTTTAATCTTCGCCTTACTTCTCTGCGCTTTCAAGCTTCAATTTACTTTTCACCTTCCGGACCATCCAGCCGATGACCGGAATGCGCTCATAAATGAATGCCCCCATATCGAAATAATCCCTGTGATAGATCGCTTTCCCGTCCTTAAAACGGATGACGGAATTCCCCTCAACACTGAAGGGCTCTCCATCATTTAAGCTGTCTGTCTTAAGAGTCATGACCCAGACACCGACCACGGTATCACCCTGGGAAACCATCTCTCCGAAGTCGAATTTGATCTCTTTCACGTTTTTATACATGTTGGAGTAGTACTTTTTCATCTGCTCGCGACCCTTGATCTTTTCAACAGGGTCCGCAAACTCGAGATCTTCGTGATAAAACTGATCCACCACTTCCGAGAGATTATCCTTATTCAGGGTATTAAAGCTCCAGACAACTTTTTCAGCGTTCGTCATTTTCGAGAGGTCCTCAGCAGCAAAGGTGAAAGTCGAGAAGAATAAGGCAAGGATCAGGACTTTCATTTCTGGCCCTTCAGTAAAGCTTCTTTCAGTTCTTTCGTCGGAGGATTCTTTCCGAAGAAAACAGAGATGAAATTCTTCCCGAATTCCTTGCCGGGAATCTCACCTTTATATTCACCATTCTCGTAGACCTTGGTGGAGTTTTCCGTGAGCTCAAAAAGATGCACACCTTTATTCTTCTCAATTTTTCCGAAGAATTTCTGAAGGAGAGTGATGTGTTCCTTCAAGGCCGGGTACGGATATTCCGAACTTTCCTTGAACTGGAATTCCCACGCTTCATCAACTTTCTCTTTTTCGACATCTCTCATGTAATGCACTTCAAAGCACATCGGACGCTTGTCGACATTCGGGTCTTTAAGTCCCAGAGGAAGAAGTGAAGGCGTGTACATCGCCATGACGTAAACGCGGATGTTGAAAATCGTTGCGGCCCGAAGTCCGGCGGCCTGAAGGGGAAGTTCCACTCCCGCGCAGGGAATCTTGTCCCTGAGCTTGATACCTTCGAGTTCAGCGGCAAATGCAGATGAAATCAAAAGGGTGAATACTAAGCACGTTTTTCGAACAGATAGTGTGATACACCCCATTCTTTACCTCCGTCGTAACCAAATAATTCTGCACAGGCCATATAGAAGACACGCCAGCGGTTCCACCACTGAAGCGCATCTGCACCATAAGTTTGTTCAAAGATCGGGAAGATTTTTTCTTTCTTCTCGTCCATTTTTACGAGCCATGCTTCAAGCGTTTTCTCGTAATGAGTTCCGTCCCACATCCACATCGTATTGAGCTGGAGGTGTTTCTGGAAAGAAGGAAGGAGGTGATGCGCCGGCATCTGGCCGCCGGTGAAGAAATATTTCCCCATCCAGTTGTCATCACCTTCAGTCTCGAAGTGATAATTGAAGTTTTTGTGAGTGAAAATGTGAACAAAAAGTTTTCCACCCGGAGACAGGACATCGGAAATTTTGGAAAGGAGAATTTCGTAATTCTTGAAATGCTCAAACATCTCAATCGACATCACGCGATCAAATGACGGGAACTCAAGAGCAAGACTCTCGAGTTGCGAAACGTCTCGCGTGAGAACCATCACGTTACCTAACCCACGGGCCTTTGCCTGAGAGTCAATGTACGCTTTCTGCGATCCTGAGTTTGAGACGGCCACGACTTGTGACTTCGGAAATTTTTTTGCCATGTAAAGAGTGAGGGAGCCCCAGCCGCAACCGAGTTCGAGAATTCTCATGCCGTCTTTAATTTCAGCGCGCTCACAGGAGATGGAGAGAGCCTCTTCTTCAGCGTCTTCGAGAGTCATGTTAGGACGAGGCCAGTAACAGGAAGAGTATTTTAAGTTTTTCCCGAGACATTCGTGGAAATACTCAGCGGGAATTTCATAATGCTGTTCATTGGCAGCTTTTGTATGAATCGCCAGAGGGGAAGCGAGAAGCTCTTTTCTGTGCTCTTCAAACTTCTCCATGTTCTTTTCGAGAGAGCCTGTTTCGAGTTCAACCAGACGGTCACGGCAGAGTTTTCTGATGCCGAAGCGGATGGCCGCATCCGGAATCTTTCCATTTTCCATAGCGCGGATAAAGTGATGGATCATTTCTTCCCTCCCGGGTGATCATAGAACGGTGTTTTTTTGATGAAGTATAAAACCAGGGCCTGCCAGTAAATCGCCATGACTGTTGAAAGAGTCATGAAGGGATAAATCACGAAATGCTTCATGATATTCCAGTGGGTGAGAGGCAGGCGTTTGAGATCAAGAGTGGAATCGAAGATTAATTCAGAACCACCCGTGGCGCGGTTCTGCATGAGGATGTGAATTTTCTCAGCAGGTTTATTCAGGACAAATGTGTAATCAATTCCCATCTGCATGAAGGGAGAGACGTGAAACGTTTTCGGATGCTGCTGGAGAGTCTTGTCATCACCGCGGAAAGGAAAGACTTCGATATTTCTTTCGCCCCAGGGAGTGTTCGTTACTTCCGAGACAATGAAGCGGAGTTTTTCTGACGAATCAAAACAGTAATAAAAAGAAACGGGATTAAAGCAGAATCCGAAGTAGGAAACATTCGTGAGCATCCGGATGGGGCCCTCGAAAGTTTCACCGGTCTGTTTGAGGATAGAATCTGTCACAACTTCGCGGATGGATTTTTCTTTCGGATGAATATAGTCCGAACGTGACCACGATAAAATTCCCGGTGAGTTCATCGATAATAAAAACGGAAAGCGGAAAATATTTTTGATCTCTTCAAGATCGAGATAGTAGTAACAGACGCGGTAACGGAATTCGTGATTCACAGGCGTAAAACGCCTGTGCTCAATCGTGCCCGTGTAAAGAGAACTCTTCAGATTCATAGGCGCAATTATGTCAAAAATTCTTCAATGATAGGAAGGACAATTGTTAAAGCGCTCCGCGCCATTCACAATGAGTCCATTAACTGATCTTCCCTGACTGGAAGTCTCTGATCGCTTCATGAATCTCTTCCACTGTATTCATGACAAATGGCCCATAGGAAACAATCGTTTCTTCGAGGGGTTTAGCGTGACAGAGGAGAATCCGCGCTCCTTTTTCCGACTTAACGACAATGAGGTCACCAGAACTTTCAAAGTTCACTGTTTCCCTCATGCCAACCGTTTTCCCATTCACATTCACGAATCCTGAAATCACATAGAAGAAAATCCGCTCCTCAGGAATGGAGAAACTGTATTCGCAGTTATCCGAAAAATGCATGAGCATGGTGGTCACGGGATGAAGGGTAGGAACGGGGCCAAGGTTATCTTCCCACTTTCCTGAAATAAGCTGCACCTTAAGGCGTCCGGCATCTCTTTCATAAACCGGAATGTTTTGTTTCTGAAGGCCCAGATACCAGGGCGGACTCATCTTTAGTCTCGCCGGGAGATTAATCCACAGCTGAAGAATCTCAAGTGGACCACCTGTTTTCATAAACTCCTCAGACGATACTTCCGAATGCACAAGCCCGCTTCCCGCTGTCATCCACTGAATACCACCAGCGGAAATCACACTTTCATGTCCGGCCGTATCTTTATGAGCGATGTCACCATCCAGAATAAACGTCACCGTCTCAAAACCGCGGTGGGGATGGGGACCAAAGGGGAGTCCATGATTTCTTTCTTCGTAGTTCTGAGGGCCATGGTGATTGAGAAAAAGAAAGGGATTGAGGTCGGCCAGATCCGGAACAGGAAGCGCCCTGAAAGTCACAAGATCATCGATGTCGTCGCGAACGGCATGATGAAGAGAGGTCACTTTTCTGATTGAGCTTTCCATCTGACTATTGTAGCGTGCCGGGATGAAAAATATCATTCTGCTTCTCATCATCCTCTTTCCGGTGGCTTCGTTTGCTCAGCTCAAAAACGAGACTGAACTCTCTGTCATTGCCAGCGGAGGAAACTCTGAAGTTCAGACGACCAATGCCAAAACAACCAATCTTTACCAGTGGGAAAAGTACGCAACCACTTTTGGTGGTCATTACACTTATGGCGAGAACGCTGATGCTGTTTCCGTCAGAAACTGGGATGTGAACGGACGTGCGGAAAGAGAAGTGACTCATAAAATCTCCATCGTCATGGGAGAGATTATCGAGGGTAACAAGTTCACTGCCATCAAAGCTCGTTACAACTCAGATGCGGGTATGAAGTACTACTACAGTAAGAATGATCGCCGGAAATTTTTCTCGGAGCTTTCTTATCGTTATGCTGTGGAAGATCGCTACGAGCCACTTGATAATACTTATGACCATAAAGCTCGTTTCTATAACGAGTATGATGAAAAATATTCTGAGACACTTCAGTACAAGCTCTGGATTGAATACGTTCCGAACTTTTCTGACGGACACGATTATCTCGTGAACGGAGAAGCATCGATCACGTCGATTCTCAATTCTACGTTCTCACTTAAAGTTGCCTATAAAGGGATGTACGATAATTCTCCGGCGTTTGCTGGATTCAAGAATTACGACTACCTCACGACAACTTCTCTCGTCGCTAAATTTTAAGAAATCTATTGAACAGGTATCGGCGCTGTCCCGGCAGGTTGTGAATTAATCTGCTGAGCTGGTGCTGATTCAATTGGTGCGGGCGGATTATAGGCCGGTGCCGGTGCTGCAGGTTTTTGCGGAGCTACTGGTTTAACGGGAGCCGTTACGGATGGAGCGACAGTTACTGGCGCAGGCTGGGCCGCTTTTTCGGGAACAGGTGTTGCTATCGCAGCGGCCGCAGGTTCAATACTGGCGCCTTCAAGAATCGATTGTTGCTCCTGAACGAAGGGATCATTACCTGGATTCATCTGGCGCAGTTTCGCAATCACCATTCGTCCCTGCTCATAGAACAGCTGACTTTTCAGATGGACGGCTTCCATCGCAAGGATGGCCGAAAGATATTTCAGGAACTCGTAGTTATTTTCGTTTGCTTTAATGTTCTCAGTTGCTTCTTTAATCGCGCGTCCAGCGGCATCTTTCGCAGCAGGGTCTTTCTGCTCGTATAAATACTTACTCAGTTCGTAATGGGACTGAATCTTCGTCTCGGGAGCTTTCGCACTCTCAATGATATTTCCCAGAATCCTCTTGAAGACAGTTTTGTCTTCTTTAAAAGATGGGCTCCAGTCTCTCAGATAAGCACTTTTCCCTTCGGGAGAGCGGATGCCCGCCGACAACATCATCATATCGTAAGCTTCGCCAAACAGTTTTTGCTTGAGCTTTAAGTTCGTCAGCTCATGGTACGATTCCCACTTCAGACATTTTTGCGATTTAAGCAGAAGAGCTTCTGCTTCTTTGAAGCTGGAAGAGTTTGTGAGTTCAACTCCTCGTCCGATCTGAGCGTCTGCAAGAATACAGTTTACTTCACCACCAGGTTGAAGCTGGTCTTCGTAAGAAAGTGCTTCTGCGAATTTTCTGGCACCTGTCAGGCATTGAACAATCGAAAGTAGGATAAACTGGTTCTTGGGAAAAACAGCATCGGATTTTTTGTAAGCATCCACACAGTCATTCCAGTTCCCGGCATTCTTGGCATTCTGTCCACGACCCATGAGACACATACTCATCTTCTCGGGAGTGACAGCTTTCTCTTCCATCGCCTTGAACATATCACTCGCACCATTGGGATCATTGACCTTCATATAAAGCTGGGCCATGAAATAAAGATCGTTAAAATCAATATTGGCAGATTTCTGTTTGAACTTTTCGAGTTCTGATTTGATTTTAAAATCCTCAAGACCTTTGGCGGTCTGCATTTTTAGTTTGATCAGTTGCAGACCCAAGTGAGAAGGATTTTTTTTGAGGGCAAGTTTCAGCATGCCTTCAGATTTTTTCAGAGAATCAGGGGAATAATTCATCTGGCCCACTTTGCCTGCCGCAAGTGTGCTTTGAATCCATTCGTACCAGGACGCCGCGTGCTTCGGATCATCTTTCAGATTGAGAGCGTAAAGAACGGTGGTTTCAGAGAGACGATAGTTTTTTTCTTTTCCAGTCCGGATATTTTCAATGAGTTCCATCCGCTTCGTGATTCTGTCAGAGGGAGAAAGTTCCTGATAAAGATCTTCAATCGGCATTTTCCCCTGGGAAAAGGCGAGGATTGGAAAGAGGAGAAGAAAAAAAATGAGGAATGTTTTCATATAGCAAGACCAAAGGATAAACGGATTTTTTCTTTTAAGCTTAAAGGGGGGAGCGCAGAGACGTTCGTTTGTTTAAAATATTTGTGAAACGCTTTCCTTTTTTCTCGCGTGAGAGTGGGGTGCTCGTAAATCATGCGACAGGCATTCTTTCCGTCGGGTGCATCTGTTTTGGGGTCACCACCAGCGCGGACAATTTCTTTAAAGATTGCAAGATTCGGATGAAGGGTCGCAAGATGAATGGGAAAGTAATCGATGGAATCTTTTGCGATAAAAATCCCGCGGGTGGCATCGGCACCAGCGTAAATGAGCTTTCTGACGTCTTCCAGAGTGAGCTTGCCACTGATGAGACCATCGGCCAGTTGAAGACTTACCTGGCGGGCATGAGCGAGATTCATGGCCTCTTCATTCGGAGGAAGAAGCTCTAGAAAATCCGCATCGTAATACATGATGTAAGTATAAAAAGTATCCCGGATAAAATGTTTGTTCTGGATGAGCCAGCTGAAGACATCTTTCCGGCCCGCGCGGATAGCGAGATAAAGTGCCATCGTATCTTTGGTCAGTTCAGGATCGTTACTCAGGAGTTTTTCCAGCGTGGGAAAATCACCCTGATGAGCTGCCATGGCAAACTCAGATACGTTGAACTGATCTCCCCATCTCTGGCTTAAAGACAAAAAGGGCATTAAGACTCCTGTATCCTGATGATAACACTACAGGACAGGGAGTAAACTCATCTGATTTGCTCAAGTTCTCCTCGGAAGTTTCCGAAACACTCTCTATGAAAAGACTCTTTCTATTAGGTCTCCTGGTTTCTTGTTCGTCCTTCGAGGAAAAATCGCAGGCACCATCCTGGGTAGGAGCGATTCGAAGCGGAGAAGAGGCCCTCAAAGTCTCCCATGGGTCTAAGACTTTCTATCGTCGCCTTGCTGGCGGTCCGAATGTGACCAAGCAGACTTCGTGCGAGCTTGTGGTGATGAAGGCGCAGGAAGATATCAGGAAAGAATATCCAGGCGAGATGATTCCTCACACCGTCGAAGTTCTTTTCTACGATGATTTTCATCAGGACTGTGCTGTGACCTTGTCAGTTGATCATAAAAAGCGTGACGTGGCGTCCGTTCCGAAATCAGCAGATGAAGTTTCTGAAGATGAAGTGTCTAAGCTTCTGGTCGAGAGATCAGAGACGGCAATCAAGTTTGCGTTAACGGGTCTGACCCTCGAGGAATTTGAAAAATTCGCCAAAGATAAAGTTGTTGTTAACTCGGGCGAAGGACTTTGTTCAACTTTTTTCCGCACGACTCAGTATTCGGTCCATGGCCTGACTCACGTCTGCTGGACCAATAATAATATCGAAGGATATTGCACCTCGCGCACGAATCAGTGCTGGAAGCGCACTCCGCAATAGAGCTAAAATGTTTTCGTGAGTGCGAAAACTTCTCAGGTCATTACCGACCAGGTTTATTTACCGACATTACTGAAACTTCTTGATCACGCTGAGAAGAGTGTTGATCTCATGGCATTTTCTTTTGCCATAGGTTCCGTCTCCGGAAAAATTTCCGACAAAGGTGCGCCTTATCTCATCGCCAGGAAACTGGTTGAGATCTCAAAAAAGGGGATCAAGGTCCGGGTTTTTCTCGAAGGTCTCCGTGATACTTATGAGCGAAACAAAGTCACGGCCGATTTCCTGGAAGATAATGGAATTATCGTTCACTTTGGTTCCACTCACGCCAAGGGCTTCTGTATCGACCGGAGTATCGTCTATTTCGGGTCAACCAATCTCTCGCAACAATCCATCACAAAAAATTACGAAGCGAACCTTGTCCTTCGTGAGGCTTCTTACGCCACTGAGTTCCTGCGCTATTTTAACTATCACTGGAAGGGCGGCCATCATGGTGGCGTGAAACTCAAAGCTCCTTTTTATCCTGACGGTACGTTTAAGAACGAGCTGGTGAATCTGATCGACAGGGCTAAAAAAACGATCCATTTCTCGATTTATTTTTTTGATCACAAAGATATTGAAAGGGCACTGATCCGTGCCCATGAGCGGGGAGTGAAGGTGACGGGGCTCATACACCGGCATATGTCGTTTGCTCTTTCTTATATTCACAGAAACCGCGCCACTATGACCCGGATGCGGAAAGCGGGAATGGATGATCTCCATTCGGGAATTCCCTGGACGTTCTCTCACTCGAAATATCTGATCGTGGACAAGAAAGAGTTTATGCTCGGAACCGGAAACTGGCTGGTGGAAGATGTGCTGATTCATCCGCAGCTCTACATTCACCTCTCAGAAAAGCGTCTTGCGGGAAAACTTGTGTCACATGTGTTGAAGGAAATTGAAGAGGCGGACGAGAGTTATCGTCTTAAGCGTTCGTCCTGAAGTGTCGGGATGATTTTTTCGATATGGGTGACGTTTTTTCTGTCTTCCTCAACAGTTTTTAAGACAGAGCTTCTTGCTGTCATGAGTTTCGCGAGAATTTTTGCTTCATCTTCGCGACCAGCGACTTCCTCATTTCTTTCCACCAGATATTTCTGAAGCTCCACTACGAGACTGGTTTTATAGCGGGGATTTCCCCACATTCTCGGGAAACCCTTGGCAATGAGAATTTTCTCAGTGAAGAGATTGCATTCAAAGGCACTCGTCTCAAGGCACTTGATGTCTTTGTTCACTTTTACGGATTCTTCTTTGAGGCCCTGACGTGATTGAACGGCATTTTCATTCAGAGTTTCAAGTTCGCGCATGAGATCAGTATTCACCGATTTGAATTCCGCGATCTTCTCATCAATTTCTTTTAAAAGAGTGAGACGAACTTTTTCCTGGTCATCAAGAGTCGGACCGACATCTCCGGTCTGGGCAATGACTTCATCAATGGATGGACTTTCCGGAACCGGGCTTTCCACATTCCAGTCATAGAGATTTACCGCATCGAGATCAAGAATGATTTTACTGTCACCGTCACGATTCACGAGATAACTGTGGCCTTCGATGACTTTCGATTTATCGGTGAGTTTGTAATTATCAGCAATGACGACACCTTCCTGGACTGTCATGAGTGAGCGCTTTTCACCGTCTGAGAGAACAGCAAAGGTCGTTCCTCTCACGGCAAAACTCGCATACTTAGTCCGGACATTCATATTACGAACTGTGCCTGATGTGTTTTTCATTTTCATCATGATTGCACCGGTCACAAGATTGAAAATAGTTTTATCTTCAGTATCCATTTTCATCAGCTCATCGATATTGACCTGAGTGTTTTCCGAAAGACGCGCTTGCCAGTTGTAGTAGCTGCGGAAGGCGAGGATCGCTGCACTCTTTTCACCAGTGGCAATAGAGGCGCCTTCTTTCAGAAGTTCTCCACCTTTCAGTTTCACTGCCGGATAAGAGGGCTTCTCTTTCATCATGACTTCGCCGATGACTTTTTCCACGATGGGATAGGCCTTGGGCATGGGTTTTACGGCTTCCTTACTCTTGAAGAAACTCTTGATGCCGGGACCAACAGGTATGTAGTTCTTATAAACACCAAAGATGATGAGAAGGGGAAGAATGAAGGCGAGTTTTTTTAAGCGGGGATCCATGGATTTATTTTAGATGAAAGTTTGGAAAATAAAAGGCCGCCTCTTTGGCATCCTGCCACCGGCGGCATACCGGTCATCGGCTTCGCCTCTCCTGACCATAAAAAGGCCCCCTTGCGGAGGCCTTTTAAGAAATCTGAGATTATTTTGTTGTCATCGTCACTTGAAGGCGGGCAGTTGACCATGTTCCAGTGATTTTTGTTGTGAGTTTGCAGTTACCAGTGAGGTAAATAGTTGGACGACGGAGAACAGAGCTCTGACCCAGTCTTCCGCAGTTCACATCACCATCACGACCAGCATAGATAACCTGATCACCGTGAAGAGAAAGGCCTTCAACGTTTACTGAATCAGAGAAAATCACTACCGGCATGTTCACACGATTCGGGTACCAACGGCCCCACTGATCGTATCCGCCGCCAAAATCTGTCCAGCGCATTTCAGAAACAGAAACTGAAACTGAACCTTCGCCAGTAGTCTTGTCGACCTGGAATTTTGCAGTCGCAGATGACTGGTTTGAATTGATGAGGGGAAGAGCTGCATCCATGATCTGGACTTCAGCTGCCATAGCAGATGCCATGCTGAAAGCGAGGAGAGAAACGATGAAAACTTTCATAAATACTCCTGAGTTTAAGATCTATGCGCCAATCTTATCACCGAGAATTTCGATAAGTTAAGCAGGGATCTTTCACGCGGCGCAGGAGTAACAGAGATTAGAGGGTTTCTTTGGCCTTTTTCAGGAGATCTTCGAGAAATGGTCGCACCCGGAAGAGAATTTCTTTTCGCGCGAGCTCGAGAAATTGCGATGTCTCTCCCCGGTGATACACAAATCTCTGAAGGCCCGCATCCCATTCCAGATTTTCCGCATGTCCTATAGGGATATGAAAATCCGGACATTCTCCGCGAAATAGTTCTGTCATGAGTTTCAGAATCTGCAGAGTTTCGAGGATCAGAATTTTTTCTTCTTTCTGAGTAAGAAGCTTCTGAGATTTTTTTTGAAAGATGTCTGTCGCGATTTGTTCCATTGTCATGAGAGGAGTTTAGAAAAAGAGTGTGCAAACTTTGTGGAGATTTGATGGGCATGAATTGCCACTAATGGAGCTGATTCGCCAGATACGGTCGGGCATCCGTGGGAAGAGTTACAGTAAAAGTTGTTTGTCCGTCTGTTTCCACCCGTACAGTACCGCCCTGAGCTTCGGCAATACCTTTCACAATCGTAAGTCCTATTCCCCAACCGGTTTTTCCTGAGGATGGATTCACCTGCTCAAATGGCTCGAAGAGTTTATCCTTATCAATATGAATGAGAGGATTTCCTTTGTTACAAACGGAGATCTGGATTTTATCCTCAGTTTTTCTGAGGTTGATTGTGATGTCATCAATAGGAGAGCCGTACTTGATGGCGTTGGAGCAAAGATTTTCGACAATTCTCCTGATACCTTCATGCGAGAGATTTACATCCATCATCTCTGGTGACTGAAATTTAAACCTGTCACCGTGAATCGTTGTAAGATCTTCCAGCGTATGCCGGATGAGTGCCACGATATCGAATTCTTCCGTTTCCGGTATAACCATTTTTCCGGCACGAATCCGGCTCGCATCAAGAAGATCCTGAATCAGCCTGTCAGCACGGTCGATATTGTCCACAATTCTTGTCGTGAGAGTATGGATAGCTGTCTCTTTGGTTTTTCTCGCCACAATCTGCGCTGACATCTTGGACGCAGTCAGGGGAGTGCGAAGATCGTGCGAGAGAGTTGAGATAAATTTATCCCGCATAATCTGTTCCCGTCTCAGACTCTCAATGATTGTCATTTCTTCCGTGAGATCATCAACTGAGGTGAAAATTCCCAGAACCTGGTTATTTTCTCCGATATGCGGCTTATAAGTGATCTCCACATATTTTCTTCCGCTCGGATAAGTTAACCATTCTTTGAAACGGACAGTTTCTCCGCTAAAGGCTTGTTCCAGATTTTTCTTGAGAATGAGAAACTCTTCTTCCTGAAACATCTCTGTGAGATTTTTTGAGAGAATTGTCGAGGGATCAACGTGAAACCATTCCCGGAAAGTTTCATTGGCAAAACGGAAGTTCATTTTCAGATCCATGTAAGCAATGAGAGTCGGCTGAATATCCGTGATAAGTTGCAGTCTGGATTTCAGTGCCTCAACTTCTTTCATCTGAATGCGCGCATATTCCGCACCTGCCTTCGCCAGTCCGATGCTGATTGATTCATAGATAATGTCGCGGTCGCGGGGAGGAAGGATACAGCGGTTTTCCAGCACTTTGAAAATTATCCGGCGAAGGATGTTGTATTCGGTGATGGCGTCTTCAATCGAGTACTCGGAATAGCCTGCGCGTTCCCGTCCATGTTTGTGAGCAAACCGGAGAAGATCACTTTGCTGTTCATCGAGGTTTGTTTCGAGGGCGAGGATCAGATCTTTCAGGAATTCAGGAATAGAATCTCTCAGTGAATCTTCACTCTCATAGCGGGCCGCCGGAATGAGCTTCCGGACTTCGCTTTCCCATTTTTCGAGTATTTCCTGACTGGAATTCTTCAGATGCTGTGAGGGATTACCTTCCATTGATAAATTCTAGGAGTGACGTGTCCGGTCAGAACACATTTTTCCTCTCTCTTAGGAAAGGATTTAGGAACCTATAATGTAGTTTCACATTCTTTCAGCCTATGGAGGGCCAATGAAGAAATCGAAATTGCTCGCGTCAGTTGCCGTTGCCGGTATGATCCTCGGTGCTCAAGTTGCTAAAGCTGATCACCACGAAGAAGGAAAAAAAGAAGAGAAAGGTAAGAACTCTTGCAAGGGTAAAGAAAAGAACTCATGCAAAGGGAAAAAAGCTGACGGTGCTAACGCTTGTTCAGGTGCCAATGGTTGCGATGGTAAAGAACATCCAGCTGCTCCTGAGAAACCGAAAGCTCAGTAAGAATGACGAAGAATATGGGGCTCGGCTACCGGGCCCCTTTTCGGGATTCACTCATCGATGGCCATCCGGATATCGGATGGCTTGAGATTATCACCGAGAATTATCTCTGGGATAAAGGGACGCGCCGGCAGACCCTTGAGAAGTTGCGCGAAAATTACGATCTCGCTTTTCATGGTGTTTCCCTCTCAATAGCGGCGCCGGATGAGCATGATGAAAAGTATCTCAAATCTCTCAAAGTCTTCTGTGATGAAATGAAACCGGTCCGCGTATCGGATCATCTCTGCTGGTCTTCCAACGGCGGACATAACTGGCATGACCTTCTTCCGTTTCCTTACACAGAAGAAAATCTCACGAGGCTTACAGAAAAAGTGCAGCGCTGGCAGGAAGTCCTGAAGCGGCCGCTGGTGCTCGAGAATCTTTCTACTTATATCGCGACTAATTTTTCCACCATGACAGAATACGAGTTCCTGGCAAAGCTTGTGAAGAATACATCCTGTGAGATTCTTCTCGACGTGAACAACATGATAGTGAACGCAAGGAATTTCGGCACGGATCCTTTTAAGGAATTTGCGAAACTAAGTCCTCAATCCATCGCGCAGGTTCACCTCGCGGGATTCGTGGAAGGGGAGCACTTCGTGATCGATACTCATTCTGAACCACCACACGCGGCGACCTGGGAATTGTGGGATGCCGTATCCCGGGTGAGAAACGATATTCCTTTTATGATCGAGTGGGATTCAGATATTCCGGAGTTTGAAAAAATTAAAGAGCATCTGGATCGCGCGTCTCTTATTCAGCGGGGGAAAATTTGAAAACATGGTTTGAAAATTTTTTCACTGCTCCCGGAAAGGACCTGATCGGTGCGGGGACTGCTACAAGTGAGCGGGCCATGAATCATTACCGCTTTCAGCATCAGGCGAAAATGAAGGAAGCGGTGGAAGCCACATTTCCCAAACTTCTTCAGCATGTCGGACAGGAGTGGGAAAATATCTGGAAAAGTTTCTGGGAGCAAAATACCATTTCTCCCCGGAATCTCGATTGGTTTCCGGAAGTCTTCCTCAATTATTTTGTGACAACTTCAAATCCTTCGTGGATGAAAGAACTCGCGCGCTTTGAGCATCGCCTGGACATTCATCCCTGGCAGCATTGTTCTCTCGCACTCAAAACTGATTTTGTTCTGTCTGAAGACGCAAAAGTAATCCTGGGGAAATTCGAACTCGTCTCATTCTCTGCACCAGTTTCAGAAATCTATGATGAAGAAACGACCAGCTTTGATCAGGCAGAAATTGTTCTCATCTGGGAAAAAGAAAGTGGGACGCACTTCCGCAAGATGGAAGACTGGGAAATTGAGATCCTCATGAAACTGCCGGAAGGTGTATCCGTGGCACTTGAGTCGGCACCTGATGATGAATTAAAAGTGGGAGAGTTTTTTCAATGGCTCGGGAGTTCCGCTCTTATTCAGCACGTGAACTGATGACCATTTCGGCAGAGAAAACCGGTTTTTTGTCTCGTAATCCCTGAAACTGAACTGTGTAAGGACCTATTTCATCCGGACGTTCAGGCGACATCATAATTTCGACGTTATCCCCGGCGTGAGTTTCAGCAAGAAAATTTACTTCATATTCATGAAGGGTAAATTGTCTGTGCCACCCGCGCGGAATGGAATCAAGAATCCATTGAACATAACGGGTGTTGTTCACGTGTTCATTCATATCAAGATCAGAATTGCGTACTTCAAATGTTGAGCGAGATTCTAGCTCGTCTTTGATGGAAACTTTTTTTGCATCATAGGGAAGTTTAAAATCGGTGCGGGGTTCAAAAGGAATGATGCCGAGATCACCCAGAACCGCAGTGCGTGTTTCAAGATTCATGAGGATCCAGCTTGTGGAACATGAACCGATTATCTGCTCACCTTTTAAGATTTCAAAATCGCGGGTCGCAAACGGACCCTGAAGGGGTCTCACCCAGGTGCGGATGGTGATGCTTTCACCCCAGTTGGGCCAGGCTTCCATTTTCACTTTCTGACGGGTAAGGACCCACGCCGTTTTTCCGGCCAGTGTTTCTTCGTATCCATGTCCCAGGTGGGTAGCATGCATCCAGGCCGCATCCTGAAGAAGATTCAGGAGAGAATAGATCCCCAGTTTTTTCTGGGGATTTACTAAATAGGAGGTGACTTGAAAATTCTGGTTCCAGACGGATTGTTTCATTTCGTGATCATTTATTCATGAGGCAGTAGGCCCTTCTTTGAATCTGATAATACACATAGGGATAGAGAATGGCACTGGAAGAATAGTAATCACACATGAGGGATCTTAAGTTACACATGCGTGTATCGACTTCGTTTTTTACCTGCCACACAATTGTGCGCGCGACAGAATACTCATCATCAAGTCCCACCATGTGACCCACTTCGTGGGCAACGATGAATTTACTGTCGTCAAATCCCCAGAGAGAATTGAATTTTGTTCCTTTCACTTTTGTCTGAAGCTTAACCGTAAAATGCGGGTCTTCATCAATCCCCACCTGACGGAAAGTGAATTTGAGTTTTCCACCCGGAGAATTTTTCGTCCAGATTTCAGAAGCAAATTTTAATTTTTCTCGTGTTGCTTTGAGGGCATCTTCATTATTCCCAAGCTCTCCCTTGAAAGCGATTCTCACTTCAATGCCGTCCGGAGAAACTTCATAGCGATACCCCTGGGGGATCATCCCCATGTATTTGATCTTTCCTTCAATCAGTATTTTCTTATCAGGGACGAAATTCTGGACTTCTTCTTCAGAAGGATTGCAGTTTTTCAGGCTATCCCGTTTCAGGTGCCTTTCTTTCATGAGGCAGGCCCAATCATCTCCGTAAGTGTCGTTGGCGAGCCAGTCTTTAATCTGTTCGGAGTAGCGGTCAGAATCGATTTTCGTAAGCCTTTTCTGGCCATACTGGCATTCGGAGGCTATCGCCCCTATAACCGGAAAGAGGAGAAGAAGAGCGAAAAAGCGCACAATCATTGAGCACATGTAGAAACCTCAGTCACCGGGACCCCTGTAATAGGAGTTTCATTGGTGTTTGATGAAATTAGAGCAAGGCCCGGGCCAAGTCATGTTAGACTTTTCTTCATGAAAGCAATCGTCGCTGGCGCCACCGGACTGGTAGGTTCGGAACTCGTAAAACTCCTCCTGGAAGACCCGGATTATTCCGAAATTGTGGTTTATTCCAGAAGGCCCCTCACACTTGAGAATGCGAAATTAAAACAGGTCCAGGGCGAGCTGGGTGCGATGAACGAGCACCGGAATGAACTGAAAGGTGATGTGTATTTCTGCTGTCTCGGAACAACGATTAAAACGGCCGGCTCTCAGGATAATTTCAGGAAAGTGGATTTTCACGGTGTCGTTTCTTTCGGAAGACTGGCCTTCACTCACAAAGCAAGAAAATTTCTGGTGGTATCCGCAAGTGGTGCGCACTCTCAGTCAAAATTCTTTTATCCCCGGGTAAAAGGCGAAGCGGAAAAAGCTCTTAAAGATTTAAAGCTCAATTCTCTCGTTATTTTCCGGCCAGGTCTCTTAGTTGGTGACCGCTCGGAAAAACGAACGGGTGAGAAAATCGGCATTTCGTCTTTCCGCGTTCTCCGCCACATCATGCCGAAGAAAATGTCGAAAACGATAGGCACAGAAGTTTCCCTTCTCACGATGAGGATGCTTGAAGAGTCGAAATCGCAGACACCCGGACTTCATATTCTCGAAGCAAAAGAAATTTAATCACCACGACCAGATAAGTTTCAGCTGGTACGAATCATAATTCTGATACAGACCGATCAGTGTTTTTGACGGGCCCTGAAGCATCTGCCCCTGCGCCTCAACTGATAAAGACGATGTCATCCTGTGAGAGACACTCGCTTTATAGAGAGAAGATTTCCCCACTAGATCATAAAGTCCCCCGGCAAAAATCTGAGTTTCTTCTCCGAGAGGAATACGCACTCCGCCTGTCACAGCTTCTTCCATGATGGAGCGAAGAAAGCTGATCTGATCGGCGTCCTGTCTTTTTTGTCTCACGTAATCCACAATTCCCGTTATCATCCCGAGATCTGTCTCAAAACTTTTCTCAATACCTATTACACCCAGAGTGGTTTCATCCGGAATGCGCTCATCACTTCCCTGGGGCTTCAGCCAGTTCATTCCTCCATGAATCGCCCACGAACCCATCGGGATATTGAAAGTTCCCGCTACAGCGTGATGGCGATAATAAAGCGGAATGAGTTTTACCGGAGATGTGACGGCGATGATATCGGGATTGACCGAGAGGAGAGTTCCTGTCACCCGGGTTAGTAGATAGGGTGAATGGGAAAGTCCGTTGTAATAAACAAACTGGCCTTCAAAGGAATCTGTTTTTTTCTGAAGCTTCATTGTGATGTTGTGGTTAAGAGCGTGATTCAGAGTCTTCGCTCCCAGATACTGATATTCAACGTTATCGGGAATCCGTATTTCCGTATCTTCGGATTCAATCGGCAATCGATTTTTTCTCGGAAGCCAGGGACTATGCGCTCCGGGAAGAACTGCTGGTGTCTGACGGGGAACATAGAACACTTCCCAGTTCCAGTCGGATTTTTCCTGCGAAAACGAGAGACCGGCCGAAGACATGGAAACAGGGGATGTCGGATCGACCCAGTTTTTTCCGTGAATCACATCCGCGGGATTCATGAGATCAGGACCATCGAGTTGCAGAGTCTGAAAGCCAACTTTTGTGGTGAGAGATTTAGTTTTATGCTGAAGATAAAAATTCTTCGGAATGAATTGGAAATTTTCCCGGGCATCGCGCGCGAAGAAATCTGATCTCATCCAGGTGTCTGACTTAAATCTCACTTGAGAGTTGATCTTATTTTCCAGAGCGAGATTCGCCGTGAGTCCGCCTTTTTCAGAGGGACTCACGGGAGTGGTTTCGATTCCGATCTTCTGGAAATAGGGAGCGACGTTTCCGCTGAACTTCCACTGGGCAAGGGCCGGGGTAGTCAGAAGAAAGAGCATCATCCCTGATACGCTTTTCATATATTAAAATCCTAGTCTTTAAGACTACTCTGAGAGAAATCGTCCTCAGATAACCCCGTATTCACTCTTACTGAGGAGATACGGACTTCAGTGGACCTTCCGTTCTGGTGATTCTGTACATTCATGAACTGTGCTCTGAATACCGGACCGAATTTTTTATAGTCCTTAAAGGAGATCGTTTTTTTCAGCTTATCGTTCATGTAATAGGCAGTGAACTTGGGAAGGTAATCCTTCACCGAAATTTTTGTGATCACTTTTGAGTAATCGGAAGTTCCCGCGGCCGGTACAACTTCAATCCAGTAAAATTCCTTGTCGGTTTTGGTGAGCTTACTCTTGGCCCCTTTTACCGCTTCAGAATTTAAGTCTTCGGGGCTGATCTCAGAGCCCAGAAGCCCTGCCTTTGTTTTGCCTGTCACAAGACGTCTGACCTGGCCGGAAGAGGGAAGATAGATCCACTGTTTTTCATTTCCTTCCTCATCCACTTGCCCGAGGAACGCCATGTTTTTTATATCGGCAGGACTTTCAATTTTCGCGAGAACCGAGAAGCCTTCTTCGCGTAACGTTTTGAGACTGATCTTCCTTGCTTTGGCCTCACCGTTTTTTTCAATGATCTTCATTTCGATTTCCGCCTGATCATCTTTGGCGTCAATCAGGTCTTTTGATTTTTTCAGTATTTCCTCTGCTGTCATTGACCACACAGGTGTTGCCAGGAGAAGAACCGCTACACTCGCTGCAATCCGCGACGGCATGGGCGAAGACTTAAGTGACTGAGGAAAGACCTTGAGAAAGGCGGGGAGAAAGAAAAGATCCGCGAAAAATCCTGCCATAATGGACAAAAGCATAAACCCTCCAAAATTTTGGTTCATGTTGAATTCCGACGTCAGAAATATCGAGAAGCCTGTGAACATAATGAGTGATTCAAGAAGGCAGGGATTGGCCTCCATGAGGATCGCCTTTTCAAGAGAGTTCTCTGATTCTTTGAGAGATCTCAGGCGCGAGAGAACATACAACGTATTGTTAAAGGCAAATCCCAGTGCGATGGAAAAAATGAGAGCAATCCCGGGTTTAACCGAAACATCAAAAATGGATAAAGCACTGATGAGAACGGCCGGAGGAATCAGATTAGGAAGGCACGCGATCACCGCCCAACGGAAGGAGCGGAAGATAAAAATAAGGAAAAAGCCAATGAAGAGGAGTGGCTGCCAGAAGTCAAAGATAAGGGATCTCGCCACTTCCTGGTTAAGGTCGTGAGCATAGTTTGCCATTCCCCCTTCAGTGAACTCAAGATCAGGGAAAATCGTCCGCGCGAGCGTCATGACGGAGGATTTGGTGCCATTTACTTCATGACTCGGAAGATCCGAGAGCCTGATTCCGATCCGGGTAGAGCGGGCATCTTCAGTGAGAAAAGAACTCAGGGGATTTTTCTCTGCCATAGAGAACATAAAGAATGTTTCTGCGACAGAATTTTTATCATTCGGAATCTCTCCCTGGAAAAAATCAGCGAGTGAAACAGAGGCCCGCGCTCCATGGAGTCCGCGTACTTTCTGACCGAAAACTTCGAGACGTCTTAAATTATGCGGATCTTTCCAGAAGTCTGCATCCTGTGAGTACGCTTTGATTTCGTAAGAGAGAATCCCTCCGAATGAGGTATCAATCCATTCTGTTGTCTTTCGAAGCTCATCATTTTCAGGAAGGTCATCAAAAAGTTTCAGTGAAAAATTGAGTCCCGAGATTTCCCGGATACCAACGGCAAAGATAATGGCCGTCATCATGAGTATAAGTTTCGGACGTCTCACGGCCGTGAGGGCCCACTTCGCAGGACTTTCAAAAAATCCGCGGATGCGTGATTTAACGAGTGGTAAAAAGAGAAGCATCACCATCTGTCCCACGAGGGCGACAAATGCAAGGACCAGGGCCACGATCCATCCATATTGAGAGATAAGGGGAATGGCCGAAGGAAAGAGGGCGAGAAATCCCGCTGCTGTCGTGAGTATTCCCAGAGCATTGGGGAGGGCGAGCTCCTTCATCGTGAGCCACGCTTCTTTCAGTCTTTCTTCACCGGTCAAAGTATGCGGAGCTTTGGCCGACCACAGGTGAAGAGTGTGAATGAGTAAACTCATGATCGAGACACTCACGATGACCGGAAGAGTGACGAGAATGGCATTCATCGGAACATGAAACGCACTCATGAGAGCAAGTGAGAAGAGATTCGTGATAGTCAGGGTCATCAGGGCGACGAACATCGCACTGATGTGAGTAAAGAGAATCATGAAGAAAAAGCAGAAGGCACCGGCGGTATAAAAGAGAAAGAGACCCAGTTCTTTCTGGATAATACCGGAAAGACGCGCCTGCAGCAGGGGCACTCCCGCAGAAGAGATCTTAGCATCCGGGAAAATATTCCTGATTTCCTGCTCGAGTTCTTTTTCGAGCTTCTCCATCACAATTCTGTTTTTGGAAGTTGACTCCACCATGATCATGGTTGAGCGGAAATCTTCCGTGACGAGTGATGGATAAAGAAGAGAGTTTTCTTTCACGGCCTTCTTCCAGTTCTGAGGAGGAACGCGGTCAAAGAGACTTCCGATCACAAGCTCATCACTAGTTTGCGTGGCGCCCTCAACATGAGTAAGGGAGATAACGTTGGCGACACCCTCTTTATGCTGAAGAGTATTTGAGAGCGTTTTCAGTCTTTCAATTTTTCCGGGCTCAACCCAGGATTCTTCCCGGGGATAACGGATGACATAGAGATAAGGCTGCTCTTCATGCAGACGGAATTCTTTCCGGATCACATCGTGGTGAACGAGAAGGGGATGGGCCTTGGGATAAAACTGATCAACGGAATATTCCGTTTTCAGATTTGTCACCTGCCACACACTCCAGCCTACGACATTGAGTAAGAGAAACCAGCCCAGAACAAAATAGTGTTTCATAACCAATCCATGGTGACGAGTTGATCTTCAGTTCTCAGATTCGAGAGCATATAATCACGGTTACCTGTGCTGAATTGTGGAAGGGCAACTTTTTCTTTCCGGTCAGAGGCAATGCCACTCAAAGCATTCGTGAGAAGACTCAACGGAATCCGATTATCCGGTTTATAAATCAGCTGATAAAAGTAACTGAAGCTCCACGCAAGTTTTGCCGTGGCCTTACCGGTTGAAAAATAAAGATCACCGGACTTCAATTCCATCTTCACCGGCAGATTGAGACTCATACTATAAACAATATAATCAATGGGAGAGCCACCGATCACGGTCATGAGACTTCCGCGACCTGAGAGATCGGCCTTCCATCCTGCCTGATCCTGCGCAAGTGAGAGCAACAAAGAATTGGGGTCGTTCTTTAAAACAAATGGTGTTGAGGAATTAAACCGTCTGAGATCCGGCCACACCAGATACTGCATGATCCGGGACTTCAGGAGTTTTCTGAAACTATCATTTTCCCGGAGATCATACATCTTTGGAAGAAGTGAGCGCAGGCGATCCTGAATGAGAGTCTGGAAACCGGCGCGGGATAAATAAAAGCGTGGAGTCGGTGACTGGATGTTCTCACCGAAATTTTCCGGCAGAAAAACTTCATCATTCCCCGTCAGAGAAATATTTCCTCTTACCAGAAATCCCTTATCATTAGGAGGATCAATCGTAAGCCCGGCCCACTGACCTTCGGAAGAATTGACGGAAAGCCATTGATTCCTGATCCATTCATCAAGAAGGGGTGAGACCCAGTCTTTAATGAGCGATGTGAAGACAGCGGGATTTTTCAGTGACTGATTGAGTGTTGTCTCAATTTCCGCTCCGATTCCGGAGAGGCCACTACAACGGATAGGAGACACTGACCAGGATCCATCGGGAATCTGGATATTGAGATCATGGAGAGAGGGAAGATATTTATTTTCCGCTTTCATCGCAAAAAGGGAATCGAGAAATATATGAGGGAGTGAAATTGTCGCTCGCCCGCAATTGGCCTTAATCTGAACCTGCAGAACATTCCCTCCAAATTCACGGACAATCATCTGATCGACTTTGATTTCACCAAGTATCAGAGTGAGGCCCGCCTCAGCACTCAGTGAAACAGATTGGTTGGTGAATTCCAGCTGATCCAGAGCTCCGGCGACTTCCAGTTCGACATTCTTTAATTCGGGTTTGAGCTCGCCCAGGTTGAGTCTCACTGAGGGTTCTGTTTCCTGAACAAACAACTCTTTTTTCTTCATTTCCTGAGAAAGGAAACTCCATGGAATCCATTGAGCAAATTCCACTGAACCAGCATGCGTGGGGAGGGAAAAAAGCGCACATAGCAGGGGTACGCACAGACTTCGTGTCATAAGGAGAGGCCTCCTGATTCAGAATCATTCTGAACTGTAGGGTTTATACGACCTTTCTTTCAGGAAAATTTAATGCTCAGGTAAGCTGCGAAATTTTAAGGCCGGCACAAGATGTGCTTATTTAGAGAAGTGGAGGTTTATTATGCGTGATCAAGACGAAGACTATGTAAGAAGTGATGTGACTCCGATTTATGAATTCCGTAATCTCACTCTGAAAGAAGAAGTGGGAGAGGCACTCGCGTTTCTCGAGGATACAGATGCTTCGCGGGTGGAAGTCGATGCCAGGGATGGAGTGATTACTCTTTACGGAATTGTGGAAACTCAAAGAGAGAAGGAAGCGGCCGCCGACTGCGCTTCCGAAGTCGACGGCGTGATCACTGTCATTAATCAGATTGAGATCAGTCACTAGACGACATCTAAGCGATAACCATCTTTGACGAAATTAATCTGTAGCGTGTGGATCCCCGCATCTTCCAGTTTTTTTCTCAAGCAGGATACATGATAGAAGACCCGGTTATTAAACCGAACACCTTCTTTTTCAACCATCACCTGAATCCGGTCAAGACTCACAACATTTCCTGCTTTCTTCGCCAGTAGAGAGAGGATCTTCATTTCCATGCGGCCCAGATTCACCATCTTATTTTTCACCGAGAGGATCCGGTGATGCTCATCCAGGCTGATTCCGCCATAGAGGAGGGGACGCTGTTCGTGGTGAGTTTTCGCGAGCGTCTTGGCCAGACAACGGTCAAATTCACGCAGGTTCAAAGGTTTCAGAAGAAACTCATCCAGGCCTGTAGTCCCCAGGATAAGAGCATCTTGATAGCTTCTTTCGCCGATATAAAGCACGGGAAGAAAGCTCCCGTTATTTCTTAAATTTCTCACGAAATCAAAAGCGTTCTCATCCTGTTTATGGATATCGATCAGGATGAGGCCGAAGTGGGCCTCGGCGAGAATTTTTTTCGCGTCTTTCAGGGAGGAGCATACCGTGACTGTAAAGCCCCTCGTCATGAGTAAACATCTCATGGCAAGAGCGGTCTTGAACTGGGATGCGAGAACCAGGGCCTTAGTCATACAAACCTCCATGTTTGATTGCGATGAAGGCATCATGACAAAAAATAAAACTCTCAACCAGACTGAATAATCCTCCCTTTTTACTCTTCCATATTTCTTCCAGAATCGGTTAACCTGAAAGAAAGGAATTCTCATGCCGACACTTGCCCTGCTTTTACTGGTCCTCTCATGTAGTTCGATGGATCGTGAGAAATGTCTGTCGGCCGACTGGT
Source organism: Bdellovibrionota bacterium (assembly GCA_040387275.1). Lineage (GTDB taxonomy): Bacteria > Bdellovibrionota > Bacteriovoracia > Bacteriovoracales > Bacteriovoracaceae > Peredibacter. The sequence goes on along the minus strand of JAZKDZ010000001.1, from coordinate 909,482 downwards.
ATCAGGAAGGAGTCAAGGACGCGAGTGACCGGGGAGAAGATCATTTTCTCCAGTACAAAAGAGAGTGCGGGAAAGAAGGGATTTCGATTGTCGATGGAACGGGCCCCTACAAGAAAGGAATTCTTGAAGGTCTCCGCACCTGGTGCTCATTCAAGAATGGATTCAATCAGGGTCTCGCCGGTAGAAGCGATACTTCACGTTGCGAAGGGATCAATCCCGCGTTCATCCGCGGTTACGAAGAAGGTTTCCGGGAATTTCGTGAAGCTCGCCGGAGAAAGCTGGAAGAAGAAAAATGGGAAAAGAGATACGCTGATGAAAGAGGGGAATTCCGCACCAGGATTTTGTCCCGCTCAAAAACCAAAGAGTGTTCCGTTGATTCTGACTGCCGGACAGAAGGCGAATGCCGCTTCAACCGTTGCACTCACAATAACCTCGCCTGCTCATATAGCTATGAATGCAAAGTGACCGGCCAGTGTCGTGAGATTAATGAGCAGGCAAAAGACCGGACTGTTTTAACAATCAGAGTTTGTGACTACGGAAATGCTATCTTGGAATAAGAAGGCGGATAACAAGGTTTCCGTTTTCTTTTTCTTCTTTCAGGTTCCCCTCATGGAGTTCCAGAACCTTTCTTGCCACTTCCAGGCGTCTCGTCAGAACGCGTGATGGTTCAGTTCCCGGCTCACGGGTAATCCGGAAAATAATAATCTGCCACGGACCCCGGACTTCGGTTGAGATTTCGAAGACCGAGTTTTCCTGAATATAAATCAGAAGATGTGAAAAAACATTGGAGAGCACACTGTTTTCGAAGAGCCATGTATTTGTTTTAAGTTTTACTTCTTTAAAGTCATTCGCGCTGAAATCGATCCGGACATTTTTCCTTCTGAAGACCTCTCCGAAATTATCCAGCTGAGTCTGAATAAGTTCATTGAATCCCTGAGATTCACTGATTAGCTGTTCACGGCTTTGGGCCATGGTCTGAAGGAGATCAATCTGTTCAATGAGGTTCGTGAGATAGTTAATGTCTCTCGAGAGTCTTTCCGTTTTTTCACTTTCCGGAAGATTCAGACGGTTGAAGTCCGAATGAATATCAATCAGATTACTCAAGGCTTCCTTAGAAGTAACCCGCAGAAGAATACTCATGTTCCGTAACTGATCGCTGGCCCTTTTCCTCTGACCGTAAAGTCTCAGCATGAAGGCAGAGGCGAGCGAAAGAATGAGAGAGAAGATAACACTGAAATACCACGGAAAGGAGTATGTCTGTGCTTCTACTTTTCTCCAGGTTTTAAAATGCATCTTCCTTCCGAGAATGGAAGAGTGAGTGGAGTAAACTTTTGTCTCTTCCGGCGGCGAAACCCCTGTTGCAAAATAATCCAGATTGGTTTCTTCATCGATAATAACGAGATCGTAAACTTTCAGGAAATCTTCGAGGCGGAATTTTTCCAGGAAATCTTCAACTGAGATGACGATGCAATACCACCCTTTGAGCTTTTCCTTTTGAATCATTGGCTTATAAAGAACAAAGCCCTGTTCTCCCTGAAACAAACGAAATGGAGCAGAAAGATAATAGGGCTCTTTATTATTATAAGACGCGAGAAGTGAACTGTACATCTGTGTGACTTTGCCACGTGCCCGGGCGTTGTCACCTTCGGGCGAGGTGCGCACGATAATCCCTTCCGGATTCACAATATTGAATCCCAGGAATTCAGGATTCAGCTTAAGCATACCTTCGGTGTAGATCTCGTAATTGGATTTTAGAATATCACCTCGACCTACAAACTCGGCCCCCATGTGACTGATCAGAAGCGGGAGAGCGAGATACTGCTCAAAGCGATCAATCACTATTTCGTGGAGAATCTTAGATTGTTTTTCGTCTTCTTTTTCCTGAAGATTTTTCATTGAGCGAAATGAAACCTGAATCAGGCCATAAAAAAGAAAGAAAAGGAGAATTGGGAGGAGGCGCAGAGGCAATCTCATCTCTGTATCTTACGCCCGGATACAGTCATGTCATCTTTTTTTTCAGCGTCTGCGTTTTTTCTGATTATCTTCTAGTTGCTCATTAAGTTTCTTGAGGTTCTGAAATGATCCTTCACCCTGAGTTTCAGAATCCGTCTGGACCTTCGCGGCACCAGTCGTTGCTTCGGCCTTAGATACAGTCTCTGCCTTGGGCTCATAATAAGGCATGAACGGACGGATACCTTTGTCTTCTTCAGCTTCAGGAGACATGAAATTCTCGAGCTCTTCTTTTGTGAGTTCAAGTTTCACCTGAGATCCTGTCAGGGATTTCTGATCCTGAATGAGAATAATTCTTTCTCCCGCTTCGATCGCGTGAGTTTTCCCATCCTGATCTGTCACTTCTGCCAGACCTTCGGCCAGTGCGTATTCCGCAATGCCCAGACCTTTTACTTCACGGTAGTTCATCATGATTTTTGTTCCACGAACTCCCATGGAAGAAAATTTCGAACGGAATCTCACTTCGCCTTCCTTGATTTTCTCACGGACATTGGCAGAGATTTGTCCGCGCTTAAGTTCGTAAGTGATCTTGCGCGAATTTTTGTCTTTAAATTCAAAGCCCGTAAAAATGAGCTCAGTCTCAGGTCCCAGTGAGAGCCAGGTATCATCTGCGATAAGAATTTTCATGGAAGAGTCTTTCTCAGTCACGACAACATCGTTCTTATAGAATTTTTCACCGACCTGAACGACTCTTGGTCTTCCGCCGGTAGTCCGCATGACTGTTCCTTTCAGAAGTTTCAATTCACCGACAAACGAAGGGACGGCCTTGCCTGTCTCTTTATTGAAGGTGAAATCTTGCGCAGAGAGAGCAAGGGAGAGAGTGACGAGAAAGGCGAGAATAATTGTTTTCATGGATCAAGTTTAGCAAGCAGCGAAAATTTGTCTACCAAAGAAGTCTCCCCAATCTTCAGGAGAAATCCACGTGCGCCCCGATGGGAGTTTTCCTAAAATTGATTCAGTCCTCAAGCTTTCGGCCTTGGGTTTTCCCAGGACGCGGCGGGTGCGACAATCAAGATGGCCATCCGTAAGGGTGGCCATTTTTTTCTTAAAGAGTCTGTTAACTTTCCCCGTGATTTCCCCCGCTTGATTTTTTGCATAACAAATCTGTCGCAGAGCTATTATCCCGCTCTGTCTTGTCGTTTATAGCGGAGCGGTTTACCTATTATGCGCCATTGTGAATTCCAAGGCAGGAGACCACATGAAAAAAATTCTCTCAGTTGCTCTTATTACTCTTTCCCCCGCAGCATTTGCCATTAACTTCGCCAGCGTTATCAGTCCACGCGATCTGGCGCAGATTAAGAGTCTGAGTGTGCGGAAAACGGCGTCGGTTAAGACTCCGGTGAAGAAATCGATTTACGTCGCTCAGGTGAAAAGCCCGGGTCGTGCCACGAAATCAAATCGTGAAGTGCGGACGATGGAAACGATCAGTACGGACATGAGCTCAGGGATCTCTGCACGGAAATTCCTGAAGAACGTGAACCTTGGTTACTATCAGCAGTTCCTGGGACCAACTCTTTCCGGACCTTCAGGCGAAACGTACAACGTTTACCAGGAAGGAATGGATACACCACGTTCAGGTCGCGCGCCTCTCCAGAGTTTTCACACTCTCTCTCTTCGCTATAAGCTCTCCGACATGTGGGCGGTTGGTGGATCAGTTGCTGCCGTTAATGGTTACACTGATCAGGTCCAAAACCGCGGTGGAGTGGTGAACAATGGTGATACCACTTTCTTCAACACACGCTTGTCATTATTTCTTCCGAATATTTCCGGATCATTCGGAACGTTCTTTACGACACTCTCGTATGAGCTTCCGACTTCGGAAATCGCACGCGAAAACCGCCAGCGATATGGTTGGGTGATCGGGGAGACTCTCGCTCTGAAACTTCCTTCCTATAAATGGACGGCCGGAATTTCGGGTCAGATTTACCGCACATATTATGAGAACAGTCAGCGGGCAGCGATTCTCCCTAACGGATTCCGCGCGGCCCCGACTCAACTTCAAACGATGATCGTGAGTGTGTCGCCTTACGTGAATTATCGCTTTAATGATCACTATCAACTTGGTTCAACTCTTGTGATGGACTGGGACCAGCGTGGTTTCCAGGAAGGCTCAAGCGAATTCAACAACAACCTTCCTCACCGTGGAAGATTGACCGGGACGTATTTCCCTTCCATGAAATATCTCTCGAGTGTTGGGGTATTCACTCAGGCGCTGGTGAAATTCCGTCCTGATACAACAGCGATGGGTGCGGAGCTGGCCCTGAACTTCTAGGAAAACTATGTGGAGTGATGCCGGTTTTCTCGCAGTCTTTCTGATTATGATTTTCTGGATTGGTCTGGTGTTCGTCGCACTTGCTACCAATATGGGATGGATCAGAAAAAGAAGAGCAAAACCGGCGGATACTCTTTTGTCTAAACATTGATCAAAAAAGCATTTTAGTTTGTATAGCTGACTGACACTATAAAATTTGTTTTCAATACTCCGAAATGCTTTCCATGAGTATGAAGATTAACACCAACATCGCTTCGCTATCAGGACAAAATGCCCTGAGTAAGTCTACGCGTGATGTGGGTGAGAGTCAGTCTAAGCTCGCCAGTGGAACGCGGATTGTGAAGGCAGCTGATGATGCTGCCGGGCTCGCGATCTCTGAGAAGATGAAAGCGGATATCCGATCATCGAAACAGGCAAACCGAAACGCTAACGATGGTATCTCTCTGGTTCAGACTGCTGAAGGTGGTCTCTCTGAGACGACCTCACTTCTCACACGCATGAAAGAACTCGCCATGCAGGCCGCGACCGATACTCTGGGAGATACGGAACGCCGACTCGTGGAAAATGAATATCAGGGAATGCAGGCCGAACTCGACAGGATTGCGGCCGGTACAGAATTCGGTGGAAGAAAACTTCTGAATGGTCAGGGATCGAATCTGGATTTCCAGGTTGGTCTTGGCGGACAGAAAATGAACCGCGTTTCTTACGATTCCGGTGCCATCAGATCAGACTCAGCTTCTCTTGGAATTTCAGGCGGGAGAGTTACCAGTAAAGAAGATGCCCGGAACGTTCTCGGAAGAATTGATTCCGCGTTTGATAAAATCTCCGGCCACCGCGCGATGCTCGGATCTCTTCAGAACAGACTGCAGACCAGTTCTAATAACCTCGATGTTTACACAGAAAACATGAGTGCCTCCAACAGTCGTATCCGCGATGTGGATTATGCGATGGAAAGTTCTAACCTTGCCCGTGGGAAGATCATCACGGAAGCAGGGACTGCAGTTCTCGCTCAGGCCAATATCTCTCCGCAAGCGGCCCTCAGACTCGTCGAATAGGGCGCCATCAATTTTTGTCACCCCCTAAAATCACGTGCAAAATCGTCGTGGCAATCAATGGTTTCAAGAGCTTTGCGAAAACGAGACGCTTGAGAGTTTTTTTCAAAGTGCTAACATGGGCCCATGAAAAACAAACCCATCATTTTCTCGCTCCTCTCTATCCTCTGCTTTGTTGAACCACTCATCAAAGTTCTCTACTTCAAGGCCGCCACGAATTTTGATTTCATGGTGATCATCGGAAACGTCATGGCCCGGAATACTTTCCGCGAGGTCATGGACTTCTGGCTTATCTTTCCGATTGCGGGCCTCCTTATCCTGAAGCTCCGTCGCTTCACTTACTTTACCTTCATGGGTGTTCTTCTCTACATCATTCACAATATTGTGACTTATGAGAAATACACCTGGCCGTATAACTCGGAAGAGCCATTCGTTTACAATAAGATTGTGGCGATGATCGCGATGGCAGTCTTCGTTTACTTCCTCTCACCGAAAGCAAGACAACCATTCTTCGATCGTCGTATCCGTTGGTGGGAACCAAAAGCACGCTACACTGTGAACCTCAATTGCAAACTCGATAATGGTCACCTCTGTTTTCCTGCAAGCATTGTGAACCTTTCGCACTCAGGAGCATTCATCAGCTACAGTCCGTATCTGAAAGTCGGGGATAAAGTTGAAATTGAATTTAATTTTTTAAGTAATGTGATCACTCTTCCACTGGAAGTTATGAATGAGCACGATATCCTGGGACAAAAAGGATTTGGTGTGAAGTTCAACCTGACTTATGGACAGTCAGTCATGATGACGAGAGTTATCAGTAAGCTATCTCTCTTGAAGACATCGCATAAGCAAGAAGAGACAATGACGTCGAAGCTCGCAGCTTAATAAACCACTCTGGTTCTGATCGAGCGCTTGAGCTTGTTGATATTGTCGGCGAGCTCGGGCGCATGAGTAGAGTGAACATCCATTACCAGATATCCCACTTCATCATCCGTCGAAAGATACTGACCTTCGATGTTTGCACCAGCGTTTGAGATGATGGTGTTAATTTCCCCGAGTACACCGGGTTCGTTCCGGTGAACATTGAGAATCCGTGACGTTCCTTTTTTCACAGGAAGATCTACGTTCGGAAAATTTACTGCACCAGATGAAGATCCAATTTTTAAGAATCTGCGGAAACTTTCCGCCACTTCCATACCGATAGCACGTTGTGCTTCTTCAGTACTTCCTCCGATATGCGGAGTGAGAATAACGTTCGGAAGATTCTGAAGGGGAGAGACGAATTTTTCTTTATTCGAAGCGGGCTCAACCGGAAACACGTCGATAGCACATCCGCCAAGATGTTTTTCCTTGAGGGCCTTCACGAGATCATCAATCACTACCACTGTTCCGCGGGAAGCGTTGATGAGGCAGGCACCTTTTTTCATGAGACCGAACTCACGGGCACCGATCATATTCATTGTTTCCTGAATTTCAGGAACGTGGAGAGTGACAAAATCAGAGTGACGGAGAAGTTCATCGAGGGAAACGACGGCACGGGCATTCCCCAGAGGAAGTTTTTTCACGACATCATAAAAGAGAACCTGAAGCCCCATTGATTCAGCAAGAATACTGACCTGACTTCCGATATGACCGTAGCCCACGATTCCGAGAGTCTTACCTCTTACTTCGCGCGATCCTTCAGCAGACTTCATCCATTCCCCGCGGTGAGCGAGAGAATTTCTGTCACCGAGCTGACGGGAGAGTGCGACCATTTCTGCAATCACAAGTTCGGCCACACTTCGCGTGTTGGAGTGAGGAGCGTTGAAGACAGCGACACCTTTTTTGCGTGCGGCCTGAAGATTAATCTGATTGGTTCCGATGCAGAAAGCACCGATTGTAAAACATGTTCCGGTATGCTCGAGAGCTTTCGCCGTCACTTCCGTTTTTGAACGGATTCCGATTGCGCAATAATCCGGGAGAAGTTTAATGAGTTCATCTTCACCGGGTGCGTACGAAAGCATGTCGACTTTATAGCCTTCAGCTTCGAGCATTTCTTTGGCAACCGGGTGAATGTTTTCTACGAGGAGAATGCGGGAATTGTTTTGATCTTTCATGATAGGGAATATGGTAAATCGCCATGACCCTGAATGAAAGGAAAAAGCTTATTACGCCGTGTTTAATAGCCGAGAGTCTCGATGTTCTTCAGGACCATGGCATCGATTCTCGGGCGATAATTCGCAGAAGCAGCGGGGAGGTAATCGGTAAGGATACAGAAAACCACTGTTCCGGCCTTGGTTTCCACAAATCCTGACAGAGATGCTGTTCTCTTGAGAGTTCCGGTCTTCGCAAAAAGTTTTCCTTCAAGGGCCGAGAGTCGGGTCTTCAAAGTTCCTTCTTCACCCGGACGGGCCATGAGAACTTTGAAATTGTTATAAGCAGGATCGCGATAAATGATTTTCAGAAGTTCAACCTGAGAAGCACAAGTTGATTTGTTGTCATACGAGAGTCCGGAACCATCGGCCTGAATGTGATTGGTGCTGTTGAGTACCAGGCCCTGCTCACCATAAAAAGCTTTGAGTTTTTTTGCTCCACCCATCGCTGTGAAAGTTGATGTCGCCATCGCATTCACACTTTCTTTCAACATCTGGCCCAGATATTTATCTGTGCGGAAACCTTGTTTATAAGCAAACCATCCTGTGAAGATCTTCATCGTTGAAGCTGGTTTCACCATGAGGGTGCGATTGGATTCAGAAAGAATCTGGGTTGTTCCATCCGGAAGCATGAGTTCAAAAGCATATGTCCACGTTCCGCTTCTTGCTTTGAAGTTTGGAACTTCACGATTGTTTTCAACCTGAGGAGCGAGGTTTTCCGCTGTATCCTCGTAAGGATCAAACGCATAAGACACTGCCATTGGCAGCAAGAATAAGGCGGCAATAAGCATGATATTCTTCATATTTGAGCAACATATCCTGATCAGACTTTCAGAGGGGAAATTCTGTAAAATCTACAGGTGTTGGAGTAACCGATCTCTATCGGTCTTACCTTAAGCCCAGCTTAAAATAATCCTTTAATTTACAAGGGTATAGACTGCTCCGGCGGTTGGCGTTATTCTCCGGTTAGAAAGACTTAATCTACCCCGGAAATAAATGAAATCAACGAAACCCATTCTTGTTGTCGATGATGATCCCGATATTCGTGATTCGATTGCCTCTGCCCTCGAGATAGAAGGTTACTCCGTCCTCATGGCAGAAAATGGTAGAGTCGCTCTTGATCTTCTTCTTTCACTCAAGGAAGGCGAACTTCCCCGCTGTATCATGCTTGATCTCATGATGCCGGTCATGACGGGTGAAGAATTCCTTCGCGCGATTGATCTCGATCATAAGCAGTTGCAGATTATCCCCGTGGTGGTTGCCTCTGCAAATGGTTCTCTTCTTCAATCCAATCTTCTTGCCAAAGAAGTCCTGAAAAAGCCGATCGACATCAACGATCTTTACCGGATCGCTGAACAGTATAACTAATTTTTTATATTCAATGATTCTCTCGTGAGTGCGGTATTAATGCCGAAAGCTGCTTCTGCCCCCTGGGAAGCGGCCACGATCACGAGCTGCACTTCACGCAGGATATTTCCCGCGACATAAAGTCCCGGCACCTGAGTCTTCTCATACTTTCCCGTCTCAACTCCGTCTGCTTCTGTGTAAGGGCATTCCAGCTGAACCAGAAGTCGTGAACGGATCCAGGATTCGGTGTTGAAGAACATCGCGTCTCTTTCAAGCTTTTCTCCATTCACAAATTCGACGTGGGTAAGTTGTCCATTATCCCCGTGAAGCTTTTTAATTCTTTCTTCGATGAGGCGCACTTCATGTCGCTTCAAAGTTTCTTTGTCTTCATCCGTTAATCCGCATTCACCATCGGTAATCAGAATCACATCATGACTCCAGGTCTTGAGAGTGAGGGCGAGATTTCTTCCCCGATGATTCTTCCCGTAAATCAGGATTTTTTTATTCCGTTGTTCCCAGGCATCACAGTAGGGACAGTTGAATACACTTTTCCCATAGAGAGAGGCGATGCCCTCAAACTTAGGGATTTCATCGACGACACCTGTAGCGAGAAGAAGTTTTTTCGAATGGAAGATCGCTCCCTCGCAGGTCGTGATCTCAAAACCACCATCTACTTTTTTTGCATGGGAGACTTCCTGGTTCACGCATTTCACCGTCTGATATTTTTTCAGATCACGGTGACAGGTTTCCAGAAATTCAGAAGGATCAATCCCATCGCGGGATAAAAATCCATGCATGCCGTGAGACCAGGCATTACGGGGTCTCCCATTATCAAAGACCAGGACTTTCCGCATGCACCTTCCGAGGATGAGTGCCGCTGAAAGTCCTGCAGGCCCTCCGCCTACGATAATTGCATCAAACATTACTGAAGGAGGTCTCTGAACTCTTTTGACGATCTCATTTCTTTTACTTTGGGCTCATACTCTTTCCAGAGGAGCTTAAGCTTTCCTTTCTTCCCGGAATCCAGATGATAAATGTCATCGAGTTCTTTTCTCAGCTCAGGAATCACGCGTGAGACTTTTTCGAGTTCGCTTTTCATTTCATTCACTTTCATGGTCCCTCCTTGGGTGGAAGAATTTTAAAGAAGGGGGGAGGGTCAAGTCATACGCCTTGTGATAAGATCTATGCATGTCTAAAACGCTTACGTTTTATTTTCCTTTGAAAGTTCCTGAGCTCGACGCTCTCGTTGCGGCCTTCCAGAAGGAATTTGATGAGCTTATCAATGACACCTTCTCGGAAGATGAAATGGAGCTTGTCGAAAAAAAACTCGACGCTCTGGCCGCTGTTTATGTCGGACCGCTCCTCTCTGAATTATCTTTTGATGATTTTGAGTCGGAGGAAGCGCATCGTGATTTTTTCAATTCCTGCAAAAGTTCTCTTCTCCTCGAGAATGTTCCGTATCTGGAAACCAATCCCTTTCAGGTTTCGTGGCTTCAGATGTTTCTCGGTCGCTTCAGTGATTTCCTCGTTGATAAAGGAAATCTCACGAACCTTCTTCCTAAAGAATCTTTTCTCAATGAGCTCACACGCTACAAGAACATGGACGGACTTATCCAGGTGGAAAAACCAAAAGCTCCGGCCCTTGCTCACGGAGTGAAGGCGCCAGTTCTTCCCATCGATTTTTTGATCCTTGATGTGTACAAGGAGCTTGAACGCATTCGTGCAAACGGCATGATTCTCGTGGCCCTCGAAAAAGTGGCCGAAATGGACAAGGTAAGACGTCTCTTTGTTCTCATGAAAGAAGGAAAGCTCGATGCTCACTCGCTTCTCAGTCTTTCCGGGCTCATCCCCAAGGATTTTGATGATAATCTCGAAAAGCTGAAATTCTTACTCAGAAAGATATAGGTTATTACCTATCTTAAATATCCATTTCTATATATTTTAACTAATCCCGGAAAGCCGTATAAAGGTCTCACAAGGAGATACTTATGGAACAGACTTCCGGCCGTCGCGCTTTTTTAACCAAGGGTCTTGCAGCTGTGGCAGCGGCCACACTCGTAAAATCCGCGATGGGGGATTCGTGTCCGGTGCTTACACCGGCACAGACATCTGGACCATTTTATCCGGGCGAACGTGAGTTCGGTCAGGACATTGATCTCACCCGCGTTCCGGGATCAAGTCGTCGCGCTCAAGGCGAAGTGATTTATGTCAAAGGCCGCGTGGTCGATCATCTATGTCGTCCCGTGAAAAATGCGAACGTGGAAGTATGGCAGGCATGTGCCTCCGGCCGCTACAACAGTCCGAAAGATCCTAATACTGCACCACTTGATCCGGATTTCAGATACTGGGCAGAAACATTTACCAATGAAAATGGCGAGTACATGTTCAAGACGATTATTCCGGGAGTCTATCCGGCCGATGAAAAATGGGATCGTCCTCCGCACATTCACTTTCGTGTGGCAAAAACCGGTTTCCGCGAGCTCGTCACACAAATGTATTTCAAGGATCATCCGCTGAACGATCTCGATCTTATCCTCCAGGATATTCCGGGTGAGCAAAGAGAAACGGTGATTGTGGATTTTGAAGATTCTATTCCGGGTTTTGAACCAGGAACGAAGACCGGATTTTTTGAGATTGTTTTAAGGCCAGTCAGAAGCTAACAAAAAAAAGGGACCCGAGAGGGTCCCTTCTTATTTTCATCGATTATTTCGGCTCAACCACAGTTCCTGCGAAAAGAACGGCTTCAGATTTCTTCTCAACAATAGCGAAGTGAAAAGGGCGATTCACAACAAAGTTCATCGAAGGCTGGGGACGAACACTTGTCGTACGCACGCCGCCGATAATTGTCACGGCCGCTGCTTTCACACCTTTTTCATCGAGCTCAATCCGGCTGTTCTGACGAATGAGACCAACTTTACTGGCGAGAGACTCAGGAGTCTGCATCATCGAAAAATCAGCAAGGTCACTGAAGAGGAAGTTCATTCCCATTGCTTCAGTTAAAGCGTCGCCATCTTTCATCTGCACAGAAGTATCAAAGCTGAACTTCGGCATTGTCACACGAGCGAGTTCTCTGTTTGTAGAAAGTGCAGTCCGGAGTTTCTTGAAGGCTTTCGCATCAAAGAAAGCTGACTGAGATTCTTTCAGGGCAACTCCTTCCGAAGGAAGATAGATCACCATTTCAAGTTCAGGAGCACCCGCTACTTTTGTGAAAGAGAGAGTTGCTACATCAGCTCCATTAACGACTGCGTGACCAATTCCCTGCTGACCAGAGATCATCGGAACTTTCATCGTCTTATTGTTCAGACCCTGGAAGGCCGGTGATGAATCACCCATGTTGTAGAAGGGCTCTACCCATGAAGCTTCCATATAAGTAGCGTTCATCACAACCCATAACATGTCCTGGAGGACATCGAGTTCGATGATTTTCTTCACAAGACCGAAAGTTTTCTTGTCGGCCCAACCGTTGATCGCATCTACTGCCGATTGCTTTCGGAAGTCAGCTGCGAAAACTTCAGCATTAAAATATTCAACTGCGTTCTTCTTAAAAGATGAGCTGAATTCATAATGAGCGTGGTCTGTAGCACCGTTCGTGTTCCAGATGCTGTTATTGATTGAAACTTTAACTGCTTTTTCTTTCTCATTCGCGAAATTGAGAGATTTTACGAGAGATTGCGAAGCAACGTTGAATTTCTCAATCCGGTCACCAAGAAGAGTTTCGAGCTCAAGACGGGTTCCTGCATCTGTCCCGTTTCCTGCCAGCATCACTGCCTGAGAAAGAGAAAGAGGCGAAATCATGAAGTTCTTCTCTTTTGTCACATCCTGAGATGCTTCGAGAGCGAGCTTCATACCAAGACGGTTCGTTGAATCAACTGCCGTGTTAGCGAAAGCATTTGTCATGAAAGCGAGAGTTGCGAGTGTGATAATTGTTTTCATATTAAAACTCGATACCGTCGTTAACGATTGTCACTTTACCCGGAGAAGAGACGAGAACAGTTTCTTTCAGAACCTGAGCGCGGATACAACGGATAAGATCAGATTTCGGGTGGCGCTTAACATGTACGTCAGTGTGGATTTCGTTATTTCCCCAGACTTCAATGCGGCTATGGACAACAGTATCAGCGCAGCCGATCACAGCTTCCATTTCTACTATTGATCCGAAACCCATGCACTGAGCACCGGCAGGAATCGTAGCTGGACACATCGGAGACACTTTCGTGATCTGGAACTTCGCCGAGTAGTACGGCGGGATGTGGTTCTGGGCAGAGACAGCAGACATGTTTAAGAGAACAGCAAGTGCAATTAAAGTTTTCATATTAACGAATCTCCTCATTAGTGATTTCAAGTTTATTTCCGTAAAGCTCAGGAAGCGTGATTGTTTTTCTGATTGTGTTGGCACGGTTACAAAGAACACGTGTTGAATCAGAATCAGCGCGGACAACAGAGACTGCGCGAAGAGTAGGGACTAAAGTATCAGTCGCCATTTCAAAGTGGCTGAAGATGAGCTTGTCGAGACAACCGATAGTCGTCACAACCGTCACTGTTCCCCCAAGCGCCATACATGTCATCTGACCCGGCTTCGGTGGTGGACACATAGGTGCCACTTTTTCCACGCGGAATTCCGCAGTCGTAAAAGCGATATCACTCGCAAAAGCATTAAAAGAAAGAAGGCTTAGGGCCATAAGCCCAATCATTGTTTTCATACTCACTCCTGTGTGTGTGTTAAGTCGGGGCGGAAAATAGGTCCTTTTTTCAATAATTGACAATTATTTGTTACAGGCTTTATCCATAAGCTATACTTATGGATAAGAAACAGGGGTATCTATGCAGATCCGTGGACTGAATTTGAACAGCTTAGTGGTCTTTTCTAGTGTCTACCGTAGTGCCAGCATGACTCTGGCCTCGAAAGAATTGGGCATGACCCAGCCAGGAGTCACCCAACATATCAGAAATCTTGAGACGCTCTTAAACGTGGAATTATTTCACAGGCTGGGTAAGCGCCTGATTCCCACAAAAGAAGCCGAAGCATTTCATCTGGGGCTTTCAGAAAATCTCGAATCGATTGAGAATCTTCTCGTTACACTTACAAAAAAAGACAGACAGTTTGCTGGGATGGTTCGTATCGGTGTGCCGATTGAATTCGGAAACACGATGATTCTTCCCAAGCTTTCTAAGATCAGAAGTAAATTTCCTCAAGTGCAGTTTCATATTACCTACGGTCTTCCTCACGAACTCAACACTCTTATTCTGGAAGGGAAGCTCGACTTCGCTTTCATGGATCAGTTCGCCTCCAATCCCGCCATTAAGCGCGAAGTGGTTTATCACGAGAACCTCATTCTCTGTTGCTCCAAAGAATATGCTGAGCTCATTGGCTCCAACAAAAAGAAAGAGCGCGCTTTCTTCGAATCCCTTTCTTATGTGGACTACCAACCAGGTGAAGCGATTCTGCGCGACTGGTTTGAACGCGCTTTTGGATTCAAGAAAATGGATCTGCCGATTGCGGGATATTGCTTTGATGTGCAGGGAATTGCGACTCTTGTGAAAAACTCAATGGGAGTGGGGATTCTGCCCGAGCATGTGTTCGCCAGAACAAAAGACCTCGTGCAATTCAAACCGCGAGTGGGCTCAGTTAATAATCCCATCAGTCTGGCGTACCTCGAACACAGATGGAATGTGCCACTTAATCAGTTCGTGATCACCATGCTCAAAGAAATGCTCTAGGGTTCCAACACACTTGTGGCGAGGCACTGCATAACCACAAGTGTGTTGGAACCTTTTGGAACCTTTTGGTTATTGAACGAGTTTCTTGCGGATTTGTTGATAGCCGACAGAACAATAGATGAAACTCTGAAGAATCAGAATTCCCCCGTGAATGAGTGCGGTCATCGCAATATTCTTATCCCAGTAAAGGGCCTGGCATAATCTCACTCCGTGAATCAGCGGAAAACATTCTGCTACCCATCTGAGAATCGGATTCATCTCAGAAATCGGAAAGAAAATTCCTGAGAGATAAAAAAGTGGAGCGATGAGGAATGAATAGACCGTCTGAAACTGATTGATGTTTTTTACACGCGCAGTGGAAATAAGTCCGATCGCTCCGCAGGGGAGGGCAACTAAGAATCCCACGATAGCGAGTGCGGGAATATAAAAGGGATTCGCCATGAGGCCTACGAGTGCGAGAACAATTGAGACACAGACCGACATCACTGCACCCTTCAAACCCACCCAGAGCATTTCGCCGAGAACAACTTCCCGAAGACCGATGGGAGTTGTGAGCATCGCCTTGAAAACATTTTCGTAAGTCATGCGGACAAAGAAGCCATAACTCGATTCAAAAAAAGATGTGAAAAGAGATGTGGCGATCACGAGTCCCGGGGCGAGGTACTGCATGTAACTCATACCTTCGACATTCGTGAGATATCCACCGAGACCGAATCCGAGAGAAACCATGATGAGTGCGGGATCGGCCACGGTCGGAGAAATATTGGCGATCAGGTCTTTTTTGTAGACCATCCAGTTACGTCTCGAGATGTGTAAAGAGAGAAGGAGTGTTTCACGCATCTGCAGAAAGCTCCTTACCTGTAAGTTTCAGAAACACATCTTCGAGATTGGCCGGTCGAAGTTGCAGCGCCTGAACTTTGGTATTGAGAAGATCTTCCATTGTAGGAGCGCGGAGATAAATGCCGGAAGCATCCTCATGGAAAGCGAATTGTTTTTCAGTCGCGTACTGATGAAGCTTGTCGCGTGAAGTGAAATCAAAAATCCCGACATGTCCTGGCGAGATTTCCTGGATGAGTTTTTGAGGAGAACCTTCTCCCGTCACTTTTCCCTGATTCATGATGACAAGACGGTTACAGAGAACTTCAGCTTCGTGCATGTAGTGAGTAGTGAGAACAATCGTTGTTCCTTCCTGATGAAGCTCTTTGACTTTTCCCCAAAGGAGATGACGAACGGCCGGATCCAGACCCGTCGTTGGTTCATCGAGAATTAAGAGTTCAGGTTTTCCGAGAAGGGCGCGCACGAAAACCAGACGGCGCTTCATCCCGCCTGAGAGGGCGAGAATGCGTTCATCTTTCTTGTGGGCAATATTCATGTACTCAAGAAGATCCATCACGCGTTTCATGCGCTCAGATGATGGGACGCCGATAAAGGAACTGTAGATCAGCATGTTCTCAAGAACCGTGAGACTTTCGTCGAGCGCATTTTCCTGGGTCACGACACCCATGCGTTTTTTGATCGCGCGACTGTCTTTCATGGGATCAAGACCGAAGACAGAAAGTTCTCCGCCTGTTCTTTCAACTGCTCCGTAAGTCATTCCGATGAATGTGGATTTACCGGCACCGTTCGGACCCAGAAGTCCGAAGCATTCACCTTTTTTGATTTCCAGCGAGAGGTTATCAACTGCGGAGAAATCACCGAATTTTTTTTGGAGAGAAAGGGCCCTGATCATGAAAGAAATCATTACAGGGCCCGCGTTTATTGGCAATAAATTACGGAGTAGTTGTTCCTGAACCTACTCCAGTTCCTGCACCGGAGCCTACGCCCGTGCCCGATCCAGTTGCTGATCCTGAACCAGCTCCTGTTCCCATTCCCTGAGAAGTTGAACTACCAGTTCCCATTCCCGAACCAGTAGCACTTGAAGAATCCTCTTCTTCCTGAATATCTGCGCCTGTGCCGGTTGCTGTTGATGAACCTGTTCCCATTTGAGAGCCAACACCGCTGGCGTTATTGGGATTAGTTCCCATGGAGCCTGTTCCAGTTGGTGTTGCACCTGCGCCTGTGCCGGTTCCTGTACCAGTACCTGCACCCATTGAGCCTGATTGCGCAAATACACCTGTCGTCAGCAGTGCAAGAGCTGCGAGCCCTGTCAAAATCTTTTTCATCGAAAACCTCCTGTTTGTTTTCACTCGGGTGATTTTAAAAGCAGATTCTCGGGGAGAAAAATCAATTTCTCTGAAGGAATCGGGCCCACATGCAGCGTTTGTTTACGGTATAAATTGTCTCTTTCACTTTTCTTAGGCATAATCAGGCCATTAAAAGGACCCTAATGAGTACTGACGCGCAACTTTCATGGAACGATCTCAAGCTGACTGATGAAATGATGAAACTGATCGAAGCGGCCGGATATAAATCTCCGTCGCCTGTTCAGGCACAATCAATTCCGCTCATAATGGATGGAAAAGATGTTCTGGTTTCTTCACCAACAGGTAGCGGGAAAACAGCATCGTTTGTTATTCCTGTTGTCGAAAAGTGGAAAGGAAAAAACGGAACATACATTCTCGCTTTGAGTCCGACTCGCGAAATTGCTCAACAGACAGGTGCGATCTTTGAACAGTTCGGAGCTCCACTGGGACTCAAAACTGTTGTGTGTATCGGCGGAGCATCTATTCCAGTAGAAAAAGAAGCGCTTGCGAGCTCTCCTCATATCATCGTGGCAACTCCCGGCAGACTTTGTGATCACCTCGAGCGCGGAAACGTGTGGCTCGATTTTATCCAGTGTCTGATTTTTGATGAAGCCGATCGCATGCTCGATATGGGTTTCTCCGGACAGATTGATAAGATCACTGAAGTTCTTCCGAAAGAACGTCAGACACTTATGTTCTCAGCAACTTTTGCTCCTGCAGTTGAAAAACTCGCGCGCAATTGCATGATTGAGCCTAAAGCTGTTTCCATTGCTAAGACACTTGAGTCGACTCCGAAAATCGATCAGGTTCTTCATTGGGTGGATGAACGCGGAAAAGCGCGACTCCTTAAAAAAATCGTGCGCGAAGAAACCGGCACAGTCATCATCTTCACCAACGCCAAGGAACGTGTGTTCCAGGTTTGGCGGGAACTGATTGACGATAAAGCGATCGAAGCTTGTTACATTCATTCCGATATTCCTCAATCACAAAGAGAAGCGGCGATTGCTGATTTTAAATCCGGCAAGTATCGCGTTCTCGTGGCAACAGATGTCGTTGGTCGCGGGATTGATGTGGACGATGTTTCTCACGTCGTGAACTACGATGTGCCTAAAGAAGCGGAAGATTACATTCACAGAATCGGCCGCACAGGTCGTCGTGGAAAAACCGGTATTGCGACAACGTTTGCGATTCCCGGAAAAGATGATCGCACGATCAACGAAATTGCTAAACTTCGTGGAGTCACATCTCCTGATAAACCTGAAACTCAGGCCCCTGCTCCAAGACGTGAGCAAGGCGGAAGACCTCAGCAAGGTGGAAGAAATCAACGTCCACAACAGCGTGATGGTCAACGTCCAAGAAATGATGGACCTCGTGATCAGCGTCCGAGAAATCCGGATCAGCGTCCGATGAGCGAGCAACGTCCGCGCAGAAACGAGCAGAAGCCACGCGATCACAAACCACGTGAGCATAAACCGCAAACGACTGCGGCACCTGTTCAGGCGCCGGTTCCTCAAAAATCAGCAGGGATTGTTGGTTGGTTGAAAAAACTTTTTAAAGGCGATTAAGTTGAGCGAAGGCCTGAGGAAGAAGACTTAAATTGTTCTTCACGGCCTTGATCATCTTCACACCATCCACTTGTTTCATCCGTCCGGCCTTCATCTTGTCACAAATAGCCTCTTCTAAAGAATCCGTCTGAGAGTAGATGGTCACGTGCTGTGGCCAGAGATTGTTGTTCTGATTACTTCCACCCATACAGAGAGGGATGTAGTGATCGATCTTGTAATCAGCGCGTGTGTTTGAGGGAAGAAGGTAACCGAGTCTTCTGTAGGCGACAAAAATATCATTCTTCGTTGCAGTAGCTACATCGCGTTCGCAATAAGGGATCTGTTCAGAATATCTGTGTTCAGTAGGAGCAGTGCAGAGAGTCCCGGTAGTGAGACGTGCATCAGGTGCCATCGGGTAATCAACGGCCAATGCAGAGAAAGAAATGGCCAGGCAAAGCAGCATGAACTTCATAGAACTCCCGTGTTTGGAATCATTTAAGGTGTCATGCTCCCTGTGTCCATGAGACATCCATAAACTGTGTAGAACTTACCCGTTCTGCCCGACACAAGGAGTGTGTGATGAAGATTTCTTTATTCCTGACCCTATCTCTTTCTCTTCTCGTGGCCTGTGCCAATCCCGTCACTAAGGCAGTCAATAAAGTTAAGTATAGTGCCTGGGAATCTGTTGGTTATGAGAAGCGCGATCTTTTTAAGCGTGAAGTGAGTAACGTGAAAGATGAGCAGGAAGATACTCAGGAAGCTTTCAAGGATGCTCTCGAGCAATTGAAAGAAGTGTACTCCTTCGATGGAGGAAATCTTGAGCGCGAGCAGAAAAAACTCAGCGCCCGTTACGATGATGCGGCCTCAGAAGCTAAAGACGTTCACGAAAGAATCGCGAAAGTCGATCAGGTGGCGGGAGATCTCTTTGCTGAATGGGAAGATGAGATCGATGAAATCAAAACCAGTGATCTTCGCAGAAGAAGTTCGCAGCAGTTGAGTGCGACCAAAACAAAATATCAGATTCTTCACCGTAAGCTCGTCCGCAGTGAAGCGAAGATGGAACCAGTCTTAGCACGCCTTCATGATCAGGTTCTCTTTCTCAAGCACAACCTCAATGCCAAGGCGATTGCCGGTCTTAAGGTCGAAGGGGCGAGAATTGAATCTGATATCTCAAGACTCATGAAGGATATGGAAGCTTCCAATAAAGAGGCCGAGGAATTCATCAAGACTCTTTAAACTCTCTCTATTAAACTGGGATCATGAAAAAAATCTCGATTCATGGTCCCGGTGATTACTCCGTCCTTAAGCTCGAAGAGCATCCTGACCTTATTCCCAAACAAGATGAAGTTGTTGTCGATGTGAAAGCGTTCGGCATTAACTACGCAGATATTATTATCCGCTGGGGTCTCTATGAGTCTGCGAAGAAATTCGTGGGCTGGCCCATCACTCCGGGCTTTGAATTTTCTGGTGTTGTGAAAAGCACTGGAGAAGAAGTTCTGGGTGTTAGTCTTTTTAATTCCTACGCCAGTCAGGTTGTCGCTAAACCTGCTTTCCTTTTCCCGAAACCTAAACAGATGAGCTTCGATGAAGCGGCCGCATTTCCCGCAGTCATGCTGACTGCTTATCACGCACTTTTTCAGAATGTCGTTGTCCGTAAAGGCATGACGGCACTCATTCACTCAGCAGCGGGAGGAGTGGGAAGTTCACTCGTTCAGCTTTGCCGGATCAAGGGAATTAAATCTATCGGTGTGATTGGAAGCTCTCATAAAAGAAAGACTCTCGAAGAGCTGGGTTGCGATCATATAATAGACAAGTCTTCAGAAGACCTCTGGAAGAAAGTAAAAGAGTACGCACCGGATGGAGTGGATCTCGCTTTCGATGCCAATGGTGTGGAGACGATGAAAGAGAGTTACAAGCATCTCGCTCCCTGCGGAAAACTTCTCGTCTACGGCGCTCATTCGATGTTTCCGAAAAAGGGTGGGAAAGTAAACTGGCCCAAACTTGCGGCCGATTTTCTGCGCACTCCACGCTTTAATCCTCTCGATATGACGTCTGCGAATAAAAGTCTTATTACCTTCAACCTCTCTTTCTTATTCGGCCGCGAAGACCTCTTCCGCGAGGCCATGGATGATCTTCTGAAATGGTATGAAGAGGGGAAGCTTCACATCCCATCGGTTAAAAGTTTTCCGATGGAAGACATAGGTCTCGCTCATAAGGAGCTTGAATCTGGAAAGACAGTCGGGAAGCTTGTCATCCATCCGTAATTCTATCGTGTATTAAGTACACGCTTAAGGTTTTAAGAACTTTTTAAAGCTCCATTTAGGCTATCCTCTCTGGCATTAACCAAACCACGAGGATTACCATGATCAAGTACACTGATCTGCTGAAGCTCTGTATTGTCGCTTCACTGATTCTGAACCCTGCTGCTCGCGCGGCCTCAAAGCCTAAGTCGAACGGAAACGGGAACGCTACTTCTGGTAGTTCTTCCAATGGAAACAGTAACGGTAACACTACCGGCATGAGCGGTGGGAATAACGGTAACGGCGTAGGAAACACCGGTCCGGGAAATCAGGGTAACGATACGACTAACGGAAATGCTGGCGGCACTACCGGTTCAACAGCTGGTGGATCTACAACTGGTGGATCATCTACAGGCTCTTCTGATAACGGAAATACTTCCGGCATGAGCGGAGGAAATAACGGTAACGGCGTAGGGAATACAGGCCCGGGTAACCAGGGTAACGATACGACTAACGGTAACGCTGGTGGAACTACTGGTTCAACAACAGGTGGATCAACTACCGGTTCATCTTCAAACGGTTCTTCATCAGGTTCATCTTCTAACGGTAACTCAACAGGAAATTCTGATAACGGAAATACTTCCGGATTCAGCGGTGGAAATAACGGTAACGGAAACGGAAATACCGGTCCGGGTAATCAGGGTAACGACGGCGATAACGGAAATGCTGGCGGAACAACTGGTTCTTCAACTGGTGGATCGACAACAGGTTCATCTTCGAACGGTTCTTCATCAGGTTCATCTTCTAACGGTAACTCAACAGGAAATTCTGATAACGGAAATACTTCCGGATTCAGCGGTGGAAATAACGGTAACGGAAACGGAAATACCGGTCCGGGTAATCAGGGTAACGACGGCGATAACGGAAATGCTGGCGGAACAACTGGTTCTTCAACTGGTGGATCAACAACTGGATCAACCACTGGTTCAACAACTGGTTCAACAACAGGATCAACAACAGGATCGACTACTGGTTCAACAACTGGTGGAGCTGAAACAGGATCAACTTCAGGCGGAGAATCGACAACAGGATCAACTTCAGGTGGCGAATCTACGACTGGTTCAACGGCCGGCGGAGAAACTTCGGGTGGCGGAACGACAGGTGGAGAAACTTCTGGTGGCGAAGCGACTGGCGGGGAATCTTCTGGTGGCGAAGCAACAGGTGGCGAAGCGACAGGTGGCGAAGCGACTGGCGGAGAATCTTCTGGTGGTGAATCAACTGGTGAAACATCAGGCGGAGAATCTACAGGAGAAACTTCTGGTGGCGAAACTTCAGGTGGAACAGTAGAGACTGAGAAGAAAGCAAAATTCAAAGCACGTCTTCTTCCTTTAACTTTTGGTAACTACGATATCTTAAATACAGCAGTGAACCTGACTCCTGCTGATGCGACTGACATGAGAAATGGCGAAACCCGTCTCGATCAATATGAGAATGGATTTATCGTTACTCAGATGCGCCAGTGGGATGGTGGTCTCGGTGCGATGCCGATGATCTATCTCCAGAACGCTTCCGGACTTGCTGCTCTTGCAACAGGTTCAGTTGGTGTTGCTGTGACGAAAGGTCGCTTTGTTCAGTACGAAAGAATTGTCCAGGACGAGCGTCTGGTCGATGGTCTTAAGACTCTTCCACTTCCATTGTCGAAGAAGCTTCTTGATAATTACTCAGAAGGTGAGAGCGCATACTTTGAAACGAACGGAGGAATTCTCTTCCTCGCAGGTCCGGGACTTGCCGGAGCTTACGCAGGTGGATCAATTCTCGCAGAAGGTTCATACAGAACTCTCGTGAAGAAAACCGGTGCTAACCGCGCTGTAGTTCAGATCGTAAAAGCTTCTACTAGATCAGTGTCTCTCTTTGGTGGAGCAGCGATCCTGAAACTTGACGGAACACGTGTGAAACAACTTTCGCAAGGGTTTAACTACGAGTTCGATTTCAGCCGCGGTGGAAATCTCGCAGTGAAAGCATTTGAGCAATTAATGGCCGGTAACATCACTCTGGCTCAGGATCAGTCGAACAAGTCTGACCTTACGGGAGTCACAAGAGTGACGGAAACGAAGTCTCGCGAAATTACCCGTAAACGTGGTGTTGCTCTCGGAATTCCGATGGTCGCTATGTACAACTGGTCTGCTGGTAAGACATACGGAGAAACGGCGACGAAAGCTTACGGTGACCGTACGACAACTGACCTGAACTATGGTGTGTACTTTAAAGAAGAGAAAGGTCGCTTCTTCCATAAGCATAAGAAGATCACTCGTTCTTTCTACGCTTCAAAAGCAACGACGAAAGATGAGAAAGCAAAAGTTCTCGCTGTAAACGAAGAAGCTAACTACTTCTGGAGCTTTGAGAATGATTCTGCGACAAGTGCAAGCTTGAATGCAGCAGTTGAGCTCTTCCATAAAGACCTTGGTCTTAAGTCAGACTTCAACCCTTCAATTGAGAAAGGGGAGAAACTTCGCTTTATCCGCCTTGAAGCGAACGTGAAGATTCCTGAAACGTATATCAAGAAACTGATCTCTGAATCAGTCGCTGGTCGCGGTCGCGCAGAAATGCAGCGTGATGCTGAGACACTTATCAGCTCATACTTCTCTCAGGGTGATGATCTTGATCTTTGTAGAGAAGACGATGCTGCTGAAGCAATTGCTGATTGTAAGAGCAGAATGGTTCGTGAATCAGTAACTGCTGTTTCCCGCATCCAGGCGACTCTGAATAATCTGAAAGATAAGAAAGATGCTTCTTCTTATACTTTCGCTGTCGCTCTCATGGGTAAAGAACTCGTTAAGAACCAGTTTGTCATGAATGCCTTCTTTGCTCAGGACAAAGCTTGTTCGGTCAACTTCGAAGTGAAACTTGAAGGTCGCCGTCTGAGTCGCATGATGAAGAAGATCCCTGCTAATAAGAACTGTCGCTAGTTTAAATAAGAAGGGCCCCTTATCGGGGCCCTTTTTTTTGTCTGTTTTTAAATCTTATTCACATTCAGCGTATTCGTAATCCCGGACATCACACTGAAGGGTGACGCTTTTACGATCTCCGCGTCTGTCATTGTAGCGGAACTTACCTGAAGTATTTCCTGTCGAGTTAGCGAAGACCAGGTTGGCCTTACCGAAAGTGTAAGTGTCACTGGTTTCTCTCAGTGATCTCTTACCAGTTGTCATGCCGTCGTAGCCTTGCTCGTAAGAGATGGCCGCACTGGCAGTGTTTTTACAGCCGTTAAAATTTGAGTAGTACTGAAACGCGATCGAAGTTCCGTCTGCGAGTTTCCCCGCACAATTCCCTTCGAGTTTCATGGAAAGAGCAAAAGATGATGATGAGAAGAAAACAACAACAGCAGCAATGATTAATTTCATGGAGCACCTCATGAAGAAAGAAGTTATGCTCCTTGCGACACTGCGACCACTTAAAGAAAACTAAAGAACGTCAGACTAAATTATTCGGTCAGATATTGGCCTTTCTGAACACAGTCTCTCCGGAACCAGCAGCGGATGCGCTGACGGAGCGGACGGTTTCTGGGAGGAGGAGCAGGATCTTCCGGGAGAGGAATAATTTCCGGTTCGCGATGCTCCGGAGTGCGTGGGCGAATTCTTACATGAGTGGGACGTTCCGAAACCGTGATGGGATCCGTTCGATCATAAAGTTCAGATGGAAATCTGTCAGTCCGGGT
Source organism: Bdellovibrionota bacterium (assembly GCA_040387275.1). Lineage (GTDB taxonomy): Bacteria > Bdellovibrionota > Bacteriovoracia > Bacteriovoracales > Bacteriovoracaceae > Peredibacter. The sequence continues at coordinate 885,269 of JAZKDZ010000001.1, read as the reverse complement.
GAGTATTCCGCAAGCAATCGGAAGTGAGGAGTGACGGGATAGTCCACTCATCGTATCGACAGAATCGGGAATCCAGGTTGATGAACTCACACCAGATATTAAAATGACTTTCTTGTTGAGACTTACTCCCTGATCGTAAGGGAGTTTTTCGAGAGTATCGAGAGTGTTGGCATCAGTGTCGCGAAGATCTTCAAACATGCGGCTGAAACTTGCCGAACGTTCATAAAAATATCCTCCAGCCACTCCATTTCCCTGAGGATACCAACTGCTTCCCTGAGACTGTGAATCGAGATCACCATCAAGAGGAATCAGAATATTTCCCACGACAAAATGCGCTTCCCTGAGATCCACGTATCCATCACCATTAATATCATCGGCCGGTGTCGGACAACGAGAACCGAGATGAATGGACTGGCGATGATGAACACCTTTATCTGCGATAAAAACTTTCACAAAGGCCTTGAAGGAATCGTAAGAGCGATGCACTCCCGCCGAACCAACATTGCCTATCGTGAGATTCATATTCACGGCAGTCAATGATGTCTGATAGACACCCTGGATGTTGGATCCATCGATTCTGACGATCTCCTCCGCTTCTCTTTTTTCAGAAGTATCGGGTTTCCCGCAGGCGATGACTAAGAACAGAATGAAGAGTGGTGATAGTGAGGTCATGGATTCCTTTCCAGACAAACCAAGCAATCTGGTCATGATTCAGTAATCTTCTTTTCCTGTCTACTAAAGGAAGTTCTTGCGGTTTATTCAGCTCGTGCGCAACAATGGTGGAATGGATTTAGGAAAATTTAATCTCTTCATGAAAATGATCGAAGACGAATACAAACTGGGACAACGCGAGTTGCAGAAAGTTTCTCAACGACTTCTCGCCGATGATGTCGAGTTTGATAAAGTGTGGACACTTTACCGCACGAAAACTTCAAGAACCCGCAATGGTGTGGATGAATTCAAGTCCGTGTTAAACGAGCTGCTTCATAGCTGATGGCATCCATCCTGCAACTCCTCCCGTGAGGTGTGCCTATGAAAAAATCCTTTCAAGACTTCTTTTCCCGCTTCCGTCGTCGTAAAAATCCGGATCCCGTGGCCCCACGGACCATGGCCGATTCCCAACTCGAAGATCAGGAAAGACAGCATCCTCCTACGAAGGAAGAAAAAGCTTTCACTGAGAAAAACAAGAAAGATGCCCCTACGGACAAACACTTTCACGCATAACATCTTTATCGATTAGAATGGAAGGATGCGTCTAGAAGTCCTGGCCGATAATACAACCGGCGCGGTTATATATGTCCTTAACCGCCCCGAAATCTACATTGGTTCTACTGAGAACAACGATATTGTTATTCCCGCCAACGAAGTCAGTAAAAAACATTTAAAGCTTCTCATCACTGACGACAAAAAATGTTTCGTGATCGACCAGGGAAGTACCAACGGTACTTTCATGAATGATGAGCGGATGATTCCCGGTAAGCGCGAAGAATTCAAATTGTTCACCTCGATCCGTCTCGGTGAGCAGGTTCTTCTGACACTTCTTGATAAGGATAAAGGCGAAGTGCCTGAACTTCCTCTTCGCGAGCAATTCGTGGAAGAAAAGAAGATGGTGATCGCTGATGAAGACAAAACGCGGGTAATTTCGCTTAAGAGTCTTCAGAAAGTTAAGACGGAAAAAGTCCGCAAAAAAAGATTAAAGTCTCTCGAGGCTAAACTTAAAAAGAAAAAAACAGTCCGAAAAGATAAGGCGACCCTTAATCGCGCGATTATCACGGCCCTGATTATCATTGGCGGAACTTTCGCTGCGATGAAGACCTGGGATCTCGCTAAGGCCCGTAAAGCGAGACGCACGATCGTCGGACAGATCAAGGAAACTCAGCTCCTGGTTGATGAAGAAATTGAATCTTTCGACGAAAATGCGGCCGATCTGAAAATTCCTTCTGTTCTTCTCCTTCCGATCGCTGAAATCACGAGACACGTTGAAGACGTCAACTGCTCACTTCCCGAAGAATTGTATTTTTGTAAACGCATGCCCCGCGGAAGCCGGAAGAAAAACGGTGCCGTGAATATTAACGGACAGCTCGTGGTCTATATTGAGCAGAAAGAGTGGATGGATCGCGCGCAGGCGCTCGTTGCGACTTATCTGCAGAACAATGCTCCTTCCGATGAAAAACTCCTCACCGAGCAGGATAAAGTCGCTGCAGAGAGAGTTGAAGGTCAGACCGAAGAAGATGAAGGGCCGAAAGAAGAGGGAAGTGAGGAAACAAAAACTGAAGCTCTCACGATAAATGAAGAGCTGGCCTCAATTGAGAATCTCAATAAGATTGCGACACTGAGTTTTATGAGAACCTGGTTGGGAAGGCCGATTCCCCAGGACTATCAGGAATATAATCTCTATTTTGTTCTCTATTCCCACGCAGGGTCAGAAGTGGAGATTCAAAGTGTCATGGCGATCAGGGCATCTGCATTAGGGCAGGTGAATGTCCGTTATTCCGAAGATTTCTTTAAGTCGAAAAAGTTCAGTCCCATGAAGATCATCCGGAAACTCGATCGCTTCTACAAACTCTATTAGGTATGACCATAAAAGAAGAGGGCCGCGATTGCGGCCCTCAGTTTTACTTTTCAAGATAAGAAGGAATTTACATGCATCTTCTCATCTGGACCTGGTAGATAATTCCTGCGCTGAAGTCAGCTGAGTCAACAGTGGCCATGGCAGTTTGCGAACCAGTGTTTCTCACCATCATCCCGGCATTTACACGAAGATTCACATCAGCTCCGCATGGTGACCAGACCATCGCCTGAACACCGAGCATGTTGTTGAATGTGTAATCTGTATCCTGAACACCGTAGAAGTCTTTTACAAATTGCGGTCCTCTCATACCTGCGAAGAAGTATTCAGCAGTGAGTTTCGCAGTTGCGCCTCGGGGAAGAGAAACAAATCCGCGATAGTCGACTGCCAGAATTGATATAGAAAACCCGTTCGGGACATGAACAGGAACCGCAATGTTACAGCTCTTACGATCCATGGTGCGGCCAGTGCCTTGTCCGGCCTCAGCAACAAACTGATCGAAGATAATAGAAAGAGATTTTCCATCAGGAGAAACGACAGCGGAAGCACTTCCGGCCGGACAGCCGTTACCACCGGAAGCCGGGTAACCGAGCTGGATTGTATCCTGAGCGAAAGCAGTGAGTGAAGAAGCGAGAAGTGCGAGAGCGGAGATTTTTTTTACGATCGAGTACATTCATAGCTCCTTTGAAAAGCTTTGGTTTTGGGATCGTCATGACCCGTTTGCGATAAATTCACGATAACGATTTTCGAAATTGTTCGTGAAGCCCCAAAATCGTGGTGAGTATTGTTTGATGACCACGTGGTCGATGGCGCAGTTTGGGAGTAGACCAGGTGGGCGACAAACATTTCCCGGTATTGATCCGTACTTTAAAATATGAATAAGGGAAGTTAGTTTAAAGAAAAAGGAGACCCTATGAAAGAGTTCCTCATCTTTGCTTCTTTAGTTATCGCAGCATCAGTACAGGCCCAGACTCCGGTCAGTTTTCGCGGAGTGAGTTACGCAGGATCGGGTTGTCCTCAGGGAACAGTTTCCACTGCCACTTCACCAGACGGCACTTCTCTTTCTATTCTCTTTGACGAATTCCGCGCTGAAGTTCCTCAGTATGACGGAAACAATGACAACGACAGTGTTTCGACACGCGGTCGCCCGAATAACAGAAACACAGCAACACTTGCTCACAGAAAATGCGCACTCAGTTTCACAGCAGATCTTCCGCCGGGAACAAAAGCAGATTCTCTTGAAATCAGTTTTGAAGCTCGTGGAGCAACCATCTTAGATCCGGGAGTGGAAGGGAGTTTTGCTTCTATTCTTGTGGGTTACCAGGGGATCGCAAACTCCCGTGGAAATCCTACAGTCATCATTAATAAGCATTGGCGTGCCCGTCCGAATCCACAGGATGACAACTGGACTGGTGTAGCAAAGCCTCTCGTAAATCTAAATTCCGGTTGCTCAGGTGCTAATGGTAAGAGCATTCGCTTTGATCTGAAGAATCATATCTCAGCAGAAATTACAGATGGAAATCTTTCACGGCACGGCCTGTTGTCGGTGGATTCAAATGACGTCACAGGATTACTGAAGTTTACCGTTCGCACACGTCCCTGCGGCGGTGGAAGATAGGGCCACAATGATACTGATCGGTGCCAAAGAGAAACTGCACATCTCTTAAATACTCTCAGTCTGATTCGCCTCTATCCACATGAAATCTCTCTTTGATATGAATTTATCAAGGGGGATGAATGCAGATAACCGAAGAACATGATCTCATCCGGAGCCTCACAGTGATGATCGAGTCTTACATGACAAGAAATAGTCAGCTCACACTGAATGCCCTTGCCATGCGTTCGAATGTTCCTGTGACAACTCTTCGCCGACTGATGTCCGGCCAGCAGAAAAATGAAATCGCTCCGCACTCCGTTCTGAATATTGTCAGCTACATCATGCGCGAGAAAAATCTCGCAACGATCCTGGAGAAAGCGGAACCCGCCATCTCGGAATTCCTGAGAAAGCATTTCGGGAATTTTGTTTTTGCTACCGGTGGAACACATGCCTACGATGTGAACCTGAACGTTGAACTGAAAGATGAGACGAAATATCTTATCTACAAACTTGCCGCTAATCACAACGGTACAGACCTCATGACGATCGTGGATAATTTCGGCGCTTACGGAAAAAAGAAAGCGGACGAAATGAAAAAAGACGGATTACTCCTTGAAGAAGAAGGCCGGCTCCACGCCCGTGAAAAGAATTTTTCTCTGGATCTTGCCATCGCAGCGGAACACCTGCCGGCACTGGTTCAGTTTTATAAACCAGGGACAATTGCAGAAGGGAGAAATTCGATGTTCTCCATGTCTGAGTCCCTGAGCATGGATGCCATCGCGGAAATCAAAAAGATTCAAAGAGATTGTGTGCAGAAAATGCATGCAATCATGAATGATTCGAATTTCTTCGGGGACATCCCGTACTTCACTATAAATCTTTCAGAAACAATGCTTTCTGAGACCCATCCAGGAGACCTGCAATGAGAACTTTTCTGATCCTTTTCACTCTGCTCTTATCGCTGCCATCAATGGCGATTGATCGCGCAGGCATTCAACAGTTGCTCCAGCAAAAAGGAACTTCTCTTGAGGCGATGGAAAAGCAGGGTAATAAAGCACTCCTGGGAGAAGTCACAGGTCACGCGAAATCAATTCCCGTCGGTAAGGTTGTCGTTATTCTTACGAATGATGAAGCGATCCTGAAGAGCGAGATTGAAGGAACTGAAGTCGCCGGTGCGCCTGTTGTGGGAAATATCAAATCTGTACGTTTCAGTGGCCAGTATATTACTGCTCAGGAAATTGTCGGAGTGATTGTCGCCCCGTAATTAAGTTTTATTCTTAGGATCAAACGTATCTGCTTCGTGCAGGAGTTCACCATCCTTCTTGATTTCGATGGTGGCTCCTGTCTTGTGACTGAAAATCATTGTCCCTTCAACTTTTGTTTCGGTTTCATGCGCACAGTTTTCACACTCAGTTAATTTTCCGGCCTCGCCTTTTCTTGCTTCCATATTGTATTCCTGGCCGCATTTCTCACACTTCCGGATGGATTCCTTCGTCACGACTTTTTTTGGTTCGGGACGAAGCTTCGCCATGTTCTTGGTCTGGGTCATGGTCCGGCTGGAAGCGGCCCCGGAAATAAATGGCATCGACGTCTTGGGACGTTTTACCTCAGGTGCTTTGGGAGCTTCTTCTGGAATGAGTTCGAGCTCTTCAGCGGGAATGTTGGCACGGGTTCCGTCAGGTAAAGAGCAGGCCGCTTTTTTTCGTCCCATTTCATCGACACTGACGTTAGAAATTCTGACAATCTGATCTTTGAATCTCCCGGCAATAACCCGGGCACGGATGATCTTGTTCATGAAAGGATTTTTAGTGAGAAAGCACTATCTGGCAAGATACGCGTTACCGATATAGAATACCTGAATGGATCGTAGAAATTTCCTTTATCAGTCAGCTAATGCCTTTATGGGTGCCATGCTGGTTTCGTCGTGCCGATCGCAGGTTCCACTCGTCCAGACTCCCGGAAGCGATCGTGGAAAAATTTATCTTTCACTGAAAGGTGAGGGTAAATCCAGTACTCTCAGAATTCTTGATCTGAATGATTATTCTTTCAAAGACTGGGTCATTCCTCTTCCTCATCCACATTCGATGGCGCTCAATCTGCAAAACCCTGATGAAATGTTTTTATATGAATTCATGGGATATGCGGCCAAGGTGAATCTCGTCACAGATAAGACGATTCTTATGGCGGGAAAAGAAACAAATTTTGCGGGCCACGCTGTCCAGTACGAAGATGTCATCTGGTCCACGGAAAAGTATTTCAATGGAGAGTTCGTAGCGTTTGCAAGACGAGCTTCCGATCTTTCGGTCATTCCGGGGAAAGAGCATACCTTTAAGGCCGGTCATCACATTGTGAAAATGCCTGGCACAAATCAGATCGTCACTGGTTCTGAAGGCCGCATTGTTTTTTATGATCTGGGAAAGAAAAAGATTGTTCGGGAAATTCCCATCGATCAGGAGATATCTCCCATTCATTTCTTCCCGCTGTCTGAATCTGAAGTGATCTCAGTGACCGGAATCATGGACGGCTCACTCGGAACAAAATTCAACTTAAGCGGCATGGCCCCTGCTTACTATGCCAACATGAAAGGGGACGTTCGTCCTTTCTGGGACGAAAAAGAAAAAGAACATTTTCGTTTTGGTTTCGGAATCAAGAAACTTACTTCTCAAACGTGGCTCACCGGACACAATATGGGAGACGCGGTTTTCCTTTGGAAGGATTTTAAAATCGTGAAGAAATTCGAAATGAAGTCCCCACAGACAATATCACTGACAAAAGATGGAACTCAATTCATCGTCCACACTGCAGACAAATTGAACTTCTATTCATTCAAAACAAATGAACTGGAAAAGACGATCAGCTACGATCGTCCGATTATAGCCATGTCTGAACAGGTCTAGAGCTTTTTACAACTCACTTCAATGATGGCCTCACGTTTCCAGATGACGAGAGAGATTTCATCTCCGGCGTGGGGAAGTTTCGTGATCGCATACGTGCGTGATGGTTCGATTGAATTGAGAGACTGAAGTTCGTATTTAAAGTCAGGCAGTGAAGTCATGAAGAATTTGTATTCATCGAAGTCTGCAATCACCTGGTCTCGGGCACCGTCAGCGATTGAGACATTGTTGCGATAAACTTCGGAAAGATTCTGGCTATAAACGCATTCGAAATCAGCGGCCACGGCAGAAAAAGAAAGAAGAGAGAGAAGTGCGAAGGTTTTCATTTGATCGTCCTTGATAAAGATACTTTATCGTATCCATCATCATTTCACTTTGCCTAGAGTCGAGTCCTGCTATAATGAGTCATATGAAATATTTCCTTTTGTTCCTACTGGTGAGCTGCGCTAACACGAAGAAAGTGGAGACGGCCCTTTCCCTCGATATCGAGGAAGTGACCCCGAATACTGCGACGGCCCTGACCCGCCTCGAGATTCTCCACCTGGCCCGTAAATATGACCTCTCATCCTTTCTCTATACCAAACGCATTATCATCGACCCGAAAATCGAAAAGACCAAATGGCGTCCGGTGATCATTCTCAATACCCGCTATAAGGATCATCCGCAGAGACTTCTGGCGCAGCTTCTTCATGAGGAACTTCATTGGTGGATGCGTGATCATAAGCAGAATGTGCAGATCGCAATTCCTGAACTCAAGGCCGCTTTCAAAGGGGCACCCGTCATCAAAGGATCGAAGGATCGCGATTCCACTTATCGTCACCTTCTCATTTGCTGGATGGAGTTCCGTGCGATTTCAAAATACATGGGTGAGGAAACGGCGACTGAAGTACTCAGTCATTTCGTGGCCGAGAAACGTTTTCCGTGGATTTATGGAAAGGTTTTAAAAGATCACAAGAAAATCGAGAAAATCGTCAGGAACTATGAGTTCATCCCTGACGAGCTTTACCCGAAAATTAATTTAATGCGATAGGGCCGAGAGTCCCGACTGAAATCGACTCCGCTTCCCGGCGAAGATCGAGATCTTCATCTTCGAGAGCGGCCTTGATCGAGAGAATCTTACGGAAGAGGGCCGAGCGCTCAACAGAACCGTAAACGAACTGCAGTTTTTTTCCATCCGCAGACATATCCAGATTCACAATGAACCATTCTTTTGTTTTGAGTGGTGCAATCGACATGAGAAAGCCAAAACCAGTCTGAGAGAAGATCGGGTTCTTCTGAAGTTCGAGGAATTTTTCAATTCTCTCAGAATCAGCGCGGGTATTATTGAAAGAGTACGAAAGCTTTTCAGCAATCTCTTTAATTCCTTTCTTGAATTTCTCGTCAGCACTTACGGCCTGACCACCACGACCCATGGCCGGAGTATCAGAATAAAAGTCACGAGGTTTGAGACCTTTGTCTGAGAGATAGCGCGGGTAACTCACCATCAGTTCTTTTGCTGAAAGAACCGGAGCATTGAGAATCGCCTCGGGGAAAAGAGTCACGTTTAAGCGCATACCGAAGTTAAGGGCCTTGCCGGTATCCTGTTTCCAGTCCTGGAAAGGAATGTTCACATAAACCTGATCCGAAATCGTCTTGAGAAGAATCTTACGAACCTTTGCAAATTCCTTGAGGGAAAGACGTTTATCTTTTTTCTCAACAGTCAGAACCATTTCCAGAGGCTTGAGAGTCTTGTCATCTTCTGTCGTTTCAAAAAGTGACTGCATTCTTCTCTGAGTGATCACGCGTCCCCATGAGAAGAGCCATAAAGCATCGACCTGAGTTTCATTTGTCGTAAGAAGGTAACGGGAAAGATCATCGTTCGCTTCACGGAGATTGATTCTTGAGACTGAAGATCCGCTTTCGTAACCGATACCAGCGATGCGGTTTCCGAGTTCAACTCCCCAGATATTAGAATCGAGAGTGGCCGATGAGCGGATGTTACGTTGTATGCGACCGAGATTTCCTGCCTGGAAATCTGAAGCGTAAATATTTTCAAGGGGAGCGATGTTCATCACGAGGGATCTTTCAAGCTCTTTCACATCTTTGAAAGGAATTGCGAGCTGGATCGCTTTATAGTTAATCGCCTTGTTCACCATCTCATCAAAAGCTTTTGCGACTTTCGGCTCAGTCATGTCGAGGAGGTAATCCACCATGAAAACACTTGCGTGAGTCTTGTTATAGAAAACTTTGATCGGATCAGGATTCAGTAAGCGCTTGAAGCCAGAACGGTCGACTTTCACACCCCAGACATTGAACTCACCCTGAACACCAACACTGAGGGACACATCTTTTTCTTTCCCGCGACGGGCGAGAACTTTAAGACGGATATGTTTGTCATCAATTCTCATCACGTGAATCTGATAATAACCTTCGAGAAGATATTCACCTTTAAGCGATACACCGAGACCCGGCACTCCGAGCATCTTCAGAGTTTCAGCACTCACCACAAAACCAAGTCCTGCTTTGAAAACAAAATAGTGTCCGACTTTAAAATCAGGAGCCAGAGCGCGTTTGGAAGTTAATGGGGCACGGTTCGGCCACATCGGAACTGTGGTTTTTGCTTCACAAGAATCTTTGAAGTGACGGATAAATGAAGCTTCGATTTCGTGACGGACGCCGGCCTTCACAAGAGTATCTGCATTCAGGTGAAAATCAGGAATGCCTTCTGTTTTTACTTTCCATGTATCTGTGCGCGAATAAAGTCCGTCAAAGAAAGCAGGTTCAGATTCACCATGGTATCCGGCGACGAGTGCTCCTCCGTCGAGAAACTCGAGATCAACCGGATTTAATCCGACATCGATTTCGACGTTCTGAAGGACGCGCGAGATATTTCTCACATACGGATTCTTACACAAATCATTTGAAGGCAGAGGGAGCGCGTAAGAGTTCAGAGATAGCGCAACAAGCCCAAGGGCGAGGATAATTTTCATTTGAACCTTCCAATTTGGGCGCACTATAGGAAAGTTAACGCGTTCTTATTAGTCCATTGTGTAAGTATTACACGACACAAATTTACGAACATGCTCCGTCATCCTTAGTCTCGCTCCACCAAAGGAGACTCTATGTCTAAACTTACCCTGATGATCCTCGCTCTCTTTGCCTTCAATGCCAGTGCAGCGACCGTTCTTCTGGAAAAACACGCTGTGAGCGGTCTCACGATCCCTGAAAACAGCTTCAAGAAGGATTGCTCCATCTTCCGGGAAGGTTATGTTGAGTCTTATACCAAAAGAGGGGACGGCACGATTATCGGCTTCACCCACATGATCAGATCAGGCCGCATTTTTGAGATGAAGCAGCTTCTCAAAGTCGCCAGACGTGCCGGAATAGCTGACGGAGGAATTCTCTGTGATGCCGGGACAACTATTGTGACCGGACATTACGCCGGAAAGGCCGTCATGCTGAAAGCGCAGATTGATTGTGATTCCTATAAATTCCGCAAAGGTTGGGCGGCCCAAAGACTGAGAAATCTGGTCGCAGACATCTGCGCGTTTTAAGTTATAATGAGGCATGGATCGCAGACGGTTTTTTACGAATTCATTCCAGACTTTCGCTGGTGCGATGATTTTATCATCGTGCCGGAGTCAGGTCTCTGTCCCGTATCAGACCAATTCTGAGAAGGGACAAGTTCTCCTGGGACTCAATTCCGATAAACCCGGAAGCATTCTCCGCATCCTGAGTCTCGATGATCACACTCACAAAGATTTTCATCTTCCGGTAAAAGAGCCGCACTCTATTTTCCGAAGCCAGTGGAATCCGAATCACGTTTACGTCTTCGGTACCGGTTCAACATCTGCCATTGTTGATCTCACTAATGGCAGCACGATCATCAGAGAAAACACAGAAGGTATGTCCTTCAATGGCCATGGTGCCTCGGTCACGTCAGATAATATTCTCTGGTGTTCCGAAAACGATGCCATCGGAAAAATCTTCATCCGCGGAAGACGCGCGACTGATCTCGCTCTCCTAGAAGGTGACGAATACACTTTCGAAGGCGGCCATCACGTCACAAAAATCCCTGACTCAAACTTAGTTGTGACGGGTGGAGTGACGAACAAGGGCAAAGTCGTCCGCATCTTTGATCACCAGAAAAAAACGATCGTTCACGAATACGTTGTCGATTACATACCCGTTCATTTCCTTCAGCTCTCTTCAACTGATCTCATCGCTGTCACAGCATCCAGTAATAGTTCTACCGGCAAGGGTGATTTCAAGCGCGCCAATTTTCCTGTCTATGGTGACCTCTCGCATCCGGCACCACTCATCTCGTTCAACACGAAAGGTGAGTACAAATACATCTGGGAAAAAGAGCCGAGTGATTTGATGAAGCTTGGATTCTCAGCGAGTAAACTCTCGTCAGATTCGTTTCTCACAGGTCACTTAAAATCCGGGAATGTGATTCTCTGGAAAAATTTCAAGATGGTGAAGTCCATCAACGTGGGACTTCCGATCGCGATCGTGATGTCGAAAGATGGTTCGCAGTTTATTGTTCAATCGGGAAATATGCTCAAGATCTATAATCTGGAATCGATGGAACTACAGAAGTCGATTAAGTACGACGAGAGTGTTGTTTCGATGTCGTCGTACAAGTAATTACATCCGCGGATTTGCGAAATACTTCTCCCAATTCAATTCTCCAAACATCTGATCCACGAGATCAACGATGAGAACGCCATTGAGGTGATCATACTCATGCTGAGAAATGATCGCTTTGAATCCACTGACTTCTTCAGAGATAAATTCTCCCTTACGGTTGAAGTATGAAAGATGGATTTTCTTGAAGCGCTTAACTGTAAGCGTGCGACCAGGAATAGAGAGACAACCTTCTGAAGAATTCTTTTTTCCATCGCGCTCAATGTACTCAATTCTTGGATTGATCACGACAGTGAGCGGAACTCCCGGCCATGATTTCATGACGAACATGCGAAGAGATTGATTGACCTGAGGAGCGGCGAGACCAACACCACCAGCGTTTTTCATCGTGACAATCATGTCATCCATCAGCTGCTGCATTTCAGGAGATGTGATCTCAGCTTGCGTGAGTTCACGTGCTGTCAGGCGAAGAACCGGGTTCCCGATCTGCATGATGGGAAGGTTTCTGCCTTCTGCGTAAGAGTGAAATGACACGAGAAGAGACAGAATAAAGAGGGTGGTTTTCATAGGGATATTGAACCTTACTCGAGACGAAAGCTCAACTACCTTAATGTTTCTACAATATATGTCATAATTTCTGCGTGGCGCAGTTCCCAATCATTGAGCATTTGTATTAGCGTTATTCTTTACCTTTTCACGAGGAATTGCGTATGTCAGTCAAGCTTCCGGAAGCAGTGATTTCCTGCTCCAATTTTATCAATGGCGAATGGGTTCGCGGCGAGGCCGGGACACTCGATGTCATCTCACCTTATAACGGAAAAAAAATCGGCGAAGTGACTCTTCCTTCGCAGATGCAGATTCAGCATGCGATTGCTGCCGCAGAAAAAGCTCAGGTGGCCTGGGCCGCGACTCCGATGAAAGAAAGATCGCAGGTTCTTTTTAATTTCAGAAACATTCTCATGCGCGACATCGAAGAGATCTCGCATCTTAAATCTGCGGAGAGTGGAAAAACTTTCAATGAAGGCCGCGCTGGTCTCATGAAAGGGATTGAAGTTCTCGAGTACGCGCTCTCACTACAGAATATTGATGTCGGCGGAAAGCTTGAAGTTTCCCGCGGTGTAAATTGCGAATACCGTCGCGCTCCTTTGGGAGTTGTGGCGAACATCACTCCGTTTAACTTTCCGGCGATGGTTCCGATGTGGACGATCCCTATCAATATCGCTCTCGGAAACGCCTACGTGTGGAAGCCGTCTGAAAAGACTCCACTCACATCAATGAAAATTGCCAATGCCTTCGCTGAAGCGGGTTTACCGAAAGGTCTCATGACCGTTCTTCAGGGCGGAGCTGATACCGTCAATGCCATCATTGATCATCCGGGAGTGAAAGCTGTCGGATTCGTGGGCTCAACGAAAGTTGCCAAACTCGTTTATACGCGCGCGACGGCCCTTGGGAAACGCGCCCTTTGTATGGGCGGAGCGAAGAACCACATCGTTCTTCTTCCGGACGCAACTCCGGAAATTGCTGGTCCGGGAATTTCTGATTCCTTCACCGGTTGTGCCGGTCAGAGATGTATGGCGGCCTCTGTTCTTCTCGCAGTTGGTGACGTTGAGAAAAGTATTTCTAAAATCATGGAAAGAGCATCGTCGATGAAGCTTGGAACAGAGATGGGAGCACTCATTTCGAAAGCTCAGAGAGATTTCTTAATTGAGAGCATTTCCCGCGCGGAAGCTCTCGGAGCTCGCGTTCTTCTTGATGGAAGAAAAGTTCCGCCTCCGGCAGGAATGGAGAAAGGAAACTGGTTAGCACCAACAATCCTTGATCACGTTCAGCCAGGTACGGAAGCAGCAACTGTGGAACTTTTCGGTCCGATTCTTTCGATCGTCCGTTGTAAAGATGTGACGGAAGCAATTGCGATCCAGAATTCTTCTGAGTACGGAAACGCTTGTTCTGTGTTCACAAACTCTGGTGCGATGGCAGAAAGAGTGAGTAGAGAAGCGAAGGCCGGAATGATTGGTGTGAACGTCGGTGTTCCTGTTCCTCGGGAGCCATTCTCATTCGGCGGAATCGCTGCTTCAAAATTCGGTTCAGGTGATATCACTGGTGACCATTCTCTTAACTTCTGGTCGGACATCCGCAAGGTGACGACGAAGTGGGAAAAACAGAACGACAATAATTGGATGTCTTAAGGAGATATATGATTTTGAAATTTGATGAGAGAGCAGAGCACGTCGTTCTCGCCACTCACGCTACCCTGAAATACCCTGAATCTATTCCTCTTGATTGGGGAAATAAGGACCCACTGAAGCGTGGAGCAGTTGTTGCGACTCAGACGAATCCGAAAGCAAGAAACGCGATCGGCACTCACTCTGGTTCATATACTGTCTACCGTGCGCTTTCGATGGCCTCGGGAAAATATTCTCCGACTCACAAACCTGATCTGCATAATACGCACTCACCGGTAAAGATCGGACCTTACCCATCATGGTTTGATGAAACAAAAATCGTATCGCTTGATCCATGGGGACTTGATCCTTCAGCAAATTTCCCTGCTCTTTTTGAGAAAGGTTACGATATCCGTCCATCGATTGCTGTCACTCAGGCGCATCTCCAGATTCCTGAAATTCACGATGCGATCCGCGCCGGCAGAATTAAGCCTGATGGAAAACTCATCCTCGATAACATGGACATCAAAGTCACAAAGGTTGCCATTGAGCCGGTGTGGTTCCTTCCGGGAATGGCAAAACGCCTGAAAGTGGAAGAAGGTGTCCTTCGCCGTATTCTTTTCCAGGAATCAGGCGGAATGTTCCCAGAACTCATCACGCGTCCGGATCTCAAAGTATGGCTTCCACCTATCGGGTCGACGACGGTTTATATTTTCGGAAATCCACAGGATCTCGCGAATCCAAAAATCGAACTCACTTGCCGCGTTCACGATGAGTGTAACGGCTCTGATGTTTTCGGTTCAGATATCTGCACATGCCGTCCTTATCTCATGTACGGAATTGAGCACGCCGCTGCGACTGCGCAGAAAGGCGGAGTGGGAATCATCGCTTACTACCGTAAAGAAGGCCGCGCTCTCGGGGAAGTCACTAAGTTCCTCGTGTACAACGCCCGTAAACGTCAGGAAGGCGGAGATTCAGCAGCAACTTATTTCAAGCGCACAGAATGTGTGGCCGGTGTAGAAGATGCACGCTTCCAGGAATTCATGCCTGACGTTCTTCATCTCTTCGGGATCACAAAAATTCATAACCTTCACTCCATGTCGAACATGAAGCACGATGCGATCACGGGATCTGGTATCGAAGTCGTGAACAGAATTTCCATTCCTGATTCCCTCATCCCGAAAGATGCTCAGGTGGAAATGGAAGCGAAGAAAGCTGCCGGTTACTTCACGAAAGATGAAGTGAAAAAAGGTGACGAGCTCGCGAAAGTGAAAGGCAGAGACATCACATGAGTGACCTAAATTACATCCTCTCGCCAAAATGTATCCGCGATGGTGCTCAGAAGATTTTTGACGAGACACTGAAAGGGAATACCCATTTTCGTTATCATCCGGAAAAACTTTCATCAACAGTTGATCTCGTGATGGAAGTGACCCGTAAGAATTATCCTGATCTCAATATTCCATTCCACTCCCGTTGGGGTCATATCCGCGCCGGGAAAGTGGAACGTCTGGCAACTATCGATGATAAATTCGAACACGAAGCTTATCTCGAACGCGTAAGAATCATGTGGGATCTCATTATCCCTTCGGTTCTTCTCGATGCCGGTGCCGGAAAAGACTGGAAATATAACGAGGCCATGACCGGAAAGACTTTTGATCGTTCTGAAGGTCTGGGAGTTGCGAGCTTTCATCTTTTTAAAAGCGGAGCATTCTCTTCTGACGGAAAATCACTCCGAAGTGATTCAACAGGTCTCAAGAATGTGACAGCAGGAAAAATTGCTGAGGCCTTCCAGGTTTCGGAAACTAATCCTCTGGTCGGTGTGGAAGGAAGGGCCCAGCTTCTCCGGAATCTCGGTTCTGCCTGTGAAAACAAAACCTATTTCAAGGATGGTCGTCCGGGAAATCTCATCGATTATATCGTTGAGAAATTCGGAAAACAGAATCCTATTCCTGCTGAGGGAATCCTGCGTGCTGTTCTCGATGCCCTGGGACCTATCTGGCCGGGTCGCGAGAAACTTGATGGCGTGAATCTCGGTGATGTGTGGAGACACTCAAAATACGGACTCATTGCTTTCCACAAACTCTCGCAGTGGATGACGTACTCACTCGTAGAGCCGATTGTTTACTCGGGAATGAAAGTGGATGGTTCGGAAAAACTCACGGGTCTCGCTGAATACAGAAACGGCGGACTTATGATTGATTCAGGACTCATCTCATTCTCTAATCCGGAAGACGGGACAAAGAACTGGGAGCCATCGAGTGATCTCATCATCGAGTGGCGTGCGCTGACAGTTTACCTTCTCGACAGAATCGGAGAGCAGGTTCAGAAAAATCTCGGAAAAACTCCGCAGGAGTTTCCTCTCGCGATGGTCCTCGAAGGAGGAACATGGTGGGCAGGAAGAAGACTTGCAAGTGAACTTCGTCCGGGTGGAGTACCGCCGTTAAATATCATCAGTGATGGAACAGTTTTTTAGGAGCCCTATATGCTTAAAGTTTTAAATCATCCTCTTCTTGCTCATAAACTTGGTCACCTTCGTGACAAGAATACGAATACCAGTGATTTCAGAAATCTCATGACCGAAGTGGCGAAGTCGCTCACTTACGAGGCAATGAGAGACTGGACTGACACTGATCTTATTGAAGTGGAAACGCCGATTGCAAAAACTCGTGTGTCGCGGATTATGAATCCACCGATCGCAGTGGCCATTCTTCGTGCCGGAAACGGGATGCTCGATGGTGTTCTTTCGATGATCCCGGTCGCTTCGGCCGGCTTTATCGGGATCTACCGCGATAAGTTCATTCAGAATACGGTTGAGTATTATTTCAAGCTTCCCGCTAAGCCTGAAGGCAGAACCATCCTTCTTTGTGACCCTTTGATTGCCACGGCCGATACGATGATTGCGGCGATTGATCGCCTCAAAAGCTATCACGTTGGAAAGATTAAGGTGCTTTCGCTCCTTATTTCCGAGCACGCCGTGAAAAGAATGGAACACTTCCACCCGGACGTCGAAATTTATGCTATCAACGTGGAAAAAGAAATGACCGAGAACGGCTACCTCGTTCCGGGCCTTGGAGATGCTGGTGACAGGCTCTATCAGACCAAATAATGTTTTTATCTTAGGTGTTGCCGGCGGCTCAGGCTCCGGCAAAACTTATTTCGCGAAAGCTCTCGCCGAAGCTCTCGGAGAGTTCGCAACGATTGTTTACCAGGACAATTTCTACATTGATCAGTCTCATCGTTTTGATCACGATGGCGGATCGGTCAATTTCGATCATCCGGAAAGTTTAGAACTCACACTCTTAGCGAAGTGTCTGTCGGAACTCAAGGCCGGCAAGACAACTGATATTCCGGTTTATGATTTTAAAACTCACAGCCGGTTGGGGACACCCTTACGGGTTCATCCCAAAACGATTGTGATCGTTGATGGGATTCTGATTTTCCATCCCGATTATCTTCGCCAGCAGTTTGATGAAATGATCTTCTTTGATACCCCTGAATCCCTTCGTTTTGAACGTCGTCTCGAAAGGGATGTGGTTGAGCGGGGAAGAACTGTAGAAGGTGTTAAAGCGCAGTTTCTGAAGCAAGTGAAGCCGATGCACGATGAGTTCGTGGAACCATCAAAACATCACGCTCACACCGTCATAAAAGACCTCGGGGACTATCAAGAACACTTCGAACTGTATAAAAATCGTCTGCTCGGGCTTTGCCGGGCGTAAACTGGCCAAAGCCTCTCTCAATTTCACCGCATCGCACTTCAAATTCCTCACCGGCATGATAAAGATTAATCCTCTTTAAGGGGGAACTATGAACGCAGAAACCACCTGGAACGACGAAGTAGAAGCAGTAGACTTAGAGCTCATTGCAGCACTCGAGAGAGAGATTACTGACGGGAAATCAAAACTGGCCCGTCTTTCAGCTGACGACGAAGACATTTTTCATTAAGCTAGGGGTCCAACAAAGGACCCCTCAATGCTCGACCAATTCACGCAATTCGCGAAAATGCTCCACAACCTTTCACTCATGCTCGATAAAGCGCAGAAATACGCTGAAGCGAAGAAGTTTGAACCGGAAGTTCTTCTGAACTCTCGTCTCGCTCCCGATATGTTCTCTCTCACACGCCAGGTGCAGATCGCTTGCGATACTGCAAAACTCGCAACAGCTCGTATGACGGGGAAAGAAGCTCCGAAGAACGAAGATACTGAGAAAACAATTCCTGAACTCAAAGCACGCATCGAGAGCACTCTCGGTTTCGTCACTTCGATGAAAGAATCAGATTTCACAGGCTGGGAAACAAGAACAATTTCTCACCCACGTTGGGAAGGCTCACTTACTGGTAAAGATTATTTCTTCCAGCACGCAGTCCCGAACGTTTACTTTCACGTGATGGCGTCTTACGCGATCCTTCGCCACAATGGTGTTGATCTCGGTAAGAAAGACTATCTCGGAACACTTCCTTTCCAGAAGTAATGGCCGAACACTCACGCTCACATGACTACATGAAACTCCGGAGGGGATATCCTCCGGAGCTTTATGAAAAAATCCTGAAGATGACCGGCGTTCCCGTTTCTCTTCTCGATGTCGCCACTGGTCCCGGCACTGTCATCAAAGACATGAAAGAAAATCTCTCTCATGCCGTAGGAATCGACAGTGATCCTGAAAGAATCATGGTCGCAAAATTCCTCACGACTCCGCATATCCGCTTTGAGTGCATTTCCGCTGAAGACTTTAAACCCGAAAAAGAATTTGATCTCATCACTGTCGCTCAGGCCTTTCAGTATCTTTCTGCCAGTGCCTACAAAGTGCTTCATCACGCTTTGAAAACAAATGGCGTGATCGCCGTCTTCTGGAAATATCCTGATCCGTATTCAAGAACGACTGAGCTCGTGAATAAAGTTCTGAGCTCACATGGACTGCGCGAACGTCAGGACATGGGACTTCGTCTCGCTCAAACAAATCCTTCGGGCATTCTTTCCGAGTGGAGATTCCGCGATCCGGAACTCACGATGTTTAAGTGCGAAGAGCTTTTCACTCACGAGGACGGGATTAAATCCATTCTCTGGGGACTCGGGACAGGCAATGGTTCGATGGATAAGGAACTCGAAAACGATCTGACAAGAGACCTGGCCCTTTCTTTTCCCGGCTCAATTACTGAGATTTACGATTGTTATCTCTGGACAGCGCGTAAGTAGAAATCAGAAATTTTGAAGTATCATAGTGTCTCTCAAAGGACATTTTATGATGAAAGCACTCGTGCTTATGTTGATCTCATTTTCTCTCTCGGCAAAAACTTTCGAACCGGCCGCGACTCCCGATCCATCATTTGATTCTCAACCTGAATACATGGCAATCTTAGCGAAGGTAAAATCCTTCGGCACATTCACCACGCCTGTGGCGAAAACTGAAACTCCAAAAGTAGAAGAGAAGCCAAAGACTCCTTCGCGCGGACAGATGGCCGTGGAAGAGGCCAAAGCGCGTAACCGCGAAATTCTTGCTCAGCAAAGAGGCGAGGAGAAAAAAGCAGCAGAAGCTGATCTCACGAAAGATTCATTCGCCGCTGATCTCGCGAAAATGAAGTCAGACGACAAACGCATTCGCGATGGATGGAAAAAAGAAGTGAAGGACCAGCTGAAAATCTGGCAAACGCAGCAGAAGATCTTCCTTGGGAAAATCAAAGTGTATAAAGAAGCGACCTTCGCGATTCCTGTTAAGGAAGAAAAGATTGTCGAAACTCCGATTCTTCCAAGAGACATTCCGGAAGTTCATATCGTTCACTCCGCCTTTAAGATTCCGGTGCGTGACCAGGAAGGGCGCGCGACGTGTGCTGCCTTCACCGGTGTTCGTGCGATGGAAATTCTTCTCGCCCAGAACGGTGAGAAGCAGGATCTTTCGGAACAATATTTTTATTACGCGAGTAAGCCGGATTGTCAGAAAGGACCATGCTCGAAGAAAGGCTCATGGGTCACGAATGGTTTTGAGTATCTGATGAAGAATCCGATGCCGCCTGAAAAGAACTGCCCTTATTCATCTAATGTTGATTCGAAAAACGAAACACAACTTGCCCTCAAAGAAACTTGTCTTCAGGGCCAGGTGAAAGTTTCGAAATATGAGCGCATTCAGACACTCGCTGAAGTGATTGATCGTCTGAAAAAGAATATGCCTGTCATTATGTCATCGAAGCTCACGCCTAACTTCTATGTGAATGAAGGGATGGTGACGATTGAGGATTCTGAGAAAAACGGAAACCTCGATTCACACGCCATGGGACACGCGTACCTTGCGATGGGAATCATGGAGCTTCCTGAGAAGCTTCACGCTAAGGAAGGAAAGTTCTGTCTCGTGGTGAATAACTCATGGGGCGCAGGTTGGGGAGCGGGAGGGTACTCTTGTCTCACAGAGAACTGGATTCTCAAATACCGTCTCCCTACATCATTCGTGGCAGTGAACGCAATTTCGATGTAACGGTTCTTCCGGAAGCATTTCAAAATAATCGGGAGGAAGCAGTTCAATGGCTTCTTCCCAGTCATACTTCACCGGTGATCTTTCAATCCACACTTCTTCATTACGGACTAAAGTCTTGTGAGCGTAAAACCACAGGATTGCTGTTGGGATACCGAGAATGAATCCGAGTGCGTGCGAAAGGTAACTCACTTTTTCGTCGAGATTCATAAGGTCAGGGCAGAAGAGAGCAAGCGAGATTCCGGTCGCAATGATGAGACGCTTGTTGAGTTTCATCTTCCGTTCAATCATCACATAATTCGTCATCCAGAATGAGGCCATGAAATAGATCACACCGGAAATTCCGACGAGATAAACTTCGCGCGGATAATAGGCGAGAGTGAGAAGATTGATAATTCCGCCCATGACAAAACTCACGAGGGGAAACATGAACCAGCCATAATAGGTGTTGAGGAGAACGGCGAAGATCGTAAAGAAGAGGGCATTGTGCCCCAGGTGGACGAAGTCTGCGTGCATGAGTGATGTGGAAAAAAGTCTCCACCATTGTCCCTTCTCAAAAACAAGAGATCCACTTGCGTGAAGTTCTGTTCCCGTGAAGAGAAAGATAGCGAGCAGCACGAGAAACGAGAACACACCGATGAAGATGTTCGTGTCGTTGGGCCGCTTAGATAAGAATGTTCTTGTGAGTTTCTTTTCCATAATGAGAAGATGGGAATGAACAAAAATAAGTCAACCTTTACACGATATCAGCGAATTAGCTGTGCGTGGGGAGAGCATTTTTGCCTTCTTTGACGACTATTTTAGTATTCTGCAGAATTTAATTATGAAGAAGATCATTTCATTTTTCATTCTCTTCTCACTTGTCGCCTGTAACGGAAAGGGTGGCAGCTCAGCGTCTGCATCCTCTGATAACAGTAAGAGCCCCGTACAAAATGAAACTGTTGCTACTGAGTTCTTAAAGCTCGTGAACAATCACCGGAAAAGTATCGGTCTCAAAGCTCTCGTGAATGCTGACGAGATGGTGGTGATCGCTGCTGAACACTCCGCTGACATGGCCAATAAGTCAGTCGCATTCGGACACACAGGCTTCTCCGGACGTTGTTCAGAAGCACGCGTGAAAATGGGCGGAGGAAATCTCTGCGCGGAAAACGTGGCGATGGGACAAAAGACAGCTCAGGCCGTTTTCACTTCCTGGATGAACTCATCTTCTCACCGCGCGAATATTGAAAATTCAAGACTCACTCACTCAGGTCTCGGCACGGCCACATCATCTTCCGGCACCATCTACTGGACCCATCTTTTCTTAGAACTCTGATTGTGGAGAAAATATGGAGGGACAAAAATCCTTCCTTTGACCCCGATTTTTTTCCGTGTGAAATTTGTTTATCACAAGGAGGATCCACAATGTCGCTTGCCACTCAAAGAGCTGATCTCAATCAGGAATTAAACGAACTTTTTGATATGAAGAAGGCCAAGATCAGGAAGGAGAAATTGCTCCAGCATGAGGCCACGGAAGCTCAGAAGGATATCCGTCTACTTTCACTCATGTTCCGCGACGGTATTCCGGATATCACTATGCCGATGTCTGACAACGAAACTCTTTATTGGGATTCACGCGGACAGCAGCTTCTCTATAAGAAAGATAATCAATCACAAGTGGTAGAAGGGACGTCACGTGATGTGATGGTTCGGCTTCGCCCGTTTCTGATCGAGATCGTAAGAAAAGCAAAAGAATTTTATAACTAGATTTTTCTGAACGTGATGCGGAGGCAGGCCCCCTGTCTTCCGCTCAGATTTTCCATCGAAATACTTCCATCATGCGCTTCCGCAATCGTCTTCATGATCACTGAGCCCAATCCCAGAGAGAATTCATGACTCCGCTCTTTAATTGATCTTCTTTCACGGCGGCTACCGAAGGCCTCGATCGCCTCCTGAGAGAGTCCCGGACCATCATCCATAATAAGGACTTCAATTGTGTCTTTAATCTCTTTTAATTGAATACTGATCGTCTCACGGGCAAAGCGGGAAGCATTATCAAAAGCGTTTTTAAAGAGGCGCGTGATGAGATGCTCATCACCCAGGATAGTGGGAGACTGATCATCGCTTACTTCGAGATTCCAGTTAATTTTCGTGGAAGAAAGAAGGCGGTTCTTCACCTCGGCATCAAGAAGGGCGTCGAGACGGATCACTTCCGTCGTCGCTTTGTAATGAGGATCTTCAATCGTGGCCACTATCGTGAGCTTCTCGAGAAGTTCCTTAAAATAATGTATGTCCGACGTCATCATCTGGAAAAGTTCCTTGCGGTCCTCTTCTTCGAGATTTTTGTCGTGAATATTCAAAGTCTCAATCGATGTACTGAGTGATGTGAGTGGTGTGCGGAGATCATGCCCCAGTTCCTGGAGAAGCTGCGAGCGCGAGGATTCTGTTTCCGAGACTCTGTGAACAAGGCGCTCAATTTGTCCCGCCATCCGGTTAAAGTCTCCCAGCAGATTTCCGAATTCATCAAAACGCTGGATATCGAATCTTGCTTTTAAGTCGCCCTGCTCGAGACGATTGAGGACGACTCTGGCCTCCCGCGATTTTCTCCGGAGATAAAAGAAGAGAATGGAGAGGGCGATGAACATCGCGAGAGTTGCAGTGGTAAAGGTATGCATGCCCTGAATCCACAAAAATGGACCTTGAAACAGAGTCTTCTGATTGTGTGAGATGAGATAGGTTTTGGGATCCGTATCAAGACGGATGACAAAAGTCTTGGGATTGAACAAAACCCCGTCATTGGATGTGATGCCATGAACTTTTTTCGGGCGGGGAAGTTTATCAAACTCGATCGGAAGTCCCTGAAGATTATTCGCAGAAAGGATTTCTCCTTTATCATTCACGAGCCAAAGTGATGGCTTGGAACTCTGGTCATCAGTCTTGATTTTGAACTTACGCGCGAGTTTTTTGGTGAGTGAGGAATCAAGCTCCGTCTCATTCATGGTGTAACCCTGCTCTAAGATAGAGAGGGCCTCATTCTGAAGGGGCGGTGGAGATGGAAACTTATTGACGTTAATGTCAGCGACCGGATGATAGGTGGTCGTGCGCTCAATGGATTTTGCGATATAGAGGAGATAACCGTAGCGGTAATCTTCCACGACCATATCGGAAATGCGGACCATGAAGACGAGTGAAACAAAACTCAGAAAGAGGGCACCAATGATACTGATAAGAAAAAGGCGGAGGTAGAGAAGTCTCCTCATTCCGTCTGCTTCCATTCCAGCCGGTAGCCCAGACCATAGACCGAAGTGATTTTAATCCGCTCGCCTGAGGATTCGCGAAGTTTCCGGCGCAAATGGCTCATATGAGAATCCACCGTCCGGTCATACATGTCGGCGCCATCATAAAGAGCGGTGAGAATGGCATCTCTTGTCACAATGTCTCCCGCTTTCTTAGCAAGAATCATGAGGATATCCATTTCTTTTCTTCCCATGTTCACGATGTCACCGGCGATTGTTACCAGGCGTTTTACCGGATCAATCGATAGTCCACCGAAGGTGATTTTTCCGGCAGGAAGAGTCACACGCTTCATGACTTTATTCATGCGCGCTTTCAGTTCTTCCATACCGAAAGGCTTCCGGATGTAATCATCTCCACCGTTAGTGATTCCTTTCACGACAGAAGCTTCATCCGTTCTTGCACTCATGAAGAGAATAGGAATCTCATCACCGTTAGAACGGACTTTCTCGCAAAGATCCAGACCTGATCCATCGGGGAGACCGATGTCTAAACACATAAGATCGAAATGATCCTTTCTCAGTGTTTCCCAGGCGTCCTGGATCGTGGAAACATTTTCTGTTTCATGACCTGAGAGTTTCAGGTTGATCTTCAGGACTTTTGCGATCTGCGGATCATCTTCAACAATTAAGATTCGTGCCATACATATCCTTTTAACCGATTTTTGTTTTCAGCGGTAAATTTTAAACTCGACAGATTAAGACAGTACTCTCACTTTCTGCGGCCATAGAGTTGTGAGATGAAGTTCTGACATTCGGTTGAGAATGAATCCATTTTATCCCGTACACAAATTCTGAAGTTATGTCGGTCTTCGCGGGGACTGTGGCAACCTGAGGCAAGTGCTTCGCTAAAGCAGGCATGAGATAAAACTTTTTTTGCCTCACTAGGCTCAGCCCCGATACCTGACTTGTGAGACATACTCGCAAGAGATGAGAAGGAATAAAGACAAGCGACTAAGACAAGAATGTTTTTCATAGAAAGTCCTTTCCGATATCTCCCACAAGATCTCCGATCGCATAAGGAACGGAGTAATCGCGGCTCGTGGAATAAGTTGAAGCGTGAGTGAAGCCCAGCTTGTGCATCCACTCGTGAAATAGATTATGGGCCACACCGGCCGCCGTATATTGATTGAAATATTTCGTGTTCACCCAGATACGTTTGGAAGTGGCATAGGTGTATCCCACAACGTTCGTAGTAACTGTGTACATTTCCACTTCGCAGTCGAGCTCATTGTCTTTGGTTGGCTGAAGAGACTCCGCACCGTCGAGAATCTTCTGATAGATTTGAGCGTTGGTGAGTCCTTTGTTATCCACAAAAGTTTTTGAACCGTTGTAAGTATGATTCAGGATTTTTGTCCGGAACTCATCAGTTGCGACAACAAGCTTGATAATTTCCATCGCTTTTTTCATCTTCGTTGTTTGTGATGCTGTGAGATTCACCAGAGTCACATTGGTATCGAAGGTATACGCTTCCGGCGGCAGAGAATTGTCCGGAGTGGGTGCCGGAGGTGTGACAACAACAGGAGGTTCCACAACTGGTGGTTCTGGCACAGGTTCAGGTTCCGGAGTCGGATCTGGTGTTGGTGCGGGAGTCGGCACTACCGGAGCTTCATCCTGATCTGTTCCCTGATCAGCAGGAGTAGTGGTGTCCGTGGGACCGGAATCTCCTCCGCCGCCACCTTTGTTACACGAAACACTGAGGAGTGCTGCGAGCATGATGATCGAGATCATCTTCATGTTGTACCTTCCTTGGTACTTCACAGATTGCCACAAACTTTTTTTGTCTTAAAAGTAGGTAAGGGATTCCGTGGCAAGTTGACTCAACCACAGGAAATATTTCCGATGAATCAGAAAAAAGAAATTCTTCCACAATGTTTCAAGAATTCAGATTTTGCAGGCCTCGGCAGGACCAGGAATGGTGACATAGGATTTTTTGAGTTCACCCTCAGAGAAAAAAAGAAGTGTTCCCGGAGTGTGAATCGTCCACGATTCGTTTTCGGTGAGCGGAATAGTCGCAATCACGGCCACTCTGTCGTTAGCAGTTGTGACACTGGAAAAATCAACCTTTACGTCTTCGTCCTTCAGTTGCGCGACGGAAAACGGGGCCTTTCTCACGACGTGAGCGAGCTTCGTTGAACAATGTGCGAGCATGAACTCGCCGTTAGAAAGAAGAAAATTAAAAATGCCGAACGCTGCTAATTCCAGAGTGAGCTGGTGGAGTTTTTCTCCGAGAAGATCCGTCGTAGGGTATTTGTCACCGAATTCCTGGTGAAGCTCCTGCATGATGTAGCAAAATGCCTTCTCCGAGTCAGTGTTCCCCACAGGAGTATATCTGCCCAGAAGAGCGGGCGAAAATTCTTTTAAATCTCCGTTATGAGCAAACGACCAGTAATGGCCCCAGAGTTCGCGGACAAACGGGTGAGTGTTCTCAAGTTTTGTCTCGCCCTGAGTGGCCTTGCGGATATGAGCGATGACATTTTTAGATTTGATCGGATAAGAGCGGATGAAGTCGGCCATCGGTGAATGCGCAGAAGGATTCGGATCCAGAAACTGACGGACACCTTTCCCTTCGAAAAAGGAAATTCCCCAACCATCAGTATGATGGTCCGTAAGTCCCCCGCGGGCCCGAAAGCCCGTAAAAGAAAAACAAATATCGGTCGGAACGTTACAGTTCATTCCCAGAAGCTGGCACATGCGAATATAATAGGGTTCATGGACCGCATTGTACATACTGCTGACGCCATCGAATGGCTGAACTCACAAAACGTTTTAGAGAACTCTTCTCTCGTAGGATCTCTCCCGGATATCTCGGAGTTTCCCGGGTATTCGCTGGAAAAATGGAGTGAGTGGTTTACAGGTACTGCGCGTCTCATCCTCTCAAAAACTCCACCCGAAGGTGTGAGCTTCTTTTTTCAGTCCGATATCAAGCAGGATGGTTACTGGGTGGATAAATCGTATCTCGTTCAGAAAGCTGCCGCGGATATGGGTCGCCATATGCTCTTTCATAAAATTGTCTGCCGCTTTCCCGTGGGAACGATCACGATGGGACGACCGTCTTACTCGCACGTTCTCGCGTTCACAGAATCAGTAAAACCGGATTTCGGAAAATGGACGGCAGATGTCTTACCTGATACGGGTGAAAAAACCTGGGTGAGGGGAATGGGTCTCGATGTTTCGATGATGATTGCGCAATTCGTGAAGGATCAGACGAAGACAACGACAATCGTGAATCCCTTTTGCGGTCAGGGCAGCATGCTTGCCGCCGCTAACTTTCACGGCCTCAGTGCCGTAGGAATTGAGAGAAGTACCAAAAGAGCGGAAGCTGCGCGCTCACTTGAGGTTTCTCCGGACGGAAAGAGCTTTAAGGTTGGCCTCTGAGAAAATCTTTCTCGAGCGTCTGTAGTCCTGAAGAATACATCCTCTCTCGCCAATATCTTTTGAATAGTCCGTACGTACGATGGGTTTGGTCTCCGGAGCTCCCGGAGTATAAGGACCAAGCTTCAATCCTTCGCAGAATCTCACGTCGACAAATTTAGCGGTCTTTTCTGAACCAAGAAGAAGATAGCAAAGCTGGGCGCGGTCATTTCTATGAAGGGCCGCCATTGTCGGCTGAGAATTTCTTTCTTCGTCTGAGAGTTTCTTAAGCTGCTTATTGAGCTCTCTTCCGAAAACCGAAACAAACGCATTGAGATTGTCTGAAGTGATTTTCATCGCGCGATCAATGTCTTCCACAATGAAGGCAGGATCATTTTTTCCTGTGAAGCGGCTGAGTGTTTCCATGAAGCGATCTGAAGCGAGAAGTTGCGCCACGATGATCTGTTCTTCAGGAGGTGAGTTTTCGAGGATATCCATCACGGCAATTCTGATCAGTAGTTCAAGGCGTGATTGGAGTACAATTGTGCCGTATGTGAGCTGAGCTTCTTCCAGGATAATCCGGAGAGCTTCTTCTTCTACACTTGCTCCGATTGAGAGTGAATCGGTGAGGACTGCGTTTTCTGTCGCATCGTAGATTTTTTTAAGCTTCTGAAGTGTGCCGTTATAAATTTTATTAAAATGTGTATCTGTCGGTGGACTATTCTCAAGGAACTCAATAACTTTTCCGATGGCCTTCATGGGAGAAATCTTGTGCTTTGGATCCGGGATATAAGAATCCGCCAGAGTAAATGGAGCATCCGGACGACGGGCCTCATTCATCTCGCGCTCAACTTTAATCCGGGCAAGTCTCACAAGCTCCACGTAATTTTTCCGGATATCTTCCAGAGTTGGTTTTACACCATTAGGATTTTTCCAGTTATCCAGAGCGATCCATCCGCCTTGCTGTTCACTGTAAATAGTAGGATCGGTTTCTTTCAGACCGATAAGGAAATAAGGAATGTATCCTGCCGGGTAAACGTCAGTGAACGGATTTTTTATTCCTTCGTCGCTCATGGAATTCGCACGTGGGGCAATAGAATTTAAGAGTGTACGAAGAACTGACCAGCGTTCAGGAAAATTGGATTCCACTTCAGCGTATTCTTTCCGGGTCGAATTGATTTTCGAGATACCACCTGCTTCCAGTGATTCGAGTTTCGCCAGACGCCAACTCGCCATACTCTGACGATCACCATCGGCAGTTGTCTGAGGAGCGACTCCACTTTTTACTTTCAGAAGCCAGTCGAGAATGACCGGAACTTCCCGGTCGTTCAATTTAATGGCGTCTCTCAGTTCATCACTAAGAGATGTCCGCGCCGGAAGATTCATTTTGTAGCGAAGGAAGGACTTAGCATCCGTCATGTCACACCAACGATTCGTCATCGTTTCGAGTGCGCATTTATAACCCTGATAAGCTGTGGTTCCCTGTGAGGCCTGGCGAATGAGAATGTTAAATCTTCCCTGGCGATATTGTTCAATCGCTGTGCCCATGAAAACAGAACCGGCCTGAAGACCCAGGCCAATCGCCGGATTCACGGCCGTGACAGCAGCTCCGATTGAAGAAACCATTCCCGTAGCAGTTGTGAGTAGGCCAGGTGATTTTTCCTGGCAACGCTGGTTCATGGCAATCTGAGAGAACGCAGAGTCGGCAAGCTGAACGGCACGCGAAAGTGCGAGAACCGTATTAGGACCGGAAAGTTCTTTGCCGGCATTCTCGCGGCCCAGAAGTCCCGCGCGTCCAACCTGAACAGCACGAAGATTTAAATTCAGGTTATCAATATCAATCGGGTTCGTAGATTTAGAAATTTCGATCAGGAGACTTCTTTCCTGAGCATCGTAAGCTGCGATTTGTTTTTTTGATTCCGACATTTCTGCGAGCTGAGTCACCTGATCATTGAGAGTCGAAAGCTGAGTGAGAGCTCCGCCCATCGTCTTACAATCCGGATCGTTCTTGATGGCATCGATCACAGCATAGAGACTTCTTGAATCATTCAAAGCGGCCTGAGTCCATTCACCTTGTGAGGGGCAAGTTGCGCCAAAATATTCCAGCATCGCCTGACCAGGAATTGTTTCAGCGTAAAGGGGAGCACTCACGCTCAGGGCGAGAATAAAAATGAGATTTTTCATGAATAGGGATTTAACAAATGAAGAATGGTCCGGATGCTTAAGATCCGGACCCGTATAAAAATTATCTGAATTCGCGTGAAATTTCTGAGCGTCTCTGAACGAAGCTGATGTCGACGTTATTTTCTGTGCGGGCGTTTACACCTTCCCATGAAAGACTTGGTGTGAATTTTTCCTGACCACAACGGCGACAGATATGATCGTGACCTTCATTGGTTGAAGAAAACGAAGTGGGAACGGCGATAAATTCATGTCCCCAGAGATGGCAAATTGCCTTCTTGATTTCCATGCGTGACTCCTGATTGAGTGCGAGTTTTATCTGTACGATGGATTGATTGTACAAGTGATTCTGTGAAAGGAGTAATCCTTACAGACGAAGCGGTGTGTCAGATTTTAAAGTTTCCCATGAAAGGAGAGACGAAGCGTGCGTGAATGTAGATGAGAATAACCATCCATACGGCAACTTTGAGACACCAACGGGGCTGAGCAATCTTTGTGTAGATGATTTCCATGAATACGGGATAACGGGGCCGCAATCTTTTTGGAAAGTGGGGTGAGTAAAATCTTCACGCTAATCAGTCGATTGCGCCTTCTTTTTTCTGATTTTCCTCCAGAAGAATATCGGGATGAAGATTTCTATCCATCTCTTCGTTACTCTGCTGTTCTTCTTTGATGACCTTTTCTGCGCGCTCTTCCTGGATTTCATTCCGTTGGGCCTTTTCCATACGCTCTTCAACGGCCTCATTGTCAGTATCGACAGATCCTTCCTGGGCGAAAGGGCGATAGGACTGAAGGAGAAACAGAGCGGGAATGAGTATCAGACTTTTCATAAAATCCTCCGGTAGGATGATTTTCTTCCTATCAAAGTGTTTTGTTTATTGAAGAAATTCTGAAGAGTTCGACGCATTGAAGCTTTAACCTCAAAAGTGGAAATGGCATAGTTCAGGAATATCTCTGGAGGCGCCCATGAAAACACTTATTCTGACACTTGCACTTTGTCTTTCTGCCGATCTTTTTGCCCGTGAGATTAAACTCGCTACCATTACCGGCAATATCGATACGGATACTTCAACTTTTTCTGTTGAAATTGATGACAGTGGAAAGCTTCATACTGTCCTGTTCAGAACCGTCACCAAAGAGGGCAGAGTCACCCAGGATAGCCGTTTCGCTGCTGAGACAGTGGTTGATGAGGGTGTGGTTCTTCTCGAGCGTGATGGCCGCAAAGTGCTTAAGCTTCAGACAGAAGCGCCATTCTCTCTTGAGAACGGCGGCATCGTAAAAATGAATTATCTTTATAGTGGTGTGAGTGGCTCGTGGAAGACGTTAAAAGTTTCTCTCGCAAAACCGGAAGGCGAATTTCAGATTATGAATCTGAAAGGTGAGAAAGTGACCCGTTTCTTCACGAAAGGTAACTGGCATCCGATTTTTGGCCTTATCGGAATTGCAGATCTCGTTCCTCAGCCTTAATTAATTCCGAAACCATGAGGCCAGGCAACGTTTAATCGTAACCTGGTCTTTCCACTCATTGGCCTGATCAACACTTGTATACGTAATTTTCTCAGCACCAATCGCGCGTGCATTCTGAATAAACTCACCATCAGTCCCATCGAAGATATCATGAACTTCATCTGAGTTGAGGATAGCTACTGCTTCAACCGCTTTACCGCTGAAACAGATGTCACCCTGAAGAATGGCGCCCTGGCATTCAAAGCCACTCTTCTCGATGTTGTAGATTGTTCCTCCGTCTTTGCAGAAGACCTGACCTTTCGCAAAAGCTGCTGAAGTCATAAGGAACAAAGAAGTTAGAACAATCACTTTCATAAAATATCCTGATTAGTTACAAGCCGTTTCTCTTTCAGAGAATACCCCGAGCTCTTTCGACTTATCAGAGACAACCTTACGGAGGGCCGAGAGGTTTTCCTGAGCAAGAGTCTGAGCTTCCTGAGATTCTTTCGCCTTGATGATGTCAGCAAGTTTCGCATCACACACCAGAGCTTTCATTTTCTTCAGCACGTATGCTTTTACTTTTGTCTTATCATCCGGACGGTCAGCTTTACCGAAGAAGTTTGTCCATGTTTCGCCATTCTTCTCAGCGGCAGCTGCGTAGTTAGCAAACGCAATGGTGAACTCTTCAATCTGTGCTTTCACTTCCGCTGTTTTCCAGACAGGAGCTGAAGCTGTATTCACATCGAGTACGAGATCAAGTGTACGACGAACACGTGATTCCCAGAAAGTGAACGGGTCACTTGTCGCATCTGACTTCGAACATTCAGGAGAAGTTGTCCCGATGTTTTTTGCACCAGACGCCTGGTGTTCATCTGTACAGAACCAGTTTTTGTGAGCAGGAGCTTCACCAGCGTAACCGTAGCTGATCGCCATAGCGTCGTAGATACCGATATCGTTTAAGTGACGGAACGGACGACCAAGGTATTCCATGATCGAACGGGAAACAGTTCCTTTATCACCAGAATCAGTTGAACCGAGGTTTCCTTTGAAGTTGTGACGAAGACCAAGGTTGTGACCAAGTTCATGTTCAAGCATCTCAGTGAAGTAACCTTTCATATAAGATTCGAAAGTCACACCGGCAGGAACCACTTCAAAGTGATTCTTGATCATCGGATCTTCAAGTTCCGGACGCTGAGAGTTCACTCTCATCGCAAGTTTCTTCCCAAGTTTGATGGAGAAATCTTTTTTAAGAGAATTGATCTTCGCATTCGCTTCCTGGCTGAAGTTCTTGATGATCGTGTTCGCCTGAGCGAGTTGACCCGCTTCACGAAGAGCGCGGATGTTTCCAGACAGAGCAAACCACTTCGTATACATCTCGATAATGTTCGGTCCCTGAATGAGAACGTTCGCTGACATTGTCTCACCAGTAAACTGGTTCGCTACTGATGGTCCGAGACCGCCGTAACCAGCTTTGTTATCTTCATCCCACTCGATGATGTTATAACGGATATCCCCCGGGATAAGTTTTGCGTGACGGGGATCAGATTTTTCCACGAACTCATAAGAAAGTGGTTCAACACCAACAAGTTCCTTGAATTTCGCATTCCAGTTATTAAGAGCACCAGAAAAGTGCGGACGGTAAGCTTCAGGTACGTTCTTGATGAAGTACTTAATCTTCTCGCCGTTCTGAGTGATAGAGAAGCGCGTGATCTTCACGTCTTTCGAACGTGTCGTTTCAAAGAAACCCACACCTTCAGTTGGAGCGCGCACAGTGAACGCCGGGTTAAAGCCCGAAGCGAGCTTCATATACCAGCGAACAGAGAATTCAGTCTTCGGAGCTGCTTCAACATTTTCCGGAGCTGTATCTTTAGCAACCATAGTTGTTTTGATATCGAAAACAAGTGAAGTCAGATCGTAATCGAATTCAGTTGTTGAACTTGTTACGGCCTTAAGACCTGTGTACTCGCCATCAGGATCAAGCATAGAGATGAGGTCAAGCGCCTGGCCCAGGGCCGACATATCAACCATGAGAAGACCTTTCTCTTCGTCCACACCAACGATAGGAAGAGAGATGAGGTTACCTTGCTGTGATCTTTCCGAACAATCATTCGCGCAACCAATGAGGGAAAGTGCAGGTGAGCCATCTTCAAAACGGCCGATCATCGTACGAACGTGCAGTGGCGGAAGATCAGTGAGTTTTAATCCACCAAGCTCTTCGCTGTTTTTATCAGAGACTTTTGTGATCACGGCGCCGAATACGTTCTGTTCACCGAGAAGGGAAATCGGGAAACCGAGGAGAAGATTTTCTTCACCCTGAATCTGTTCGACCGGAGCAGCTTCCGCTTTCTCAGAAGTCGAAGGAAGATCTTCAAGTATCGCTTTTGCGCGCGCTGAAGAAATCGGAAGCATATTTTTTTTCGATAAGGTTTCCGAAACAACCTGCATGTTATGTGAACCAACGGTGATTGCTTCATTTGTTGATGCTGAGTTGGTGATGCGATTGTCTTTTTTCTTTTTCTCACCGTTCAGCGATTTTGAAATCGCTTTCACGGGATCAAGACTTTCAATCTTCACGCAGGCAGTGGAGAGAACAGCAAGTGTGGCAACAGATAGAACAGAAGTAGTAATTTTCTTCAAGGGACACGCTCCGTGCAATGTGTTTGGGCGATGCGACAATATCAGAAATCCGTTTAAGTTGAGGGACTTCGGAAATAATTACAGGGCCAATCTTTAGGGCCCTAAATAATGAAAATTTCAAGATTTCTTGAGCCGGGGAGGTCGATTGAGGACGATTTGAAGGGGCCGTTGTCAGATTAAGTTAGCGTATTCACACCAAACATCGTCTTACATCACTGGACTTCGATGGTCGGATAAACAAAAATTTCTGCCAACGCTTTTAAGGAGAATACATGAAAGCATTGATGCTCGTTTTTGTTCTGGCCCTGGGATGGACCTCTTCTGCCTTTTCTTGTTCTGAAGATGGGAAGACTGGTTTTTTACCGGCGAACAACATGCACATTCCGGTTGGGATGAAGGCCATTAATGGCGGACTCACCCAGGCCCAGTTTAATGGAGTGATTGCTAAAGTAGAAAGATTGTATGCTCCGGTTGTCTCTAACCTTGGTGCAAAACTCGTTGTGGAACGTCTTTGGACTGACACTAACGTCAACGCTTACGCTAAACGTGATACACCGAAAGTCTGGACTGTTCAGATGTTCGGAGGTCTCGCTCGCCACTCAGCAATTACTGCTGATGGATTCGCTCTCGTTCTTTGTCATGAACTTGGTCACCACATCGGTGGAGCTCCTAAGAAAAGAGCAACGATGAATCCGTGGGCCTCTTCTGAAGGTCAGTCAGATTACTTCGCCACACTCAAATGTCTTCGCCAGGTTTTCCTGAATGATAACAACGCTGCCATTGTTAAAACTCTCTCTGCTCCAGCGGAACTTGTGGCCGCCTGTAAAAAAGCTTTCACGAAAGATGATGTGAATATCTGTATCCGTTCAGGAATGGCGGGAACTTCGGTAGCAGCTCTCTTTGCTTCTATGGATTCAGCAAAACTGGCAAGCTTCTCAACTCCGGATCTCACAGTTGTTGCTCAGAACATTGATTCTCACCCGGCGACTCAGTGTCGTCTCGATACATTCTTCCAGGGTTCAATCTGTGAAGTTGGATTCAATGAAAACGTTGATCAGAAAGATGAAGTTCGTGGAACTTGTCACAAGACAACGGGTCACTCGATCGGCATGCGTCCGCGCTGCTGGCATAAACCAGTTTCAAAATAATCGCTCTTGAGGCCACCTTCGGGTGGCCTTTTTTTTTGCTATTTTCCCTGCCAACCTGTTCCCACACCTGTCGGATTCATTATATCAGGATTCGTTGCGGCCGGGGTATTTCCTGGATTTGCGGGAGCAATCGGCGCAAATCCCGTTCCTGTCCCACTTCCCGTTCCGGTATTTTCAAATCCCGTATTCGTCACTCCTGGTTGAGTGACCGGCGTTGTTGAAGGTGTGGTGATAGGAGTGGTCGACGGAGTCACCGCCGGAGTTCCTGAATTCGTGATCTGTGCTCCCAGTGGAAGACTGATCAGAATCGTTAATAACAATAAAGATTTCATGCATTACCTCCTGCACTCATTTCAGTGCAACGATCATGCCTGAGGATTAAAACTAAGCTGAATAGTCTTCCTTAATTGAGATTGTGTTCAGGCACAAAGATGAAGTGCCTCTATAAAATAATGAGATCGAGGAGGACCTCATGGTCGAACTTTCTTTGGATTATATTCTCACTATTCTTGTCCTTACATTCTGGTTTGTTTTTCCGATCGCAATGTTTTTTGTGATGTTCTATGCAGAAAATCATAACGATGAATTCATCCCGATGAAAAAAACTGTGCCACAAAGACCCCGTCAGCATTCGGGTCGACCGCGGATGGCATGAAAAGCATCGCTCTTGTTTCTCTCATTTTTCTGGTTGCCTGTAGTTCCGCCAAACGAACTCAGTATGGCCCTCACGAGAAAAAAAATGGTGGTTATACCGACGGGATTCTCGAGGACAGCATTCACATCACGCGCTTTGAAGCGAACTCACTCACGAAGAGGTCGTATGCTGAAATGTTTGCCCGTTATCATTCTCTGGAGAAATGTCGCCAGGAAGGAAAAGCTTACGCTCATATCCTGGCGGTGATTGATCAGTCTGATAAGAAAAAAATTACCCGCACCAATGGTGACTCATGGGGCCCTTCCTACTATTACGGCATGGGCATGTCGCCATTTTACTCTCGCTATAGTGGCTTCGGCTTTTCCACGGGAGTTAATGTGATTAATACCCGGGCATGGGAAGAAACTCTGATCTTCCCGAATATCGAAACCATTTATCATTGTGCTGAAAAAGTTTATGAACCCGAGATTGCCATGCGGGATGTTCCCCCTGAAGAAATGAAGCTTCTGGTGAAAGATCTTAAAGGGGCAATCCAGGTAGAAAAAATCCTGCCGGGATCTCCCAACACGAATCTCAAAGAAGAAGACATTATTCTTCGCGCTGAAGGAAAGCGGATTATGAAAGGTCATCAGCTTCTCGCACTCTTTAAAGACAATCCCAAACTAGTGAGAGTGGAAATTCTTCGTGACGGTGAAAGAAAGCAAATTGATCTCAGGGGTCAGGATGTCACAGTGAAGGTGAAAGAAAATCTTGTGACCCTTAAAAATCAGGCCTGCGACTTTAAAGACGTGAAAACGAAAAGCTCACTTTGCCGGGAGAAATGGTGAAATATTTTTTCCTGATTTTTTTGATGCTCTCTTGCGCTCACGAAAAACCGGACTCAACTGACCGGGGTAAAGAAATACTCACAAAAATGTCCGTGCCGGAAAAATATAAAATTCTCCGCGCCTATCGATTCCTTCAGACTCTCTCTGCGAATTCACCCGGGCGGATGCCGATTGCTCATGGATATCTTCCCGGCATTCCCCGTCTGGGAATTCCTTCCATTGAGTTTGTGGGGAATGATACTAACAGCAGGCAAATTGCCCGGGACGAAAAAATCCTCAAACTGGGTTTTGTGAACCTCATCCGCGACTCGGAAAAAACTCAGGTCTTCGGAAATTTCGAAGAGGCAGGAAAGGTGGATTCGATTCTTTCTCCTGAGAAAGAAGACGACTTCCGGAAAATCGCCAGAGATGGTGAACTGAAGGACCTTGATCTTTTTTTAGTTCAGTCGGGAAGTCCTGTGAGAGTGAGAAACTATGTCTGTGCTCAGTATCGGGATAAGGACGATTTTAAATGTGTTTCAGCGAGACTCGAAAATATGCTTAGAGAGATGGGTCTATCAGATGATTACGACCAAAAACTCGCTGAGGAGAGTCTGAATGGGCAGGATCTGGATCGTATCGTGATGGAGGTTCTCTCCACCATGGATGAATTGAAAATTATTTGATCAAAGTTCCTGATAGAAGGCGAGGTAGCGCTTCATGACGTGCTTAGGATAATCCTTCGGCCTGATATTTCTTCCCACAGCGTTCTGAACTGATTTTGCACCCATGTTGTAAGCGGCGATATAAAGCTGGCCGTTATTTTCAAATTTCTGTCTGAGCCAGGCGAGATAAGCCGTTCCAAGGATAATATTATCAACCGGGTTTCTGAGTGTTTTTTCGCCCTTCCATTTCATCCCGATTTTTTGCGCCATCCATTCGCCAGTTGCACTTCTGATCTGCATGAGACCAATTTCACCGACCGGACCTACTGCCCGGGGATTGAAACTTGATTCACCGGAGATAACGGCCATGACGAAATAAGGATCGAAGTTATGGCGTTTTGATTCTTTGAGAATTGTCTGAGTGACGGACCATGAGAGGGCCTTGAATCCGCGCGGAAGTTTTCCTTCCACTGTCTTCATGATTTTTTCCTGGAGGTGAGAGCGGCTTTCACCTTTTTTTACGACACTTTTTTCATAGTGTTTTCCCATGAGCTCGCGGGCATGTTCCACGCGGATTTTTTTAGGAATGCTCGCCAGATTCCGGTAGGAAGCCCATCCCGGAAAGCTTAATAGCGAGAAGGCCACTAATGCCCAAACCTTCATCATGTAAATCTCCTGATGCCCTTACAGGAGCAATCCGGAGGCCAGTTTTTAAGGGGTAACTCTTTGAAATTCAGAGGGGCGATCGACCATTAAAAAGTCACTGCCCAACCCTTGGACGACGATCATTTTTGCGATAGATTCCGGGAATAAGGAACCCATATGAAATCCATGCTCTTAGCACTCTTTTTCGCCATTCCTGCATTCAGTGGAATCACAGAGATTCTCCAGTACCCGGAGAACCGCACGTACACTTCGCGCGATACCGGGATGAGACCGTATCTCACAAAATCAGTGTACGGCACGAATACCTTTGCTCTTACTTTCGATGACGGACCAGATGCTGTGAATACGCCGAAGGTTCTCGATGTGTTGAAAAAGCACGAAGTGAAAGCAGTCTTTTTTGTTCTCACGACAAAAGTGAATGAAGCTACTTTTCCCCTCATTAAACGCATGCTCGATGAAGGTCATCTCGTTGCTTCTCACGGACCTGCTCATGAAAATTCCAATACGCTCACGGAAGTGGAGTGGGAAAAACAGATGAATGATTCTATCCGCGCGATCGATGGCTTTTACAAGCGCGCGGGATATGATTTCACAACAATTTATTATCGCTATCCCTATGGTGCTTACGGCGGCCGCACGGAATATCATCACATGAATTCCCTGCAGGCGATTTCACGCGAGCTTTTCGGCGAAAACTGCATTCAGTTTGCTTTCTGGGATGTCGACACTGTGGACTGGCTTGCGGGCATGACGAGTGCGGAAGTTGCACAGAATATGATTGCTCATAACGAGGGCGGGAAGGCGATTGATTTTCTCAAGAAGCCTGACGGCACGTTTGGAAAACAAACTTATACGATCAGTAATCCACCTGCGGGTGGAGTCATTCTCAATCACGATATTCATGGTGTCACTCCGGGATCAGTTGATCTCTTCCTGAAGTATGCAAAGAATAAAGGTGTGAAAATTGTCCGCCTTGATGATGTCGAAGAATTCCGCGTGAAGACTCACTGTCAGCTCTCATCGTCTTTCCAATAGGCCAATAATCCCTCACACTCTGATTATCGGAGGTGAGGGACATGCTCGAAAACAATTTTGAAAAGAGTTATACAGATAAAGAACTTGAGGAAACTCTTGGTGAATTACTGCGCAATTCTAAGCAGAACTACGCCAGGGTAAGAGTCTCAGTTGATCAGCGGAATGTTTTTTTCTACGGCATGGTTGAAAGTGAAAGAGCGCGTGAACATCTCGAGGAACTTGCCAACATGGTGATGGAAACCGGTGTTGTCATGAACGAAGTCCGTCTTGAGCACTAAGGATTCTTGCGAAAAGATTTAACTGCTATCAAAAATCGCAGTTGTTAAGATTGAAGTGTTCCGGAGAATGAAACTTCTAGCAGAATGCTTAAAGCATTTCAGGACACGGGATCAAAGAAAGGTCATCGAAAGATGGCCTTCTTTTTTTTCAAAAGGATGTTGTGGAAGAACTCCTGCTTTCTCCTGATATGGTTCTCATCCGGTCGCTGTTCACACGATCACTGGCCCTTCTCTATTTCATCGCTTTTTTAAATGCCTTTCATCAGTTTCCCGCACTTCTGGGAGAGCATGGTTTGTCTCCGGTGAGGCAAACGACTTCACCCTCACTTTTCAACTGGAAATATTCGGACCAGCTTCTGAGAATAGTCTGTGTCGTGGGAATGGTGTCCTCACTCTTTTTAAGTTTCAGCGGAACAACATCCTATCTTCTCCATATTTTTCTCTGGCTCATGATGTACGGACTATATTTATCTATCGTGAGTGTAGGTCAGACTTTCTACGGTTTTGGTTGGGAGTCCATGCTCCTTGAAGCGGGATTTTTTGCGGCCTTCCTCGGACCGGAAAAATCCATGCCTGTCTGGATTCCGATTCTTGTTCTTCGCTGGATGCTTTTCCGGACGGAGCTTGGGGCCGGACTCATTAAACTCCGGGGAGATCCCTGCTGGAGGGATCTGACTTGTCTTATTTATCATCACGAAACTCAACCCATGCCCAATCCCTTATCGCGGACTTTTCACCACGGGCCCAAATGGTTTCACCAAAGCGGGGTGGTTTTCAGTCACTTCGTTCAACTGGTTGTCCCTTTTTTTATTTTTCTGCCGTCGCCGGTTTCCGATGTAGCGGGTGCCCTGATTATTCTTCACCAGCTGATTCTCGTGATCAGCGGAAACTATGCCTGGCTTAACTGGCTTACGATAATTCTCGCGATCCTGTGTTTTCATGATCCGGGACCAGTGACTTCAGCACCTCCGCCGGATCTCTTCTTCTACGGACTTATTCCGTTTGGAGTCTGGGTGTGCGTTTTGAGTATTGAACCTGCTAAGAACCTCTGGGCAAAAAGGCAGAAGATGAATTACTGCTGGAACCGATGGCACCTGGTGGGTGCTTACGGAGCGTTCGGGAGTGTGACCAAAGAGCGCTATGAAGTGGTTCTGGAGGGCGAAAAAAACGGGGAGTGGAGAGAATATGAATTCAAAGGCAAACCCGGAAACGTAAAGAGAATTCCAGGAATCTTCGCCCCTTATCATCTGCGTCTCGATTGGCTCATGTGGTTTCTTCCGTTTTCCGTGCGGATTTCCGGAGGAAAAGTCCGGACCTGGGGATATGAACCGTGGTTCATCATGCTTTTGGTGAAACTTCTCCGGGCCGATAAGGAAACGTTAAAACTTATCGCTCATTCTCCCTGGGGGGAGGAGCGGCCGGACCGGATTCGTGCCCGCTATTATCGCTACCACTTTTCTGCGCGCGGGGAGAAAAACATCTGGGAGAGAAATTTTATTGATGATTACCTGCCCGCCCTTCGACTAACTGATCTGGAACAGCTCAATTTCGAGGCTGGACAGTCTTAGCTCAAATGGTTAGATAGTCCTTGTTGAGAGAACAAAGACGATGGGTTAATCACCCGGACTTTTTTTTATCTTAAGAACGGATTTTCATCTGTTCAGAAAAGTAAAGGGGCCTTAACTTAGGGGCAACCGGGAGTCTCCATGAAATCCTTCAGACATAATCCACATCCAGTCGACATGAAAGATATCCTCATGGGAAATCTGAGTGCTGATTCCCGTGGAAATGCTGAGCTTGAAGATTGGGACGAAGAGTATACGGATTCACCGGTACCGGTTCAGAATTTCCGCACGAAAGTTCTTAAACTCGGTAAGAGTGTTTCGGAAAAACTTTTTTCGATAGAACTCGGAAGAATTTCTTTCTAGATTATTTTGACTGCTGAATTCTCTTCATCAGTTCCGCATTGCCTGTAAGAGCAGAGTAGCGGAGAAAAATCATTCCATAAGCTTTTTTCTCACCAACAGCATTCACGACTGAAAGCATGCCGATGTTTTTTCCTTTCCACGCAAGCCAGTGATGGCCGTCACGAGTGGTGCCGAGATTCCAGTGAAAGGGAATAGCGACTCCGAATGATTTTGGAGAATGAAATGTTGAGATGTCGTAATAAGACGGACCCCAATCTGTGCGCTTAGAATTTTTAAGAGCTCCTCCTGGAATTCCCGGAATGCTTCTTCCGTCAGAAAGCTTAGACTCTTCACCTTCGGAAATATCAACTGACTTCATGTCTTCAAGATCAACCTGAAGTTCAAGAGTCATTCCGCCATCTTCTGTATTTGGCTGAAAGCTGATCACAGATTTTTTTGATTCCGTCGCGCCAAAAGAAAAACCCGTCGCATGAACGGCTTCCTGCATTTTAAGACTCACGACAAGCTTCCCATTCTGGAAACTGACAAATGGTCCGTCTACGCCGGGCACTGGGCCCGCAAAGACGGCCGAGGAGAGAAAGATAGAAAGAAGGAAACCAAGAGACTTCATGTTTATTTACCTTTGAATATGCCCACGATTCGGGAAACCACGGGGTTCTATTAAGAATATTCAGATTGTTCTTAAGTAGGGGAAAAATCTTCTATTCCGAGTGTTCTTGTCCGCCCCTTGACGGGCCCGGTGCCTCATCCCTTTAATCACACTCCGGAGGTCTCTATGGGAATGATTGATATAGGGCATGGTTTTGAGTATCCGGAAGAGTACTGGACTTGCGAGTACCAGAGTCTTTTCCCGCAAAAATTTCTGAACATGCTGGCCCATCTGGTGAGAGAGATGGCCCCCGCGCGCGATGTCCTTCTTATGCGAAGACGGGATCGTCAGAGTATGTGGGATAAGGGCGAGCTTCCGGAATTTCCTGACAGGAACTCGGAAGCTGTGACGGGTGACTGGAAAGTCGATCCGATTCCAAAAGAACTCCAGCAAAGAAGAGTCGAAATCACGGGCCCGGTGAATTCCGCGAAAATGGTGACCAACATGCTTTGCCGGAATGAAAGAGGAGTGCGCGCAGATATGGCGATGCTCGACTTTGAAGATTCTATGAAGCCATCCTTTTATAATGTGCTCTCAGGTTATCTCAACGTCATCGGTGCTGTTGAGGGCACGCTATCTCCCAGAATAAAACGTGATGACATGGCCTATGTCATGGTGAGAGTGCGCGGGCTTCACCTTTCTGAAAATAATCTTTTGTATGAAGGAGAGCCAGTTCCGGCCGGTCTTCTTGATCTCGCAGTTTGTTTTTTCCATACCGCCTGTTCTTATCTTGATCAGAATCTCACACCGAAATATTACATTCCAAAATGTGAGCATTACCTTGAGGCCCGCTGGTGGAATGATCTCTTCGTCTCACTCCAGACGAGAATGAGTCTTCCGAAAGGGACTCTGAAAGCAACGTTTCTCATCGAAACACTTCCTGCGACATTCCAGGTGGAAGAAATTCTCTATGAAATCAGAGAGCACGCAGCGGGACTCAATGTCGGACGCTGGGACAAAATTTTCAGCGACATAAAAGTCTTAGGCAAACACAAAGACAGAATACTCGGAGATCGATCTTCCATCACGATGGGGAAAGACTGGATGGAGAACTATGCCAAACGCGTGATTAAGATCTGTCATGAGCGGGGAGCCTTCGCGATGGGAGGAATGTCTGCGTTTACTCCAGGGAAAACACCCGAGCTTCGTGAGGAGCAATCTGCTAAAGTCCGCGCCGATAAAATTCGCGAAGCCTCGTGGGGACACGATGGTTGTTGGGTTTCTCATCCTTATTTTATCGACATCGCAAAGGAAGCTTTCACTCGCGATAACCAGTTAGATATGACTCTTCCGGAATTTGATAAATACAGTGATGTTCTTCCACGGGGAGAAGGTCCCTATACGTTACAGGGACTCAGGACAAATATCCGTGTGGGAATTGCTTACATAGAAGGTTGGGAGCGTGACATCGGTTGCGTGTCGTTTGAAAACCTCATGGAGGATCTCGCGACACTGGAAATCTCCCGCGCCCAGGTCTGGCAGTGGATCTATCACGGAGTCAAACTTGAGAGTGGAGAAACCGTCACGGCAGAATTCGTGAATCATCTTTTTGATGAGGAACTCCATTCCATGATGACCGAATATCCGGAAATAGAGTGGAGTGGACCAGCCAACATCGCACGAAAATTATTTTTACAGAATGAACTTCAGGAATTTTTAACCACGGAAAGTAATCCCGTGATCATGACAAAAGGATTTGAAACATGGAATTCTTCGAAAGCACAGCGCGAGAACTTGAATTATCCTGGAAGAGTGATGCCCGATGGAGAGGAATCAAGCGGGACTATTCACCCATAGACGTTGCCCGGCTCAGAGGCTCCGTCAAAATTGAACATTCACTTGCCCGTCTGGGGGCCGAGAGATTATGGCAACTTCTTCATAGTGAAGACTATGTCGCCGCCCTTGGTGCGCTCACGGGCAATCAAGCTGTCCAGCAGGTGCGTGCGGGACTAGAAGCGATTTATTTATCCGGCTGGCAGGTAGCGGCCGATGCCAATCTCTCGGGTCATATGTATCCCGATCAATCTCTTTATCCATCCAATTCTGTTCCGGAAGTCGTCCGGAAAATCAATCGCGCACTCATGCGTGCTGATCAGATTGAATGCGCCGAAGGAAAAATCTCCCGTCACTGGATGGCACCGATCATGGCCGA
Source organism: Bdellovibrionota bacterium (assembly GCA_040387275.1). Classification (GTDB taxonomy): domain Bacteria; phylum Bdellovibrionota; class Bacteriovoracia; order Bacteriovoracales; family Bacteriovoracaceae; genus Peredibacter. The sequence goes on along the minus strand of JAZKDZ010000001.1, from coordinate 842,087 downwards.
TGCAGAAGCTGGTTTTGGCGGACCACTCAATTCTTTTGAGCTCATGAAAATGATGATTGAGGCCGGAGCCGCGGGTGTTCATTATGAAGATCAACTTGCCTCAGAAAAAAAATGCGGTCACCTCGGTGGAAAAGTTCTCATTCCTACTTCTCACTTTATCCGCACACTCACTTCTGCGCGACTGGCGGCCGATGTGATGGACGTTCCGACAATTCTCGTGGCACGCACTGATGCCAATGGAGCGCAACTCTTAACCAGTGATGTCGATGAACGTGATCGTGAATTTGTAACTGGCGAAAGAACACCGGAAGGATTTTATCGGATCAGAGAAGGGCTCGATACCGCGATCGCTCGCGGACTCTCATATGCTCCTTACGCTGATCTTGTTTGGTGTGAAACATCGAAGCCTGATATGGAGGAAGCGAAACGATTTGCCGAAGCCATCAGAAAAGAATTTCCTGAAAAACTTCTCGCGTACAATTGTTCGCCAAGCTTTAACTGGAAGAAAAATTTATCGGATAAAGAGATCGCAAGTTTTCAGCGTGAGCTGGGTGCCATGGGATATAAATTCCAGTTCGTCACACTCGCCGGATTCCACGCCCTGAATCATAGTATGTTCGAGCTCGCGATTGATTATAAAGAGCGCGGGATGAGTGCATACTCAGAGTTGCAGGAGCGTGAGTTCGCCTCAGAGAAGGCCGGTTACACAGCAACCAGACACCAGCGAGAAGTGGGGACTGGATATTTTGATCTCGTGAGTACGACGGTGAGTGGAGGACTTTCTTCGACGCTCGCGTATCACGGTTCTACAGAGCACGAACAGTTTATTCAGCAGTAAATAATGAAACGCGTTTCTCAGGTTTTGTGGCCTTTTCCTTGCAACATTCTTCAGCATGAAGAACCCATTGAAAAAAATCTCAATGCTCGGAAAAGTCACAAACCTGAAAACACGCATCAAAGACTATCACCTGGTCGCGAAAACTCTGGAAGAGTTTGTCCTGCGGCAGGAGAAATTCGTTGATCGCATTTCCTGGCGCAGCGATCTTCCCCCGAAACTCATCAAAACACTCATCCATGAATCCACGACTATCATGACATTCTCAACCCTTCTGGGTTTTGACATCGGGGAATTCAAAGGAGCAGCAATTGGTGCCACCGTTGGTTTCATTATCGTTCTGGGAAATATCGCATTCAGGATTGTTTTTATCAGGAAGCTTAACGGCATTGATCTGGAAATCGTAGAAATTTAGAAGGGGGCAATGTTGCCACTGCCCCCGGGGAAATTAAACGCCAGTTGTACCAGTCGTACCGGTTGTGCCAGTCGTACCGGTTGTGCCAGTCGTACCGGTTGTACCAGTCGTACCGGTTGTGCCAGTCGTACCGGTTGTACCAGTCGTACCTGTATCTTCCGTTTCCTCATTGGCAACCTGAACCAGAACACCACACGCGATAGGAAGCGAGCGGGCCGCACTTCTTCCATGATCACCTGAGACTGTTGAAGGAATCGAGGCCGTTGTTCCATGAACTTCAACTACGCGACCAGCAAGACGAAGTGGTCCTGTGATTTTTGCAAACTCCATATCCTCTTCTTCTTCAACAGTCGTATCTGTTGTTTCTGTTGTCGTAGTAGTTGTTGTTGGAGTGGGTTGTTCAACAGGTGCCTGAAGATCGGCCACCATCGTTGACCATGATGCTGATTCGCTATAACTATAAGAGCGTCCTACCGGATAAACTCCACCAGCGTCCTGTGAACGAAGATCACTATCGAGCGGAATAAGTGCTTCACCCGAAACAGTTCCTGCTTCAAGAGCATCGACAAATCCATCTGCATTGGTATCGTTAGCAATCGTCGCGCATGCACTTCCAGTGTGAATGTGTTGCATGTGCACAGTCGAAGGAGCTCCGCTCATCTCAACTTCAACATCAAATTGATCGGCATCACGTGTAACTGTTGCTGTACCAGTGGCACCGCTTCCGTTAACAGGGACGAGGACGGCCCGATAAGTGACGTTCTGTGCTTCTTCCTGCTGTTGAGGTGTATCGTTATCATCGTCGTCGTCATCGCTACCGCAAGCGGCAACGAATGAGAGCATCCCAACACTCAGCACATACGGCATGATTTTTTCAAGCCTTGATCTTTTCTTAAAGCTCATCTTCTTAAACTCCTTGTTAAAAGTGCGTGTGCACCAATTGAAGCGAGAAGAAGAGCAAGCTTGAGGCCAGAAAGAGAATACTTAATTTTGGTCGGTTAACGAGTTGAGAAAAAAAAGACGGGGAATTTCGGGAGAGAGGAGAGACCCATTTTTAGATGGGTCTCTGAATTAAAATCTATTGCTGCTTTCCGTATTTGTTTAGAATCATTTCAGAAGCCGTTCCATTTTCAAACTGGAGCTTGAATCCGATTACTCTTTTTCCATTGAGAGTCGGGAGTGCGCTGATGTTTTTATTCGCAAGAATCACTGTCACTTTGCTGATATCCGGAAGTCCTACGAGAAGGCTTACCAGGAATTTTTTCTTCAGCGTAATTTCCACGCGCTCGATAGCTTCATTCTCTCCATTGAAAGACATTGTTGCAGGAGTATTCACAACACTTTTTACTTTATAGCCTGATGTCAGGTCGCCTTTACCTTGAGCGAGATCAGAGAACATACGGGTCTTTGAAATGAAATCAGTAATTGTTTCGTTCTGACCTGATGCCTGCGCCGTGAGGTTTGCAATTTCTTTCAGCTCGTCCTTATCCGTTACGAGTTTATGATCGATTCCATAAATCCCGAGGATGTTGCCCGACTTGTTATCCATGACGTACCAGAATGGACGCGTGATAGTTTCGTCTTCAGACGCCATGAGAAGGGCCGTCTGGTTATTCTCAAGTTTTACTTCGCGGATAAAGCTGAAACCCATATTGGTCTGCTCATCCATTCCCATCTCATCAGCAAAGCGCTTCGAGACAGTCTGGCTGATCTTGAAGCCAAGGTAAGAAGGAGTCACCTGGCCCTTGGTGAGAAATGATGTATCAGAAATCTTCACTTCATTGCCCGGAAGAGAAATATCCCAGACAGTTGTGACGTTCGGCATGTTAAGGGAAGAAACAACACTTGGGATGCGCTTCATGAGCTCAGCTTTAAAGCTGTGAACAGTAGCGAATGGGTTCTTAGAAATTTCGCGGACTGATTCCACAACGTGACGGTCAAATTCTTCCTTATTGTCTGCCTGTTCGCGGGTTTTCCAGAGAACCATACTTACGCGTTCACCGAGGTCATGAGATTCAAGTTTCGGAGCATAAGTTTTAAGAAGACCTTTTCCATCAACGAGTGAAGAAGCATCACGGAGAGATTTTCCTCTCAGCATCACCAGACCGACTTTCGGATTGTTAAGGTGAAGGTTCGCAATGTAGTCAGCGAAACCTTCATTGAGGCCTGAGATTTCGTAGTTAATAGAATCCGGGAAAAGATGATGGAAGAAATAGTGAGAAGCTTCGTGAGAGATAACGGAAGCATCGTATCCCGAGCGGTTGATTTTTCCTTTCAGTGTATTGAAGAGGAAGTTGTTACTCGCCGGGAGAAAGGAAAGCGTAATATCGGCAGGGTTGAAGAATGCATTGTTCTTCATCTTGCTTCCGGCCGTTGGATCTTTGATTGAACGGTTTGTGAGAACCCGGAGATGTTTTGCCGGACGGAAGTTGAATCTTTCATCTAGGAATGTGAAGTAGCGCTTCAGCCAGAAATAAACGTTGGCCTGTTCAAGACTGTCATTATCGTTAGCAACAACTGTACTGCCGCTGACCTTGATGGAATCTTTCTTTTTACAGTCCTGGTAACAGACTGCCAGCATATCTTCCTGTAGGAAACTTTTTGGAAAGAGACCTGAATAGGAAAGTTTTGGATTGTCGATGCTTGAACTCGTAATGAGTGCGCGCGGAACTGAATCTCCCTTCACATCTTTCCACAATGCCTCGTTCTGGGCATCGTCATATCCGCTCACATGCGGAAAATCGATTCCTGCCTGGGCAGCAAAAGATAAAAGGAGGGAACTAACAACTAAGGTGTTCGAGATATGTTTTTTCATACCCGGGATTTTGCCCGAATTCCGGATTCGTTTCAGGTACGTTTGAAGGAAATACTGCCGGTGTCAAAAGATTAGACGGCCCTTTTCATCCTTTCCCCTTAGATATGCCCTTTTCAGGAGGGTTACATGGGCGGAAGACGATCGGGATCGGGCAGAAAAAGAATTCATTCTCCAGGAGTTGCGCACCGGGTGCGGGAAACTTTGAATCGGCGGACACCTTTGCACATCAATTTCCGGTACCGGACTCATATCCGGAATAAGACAACGTTCCGTCTTTTGAAAAGGGCGATTCTCAATGGCAGGAAGAAAAGTCTCAGGATTATTCACTTTTCGTTCCAGAAGAATCACGTCCATCTCATTATTGAAGCTGACTCGAATGCTGTTCTCACGAAAGGAATGCGTTCGGTAACTGTCACCATGGCGATGGGACTTAAAAAGGGAAGGGTTCAGACCCAGCGCTATCATCTACATGTCTTGAAATCTCTGCGTGAAACTAAGAACGCTGTTCACTATGTCCTTTTTAATGAGCAGAAACATGAAAAATCCGCAGGCGGCCCCGGCGATTCTACGACCGGTGAGTACAATTCCATATTAAGTCTCCAGAATGCGATGGAGTTAATAAGAGATTTTATGGTGAAAAATAAAAGAATGATCAGGATTGTGAAGGGAGAGGACTGGCTTCCTGACAAAGCAGGAAGCCATTTATTAAAACTAGTGAGTTGTTGAATCGGTATTCGTGTTTTCGGAAGCGGCCAGGCGGGTTTCAATGGCCTTGATGCCGGCAAGTGAGATCGCAAGAGCAGCGGTTTCTGCTACGGCAGCACCAGAGTTCTGGAAATTGCCTTCGCCGATGAACTTCATGAAATCGGCCGGAGACTTAAATCCTTCAAGTGGGCCACAAAGAGCAAACCACTGGTTTCCTTCAATCGGGATGAGGCTGATTTTCATTTTCTCAGCAACTTCGAAAGCGGCACCTGTTGATTTAGAGTACTCACGAAGCGGACGCTCGCCAGCAGGAGTAACTTCCGTAGGAAGTTTTCTCTTGATGATAACGTCGTGTCCGAAAACGTGTTTAGCAATGAGTGTATCGAGTTCGCGTCCGGGTCTCATAGTTGTACCTTCTTGAATGTGCATGTTTCTTCGCCAAGAGTGGCTTCCATTGTCATCTCATCAACGAGTTTAATTTCAGCAGCTGTATTCCAGTCTGAGCAACCAACCCATCCTGGAAGGCATGTTTTTTCTTCAGCAACGACTGCGTTTCCGCGGATCACGTCCTGAGTGATGATTCTCTGAAAGCCGCGTGTGGTGCGAACTTTCGTCCAGAGATTATCGAGATTCACAGACTGTGATTTGAAATTAGATGTGTTTTCGTTTCGTGCGCGGATAACGAAGAAGTCCATTCCTTCTGAACGCTCAACTTTAACAGTGGCTGTTTCAAAAGCACATGAACCATCGGCCACATAAGCGCCCGAGAGTTTTGCTGCAACCTCAGGAACAACGGCGTGGGCAGTTGCCGATATAAGAAGGACGATCGCGACCAGAGTCTTCATGGATTTCTCCCTTAAAATTTAATGAGCGGGGTATAGCACAATGGCCAGTGGTCGTGGAGAACGAAGTAAAAATTACAGCTTAAGAATTCTCAAGGTCTTCGAGGTTAAGTCTGCGTAAGGTGGGTGAAAGGAGGGCAACGACTCCGACAGTACAGAGACAAACAACTCCGCCCAGGACGGAAGCAGGGGCCGCACCCAGAAGTTTGGCCGCCAGACCCGATTCAAATTCCCCCAGCTCATTGGAAGATCCGATAAAGATCGAATTCACGGCCGAGATACGTCCCCGCATATTTTCCGGAGACGACAGCTGAACGGCCGCGGTCCTGACAAGCATGCTGATGCTGTCGAAGGCACCGGAGAAGGCGAGAGCAAAAAGTGAGAGCGTGAAATCGCGGCTTAAAGCAAAAACCAGAATCGAAATGCCGAAACCAGCAACACCCGTAAATAACCAGGGGCCCGCTTTCTTTTTTATTTCCCACTTGATGAGAATGAAACTCATGAGGGCAGCACCGACAGCAGGGGCCGCACGGAGAATGCCCAGTCCTTTGGGGCCAGTCATGAGAATTTCAGCGGCAAAAATCGGAAGAAGGGCCGTTACTCCACCAAAGAGAACGGACACCATATCAAGTGTGAGTGCAGGGAACAGGATAGGATGGCGGAAAACAAAGCGCGCACCCATGAGAAGTTCTTCTTTCACGGATCTGGTTTTGTCCCGCTCTTTTTTAACATGCGAGAGTTTGATCATCATGGTGATCGTAAGAGTCGTGAGTAGAAGAAAACAAACAATCGAGGCCGTTCCGGAAACTCCGATGAAGCCGTAGAGAATTCCTCCAAGAGCTGGACCAGAAATTCTTGAAACCTGCATGGCCCCCGACATATAAGCTGAGGATTTCGGAATCAGATTCTTAGGAATGAGTTTCGGCACCATGGAATACATCGCGGGCTGCGAGAAGGAACGCGCGAGACCCGTAAGGAACGACGATGTAAAAAGAAGGGTGACCTGAAGAGAGATTGAAAGATCAAAACTCTTCATCTGCGAGAAGAGCATGAGCATGCCGGAAGTAAAACTTACGAGGACAACTTTCCGGTAAATGCGGAGAGGATTAGAGTGATCGACGATGTATCCCGCAAAGAGTGCGAGCGAGAGCGCGGGAATCGCTTCCACCAGACCAATGAGACCAAGGTGAAGCGGATCATGAGTGAGCTCATACATCCTCCAGCCCAGCACAATCACCTGCATCTGGACAGCAAAGGAGAAGAAAAAGCGTGCGGCCATCAGCCGCTTAAAATCTGCGGGCATTTAGAAAGTCTTTTTCTCTTTTAACCAGATCATACCCACGACAAATGTCATGAGAGCAATCGCGATCGGATAATAAAGGCCAGCGTACATATCACCAGTCTTTGCCACGAAATAAGTTCCAATGAGCGGAACCATTCCTCCGAACACACCGTTCCCGATGTGATAAGGGAGACTCATCGAAGTGTAACGGATGTGAGTCGGGAAAAGTTCCACAAGGAAAGCAGCGATTGGTCCGTACACCATCGTCACAAACATCACCTGAATCCAGACGAGAATGACAAGCATAGTGGGACTGTAATCATAATCCGCTTCACCGAATTCACTTAAGTATCTGTGTCCGGAATAGGCGGCCATGGCTTTATAAATAGGAATCCAGGAAATGGCGGCGATCAGGCATCCGGTCATCATGATTTTCTTTCTGCCGATTCTATCTGAGAGCCAGCCGAAGAAAACGAAAAATGGTGTCGCAAAAAGAAGCGCGATTGCGATGATCCAGTTGGCATCAACGAATGGAACTTTGAGAACGGTCTGGAGATAATAGAGAGCGTAGAATTGCCCCGTGTACCAGACCACTCCCTGACCAGCAGTTGCACCCAGGAGAGCGATGATCACGAGTCGGCGATTTTCCGGTTCCAGGAAACTGTCACGCAGGGGAGACTTCGAAGCCTTTCCACTTGCTTTCATTTCCTGAAAGACGGGTGACTCATGAAGTTTTCTTCTGATGAAGACCGAAATGATCACGAGAACAATGGAAAGAAGGAAAGGAACGCGCCACCCGACATCCGCGAACTTTTCTTCGCCCATGATTGTCCGGCAGGCAAGAATCACGCCGAGAGAAACAAAGAGTCCGAGAGTCGCTGTCGTCTGAATGAATGATGTGTAAAATCCACGTCGGCCTTCAGGAGCATGCTCGGCCACATAAGTCGCAGCTCCACCGTATTCACCACCGAGAGCAAGGCCCTGGAGAAGGCGAAGAAGGAGAAGAAGAATCGGAGCAAGAAGTCCGATCTGCGAATAATCCGGAAGAAGTCCAATGAGAGTCGTTGATACTCCCATGATGAGAAGAGTGACGAGGAAAGTATATTTTCTTCCGACGACATCACCAATTCTTCCGAAGACCAGGGCGCCGAAAGGGCGGACGATAAATCCAGTTGCAAACGTCGCGAGGGTGAGAAGAAGATTGACGACTTCATTTCCTGGCGGAAAAAAGCGCATGGAGATGATTGTGGCAAGAGATCCGAAAATGTAGAAATCATACCATTCGATGAGAGTCCCTGCTGACGAGGCACCAATCACAGTCCAGATGCTGTTTCTTTGAGTAGTCATATCTTCCTCACAATTTGTTTAATAAAATTATGAGTAAAATATCAGGGAAAGACCACGGATATGTGACACTTTTCTTGGTTTAAACTTCATGAGTTTCTCAATGAGGCCCGAATCATCTTTCATTCTTAGCTTACGGAGACCTTTATCCATGAATCGTTCGACAGGAATGACAATTTCCTGGCGTCTGAAGTGCTGCCACTCGTGAGGCTTCGGCAAAGTATCAAGCTTAATTCCTTCCGGGAGTCCTGAACGGTCGACACCATGAATGAGAAGATATTCCTTATCGCCGATATGAAAGGAAACTGGTCTTCCGATCCAGGTGAATAATACCCGAAGGGGAGCAGTGATATCCGTGAGCTCACCTGAGTCATCTGTCATCGCTTTCATATGATGAAGATCACCTTGCGAATAGGCCATGTAAGAGCCGTAGTGACCGAAATATTCTCCTGCCGAGAAAAGCATCTGGAAACCAAGGCCCGCGCGTTTGGCACGAAGGGCCCGGAGTTCTGCGAGTGACTGGACCGGTTTTCCTTCATGCTGAACTTCAATGTGTGGACCTTCTACCAGAGGTCCAGCTGTCGGACGATCGGCCGCTTTCCAGATTTTACCGTCGGGCCGGAAAACATCAAAAACTGTTTCGGCCGGCTTCATAATTCTTGAAAGAGTAGAGTCGAGATAAGTGACAACGATGGCCGTGCGATACGGAATCTTGTGAATCGTTCCGTCTGATTGTCTTTCATTTCTTTGTTCCACTACAGTCTCATGAACGAAAGGAACCCAGCCACGTTCATCTATGTAGAGATCTCCGTTAAGGAGTGTAATCGGCTCGCCACCATAACCGTGACTGAAAATAATTTTTCCTCTGGCATCTCGCTCGATCCAGTTTCCTTCAAGAGGGAGACCGGGATTTAACGGAGCTTTTGGATTGTGAGCAAACAGGCGAAATCCATTTCCGGAACTTTTGAATTCTGCATCAAAGAAAAGACGCTGACGGGTGTTGTTGTGTCCATCGCGAATAAGAAGGGGCTTACCGTCAGTGCCAGTGGCCATCGCCCCTGCAACCAATTTTAGTTTTGTATTACCTGAAAAATCGTTGTAGCGGAAAACGGCGACATCCCAGGTGGAGGAATCAAATGCATACCCGAAAGGATCTCCCGTGGCGGGATCAATTTCTCCACCGTAATTGAATCCATATTGGTTTTTTAAATCAACTTTCGCTACCGGAAATGTTCCGCCTTTCACAAGCTTTTCGAGCGAATCAATCATCATGATGTTCTGGCCGGAGAAACCAATCACATGAGTTTTTTTTCCATCGGGAAGGTTGACGAGGAGAGGCCGGGTCGGATCGGGAACTTCATGACTTTCGTTTGTCACAATCCGGACATAATTTCCGGATGAAACCGGAAGCTTCAGGTTCTGAATGATCTTTTTGTGATCAGAACGGGGGAGTTCCTGACTCGCTGGGGCCATCGAGGCACAACTCGTTTCCATGAGAAGCAGAGAGACCGCAAAGAAGATCGTAGGAAGGAGGCTTTTCATTGGGAAAATCGTATGATGAACTAAGAACTTCTGACCACAAAAAAAGATGCAGAATCACATGCTAGAGACAAAACGATTGCTATTGAGAGGCTGGGAAGAAAAAGACCGACTGGAATTTGCCCGGATGAATGGTGATTCTCAGGTGATGGAGTATTTTCCCGCGCTTTGGTCACTTGAAGAAAGTAACGCTGTGTTCGAAAAACTTCGGAATCAGCTCCTCGAGCGTGGATGGGGACTTTGGGCCCTGGAAGACAAAGCTTCCGGAAAATTTCTGGGATTTACCGGCCTGAATATTCCGGGTTTTGAGGCCCCCTTTTTACCCGCAGTGGAAATCGGCTGGAGACTCCTGCCTGATTACTGGAACAGGGGATTTGCCACTGAAGCGGCCTTAAAATCGCTGAGCTTTGGTTTTGAAGTGCTGGGGCTGGAAGAGATCGTTTCTTTTACTGCAGTCGGAAATGTGAAGTCTCAAAGGATCATGGAGAAGATCGGCATGATCCGCTGTATGGAGAAAGATTTTCTGCATCCGAGAGTTCCGGATGGTCACGTTTTGAAAGCTCACGTTGTTTACGAAAAAAAAAGGCCCCGTTAAGGGCCTTTCTTTTTTTAGTTATCTGAATCGTCGTCATCACCGTAATCGCCACCGGTTGTTTCACCGCCGGTCGTTCCACCGGAAGTTGCCCCGCCAGTGGTTGTTCCCCCTGATGTCGTGCCTCCGGAAGTTGATCCGCCGCCAGTTCCACCAGTTGTGGTTCTTGGTCTTTCCCAAGGCCATCTGAATCCGCCGTCATCATCTTCGTCGTCGTTATCATTTCCGCCTGAAGTTGTTCCGGAAGTTCTTGGATCGTTACCAGCATCGTTCGTTGTACCAGTTGTCCCACCTGAAGTTTCTCCAGGGCGATACTGACCATCAACCGGAACTGTAGCACCGTCATCAACACCAGATGAACCACCGACAGATTCTCCTACCGCAGGTCCGAGAGATGGATCTTCTTCCACTTCACCGGGAACGACTGTGACTTTTCTGATCACACCGCAGGCAACAGGAATTGTCTGGAAGTTTCTGAGTCTTCCTCTTGTGGCAACCGTGTCCGGAAGGTTTGCTGTTTCAGGAGCGCCATGAATAATCACAACACGTCCGTCGAGATTCAGGTCTCCATCAGGACCGAGTTTCGCAAATTCATTTTCTTCATTCAGATCCGGTTCGCGGAGATCTGAAATAAAGCGATCATAAGAAGTTGCTCTTTCCCAATGGTAGTAGCCGTACATATCGCCAGCAGGCCAGATCGATGATCCGCGCTCCTGAGATGAAATATCAGCATCGAGTGGGAAGAGAATTTTTCCTACGTGATTGAAACCTTCAACTGCATCGACATAACCGTCACCATTGGCATCGTTCGAAGCAGACGGACAAGATGTCCCGACGTGAACACGCTGTTGGTGAACTGTGTGAGGAGCGCCACCGTTAAGGCGTGCATAAGCGATGAGGCGTCCGCCTTCCTTACTGATGGATACGTTACCTGAGATTGGCCCACCAACTCCGTTATTCAGAGTTGTGATGGTGGCAACATATGTTCCTTCAGCTTCAGATTCAAGTTGTCTTGGTGATGAACTTTGTCCACCGCTACTGCTGCTTCCGCCACCGCCGCCACAAGAGGCGAGTTGCAAGAGAGTCGCTGTGAGGACAACAGGTGTAATGACCTGAGTAAATCTTTTCATATGATCTCCTTAAATTCCTTTTATGGATAAATCTCAAACGCTTCAGCGTAGGCCTGTCTCACGTTCGTTTCATTCCATGTCGAAAGCACGTTTCCGTATTTTTCGAGGAATTCAAGATCGACCGGCTGATAATAATACATAGGAGACTTCATGTAGAAACATGAGCCTGCTTCAGGGAAATTCGCATGATCAGAATACTTGTGAACGGTCGGGCATTTGAAATCATCACGCAGGAAGATATTTCCCCATTTCTGGATAGCAAGCGGTCCTGATGAATACTTTCTATCAATCACGCGCTCTTTCACCTGACCATCTACGATCATGTGAACCATCGGTGCAACGTGGAACCACCATTCGAAGTTATACTTACGGATGTATTTACGAGTGAAGAAGATCCACATCTTGTTTGAATAAACATTGTGCTTAAATCTCATTTCGTAAGTCCAGATCATCGCACGGTTGAAACACTGAGTTTCTTCCTTGGAAGCATGTCTCATCTCACGGAAGTAAGACTTGACTGTCGCTTCAGGAAGAACACTTGGTGAGTAACCCGCCATAGGGTCCTGACCAAGAAGTTTTGGTTCTTCGAGTGGAACGGGAACAGGAAGAGGTTCTGGTTCAGTCTCAGTGGAGAGTGATTTCTCCGGAGATTGAGCGGCCTGAATTTCGCGATTAGCATCGACTTCGAGCTCGATAGTCTCGCGTTTCTGCAAAGACTTGTTGAGCTTTTCCAGAAGGTCGGTGTTGTTCACGTTAACTTTCATCACCTGACCAGAGGTCAGGAAGACGAGTGCTTCGTCTCCGATGTGATCACCGTGATCAATGTCGTGAATCTTTGTTGTCACCTGGGTATTTGCCCACAAAGGAATTGTGATGAGAGCACACATTCCGAGCAAGAATCGCATAAAACCTCCTGTGTTTTATAAAAATCAGCTGGCGCCAATATTGACTAAAAAAGTGCAGTTCTGTCACCAAAAGCATGGCCAAAGGAATATTTGCAACGCCGGCGGAGCAGTGAAATTAACTGGTCCTTAATCAGGACTTGGGCCGGTCTTACCGATAGACAAGCTAAATTGGCATAAAACGTGAAAGTGATGAATTACTCAGAGATTCTGAACATAGCATTGATTGCACTACAGAGACTTACCCGTTCCCGGACTTAAGAAGGTAGACTGTTAGCTCATGGATAAATTGAACGACGAAGACAAGCTGATCAGAATTCCGATCACTCAGATGGTGAAATTTGCAGATTCCTTTGCTGGTGCAGAGATTCATCTTTCTGTTGGCGGAAAATTTGTGCGTTTGAATTACGCGACAGATGAATTTCTCGACATCATAAGAAAGCTTCAGCAAAAAGAAGTGGAGCAAGTCTACATTCGTCAGATTGAAGTCAAAAAAATCATGCATGAAATTCAGGAGAGTCTTTCAGCGAGACAATTCTATGATCCGAAAACGGTGGTAGAAGAGAAAGTGGAAAACCTCGATGAGTCTATGAGAACGGTGAAGAATATCATCCAGCAACTGGGTGTGAATCCGGAGACTGTGACACTTCTTCGTCTGGTGAATGTTCGTGCCATGTCGATCCTCCAGGAATCGCCGAGTCTCTATGCTTTTATCAAGCGATTTAAGAAAAATTGCTCCGAGGAATTTCTTCGCGCCATGCTTACGAGTTATGTCATGTCTCTGGTGATTGATAAATTCCCCTGGAAATCAGATTCAGTTAAAGAGAAAGGAGCGATGGCCTCACTCTTATGCGATCTTCTGCTGGATAAAGAGGACTTTCTTATTCTCCGCAGATGGGAACGCGAGGGAGGAGATCTTCCTGATCACATCAAGTTTCACGCAACTGAGCTTGCGGAAAAACTGCGCATCAAGCGTGATCTCATTCCTTCGGAAACCATTACCATTATTGAACAGCACCATGAACTTCCGGATGGAAAGGGTTTTCCTGCGGGAATCAACGCTTCACGCTTCAATCAGCTTTCCGCGATCTTCATTGTGAGTCAGCGTTTTATTGAAGAGCTCTTCGAAGCCGAGTTTGACTATGATAAGAGATTTGATATCACCACCAATCTGCAGAAGCGTTTCCACGCAAAAACTTTTGAGAAGGCCATGGACGCTCTCATCCAGGTCGTGAACTAAGTTCTTTAACCTGAATTCTTCATCAAGAAAATTCATGACAAAAATACGTCTGATGTTATTTCTGGACTCCTGAACGTTTTTTCGTCAGAATCTCGCCATCGTGATTTCATCGAGGAGGTCATATGCAGGAACAAATGGATGTTCAGAATAACAGCACCAAGCAGGATGATGATTTTACGGAGATGCTTCTCTCCACCCGTCGAAGAAAAAAAATCATGGTGATTGATGATGATCTCGATCATCGTCTTATCGTCGCCGAAATGCTGGTCAATGCAGGCTATACTGTGATGACAGCGAAAGACGGTGAAGTGGGTCTCAATACCCTTATTCATAACGCTGATAAACCTGACCTCATTATTCTTGATCTCATGATGCCTGAAAAAGATGGGCTGGCGTTCCGTAAGGAACAGCGGACACTCGAAGCCATCTCTCATATTCCTGTGGTCTTTCTTTCCGGCCAGGGCCTGGTGGAAGGGGAAACTTGTCTCATGAAACCCATTGATGAGCGTGTCGTTCTCAAAACAGTTGAAGAGGCCATGGCAAGATAATTGCAATTTTTCTCTCTGTCTAAGGAGGGATTATGAGCAGACATCAGGAATACCCGGATCGGTCAGGTATCAACCGCTACGGTGAAGAAAATATCCGTTCCGATATTTATGAAGATGAATTCGGAATGCGCCGTCCGCGTCTGGGTAAACTCGAACATTCAGTCGACTGGTCTTCTGATCCCCGATCCGAATCTTCCCGTGAAAATCATCGCGGGAAAGGTCCCCGCAATTTCTCCCGCACTGATGAATTTCTACGAGAAGAAGTTTGCGAACTTTTTCTCATGAATCCGGATCTCGATCCGGCAGGAATTGATGTGACTGTGAAAGATGGTGTTGTCACTCTCGAAGGACATATTCGTCGTAGAGAGGATCGTTATCTCGCAGAAGATCTCGCCTTCAACGTGACCGGAGTAAAAGATGTGAACAATCTTATATCATGGGGCAAATGGGATATCGGTGATGAACCGGGTGGTCTCATCAAAGGATTGAGATAAAAACATTCAAGGAGTAGAGATATGAGGGATCAGTCAAAGAACCGATTTGAGAATGATGATTACTCACCCTATGCAGGATCCGAATACCGTGAAAAAGAACATCCCGGTGTGAGTGGAAAATCACGTGAGGGCGACACGTGGGTTAATCAATCCGAATATAATGAACAAAGAAATTTTATGGGCAAAGGGCCACGAGGCTATCAGCGCACCGATGACCGGATCTACGAAGAAGTTTGTGAAGCACTTCTGGATGATCCGACTGTAGATGCTTCCGATATTGGAGTCAAAGTCGAAGAAGGGATTGTGACATTGGAAGGCAAAGCTCGTGATCGCATGGAAAAGAGGGTTGCGGAAATGATCACTGTCGAGATTCCCGGGGTTCTTGATGTCCGCAATGAGATCAGACTTTCGTAAGGAGAATTTTATGGGACAAAGAGTACATAGAAGAATGAATGACGGAAACAGTACCGGGATAAAGCAGGACAAATTCCGCAATTCCCGGTTTGAGTATGAGGAAGGCACTTATAATCAGCAGTATGGTGGAGTGAGTGTCGCAGATTCCAACACGATCAACGGACCCTGGGCGGAAAATCGCGGAAGAAGAGGCCCTCAGGATCTTCGCGCCGATAATCCTTTTGAAAACGGAAATCTCGCAAGCTGGAACAGAAAAACCGGATGGGATGAATTTTATGAATCGAGAGATCGTGGTGATAAAAAGCATGGCGGCTCTCTCCTTCATCACGATGATGGAGGACAAAGGGGAAGGGGTCCAAGAGGCTATGCCCGGCCGGATTCCAGAATCATGGATGACATTTGTGAAAGCCTCACACAGGATCGTGAACTGAATGCAAGTGAAGTCGAAGTGAAAGTCGAATCCGGAGTTGTCACTCTGACCGGAAAAGTGGAAAATCGCAGCATGAAACGTCATGCCGGAAGTATTGTTGATGAAATTTCCGGTGTGAAGGATATTCACAATCTTCTTGAAATCGGAAAATGATGAAGAAAAAAGCCGTCTTTCTTGATCGCGATGGCGTGATCAACCAGACTATCTTTAAGATGGGAAAACCCCGCGCACCTTATACTCTGGAAGAATTTGCTTTCTGCCCGGGAGTTCCGGAAGCGATCAGTTTTCTGAAAGAACAAGGATTCATATTGGTTGTTGTCACGAATCAGCCGGATGTCTCCCGCGGTTGGGTGACCCGCGAGGCAGTTGATCTGGTGAATGATTATGTTTCGCAGGTTTTGAGTCTGCCGGACATCCGCTCATGCTTTCACACTGAAAGTGATAAATGCGAATGCAGAAAGCCTCGTCCGGGAATGTTAATGGATGCCGCTTCTGATTACGGCATTGATCTGAAAGAATCTTTCATGGTGGGTGACAGGATCAGTGATATCGAGGCAGGAAGAAATGCCGGATGTAAGACAATCCTTATCAGCGAACATGATACGGATGGAGCTTCTCCGGACCATATGGCCCCATCACTTCTCATGGCATCCAGCTGGATTGTCGCGAACTGATTATTCCGTCACATCCCCCATACCTTCACGATCATTTGAACCGCGGCTTCGTTCCGGATTCTGTTCTGCCGGAGCGGCTTCTTCCATTTGAATATCTTCAATGGCATGTCGATACTCTTCCTTGGATTTCATACAAGCGGTAGCGACAAATGAAAGACATATGAGAATCATGAACGTTTTCATTGGTTCCCCACATTGGAAGGTGCATTTCCAGGATGGATGTCACTCTGTTTGAAACCATCTTCAGTGGCATCACCCCGATCTATTTCTTCTTCGCGCTCAATGACATCACCATCACGGTTGCAGCTGACAGAAAGGAAGGAAAGGGCGAGTAGAGCGGTCATCAATAAAATTTTCATAGTAACCTCCACGCAAATGAAACCTCTGAGTAATGGTGTTGTGAACTAAATCCACCCGAAAGTTTTTAGAGAACAGTGTCAATGGTATGGGTATTGCAAATTTACCCAAAGAGAAACCAAGGAAGGTGCCTTATGTCAAAAAACCGAATGAAAGCGTTGAACGAGCAGGTGATCGTTCTGACAGGTGCCTCAAATGGTATCGGGCTTGCCACGGCCAGGATGGCCGCAGAAAGAGGGGCAAAAGTCATAATCTCGTCGCAGAACGAAGAAGAACTAAGAACAGTATCAGAGGAAATCAGACAGAAAAATGGTGAATGTCTTTTTGTTGTCGCTGACTGTACCCGTTATGAAGAACTCCTGAGGCTCAAAGATACAGCGATCAAGAATTTTGGTCGCATCGATACATGGATAAATACCGCCGGAGATTCTTTCTTCGGCTATCTGATGGATACACCTTTCGAAATTGAGAGGAAGTTATTCGAGACAAATTTCTGGGGAACCCGGATGGGTTGCCAGGTGGCAGTTGATGGAATGAAAGAAGGCGGCGGAACTATCATCAACATGGGTAGTGAAGTTTCAGTGGCGGCCCAGCCACTCCTGGGAATTTATACCGCGACAAAAAATGCCGTGAAGGCCATGACCGATGCCCTGAGATCAGAACTTCGTGATCGGAACATTCCGATTGAAGTGACTCTCATGTGTCCCACGGCGATGGGGGTCTCTCCCGACGAATGTGCTGAGGCCATTCTCAAAAATGCGGAGAATCCTCAGCGTGATGTTTATGTGGGTGGTCCCGCTAAACTGTCTGCCATCATCGATACCTTCTTTCCTCAGGTGAAAGATATGGTGGCGGAAACAAAACTTAAAGAACTTCAACAAGGCACGCCAGATTATACCGATCTTACAACCATGAGTTTTATTAAATCAATTACACAGAGTGCACGGAAGTCGTTAGAAAATTTCCGTCGCGCCGGCTAAAGGAGCCTGTATGAATGAATCAAGATATGCCCGGGATGGACAGACTGAAGAGGACAAGGATTTCTTTGACAAGTATTCCGCTACCGGTGAATCCGAGTGGAGCCGGGGATCAGTCACACCCTTTGATGATGATGTCGTTCTGAGAGAGAGACATTATCACACAGGCAAAGATTACAGTGGCGTGGGTCCCTTAAATTACCAGCGCAGTGATGAAAGAATCCGTGATGATGTTTCAGATGCTCTTTATACAAGTGCGGAAGTGGATGCTTCAGATGTTGAAGTGGAAGTGAAAAGCGGCATCGTGACTTTGAAAGGTGAAGTGGAAACACGTCTTGAAAAGAAAATTGCGGAGATGACTGCTGAAAGACTCCCAGGAGTTATCGATGTTGAAAATCTCATCACCATCATGAATCCTAAGACGAAAGGTCTTATGATGGACCACACTCCCGTCCCATAAATTTCAAATCATGAGGAATACTTCTATTCGAGGTATTCCTCATCTGCTTCATAAACTTCTTCAGGTGGCATTTCATTTACCAGAGTTTCATCCGGTACATAAACCTGTTCTTCGCGGGGAACTTCTTCATAGTCAGTAGGGGGAAGACCACGGGGAGAAATGAATTCTTCATTATCCATGACTGAAGGATCAACTTCCGGATATTGATCAGCATCGGTCATATCCTGAGAAAAAGAAGTTTGAGAGATAAGAAGAGTCAGAACGATCAGAAATTTTTTCATGTTGAAGACCTCACTTGCCGACATTGTAATGAAGGAAAGTGTGGCCATGAAAAGCCCGAGTGCTTCTAATGCGCATAGGGAGAATCTTCCTGACCAGTAGCAGGGAATGTTCCTTCGATCATCGGGGCTTTTTTGTCTCCGACGCGTTCAATCCAGGCAAGGAATGCGCTCCAATAATTCTGAACGAACTCCGCTGACTTTTCATTTTTCAGACGGCCTCTGTCGTCAAACGCATTTGCCGCATTAAAATAAAATTCAGGCTGACCCATGACACTCATATTGAGGTAGGCCAGCACCTGGCGCAGATGATGTTGGGCCCCGAATGTTCCGATCTGACTGATCGTAGCACCCATGACGCCTGCGGGTTTTCTATCCCACAAATTCTGACCATACGGACGCGAACCCCAATCGACAGCATTTTTCAGGACACCGGGAATGGAGCGGTTGTATTCGGGAGTAATAAAGATAACAGCATCAGCATCTCTGATCATGTCCTTAAAGCGAATGACACTATCGGGGGGATCATTCTCCAGATCCTGGGAGAAGAAGGGAAGTTTATTGATTTCAAAAGTCCGGATGGTGACATGTGCGGGGGAGAGTTCTTCGACGACTTTAAAAAGTTTTCGATTCAGGGAATTGCGGGCAATCCCTCCCACCACACATAAAATATTCAATTTCTCCATAAGACCTCCGGTTCATTCTTCTTAAGTTCACACGAAGATTTCTCATCAGCCAACATGAGA
Organism: Bdellovibrionota bacterium; assembly: GCA_040387275.1. Classification (GTDB taxonomy): domain Bacteria; phylum Bdellovibrionota; class Bacteriovoracia; order Bacteriovoracales; family Bacteriovoracaceae; genus Peredibacter. Next base: position 823,068 of record JAZKDZ010000001.1, on the reverse strand, counting down.
CAAAGTGGAGAATGACCGAGTTGTGGAGGAGGGTTTAGCTGGTAAGAAGCTTGCAGGTAACACAGAAGGATATACAAAACAAAGGTGGAGCTATGGAAATTTACGAAGCACTTAAGTCAGACCACGTCGAATTAAAACAACTTTTAAATGATCTTATTGCCCTGAAAGATGATGATGATTATCGTTTCGTTCTCATTGAGGAAATCAGAAACGCACTCGTGCCCCATTCCCGCGCTGAGGAGTCAGTGTTTTACAACACACTTCGTGCAGTGAATGCTGATAAGAAAATCGTGTTTCACGGATATCAGGAGCACATGGAAGCGGAAACTCTTCTTCGCACACTTCAGGTTATGGATAAAGTGAACATGGGTTGGCGTCCGGTAGCAGAAAAACTTCTGGAAGCTGTTTCCCATCACATTCAGGAAGAAGAAACAGAAATTTTCGCTGAGGCCCGCAAAGTTTTCTCAAGTCAGGAAGCGACTGCCATGGCCGAGGCCTTCACTGCATTGAAGCCAAAAGTGATGCAGGAAGGATTCCTGAAAAACACAGCGGATATGGTGATCAACCTCATGCCGCCGAGACTTGCTGATTCCATCAGAAATTTCGGATCGAACAATACTTCTCACTAAGAGATCGGGCCTGGAGCGTAGAGCTTCAGGCCATTCTCTAAATGCCAGACAAAGTAAGTTCCCTATCAGTGGAGGACAATTCTAAGATTTTCCCATGAAAATCTTTATCCTCCTGTTACTCACTTTTGTTTCTTCTTCCCTCTTTGCGCAGTCCCGTCAATTCTGTGAAAGAAATCGCGGAGACATTCTTTCTCTCATGCAGGAACCAACCGCTCGCATGGCCTTCAGAAACAGCGGAGGAATTGGTAATGGGGGAGTTTGCTGGTGGCACAGCCGCTTCCAGCGTTCATCGTTTTTCCTCGCCAAATTCCGTCCTGAGAAAGCACGTCCGAATGCCAGACAGATTAACGATATTGTTTCCGGCCTTCGTTATATGGAAAGAGTTGTGGAAATTCCCGGCTACTCAAATTTCGAAAGTTTTACCAAAGATAACCAGAAGCAGATTCAAAGTACGCTGAATGCCTGGCAATTTGCCGATGGTGTTTACAATTTTCAATGGCTCCGTGGAATTTCCGGGAACTCTGCACTTCCACCGAAAGATATGGAAGCCCGCATGAACTCAGTTTATCAAAGCTATAAGTCATCACCGGCCGCGATGTGGGTCATGGCCCAGATGCACGGGATTACTTCGCACTCATTTCTGGTACTCAACATTGATCAGGTGAATGGCGGATATGATCTGGACATGATCGACAGCAATCACCCGATGGAAGTTGTGACAGTGAAGTATCATGTAGGTGATCAGTTTCTTGTGACGAATAAATCGGAGACGAGATTTGTTCCTTACGTGGGCTTCCAGGAAGACTTCCGGAAGATTTCAAAAAGCCTCACAGGTCACTGTCGTAACAAGACCATGGAACTTCTTGAAGACTTTGACGACATCAGGGATGGTGAGATTGAGCTCTCGAATCAAGCGGAACTTGAACCCCGGTAGTCGCTCCTTCGCAATACTGATTCACAACTTTTAACACAGTGTCGATGTCGACTGGCTTCTTGATGAAGCCTATCGCTCCCTTGGAAGTCGTCTTATCTGCGATTGCTGAAACAATCAGAACCGGAATCGGAGCAAGGTAGGAATCCTTCATCACTTCGTCCAGAAATTCCCTGCCATTCATGATGGGCATCATCATATCAAGCAGCACCAGGCATGGTTTGTGAATGCTATATAAAAGATCGAGTGCCTCTTTTCCATTCGCTGCGGATTCGGCATGATAACCTTCGGATTCGAGCATATCGACAAGTGCACCTCTGATATCAGTGTCGTCTTCGACGACGAGGATGGATTGGCAGCATTTTTCAGTTTCAGACATATGAACCCCTTTATTCTTAAAATCTTATCTAAGTATTTTTTAATAGTGTTGGTATCATGCAGACAAAAAGGAAGATCTTATGAAACACATTCTGATAACCGGCGTTTCCCGTGGCATTGGGAAGACCATGATGGAACAAAGCCTGAAGGCCGGACATAAAGTATGCGGTATTGCGCGTTCACCAGACCTGAGTGAAGTGAAGAAGTATGGTGATCAGCTAACCCTCATCCAGGGGGATGTGAACGATCCGAAGCTCGGAAAAAAAATCCTCGCGGAAATTCCCTGGAAACATATCGACATCGTTATCAATAATGCCGGCATCTATATGGATGATGCGTGGACAGATTTTGAAAAAACTTTTCTTACGAACTCCATTGCCCCTTATTTCCTCACTCTCGAATTATTTCCTCTTCTTCAGAAGAGTAGTGATCCGAAAGCAGCATTCATCACAAGTATGATGGGATCGATCGAAGATAATTCTTCCGGTGGTTCAGTTTCCTATCGCGCATCGAAAGCTGCTCTCAATATGATGGTTAAGTGTCTCTCGGTGGATGAAAAATGGTTAACATCACTTCTCTTTCATCCGGGATGGGTAAGAACAAACATGGGCGGAGAAAACGCTCCTCTCGAAACGAATGAATCAGCTGAGGGCCTTCTCTCTCTTATTATGACAGGTGAAAAAAAATTCACCGGGACATTCAGGGATTATAAGGGACGTGAACTGGCGTGGTAGTCGGGCAAATTTCCACACCCTGACGGATCGTGCCAATGGCGATTCCAGCGGCTTAGGATTGGCGAGAGGTTTGCTCCGGAGCAATGCACTTCTGAGGTACTCGCCAATCTGGAGACGTCACCATGTTACAGGTTTTTCTTGAAGGATTTTTACTACAGGCCAGTCTGATCATGGCCCTCGGTGCTCAAAATCTTTTTGTGCTCGAATCGGGCATGAGACGCCAGTATCATCTTACGGTCTCTTTTGTGTGCTTCCTGTGTGATCTTACCATCATCATGTTGGGAGTCATGGGAGCAGCGACTCTCTTTCATCATTTTCCGGAATTTAAAATCGTAGTTGGTGTTGTCGGAATTATATTCCTTCTCCAGTATGGAATCGGAAAACTTCGTCAGCCCAAGGAAGATTTCTTTCTCTCGGATGTACTCAAGGAAAAGAGTCTCCGGAGAAGTATTCTTCGTGCCATCACTTTCAGTATCCTGAACCCGCACGCTTATCTCGACGGTATTGTTCTCATCGGTGGTTATTCATCGAAGTATGCAGAACTCCCATTGCGAATGGGAGTGGGGCTTGGTGCCGCATCGTGCTCCCTGGTGTGGTTTCTTTTTCTTTCCAGTGCTTCAAGTAAGATGATGCCACTGTTTCAGGATCCAAGACGCATGCGCTGGATGATGGGAACTGCTGGTGTTGTGCTGATCATTCTTTCGATGAGACTTTCCGTTGATGTTTACGGATGGCTTCAGGATATGAGTCGCCCGGAAATCTCCATAAATCCTGTCACCACTGTCTTGCCTTAATCGATTTCCCGGTTGAAAATAGGTCATAACTTCAACCCGGGATATCTATGCGCCTATTTCTTTTCGCACTTCTCTTTTCATTCTCAGTTTTCGCCGCCAATCCGGTCGTGGTGATGGAAACAAGTATGGGTTCTATTGAAATCGAACTTTATCAGGACAAGGCTCCTGTCTCTGCTAAAAACTTCCTCATGTATGTGGATAGTAAGTTTTACGACAAGACGATTTTTCATCGTGTGATCAATGGTTTCATGATTCAGGGTGGAGGATTTGAAGAAGGAATGAAGGAGAAGGCAACAAAAGCTCCGATTGTTAACGAAGCAAAAAATGGTCTCAAAAATGATACCGGCACTATTGCTATGGCCCGTACGAATGATCCTAATTCAGCAACATCTCAGTTCTTCATCAACGTGAACAATAACGAAAGTCTCAATTATCCACAGCCCGATGGCCATGGCTATGCTGTTTTCGGAAAAGTCGTAAGTGGTATGCATGTTGTGGAGAGAATCAAGACGGTGAAGACTGGAAGCCTCAATGGCCACGGTGATGTGCCGATGGATGTTGTGACCATCAAGTCAGTAAGACGCAAGACTGATAAAAAAGAAGAAGTGAAAGCGGAAGTGAAGGCCGAAGAGCCGAAAAAAGAAACTCCTAAGAAAAAAGCTAAAAAGAAATAATGAACCGACTCATTCCGGAGCTCGTTTGCGAGCTCCCGGTTTCGGCCGCCAGCGGACTAGTCATTTGCGGTGATAAATTCTTCATCATCTCCGATGACGAGCTATCACTTCTGTCTGGTGACTTCTCAGGTAACTATGTTTTCACATCACTCTGGGAGCACGAGCTCCCGGATGATCCTAAACTCAGAAAAAAATTAAAGCCCGATCTTGAATCCCTTTATCTTGATGGGCCGACACTTTGGGCCCTTCCTTCCTTTTCACGCCCCAATCGCGTGAAAGGAGCAAGAATTGAACTGAGTTCCGATTTTAAAATCCTTCAGCATGAAGAAGTCGATTTTACAGATCTTTATCAGAAGCTTTCCATGTTTGTTCCGGATCTCAATATTGAAGGCGCAGTTCTGAAGGATAATATTCTTCACCTCTTTCAGCGCGGGAATGGCAAGCAGGGAAGTAATTCCATCATCACCATTCACAAGGAAGAAGTTCACATCAGGCCATTGAAGCTTCCTCACTTTAATGGAATTCCGCTCACGGTGACAGATGCCACGATGCTGGATGGAGAAATTTTTTATCTTGCTGTCGCGGAAGATACCGACTCCACTTATCTCGACGGGAAAGTGAAAGGTGCCTTCCTGGGGAGATTGCACGGTGTTGATATCGGACAGATTGAATTTCAAGGTAAGCCTGAAGGATTATCCTTTCATTCTGATGGATATCTTTATTTTGTCACAGATGATGATTCACGGAAAATTTCTTCACGTTTGTTTCGGCTCAAGATCTAAATTCCGTTTTTGTTGAATTCTTCTTCTTCCTCTTTATCCGGAACATCATATCTGTTCTCAAGCATCTCCTCCTGGCGGAGATCCTCTTGCTGTTCTTCTTTCTCATAACCTTCAATCGGATGAAGCTGGTTTAATGACCCGGTTGTATCCCCGGCGGCATCTCCCATACTGGTATCAAGCGGGCTATCCGGCATGACATTAAACTGAGCAAATGAGGCGACTGGCATGAACGAGAGAAGAATAAAAAGTACATAATGCTTCATTCTGTCCTCCTGCTTAAAATTTTCCCACGGGAGTCATCCACAACGCCTTAAAAATTATCCGCAAGAAAGAAGAGCGATTCAGCACAATATGATTGAGGGAAACTTAAGTCCGATGGCCCAAGAGCGCATCTATAGAATCAAGGAAGTTTATCGCCACAGGAGGGCAACATGAAGTTTCTTCCGCTCATTTTTATACTATTCGCATTTACTGCCAACGCTGAACGCCTGACCACGAAGGTTTCGCACATTGAAGAAGGAAAAAGTTCGCGGGAAGCGCATCTGATTCTTTTTGAAAATGGGCGCGTGGGTTTTCTGCCGTCTTCCGAGAAATCCTCTCTCTCAACTCTGAAAGAAAGCATGAGAAGAGGCGAGTGGCTGGATGTCGAGCTTGATCGCAAATATAAATTCCTGGGAGGAAGTGTTGTCGCTGCTCCCAAGAATTTTTCTTTCACTCATGAACCGGACCCCACGCCTGAGATGTCCTATGTTCCTACGAACCTCGGAAGTTATACCGAGGCCAATAATATTTTCCTGAAAATGAACCGCCGTCATCAACGGGCAAGTCAATGTTACAACCGCGCGCATGTCTGGACTTACGAAGAATTTCAGCGTTCGCAACTCCGCTCGATGAAATTGTTTATGTTTTTTACGCGTTCTTATATCCGCCGTTACAATTACAAATGGTGGTTCCATGTGACACCGATGACCTATGTAAACGGAACAGCGATGACGATGGATCGTACGTTCATGAAACGACCTGTTGAAATCAAGACCTGGACAGATAATTTTATTTACTCAAAAAGAAACTGTCCGATTATTTCCAGATACTCCCAGTACCGGAACAATCAGGAGGCAGAACACTGCTACCTGCATCCGGCCTCTATGTATTATTGGCAGCCTCGTGACCTCGAAACCAATGAAAGAAATGGGTTTGAGAAAAAACAGTATGTCCGTTCAGAGGTAAATTGGGCCTATCAGGAAGCTTTCTGATAAGCTAGGTTGATGAAAGAATTTAAACTTGAGGGCGGTGAGTTCATCGCCCTCTGTGATCTCCTGAAAGTCACAGATCTCACTCAGAATGGCGGCGAGGCCAAACACGTGATCGGCGAAGGCCAGGTCAAAGTCGATGGTGCCGTGGAAACCCGCAAGCGTTGTAAGATCCGGCAAGGTCAGCTCGTAGAATACAAAGGGACCTCGATTAAGGTCGTCTGAGCTTCAGGATAATTAAAGTTGTTGAACTCCGACCGGATACTTATTATCCGGCCCGGAGGTTTTTATGGCAAACAGCGGTTTCCTTGGAATCAGTCTTCTTGCCTATGCTTCCTGGCAGACACTTCATTTTCTCTCGGAGCGCGGTCATCGCGTCTGGGCCAAACAACGCTACTACAAATATCTTCCCCGTCCTTCCGCTGAGAATCTGAAAAGCGGAAAGAGCTGTCGTTCATGTGTTTTCTTTGACGAGCATCCGGATTTTAAGAATGCAGGGAACTGCTCACATCCAGGTTGGGAAGCGGCCATGAATTCCGACGTTGTCATGGTGAAGAAGGCTGGTTCGTGCGAACTTTGGTGTAAAATTTCTCCTCGTCAGGATCAGGATAGAGCACTTCCTCCGGATCTGTTTCCTCTTTCTGAATCCGCATTTGAGTTCCCACTTCATTAAGATATTCATGACTCGCAAGTTCTGAAACGAGCGGGAATAATTCTTTTTCTTCCTTGGCCTCATGGGAAAGGAGAAGCTCCGTGAGAATCTTTAACTTCGCTGATCGTGCCGTCTCTGAAAGCTCCTGATCATCAAGCTCCTGAAGAAGCTGCATGCAGATGGTGTGTTCTTCCAAAGCGAGGGCCACTGCCTCTTTCAGCTCAGGAATTTCAAATAGCCGGGGATAAAAAATTTCCTCTTCAATGTGCACATGCCGAATGAGCTCTTCACGTAGCTCGTCATAATTTTTCCTGATATTTCCGGCCTGCAAAAGTTCTTCGTGCTTCCGGTGATCATTTGTAAGAAGTTTTAAGGCGTTCATTGGCGCGGGCCCTTGGCCTCGAGTTGTCTTGATCGATCCGTACTTGGCCGCGTCTCTTCAGGAAGTGCTTCTTCGCTCTTAGGCGGGAGTTTTGTTCTCAGTTTGAGGTCTGGTCTCTTCTGAGCGGCGTACGCCGCCAGCGGAACCAGGGCAAGGAGAATTAAGGTGATCTTCATCGGCGCCTCCTTCGGCATAAACCATTTTATGTCCCGGGGAAGTGTCCTTCATATTGAGTTATCCTTAAATTTACTCCGGAGAAGTATTTGATTATCACTGTTGTAGAGAGGTGATTATGAATCCAGAGCTGACTGAAGTTGAAACTCGTATCGATGTGAAAGAATCATGGGATGTGAACTTCTGGTGCGAGGAACTCAATCTCCGCGCGGAAGAACTGAAAGAGATTGTGAAAGTCGTGGGACCTCAGATCCATGATGTCCGCGTTCATCTCGCTAAAAAGCTGATGATGCATTTCCCTCTGTCTTACTAGGGATACCTGATAAGACTTTTTTTGTTTATCTTCGCCACAAAGCATGAAATCATCTTGAGCATAAACCCCTTCAAAGGTTCTTTATGTTCAAGCCTTTCGTTGCTGCTTCCGAGCGCATTAAGGAATTCTCGTTAGGTCCCATCCTCATGGGTGTGGTCCTCGGCATTCTTTTTGGTGCCTCTTCACTCTATCTTGCTCTCAAAGTAGGGATGACTGTTTCTGCTTCCATTCCGGTCGCAGTTCTTTCGATTACACTTTTTAAGGGTCTCTCGAAAGTTTTCGGATTCCGGAAAGCGACGATTCTCGAAAACAATATGGTGCAGACAACCGGTTCAGCAGGTGAATCCATTGCCTTCGGTGTGGCCGTGACTATGCCGGCGCTACTCATTCTTGGTTACGATATGGATCTCACAAGAATCATGACGGTTTCCGTTCTCGGTGGTCTGATTGGTGTTCTGATGACGATTCCTCTCCGTCAGGCCCTCATCGTGAAAGAACACGGAAAACTTATTTATCCCGAAGGAACGGCGTGTGCGGAAGTTCTGATCGTCGGTGAAAAAGGTGGCTCTTCAGGGAAAATCGTTTTCGGCGGATTCTTCCTGGGTCTTCTCTATAAATTCTTCAACGTCGGGATGCGCCTCTGGAAAGATGTTCCGGAAAAAGCTTTCTCCTTCTTTAAAGGCTCGGCGATTTCTGCGGAAGTCTCACCGGAACTTCTCGGGGTGGGTTACATTATCGGACTTCGTACGGCTGCCATCATGATGGCCGGTGGTGTCCTTTCAAGTTTTGTTCTCATTCCGATGATTTCATTATTCGGAAGCCAGCTCACTGAACCATTGTTCCCGGCAAAAATGCTGATTAAGGACATGGAGATTCACGACATCTGGAGAAACTACGTTCTCTACATCGGTGCCGGTGCCGTTGCTGCCGGTGGTATCATTTCTCTTTTTCAATCTCTTCCGACAATTATCGGTGGAGCAAAATCCGGTCTTCGTTCTGTGATGGGTGGCAAGAGTGCAGCTTCAGGCGAGAAACTAAGAACCGATGATGATCTCCCGATGAGCTTTGTGATCGTGGGAACTCTTGTGATGGTTGTAGCACTCTGGTTTGCACCAGCTCTTCACATCAATTTACTTTCTGCTCTCATGATTATTGTTTTCGGATTTCTTTTCGTGACAGTGTCTTCACGCTTAACCGGAGAAATCGGTTCTTCTTCAAACCCGATTTCGGGAATGACAGTGGCGACACTTCTTCTCACTTGTCTCGTCTTCCTCGCTGTTGGCTGGGTCGGACCTGAACATCGTGTGGGAGCTCTTTCTATTGCAGCTGTTGTTTGTATTGCAGCTTCGAATGCGGGAACAACTTCTCAGGATTTAAAAACCGGATACCTTGTTGGTGCAACTCCAAGATACCAGCAGATCGGACTTCTGATCGGTGCTGTATCTTCAGCGATCGTGATTGGTTACTCTCTGAAACTTCTTAACGATGCTTCAACTGTTTACTCGAAAAAAGTTCCGGCCTTCACTGTGAATGTTTCTGAACTCAAAGAAAAACAAAAAGTAGGCGGGCCGGAAGGTCGTGCTGATACGAATGATTATTTTGTGTATCAGGTGACTGAGCAGTCGACACCGGAAACACTCGCAACTCTTTCACCGGGGAAATACCTCGTAAATGACCAGGGTCAGGTGGTGTATCTCGTCGATCCGGGAATTAACGGCTCACTCAATAAGCGCGATGATGGGACATCAGTCACAAAATACGAAGCTCCGAAAGCTCGCCTCATGTCTCTTATCATTGACGGGATTCTCACGCAGAAACTTCCCTGGGGACTCGTTCTCCTCGGTGTGTTCCTTGCTGTCGTTCTTGAACTTTGCGGAATCTCGGCCCTTCCATTCGCTGTCGGAGTTTATCTCCCGATCGCGGCTTCTGCTCCGATCTTTGTCGGAGGAATTGTTCGCTGGTTAGTCGAAAGAAAGAAAACCAAAACCGAAGCTCACGCAGAATCGGAAACCGGTCCGGGCATTCTCTTCTCATCCGGACTTATTGCCGGTGGTGCGATTGCCGGAATTCTCCTTGCTCTCACTCAGGTGCTGGAGGGAGTTGCAGGAAAAATGGATATGAGTGCAGCGATCGGAAGCTTAGGCACATCCGATATCTTCTCTCTTATTATCTTCCTGTCTATGGCCGGAGTGTTGTTTGTGATCGGACGAAGAAAAGCTGATTAGATTTATAAAAAGAAAGGGGCCTTAGGGCCCCTTCTTATTATTGATAAATATTAAAACCGTTTTCGTAAGCGTGCTTTATTTCCCAATCAATCCATTTTCTTCTGTCGAGACCTGAGCGCTCAAGGGCCTCAAGATCTTTCGGCTGCCAGAAATAAACTGATACTTTCATCATGTAACAATCGTCTTCACCCGGGTGAGCGGAGTAATCCGAATATTTCTGGATGATTTTGCAATCCACTTTGTTCTTCATGAAAATATCCGTCCAGAGTTTGAACTTAAGCGGATACTGCGTGAAGGCCGGATCCATGACCCGTTCATTCACTTCACCATTCATGCTGATAAGAGCGTAGGGAGCAGTATGAAACCACCACTTGTAGCTGTAGCGGCTGATATAAGAATCAGAGAAGAAGAGAAAGGCTTTCTGAAGATAACGACGATTCCAGTAAAACTCTTCGTAGGCCCAGATATGTGAGCGATCATAGCACTGAGATTCGCCTGACCAGTTTCTGCGCAAGCCCAGAAGAATATCTGTCGCCATCTGATAAGACGGGTAAACGGACGGTGTATACGGAGGATAAGGATTGATGTCCTGAAGATTTTTATTTGTGTTTTGTGCAGTCGAAAGGACACGACCAACAATCATCACATCCGTGAGAACAGATTCTTCGGAAAGAGTTCCCTGAATGATTGCCATCGGAAGAGACTGAGGACGGATCGCGAGATCGTCTTCTTCATTCCAGAATCCCACCCGACCATCGTTGAATTTCACAATCCAGTTGTTGTTCACGCCTTCGCGTTTAACTAAGGAGTGAATTTCAAAGATTTCCGCATGCGCGAAAGAGATAAGCAGTGGGAGCAGAAGGAGAATTAATTTCATGGCGACTCTATATCTCCTGATCATGCGAATGACAACGGGAGTTATCAATCATCTTGCAGGAGAATGGATGTCATTTTCAGTAGTTAGTCGCGAGAACACAGAGGTTGAGAATCATGCCGGAGAAAAGAAAAAATGAAAGTTTCATGGATCCACTCCTTTTATTTATCGACCGGCGCACATTCTTCCATCAGGCGAAGGAAGTTTGTAGTTAATATCTCTTGAGTTTGGGGGAGGAGGTGCGCAATTAATAAAGCGAAGGATACATCTCACCAGCGAGTCGACGGACGATATAGCCGACAGCATAGGGAACTGAGAAGGCCCGGGAATCTGTGTCGGCCACTTCGTGCGTGAAGCCGAGTTTATGGAGCCACTCATGCGTGAGATTTCCCGCCACTTGATAAGAGGTGTAACGCGAGAAATATTTGCGGTTCATCCAGATGCGGGGAGACGAAGGAAATGTGTAACCAACTGTTGAACTATCTTCGTAGTAAAGTTCAAGCTGCACATCGAGACGGAAGTTCTTTTCCGGAAATAATTTTTCGGCACCAATGATGATCCGGTCATAGATCTGAAGATTCGTGAGACCACTGTTATCCACAAAAGTTTTTTTACCATTGTAGATGTGATTCACAACCTCATCCTTGAACTCCTGGCTCATGATGATTCTTTTCACGAGATCAGCTGCGTTCTCCACTTTCTCACGTTCAGAAGTATCAAAGTTCACGAGACTCACTAAAGTTGTGAAGAGGAGGGCCTCAGGAGGGATATTTCCTTCTTCAGTGGTCGCGAGTGAGTAAAGACTTACGTCACAGGCCATCGTCTGGCAGCCCTTGTCTCCGCCGGATTTTCCGCAGGCAATTAAGGTAAAGAGAATGAGAAGGAGAAGTTTATTCACAAGTCATTTTTGCAGGTCACTGGATACGGAACAATCCGGGAAAAATTTTACCTGTGAATTACTCTTGTGAAGGAGTTTGATCTGCAATGGCGTTCAGATCTTTTAAGAGTCTTGATTTTCTCATCTCGCGGGCAATGCCCTTCACGATGTAGCCGACAGCATAGGGAACTGAGTAGGGACGCTCAGGAGTGTCTTTCACGGAGTGACCGAATCCCACCTTATGAAGCCATTCGTGCATCATATTGTCCGCCACCTGATAGGGACGGAACTTGTTGAAGTACTTACGGTTCATGTAAATGCGGACAATGGACGGATAGGTGTAACCGATTGTGATGGAATCGTGATCGGTATAAAGCTCAATCTCGAGGTCCATAGTGTTGTTCGGACCATGATTGGTCATACGCTCAGAACCCGCCAGAATTTTTTTATAAATGGCCTCATTAGAAAGTCCCTGATTATCAGCAAATTGCTTTTTTCCTTTCCAGGTGTGCTCGAGAATCTTCTGCTTGAATTCCTCAGAGCGGACAATTTTTTTGATGAGACGGGAAGCTGAGCGGATTTTCTTTTCCTGCTTCAGGCTAAATCCGATCAGAGTGGTGCGCACATTAAATGTTTCGGGAGCCTCTTCGGCAATTGACTGGGTACAGGAAAGCAATGACAGCACGATGAACAAGAAACACACAGTCTTTTTCAAATGCCACCCTCCACAACGAAATCTTCAGTTAACGTTATGGTTGCATGGATAAATTTGCTGAGTCAACGGGAGGAAAAGAATTTTTTAAGCGAGGAAATACGTCAGAATTAAACCTGAGTCACAATGACACAAAATAATGAATCAGGTGAGTCATTGTGACTCACCTGTGGATTAGTGCCGCATGAATTCCTGCATCTCTGCGCGTTTTTTATTCACCACCATGCGAATACCATAGCGGGCCAGCAGGTACTGCACTTTGTGCGGACTCTTGAGATAAAGCTTGATGAGCTTTTCTTTCAACCACGTGTCGGCGACTTTTTCGCGGATAAATTGCGGGATGTTCTCATACTTCACATGAACCTCTTATTGCTTGATGCGGGAGAGAGTTTCTTCGGCGATATCTTCTGATTCCTGAGTGAGATCCTGAAGGCCCACAACTCCCACAGGTTTCTCAGATCTGTCGACGACAACAATTCTCGAGATCTGTTTCTCCGCCATGAGTTTAGATGCTTCTTCGAGAGTCTGGTCCTCTTTCACGAAGAAAACATTTTTTGTCATGGCATCGCTGATTGATTCATCCAGGCTGTGCCCGGACGCCACGCAATTGATGACAATGTCACGATCTGTGACAAAGCCCACGGCCTTTTCTCCATCGAGAACGGGAACGGAACCGATATCTTCGTTTCTCATGAGTTCGGCAACTTTCCTGATGGAGTCGTTGATGTTCGCGAACTTGATATCCTTTTGCATAACTTCAGAAATTTGCATAAGCCCTCCTTGGTGCATTCATAATTTTTAGCACTCACCATGGGTCCGATCAATGAACGCTCCCTGAATTCACGAAGGCTTGAGACAGAGAGAGTGGTCGCAAAAAATGACCAGTGCTGTTGTTAAAGGATAATTAACTCATTCGTGATTGCTGAATTCCTTCACCCGGTTTAATTTCCCTTTCCCAGAGGGGCCAAAATGAAAACGCAAAAAATCCTGACCGTTGACGATGATGAATCTATTCGCGAAGCGATGACAGAAATGCTTGAGTTTGAAGGTTTCGAAACAGTGTGGGCCAAGAATGGTCTGGTCGCTCTCGATTACTTGAAACGTGTTCCGGATTCAGAATTACCGGATCTGGTCCTTCTTGATTACATGATGCCTGTGATGAACGGAAAACAGTTTTTCAATGAAAAGAAAAGTGATCCGAGACTTGAAGGAATTCCTGTAGTGATGATGACGGCGAACGGAAATCTCGTAAATGTCATGGATAATGTGGAAACCACCGGCTATATGTCAAAACCGATGGACTATGAAACGGTCGTGAAGATGGTGAAACATTTTCTGGGCCACGATGAAGGGCAGAGAGCTTAATCCGTAGTCATTTCTTCTCCGGAAACTTCTTTCCCGGGACGCACCCACTGACTCATCTTGTACGGTCCATATCTCAGGTACTGGAGAAATCCGTAAGGCCTGAGTTCATTCGCCTGAAAGGGATGAAAGCGCAAAGCTTCCTGATCGAGATACATTTCTTCCATCACCCGGATCCGGGCAATCATTCTCCAGCCTTTCTTTTTCCTTTCTTTCATCAGGACACGTAAGACGACATTTCCCGCCAGGACATTGCCTGTGAGTTTTTCTTCACGCGTCCCTGAAGTCCGCGATCCACTGGTGGGCTCAACCATGATGTCGACAATTGTTCCCAGATTAATCGTAAAAGGTGAAATCGCGTAGTAACTGTTTTCCTGAAAATCATGATGCTCAGTCGTAAACGGAGCAATAAACATTTCCCATGGTCTTCTGAAACTCGCGAGAAGGAGGTCCTGATCATCAGGTCCGGCATTTGTCGAATTGATTTTTCTTTTGCTCAATCGGATAGTGATACCGAGAACGTCCGGCCACTCACGGGTTTTCCACCATGCGCCGGAAAAGCGGATCATGGCATGTGACGGAAGAATAACCGGGGAGTCAGGGAGTGTTTCCACTTCTCCACAAAAAAGAAGTCCTCGAGGATGAAAAAAACGAGCGTTCCGAAACAGACTTCCCAATGCAAAAAATAATCCCAGCGGATAGCCTAGTAGAAAACCAATAAACTCTGAAAAGCGTGCCGGCATGAAAAACTCCCGGCTAGAGATTAGCGTGAATCTTTGTTCTATGAGATAAATTATTCATGAAGAAAAAAGCAATCATTGTAGATCTCGACGGAACTCTCGCGGACATCACTCACCGGAGAAAGTTTGTTGAAGGAAAAACGAAAGACTGGAAGAACTTCAACCGGAACATCATTAAGGATGATCTTAATATCTGGTGTGCGGAAATCATTCGCCGGATGATTTCTGATCACCATGTTCTCCTGGTATCCGGGAGGACAGATGATTTAAAAAAAGAAACGACAGAGTGGCTCACGAAACACAATGTTCCCTTCACTGACCTTATGATGAGACCGGAAAAAGATTATCGTGATGATACTGTTGTGAAGCGTGAGATCTATGAAGAGAAGATCAAACCCTTTTATGATGTTTTATTTGTTCTTGATGACAGAGCAAAGGTCGTAAAGATGTGGAGAGAAACCGGTCTGGTTTGTCTTCAATGCGACTGGGGTGATTTTTAAAAAGTCCTTGCCACTTCTTCCTCGCCGCCTTCTTCTCCTTCAGAAGAGTTATTTGCAAAAGCCTGAGTCGCGAACATCAGGGCCAGAAAAAGAAAATAGGTCATGTGCTTCATATAACACTCCTGGTGGAAGTTAATGAGCAAGTTCAGGGCCACAAACTTTTTTTATCAGTGATTGCGCATCGATTGGTGCCCGGACTTTGGCGTCGTTGTCGAAATACACAAAGATATCTCTCTTTTTTCTCCCAGGCTTTTCGTCGGTAATTGTCATGGCGTCTTCCGGCTCACGGCCATTTTTCCACGCTGCAATCCTCTCACTCCAGAAATCCAGTGCCGGATCATCGTAACCACTCACGTAAAGTTCTTCATCTCCATGCAGACGGATATAAATGAAGTCACTTGTCACATCTTCCAGATAGGGCCACTTTCCCGCAGTGTCGGCAAAGACGATAGCGACATTATGTTCTTTCAGCATTTCCACAAACAAAGGATCGAGAAAACTCATGTGCCTTACCTCGACAGCATGCCGGATGGGATGATTCTCTTTGAATCGAAATGATGTTCTTTCTTTTGCGAGCACATTTTTCTTCGCGAGTTTCGCCGCTTCCTTAAAATCACGGGGAAGAAGACTGAGAAACTTTTCCCATCTCTCCGGGTGAAATCCCATATTCGGCGGAAACTGCCAGAGGAAGGGACCGAGTTTCTCTTTCAGGTTGAGAACACCTGAAGCAAAGAAGTTTGCCATGGGAATTTCCGGATCATTCAGTTTCCTGACATGAGTGATGTAGCGATTTGCTTTCACACTGAAGATGAAATCCTGCGGTGTCGATTCATACCATTTCTCATAACTCGCAGGACGCTGAAGGGAATAAAAGGTCCCGTTAATTTCAATGGAAGAAACTTTACGGGAGGCAAAGGCAAGCTCCTTATTGTGGGGGAGCTTTGGGGGATAGAATGTTCCTCTCCAGCCTTCGTAAGTCCAGCCGGAAATGCCGATCTCAATCATGAGAAAAGTATGCATGAGTTTCGGTTCTTCGTCAGAGAACAGTGAATCGTGAGAGAAGTGTTGCTCTCAGGATTCTTCAGGGAAGTTTTTGAATGATCACATTCACGAAGAGAATGAGAGTTGATATTCTTAATTCATCCGGGGGCATTGGTCCCGACAAAAAAGTCCCAACTTTTTACAGGAGTAGATCGAAGGGATGAAAAAAGAGACCAGTGAACATCAGAGTAGAAATACGAAGAACCGGATGTATAGAAGGCTGCCTACCAGGTGGCCTTCTTTTAAAAACATTTTCAGTAGTCCGGTGAGACCCCCATCATATGGTCTTTACCCTCACAGAAAGAACCGGCGATACGGGTGATTCCGTTCAAAGGTACAGCAGTGATAACCGGATTTTAAAAAAAGGGGAGTTCCTTGAAAAAGAGTCCCCTTTTTTTTTGCCCTAATTCTGAAGGAGTGATTGATGTGGTCCACAGAAACTCCGGTTATCGAACTTCTTATTCGTGCCAGTGCGATTTTTTTCTTTGCCATGATCATCATGCGCGTATGGGGAAAGAAACATCTCTCTGAACTCAATCCTTTTGATCTCGTCCTGATGTTAATCATGTCGGAATCTCTTCAAAATGCGCTTGTTGATGACGATAAAAGTATCGCCGGCGGAATGATATCCATGGGAACCCTGGTTCTGTTAAATGTTGTTTTGAACAAGTTAATCTTTCATTCCCGTAAGGCAGAAAAGATCATCGAAGGAACTCCC
Organism: Bdellovibrionota bacterium; assembly: GCA_040387275.1. GTDB lineage: Bacteria > Bdellovibrionota > Bacteriovoracia > Bacteriovoracales > Bacteriovoracaceae > Peredibacter. The sequence continues at coordinate 806,326 of JAZKDZ010000001.1, read as the reverse complement.
AGAATAATCATCAAGGGCGGGGAGATCGATCAGAGGATGCTGAAACATGAATCCATGACGATGCAGGATCTTCATGCGGCCCTCCGGCAACAGGGAGTTATGGAAGCCTCGGATGTCGAATGGGGGATAATAGAGCCCAATGGAAAGTTTTCCGTCATTAAAAAGCAGGAAAAGGCGTCCTGAACCATGGAAATTCTACCCGATTCGGATGTTCAAGCCCTGAGAGTTTAGGTATATTGCGGCCATCAAAACCAGGTGGAAATATGGCCTTCGAAACAACATTCAATAAAGATCTTGCCCGGGCCCTCGCCCGCACAAAAAATCCGGAACAATTTCTGGATGCTGAACTTTCAAAAATTAAAACACGCGCCCTCGAGTTAAACGCTGCCCGTGCCACGATGGCCGAAGGATATGAGAAGGTTCTTCAGGGTCTCAAAATGGCATTCCCGAATATCGATCTGGAAGATAAAAATCTCGTGGGTACTCCAAACCGCATGGCACGTTCATTAATTGAAGTGTGCTCAGGACTTGGAACTGATCAGAAAGAAATTTTCAGTACAACTTTCCCGGCCGATAACTATAACGAAGTAATCATCCTGAAAGATATCGACTACACATCACTGTGCAGTCACCACTTTTTCCCGTTCAAAGGAAAAGCACACGTGGGATACCTGCCTGATACGACAAAAGGGGCCGAGTCTCGCGTAGTGGGTCTTTCAAAACTCGCTCACATCGTGGATTGCCACGCTCAGAGACCTCAGCTTCAGGAGCGTCTCTGTTACGGAGTCATGGAGTCGATCAAAGAAGAATTAAAACCTGCAGGTGTGATGGTCGTGATCGAAGGATCACATGGCTGTCTGACATGCCGGAGTGCCAAGAAAGCTGATGCTTCCATGATTACTTCTGCTCTCGACGGGAAATTTAAAGAAGACTCAAAACTTCGCGGCGAATTCCTGAGTCTTATCGGGATGGATCGCAAATGATGAAACTTGCCCTTCTTCTTCTTTGCGAAGTTTACGGCATTTCTGATTCTCCTCAGAACTTTTCCTGCCGTTTTCAGGGTGAAGAATTAGCACTCACCTGCAAAGAAGGGATTTATCAGCTGAATGATGAAGCTGTTGATGTGGCCTACCATATGGAAGTTGAGGAAGGTCCTGTGCCTCTCGTCTTTCACTCTTCGAAATATGAACTCACTGTACTCACAGGTAAAGGCCGTCGTCATCAGGCGACACTTCTTCGTGACGGAAAGTCCCTCACAGGCAATTGCCGGAACTAAGATGAGAGAAAATCATCCTTACGGAACATTTATTCCGAAAGGATGTCGCTCGATGATTATCGGTTCCTTTCCCATCGGAAAATTCTCCCATCCAGATCGAAGTCACGAAATTAAAGATCATGAAATTCGCTTTTTCTTCGGGGGAGAGAAAAATCTTCTCTGGAAGCTTATCGGCGATACATTCGGACGAAAGCTCAGTTCAAAAAAAGACATCGTTGAACTCCTCACGGAGAAAAACATCGGCATAGGTGATGTGATTAAGTCATGCGTGAGACAGAATGGGGGAGGATCAGACAAAGACCTTCTCGAGATCGAATGGAACAAGGAACTTCTTTCGGTGATTAAAAAACATAAAATCGAACGCGTGTTTTTTACCGGAAAAGGTGTGGAGAAATGGTTCCTGAAACTCTTTCCCGAGGCCCACTTAGAAATGATCACTCTCGTTTCGCCATCCGCCCAAAGTGCCCGCGCGCTGGGAAAAAGACCCGACTTCAGAGCATGGCGAAAAAAAAATCCTCACACTCCCGTGTATGAATTTATCCTCATCTCTTATAAAAAGGCCTTTAACTGCATCCAAAATTAAGATTCCTTATGGGATACACGACAAGTCCTTGTCACGCCGCGCAAGTGTGAATTGTCCATTAATTTTCATGGGTTATTGACTTTGCCTCGGTCTCGCGGTACCTAAGAGGGAATGACCAAAAGAATTTTAGTCGTCGAGGATGATACCTCGATTCGCGAACTGCTTGTCGAACTTCTCGAAAGCGAAGGCTACAGCGTTGCCTCTGCCGTAAATGGTCTGGAGGGGATTCGCTATCTCCAGGGAAATAATTCTCCCGATCTCATTTTGATCGACCTCATGATGCCGGTGATGGATGGTTACGCTTTCCGGACCGAGCAATTGAAGCATGATGTTTGGTCGAAGATTCCAACCGTCGTGATGTCCGCTGAGGCCAATGCGAAAGAAAAAATGAAGAGCTTCAATATCTCGGCCTTTCTCAGTAAGCCCGTAGAACTCGAAACCATCCTTAAGACTGTTTCCCGCTTCATCTAAATTTCCCCAAGAATATTAAAGTTAAGTTATTATTTAGAAATGAGAAAATTTCTAAATCGTTATCTTGGTCAGTCAGGTCTCTCTATGGTTGAGGGAATTATGGGTGTCGGCATTCTGGGAGCTGCGGCCCTGGGATTTGCCGAGCTTTCAAAAAATAGTTCCAATCAGAGTGCCAGTCTCGAGGCCCGCTACGCGAAGATGGATGTGGAGCAAAGTATTCGCTCAGCTTTCATGAGTTCAGCGAGCTGCAGATGCGCTTTCGCCGGAACAACTATTGTTGCAGGATCAACTACAAGTCTGTCGGATATCAAATTCACAGATCCTGCTTGTGGAAATCCGCGAACGATTATTCAGGATGATTCGAATGTCATTAACTCCACTCTCAAAGTCGAAAACATCAGTGTGAAAAATGTCACTGCTTTCGGAACATCGGAAGTTGTCGGAGATCTCGCTATTGACTGGAAAGCTCCGATCAAAGGGCTTCCGCTGAAGCAGTCTCTCATGCGCAATCTTCGCTTTAGTGTGGATATAACAACCGGAGCTGTATTAGGTTGCGGATTTGTTCCTGAAACTCCCAACACTCCGGTTGCCTGCGGAGAAGGGAAGATTTGTTTTAACGGGAAAGTGGCAACATTTACAAATGCCGTTGGTGCTCCGATTACGACAGTCATTGTCGGTGCAGACACAACCGGAATGCTTCTCTGGTTCCAGACTCCCGCGGGAAGAATTACGATGATGAGATTCTCTGAATCCGCCGGCGCACTGGTCGCAACGAGAGTTGGTTCATGGAGACCGCAATTCTGCTATGGTCACCAGCCCACTATGCCTTATTGCTCGCAGATGAATTTCTTCGGGGCCAATCAGCCTAACTGTGCTGCTCCACTTTACTGGACTTACGACGGAACAAGCGGAAATACATCCGGCATGACGACTGGAACAGTACTGGGAAGTTTTTCTCCGACCAGATATGTGGATGGCACATGGCCGTTCAAAGACACTTCAACTTTACCTTGTAGTTATTAATGAAACTCTACGGCATACCGAATTGCGATACAGTGAAAAAGGCCCGCACCTTTCTTGAGAAGAAGAAAGTGTCGTTTGAATTTGTTGATTTCAAAAAAACACCTCCTACACCTGCTGATATTTCCCGTTGGGCGGAAAAGTTCGGTGATCTCCCGGTTAATAAAGCAGGTCAGACTTACAAGAAGCACAAAGAAGTCTATGAGAAGCTCACCCCCAAGGAGAAAATTAGCTTTCTCTGTGAGAACAGCTCTATGATTAAGCGACCAATTCTGGAGAGAAATGGAAAGGTTCTCGCTTTTGGTTTCAAAGAAGACGAATACAAAGCCATCTGAAGTACGTTACGATTTCAGCATGAGCATCGACAAAATCAAAAAGCATCTGGAAGAATACTCCTACCTGAAGTCCATTCAGTCACTCCTGTACTGGGACCTTGAAACCTACATGCCTCCCGGAGCAATTGAAGATCGCGCGAAGAGACTTTCCTATGTGCAGGGGAAAATGCATTCGCACATTACGGGCAAGAAATACAAAAATCTTCTGGAAGATATGCAGGGAGAGAAGCTCAAGCTTCTTCATAAGAAACTCCTGAAGGAACTTCAGTACGATTATCAACTTCAGGCCGTTCTTCCTTTAAAGCATGTGATGGAACTTTCTCACGCGACAGCGATGGCCAATCACGCCTGGGCCGAGGCCAGAAAGAATGATGACTGGAAGAGCTTTTCTCCTCATCTCGAAAAGCTGATCGCTCTTAAAAAGCGCGAGACAAAGTTTTATAAAGCAAAAAAACCTTACGATGCTCTCATCCGTCTTCATGATCGTGAGTTTGATTCCGATAAAATCAGAGTCATCTTTGATGAACTGAAAACCGGACTCATTAAACTCCGGACGAAAGTTGAAAAAGACGGCACCTTTGTGAAGGTGAAGGATCTCAAAGGTCCGTTTCCGATTGATGCTCAGAAAGAGCTCTCACTTAAAGTGGCAGAGATTTACGGACTTCCGAAGGAATACTCGCGCCTCGATATTTCCACGCATCCATTCAGTATCAATATTTCTCCGCATGATCAGCGGATCACTACGAGATATGTCACGGAAAATATCGACTCCCTCTCGAGTACCATGCATGAAGTGGGACACGCTCTTTATGAAAACCAACTTCCTGCTGAGTGGGAAGGTACTCCTTTCCAGGAAGCAGTTTCATTATCAGTGCACGAGTCTCAATCTCGTTTTTGGGAAAATGTCATCGGACGCTCGAAAGAATTTTCTGAGTATCTCCATCCTCTTATGAGTAAGACTTTTCCGGATGCGATGAAAGGCATCTCACCGGAAACTCTCTTTCATTATTTTAATAAATCTGTTCCGGGTCTTATCCGGGTCGAGAGTCCGGAACTCTATTATAATCTTCACGTGATCATTCGGTTTGAAATCGAAGAGAAGATTTTCAACGAAGATTATCCAGTTTCTGAACTTCCTGCCTTATGGAATAAAAAATACAAAGAGTATCTCGGGATTAAGCCTAAGAATAACCGCGAAGGAATTCTTCAGGACTCGCACTGGTCAGGTGGAGCCTTTGGTTATTTCCCGACTTATACATTGGGGAACCTTATTTCCGGCAGTCTTTCGAAAATCATGAAAAAAGACATTCCTAAATTCAATGCTCTCGTCAGAAAAGGGGAGCTTACTCCCATCCGGGAATGGCTGAAGAAAAACATCCACACTCATGGAAGAGCGATCTCGGCAAAAGACATTGTCGGTGAAATCCAGGTGAAGGATTATCTCAATTACCTAGATGAGAAATTCAGGAGCTGATCATGGAAGGTGTGTTTCTCGGTGTGATGGAAATTAATGAGGCGAAAACTCATCAGTTAAAACTGTCCGCAATGGGAGTGAGTGTTGAGCTCAAGACGAATGGTCACACCTGTACTACCGGATGCAAAGTGACTGTCGAAGTCTGGGGAAAAAACACAGATGAAGAAAAGCTCTCGCAATATTTTCGTGATGATTATCAGAAACATGTTCGCGGACATGAGCCGGTGTATGAGCATCTCGCGGAAGTCTTTGATCCCGCAAAAGAAGTGGTTATTTGCCAGGCCTGTGGAACTAGCTTCTCTCCATGTTTAGCAGAATGCCCGGATTGCGGACTTTATTATGGCCAGTAGTCACAGTAACTTAGGAATCCGATGACATCATTCTGTGGCGAAATTATCTTTCAGCGGTTTTCCTTCCGGAATGTTTTCTCTTCCAGGTCCCCGGAATCTCTGTCCTTCGTGATTTCTCTTGACCAAAGTTCAGTTAAAAAATACGGCAGACCATAAAATCTTCCCAGGTTGATTTAAACATCGGAGCTCCCATGACGAGTCTCAAGTCCTCACACCTTAGTATCCTTGCCCTGAGTATCATCATTACTTCCTGTAGCTGTAGCAGCGAAAAGGGAAGTGACTTCTTCTCTAAGGCCGCTCCTCAGGATGCTAGTGGAGTTGTCCTTGTAGATGATGGTGAATCCGATGGTGGTGCTGACGCCGGAGTCGCTGCAGGTGCAACTGCTGGCGCAACTGCCGGATCAAGTGCTGGAGTATCTGCAGGTGCAACTGCCGGATCAAGTGCTGGAGTATCTGCCGGAGCAACTGCTGGCGCAACTGCCGGAGCAACTGCTGGCGCAACTGCTGGAGCAACTGCCGGCGCAACTGCCGGAGCAACTGCTGGAGCAGCTGGCGGTGCCACAGGTGGTGTGACACCTCCTCCGCCGGTTGTCGTCGTTCCTCCACCTCCTTCTGAGAAAGATATTTGCGAACCACTTAAAGAAGAAGGCGAAGAAATTCTCCTTGGTTATGGTCTGGCCGGAAAACTCTATGATGGTGCTCCAAACAAGATTCAGAACTTCGGCGAGCTTCTCTCAAAAGGAAAAGCGCTTGATGGTGTGATCTATATGAGTAATCTCAATATCCCGACGAGAAAATTTGATAAAGGTTTCCCTCGCGAAAACGGAACGATGGTCATGAACGGCATGGGCCAGACTCTTATTGAAAACTTCGGTATTGAGTTCACGGGATCCCTCAATCTCATGGCAAACGACGAAGAAGGATATTACGAAATTGGTCTGATTGCTGATGACGGTGTTTCTCTTGATATGAATAAAGGTCCACTGCCTGAAGACTTGAAAAGTATTATCGATGCCGATCATACAACACCAACTAAGTTCTCATGCTCAAAACTTCTTGTGCGCATGGAAAAAAACAAGCCGATGCCTCTTCGTCTCCGTTACTTCCAGGGACCTCGCTATCACATCGCTCTTATTATGACCTGGAGAAAGGTTGTTGGACTTGATGCGAGTAATGACAATTTCATCAAGAGCCAGTTGAAGAATCCTATCAAGGAAACTCGTTGTGGAATCGCTGGTAATAAGTTCTTCTTTGACCCGGATTCAGATTCTCATCCGCAGATGGAGTATCGTGACATGCTTGATCCAGCTAAGCGCGCGGTTCCCTGGAAAGTTGTTAACCACAAGAACTTTAAACTTCCTTCTGGTTACTCGAATATGGAATGTGTAACGAAAAAACCTTAGTAATCCTTACGGCGGGATGCTTTAATCTCGCCGTGTTTTTTCTTTGAATCCAGTCTTTTTCTCACAGAACTTTTTGTCGGCTTGGTTTTCTTTCTTGGTTTCGGCGGAACAGCTACCTTATCAATCATCTCATGAAGTTTTTTAATGCAATCATCGATGTTTGCTTTCTGAGATCTCTCTTTCTCTGAAGTCAGATGAACAATTCCTTCTTCATTAACAATGTTTCCGAAGCGGTCTCTGAATCTCAACTTCACTTCCCACGGGAGTGAAGGAGAGTTACGGAGATCCCAGGTTAGATTGACCTTAGAGTTCACCTTATTCACATTCTGTCCGCCGGCCCCACCGGAACGGGCAAATGTAAAAGTGAACTCAGAAAAAGGAATAACAAATTTATCGATCATTGAGTAAGATCATAACATGAAGAACACGGCCTGGTATGCCTACGTCATCCGCACGGAAAACGGGAATCTCTACACCGGGATCACCACAGACATTGAAAGACGCTTCAAGGAACATGCTTCCGGGAAGAAGGGGGCCAAGTTTTTCCGGACATCTGCCCCTTCAGATTTGATCTTCAAAAAGCGCTTTAAAAACCGTTCCGAGGCCTCTAAATTCGAGGCCCGTTTCAAGGCCTATACTCGTAAGGAAAAGCTCTCATTTCTGGGTATTATCAAGCTTCCCTGAACATATTCCCGTATTCCTGATTAAATCTGATGGCAGCCTTAAGTTTCTACCTATTAAGGTCGATATAATAAGTATGAACCAGGTTCTTGTTTATACTCAGCGGGAAGAGTTCCGCTCTTATCTCGATTCAGAATGTCTGAAGATCAAGGAATGCTTTCCGGTTTTCTATGACAAGCTCGATGAGCTTGAAACAATCCTTGGCATTTTTCCCAAGCTCGATGTTCTTGTTGTCGATGCTCCTCAGAGTCTTGAAGATTTTGATCTCCTTTCAAACTTTGTGAGAGAGAGAAAAGATCAGATCACTCACGTGCTTCTGGTTTCTGATAAAGAGTCTGCTGATTACACCCGTGTATTCCATTCGACTGACTGGGCCTCACTCCTTCAGCATCTGAAAACTATCCTGGGAGAAATCGGTGTTCCTCAGGAAGGCTTCGTGGGAATTCCTCTCGATTGCCTGATTCATTTTAAAGTCATGCCGTTTCCGCTTTACCTCAATATCTCTACCGGTAAATTCATCAAGCGTATTCCAGCCTTCGAGGTGATGGATACAGAAGTGATTGAAAGCTACCGTCGTCGGGGAGTAAAAGAGTTTTTCTTCGAGAGACAATACGGAAAAGACTTCGCCACCATGCTCATGAACAACATGATCAACCGGGTGGAGATGGATTACGAAACTCCGGAAGAAAAAGAGAAGGCCACAAGTGAAGTCGTGGGAACTGTCCGCGACATTATTGCTTCGATTGGATTGAAACCCAGAGTGATTGAACTTTGTGACACTCTCATGACCCAGATCATTGATGAGGTAGATAAAGGGAAGGGAGTTCAGGCCTCCAGTTATCTTCAGAAACTCCGGAGTAAACCAGAACTCGATTTCAATTACCGACTGATTCAACTCACATCATTCATAGCTACTCAGATTATTGATGGACGCTCACGCGCTCATAAGAAAGAAGAAATCAAGGCCGTTATTTTCTCGGCCTTCTTCTGTGATATGGCCTTGAAAAATCCTGAGCATCTTCATTACCGTAACCTGAAAGACATTGCTCTACTTCCTGAGGAAGAGCGCGAAGAGATCAAGTGGCACGCCAGCCATTCTGCTTCGATGGTCGAGCTCAATAAAATAGGGACACCTGAATCTGTCGTGATCATCCGACAGCACCACGGAGATCTCTACGGAACAGATATCCCGGCAGGAGTTCATGTTGATCTCCTCGATCTCTCCAAGTGCCTTCTGGCCTCACAGGACCTGGCCTATGCTCTTCTTTCCCATCCCGATGAAAACCTCTGGAAAGTCTTCCAGGAGCTCTACCGTCAGAATAAAGGATCACCTCTCGAGGAATATCTCGCCATCTACGAGGGAAGCTTCCTGAATTACGTAAAAGAACCTGCCTGATCATGTCTGTAAGAAATACCCTTTCATTGTCATAGTCCTTCCGGGCGACTAAATTCCCCCCATGAGTTTTGATCCGAAAGAGCTGCCGATTACGGCCTGGCTCCCTACAACCAAAAAAGAAGCAGAAAAGCGCGGCTGGGACGAGCTCGATATCGTGCTGATTACCGGCGACGCTTACGTCGATCATCCGGCGTTTGGTGCTGCGGTCATGGGACGGATTTTTGAATCAATGGGACTCAAGGTCGCGATCATCGCTCAGCCAAACTGGCGTGATGACCTCCGTGATTTTAAAAAATTCGGGAAACCGAAATATTTCTTTGGTGTGACATCCGGAAACATGGATTCGATGGTGAACAAATACACCGCCGGAAAACGTCTTCGTTCGGATGATGCTTACACTCCGGGTGGATCTCCGGATTTCCGTCCGGATTACGCCACGACTGTCTACACACAAACTCTCAAAAAGCTTTATCCTGATACGCCGGTTATTATCGGTGGTATTGAGGCCTCTCTCCGGAGAGTAACTCATTATGATTTCTGGTCGGATAAACTTGTCCCGAACATTCTCACCACAAGTGGTGCTGATCTTCTTGTTTACGGAATGGGGGAGCAACCGATTCGCGATGTCGTGAAATACCTTCAGCGCGGAACTCCGTTTGAAAGCTTAAAAACAATTCCGCAGACGGCCTTTCTCCTCGGTGATGAAGAGCTTCCGAAAAATAAGCAGTGGGATACGTTTGAACTCACGAGCCATGAAGAGTGTCTTGAAGATAAGAAAAAATATTCCAGAAACTTCATGCATGTGGAAGTGGAGAGTAACAAGCAGTTCGCCAAGCGCCTGACCCAGAGAGTGGAAGGCAAAACTCTTGTCATTAATCCTCCATACCAGACGATGACGGAAAAAGAGATCGACGCGAGTTTTGATCTTCCTTATACTCGTCTTCCGCATCCGAAATACAAAGACAGAGGCCCGATTGCTGCCTTTGAAATGATTAAGTTTTCTGTGAACACTCACCGCGGTTGTTTCGGCGGTTGCAGCTTCTGCACGATCTCTGCTCACCAGGGCAAAATGATCGCTTCTCGCTCGAAGAAATCGATCATGAAAGAAGTTGATGAGATCGTGAAAATGCCGGACTTCAAGGGCTACCTCTCTGATCTCGGCGGTCCTTCTGCCAATATGTACCAGATGAAGGGGATTGATCAGAGTATCTGCGATAAGTGCGCAGCTCCCTCGTGTGTCTTCCCGCAGATCTGTCACAACCTCGATACGAATCCAGCTAAGATGACTGAGCTTTATAAAGATGTATCAAAACATCCGAAAGTGAAGAAGGCGTTTGTGTCTTCCGGTCTTCGTTACGATCTCATGTTCGATCCGCGCTCAACACACGTGAAAGAAGATGAGAATTACGTTGAACAGCTCGTCACTCATCACGTTTCAGGCCGGCTGAAAGTTGCTCCTGAACACACGGAAGATGAAGTTCTGAAATTCATGAGAAAGCCCGCTTTCCATTATTTTGAAACGTTCAAGAAGCGCTTTGAGGAAGTCTCGCGGAAGAAAAACCTCAAGCAGGAAATCATTCCGTACTTTATTTCGAGTCACCCGGGTTGTAAGCCTGAGGATATGGCGAAGCTAGCGGCGAAAACCAAAGCTCTTGGTTACAAGCTCGAGCAGATTCAGGATTTCACACCGACTCCGATGACTGTTGCGACTGAAATTTACTATTCAGGATTTCATCCTTATACGCTGAAGCCCGTTCAGACAGCGATCTCGCTCGATGATAAGACTAAGCAGCGCAATTTCTTCTTCTGGTACAAGCCGGAAAACAAAACGTTCATCAGAAACTACCTCTCGAAAGCTAAAATGTTCGACACCATGAAAGACTTGTTTGGGTAATGCTGCGAAGCTTCCAGAGTAAAAAATTCACATCACATTACGGACATGTCTTCTCATTGCTAGGTTCGCTCCATACAAGGAGACCTCTATGAAAATTCTGCTCGCCGGGCTTATCGCAGGCCTTTTGCTTTCGCTTTCTCTTTCAGCAAAAGCTGATTCTACGACGATGAAATGTACTTTCGCTGAAGGCGAAAATCTCGTGTCGAAGACTCTTGAAGTCACAAATCCTGCTATGACTTCAATGGATTTTTCCTCTGGTGCCGTTAGCTTCACAGCAACTGCTATCTACGATTCAGTAAACGTTTACGCGAAAGTAAGCGGAGTGACTGTTGGTAACACAGGAAAGAAACTCGCTTCACTTGATATTTTTGATTCAAGCCGTGAACCAGTGAGCCTCTGGTGCACACTCATCGTTCACGTTGATTCTTACTGTAAAAACTAGTCTCTGCATCTTCCTTCACGGGTGGCCTTCACCACCCGGTCATTTTCAAATTTAAAGATATACGTGCAGTTTATCCGTGGGCCAAAAGTCCACGGATAGCAGCCAACTACTGCACATCTCGCTTCACTCGGAATCGGATCGGTATCGTGGTAAGTGATCTTTTTTTCCTCAGTTTTGGGAGTGAGGTGAGAAAACGCTGCCTTTACTTCCTCACGGCCTTTTCCCAGCCATTCCGGAGTTTCTATAGAGGGAGGTCTTTTGACACTCGCGCAGGAAAACAAAAAAGGAATGAACATGCCCAAAATCATCGGTTTCATGGGGAAATTTTCGTGATTTAAGTGTGAGTTGTCATTAACACATCGGGTGAGAAGAGTTATAGTCCCCAACATATGACAACTCTTCTCACTCTTCAGAATCTCAATCTCCATTACCCTCATAAGACGATCTTTAAAGACGTCACTTTTACGCTCAATCAGGGCGATAAAATCGGTGTGCTGGGTCTTAATGGTCACGGAAAATCATCCCTCTTCAAAGTAATCGCGGGAGTTGTGACGCCGGATAAGTCTGTTCCACCATTTATCTACGATAAGAACAAAGATTTTACTTATTTCTACGTCCCTCAGGAACTTCCTGCGCTGGCCGACTGGGATATTGAAAACTATTTCTACGAATTTTATCCGATCATGCGTGAGCTGAAAAAAAAGCTTAACAAGATTGATGAACAGCTTTCAGTTGGTGAAGGTGATTTCGACAAGCTCGTTGATCAGCAGTCACACATTTACGAAGAGCTTCTGAAACTTGGTGAAGATAAAGTTCACGCACAATTTGTGAGTTACCTGAAATTCTTCGGCGTCGATAATCTCACAAGAAATATGGCGACTCTTTCCGGTGGTGAGCAGAGAAAAGTGGCCCTCTCTCTGGGTCTCTCAGCTCCGCAGGAACTGATTCTCTGGGATGAGCCTACCAACCACCTTGATTTAGAAACGATTGAAGATTTTGAAGAAGAGCTTCAGGGATCACGCAAGACTTTCATGATCATTTCCCATGATAGAAGTCTTCTCAGTAATGTCGTGGACCGGATCATTCATATTCAGCGCGGGAAACTTCGTTCATTCACCGGAACATATGAAGACTATCTTGAATTCCTGATTCAGGATCAGGCCCGTCGTGAGAAAGAACTTGATAAACTTTCCAACTACAATCGCCGTGAGACTGCCTGGATTCGCCGTGGGGCCAAGGCAAGAAGAACCAAGTCCAAGAAACGTATTGAAGACTACGCGACTCTCAATAAATCCATTGCTGATCTCAAAGCACAGGCCCATAAATCGGTCTCACTTAATCTTCAGGCCTCAGGAAGAAAAACCAAGATTCTCTTTAATGCTGAAAATCTCGGACTCAAATTCGGTGAGCGCGAGCTCTTTAAGAATCTCAATTTTACCATTGCTAAGGGTGACAAGATTGCCCTCATGGGAAGAAACGGTACCGGTAAGAGTTCTCTTCTCAAAATTCTCCTGGGTGATCTTGAACAGACTTCTGGGAAAGTCACTAAGCCTGAAACCCTCGACGTAGGATATTTCTCACAGAAGCGTGAGGCCCTGAAAGATGATGAGACTCCGTGGAAGATGATCGGTGAGGGAATTGATTTTGTTATTTCCAACACTGGCGAAAAGAGACACGTAGCGAGTTACCTAGAAAACTTCCTGTTCAGTACAGACGAAATCAAACGTCCGATTCATACATTCTCTGGTGGTGAGAAGAACCGCCTACAGCTCGCTCAGTTCATGAAGCACTCGCGCGATGTCTGGATTTTCGATGAGCCTACCAACGATCTCGATCTTGAAACCATCGGGATTCTCGAAGAAGAACTTCGCACGTACGAAGGTGCGCTCATTATCGTGGGCCATGATAGGGCCTTCATCGATAACGTGACTGATAAATGCTGGGTTCTCCATGAAGGTGAGCTTGAGAAATTTGAGGCCGGATTCTCTCAGGCGCAGGATTTCCTCGAAGCCGTTCATCTGGCCGAACAGATGAAGAAAAAGAATCCCCAGATTCAGGAAAAAAAATCTGATACGTCCCGCATGTCCAACAAGGAAAGGAACCGTTTCAACGAAATGGGACCTGAAATCGAAAAGCTCGAAGCTCGTATCGCGAAAGTGAAAGCAGAACTCGCTGCTGTCGATTACACGAAGAACTTTGATAAGAAGAAAGTCCAGGAATCCCAGACTCTTCTCGAGTCCCTGGAAAAGAAACTCGAGGGACTTTTTGAAGAATGGGCGGATCTGGAATCCAAGGCATAATTTTTTCAGACACAAATTCAACTTCACTCGTCAAAACTCTGACGACAGCTGTGCGTTGACTGAAATTTAGACGCCAACCTCAATTAAAATTCTTAACATACTTTTTTCTCCTTTTTTCCAAGGATCGTTCTCTATGAAGGGTATCGTATTTCTATTCATTATTTTTATCAGCGTAAATGCAGAGGCACTTTATGTTTCTAAAACATTACCTGCCGGGAATGATGCTGATACCGGTTCCGAAATTAAAATTGAATTTGGGGAAGATATTACCGCCCTTGGGGTTAATCAGGTTCGTCCCGATCAGGTTGAAAAGCTTTCCATCAATCCTGCCGTAAACTGTAAGTGGGCCTACGAGGGAACCAGATCAGTAAAGTGCAGGCCTCAGCAAAAATTGATTCCTGATACCGCCTACATTGTCACAATTCAGAATGGGTTTCCCGGCAATACGATGAACAATCGTATCGGCTATGAGCAGAAGCATTCCTTCACGACGAATAAGCTCGCCATGAAAAGTTATAAGATTTCGTGGAAGGATTCGACGGTTACAGGAGAAATGGTTCTCAATTATCTCGTTAAGCCTGCCGGAGTTTCCGGAGTGATTTCCTGTGAGGGAAAAGATTCGCCGGCAATAGTAAGTGTTCAGGATAAGAATAAGATTCAGGTTGTGACTTTTTCTGCCGTGATAAAGGATCAGAAAAATAACGAGTGTGTTTTCTATTTTAATCGACCACTTGAACTTAAAAACTTCCCTAAAACCAGTATTCCTGATCAAAAGATCATTCTGACACGAGAAATCAGTTCGATGGAAAGTGCTGGGGATATCAAGGATGTCACGATTGGATGTCAAAGCTCCTACAACCGGAAGTTTAATCTCTCCGGAAGCTCAATTCCCACAGTATCCTGTGAATTTTCTGATCACCTTTCTGTTTACGCTAACCGAAGAGATACAGCTGCAAGTTTGAATCTTAAATTCTTTCCTTCTGACGGAATTAAGATTGAAAATGAAGGTGGACAGTACTCTGTCTCAGGATTTAAGGCCGGACAAACATATGCCGTAAAAATTCCTGCCGGCTTTACAGAAAAAATCAAAAAAGATTTTTCTTTTATCTTTTCTGCTCTTGAAAGTCCTCCTCTACTGGGCTCAAAAAAAACATTCGGAGTAATTGAGAGGGATGGGCCATGGAAAATTGCTTACTCTGCCATGAATATAAAATCACTCAATCTGAACTACGGTTTTTTTTCCGCATCAGATGAGCTGGGCTCAAAATCACGTCTGACTTCGGAGCAGGGAGAATATTCCAATGATTCTGTTGTTCCCGTTAATCTTCCGGCCAATGAAAACCATCTCCTGCCTCTCGATATAAAAAAGATTGCTGAAAAGGCTGGTTTCAAAGCAGGTCTGTTCCGGGGAACCATGAAGGTGAAGGAAGTTGAGGAACGTTATCTCGTTTCTGAACGTGAACTGAGTGGTAAAGAGGAGTGGGAATACAAAGGCAGAAGACAGTTTTCATTTAACTATCTTTTCACTGACCTTGGTTTGCACATGAAAAAGTCACCTGCGGGGATATTCATCTGGGTGACAAGTCTGAAGTCTGGTAAGCCACTCGAAGGGGTGGAAGTTACTCTTTATGATCAGGGCGCCAAAAAATCAGATAGCCGCACGGATAAAAGTGGGATCGCAGAGTTTGATTGGGAATCCGGAAGAGGAGATGGGATCAGCGTTGTGGCCCGTAAAGGTGACGATGTTTCTTTTATTTCGACAGAATATTCATGGGGTCAGGGAATTTCACCTTATGACTTTAACCTCGTAACCTATGATCAGGAAGAGTCCGGTGCTTCGAATGGATTGATTTCTGATGTTGTTACAGAAAGACCTCTCTACTTACCAGGCGAAACCGTAGAACTTAAGGTTTTTGTCAGGGAAGAAGATGGAGACGCTTTAAAGTTACCTGAAACAAAAAACATCAATATTACTATTCACGATTCTCGTGGTGAAGAGATTCATAAAACTCAAGGGACTTTAAATAAATACGGAACCCTTGCTGTCACCATACCACTTGAGTCCAATGCTGTGACAGGTGCCTATGCTGTGTATCTTTCTTCTTCAAATATTACTGCAACTTTCCCTAAGGCCTTTCAGGTCCAGGAATTCCGGAAGCCTGAAATTAAAGTTGTCATGAATGAAAATGAGACTGCCTATACCGGGAAAGTGACTTATTACAGTGGTGGAGAGCTCGCTAACGCTGAAGGGGAAGTTGCAGTCGTCTTTAAACCGGCCCGCTATAAACCTGTAGACCCTCAATTAAAGGAAATGTCATTCCCTAATGAAGTTGGTGGTAGATACAGTTATTGGGATGAGTACAACTCTGAGAAGCTGAATGCAGAAGTGATTTCCCGTGATGAGATTTCGACAGATGAAAAAGGACAATTTGAAGTTTCAAAAGATTCCATTCTCAGATCAGTTCATAAATATGGTCACCTCGCCGTCGAAGCAATCTTTCGCGATTCTTCAGGTGGAAAGGTAGCGGGAAGAGTTTCAACTCTCATTAATCCATATAAGTACCTACCCGCAATTAAACTCAATAAGTGGTACTACGCTGCCGGTGAGAAGATGAATCCTGCTGTCGCGGCTGTCGATGCGAAGGGAAAAATCGCTGAGAATGTGAAGATGGAACTTGAGGTCACTCGCAAAGTTTATCATTACGAGAGAAGGCTTGGTTCTGGGAACTATTTTTATTATGACTCACGCGTTGAAGAATCTTCTGTGAGTAAGTGTAAATTTACCAGCTCGATTACTATGAGCTCGTGTGAAGTTACGTTGAAAGAGCCGGGAGATTATGATTTTAAAGTTAAGGTGGCCGGTGAAACGAAGCTCGGTCCTGCCGTAACCGGTACATGGGTGATGAGGAAGGGTGAGTTTTTTAGTTATAGAGTTGAGAATCATGATCGTATTAATTTATCGATTGAGAATACTCAGATCAAACTTGGTGAGAAGTTTAAGTTAATGGCGCTTACGCCTTTTTCTGACGGTGAAGCAATCATCACTTTCGAAAGAGACGGAGTCATTTTCAAGGATCAGTTCTCATTTAAAGGGAATGTCATTCAGTATGAAAAAGCGATTGATGATGAAAAATTCATCCCCGGCTTTTATGCATCACTTGTTATCGTAAAAGGTCGAACTTCTGAGAAAGTGGAAGGCGAGATCGATCTGGGGCGACCACAGTTTAAAATAGGCTATGGCCGTGTTGAAGTAGTCAATCTACCGAAACGCCTCTTGGTTAATATAAATCCAGCCAGAAAGATAGCTAAGCCTGGCGAAATGATGGAAGCAACGATTGAGATCAAAGATTATAAGGGAATTGGTTCACCTACTGAACTTGCGATTGCCGTCGTGGATGACAGCATTCTTTCCCTCTCCGGTGATTACCGGGGACACTACGACATTCTGGATACATTCTATAAGCTTAAAAAAAGCAGATTCTCTAACTTCAATACACTCACTCAGCTAATCGGCCGCAGGACATTCGGGAAAAAAGGCGCAGACCCCGGAGGTGGGGGTGGTATTGAGATTCGCAGTGATTTAAAAAATACAGCTTTCTGGCAGGCGCAGGTTGAAACTGATAAAGAGGGAAGGTATAAGTTAAAGTTTAAACTTCCTCAAAATCTGACAACCTGGAAGATCATCGCCGTTGCGGTCGATCAGTCACACCGTTTTGGATTCGGAGAAGTTGATTTTCTCGCAACGAAGCCTTTGACCGTAGAACCGAATCTACCGAACTTTCTTATTGAAGGCGATAAGTTCAAAGCTCAGTTAACTATTGCAAACAGATCGGGAACTCCTCAGGACGTGACTGTTGCTGCCAGCGCAATCGGACTGAAGCTGGCAGAAGCAACTAAGCAAGTGAAACTGAAAGATGGAGAACGATCTCCCATGTCTTTTAATATCACTACGGAATCAGTCCCTAAGGCAGAGTTAACCCTGACAGCAAAGGCCGGCAAACTTAATGACGGAATAAAGGTCAGTCTCCCTGTTGAAAGAAACAGCCTGAACCATGTTAACTACGTCAGCGGACTCATTGAAGGAAAAGAAGTTACTCATGCTCTCGCATTACCTTCTGATGCCCGAAAAGAATCCTTGAAGATGACAGTTGAATACAGTCATACGGCCATGAGTGGACTTGAAGAAGTTTTCAAATATGTCCTTGGGTATCCCTATGGATGTTGGGAGCAGAGATTATCGAAAGCATATTTCCTTGTTCAATATGAAGCGTTCAAAGATCACATGTCTTATCGGTTTGATGAAAAACAAGGGTCGATCAAAGACGCTGTTCAGAATCTTCTCAACCTCGCTCCAGACTACCAATCCAAAAGTGGTGGTATGGAATATTATCCTGAGAGTGAAGGCGAAGGTGACGCCTATTTATCCATCTTCACCGGACATTCTTTTGTCCTGATGAAAAAGATGGGTTACAAAATTAATGAAGACGTTGAGAAAAATCTGCGTGTTTATCTGAAAAGATTGCTTGTTCAGAGTAATCGCTGGAATGAATCTTACATTCCTGGTGCCCAAAGCAGTAATAAGACAATGATTCTGAATGTCCTGGCCGAGATGGGAGAAACAAATCTCACCAGCCATGGTTCTAAACTCTACGCCGAAAGAAATAATCTCGATCTCTTTGGTCTTTCATTCCTAGGAGGCTTTTTAAACCTTTCTAAAGGTTTTGAAAAAGAGACAACGAATGTATTCGACCGGCTCCAGTCACTTTCAATCGGTCAGGGTAATGCAATTTCTTTCAAAGATCCGGTTGAGGTTAATGATGAATGGAAATGGTGGAACCATACGGATACCCGCAGTCAGTGCGCTGTCTTACAGAATCTGATCCCATACACAAACGATAAAGTTTATGCCGGGAAGCTAGTCAGAGGCATACTTTCACGAATGGAAGACGGACATTGGTATAACACTCAGGAAAATATGTACTGCTTCGAAGGTCTCCGGAGATTTGTTGAAAAGTTTGAAGCTAAAAACAAAGAGGGTGAGCTGGAAGTTAAGATTGACGGTAATAAAGTCAGTAAAGAACCTAAAATTAATAAAAACATAAGACAGATTCAACTTGAAGCTTCTGATCTTAGTTTGGGAATGAAAAAAATTTCCCTGATGCCGAAAGAGAAGGCGGAGCTTTATTATTCCACCTCACTTCGCTACGAAACTCCATATAAGGAGAGAGCTCCGACCGATAATGGTTTTGCCTTAGATAAGAAATATTACCTGAAAGACGGCAAAAATCTTAAGGAACTAAAAGGAAATCTTATCAAGCTTTCCCGTGGTGACGTCCTGAAAGTTGTTCTTCAGGTAACGACTCCTGTTCGAAGATTCAGAGTCATGCTGAATGATCGTCTTGCTGCCTGTTTTGAACCCATTAATATGAGTCTGGCCACTTCCTCGGAAGCGGATGCCGCAGAAACCGATACTGAAGAACCATCGAAACCCCGCTCACCGTGGTTTGATAGTGAAGACTTTGACTATGTTGATCTTCGTCTGAATGCTGCTCAGTTTTACGCCAAGAAATTAAAAGCTGGAACTTCGACAGTTGAATATCTGGTACAAGTCCGGGTAGCGGGCGAGTTTAGTTTACCTGAAGCAACTGTTGAAGAAATGTATTATCCGGATATTCGCGGAACCTTTACTGGTAAGAAAATAATTGTGAATGAATAAATTACTCATTGGTCTCTTCTTATCATTGTCAATGACCGCAGGAGTAGTTTTCACTACTCCTGCTTACTTATTGTCTCCACCTTCAAGTGCCCAAGTCTTACAAGTTTACGACCGGCACGGACTCAAAGTTTTATCCTACGCTCCAGGTGAAGGATACGACTGGGTTCCGTTTACAGAAATCCCTGCCGAGCTTTCTCAAATGTTGATCCTGGCCGAAGATAAGAATTTCAATCGTCATCACGGGATTGATTTTATTTCCGGGTTACGATCTCTCTTTATCAATGTGGAGCAGGGTGAAATTAAAACCGGTGCCAGTACCATTACTCAGCAGGTTTATAGACTCCATCATAAAATTCCCCGAACCTTTTTCGGGAAATTCAGAACAATGTTGGGAGCACTACTGATCGAGACTCAGTATTCGAAGCAGGAGATTCTTGGCCATTACCTGAATGCTATTCCTTATGGGAAACGGATTGTCGGAATTCGCCGGGCCTCAGAAGTCTATTTCGGGAAGCCTCTTAAAGAATTGTCTGTTGCTGAAATGGCCGTCATGTCAGTCATTCCCCGGGCCCCATCCTTTTTGTTGAAAGAAGAAAATCGACCTTTACTCCTGAGTAAACGCGACGCTCTTTTAAAGCGTTTTGGGGAAGTCTACAGAACATCTGATGATGTCATGGCCTATGAATTAAAAACGGGAATATCACTCTATGAGGATAAAAGTGGATGGGACAATTTTCATTTCGTTCAGCGTATTCTCCAGCAACCCGAACTCCCAAAATTTATCGCCAAAGGCAGGATTGATACGACGATTGATCTTTGGCTTCAGAAGAAAGTTTCAGAAATAGCCCGGAATCAATTAAAGAAACTGCGCCAGAATAATGCCAATCACTCAGCAGTCCTGGTTCTGGATAATCAATCAGGTGATATACTTTCTTATCTTGGTTCCACTCAGATCGATGCAGAAAATGGAAGCCATTACGACGGGCTTACTGCCAAAAGACAACCCGGCTCGGCCTTAAAACCATTTACGTATGCGCTTGCACTTCAGAATGGGGGGTCTCTGACTGATGTCTTGCCGGATATTCCTTCATACTACAAAACTGGAGCTGGTCAGTACCTGCCTCGTAATTACAGCAGGGATTTTACAGGTCCACGATTAATGAGAGAGGCCCTGGCCAATTCATTGAATTTGCCGGCCGTTTACCTTGCCGATTATGTTGGTGTCACACAATTACACCGTTTTCTTTCAGACCTTGGTTTTTCCCTCCCTGAACCTCCTCATCATTATGGTGTTGGTCTCACCCTTGGGAATGCTGAAATTAGTCCGATGGAACTTGCCCGTAGTTATACGGCATTTATCAATGGCAATGAAATCATCGAGCCAAAATATTTTCTTCATGAACGCACCCGAAAGCGCCCGGCACCTATTAACAGTGAGACCGCTTTTCAGATCAAAGATGTTCTGGCCGATCCCGTCGCCCGCAAAGAATCTTTTGGAGAGGGAAACGTATTCGAATTACCTTTTGAATTTGCGGTGAAAACCGGAACCTCAACGGATTTTCGGGATAATTGGGCCGTTGGATTCAACTCCTCTTACACCGTTCTGGTCTGGGTAGGAAATATGAATCAGGCGCCCATGAAGAAAGTAAGTGGTATTTCTGGTGCTGGCCCCATCGTTTCAGAAGTCATGAAAGTTCTCATGAATAATAAGTATGTTCCAGGTCAGCGGATGCCATCCCAACTTCAGAGAGTACCTGTGTGTTCACTTTCCGGAAAAAGGCCCGGCATTCATTGTCCTCATCGTAAATTCGAAATTGTTTCGGAGAAGAAAAGGCCATCAGAAGATTGTGATTACCACAGAGAGGTCAACGTCAGAGGTTGCCATGAGCCTGATGATGAGAGAAAAGTGATCGCGACAATCTACCCCGATGAATATCAGTCTTTTCTCCAGGAAAAGCCTGAGTGGTCTCTTAAAAATCAGATTTCCCTCTCATGTCCAAACAAAGATAGTCAGATCGTTTATGATCTATCGCAAATGCGGAATAAAATTGTCATCAAACGACCACTACCGGGAAGTATTTTCGCCATTGATCCGAATATTCCCTCGAGTCTCCAGAATCTTTCAATTCAACTGAATCGATCTCTTGATGTCAAAAAGGTGAGCTGGAAACTTAATGAAACAATGATTCCTGAAAATGGTCCCGAACTGGACTGGCCGATGAAAAAAGGTCAGCATGAGATCAGTGCTGAAGTAGAGCTTAACGATGGCAGTAAGCACTTAACGGAAGCTGTGAGAATTACCATCCTATGATACTTATCCTCATCCTCTCGAGTTTTGTTCAGGCCTGGGCCTTTGACTGTCATTACGACTATACCGTCTGGAACACGCGGACGCGCAGTTCAGAAGGTCCGTTTCGTGTCCAGAAATGGAAAGCAGAATTATCTCAGGAAGAGAAAGGGCCTTTAGGATGCACAATTTGTGAGGAAGACCAGCGGGAAGTTTTCATCTCGAGTGTGAAAGTAAAAATCTGTAAGCAGCTTGCCAGCAAAATTCCCGATATCCTCTCTGGAACCCAGATTAAAAATCTCGTTGGCTATCGCACTTCAAAATCACGCGGTCCTGTTGATTCACGTGGTCTGCGCACTCAATTCTCTAATCATGCTTATGGTATTGCTATTGATGTGAATGAGAATTCCAACGGGCTTTATAATAATTGTCTCACCTGGGGTCCTCAATGTGCTCTCTCAAAAGGTGGCGCTTACCGGCCCGGTCTAGATCCGCTGTCTTTGACTGCGAATTCACCAACAGTTCTGTCATTCAAGCGTGAAGGGTTTAAGTGGGGTGGAGAGATCGAGAGCGTGCAGAAAGATTTTATGCATTTTTCACCCGACGGGTTCTGATTTTCTTTCCTGAACATTTTCTTCCTTCAATTCCGATCAGCTCTACTGGTCCATTCTTTTAAGATATGCCCTTTTCATGCAAACAAAAATGAAATTGAACTCGCATGGTGGGAAAAGAAAAAACTCCGGGCGCACGAGATTGAGATCCAAAGGCGTCGCTCATAGGATTCGGGAAAAAGTTTCTTCCCGCACACCCATGCACATTAACTTCAGATATTCCGAAAGAGTGAGAAATAAAGACTCTCTCAAACTTTTGAAGAAATCGATCACCAATGCCAGAAGACATGGTCTTCGCATTCTTCATTTCTCCTTTCAGTCCAATCACATTCATTTGATAGTGGAGGCCACTTCTAATGAGATACTCACCTGGGGCATGAGATCACTTACGATCACTTTCGCCATGGGATTAAACCGGGGAAGGATCCAGGTGGAGCGTTATCATCTGCATGTTTTGAAATCGATCAGGGAAACCCGGAATGCCATCTACTATGTCCTCTTTAATCAGCAGAAACATGAAAAAGGCATATCTTCAACGATCGATGAGTACAGCTCAGTCCTGTCGGTCGGATATGGAATTGATCTCGTCAGAATTTTTGCAAAAAGAAGTAAGATGACCCTGAAAATAGGACATTCTAAGTGGGATTCAGATCGTACGGTGTCATGGTTGATGAAGAACGCGCTCTCTTCGGAAAATGTCCGAAGTCCTGAATTGTTTTCTGGTGCTCAATCGCCTTATCCACTCCCAGCTGAGTCCAGGCCCTGATTTCTTTCGGTGCTAACCTATGAAGCTCGAAAAATTTTTCCACCGCCAGATCCTGAAGCTTTAAATCTTCTGCGTGCTCCAGTGGCATGTAGAGAAAAATTCTCTCAGGGAGAGTGAGTTCGGATTCATATTTTGTTCCCAGTGCCGCGATAGAAAGCTTTTGCGCGAAGTGATCATACTCAAACGCTTGAAAACTTCCGCGGAAGGCATTTCTCGGAACCTGGTCTAAAAGAAGGATGAGGGAGAGATAGTCGCGAGGACTTTCGGGAATCAAAAATTCTTTTTCGAGGAGGGGAGCAAATTCTTCGCGGCAAACGCGGTCGAGCTCAGGATTGTTTCCCCAGAACCAGCGCTTCAGTTGTCTTTCATAATACTCAGGAGTGATTTCAATATCACCAAACCAGAACTGATGGAGATTCATACTGCCCTTCCGATGAGTCGTTCCACGCACGAGCGAAGAATGTGCGCCTTCACCTGACTTCTATTAAGAGACAATCCTTTGCCGGATTCGACCAGTCGCTCAGCATTGATGAACTGATCCTTCGAATGTGGAATCACCAGCATAGGAACTCCGAAGTGGAGTCCTTCATTCAGGGAATTCATGCCCGCGTGATGAATAAAGACATCACTGTGACGAAGGGCAAAGAGTTGCGGGATTTTTTCGTAGGAATTCACGTTCGATGGTAATTCACCAAGGTCACCGCCAGCGAGAATAAGTTCATAGTCGGGATCATCCGCAAATGCCTTGATGAGTTCTTTATACCAATCAGTGACTGAAGGATCTTCTTCACGAAGAAGAGTACCGAGACTCATGGTGATGACTTTTTTACTCCGGTGAGGAATCACAAACCCGGAAAGATCTTCCTCTCGTTCAATGGATGGACCCATGAAGTCGAAGTTCTCTTCTTTTTCAACGGGTGGATTGAATTCTTTCGAAGTGAAGACAATGTTATTTTCGCTGTAGGCCCCGAGCGCATCTTCCAGTCTTAGGCTAATTCCGAATTCATCCTGAAAATATTGAATGGCCTTCTGATTCTCTTCATCCGGTGTGATCTGAAAGCGCGTAAACATTTTCTGCTTTCGTTCAAGTGAGAGAGCAAATGTCGTGACTGTGCAAAAAGAAGTGATCCCGGTAATTTCTGAAAGTATTTTTCCCCAGGGGGCCATGGAATCGTAAATGAGGAAATCCGGCCTTTCTTTTTCAATTTCAGCGAGGAGAAAAGGCAGAAGGCCGCGTGCTGCCGGAAGTGTCTGGAGAACAAAATTTTTCCCGGGATTAAAATCATCTGCCTTATAGGAGTCATAACCGTAGTTACGAAAGACAGCACCCGTTGATTCAATCAGTTCTTTACGTTCAGGTGAAGAATGATAAATGACATCGACTCCCACATCCACCAGTTGCTTCACAAGGGGGAGGGTGGGATTGATATGACCGAGACCGAAAATGTTATAGACGATTGCCTTCATGCGGAAGTTGTATCAAAAAGGAGTATTGGTACAACCGCATGAATAGAATACTTATTATAGGTTAACCTCTATAGGACTTCTTGAGCTCCTCAAAGATCAGCTTCCCTTCCGCAGTTTTGAGCATTTCCGGGAAACAAACGACGGCGAGTTTGTCCTTATATGTCGGTGTGCCCGGGACTTTCTTCAGCTGAAAACGCTGGGCCTTCACGACCTGCGAAGGAATAATTCCGTAGCCGGCACCGGAATCCACGAGGCTCGCGATGAGCTCCAGATTCGGTACTTCGACCCTTGAGGCGGGAGCTTCTTTCCAGCGGGAAAGAATGGAATTGGCCTGGATCATATCCGGGTTATAGATGAGGCGGTCATCGAAGCGGTTTTTCGCTTCCCAGACAAACACTTCATCTTCTCCGATGAATTTTGTCACGAGTCCCGGAATAGGAAGGGGATTCATGACAATCCCGAAATCAATTTCACCGAGTGCCACGCGCTTATTAATTTCATGCGAGGATCCATTCACAATATCCATGTCGAGATCGGGATTTAATTTATGCATAGTCTTCAGGAATTCTCCCAGAAGAAACATTCCCACAGAAGGGTGACAACCGATGCGGAAGCGCAGATTCCCCGGTGCCCCTTTAATGCGGTTTAAGAGCTGCATCGCCATCTCGGCTTCCGGAAGAATATTTTTTCCCTGAGGCGTGAGCTTAATCCCGTTTCTGCCGCGGGTGAAAAGAGGAATGCCGAGTTCCTTTTCCATCTTCTTAATCCCAAGAGAAAGAGAGGGCTGGGCCATCTCAAGCTTCTCAGATGCTTCTGAGAGGGTGCGGGACTTGGCCACCATGATGAAATTCTCGAGGTCTTTAAAGGTAATGCTCATATAGATATATCCCTATAGTAATGATTGCTTCCATTGAATTTTACTATTTAAACACGGGCGGTACAAGTGAAAAGAGAAAGGGAGGAGCCCATGCTGGCCCATCAACAAACTGACACATTTCATTCTTCTGCTTTTACAGCTGTCCGCGCTCTGATGAAGCTCGCGAACTTTACCGGAGAGGTTTCTGATCTCAAGGAAGTTCCGATCGTCCGTAAGATGATGGACAAAATGCTGAATGGGGAGAAGCTCACTTTTATCCTTCCTGCGTTTCCTGCCAAATCACCCAGCCCGATGAAAACAACGGGGATTCTCCCGGATATGGGTGAAGTGTTGGCGCTCAAGAACCTGGAAGAGATGTGTGGGGAAATTTCCGGACACTACGCTCCTGGTGCAGAAGTTATTATCTGTTCTGACGGACGTGTGTTCTCTGATGTTGTGGGTGTGCCTGATGAGCATATTTCTCTATATGCTGAAGGCATTGATGACATTATCCACGAGTTTGATCTTTCTCATCTTCGTACTTTTTCGATGGATGAACTTCATCCTCATAAACAGGGTGATGAGTTGAGACAGGAATTACTCTGGCGCTTTCTTATGACAATGGAAGAAGTAAAAGAAAAAGCGAGAAAGACTCCGGCCCTCTTTAACGGACTTCATAAGTTCATGATCGAAGATCAGATGGGGCTTTCGACTCTTTCTAAAAACCAGCTGAGTAAACAGATGAAGGAAAAAACGTATGAACTCATGAGACGATCGGACGCATGGTCAGCACTTCTTGAAGAAGAGTTCGGTGATGTCCTTCGTTTGTCGATTCATCCATATCCTATGGTTCATGAAAAGTTCGGCGTGAAACTGGTGACGTCATCAGAAAAATGGGCAACTCCCTGGCACAACGTCACGGTCCGCACCGAAAACGGTTTCGAGCTTATGCACAAGGCCCGCGCACTGGAACTCGGTGGTCGCGAGACAAAACTCGGAGGTAAGTATGCTTACTTTGAGCTCTGATGGATTCACGCTTCTGAAAGAAGCGCGCCTCCATGAGGATGAGTTATTGAATGTGGCCTCTGCACTTGGCCCCCTTCTTCATTGGGATTTCGGACCGGTCATGACGATGAGGTTTCAGAAAGATGCTGCTAATTATTTATTCTCGGATGAAGCTGTTCCTTTTCATTGGGACGGAGCTTTTTACAAAGAGCCAATGTTTCTTTTGTTTCATTGTTTAGAAAGTGAAGGCAACGGTGGCGAAACAACTTTCGTCGATACAACAAGACTCTGGAATTCCCTTTCATCAGAAGAACAGAACGAATGTCTCGGAGTCACCCTGACTTACTCGACTGAGAAAAAAGCTCATTACGGCGGGACTATTACCGTTCCGCTGGTTCAGAAGCATCCCCTGACTGGTGAAACGATTCTCCGCCTGGCGGAAAAAGTGGAGACGGAAAAAAATCCTGTGACGTTGAAAATTGACGGAGCTTCTCCGGATTTTTATGAGCGCATGACCAGTAAGCTTTATGACAATATGATCACCCATTCATGGGAGAAAGGTGATCTCCTGATCGTTGATAATTTCCGCTATCTTCATGGAAGAAAGGCCCTGGCCGGTAACATGACGAGAAGTTTTAAACGTATTCAGATTCTTCAGGAGACAGTATGAACACATCTTTCTTTGATTTTAAGAAAACCAGTAACCCGAAAACTTTCCACGATGATTTCTCTCATTACGTAAAGTCATTCGGCGATGTGTATTTCTGGGAGCAGGGTGGTTTTCATGTTGTGACGAACGCTGAAGCGGCGAAAGTCGTACTCACCAGTACAGATTTCAGTGCGGATCGGGGAGCTTTCTTCATTTCGCGCATGCCGAATATGGATCTTCGACTGATCGGAGATTTCTTTGGTGTCGTAAAAAAGATGATGGTGATGAGTGATGATGAAGATCACAGCAAAAGAAGGAAAATTGCCGCCCAGGGATTTGAAGATCACATTTTAGAGCGCTTCACTGTGACGGTTCAGAAAACGGTGAAAGCACTTGTGACTGAAGTCAAAGACATGAAAGATATTGAGTTTGTGGAAAAACTTGCGAAGAAACTTCCTTCCACAGTTCTCGCTGATCTCTTCAGTATTCCTGAATCAGATCGCGAAGATTTTTTCCATTCGGCCAACATCATGACGGGATTTTTTGGAGGTGCTTCTCAGTACCGGAATGAAGACGGCATTGAAGTGAATTCCGCGGCCCTTAATCTTAAAAATTATTTCGGAAAGCTCATCATTGAGAGAAAAGTGAATCCTGGTCAGGATTATGTTTCGATCCTCCTGCGCGCTCAACCGATGTCAGGTCTTACTGATGAAGAGCTTATTTCTCAACTCATTATGATGCTCGTGGCGGGACAGGTAACAACTACGGACCAGATTAACAACATCATGTTCTTTCTTGCGACGAAACCTGAGCTTCAGGAAAAACTTCGCGCGCAACCGGAATTAATCGGAAACGCCCTGGAAGAATTAAAGCGTGTGGATCCGGCCGTGACTTTTATCTTCCGCGTGGCACGCGCTGATACGATGATCATGAATCATCCGGTAAAAAACGGAGACGTAATTTTTATTTCCACTCACTGTATCAACCGCGATCTGCCGGGCGATGAACTTCCGCATGAGATCATACCGGAACGTCGTGCTCAGCATTTTGCTTATGGACACGGTCCTCACTACTGCCTCGGGGCAAAACTCGGAAGACTCGAAATCCGTCTTCTCTTCGAGGAAATCTTAAGGTCAGTGCCCCCATTTAAGCTGGATGAGACAAAAGTTGCGAAGAGAGACCACTATTCCCTCTCATTCTCAGGCTGGGAGGCGCTTCCTTTGACGACACGATAAGAGTCTGAGACGATCTTTCCATCAATAATTTTCTCGTCAAAGGAATGATGATGGAAACTCGTAACCCTTATGTGAGTCCTACTGCTCAACTGGCCGTCAGTGCCTACATGTCGAAAGTCTACATGTGGATGACGATCGGGATTCTTCTCACAGGACTTGTGGCCTTCTCTGTCGCTAATTCTCCGGAAATGATGATCGCGATCGTCAGCAATAAGATTCTTTTCTACGGAATGATCATTGCGGAATTCGGACTCGTGATCTGGCTTTCGGCCGGCATTAACAAAATGTCTCCGATGATGGCGACTGCGATGTTTCTTCTTTACGCTGCTCTTAATGGTGCGACTCTTTCGATCTTCTCGATGGTCTACACTCAGGAAAGTATCCAGTCGGCCTTCTTCACCACAACATTTGCTTTCGGTGGTCTTTCGGCCTTCGGTTACATCACCAAGCGTGATCTCGGTCCGGTCGGAAGTTTTTGTACGATGGGACTTTTCGGACTCTTCGGATTTGCGATTCTTTCCATTTTCTTTCCGTCAATGATGGGTGGAATGGGCGGACAGATTTATGGTCTCGTAGGAATTATTGTTTTCGCGGGTCTCACGGCCTACGATACTCAGATCATTAAGAACATGGCGCCAATGGGAACTGGTGATCATGTCGCTCGCGGTGCGATCATGGGTGCGCTGAAACTCTATCTCGATTTCATCAACCTCTTTCTCTTCATCCTCAGAATGTCAGGTAGAAGAAAATAAGTGGCCTCACTTATTTCTCATCCGGCCGCTCCCCTTGCGATGTTAATCGGAAGGGGAGAGAAGCTGGCAGGTAAGCTCTCTCTTCTTTGTATCATTCTGGCGATTCTGCCGGATGCTGATGTGATCTCATTTAAATTTGGCATCCCGTATGAATCTCAATGGGGTCATCGCGGCTTCACGCATTCACTTGCGTTTGCTGTGATCATGGGAATTCTTTCTACTTTCCTGTTCAAAGAAAAAAAGAAATCTGTTTTTCTTCTCGCGACACTTTCCACTTTTTCTCATCCGCTATCTGACATGCTCACCAATGGCGGATTAGGTGTGGCCTTGTGGTGGCCAATTGATACCGGCAGATATTTCTTTCCCTGGAGACCGATTGAAGTTTCACCGATCGGCATCGGAAATTTCCTCGGGTTACGGGGGCTTCAGGTTCTCGCGAGTGAAGTGGTGGTGATGTGGCTTCCTCTGATGTTTTTAGCCATCCTGACTAAAAGACTCCGGAGGTGACTATTTTTACCTATCTAGGACGGTTTAGAATTCGGTCCTACAATTTAAGCATGAAGAGAGTCACCCTCTTGTGCTTAATCTCTGCCGCCTTTATTTACAACATCCTTCCGCAGCCGGAGGGTGTTACTCAAATCGATCAAATCAAAACAAAAATGGCCGCTGCCCGTGGCCGCCCCGATGAAAGAGTTTCCGCTATTCATCGCGTTTCAGCGTCTCTCGTTGCTGATCCTGTTGTGACGGAATCTCCGTCTGTTTCTGAGAACGCAGCTGTTTCGGAAATTGAACCTGATGGTTCTGAGATTGCTCACGTGGATGAAGTTCCGTGGGATGAAATCAAGCAGGGCTGGAAAAATGATCTCAAAGAATTCCTGATGGAAGCTGATCCTGATCACGGTGAAGAAACTTATACCGCATATCTCGAAGAGTCTGAGTCTTTTGAAGCTGAGATTGATTCCCTTTCCCGCGAAGCTGAGAAGGCCGGAAAA
The DNA here is from genome assembly GCA_040387275.1 of Bdellovibrionota bacterium. GTDB lineage: Bacteria > Bdellovibrionota > Bacteriovoracia > Bacteriovoracales > Bacteriovoracaceae > Peredibacter. Next base: position 776,365 of record JAZKDZ010000001.1, on the reverse strand, counting down.
GAGGCGAGACAGGATTTTGAAACGCTCATTGGCCAGCTGGAAGTTAAGCACGAAGAGAAGTTGAAAGAGATTCTCGGCGCTTATTATTCTGATGTGACCGACAGACACCAACAGTACAACGCTTCAATCCAGTATATGAACAGAAGTGACGCTGACATCGTCGGTGTTTCCCTCTAAATCATCCCCAAAAACCGTAGTCTTTCCGCGTTAAATGTGGTAATTTCCCAGAAAATTTTCCGGGGATTTCCATGCTCGCAGTACACGACCTGCGCCTCCAGTTTGGCGGCCGCACACTCTTTGAAGACGTTAACCTCAAATTCGCTCCAGGCAACTGTTACGGCATCATTGGTGCTAACGGTGCCGGTAAATCTACCTTCCTGAAAATCCTATCCGGAGAAATTACGCCCAACTCTGGTGCTGTCGAAATTTCTCCCGGCGAACGGATGGCCGTCTTAAAGCAGAACCACTTTGCCTTTGATGAAGAAACAGTTCTCACGACCGTGATTCTTGGCCACTCAGAACTCGTCGGCATCATGAAAGAGAAAGACGCTCTTTACGCTAAAGAAGATTTTTCAGATCAGGACGGTGAAAGAGCAGCGGAACTCGAAGGAAGATTCGGAGAACTCAACGGCTGGGAAGCAGAAGCGAATGCTTCTTCGTTACTCGCGGGTCTCGGAATCAAAGAAGATCTTCATCAGAGAAAGATGAAAGAGTTAACCGGTGGTGAGAAAGTAAAAGTTCTCCTCGCTCAGGCCCTCTTCGGGAAACCGGAAATTCTTCTCCTCGATGAGCCGACCAACGATCTTGATCTCAAGGCAATTCAGTGGCTCGAAAAATTCATCATGGATCAGCAGGACACAACTGTTCTCGTCGTCTCCCATGATCGACATTTTTTGAATAAAGTTTGCACGCACATCTGCGATATTGATTTTAACAAGATCAAACTTTATGTCGGTAACTATGACTTCTGGGTGAAATCGAGCCAGCTCGCTCAGCGTTTGATGAATGACCAGAACAAGAAAACCGAAGATAAGATGAAAGATCTGAAAGACTTCATTCAGCGCTTTTCTGCCAACGCTTCCAAATCTTCACAAGCGACCTCACGTAAGAAGATGCTCGATAAACTCACACTCGAAGACATCCAGCCTTCGACACGGAAATATCCTTACGTTGGTTTTAAAGCTGACCGCGAAGCGGGAGATCAGCTTCTTTCCGTAGATGGACTCACTTACACATTGGAAGGTGAGAAGATTCTCAATAACGTAAGCTTCACGATTAAGAAAAACCAGAAAGTGGTTTTCCTTGCGAACTCGGAAGTGAAGACTTCGGCACTTTTCCAGATTCTCATGGGAGAGCTTCAGCCGGACTCAGGAAGAATTCAGTGGGGGATTACAACAACCCGTGCGTATCTTCCGAACGATAACTCACAATATTTTAAAGACGCAAAACTCGATCTCATTAACTGGCTCCGTCAGTACTCAAAAGATCAGACGGAAACATTCCTTCGTGGATTCTTAGGGCGCATGCTCTTCTCCGGTGAAGAAGCGAAGAAGTTCTGTAACGTCCTTTCGGGTGGTGAGAAAGTCAGATGCATGCTCTCGAAGATGATGCTCTCTGGCTCAAACGTTCTTGTGATGGATAATCCCACGAACCACCTGGATCTCGAGACAATCACGGCCGTGAACGAAGGGCTCATTGATTTCAAAGGCACACTTCTTTTCACATCGCACGATCATGAGTTTATTCAAACGATCGCAAGTCGCGTGATTGAAATTCAGGCCCGGGGCGTCAGGGATGAGGAATGCACCTACGACCAATTCCTTGGCTTAGAATAGTTTCCTGATAAACTTATGAGCATAGAGAGGTGTCTATGCTCATGGTCTTTAAAGGGATTTCCGCCCTCGTCGCACTCCTACATTTCTGGTTTCTCATTCTCGAGATGTTCCTTTGGACAACTCCTCTGGGAATGAAAACTTTCAAAATGACTGAAGCACAGGCCCAGCTCACCAAAGTTCTCGCTCAGAACCAGGGTTTGTATAATGGCTTTCTGGTCGCCGGAATCATTTACGGACTTGTTACGAGCGACATGAATGTCACCGTGCTCTTTCTGGTCTTCGTGGCGGTTGCCGGAATTTATGGTGCATTTACTGTCGGCCCGAAAATCTTTTTTATCCAGGCCCTGCCGGCCCTCATCGCTTTAACCGTACGGATTTTCCTATGAAGTTTTTTTTCCTTTTCCTGATCGCTCCTGTGTTTGCTTCGGGCTTTGACTGGGAAGGGCACCGGGGAGCGCGCGGACTTATTCCGGAAAATACAATTGAGGCCATGCGCGAGGCCCTTCGCTATCCTGTCACGACACTTGAACTCGATGTCGTGATCTCAAAAGATAAGAAAGTCGTCGTGAGCCACGAGCCATGGATCGCAACTGAGTTTTGTTCGCATCCGGAGGGGAAAACTTTCAAGGAAAAAGAATTTAATCTCTACAAGATGGATTACAGCGAGATCTTGCGTTTTGATTGCGGATCTATGAAGCATCCCCGTTTCCCTGATCAGAAAAAAATGAGTGTAGGGAAGCCTCTCTTGTCTTCACTCCTCATGGAAATTGAAGCTCAGCTGAAGAAAGAGAAACGTACAGTGATGTACAACATCGAAATTAAATCCCTGCCGGAAGATGAGAAGAAAAATTTTCAGCCGAAGGTCCCGGAATTTACCGACCTCGTAGTGGCCCAGATCCGGGAATACCTGCCGGAAGACCGCTTCATCCTTCAGAGTTTTGATCCCCGCGTCCTGATCTATACGAAGAAGCAATATCCTCAGATTCAGCTCTCGCATCTCACGGAAAAAAAAGAATCGCCGGAAGAGGTGAAGAAGATCCTGGGCTTTGTTCCCACTATTTTTTCACCTGATTACAAGCTTCTGACTTATGAAGACATTCCGCTTTTCCATGCTCAGGGAATGAGAGTTGTTCCGTGGACAGTGAACAATGTGGAAGACATGAAGATGCTCATGGGGATGGGAGTCGATGGGATCATCACGGATTACCCGAATCTCATCTACAAGGTAAATGAGAAGGAATGTCCGAAGGGTTATCATTATTTCGAAGGCGATTGTGTGAAGATACCCACGCATGCGGAACCTTCAGATAAAAATCCCGGATGGAACTGCAAACATGGATACATTCAGCGGAGATTTCATTGCGATCGCATTAAGGTTCCTTCTCACGCGATTCTTTTGCCCGATGGGAAATCATGGGAGTGCAAAGAAAAATACGAGCGTTACCGTGAACGCTGCCTGAAAAAATAAGATTTAGTTAAGGCTAAACTTCTTTTCTTTTATTTTGGTTGTGATAATTCTTTTTAAGAGAAAATAAATCTTTTCGGGAATGAGCATGCAACAAAGAAAGAAGAAGCTCTTTGATCACGTTGTCCTTCATGTAAAGGACATCAATCTCAGTAGAAAATTCTATCAGGCGGTCGTTGAAACTCTGGGACACACCATTACTGGTGAGGCCAAGGAGTTCTTCTATATTAATGAGCTCGAAGTAAGACAGAACGCGGAGACAACCAAGTCGGCCCACATTGCTTTTCATGCGGAAAATCCAGGCTCAGTGAAACTCTTCCATGAATCGGCCTTAAGAGCAGGGGGAATTTGTAACGGAAGCCCCCGTCAGACCTCTGATCTTGGCGTCTATACTGCCAATGTTGTCGACCCGGATGGAAATTACATTGAAGCTGTTTTCAAAGGACGTCAGAACTCCGTTTCCATTTCATACTGAGAGATATAATTCACAAGTCCCAGATCCCTGAATACGCCATTTACCAGATCGTTCTTTTCATCCACATTCACCATGCCGAAATTTTCACCAGGAAGCTTCATGCGTGAAAGAATCCCTGCGACAGCTTCTTTATTTTTTCCCCCCAGTTGAATGAGATTCATTTTCCAGGGATTCCAGACAGCGTAGGCCAGAAGCGTTTTTCCCTCACGCAGTTCGTGAAGCTCCAGCATATCCTGTTGTTTTTCAACTGCGGTCTTATCCATTTCAAAAGCATAGGGGAAAGGAGTGAGGGCCGCGTGCTCATCAGTTAAAAGAACTTTTTTAATGGCATGAGTGCCGGGAGAGTCGGGGATGGAGTCTGCACTTCCTTTCCAGCACAGAAGTTTCCTCTGGATTTTGAAGCCGGCCTTCTCGTAGGCCTTGATCGCGCGGACATTTTCGGTGATCACTTCCAGCTGCATTTTCCGGAAACCTCTCAAAGGCAGGTCTTTCAGAATCCGATCATATAAGTGACTCGTGATCCCCTGACCCTGAAAATCCCTGCGCACACCGGTCGCGAGATTCATGACCATATCCTTCCGGGGAGCATGGAGAACGAAGGCCACGAGCTGCCCCCCGGACTTCACCCCATAGGAGAGTTCGAAGTCGACACCCATTGAAAGCCATCTATTTATATGAATTTCGGGTTTCTTTTCAAAAGTGACAAAGTAACCGGTAAACGCATCTTCAAAGACCTGATAGATGGTCCGGACATTCATGTTTTCTAAGGTAATGACATCTAACATATAAAATTTACCAGTTTTCTCATGCCTGAACGGTTTCAGTGTATAAAGCGCGCATTCATCTTCTCAAAAGGATTCCAATTATGAAACCGATGATCGCACTTGCGGTTCTTTCGTTTACTTCTGCGGCCTTCGCTGTCCCTTTCAAGGGTAGCAATGATCCGAAGTTTTTCAATGCTGTGACGAAGACACCTATCAATACAAGTTTCGCTGCCCTTCCCCTCGAGGGTAAGCTTCACGATACAACTCTCGGATGGTCTGAGACTTACTGGCCAAGCAACGTGGGCGGAATCGCTTATCGCTGGAACAGTAAAGATCCTCAGCCCTTTAAGTACAAGCTCCTCACGAAAGCTCAGGTTCTCTCAGCTTCTGAAGCTCAACTTTCTGAGCTTTCACCTGCTGAGCTTTATGACATCGCGATGGGTGACTATTCTTATAAACTCACGAAGAAAGTTCTCGGCAGTGTGAAGCCGACTGATCTCTGGTGGGAAGGAATCTGTCACGGATGGAGTCAGGCCGCTTCTAACTACTCTGAGCCTGCTCAGGTAGTTGTGACGAACAAAGACGGTGTGAAAGTTCCGTTCGGTTCTTCAGACGTAAAAGGTCTCCTGGCCATGCACGATGCTTATAACTCAAAAGGGACTTTCGTCCGTGTGGGTGACCGTTGTGATGTCCGCGGTAAAGTTGCCGGTGAAGAATCTGAAGAAGATGGACCGATTGCTCCTCCATCAGCAGCTGACGCAAATAAAGATAAATGTGCTGACGTGAACGCTGGTGCCTTCCACGTTGTGATCACAAACATGATTGGTATCAACTCTCAGGGCTTCGTTGCTGACGTTGACCGTTTCAATGACGTGTGGAACCAGCCGGTAAAAGAATATGCTTCAGAAGTTGTTGGTGAAGAAGCAGTAACTGCTCAGGAAGCCAATCGCGGAGTGAAATCAAAACTTCGTATCAAGACGAAGATGACTTACGGTGAAGAGCTCTCTTACTACACTCCGGAATTAGAAGCTGAAGGCGAAATCGGATTTGTATCGAAAGAGCCGGTAACAAATACTCCGCACCAGGTGAACAGATCGAAAGATTACGAATACGTGATCGAAATTGATGTGAATGGAAAAGTCATCGGTGGAACATGGATTTCTGAAACACGCCCGGACATGCTCTGGACGAAGAAGAGAGACGTGAAATTCCTCAATGGTAAGTTTCCTCTCGCTGGCCTTAACGTCATCTACAAACCAGTCGTACACTAAAAAATCAGGATGGAGCTGGCACGAAAGTGCTAGTTCCATTCTCCTTTCAGAATCAGCTTGATACTTGTTCCCGAATACTCCAGGCTCTCCTCGCGATCGACCGATTCCACCATAACCTGTCCCTGATACATCTCCACGAATGACTTCATGATATGCATCCCGAAACCAGTTCCGCTTTCACCTTCAGTCCCTGATCTTGTGGTTCGCTTATTCATGTCAAAAAGACTCTTCATAAGAATCTCCGGCATTCCGATACCAAAATCTTTAATCTCGACAGCGATCAGTTTATGGTTCACCGGCCAGGCGGAAATAGAAATCGCACTGCCAGGAGGCGAAAACTTGATGGCATTGGAAAAGATATTTCCCAGGACCTGATTATTGAAACTCACAGGATCCACAATCAAATGAAGGCCCCGGTTCTTTTCAAAGTCATATACCAGTTTGATTTTTTTCTTCTCAATCTCGGTCGCAAACATTCTCTGGAGATGTTCAATGGAAGAATTGAGCGCGCAGGGTGAAAGATCAACTTCCGCTTTCCCCTTGGAGACAGCATACATCCGGCGAACATTCTGAGTGATGTCGGACATACTCTGCTGGGCATCCCGGATAATCTGAACTCCGCGGGAAGGAACATGTCCTTCTTTTTCACAGATACTCATGCCGATATTAATTCTTCCGAGAGAGTTCGCGAGATCGTGGAAGAGAACACGGAAAAGATCATCAATCTTTCTTCCCTGGGCCTTGAGAGTTTCTTCCGAGAATTCTTTCATCGAAACGTGAACCCAGGTCGTGCAGAAAATGAGGAAGAGCCAGCCGAAGAGAAATAATCCCAGCGCCCAGTTATAGCCGTCATGATTAATGAGGAAGGGAAAATCATAACCATTTATCTGCATGAAAAAGAATGCGGCGATGGCAACGGTACTGATCGCCGTCCAGAGGACCAGGCAATTGCGGCCCATGATAAATCCCGCGAGTAAGGGGAGAATCGGAAGCCAGCCGATAATGTGTGATTCAAATCCGCCGGTGAAGTACGCAAAGGTCAGCTGATGAATGAGTCCACACATTAGGGCCACACTGCAGACAATGGCCCCATTCGCGGTCACAAGGAACAGGAGAGGGCTTAAAAGATGAATGAGAGAAAAGATCACACCCACGCGACCGGGAACATCCGTATTGTCGAAAAATTTGAGGCCCAGGACAGCGTACGACCACATGAGAAGACCGGTCGAGAGAACCATCGTGAGGTGAGCATGAATCACGCGGGTATCGAGATCATTCTTTGAGACCCGTTCACGGGCCACGAAATCAAAGATCCGGAAGTACCAGGCGAGAGCGGGTTTATTTCGCATTTTTTTTATCATGGCCCAAAAAGCATGATGTTAAAAATACTTTAATCAAAATTTAGGGGAGAACCAATTCCTATCAGAATTGATTTTTGATTTTCACTTCGCCGATGACGGACTCGAACATCTTCAGAAGGACGTCCTGATTGATCATATCCCGGCCCAGAGAATACTCTTTGGGCTGGAGTGTTTTTTTGATCTTCGCCGTTTCTTTCTTAATCGAGTTCGTGACGCCTGATGTATCAAGTTTCTTTACCTGAAATTCAAAGTCGAGATTGAGGGCCTCACCATCCATTTCAAACGAGAGAACGAGGCTATCAAGATTGGCCATGTCCCGTGACGTTGGGGGAATGAGTTTGTATTCAACGCCGTTTTTTGTGCCTTTGAATTCTTTCAGCTTAAAGCGATGAAACGTATCGAGAAGACCCACGAGTTTTCCGTAGAGAACGCGCGGTTGAATGCTGAGCTGGAGATGATTTTCCAGAGCGTCTTTTCCGTAGGTGAGAAAGTAGGTCGCTTTCTTATCAGACACCGGACAGTTTGCCGGAAGATCGAGCTCGAAAGGGAGTTCTTTTGTTTCTCCCGCTTTCAAATCTTCATCGGAAAAAGTTTTGAGAGGTGCTGGTTTCAGCACCCCGTCTGTTTTGGCGTGAACTTTCTTGATGTCGGCGTAGGCAAGACCCGCGCCTGCGGATTTGAGGGAGATTGAATCGGCCCCGTGGTTTTTTACCCGGAGAGTTCCCCGGACTTTCCCGCCCTGTTGCCAGGACTCATCCGGGGTTTCAATGCTCCACTCAAGTGGCTTCTGGAAAAACGCTCCCTTCATGACTACTTAGGAAGAGTACAGCCGCGACGGTTGAGGTCGAACTGGAAATCCGGAGTAAGGCACGAGTAAACGTTGAAAGTCTGCTGACCGTAACGGACACCAGCTCTTACGACAACTGTTCCTGCTTCATCCACTTCACATGGATTGTTAAGCGTACAAGTTTCGCCGGATTCGTTTGAAGTGTTGTTGATCCCGATAACAGTTTTTGTTCCGAGAGCGATAAGTGGTGAACCAGAAGTTCCGCCCATAGTGTCGCAAGTTGCTGTGTAACGGATAGAATCTGTGAACGTCCAGTTTCCTTCTTTGATTTTAAATACGAAACCATCGATGTCACACTTCCAACCACGATCCCAGTATCCTGAGATAAGTTCGATTGATGTTCCAGTAGTCGGACGATCCATATCGAGCTGGTAAGGACGAACTTTGAATTTTGTTTCGATGTCTTTATACGTCTCAGCGAGCTCATAGAAAGCGACATCTGTATTTGTCATTGTAGCGTAGAGAATTTTTGTCGCGTTGATCGGCGAGAGCTTCATGTTCTTATCAAAGATTTTCATCGCGCGGCTGATCGGACGGTTAACCCAGACTTCGCCTGGATTCAGGTATCCACCTGGCTTCTGGATACAGTGACCGTTCGTCATCACGATCCCTTTTGCCGTATCAGGCTGACCAGCGAGCTGAACAAGTGAACCAGAACAGTTAGAAAGTTTTACGATTCCTTCGAAATCATATTCTGAAGAAACGATCTTGTTACTTTTGAAATTTACTTTAAGAGCGTCGTGCGGAGCTACGGGAATAGCAAATGCAGAAGCAGAGAGAACTGTGAGTGTAAGTGCGAAGAGAGCTTTCATGGAACCTCCGGGGGGTAATATGGAGAGGTTTCTAGCAATGAAAGGTGGTCCCTGTCTAGCAAAGTGGCGTTTTTACATAGATGAAAAATCAGGAGTTTAAGGCTGGATCTTGTAACCCTTACCGCGAACGGTATCAATTACGAGACGGACCTTCTCGAGCTTCTTCCGAAGGGATGAAACGTGAACATCAATCGTCCTCACCGTCACCTCAGAATCGTCGAAATCGGCCACCAGTTCTTCTCTGGTCACGATCTTACCGGGAGACTTAATGAGCTTCTCAACAATCGAGTACTCGCGGGACGTGAGGTTCACTGTAATCCCGTCGTGAAGGATGGAATTGGCCTCAGGAATGAGTTTAATCCCCACGTTCATGAGATTATCGAGAATGATGTTGGTCTTGTGGACAGAGTTTCTGACCTTCTGGAGAAGATGCTCAGTATTGAATGGCTTCGGAAGATAGTCGTCGGCCCCGGAAGCAAGACCCAGGGAAATATCCTGGCCTTCAGTGTTTCCGGAAATAATGAAGACAGGGGAGAGTTTGTCTTTGGAGCGGATCGTGCGGATCACGTCTTCACCCTGAATACCGGGAAGGTTGGAATCAATGATGTAAACGCATGTTGAGTAGAACTTTTTAGCGAGAAAGAAGTCTTCGGCCGACGGGTAAAAATCCACGTTGAAGGCATTTTTCTCGAGAAGATACTTCAGCATCTCACCTACATCACGCTCGTCTTCAATAATGACAACTTTATCCACAGGAATTGTCTCCTCCTAAGCCTCTACAAGAATAGTTTCACTCCTGAGTATATACCGACATTTAATAAATACTTAAGGTTTCCTTGCTAATAAGGCGAAAATCCTGAGTTTATCTTGAGGTTTTGTTAAGAGACCTGTAACAATAGCGGCTTTTTCAGGCAGCTATTCCCAACTTAATAAATTTTCCTTCACTAATTAGGGAGCTATAGAGGGCCTGAGAAAAGTGAAAATTAGCAAAAATCTCGTCTTGTTGACGCGTTGAAAGCGTCTGGATGAGGTCGAGTGCACGTGCGACGTGTGAAACATCTTCTTCCGCATGCACGCGTAAAAAAAGCATGCTCTGGGGATGCGTGTCTTTCAATGACTCATGAAGTTCCTTTCCCCATGTCACGGCGAGATTTTCGAGAAATAAAATGTATCCGAGAAGTGCGTGTCCGCCTTCAAACTGAATGCGGTAGTACTGTGATTGATAAAAGGCTTCTGTCATGGCCGCTGGTGGGGAAAGTTTCATGCCGAGTTTGGCGATATCTTTCAATGCGAGAAGATCATGGCGGGATTCTTCACCGAGGTGATGTTCATAGATCGCTTTCAGTTTTTCATCTTTCAGAAAGGGAAGGGCATATCCAAGGAGTGAAGTTGAGTGACAGACAAAATGGTAAGTCTGAGAAAGCCACCAGGCATAGACTTTCGGATTCTGAAAATCCTTGATGGGAATAACAGAACAGATTTTCGCTGATGACTGATCGATTTGAGTCTTCCAGTTCATAAAAATTCTCCTAAGCTGCTTTTTTAAAGGGAACGATATTATTTTTTGCTGGGAATTCTGAAAGGTGAGTAAGTTTTGTCCAGAGATCATGACAGAGTTCAACTACGCCCCGCCTTTCCTGCATGAGCCTGATATTTTCCCGTTCATAGGCAACCAACTGAGCATTGATCTCCACGCCGTAATAACTGAACGGGTGGCAGGGGTTAAGAACTGTTGCTCCGAAAGTTTCTCCGCACGCATTCTGCATTCCGCGCGTGAGGTTTAAATGTCCGGCCATCACACCCGCGTGCGAATTTTCAAAGCGCATGAAGGTGTAGAGAAAAACAATTTCTTTCCAGCGAACAATGTGACCTTTTCCGGCGAAGTCCGGGTTCACTGTGAATTGCGAACAGATGATGGCGTTATCGGAAATGGATTTTAGTTTTTGAAAGGCTTCAGGGGTCCAGGCCTTCCACCACGAATGATCGGGAAGAGGGCCCTCGGCCAGCGTTCCATGAGTAAACGCACTGAAGCCGACACATTCTCCTTTATAAAAGAGAACTCCCATTTCATGGGGAAGAAGGAAGCCATCGGAAGGAAGTGTTTCATTCACTCCGATTTCACCACGGAATTTTGTCCACGCCTTTCTCCATACTTCATAGGCCGCAAAATATTTTGCTTCGTAGTCCTTCACCGGATAGCGTGAAGGCATAAGGACATATTCCACATCATTAACCCAGTTTTCCATGAACCCCTCCGTTAAACATTGGATGATGGTAAGTGAAAATAAACCGGGCCTGTAAGCTCGTGATTAGGGGAAATAGAATTCGGGAGAATTAAGGAATCTTATTCTTTTAGCTGAAGATGTTGGCGGCCGGTAACTGAATGCGGGGCATGGCCTCGGCAGGACGATTCATGACAACGATGAAGCTTGTTCCTTTCTCTCCACCTTGTGAATGAGAAACGATTTTGAGTTCAGCGCCGAACTGACGGATGAAGTATCCCATGACGATAAGTCCGAACCCAGTTCCTTCTTCTCCACGGGTTCCGCGGGTTGAAGTGTAACGGTTCTTATCCATGCGTGAAGGATTGATTCCCACACCGTAGTCACGGAACTCGACATAGACTTTCTCGTGATCCTGTCTGAGCTGAATCACAATCTCACTGCCCTCAAAAGAAAATTTCACAGCATTGGAAAGGATATTGGCAAAGACATGTTCGACGAGAGCATTTTCATCAGCGAGTACCTGAAGGTTTGTGAGATCACCTGTTACGTGAAGAGTAATATTTTTCTCACGCATGCGATCTTCAAAAAGCATTTCCACTCTTTGAATCGCAATCTTCAGATCGACGGGGATAACTTTCACAATCTCAGCTTCATGGCGCGTGACAATCGTTGTGCGGATCCTGTCGATCATGTCCATCGCGGCCCTGAGGTTCAGGCGCATGCGCTCCTGGATTTTCTCAAAGTCTTCCTGAGCTATTCTTCCGGCAATCAGCATATCCACATAAGCACTCACAACAGTGAGGGGATTAGCGAGGTCATGCGAGATGGTTTTGATGAGAATTTCATTCATCTCACGCTCTTCTTCCAGATTCACATTGGTCTGTGAAAGCTGGCGGGAGAATTCTTCCTTCTGCCCGATCTGAAGTTCGAGAGTGCGGTATAGTTCATCAATATCTGTTTTCGTTGTTGAGGTCTGACGGCCGGAGAGTTTTTCCAGCGCCATTTCAAGATGCTTTCTCTCATTTCTTTCACGACGGTGATTAATGAGGAGAGGAAGGAATACGGATAAGCACTGATAGTGAGCAATCGCCTGTGACCAGCCCCACCACGCTGCACTTTCATCGAGGCGATAAAACGCAAAGGCAAAGTGACTCAAAAGGCCTGTGATGAAAACCAGCGCCATCGCTTTTTCAATCCAGTTGGCCTTAAGACGATTTCCGAAAAGGGTATCGACGATCGGATAGACCCATGGCCAGCTGATCGTGAAGATAAACGGGAGAAGAGAATAAGAGAAACCGGCGTTGGTATAAAGAAGGAGATAAGTGGTAACGACCATCCCCGCGAGCTCAACACCAATGACGAGGGGCCAGTTAGTTTTGATGTTTCTGGAATCGCGAAGCATCTTCGCCATGAGGGCCGTTGGAGGCGCAGTAAAGAAGAAGGCGAGAGCAATCTGGTTCACAGATTTTGAGAAAACCGCGATCCCGACAAAATTCAGGAACAAACTCACCCAATAAAGAACGAGAACGTTGAACTCACGGTTCCCGGTTTTTGCCCGTGCTGCCACGGCGATGAAAAAATTCAGCACCGTCGTCCCGACGAGGAAAAAGAAAATGTATTGCGCGACCTGATTCATTAAGCCGCATTTAACCGCAAGTGAACTTCAACCTCAAGTCAAAGTTTGCGATCAGGGTCAAGATTACCGGGAGTTATGGCCTAAGAGATTCTAAAGTTCTTCGCCTGCTGGCTCAAACAGGGGAGCGAAGTCGCCCATTTCCTTGGATTGTTCCAGGAGTCCCACGAGATCCTGGTCCAGGATTTTGAAGAGGTCATTAAAGTCATTCAATACGTAATAAAGTGGCTGGGGAATATCAATCCGGTACGGAGTCCGGAGGGCCTCGAGGGCATCAAAAGGTTTTCTCACAGGTGACTTACTTTCTACAGACCAGACTGTTTCATGAATCGAAGAAAGCATGCCGCCGCCGTAGGCGCGGATTCCCTCTTTCGTATTTAAAAGACCAAATTCAATCGTGAACCAGAAAACGCGGAAGAGTCTTCTTCTGTCCTTGGGAGAAATGGAAAGAGCGAGCTTACCAAATTCTTCCATGAAGTCTGCGTAGTCGGGAAAAGTGAGAAGGGGAACATGTCCATAAAACTCATGGAAAATATCAGGTTCCTGAATGTAGTCCAGTTCTTCCGGGATACGGATGAAACTCGCAGCAGGAAATTTCTTATTCGCGAGTAGAGTGAAAAATTCTTTTGCCGGAATGAGAGCAGGAACAATTTCCACTTCCCAGCCGGTAAAATCGGCGAGGCGCTTGTTGATCTCGCTATGCTGGGGAACTCTGTCGCGGGAAAAGCCGATGCGATCGAGCCCTTCAATGAACTGAGGAGCGGATCTGGTTTTCACGATTTCCGTCTGGCGGGTTATCAGCGTATTCCACGTACGGTTCTCATCACTGGTCCAGTCGATGATCCCATTTGCGTCCGGATATTTAGAAACGTACTTCGTGCCCATGTAACTCCCACGGGAATTATAAGGGAAAATAGTATGCGGGGCCCTTTTTTTGTAAATAATTCTCTGCTAAAACGCCGGGCCATGGACTGGTACGAAAGTTCGACAGACATAGATAAGCATTTTGGATTTCGGGTAACTGAGATCGAAACCAGACTGCTGGAAAAGGCCCGTGCCATGGGGCCGGGGGGAAGCCATCACACCTGGGGATCTCTTCTTCATGAGGGAAACCAAACCTGGGTTGGGCTTCATCCGGAAACCATTCAGACACCCTATTCAGAATTACTCCGTATGACGGAAAAGCTTGAGCTCTGTCCGGGTGAAAAAGTCGTTGATCTGGGTGCGGGTTATGGTCGCCTGGGAATACTTCTTCACCACCAGTATCCCCGGGTAAAATTTCTGGGTATCGAATATGTCCCCGAAAGAGTGGCCGAAGGGCAGAGAATTTATCAGCTTCAGGGAATGGATCCCGACACTCTGACCATCGGGGATCTCACTGCGGGTGATTTTTTTCCGGAACCTGCTGATCATTATTTTATCTACGACTTCGGAAAAGTTCCCCACATCCGTCATTTACTTCAGAAGCTTTCGCGAGTTGCTGATTCCCGGAAATTTACGGTTACCGGGAGAGGAAAAGGCATTCGCTCACTCATCTCTCATGAGTTTCCGTGGCTCACATCTTTTTACGATGAAGAGAATTTTTCCATTTATAGATTTTAAGTCGGGCAGGAAGTCTCGAGATATTTCTGCAGGTCTTTCGTAATCATGAGTTTCTGCTCGCGCGGAGTTCCGGAGAATTTTTTTCGGTATTCTACGAGATCAAGATAAACGAAGTTCATTTTTATCGTCTTGAAGAAATTCGGAATATGCTGGCCCGGTTTCTGGATGTGATGAAGACCTCCGGAGATGCAAAGAACCATTCCCCCCTCAGGGATTGCAAGAATAATATCGGCAATGCCAGGTTTCACCGTCATGGGCTTTCCGAATTTATCAAGACCATCCGGTCTTTTCATCCGGCCTTCGGGAGCGATGAGTACAATTGAATTTTCTTTTATCGACTGAAGATAACTGCTCCAGGTGTTGTCACTTTTTCTTGAGACCGAAGAAATGTTCGGCATCATGAGTTTCCAGAACATGCCAACGATGGGGCGATTCAACGTGACATCAGCTCCGGGGACTGAAAGATGCGAAGTGATTTTCCAGAGAAAGGAATAACTCCATCCCTGAATGAAAAGTGGCTCGTAAAGGGAGGTGTGATTGAGAAGGGCAAAGAGTCGCGATCTTTCCCACACATCATCAGGTTTATCCGTGATCCACTTAAAATCCTGGCGATAAAAAACATGCGAGAGAGTTTTAACTAAGGCGAGAATGAGAAAGGCAAAAAAATGTCTCATCCTTTCCACTCGCTGATTTTCATGTCGTACATGATGAATGGATGGGGATCAGTCGGATCGTGATGGTAACCACGGAATGTCATTCCGAGTTTCTGCATCACTTTAAGTGAGTCCGTATTTTCCGGCATGGCCTTGGCGAGAATGCGGGGGAGTTTCAATTGATGAAAGCCGTAATTGAGACACGCGCGAGAAGATTCCGTGGCGTAACCTTTCCCCCAATATTTCTTTGAGAAGCGGTAACCCAGATCGACTTCATCTGTTTCCGGAAAATATTTAAGTCCGCACCAACCAAGAAAGCTGCCGTCTTTCAACGTTACAGCAAACCTTCCCATTTTATATTTCTGCCATTGAGGGAAAACCAGATCATCAAGAAGTTTTCTGGCCTCGGCGACGTTTGCGAGGGGACCATTTCCGGTGTATCTCACAACATCCGGGTCAGAATTCAGATCGACCAGATTCTGTGCGTCTTCATAAGTTTGAAGTCTGAGAATGAGCCTTTCTGTCTCTGTAATAATCATAACTTCTATGATGAACCTGACTCACCATGAGGTCAAAGATTTCCTTCGGGGAAAATCGAGAACGTTGGGTATAATATCCGGATGAAATACCTGATCCTGTTTTTCATTCCGGTTTTAGTTTTTGCAGCAGGCCCTGAATGCCGTCGTCCTTGTGAGACACCGGGTTCACCTGAGGTTCCGGGATTTATCCAGGACATCCGTGAAAATGTGACAGGTGACTGTACTGAAGTGGAAGAAATTGTGGTGCGTCCACCGAATCCTGATGATCCCTGCAATTTTGCGAATATTGATGGTGCGCTTTTTCACAGCACAGATGGTGGAGGAGTTTCCTGGATGGGCGATGTGGATAAAAGTTATCCGGCATCCGGGCGTTGTGTGGGAGACGTCGTGAAAAATCTTTGCTACATCCGTTCAAATTCTATTTACGCAGAATCGGGTTCCACCCGCTGGCACAGAGATGAAAATAGCGGGGGATATATCCTTGAAGTGAAGCAGTCACAGGATTGCCGCGACCATAAAAATAATATGTGTGCCGTTCCGTATGAAAGAGAACAGCTCTCACTTGCCGTGAACTATGAAGATGTTTACGACGCCCAGAATAGAGATGATTCCATCGTGGAATGTCTTCCGGCCAATTGTTATTCGATTACGATCGGAACTAATTATCACCGGACACCAGGCGGATATCGGACTCCGATTTTTCAGATGGTGACTGTTACGCGCGAGAGAGATGGAACACTCAAAACAAGACTCTATGTAAATGGTCCTGTTTTCACATCACGAGTCGCGGTTACCGGCAGAGTGGGAGAGAATCGCTTTCGCCCGGAACTTATTGGCCGCAGGGCCGATACATTTCCTTCGTGCTCGGAAGATTTTAATGAGCGTCGCGCTTCTTACTTTCCCCGTCGATGAATAAAAGATCCATCATCCTTGGTCTCTTCACAATTCTCCTCTGGGGAAGTCTCGCGACATTCAGTAATCTCCTGATTCATCTTCCACCGTTCTATACTCTGGGAGTTTCATTCATCCTGGGATCATTCCTTTCGCTCAGAAATGCCCGCGAGATGTTTCCGTCGATGAAACTTCTCGCCTTCGGTACTGCGGGATATTTTGGTTATCATTTTTTTCTTTTCTACGCATTTCGATTCGCTCCGGCGGTCGAGGCGAATCTCATTAATTATCTCTGGCCCGTTCTCATGGTGATGTTTTCACCACTCTTTGATAAAAAAGCAAAACTCAGCTGGTCCCATTACACGGGAGCAGTACTTTCTATCATTGGATCCGTCTTCCTTGTTTCGGGGGCCAGTCCCGAGTCGTCATCCGGAAAAGAATGGATCGGATATCTCCTGGCCTTCGGTGCTGCCGTCACGTGGCCGGTTTATTCACTCGGCAGAAAAAAACTTCCTGAAACTTCAGTCTGGTCAATCGGTGGATTCTGTCTTTCTTCAGGAGTTTTATGTCTTGTTGTTCATGCACTGATTGAGCCTGCTGTTTCTGTCACCACGCCTGATGTGTTGAAACTCATCTTCATGGGACTGGGTCCATTTGGTCTTGCCTTTTATTTCTGGGATGCTGCTATCCGCTCAGGAGATTCCCGCATTTTAGGAGCACTGGCCTACCTGACTCCTGTCATTTCCACTCTGGGACTCGTGTTTTTTGCAGGAAAGGATTTCACTTGGTCAAGTTTTCTGGCCATGTTTCTCATCACCGGCGGCGCTTGCCTCGGTCTTCTCGACTTCCGGGCACGGAAACAGTAAACTTTTTCTATGCACCAGCACTGTACGATTGAAGAAAGAGACACAACGGTTTTCCTCGCTAATGAGCAGAAAACGAAATGGGTGACGATCATCACACTCATTACCATGTTCGCAGAAGTGGGCGTGGGATACTGGTCCGGATCGATGGCGCTTCTCGC
This sequence comes from Bdellovibrionota bacterium, assembly GCA_040387275.1. Taxonomy (GTDB): domain Bacteria; phylum Bdellovibrionota; class Bacteriovoracia; order Bacteriovoracales; family Bacteriovoracaceae; genus Peredibacter. The sequence goes on along the minus strand of JAZKDZ010000001.1, from coordinate 758,968 downwards.
TGACGGCTGGCACATGGCCTCGCATGCTCTGGCGCTTTTTCTTTCTCTCGTCGTTTACTATCTCTATCGTCATCCCAAATTTCGCTCTTCCTTCACGTTTGGTGGCGGAAAAATTCTCTCCCTCGGTGGATACACCTCGGCCTTATTACTCGTTATTATTGCCGTCTCCATGATCGTGGAATCTTTTCAGCGTTTCAGTGACCAGCGCCCGATTCATTATCCGGAAGCTCTTTCTGTTGCTGTGTTTGGATTGTTTATCAATCTTCTTTGCGCTTATATTCTTCATCAGAAAGAAGAAAAAGTTGAAGTCGCTCACGATCACAAAAATTGCTCTCATAATAAACTCGCTCCCGCTGGTGGACATCATCACCATCACGGTCATTCTCACTCGCACGGGCATGATCACAATCATGAAAGTGCATACGTTCATATTCTCACGGACGCTCTCACATCACTTTTCGCGATCGGAGCTCTTCTTCTTGCGATGTGGAAGGGATGGACCTGGGCCGATCCTCTCGTCGGAATTGTCGGCGGTGTCGTTGTTCTCAAATGGGCCGTGGGATTAATTAAAAGTTCCGGCATGGATCTTCTCGATGCTCATGATGAATCCATTGATCGCGCAAATCTCGTTAAAACGCTTGAGACTGACGGCTCAACAGTTGTCGACATGCACCTCTGGAAACTTGCTCCTGGCCAGGTTGGCGGGGAAATTATCATCAGAAGAAATGCCGACCAGCCATCATCATACTATCGCGATCTCGTTCAGAAAAAATTCACCATTCAGCATCTGATTATCGAAGTTGTATGACGGAGTGGACTCCCTCTGAGCGCAGGCTCCTTCGTAAACTCAATACTCCTCACAAGATTCAGGATTTCGTGGACGCGCTCACATACAATTGTGAGAACAGTGCCTTCAGTCCCCGCATGGTGATGGTCACGAATGAAGGTCACTGCTTTGAAGGCGGATTATTTGCGGCCGCTGCTCTTGAATTTCATGGCATGAAGCCCCTCATGATTGATCTGGAAGCTCACAATGATGATCATCATGTGCTCTCCGTTTATAAAACCAGTACGGGCTGGGGAAGTATCGCAAAATCCAACACGGCATTGCTGAGAGGCCGCGTCCCGTTTTACCGTGATGTGCGAGAGCTTGTGATGAGTTACTTTGATTTTTATTTCAACACGAAAGGTGAACTATCACTTACTTCCTACGCGCTTATTGATTTGAACAAATATAATCACTGGGACTGGCGCACGACTGACAAAGATCTCGAAGACATGGGTGTGAGTTTTTATCGCGAAAAACACGTGAAGCTCATGACACCAGCTCAGATTCGGAAACTGAAACGAGTTTCAAAACCTGTTCTCGATGCATGTTTTCTTGGTGCAAATTGGGATGGACTCTTTAAGGCTTGATGCAAGTCTACATCCGGCGCCGGATGTGAATCTTAAGATCAACCTCCGCAGCGGAGGTCACACTGCAAGATTGCGACTGCCGCCGGCGGCAGTGAATCAACCTCCAATTGGAGGTCAGAAGCGAAAATTACTCATTTACTCTCATGAAATGCACACCCTTAAGGGTTGCATGATTCTCAAACTTCTTAATGTAATCAATGAACGGAACTTCAAAAACCTCTGATGGGTTTGAAGCAGATGCGTGTCTCTGATAGAGAACGTTTCCTCTCCAGAACAAAAACGCCTGATGAGAAATGTTCTGATGAGAGCCGTATTCCTGAGTGAGATCCCAGTTGGGACGAACGAAGTTTACGATGGAGCCGTGAGGGATTTTTTTTAACCATGATGGATTTTTCAGGATCCAGTTGATGGAGACGTAAGGAACTTCGGCCACTTCGATTGTGTAGAATCTGTGCATGCTACGGAGTTCTTCGAGAAGAGCATTTCTCTCTTCAGGAGAAGCACCTGGAACGCGGATTTCTTCCGGATGAATTTTTTTGAGCCAACCCGGGAGATTGATATCAGCGCGGGCGGTGAGAACCTGATTGCCACCAATGGATTTTGTGATGTCAGTGAGAAGGCCGTTCTGGATATTTCTCGGAATCCACCAGAGATCTGTGAAGTGACTGCGTTTCAGATAATCAACTTCGCCATTTTCGTAACGGATGTTATTCATCGCGAGTTCAAATTCTCCGGCCTCGCGGGAAAGGGCGAGAGAGACAATTGTTTCAACATAAGTCGTGCAATCGAATGTATCGAAACGGTAAAGGGGATCCTGATCGTAGCGACCATCAGGGCCTTCGCCTAATGGGCCGCCATTTCCGTACGGAAGGCCTGCAAACATCTTAGAGAAAGTTTCGAGACGGTTCACAACACCTGAAACGTTTGCTCCGCGATCGAGATATTTTTGTGCCTCTTCACGGGGACCCGCAAAGGCATAGTTCACCATCAGAATGAATACCAGGAAGAGCTTCGTCATAAATTGGCCTCCTTTATAATCTAAGGTGAAATGCTGGTCTTTGACAAACGACATACTCTTACTTTTTAACCCGGTGGAAGGCAGGAAAAGGGGCCAAAGAAAGCTTAATACCCCCCGGGGCGGCCTCCTAAGTCCCGAATGTCTCATGGGGACTGGTCCTCCGGTAAAATCACCACTTTCGGAGGTCATTATGCTTGAACCGCAGGAACTGAAAGAGCTGGGTAAGATTGAGACGTGGAAAACGATGACGGATATCTCGCTTATCTGGGCCACGATCGGACTTTGTTTGTTTCTTACTCAGGAAAGTTTGTGGTTTTTGCCACTCGCCATTCCCATACTTGCGTCCCGGCTCCATGCCCTGACTCTCATCATGCATGATGGCTCACATTACCTCATTCATCCGAATGAAAAGATTAACGATTTTATCTCGAACGTATTTTGCTCATTTCCCCTGATGCTTTCGACCGAGGTGTATAGGAAGACTCACTGGAAGCATCATCAGTTTACACAAACCATGAAAGATCCGAATTATGTGATCATGCAGAATGAAGAGAACTGGCACTATCCGAAAAAAGCGGATGAAGTGAAAAAGCTTCTCATTAAGGATTTATTTTTCATGGGACTTAAAGACCACATGAAAATCCTGAAAGACTGGCAGATGCTTCCGAATATCAAACTCGCTAGTCAGCTTGAGAGAATTCTTTTTCCTGTGTTTATGCTCGGAGTTTTTTCTGTGGTTTACTGGGGAGGATTCTGGAGAGAGTTTCTCATCCTCCAGGTAGGAGCACTCCTCATTAATCCACTCGCGAGAATGAGAGCGATGAGTGAGCACGCTCACTATGAATCAGGCGGACAGGATCGCGTGCATAAGCTTGAAGAAACACCGACGATTAATGCCGGAGCACTCGAGAGATTTTTCTTTGCTCCCTTTAATACTAACCGCCATCTTGAGCATCATCTTTATCCGACGGTTCCTTATTACAATCTGGAAATCGTTCACGATCTGGTCGCGAAGACTGATACTTATCAGAAGCACTGTAAGTATGAGCTGGACGGCTATCTCATAGGGAAAAAGACAGCGTTCAATAATATTCTGGTAGGGGATGCTTATCCGGTCGCAAAGAAAAAGGCGGCCTGATTACTTATCCTGTTTCCGTCTTTCGAAATGAACACCACGACGAAGTAGTCCGTGAATCATTCTGTTAATGAGTTCATCTGTTGAAAGAGGAAGAAGATTCATTTCAAAGCGGGCACTCTTGATGAGAGTCTTGAGTCCCGAAATAATCAGACGGTAAGTAATAACTTTAATCCGGTGAAGAGTTCCGAAAGTGAGCTGACCCACTTTCTCGGCCGCTCCCATCTTCTTACTTAAGAGATAGAAATAACCCTGCTCACGACGCTCAAATCTTTCTTCGAAGTGAATCATGAGTTTCCAGAGATAACGATTCTTTTTTGAGATCGTCATGTAATCGGAAATCCAGATATTGTCATAGCGACGACCGAAAAGAGCGCGGGCCGCGAGTCTTACGTCACCAATAAGAGAGTTTGCTTTGAGTGATCTTTTCGCGGGAACGGCGTTCCAGAATTCGGCCACGAGCCAGTAATCTTCGAGTGAATGTCGACGGAGCTGCTCCATGCATTCCACGAGACAAAGAGTGAATCCCAGACCCTGGAGTTTCACGTATTCCTGTCTTTCTTTCAGCCATTCCTTCGAGGGAATCTCGATAATATAGCGAACGGAAGCTGGTTTTGTTTCTGTCTGAATCGTGAGACGCAAATGCGAACTCTTAATAAGGCTTGACCCATCTCCCGTAAGAGACAGATTGGTATTATCTTCCGGCGAAGTCCGGAGTAATTCGATGTTACAGACGTTTTCCTGATTGAGAAGATCGAGGGCCTCACCGATAGCATTGAGATCGCGCTCATCGAGAGTTGGTCCTACTTCCTGCTCGGGTGAATTTCTTACGAGATCGAAAGCGAGGGGAAGAGCTGCGCGAATAACTTTCAGAGGACCGATTGAAAGAACGTGTTTCGCGATAAATTTCCAGCCAAACTGCTTCTGGAAATTCTGTCCGAAATTATTGCGTGAAGAAATCGCAGCTGACGTCAGATAAATCTGAGACATCCCGCGAAGAGCGGCCTGCACTTCAATCCTGAGATTGATGTTCGCCTCGCCGAGAAGGCGCACGAACTCAGAGAGGTAACGGATGAATGCACCTGTATTTCCCTGGGCAATGAAATCTTTAATGAGTTTTTGATTACGCTCGGATTTTAAGTCATCCGGATTTTCCACGAGTCCCGCGAGCGAATGCATGATTCCTTTCGCGTCGGAAAGAATGAGGCGATAGAGGAAGCCGATGAAAATTTTGATCTCGGCCCGCTCCCAGGTAAAACAAGGATTGAGATCGATGAGTTTTGCCTGGTGAGTATCAGGATCATAGAGAATATTTCCGGCATGCGGATCGGCCCAGATAATTCCCTGCTGGAACATGAGATAAAGGTAAGCATCTGAGACGAGATCAGAGATACTCATGCGTTCAAGATAACGTGAGTGAACAACGGACGTGATTTTTTCGCCGTTAATTCTCTCCATCATGAGGACATCAGTTTCCACATGAAAGTATTGGGGAATGGCGAGATCAAATTTCCCCTTGAGGGCGGCCCGTACCATCTCCGCATTTTTCTTTTCCACCCGGAAATCAAGTTCTCCGATAGATTGAGCAGCGTAATTGATGATTGTTCTCTTGAGCGCTGTTATGAGGCCCTGAACTTCCTGCTGTTCTCCTGCAGAGAGCTCGGTCTCAGGAAGGGTACTGTCGAGATGCTCCAGAATAGAGATGAGTGTATTTTTTTGTTCTTCAAATAAAGTCGTAAGACCTGGGCGCTGAACCTTGAGAAGAATGGAGTTGGATGATCCAAGTTTTTTCTTTCCGTGGTCCGTGAGTTCAAATTCATAGATTGCACCAACCGAAGCTCCCGCAAAAGCATTCTGCGTGTGAGTCGGAATGTGAATATAAGATCTGATTCTTTCCCACGCCGGACGACTGAGAATTTCCTGAACATATTTCCAGGATTTTTCCTGCGAACCAAAAATTCCGCCGAGTTTATCCTGCTGGTGTTTCAGTTCTTTTGCGAGCGATGGGGGAGCAAGTTCCGCGAGAACCTGGGCAAGTTTGACGTACATCCCGCCAAGTTCCTGGAGAACAATCGAAATAATCCGTCCCTGAGTGAGCTCGGACTTCGGGGTACAGAGAATGGAAATAAGTGAAGTCATGCAGCGATCAGGAGGAAGGTGATTCACGGCCTCATCAATCAGGGGAAGAAGAAGATTTCTTCCTTTGATATTCGATCTCAGCATTTCATAAAGCTTCGGTCTTACCTGTTCAGAGTAAAACTTCCGCATGATTTTTTCAGTGAGAAGAGTCAGGCGCTTATGTTCTGATTCCGGAAGTTCATAGAGAGCTGTGAAGAGTGGTTCCCTTAAGTGCGGAACAATCTCGAGAGCTTCTGAGGTAAAGACCGGGAAGAGTTTAAAGATCGGAAGATAACGACGGGCCACAACTCCAAGAATGTCTTCGATGAGATCGGCCTGGTCCATCATCCCGAGAATCTGCGGGTGCTCTTCGAGAGTCTGAAATAATTTTTCGAATGTTGCTGAGAAAATCGGAGCAAGACTTGCTTCGTTTAAAAGATCCTGGTTGAACTTATCGATCCCGATTGTTTCAAGAGCTTCAAGTGTCGCGTGAAGATCGGGAGGAAAAGAAGTTTCGGAATCAAACGAGAAATGAACAAGGTCACGCGTGAGCACGGCCCATGAACGTTTCATTTCATGCTGTGGGATCGGATCAAAATTAACTTTGGAAACAGACTTAGCGAAATAAGCACCCAAAGAGTCAGAGTACTCTTTGCACTCACCGGCCAGTTCTTCAATCCATCCATACTCTTTCATTGGGAATATTTTCGCTCAATTCGGGAAGGGAAGCTATAAGGAAACTAATCCCAGGTCTTTTTCAATTAGCGCCAAAGTCTCACGGGCGATCAGTGGTTTGGCGATAAAGCGCGTGACCTGATGGCCTTCCATCACAGAACGATACTGATCAGGGTGATAACCGCTCACAAAACTGATCTGGATGCCGGGCGTCATGTTGTTTTTTTCAATTCTCCGGATCTCTTGAATCAGCTCACTCCCATCCATTCCCGGAAGATTGATGTCACAGAGGAGAAGATCGGGGCGATTTTTCCGGAACCAGGTGAGAAAAGTCAGACCGTCGGCGAAGAAATGCAGTTCCACGAGTTCACGGTCTATCAGTGTTTCGAAAATCAGAAGATATAAATCTTCCATCTCCGGCTCATCATCGATGATCGCGATTTGTTTTGGCTGCATTGGGAATATTTTTAGGGGAAATCGGATGACCGGTCACCTAAAGAGTATCTTCATTTTGGTTAAATGAGAAAATCTTCCATGATGCTGGCGATTTCCTTCAGATTGGCCTTGTCCAGATCATGTTTAGAGTGAGTGATGGTCTTAACATCTGAATGATGAAGATGACGGTGGGCCAGTTGTGTTTCTTCAATTCCCACCATTCTGTCCTGGTCTCCCAGCATGAGACAAACAGGAATTTCGATGCCTGCAAGATCTTCTTTGGTGAGTCCATCAAGCTTCTCAAGATTTCTCATCATGTGAGCGGTGGAACGAAGAAGATGTTTCCATCTTTCGCCATGACGTTCTTTCAGAACATCACGGAAAGCTGGAAATTTTTCTTCAATATGTTCCGGCACGAGCATCGGAAGCTCTTTCAGAACTGCTGATTCAGACCAGTTGAATTTGGTGCCGTAAGTGAAAACGTGAGTGATAGGGGATGTATCGTAGTTGGCCTTGTGGAAAAGGGCAACATACCCGCCCATGGAATGTCCGAAGACAGCGGGGGCGGTGAGTTTGTTATTTTTGATGAAAGAGTCGAGTTCCTGCGCGAAGAAATCAATCCGGAAATCTTTTGCTTCTCCCGCTGTTTTCCCGTGACCGGAAAAATCGAAAGCGAGTGTCCGGAATCCGCGATCAGAAAGAATCTTCATGAGAGGTTCAAGTTCTTTCGATGTACCGAGAGCGGCGTGGAGGAAAATAACAGATGGTTTTTCAGCACTCATGGAATGACCTCGAGAGAGAAAGTGGCCTTGTCTTCATGAATGAGCTGGCCGTTCAAAGTAATATCGTAACTAATCGGACTTGCCTTGGAGACCATGTAGCTCACGCCACAATATTTTGTCATAGAAAGAGTCACCAGACGGATGACTTTCTCGCGATCAAGATCTTCACCTTCTATGAAATACTTCATGTGAACTGAGGCAAAGTATGAGGGTATCGTGTTTGTCTTCTCTGCGTGAGCATCAATCCGAAGGGAAGATAGTTCCATCCGCATTTTTTTAGCGATCGAGACAACATCAATGCCCGAGCACGCGCTCATGGCATTCAGGAGAACTTCCTTGGGAGTAGGGGCAGAATTATCCCCACCCTGTTCCTCTGAGACATCGAAATTTGTCTCGTGTCCGCGGTTTTGTGCCTGGAACTGCATACCTTGAATCCATGTCATTTTACTTTCCACATCTCACCTCTGGCTGGATTAAAATATTCTAACTATTTTGAAGGAATATTTAAATCCGTTTGTTTCAAGGGATCTCGTCGGGTACTCAAATTAATTTTCCTACATAATCTTGGTTTCACACTCGGCGGAGAGTAAAATGGCCCTATGACATCATCAACAGACTTCAATAAGCTTCTGACAGGCATTCGGGCAAGACTCCCGATCCAGAACCCTCTTCATAGCTTCGTTCACAACAACATTCTTCAGATGTTTGAAAACCTCGATTTCCATGACGCCGTCAAGGAAGCCGGGGAGCTCTATCGCGCTAAGACTTACTGGCCGGTGGAAAAATATAAAGAATGCTTTGCGAAGAAAAAGATCAGTGAAGTGGATATCATGGAGGCCCTGAATCATTACATGGGCTATAACCATGAACTTCCTTTTCTTCCCCTCCTTGGCATCACCAAGAAAGATTTTTTCTATCGCCTGATGTTTTCGGAACTCAATTTCAATGACGATGAAGTGCAACCTGAGCTCGATGATGAAAGGCTCTGGATGCATTGTCGTGAAAAGGTCCGTAACGAAAATCTTGTGCTCTCCCGCTCTCCAGTCAGATGGCGCGCGAAGGCCTACTGGGAAAAACATCACAACATTCTTTATAGTTCCTCAATTCATCCCTTAGTCACACGACTTATCGGTAGCTATCTTGATCAGGGCCAGAGCTTCTGGGGAAATCCGTTCTCTCAGGAAGGATTCTGGAAATTTGTTGCCTATGATCTGGAGCAGACTGATAACTTTCTTTCGGGCTGGCAGAAAGTCTTTGCCAAAAAAATGAAAGAAGGTGCCGGAAAGGATCCTGGAAATATTATTCTCAATGAACTGAAGGAAATGAATATTCCTGAGGAGAAATGGGAAAGTTACCTTCTTGATATTCTTTTTGACCTGAAAGGATGGGCCGGCATGGTGAACAAGCTTGAGCTTGAACCATGGCAGGCGACGGTTAAGGCCCCTAAGATCCAACTTGCTGAATATCTCGCAGTTGTTCTCCTGATTGAGTCTTCCGTTGATTCTTATTTCTCAACAACTCATTCTCTCGATATCAATCTCATCCGCGGCCGCAAAGAAGAAATCAAACTCTCTGGCTTTCAGCTTTCTCTTGGTCTCTATCAGATTGCTAAGGCCATGAAGCTCGATGAGCGCTGGGTGCAGAAACTGAAAGTTTCCGATGCCCTGGCATTGATTGACGGCGTGGACGCAGCAGAAGCTCATCACAATATCCGCTTGTGGCATGAAGCTTTTGAGCATCACTATCATCGGGAAGCCATCCAGACTCTCATGTCCCGGAAAGAGAATGAAGTGAAGCCACCTGAAATGGCCGCTCAGGTTTTTTTCTGCATCGATGACCGCGAAGAATCCATTCGTCGTCACATGGAAGAAGTTGATCCACGTCTCAAAACTTATGGCGTTGTCGGATTCTTCGGAATCGACATGAAGTTTTCCACATACAAGCATGACCGCCTGATCGCTCAATGTCCTCCCGTTGTCGTGCCTTCAAGAATTGTCACAGAAGTGGCCCTCGATACGGAAAGAGGATCGTTTCTCCGTAGGATTTATAATTTTCTCGGTATTACCGATCTCGCTTTTTATTACCAGTCACGGACTATGTTCCGGGGACTTCTTACGACTCTGATCCTCGGAACTCTCAGTGTCGTTCCGATGTTCTTCCAGATTTTCTTTCCTGAACGGGCAAGAAATATGAAGAGTAATATTTTTGGTCTGTTTTCCTCTGATCTAAAAACAGAAATCCTGATTGAGAAAACGGATGCTATTCACGGCTACGACGTGAAGGAAATGGCCGGTATCGTGAAGTCTGTTTTTGATATGTGCGGAATCCGTCACCAGTTTGCGCCACTAATTGTTCTTCTCGCCCATGGTTCATCATCGAATAACAATCCTTTCCGGCAGGCGTACGGTTGCGGGGCCTGCGGAGGAAATGCCGGTATTCCGAACTCCCGTGGTTTTGCCAAAATGGCCAACGACCCGAGAGTAAGAGAAGTTCTGACAGGGATGGGTCTTTCTATTCCGGAGAATACTGTCATCATCTCCGGCTTTCACGACACATGTACTGATGAAATTTCTTTCTTTGATCTTGAGAAAGTGAGTGATGAAAAGAAGAGCATGCTGAATGATATTTCTAAGAGCTTCACGGAAGCCTTAAGAAGAAATGCACTTGAACGTTGTCAGCGATTCAGTCTGACAGAAGCTCATACTGATGCTGATGTCGCAAAAGATCACGTTCTGGAAAGAGCTCTTGATCCTGCTCAACCGAGACCGGAATATGGGCATTCGAAAAATGCTCTCGCCATCGTTGCCAAGCGCGATCTGACGAAAGGATTATTTCTTAATCGCCGTGCCTTCCTTCACAGTTACGACTGGGAACTTGATCCGGAAGGGAAGACTCTTGCCTCTGTTGTTCTCGGGGGGGTACCCGTCGCCGTGAACATCAACATGGATTACTATTTTTCGCTTGTTGATAATGAAAACTTTGGATGCGGTTCAAAACTTCCGCTCAATCTCACCGCACTTTTGGGTGTCATGACCGGTTCTCAGGGAGATCTCAGAATTGGTCTGGCCAGACAGATGGTGGAAATTCACGAGCCCATCAGAAATATGACGATCATTGAAGCTCCACTTGAGAGAGTGCAGAATCTTTTTGAAAGTAATAAACGTCTTAGTAATATTCTTCATCAACACTGGATGAGACTTGTGGTCTTTGATCCGACAAATGGAAAATGGTTCCAGTATGGCCACCGCAGCTGGATTGAACTTCAGTCGGAAAATCTCGCTGTGAAAACAGTGAAGAGTTCGCTGGAGGCCCTGACGATGGTTCACACCAATGACTTCCTGGAGATCCGGTCATGATTCAGAGTTTATTTCTTGCTTCCTTATTTGCCCCATTCTCACTCATGGTTCTCCTGGGTCTGAGCTTTCTCATGCGCATTCCCATGTATGAGCGCTGGCTTTCATTCACTGTGAAATATTTTTCTCTCGCCATGGCAGGGATGGGATTCACCCTCTGGGGTCTCGTCTGGTTTCATTCGCCATCAGAGGTTCTGCTTCATTACGGATCGTGGATTAAAGTCGGGGAGTATAGTTTTGATCTTCCGTTTATCGTCGATCTGCTGGGAGCAACGTATTCCCTTCTCACATCGTGCCTAATCGGGATTATTTTCCGCTTCTCCCGGAATTATCTGCATCGTGAAGAAGGATATTTCCGTTTTACCTTTCTTCTCACGGTTCTTTGGTTCGGTCTGAATATTGTGAGTTTTGCACGCTCACTCGATCTTCTGTTTGTCGGATGGGAGCTCGTCGGGACAACATCAGTTCTCCTTATCAGCTATTTTTACACTCAGGTACAGCCGGTTCGTCATGCTTTGAAAGCGATTGTGAGTTACCGCCTCTGCGATATGGGAATTCTTGCAGCAGCGGCCTGGTCTCACCATTATCTTCACTCAACTGATTTCGTGGCACTTCCCAAACTTCTTCATCATGATCATGGGGGAAGCGCACTTATCTTTATCGGAATCTTCGTTATTTTTGCTTCACTCGCAAAGGCGGGTCAGCTTCCGATGTCATCATGGCTTCCGACAGCGATGGAAGGTCCGACTCCCTCAAGTGCTATTTTCTATGGAGCTCTTTCCGTTCACCTTGGTCCATTTCTTCTCATTCGTTTTCATGACTATATTGATAATTTTCCCTCTCTTCTGATCGCCATCGGTGTGATCGGTGGAACTTCGGCGATCTGGGCAACCCTTGTCGGAAGAACCAGATCAGATGCCAAAACCATGCTGGGTTTTGCGACAATTACTCAGGTCGGAATCATGTGGATTGAAATTGCTCTTGGGTACACGAACTTTGCCATGTTCCACATGGTGGCCCACGCTTCACTTCGTACCTGGCAGTTCCTGAGATCCATGTCTCTCATTCATGATTTCTTCGAGAATCCGACAGTGAAGCAGGATGTGAGCATCAGACGCGATCTTTCGTTTCTCAAGCTTCTTCCCGAGGGTGCCCGTAAAAAGATCTATGTCCATGCCCTTCATTCGTTTCATCTCGACTTCTTCACCAGCCGTGTGATCAGAGGAGTGAGCTTTCCGATGAAAGTTATTTTCGCCGTCGAGAAAAAAATGATGGTCTGGGATAATAAAGTCCTGGCCCGCCTTTTGAGGAAAAACTAATGCCGATCGATGTTGCTCTTAAAATATTTCCGCTCTTTCTCACTTTTGGCGGGTGGATCTTTGCTCCCAAAATCCAGCGCCTGAAAGAACTTGTTCTGGCGATTCTGGGAATTCTCTTTGTCTTCATGACCTGGCTGTTTTTCCAGTCACCTGAACAAACAGTAGGAAGTTATTCACTCATTTCTTTTTCGTTTAACCGGCCTACCTTGTTTGTCGGTGCGATTTTCGCCGGTGCGCTTTTCATGGGACTTCTTCCGGTCAGAAAAGACCTGACGATTACCCGGAATTTTCTCCTTCTTCTTGGTTCTGGCATCGGGATTATCCTTGCAGATAATTTGCCGACATTTTTCTTTTTCTTCTTCCTCCAGAGAGGAGTGCCGGCATGGAACTTCTTCAAGAATTTCCGTCAGGGAAGTTCTCAGTCTGGTGGAACATATATCATTCAGCATCTTCTGGGACTGATTGCGGCGATTATTCTCATGACCCGTTCTTATCAGGCCGGAATTCTTCTTAACCCACTCGTGGAATATCCTGCGGATTTTTTCACGATGGATGTTCTCCTTCTGAGTTTTATTCTTGTTTACGAAGCTCACGGAATCTTTCCCTTCCATTCCTGGGTACATGATATCGTCGACCAGCTCCGCTGGTTTGAGATCGCCTGTATCTTCCTCCCACGCGCGGGAGTTCTGCTATTCGTTCAGCTCATGCTTCCGAATTACAATACGGAGCCGGATTTATTTAAGATTGTTCTTCTTTCTCTTTCTATTTTCTCCTCGATCTATTGGTCCTTCCGCGGAATTCTCGAACAAAACGTTCAGAAAGAAGTTTCGTATTTTTATATCTCTCAGGCCTCACTCATTCTCACTGGTCTTCAGGCCACCAATGTTGCCCTCCGGGGATCGTATCTTCACATGATGGTGATTTCATTTTCTGGAATTGCCCTCTGGTCGATTCTTTCTTATATCCAGGGGCACGTGTCGCTGAAAAAATCTCAGGTCTTTTATGGTCTGGCGCAGGATTTCCCGAAACTCGCGACTCTGTTTTGTCTTTTTGGATTCTGTCTGATCGGTGTTCCGCTTCTGGCCTCATTCGTCGCGGAAGATCTTGTTATCAGCGGTCTTCTGGAACAGCAGCCTTATCTTGGGCTTTTCCACATCTTTGCGACCTCTCTTAACGGTATCCTTTTCTTTATGCTTTTCTCGAAGCTCTTCCTGGGTAGCAATCCCTCTCAGACAAAGATCATCAACAGGGATATGTCGCTCACTGAAATGTTTCCTTATCTCATCACTCTGATTATCATGTTCCTAATCGGGGTCTTTCCGTTCCTATTCCTGGAAAGAATCGCCTGGTAATGGTTCCAGCATACTTTCGATTAAGGTCGCGTCAGAGGTTTTCCCATGGTTCATGATCTCGTATTGGGTGGAATTTATCGTCACTATAAGGGTAAGACCTATAAAGTGATCGATCTCGCCCGTCATTCTGAAACTCTCGAGTGGCTTGTTATCTATGAGTGCCTGTATGAAAATCCAGAAGGGAAAATCTGGGTGAGACCGATGGGCATGTTTATGGAAACGATCACGCTCGACGGTAAAGTCGTTCCGCGCTTCGCTTATATTGGTGATCAGAAAGGTTCGCAAAGACTCTGATTCAAATCCGGTAAATTCCATCTTTCGATAACTGTCTCACAATACAGGATGCCATTTCTTTCTTACTAATCATAAATGGCAAGACAACCCGTCGTTCGTTCCAATGAGCATTACTATCACCTTACAGGCAGATCAAATAACAAAGAGAATTTTTATCTTCCCACATCACGTGTCTGGGAAATTATGATTCGGAAACTTCATCTTCTTCAGATGGAGTTTGATCTTTGTATTGCTGGTTTTGTACTCATGGATAATCATTTTCATCTCATATTGCTTACACCTACAGGCCCGATTGATAAGGTGATGTATTTTTTTATGAAAGACGTTACCAAATCCATTCAGAAAGAAAGCGGTAGAGTGAATAAAATTTTTGGTGGAAGATACAAAGGGTGTTTGATTAGAGATCAGCGATATCTTTTGAATGCATTCAAGTATGTTTATAGAAATCCTGTCAGGGCCAAGATTGTTGAGAGAGCTGAGGAATATCGATTCAGCACTTTGCACTTCATTGCTTATCACGAGCCATTAAATCTCAAAGTAATAAATATTCACCTTCCTACGAATGAATCTTTAACGGGCCTAATTCAATGGCTAAATACCGACTTCCAGAAGAATGATTCTGATAGGGTGAAGTGGGGGCTTACAAGATCGGTCTTTCAATTAAAGAAGCAATTAACGCACACTTGATCGGAAGTATGCTGGAACCATCAAAGCATTGAACCATCAAAGCATTCTTTTTAAGAGTATTGGTTTTGCTGTCGTCGGATCTTCTGCCCAGTGGTGGCGGGGATATTCTCTCAGCCACACTTTTCTCATTTCGGGATACATCTTACTCCAGAAATTCGCGAGATCTTTTGTCACCTGAATCGGCATGCGATTGGGACCCAGGAGTTTCAGCTGAAGCGGAACTTTTCCCTGCATGAGAGCGGGAACGGATTTTTGCCCATAGAAGTCCTGAATGGGTGCTTCGACATAAGGATCAAGATTAAGAGGGTAATGAATCGGAAGTTCACGTCTTCCACCGAGATCGATTTTGGATGGGAGGTCCCGTTCAATATTTGAAATGCCCAGCTTTTCTTCAATAAATGAAAAGATGAAAGTAGAAAGATCATCCCACGATGTACTGTTTGCAAAAAAGTCTGACGGGGATACATCAATCTCTTCGAGATTGATCCCATTCATCCGTCCCCAGAAATGGAGTTTGCCCCAGCGGGATTCGGATTTCAGGGTTTCTATTTTTTTCCGGAAGGGAGTTTCAGCGAGTTCCAGAAATTTTTTGCGTGAATCAGATGGGAGAGTCGAAAAGTTGAGTGGTGACTCGGCTTCGTCCATCACAATACTTCCCAGCATCGTGCGGGTTTTCTTCCGGAGCTTTTCCATGTCGAAGACATTCTCTTCATGAAAAGGAAAAGGTTCAAGTTCCATGATCCATTCTTCAAGAACAGGAATCACCTGAATCGCTTCACCACGGGCAGTGACATCGAGAATCAGATAAAAATCATACTGAAGTTCGGACAGATCACGATGGGCCTTGAGTGTTTTTCCTGAAAAATGAATAAAGTCATTTTGCTTCTGACGATAGCGGGCGATCTGATCTACAAAACCAGTGAGAATGGCCTTTTCCCACGGATCATTTCCGTTTGCTGGAGGAAGAAGGGGAGTGAGTCTTCGCTGGAGATTGCCGGAGCGATCACCTTCGATATCGTTTGCGACTGAACGGATGAATTTTTTCTGTTCTTCGGCCGATAATTTTCCGGAAGCAAGGAAGGCCCTACCCAAACGGGCATCGAGAGGAATTCGCTCTACGTCCTTTCCGGTTTTCGTGAGTTCTCCATCGGGAGAAAGAAGTCCCAGTAGTTTTCCCAGCTCTTCAGCTTTTTTCCATCTCTCCACAGGAGGGGGAGAAGGCCATTTCAATTCGCAGTCAAAATGGCGCGAGAGAAGAACAGTATCAAGAAGATCAGCGCGCATGATTTCGGGAATCGTGAAAGCTTCACGCTCATCAAAATCCTGTTTGGCGTATAAACGCCAGCATTCTCCGGCGGCTTCTCGGCCTGCTCGCCCGGTCCTTTGAATCGCTGAGCTTTGGGTGATCGGTTTATCAGCGAGGATTTTGAGTCCCGTCCAGGGTGAGAACTGGGCTTCCCGCTGAATCCCACTATCGATCACAATTCTGATTCCGGGAATCGTCACGGAACTTTCCGCGATGTTTGTAGAGAGAATGATTTTTCGTCCTGAGATTTTTCCCAGAGCGCGATCCTGCTCATCTTTCGGAAGATCGGCGTGAAGAAGATGAACTTCTCCGAACGAGTCACCGATTCTTTCTTTTACCTGGAGCATTTCCCGCATACCCGGAACAAAAATCAGGATATCTCCCCCGGCCTTGATGCCAGCAAGAGTGTTTTTGATTTTTGTCTCAAGGGGCTGAGTGAGAATACTTGGTTGATTGGGAAGATAGTGAATGTCGACAGGAAAACGGGGAGCTTCAATATCAAAGACAGCAGGATTTTTAAAAACCTGCGCGATACTGGTATCGAGAGTGGCAGACATTACGATGATCAGAAGATCATTTCTCTTTTCCTGAAGAGCACGGAGGTAGGCGAAGGCGAGATCCGTTTCGATGTGCCTTTCATGAAACTCATCCAGGATCACAACTCCCACATCAGAGAGATCCGGGTTTCCTGAGAGAAGTTTCAGGAAAGTTCCTTCCGTGTAGAATATGAGCCGGGTTTTGTCCGAAATTTTCCGGTCAAAGCGGAAGTGATATCCGACTTCATTACCAGCGGTAAAATTTTCTTCCTCGGATATTCTTTCGGCAGCTAGTTTCGCAGCGAGACGGCGGGGTTCCAGAACGATAACTTTTTTCTCTGTGATCTGTGTCATTGCCCATGGCAAACGGGTGGTTTTCCCTGAGCCAGGTGACGCTCTTACAAGAAGCGTCGGATGTTTTCTTCCGGCATCCAGGATGGATGGCACATGCGAATCGATGGGAAGTGAAATCCGGTTTTTTTGTACCATGTGACCTTAACATTTCATTGAATCTTTCTCATCTTACCTCGATAATAGGTAAATTCACAGGAGCCTTCATGTCACAATGTCCATGCCGTACACTCGATCAGCAGAATAAACTTACTTATGAGGCCTGCTGCGCGCCTTTCGTTACCGGAAAGAAAAAAGCACCGACAGCGGAAAGCCTTATGCGCTCACGCTACTCAGCTTATGTCGTAAAAAATATCGATTACATTGACCAGACTCAGATCACACTTCCCGGCGAAACTTTTGATAAAGAAGAAGCTCTCAAGTGGGCCGACAGTTCTGAATGGATGGGACTTGAAATTAAGAGCACGAAAAAAGGTGAGCCGACTGATAACACCGGCATCGTGGAATTCATCGCTCATTATAAAGACAAAGCTTCCGGCACGGAACTTCGTCACCATGAAACTTCTCTCTTCCAGAGAGAAGAGGGGAACTGGAAATTTAAAGAAGGTCAGATTCACGGTGCTCAACCAGTGAAGCGTCTCGAGCCGAAACTCGGTCGTAATGATCTCTGCTCATGCGGATCAGGGAAAAAATATAAGAAATGTTGCGGGGCCTGATTGAATTCTCAAGCGGCCACGGAATTAAAGAAATCTCTTCTCGATGAACTCCTGAAGAAGAATCGCACAGAGCTGGTGGATCTCACTCACGCAGCTCTCGAGAATAAAAACTTTGCCACTGATCAGGAATTCAAGGCCGAGAGTAAGTACGATACCCGTGCGCTTGAAGCTTCTTATCTTGCGAGTGCTGAGGCCAAGAGAGTTGAAGAATTAAAACTCGAAATTCAGATTCTTGAAGAAGTTGATATCAAAGTCTCTGAACGCTCAGGCGAAATCAGTATTGGTGCGCTGGTAGAATTACTTTATAGCGGAAGAAAGATGCTTTATTTCCTGATTCCTACTGCCGGCGGTACTCTTCTCAAGATCCGTGATGATGCTGTTGTCGTCGTATCGGTTTTTTCTCCCATCGGAGACGCTATGCTGGGTCTCAAGAAAGGGAACCAGTTTGAAGTCGAGACACCGAAAGAAACCCGCTCCTATGAAATCCTGAGCTTCTTCTAAACTTCCACCAATTCTTGGCAAAATCCCTGTTTCTGACTCAATTTGCTGCCTGATAGGGCAGTGATAACTGTGTGGAATTCGATAGTCTGTCAGTTTTAATCAAGTATGAGGAATTGTTCACCGATAATCACTATCGAGGTGAACATATGCGCTTTCTCATAATCCTTACTTTCTTGTTTTCTACTACTGCCTTCGCGGAAGTTTCCCGTGATGAAGCGAGTGGGATTATCGATGAAATGGTAAGTAAGCAGATGATCTCTGCTGAAGAGGGTGAGAAAGCGAAAATCCGTTTGAGAAGTATGAATCCTTCAGAGTGGACTGCTCTTAATCAGGACGCGGAAGTGAAAGCGGCCCGTATGCCGGCCTCAGTTCCCGAGTCAGGTGAAGCCGCTTCGGGAAGTTCAGATCTTTCGCAGGAACAATTTCAGACGATTCAGAATGATCTCGCTGTGATCGCTCCACACTATAATCAGTAGGGCGATCCGACGTAGGTCCAGAGTTTCTTTTTCACAAATCCCGGAACAAAAAATTGAGTGAAGTGTGTGATGGATTTTAGTCGCACAAAGCTCTTCATGCCCCATGGGTAATGAGAGAGAAGAACTTCGCGGTCAAGAACCCTGAAGAAGTAGTCGAGAATGAGGGAAACGATGATGAGATCATCGAGAACACCAAAGACGGGTATCCAGTCCGGGATGATATCAAAGGGCGATATAAGAAGAGCAATCATCGCCAGGAGAATTTTCTTATCCCGCTCGGGGATCCTCTGATCCTTCGCCGTATTGAAGAGAAAATCTTTAAGATCTTTCAGGAATTTCATCTTTCTCCAGTATGACGAGTCCACGGGTAATCTCGCGGATCACCAGGGCCGTCGTTACAAATGCAAATGAGCCTGTGACAAAACTTGCTGAGCCAAAACCTTCATTGCAATCCATGTTTCCCGTATAGGCAGGTGCCTTCTCGGTGGTACAGCCATTGGGAGTGGGGAAGACTGCACGTTCATGAGACCAGACAGAAAGTACGCCGAACTCATCCGGCTTTCTCGGAAAATCAAATTCCTGACGGAGCTTTTTCCGGAGGCGCTGTAGGAGTCGATCATTTTGAGAGAACGACATATCGGAGACTCTGATCTGAAGGGGATCGGTTTTTCCACCGGCCCCTCCCATGACAACAATCGGAATTTTATTTTTCCGGCAGTGATCAATCAGATGGAGTTTATTAGTAAAGTCATCGCAGGCATCAATCACGTAATCGTATTTTTTATCAAAAACTTTTTCGACATTTTTCGGGCTGAAAAAACATTGTTTTACATCAATGTCACAATAAGGCTGAATTTCGAGGAGCCTTTCTTTCATCACGTCGACTTTAAATTTCCCCACCGTGCTTGAGATCGCATGAATCTGCCTGTTCACGTTTGTCACACAAACATCATCGAGATCTACGAGAGTGAGTCCGCCGATACCCGTGCGCGCGAGGGATTCAGCGATCCAGGAGCCCACACCACCGATACCGATAATGAGAATATGTGAGGTTCTGATTTTTTCCAGCGCCTGAATGCCGTAAAGTCTACCGATGCCGGAGAAGCGAGCTTCATAAGTTGAATCAGTTGGCATTATTCACCACTTTTCTTCTGGCACTCGATTCGACTTTCAATTGTCCGCAGGCGGCCAGAATATCGTTGCCCTTGGTTACTCTTACCAACACCCGCAGTTTTCGTTCTACAAGAAGTTTTCTGAATTCTTCAATTTCATTATCATCAGGTCTTTCCCACTTTGAACCTGGAAACGGGTTCATGGGAATGAGATTCATCAGGGCTTTTCTATTTCCGAGAATTCGCGCGAGTTCATCAGCATGACGTTCGGTCATGTTAAAGTTTTTTATCAGAAGATACTCAAACGTGATGAATTGCCTTGGGAGAAGAGGTATGGCATCCAGGATTTCGAGAATATCTTTCAGGGGATATTTCTGATTGATGGGAATGAGCTGATTTCTTTCTTCTTCAAATGGTGAGTGAAGAGAAAGAGCGAGATTCACGCGCGGGAAATCTTTCAGTCCCTGCATGCCCGGCAAATAACCAACTGTCGAAAGAGTCATCTGGCGAAGACCCACGTCAGCCATGCGATTGTGATTCAGGATTTCAATCGCTTTCTTTAACTCGGCTGCATTGTTAAGAGGCTCACCTTGTCCCATAAATACGATACTGGGATTTAAGGCATCTGATTTTTTTGAGCGAAGATGAGAACGGGCAACAAGATATTGACCCACAATTTCTCCGGCCGTGAGATTTCTCGAAAGACCCATCGTCCCGGTGTAACAGAAAGAACAATTCATCCCGCAACCAACCTGAGTGGAGAGACAAATCGTGAAACGCTTATAAAAAGGAATGAGAACCGTCTCCACTTCGAGACCATCTTGCATCTTCATCTGAAACTTGATTGTGCCATCAGAAGCTTCCTGCGTTTTCACGATTTCGGGCAAAGTGAAATGAAAGTTTTCTTTTACTTTTTTCAGAAGATCCGGAGAAATGTGCTTTTGAAAAAGTGCTTCGTCCCGGTAAAGACCCTGGAACCAATAGGGAAGGGCGGCCGGTGAGACCCCAATAGACTCGAAAAAGTCCTTCCAGTTATGAGAAGTCATTGAATACACTGACGTCATGGTGGTATATTATAGACATGCGAACAACGATTGTCTCGAAGCTTCTCCTTGCTCTCCTTATCCTTACGCAAAGCTGTGCTTCTTTTCGGGTTCCTGAACCTGTGAAAAAGACCGTTCCTCAGGATAAGAAAGTAAAACGGGTAACCAATCCTGTCCTCAAGGCCGCTAAAACTCCCAAGAGCGTAAAAACCAGTCAGGCCGTGTGGCATCTTATTTATCCTGAATATATTGAGTTCGGCGTTCATCACCAGGAGAGTGGCAAGAAAGAGCTTATCCGGGTCGAGACGACACTTTCAGATATCGAGCTACCTTCCGGTCACTACAATATTGAATCGATCACAGTGGGCGCTGAAAAATATGATTCCCTGGAAGGTGAAGAATTATTCCAGTTCGAGATAAAGAAAAATTCTCCCACTTACATCGGTTCGTACGTTGTTGAGTGTCCAAAAGTCGGTCCCCTTCATTTTTCTCACCTCAAAAAGATGAAATTTTTCAACCGTCTTAACTTCACCGGGATTTCCGGAACATGCGAGCTCATTGTCGGCAATGATCTTATTAATGTTCGCCGTGCTTGGGGAAAACTCGAGAAAAAACCATCATCTAAGCTGCTTATTGGCTTCTAAAAACTCACTGCCAACAAGATTTGGCTCGAGTTTACAAGATTGTCACCGATAAGAGGCATCACACTTATAAGGGTTTGTACGAAGGCGATTTCTCCATTTTTCAGCGCGAAGGTTGTTGAAGTTGGTGAAGACCGGAGTAGACTTCGATTAAGTATTTTAAATTCTTTTTTTCTGATTTTGTTGTTGGACGTTATTTCACGCTGCACGTTTGTTGAATCCAATATCAGAAAAATATGACAGGACTTACGAGTCTGTTTCTGGTTTACCATGAAACACTTTACGTCAAACAGCTTTTGGTTCGCCAAGACTACAACTTTTATTAACTTTAACCGTCTCGCGATGAGTCTTTTCTTCGTTGCCAGCATCACTGCTTGTAACAAAGAAGAGTTTTACCAGAAAGACTATTTAGAAAATCCATTCGCGGATAACACCGTCGTAACTGGTGGTAGCAATGGAGGCGATTCATCCGGTGTGGATGGCTCTACTCAAGGTGGAGTGAGCGCGGGGGTAACCAGCGGGACTACTGATGGAACTACTGGTGGCTCTTCAACTGGTTCAGCAACTTCTGGTTCTGCAACTGGTGGATCTACAGATGGTTCAACTGCAGGTGGTTCAACAACAGGATCAACTGTTGGCGGATCAACAACAGGTTCAACTACTGGCTCAACAGCTGGCGGAGCAACTACCGGTTCAACTGCTGGTGGCGCAACTACAGGTGCAACAGCTGGTGGAGCAACTACAGGCGCAACTGCAGGTGGTTCTACAACAGGTGCAACAACTGGTGGCGTATCTTACCAGGACGTAACTGAAAACTTTACTCAGAATGCTGCTCAGACTAAGAAAGTCGACATCATGTGGGTAATCGATAACTCAGGTTCAATGTCCGATGAACAGACTGCTCTCGGTGCTAACTTTGATTCATTCATCTCAAGCTTCATTAACCTGAACGCTGATTTCAAAATGGGTATCACAACTACTGATACAAGCTCGAACACTAAGAAAGGGAAGATGGTAACTGGTTCAGATGTTAAACTGACTTCTGCTGCCGCTGCTGCAAACCCTAACCAGTTCATGGCCGACTTCAAGAATCTCGTAAAAGTTGGTATCTCTGGTTCTGGTAACGAAATGGGTCTGATGGCGACTGAAGGCTTCATGGAAAAATATGCAACTGGATCAACTCCATTTGTTCGTCCGGAAGCTTACCTCGCAGTGGTTATCTTATCCGACGAGGAAGATCAGTCTCCGAAAGCAGTTGCTGCTTATACTGAATACCTGAAATCTTTCAAAGCGAACCCAGGACTTGTAAAAATCTACTCGATCGTGAATACAAATAACGTGAATACTGGTGGTAACACAATCGGTCACATCCGTTATAAGAATGCTTCTGAACAGACTGCAGGTGTCGTTGCAAACATCATGGATGACTTTGATGACGTCCTTCTTGAAATGGGTCAGTCGATTGTAGACCTTCTTGATAGTTTTGCTCTCGGGGCGGCCGTAGTTGATGGATCACTTCATGTTTATGTAAATGGTGTGGAGACTTCTTCTTATACTTACGATTCAGCATCTCATTCGATTAAGTTCGATGCTGGTCACTTGCCTCCAGTCGGAGCTCAGGTTACAGTTAAGTATAAGAAAATTATGTAATCGAATCGAGGGAATGATTCTATGCTGAAGCTCACACTGCTTGCTCTCTTTACTGCTCTCATGATGACAAATAAAGTTCACGCCGGAGAGAAGTCGTTATACGACTTCCTCTGGCTTGATCCTGATAAGAAAGTTTACGTACTCCAGAACAAACTCTACAAGAAAGAACACACGGCCTACGTTGATGTCGGTTACCTCAGTAACTTCACATCAAAATTCCAGGACACTTATGGGTTCTCAGGTAAAGCTGGATTCTATGTTCATGAAGAATGGGCGATTGAACTTTTTTATAATGGTTATACAAACCAGAATAACGATGACTTCAGAAACGTTCGTCTCGTGAACCAGCAGGAACCGTTCATCAGAAGATTGAATAACTCTTACGGCGGAAATGTTATTTATTCTCCTTTCTACGGAAAGATTAATACTTTTAACCAGATCATTTATTTCGACTGGTCATTGGGAGCAGGGATTGCTCAGGTCAATGCTGAATCCAACCTCAAGTCGGTGAAGCTTGGTAACGTCCAGACGTTCTTTAAAAATGAACGTTATAGTGGGGCAGTCCTCAAGACCAACATGAAGTTTCACCTGACAGAGAACTGGCATTTGTCGGCAGAATACATGAATACCTATTTTCAGGCGGCAGGGCCTCGCTCACCGACGAAAAAATTACGGACCAACACTGACGTCATTCTTGCCGTCGGTTTCTCTTTCTAAGGTCCGACCATGAAATTATTGTTAGCCTTCTTCGTCCTCTTTTCCATGAGTGCGGTGGCCCAGGCCCCGCAGGCAAAGGAACTTCTCTCAAAGAAGCTTGAGGATAAAAAATATTACTATTCAGCTCTGAACGAATTCTTCAAAGAAACTTACGTTCGCGAAGTCACCAAAGACGATCTCGCAAGACTTGAAGAGCTTCTCTATTTTACAGGGATCGAGCTCCTCGAAGATTATGAGCCTTCTATGCTCATGCGTTTTCCTACTTCATCGACGCGATTTATTCTTGGTCGCCAGGCGATCCAGAAAAAAGATTTTAAAAAAGCTTTCGATTTCATCGACAAGATTCACCCTGATCACCGCTACTATCCGGAGTCTCAGCTTCTTCTCGCCAAAGTTTATGAAGACCAGAAGAACAAGGATATGGAGTTTGCCGCTTTTGAACGTTGCGAATCCAGTGCGGAAAAGCAGGAGAAGAAAGCTGCCAGTGAAAAAATCGGCCGCTACTTCAGAATGGTTAACGAAATCTGTCAGGTTAACCGTGCCCGTTACTATTACAAGCACGGTAATTACCAGGCAGCGATCGATGCCTATAACAAGATTCCTAAGCGCTCTTATAAGTGGCCTTACATCATTCTTGAGAAAGCATGGGCCTATTATCAGATGGGGGACTTTAACCGGACCCTCGGGCTCCTGATTACTTATAAATCACCACTTCTTGATACGTATTTTTTTCCGGAAGCTGAGTATCTGACGGCCCTCTCATATTTCAGACTCTGCCTCTACGACGATACTCTCACGATCATTAATCAGTACTATCAGTTTTACCGTCCGCGCTTTCAGGCCCTCGAGGGAGTGCTTCGTTCGAACATGTCTTCTCAGAACTATTTCTACAACCTGATGTTCCGTCCGGGTGTAGATCTGAAGAAGCATGAAACTTTCGTTCGTCAGATCGTGACCCGAATGAAGAAGCAGACGCGCTTCAGTCTCGATTTCAACTCGGTTTATAAGATCAATCAGGAAATGAAGCGTATTCTTCGTGAGAAGAAAGAAGTTCAGGCAAAACTGATGCCCCATCTGGCCTCAGTCCGCGAGAACATGATTACGAAAATTAACTACAACGCTAAGACGGATATTTTCGAGTTTCTTGAAAACGTTCCGTTCTTCTCGTCTGAGCTTTTCAAAGTGAATCTGGAAGTACTCTCACGTAAGAAAGATCTCGTTTACGGCGGGAAGAAGCTTGTTTCCGATCGTAGCCGTGGTGACTTCACAAACGTTGTGAGAACCCGTCATGAAGAATTCTGGAAATTCCACGGTGCCTTCTGGGCCGATGAGCTGGGAGATTATTCTTTCGGTTTGAAGTCTAACTGCCAGACTGTGCGAACCGGAAATGAAGCCACTCCGGATGAGAATTCTGATGAAAGTGCCGATAAGAAAGAATAGGAAAGGGACCCTTATGAAATATATCATTCTCACTTTAAGCTTCCTGGTCCTTGCTCCGGCAATAGCTCAGGAACCGCCTAAATCTGAGCCTAGAACCATTTACCAGTATAAGAAGTATGAGAAGTTCGATCTCGGGAATCTTGAGGTTAAAGGGCAGCTGATCGCTCCCGGAGACATCTCGGTCCGGGAAAGAGAGCGGAAGCGCTTTGAACTTGACCTTTATACCCGGAAAAATTTCGATACATTCCAGAAGAAAGACATTGATTCCCTGAGATAGACCTCAAGATCGCCAACTATAGTTGGCGATTTTCTTTTTTCCCTTATTCCCACCGGATATCCCCAAAACTTTAAGTCACTTTAACCTTTGGTTTGAGATCATTTTGCCGATACGTTGGCTTGATAATGGTTTATATGCAGATAAAATGAACCAGTTTTGATCGATTTGATCCGGTTACAAGTTGAACGTTAATTCCTGTTGCACGTATGTTGTTAAACGTTCCGGATTGAAAGTATGGGCCCACAGGTCCGTTTCTGGATTTATCCATGAAACAAACGATGAAGCTTCTCACAGACAGTGAATTGTATTCACCAGTCTTATGCATTTCCAATAATCAACAATCAGTTTTCTTTGAGACGATCTCATAGGGGGGAACGTATATGGATCCAGTAACAGTGACACAAACAGCTGCAGCAGCAGCACCAATCGTCCAGGAATCAATGCTTCAATGGTCTGCCCGGTTCATGGTCGAGGGTGGTATCTTCATGTGGGTTATCGCCGTCGTATGGGCGATCGGAATCGCGATCTGCTTCGAAAGGCTGAAAGCTTTTATGAAGTACGACATTGATGGAACAAGCCTCATGGCCTCTATCAAAAAATGGGTAATCGGAAATCAGGTTCAGGACGCCATCCAGTCTTGCTCTGAATCTCCTTCACTTCTCGCATTCGTCATGAAAAACGGACTGAAGCGCGCGAATCAATCAAAAGAACAAATCCAGGACGCTCTCGAGGCATCAATTCTCGAAACTGTTCCGAAGGTCGAAAAACGCCTTTCTTATCTCGCACTCTGCGCGAACCTTTCCACACTCCTCGGACTTCTCGGAACCATTCAGGGTCTGATTCAGTCGTTCGCAGCGGTGGCAGGTGCAGAGGCTTCTCAGAAAGCTCAGCTCCTCGCGGAAGGTATTGCGGTAGCGATGAACACGACGGCCCTGGGACTTCTCTCAGCGATTTCCCTCATGGTTGTTCACGCCTTCCTCATGGCCCGCGGTGAGAAGATGATTCAGGAAATTGAAGAGAACTCAGTGAAGCTTCTCGATCTCCTTTCTACGAAGAAGCAGGGGATTTCGAAAGACGATAAAGCTGCTTAATTAAGTCTCTCAGGGGTAGTTATGAAAACCGGTCGCAAGCTTAAAAAAATTGAGAAACTGAACCTGGTACCCATCCTGGATTCAGTGTTCATCTTCATTTTCTTCCTTCTTATGTCAGCTCAGTTTGTTGACGTGTATGAAATCGGTTCCTCCCTTCCGATGACTCAGGAAATTGAAGACAAGAAGGATAAAGATCCTCTGAACCTTACTCTCGAAGTGAGTAAGGATGCAGTGGTGGTGAAGACTGGAATCAAGAATCCGCGCTCGCGTTCATTTGCTTCGACACAGGCACCTGAACTTACGAATTACCTCCGTGAACTGAAACAGCAGAACCCGAAAGAAAATACGATGATCGTGAAAGCCGATCCGAAAATTTCATTTCAGGCCCTCATTACATTTATTGATAACACTCAGGGTGATCGTCTGAAGAAAGAAAAGATCTTTGAGCAGATCGTGTTTGATAACTCAGGAGCTGGTAAATGAAGAAGCGATTTTCAAAAAAGCGTAACCATGAAGCGATTGACGTGGATATTACGTCACTCCTCGACATTCTTACGATTCTTCTCGTGTTCCTTCTCATGAGCTATAACGCCTCCGATCTTCAGTTAGACCTCACGGGAAAACTGGACATGGCGGATTCGAATGCCCAGGAGTTAACGAAGTTTGCTCCTGTTCTCCAGGTGAACAAAGAAGCTGAAGTCTTCCTGAATAACAAATCCATTGGTCGCCTTCCGGCATCGGGTTCTATGCCTGAACTCACAGCTGCTTTAAAAAATCAGCGTGCTCAGACAGAAGAAGCGAATAAGAAGATCCGCACTCCACATAAGCTGGAGCTCGTGAACTTAGTTATCGACAAGAGCATGGACTACAGTGTGGTTCAGCGTGTGATGAATGATTCTGCCCTGGCAGGATATTCGCAGTTCAAGTTCATCGTGAAAGGAAATTACTGATCATGAGTATGGTAATGAGAAGTTTTTTTATTTCTTGTCTGATGCTTGCGACGACTTCCGTCACGGCAACTGAAGCAAAAAAAGACCGCTGGAATGAGCTGATGAAGCTCGTGACTACCGAAATGAAGATTCTTGAATCGACAAAGAGAAAAGGTCCGGACATGCGTTACCGCATGCTGGAACTTCATTCTGAAATCCTGAAACTGGTCCATGAAAAGAACAACAAAGAATTCCTGGCGAAGTCTACTGCCGGTGTCCGTCGTCCTAAAGAAGAGTATTTTGCGGAAACCCGTAAGTACTATTCCAAGACAAAAGAATTCGGTTTTAACTTCTTAAAAGAGTACCCGAACACAGCTCACAAGCCATGGGTGTTCTTCGTTCTCGGCCTTAACTCACGCGACTACGGAAGAGATAACGTGGCGGAAGAATACCTTCTGAAAACAATCTCTCTCGTGAATGATCCGCATAACTCTCTTCGCCACCACGCTGAGACAGCTCTGGCCGATCACTATTACAATGAAAAACGTTACAAAGAAGCGATCGTTTATTACGAGCGCGCCATCAAGAAATCAGAAGACGAATGGCTCACAAAACACCTTTTCAACCTTTCCTGGTGTTACCTGAAAGTTCATGACTTTGATAAAGCGATCAAAGCGATTCAGGCCTCTTACTTTAAATCAAAAGACAAGTCTTACGTTAATATCCGTGACCAGGTTCTGGAAAACATCGGTTCATTCTATGTGTACGCATCCCGTCCACTGGAAGGTCTCGAATTCTACCTGAAGCACGAAAAAGATCCGGTTCCTTACCTGATGCCAATGGGGCTTAAGGCGATGGACAAGGGTCACATGAAAGAAACGGATCAGATCCTCGCGTCTGTTCAGGAACTCATCAACAAGAATAACTGGACGAAGTATCAGGAACAATTGTTCCACACATACCTCGATTTCTATAACCACTACAAGCGCTTCCCGGAACACGAAAAAACTTCGGGCCAGCTCGTGAAGTATTATCAGAAAGCAGAAGCGTATAACAAAACAGCTGATAAGAAGAAACAGCTTCCGGTTGAGATGAAAGCAGACGCCATTGAGAAGATGAGAACACTTGCCGGGTTCCTTCAGATCAAAGTGGCGAAGGATATGAAGGAAGATTCGTCTGACTTCAAGGAAAACGAACTTAACGTCGTTCTCAAATTCTTTGAACACCTGATAGTTCTCGATGATACAAAACGCATTGAGTATTATTATTTCCGTGCTGAGACTTATTATTCCGTCCGTCGCTGGAAAGATGCGGCTCCTTCTTATGTAGAAGCCATTCTTGAAGCAAAGAGAGTGAAAGAAGAAAAAATCGGAAGAAAAGCTTTCGATTCACTTCTTGCCCTTACCGGTATGGAAGTCCTTTCGAAAGAAGAAAACAAAAAATTCCTGATTTTCGCTTATTCAGAACATCTGGCCTTCTGGCCGCGTGATGAAAGAAGTGAGCAGATCTATCCTAAGCTCTTTGAGATTTATCATGAAATCCATGACGACCAGAAAGCTTCCCAGGTACTTGCTGTTTTCCACAAGTATTATCCTGAACACCTGAAAGAACAGCAGAAGCACATGACCCGCATTCTCGATTTCTTTATCGAGAAGAAAAACACCGCAAAACTTGCTCACTGGATTCATGAAATGAAGGCCGGATTCCTGAGTTTCTCAAAAGACACAATTGAGAAAGCGGAAATCACTCTCGGTAACATTCTCTTCATGCAATACCAGGAAATGGCGAAGAAAGGTGACCGTGTTGCTGCCGCCAAAGGTTTTGAATCGATCTACGTTCATAAGCTTTATACGGACAAAGTGAAATATCAGGCCGCTTTCTTCTCGGCCATGCTCCAGCTCGAAATGGGTGAGACAGCGAAGAGTTATCACTGGCTCGAACTCGCTCATGCCCGCATGACTGATGAGCAGTGGCAGGAAAGAAGAGTAGAGGAACTCAAACTCACTGAACGTATGTACCGCCTTCAGGACTTCGTTACATCATTTAATATGGCGAAGCTTCACCTGAAAAAATTCTGCGGGCTCAAAGATGATACTCAGTCCCGCTTCTTCGAAATCGGAATTATGACTGCCCTGGTAGAAGAAAATACCAAAGTCGCGGAAGGCATGATCAGTGGCTTCAAAAAATGTATCAATAAGCCAGCACTCGTTGATACCAGCCTTTCTCAGATTTATCAGTTCATGGAGAAACAGGGTGACTTCCACGGACTTCGCCTGTTTGTTCAGAGACATCCGGTTGAGCCGTATATCACTCAATATCGTTACTCTCTCCAGAAATGGTATTGGGAAAAATCCAGCCTCACTCTGAAAGACAGCATTCTGACTGAATTCAAAGTTCTGAAAAACGAGGAGACATCGCGCTGGCTTGTCGAAATGAAACTTTTCGAACAGGCGAAAAAAGACCGCGAAGCACTCGAGTCTTACGTCATCTGGGACAAACCGGTCTTCGATGGAGACGCTTACAACAAAGCTCTTGAAACTTATCTCCTGAAAGTTCAGGCGTTCAAGAACAACTACCAGGGCCTCACGAGTTCTACTCAAGTGGATCTCGCGATTCTCTCAACCAGACATTTTTCTCAGATTTATCAGATTATCGGATCAAAAATCCAGGCCGTCCGCCCTAAGGGAATGGATGAAGCGACTACCAAGGCCTTCACGGGCGCCATGATGGGAGTCGGGAAAGAGTTCCTGGGAGTCTCTGCCCAGTTCGAAAAGAACCTGGCGAAAGCTCTGAAAGACAAAGAAACACTTACTCACGGATCGCGCTCTATTGCTTCAGTGGAAGACATCGAAAACCCGGTTCACTCATTTTTCACCGGGGTCACGATGGATAAGGCGAGGGAATAAACATGAAAACAACTCTACTCATTCTCTCACTTGTTTTCCTGGCCTCGTGCTCATCAAGCCGTATTGAAAGAAAAATTGATGATGTTCATTGGGATTCACTTGCTGATGAATCGTATCTCCGCTGGGGCGAAAGCCGTCTGGAGAAGCACGCATCCACTCAGCATCCGGTGATCAACTGTTATAAAGGGAAAGCGAAAGAGACTCTTGTTCAGTACAAAAAAGATTACGAGAAACTGGTAGGGACTTCGTACTACTGGCTCCATATCGGTAACTGTTATTTCGTCCAGGATGCCTGGTCGAAGGCCGAGTTCTATTATCGTATGTCACTGGATGAAAGCAAAAATGCGACGATTAAATCAATTGCATTGAATAACCTGGGTCTCATTTCTTTCAAACACGAGCAGTGGGAGAAAGGGAAGGAATTACTCAAGGAATCAATGAAGACGGCCTCAGAATTTAAAGTTCCAAGATATAACATGTCTCAGCTTTATCTTCAGTTCGGACATTACGATAAGGCTATACAACTTCTGACTGAAGGTCCTTTTAAGAACAGTCAGGACATTGATGTGTATTTTTCTCTCGCGAATGCCTGGCTCTATAAGGGAGACCTGGAAATGTCGGGGAAATATTTTGCACAGATACCGAAAGACCATTTTCGTCGAGAAGATATCGCGGCCACTTATGCGCTTTATCTGATCCGGAAGAATGATATCAAAGGCGCCTTCGCTATTATGAAGGCCCGTGAACGCAGCGGAGTTCTCGAGATCACTGCCATTTCGCAGAAGATTGAGAAGATGTTGGCGTCACGGATGAAACAGGAGTAGTGCTATGAAAGCCGCAACACAAGCAGCAGGACAGATGAGACTTCGATGTCTCGACGGAAGGATTCCGGATGCCTTTGTCCTCGACAGAAAAAAATTATTAATCGGTTCGGCCGATAACTGCGATATTCAACTCAAGCTCCAGGGAATCTCTTCCTACCATCTCTTCCTTTTCGTGAAAGGCGAAGGAGTTATGGTCAAAGATCTTTATTCAGAAGCAGGCGTCTTCGTTAACGGTAAACGTGTTCAGGAATCTTTCGTAGGAGCTGGCGACGTTCTCACAATCGGAAATCTCTCTTTTGCGGCAGAGTGCCTTGAAGATGCTCCTCCGGTCTTCAATCCTGATTCAGTTATTGAGACGATGCGGGTTGAACCAAATGCTCACTTTGAAGTTCCTCAGAAAGAAGGTCTCGTCTTCATTGACGGCGAATACTGCGATATTAAATTTGATGAATCCAACTGGAAACCATCAACCAAAATTCCTCTCACTATCTTTGACGGTGACTATGTTGATCTTGATCAGTCATTAGAAGCTCTCGAAATCGTCCACCAGACGAAAGACCGCAGACTCGAGATCATCAGTTATATGAACGGTCTCATGATGGATGTGACTTTCCTGAAACTCCGTGATGGAGAGTTCTTCCTCGGAGCTGATAAAGATTCAAGAACGATTCAATTCCATACTCTGGAACGCACTAAGCTTTTCTCAATTTCGGACGGGAAACTCCGTTTCCAGCCGAATGATCAGATTATTCCTTCTGTAGCATGGGAAAAAGTGAATCTCAGTGAGCCACTCTTCCTTACTCACGGAGCGGAACAGGTTTCTATCCGTCTCGTTGATCACGCAACAGACTGGCGTGCGATTCCACTTTTCTATCGTGACCGCGAATTCTTCATCCGTGCCTCTAAGGTTTTCGCAGGGGTTTTCCTGCCAATGCTTCTTCTTCTCTTTGTAACGATTCCTACCCAGGAAGAAATCAAGGAAAGTGTTGCTGTCGTTTATACAATTAAGACACCGGTTCAGAAAGAAACTCCGGAATCTGAAGTGAAGTCTGAAGTGGCCGCTCAGGAAGTGACTTCTCAGACTGAAAACTCAGGTCATAAGCAAACTGATCAGCAGGTAAAACCTAAAGTTGAGTTTGCTCAGGCCTCAGCGAAACAGAAAGTCGTAGCGAAAGCAACTTCTCCGGCCCCTGCTCAGGCAGCTCCGACAGCTCCTGCTGTTAAAGCTTATGAGTTCAAGAGCTCTGTTGCTCTCGGTTCAGTGACTGCCGATGCTCCTAACCTGAATGCCACTGGTTCGGCACAAGGTAAGAGCGGGATGAAAGATGTCTCGTTTAATGCCGGTTCTTCAGATAAAGGTGCTCTCGTTGCGGGTGCCGATATCGGTGTCGGGAAATTTAACGGATCTGATTCGAAAGGAAATGGCTCAGGCTCATACGGAGCCCGCGGTCTGGCTTCGAAGAAAGGATTTGATTCCGCTTATCTTGAACCAAAAACAGTTGTTCTTGGTTCAATGGATCCGGAACTCCTGCGTAAGATTCTCCGCGAATATATTCCTCAGTTCCGTCACTGTTATCAGCAGGAACTTATCGGACACGATGAGAAGATCAAAGGTGTTATCGACCTGAACTTCACCATCAACGCTGTCGGGAAAGTTTCAAGATTCGATATCAAAGTGAAAGACGCTCAGTTCTCGAAGAAAGGTGTGAATTGCATGGGTAACGTGCTTGGTCTCATCGACTTCCCTAAACCGAAAGGTGGTGGTGTGGTTGACGTAAGACAGCCGCTTAACTTCTTCTCTGAGACTGAAAAAATCTAGCCCCAGCCCAGTTCCCAGAAGGCGACGGCATAGATCAGAATAATGAAAACCGCGACTGCATCCGTGAGAAGGCCTAAAAGGCTGCTCTCACGGTACTTCGCCGGATACTTATCACTCACCATCTTCTTCGTATAAATCCCGAACATAATCGATCCCAGAAATCCAAAAAGTCCCAGCACACCCAATGACATCCACCAGGTTCCGGTTCCTCTGTTATCTTTTCTGCTGGAGATTGTGGAATCCGTTGCCCTGGTGACGACGATAGGTGATTTATGGTGAGTGACCATGGGAGAAGGAAGAGGAATCACATTCGTCGGCTGAACTTCTTCTCCACGATTTAATTTTTCGCGGTCGCGGATGTACGCCGTATCCGGAATCATGTGCTTACTCGTCGGAGTTTTCACTCCAGCTGGTTGAAGCTGGAACGTTCCCCAGATCGTGATCATATCGCCCACGAGATACTTATTATCTGCGAGAGTTTTATTCCAGACGATGCGGAAATCCTTCCGGCTGAACTCTGATCTGAATTTCACAAATCTGTTTTCAAAGTTCCAGGTATCTTTCACGGCAGGAGTCATGGTGAAGTCGATGACAAAAGGATTGGCCACACCAGCGACGGAAAGGACGCCCTGAGCGCGGTATTTTTCTCCACCAACATGAGTGATCATTTGACTCGTGAAAGTGATTTCCGGATGAGTCTGGGCCTTGAGAAAGTCCTGGGATTTAAGATGTCCGTCCCGCTGGCGGTTACCTGAATCAAGGGAAGCGGTTTTCACTTTGATGGAAATTTCATCGGGGAGGTTTCCCTTATCAGAAAACGAGACATGACCATCATACTCATTAAACCTGCCGGTGATTTCCGAAACCTGGAGATAGGGGATCTCAAAGAAGATTTCCGAGTGATCCCGGTTAATTTTCCAGTTGGTGGCAAAAGTATAAGAGGGATGGAGAAAGAAAAAGCTAAGTGTGAGGAGAGTAAGAAGTTTCATGCCTCCATTTTAGAATGATGGAGGCATGCGATCAAGGCCTTAAGCGGCGATTTTTGTCTGGTGTGAGCGATGCAGATTTTTCAAGATCATTTTCTGCATATACTTCTCAATTTTCCTGACCATTTCAGGATTCGTGGAGAAGCGGAAACTGCCCTTGGAGCCGTCGTAACTGCGCCATTCGATTTTCCCCCATAAGAAGTAGTGGGGAACAGAGATCTCAAAGCCTGAGAGGGATTTGAGGTCCCAGTCACGTATGGTTTCCTTACGTGAAAGCGGTTTTAACCAGGATTTTTTAGACAGAGTGATTTTATCGTCGTGGATTTCAAGTTTGTGGCCGGGGCCCTGGATGGTGTAGAAGATCACGTTTTTGTCCCTCCGAGTGAGTATGATCTTATCGTGCATTCACCGGGGCAAATTGAGACAAAACTCTGAGTATTATTTTTTGTTTATAAACAACCGGCTTCCGTAAGGACTACTCCGATTCAGGGATGTTGTATAAAGGCTTGTGAACGGCGTAAGTGAGATCATTGACCGTTGAATTTATTTCCGCCACGTCTCTGATTAACTGCTCTTCTTCGTGCTGAGTGGGTGCGTGAGAGCAAGAGGCGAGAATGAGAACGAAAAATAGGATTTTCATAGGGACATTTTCCCTCTGAACACGAATGGAAACAAGAGGTCCCCGGAGTTTCGGGGACCTGGCGATGATGGCCTAAACTATTCCAGCAAGGATCTGAGCATCCATGCCGTTTTTTCATGGAGCTGCATTCTCTGGGTGAGAAGATCCGCTGTGGGTTCATCTGAAGCAGATTCCACGACAGCAAAAAGTGAGCGCGCAGTTTTAATGACTGACTCCTGTCCGGAAACGAGATGCTTGATCATCTCTTCAGCTTTCGGCTGACCTTTTACTTCTTTAATAGAAGAAAGTGCCACGAATTCTGAATACGTTCCAGGTGCCGGATAACCGAGAGCACGAATGCGTTCCGCGATCGTGTCTACGGCAAGTGCGAGTTCTGTATACTGACCTTCAAACATGAGATGAAGAGTGTTGAACATTGGTCCTTTCACATTCCAGTGAAAGTTGTGGGTCATGAGGTAGAGAGTGTAGGAGTCGGCGAGAAGGCGATTCAGTCCCTGCGCGATACTTTTTCTATCTTTCTCACTGATACCGATATCAATTTTTTGTGCTGCTTTAGCCATAATGGCCTCCTGTTAGTTGACATGAGTCTACCTTTGCGGACCGTGTGAATCCAATTGATTTTATCAATCACTCTATAGGTAATAGCGAATTTTCCTCGTGAGCGACTTGTCATAGAATTCTCTCATGACTCCTATGACTCTCTTTGGTTTATTCATCGTTTCAGGTTTCGCCACATTAATAGGTTCAATTCCTGTTTTCTTTCACCATTATCTGAAAGAAGAGAGAAGGTGCTTCTGGGAGTCTTTTGGCGGAGGAGTGATGATGAGTGCTTCGCTCTTTTCTTTATTTCTTCCGGCGTGGAGACTTAGCAGAAGTTTTGTCCCGCTTCTTCAGGGCCTCTTCTGTGGAATTTTTTTTATCACTGTTTCAGCTTTCATCATCCGTCGGCTGACGAAAGACATAAAACAGCAAAGGGCCTTCCTCTTTGTCTTTGTCATGGCCCTCCATAATATCCCCGAAGGGTTATCGATGGGTTTTGATGTCGCAGCTCTTGGCTGGGAAAAAGCACTTCCTCTCAGTATTGCCATCTTCATTCAGAATCTTCCGGAAGGATTCGTGAGTTCTCTTTCCTTTCTTCTCGCAGGATTTTCCTTACCAGCGGCCCTATTTGCCAACGCTGTCACAGCTTTCATTGAGACAGCTTCTTCTTATGCCGGGTTTCTCTTTGCGAGCTCAACAAACGTGGCACTTCCCCTTCTTTTGTCATTTGCCGGGGCCTCCATGATGAGTGTTGTGGGTTGGGAATTCGGAGAGAGGAAACGTGGAGGGGAAAAAATTTCCTCCCCCGGCTTCTTTCTCGGACTCACTTTGTGCGGTCTCCTCGATCTCTTTTTGTAGTTGAGGGAAGCTTTTTCCTCTTATGACTAGAGGCCCAAATTTTTTGTAAAGCACGAATCAAATTACGCACGTTTTAATGTAAGAATTTGTTGTTTTCCACTCTACTAATTTTGTCGGAAAACAGCCTATCTAGTAGCAAAAACCGTCAAAAAAATGTCGACACCACTATATATAGTTTTTTTGCTTTTCAAATGTCAGATCAACTACTACGCTTGAATTAAGACAGATATAAACACTTACCACACACACATCATGAAGAAGGAGTTGGGGTATGACGACGAGCTTGGAGCCACTACTTACACAAACGAATGACCGCTTTGTTCTTTTCCCGATCAAGCATAACGAGATCTGGTCAATGTACAAAAAGGCCATGGCATCTTTCTGGACAGCAGAAGAGATTGATCTCTATGCCGACCTGAACGATTGGGAAGGAATGAATGACGGTGAACGTCACTTTATTTCACATATCTTAGCGTTTTTCTCAGCTTCTGATGGAATCGTGAACGAGAACCTCGCTCTTCGTTTTTATAATGATGTTCAGATTCCTGAAGCGCGTGCCTTCTACGGATTTCAGATCGCGATGGAAAACATCCACGCTGAGACTTACGGTCTCCTGATCGACACATACATTAAAGATAACGTTCAAAAAGAAAAACTCTTCAAGGCGATCGAGACAATCCCTTGTATCAAGAAGAAAGCTGACTGGGCGATGAAGTGGATTAACGGGAATGAGTCGTTCGCTGAACGTCTTGTTGCTTTCGCTGCCATCGAAGGAATCTTCTTCTCAGGTGCCTTCTGCTCAATCTTCTGGTTGAAAAAACGCGGACTCATGCCAGGGCTCACTTTCTCTAACGAGCTCATCTCTCGTGACGAAGGTCTCCACACTGACTTCGCTTGTATGCTCTATAAAGACTACATCACGAACAAGCCTTCTGAGTCGCGCATCCGCGATCTCATCAAAGAAGCTGTTGAGTTCGAGTGCGAATTCATCACTGACGCTCTTCCGGTATCACTTATCGGTATGAATGCAGAGATGATGAAAGAGTACATCCGTTTCTGCGCTGACCGTCTCATGCGCTCACTCGGTTACTCGAATATCTGGGATGCAAAAAATCCATTCGACTGGATGGAAATGATCTCTATGCAAGGTAAGACTAATTTCTTTGAGAAACGTGTCTCTGAATACCAGAAAGCTGGCGTCGCGAATTCCGCGAAAGATGTTGCTGGATCTCAGTTCGCATTCTCAACCGATATGGATTTTTAAGGAGTAAGCAATGTTCGTTCAAACACGTTCAGGAAAAAGAGAACCCGTTCAATTTGATAAAATCACTCACCGGATTTCGCAGCTGACTTATGGTCTGGATGCAAAATATGTTGATTCGATGACTGTCGCTCAAAGAACCATCAATGGTCTCTTTGATGGAATTTCAACAGATCAGCTGGATAATCTCTCTGCAGAGGTTTCCGCTTATATGACTTCGGTTCACCCGGATTACGCCCGTCTTGCGGGAAGAATCGCGGTAGCGAACCTTCACCGTTCAACATCTGATTCTTTCATGGAGACGATGGACACACTCTATAACTTTAAAAATGAGTTCACTGGTGAGCACCAGCCACTCGTTTCAAAAGAGTTCTACGAGTATTGCCGCGAGTACAAGGACAGAATCTCGACAGAGATCGCTTACTCTCGTGACTTCGAATTCGATTATTTCGGATTCAAGACTCTTGAGAAGTCTTACCTCCTCAAAGTAAACGGTAAAATCGTTGAGCGTCCTCAGCATCTCTTCATGAGAGTTGCTCTCGGAGTTCAGCCGGATAATATCGAAGAGGCGATGAAAACTTACCACCTCATTTCTGAGGGCTGGTTCACTCACGCTTCACCAACTCTTTTCAATGCAGGAACAAACAAGGCACAAATGTCTTCTTGCTTCCTTGTAGCGATGAAAGACGATTCCATCGAAGGGATTTACGAGACACTGAAGTCTTGCGCTCTCATCTCTCAGTCTGCTGGTGGTATCGGTCTTTCGATCCATAACATCCGCGCTAAGGGATCTTTCATCAAAGGAACAAACGGCACTTCGAACGGTATCGTTCCTATGCTTCGCGTGTTCAACGATACAGCAAGATACGTCGATCAGGGCGGCGGAAAACGCAAAGGTGCGTTCGCGATTTATCTCGAGCCTTGGCATGCTGATATCGAAGACTTCCTCGATCTCAAAAAGAACCACGGTAAAGATGAAATGCGCGCACGCGATCTCTTCTACGCTCTGTGGATTAACGATCTCTTCATGAGAAGAGTGGAAGCGGACGGAGAGTGGACTCTCATGTGCCCGAACAAGTCTCCAGGACTTGCTGACTGTCACGGTAAAGAGTTCGACGCTCTCTATGAGAAATACGAAGCTGAAGGCCGTGGTCTCCGTAAAGTGAAAGCTCGCGACCTTTGGTACAAAGTCATCCAGTCTCAGATTGAAACTGGTATGCCTTTCATGCTCTATAAAGATGCAGCTAACGAGAAGTCGAACCAGAAGAACCTCGGAACAATCAAGTCTTCAAACCTCTGTACGGAAATCATGCAGTACACGTCTGAGAAAGAGATTGCCGTGTGTAACCTCGCTTCGATCGCTCTTCCTATGTTCGTGAAAGACAATGCTTTCGATCATAAGAAACTTTACGATGTGACTTACCAGGTTACTCGTAACCTTAACCGCATTATCGATCTTAACTACTATCCGGTAGAAGAAGCTCGTTACTCGAACATGAAAAACCGTCCGATCGGGATTGGTGTTCAGGGTCTCGCAGATACATTCTTTAAGATGAGAGTTCCTTTCGAGTCTGCGGAAGCCCGCCAGATGAACAAAGAAATCTTTGAGACGATCTACTACGCAGCAGTTTCTGCTTCAGCTGATCTCGCTAAAGAGCACGGCGCTTACGATTCATACGAAGGCTCTCCGATTTCTCAGGGAATCCTCCAGCCGGATATGTGGGAAGTAAAACCATCAGGTCGCTGGGACTGGACTACTCTCAGAGCGAAGATCAAGACTTACGGTGTTCGTAACTCTCTTCTCATGGCCCCAATGCCAACTGCTTCAACGTCTCAGATCCTCGGAAACAACGAGTGTATCGAGCCGGTGACTTCGAATATGTACACCCGTCGCGTTCTCTCTGGTGAGTTCGCGGTAGTGAATAAGCATCTCGTTAGAGATCTTATCGGAATGGGTCTCTGGAATGAAGAAATGAAGGACAGGATCATCGCTCACAACGGTTCAGTTCAGTACATTCCAGAGATCCCAGCCGATCTCAAGGATCTCTACAAGACTGTTTGGGAAATCAAGCAGAAGTCGATTCTCGAGATGGCCGCTGATCGTGGTGCTTATATCGATCAGTCTCAGTCACTCAACATTCACATGGAAGACACTAACTTCGGTAAACTGTCTTCACTTCACTTTGCTGCCTGGAAACTCGGTCTCAAGACCGGCATGTACTATCTCCGTACACGTCCAGCAGTAGATGCGATCAAGTTCACGATCAAGGAAACAACAGCAACTGTTATTCCTACCGCGACGAACGCTGAAGCACTCATGTGTTCACTCGATAATCCAGAAGCTTGTGTGAGCTGCGGAAGCTAGTTTAAAGCTGGCCTTCACAAATCACAATATCTGTCGGGCCCCCCAGAATGGGGGGTTCTGCATTTCTGGGGTTGTGGTTATAATATTTTAAATGCGTATCGAAATTGTCATGGGCCACGATGGGAGCCCAACTTATTATCAGATTGAACGGACTGAGCTTATCATTGGCTCCAGCACTCAATGCGATGTTGTCCTTGCCCGTCCCGAAATCAGCCGTCGTCATCTTTCCCTCCTTATCAGAGGCGACACCTTTTTCGTCATTGATCATAATTCCACCAACGGCACCTTTCTGGATGAGCAAAAAATTGAACCCGGTCAGAAGGTCGCTTGGGAGACTTATACCCCCATGAGGCTTGCTACGGGCGTGATTATGACTCTGGTGGATGATGCAACTGATGAAGCGTCCATGATTCAGGGACCGCAAAGTATGAGATCGGGTGCCGATCAAACGAAAACAATAGTCATTCCACTTGCTCAACTAAAGGCCGCTTCCAAAAAGCCTTTGCCTCAGCCGCGAAAAATGAAGACGGAAAAGAAAAGTAACGGGATGGGCATGGCGTACCTGATTGTGGCCGCTCTGATCGGTGCTGCCTACTACCTGAATGTTTCGAAAGGAATTAAGTTCGATTTCATGAGTAAAAAACAATTACCGCAGGGGAATACAGTTGAGGGAACTGAAGAAATTCTTCCAATAACCCCCAATTGAAACATTGAATCTCGCCACTGCCATCCGCGGATTATTAATTACCAGAAAATCTTTTTTATCGAGAATCTCAAGTGAGATATATTTTTCAGTTACATTGTGATCAGCATAGAACTTAAACACAGTCGATTCACCATAGTAATAAGCGTAGCCCTTATCATTTTCGACTTTGTGAAGAACGGTTTCTGTAGATTCTGATGTTCCGTCATCGTGGAAGATCACAGTCGTTCCCACGCACTCCATATTCACGGCGAAAGCTGAAGAAGTCATGAGTCCGAAAGCGAGGACGAGCATAAATTTCATAGAACCTCCGAAGCGTTGATTTGTGAGGGGAGAGATACCACTTCGAATGCAAAGGGGTAACACTTCGGGAAAGAATTAACATGATCTTCGCGGTTACGGGGGTTTAAGCTTTCAAACCTCTTTGCCAAGGTCCCTGGGGATTGATAAAAATCTCCTTATGATGAACCTTCTGGCCTCGACAATACTTCTTATTGGTGACTCGCATACGGTGGGTCCTTTTGGGAAAAAGCTCGATCAACTTCTGCGTGCCGAAGGGGCGAAAGTGGCGACGTACGCTTCCTGCGGATCCATTGCCCGCTGGTGGTATAGTGCTCAGGGAACGACCTGTGGTTATTATAAAAGAGGACTCGATGGTGTTGAGTTTTCCACCACGAATCATGTCACTCCACTTTTTAAGAACATCCTTTCAGATATCAAACCCGATGCAGTGATTGTGGAACTCGGAACCAATTATGTGATGAATCCGAATGATGAGTTCGCGATTAATGACATGAAAAAAATGGCCTCAGACATTCGTGAAGCAGGAGCAGATTGTTTCTGGATTCTTCCTCCTGACATGAGAAAATTCCGCAATGATCTTCCTCGTCTCAATCGTCTTGTGACGGAAGCTGTCGGCGAGTCCTGTCGTCTTTTTGAAAGTGCTCAGTACACCCAATATCCTGCGGTGGGTGGAGACGGAATCCATTATTGGTCCGCAACTGGAACACCCATTGCGCATGCCTGGGCCCAAGAAGCGGCGACTGTCTTTTTCGCTAATTAAAAGATTCATCAATTGACCTGAGTCTTCCGTAGTCTTCGGTTATCCTCAATTCTTCCACCGTCACTTCGCGCACATTAAGAATTCGTATATATCTTCGCTCCATTCCAAAGGAGTCCCATGAAATTTCTCCTCTTCTTCTGCCTTCTGATCTTTGTTTCATTTTCCCGCGCCTTCGCATTTGATGTGACTCTGCTTCAGAACAATAAAGAAGCAAACTCACGGATCGTGACGAAGAAGGATCGTGCGAATCTCACATCGTGGGTGGAAGAGCATCGCCTGGGAGATCAGCTTGCAGCGAAGGCCGCATCTGTTTTTCGTGCAACGATGATTGCCTACGATGCACGAGAAGCACAGTGTGACGTTGGCATGGCCTCTTTACTCATCACGAATGCAAAAAATGCCGGCGTGATGATTGAGGATACTGAGCTGAGAAATCTTCTTATCTTTTTAAGAGAACAAAACCAGATGGATGATATTCTCCTGAATATCTTTCTGAAAAGTGATGAAGTTCGCTTTGATATCGCGAATGCCGGACGGTGGATTCGTCCCAAGACTCCGAGAAATCTCATGGCACCTGCCAATGTGGATATGAAGAAATACTTCTCTTATATCAACGGCTGGCCTGACGATAACTCTTATTGCTCAATCGGCCGCTATTTCCGAATGGCCGAGATGCTTACCTTTAAGACAAAAACAGAGCGCGATAACATGATGTGGAAGATGGCCCACATCGGTCTTCGTGACGGAGTGATCGATGCCCTGACGTTTCATCGTCTGGAAGCTTTGAGATTAAATTACGTTCTCGACTGGGATCACTATTCTTACAATTATCTTGAGATGATCTCTTCGGCGAAGGATAAGCTCGCAAAACAAAGAGAAGTGATTTCGACAAACACGTTCTCTGAGCGCTACGTATCCCGCAAAGAAAAACTCACTCAGCGTGGCCGCCTTTATAAAACTTATTCACCGACTCAGGTCATGATCATGGCCTCAGTCATTGAAAAACTTTCCAAGCGTATGGATGCCCGGAGAGTAGAACTTATTTTCCAGTACGGCGCTGAACAGGGGACTGATACCCAGATTTATGTCCTCTCTCCTATGGAGCAGTATCGCGTCTCAATTAAAATGATGAAAAAAGAAATGGCCGAGCTCATGCGTGGCGATCTCTTTAAAAATACCGGAATTTCGTATGAAGATATCATTGCTTCATCATTTGAGACTGGACTCATTAAATCCTCTGAACTGGATCAGATTCTGAAATTTGAAGAGTTCTGGAATCCTAAAGCTCCTTCACGCTTCCGCACTTACGCACAATTTGCTTTCTCGCTTGCAGGAACGGCAACTTTCTACCTCCCGCCACCGTGGAATCTTGTGGGAGCTGTTGCCCTGATGTTCTCCCAGTCGCGCTTGATGCCGACAACGGTAGCACCTGATGCTGATGACAACTGGAACGTGATTATTTAAGGAGCTCATATGAAATATTTATTACTCTCGCTTTTCATTGCCAGCTCACTTCACGCGGAAACTTTCCGTGTCCTCGTGAGACAGGATCATTCGACGAAGACTATGTATAAGGAAGTAGAGCTTACTGACCTTGAAAGCTCTGAATCTTTCGAAGGGAAGTATTTCCGCATTGTGAAGGGAAAGGATAAGGAAGCAGTTTCATTCCGCGATGAAGATAAAGAAGTTATCCTCAAGGCCGCGAACACTTATTATCACCTCACGCAGGCGCGTGAGTATTGGTTAAAGAAAATCGGTTCAGAGAGACCGAACGCCTTACCAAAACTCACAGTGCGAATTGATATTTCAAATCTGTTTGATGACCAGGGACACTACGCTCACGATAACCGTGATCCGCAGTTTAACAATGCTCTTTCCATTCCATCAGGGCAAACCCCTGAATGGGTTCCGGAAGGAAGAGAAGATGCGTGGGGCCCGGAGATCTGGTTCCGTCCGAAAAAAGTCATCGATACCCGTACGCTCGAAAGTAACCTCGGTCCCAATCCGTTGACTCAGGTTCTGACAGCTCTTGAGCATCCTGTGATCAACTACGCAAGAAACCAGCTTCAGACTTCGATGATTGAGAGGATTTTTTATCCTTCTTATTCATCCGGAAGTATTCAGAATGATCTTCTCCGTTTCGCCGGGACGATTGCTCTCACAAGATTCCTCATCTCTTCTTCAAAGAGAATGGATCCCTTGTTCATGGAAAAATGGTTCTATCTTGATACGGCAATGGTGCCGGAAGTTGTTTACCACGAGTATGCCCATATTGTTCTGGCCGATCATCTGAAGATCAGTCACTCAACACCGGTACTCGAGGGGCTGGCGGATTATTTTGCCGCCGATCATGCCAATAAGAGAACTGTTTATTCCAAAGTTCCCGGACGCAGTACTTCTCAGGCGAAAGACCCTTACAACAAAAAACCCTACACACACTGGTCGGAAGCAAACCGTACAGCGAGTTCGGATTTCGTTCTCGCAGTCCTGTGGGATGTGAGAGATGTACTGGGAGACGAGACGGCCAATAAACTCGTTTATCAGTCGAGAAAATATCTTTCGACTGAGTCAGCGACCATCAGTGATCATCTCCTGAGAGCGATCCTGAAATCATGTGATGATGTTTGTCCTGCTCCAAGAGTGGACAAGCTTCGTCTCTATGAGAAATTTACGGCCAGAGGATTCTAGAGAAGATTGTAACCCATCTCAGGGCGTCTCAGCTCAAGCGGGACGCTCTCAGGATCTTCGGGAACAGGTTGGTGGGGTTCAACAGGAAAGGGCGGGTTGAGATCTTTTTTACGGAACATAATAGTGTTTTCGTTTTCAAGAACTGAGAGTTCGAGCCCACGTTTCCTGAATTCCACAATCACTTCCTGAATATCAAGAACAATACCCTTATCATAAACGTTAATCGCGGGGAGATCAGCATGAAGGCTGACTCCTCCCGGTTTTAAAACTCTCATAATCTCGTTAAAGAGCTCAAACTTATACTTAAAGTGTCTGAGAGTGTTCTGCGAATAGATGACATCGAATTTATTATCACCATAGGGAATCCGCACACCGAAATCCAGGTCTTCAAAAAGAATGAAAGGTAACTCAAGACTGTCGAGATCATCCTTATTCATGATGTTGAAATTCACGGCCGTCACAGCGAAACTTTCCCTTCTATAAAACTCGTGAGTCTTTTCTTTATTCACGCCATAAAACTCAGCGTCCGGAAAAAGTTTTTTCAGTTCCATGATCACGCGTCCGTTTCCGGAACCGATTTCCATGATGCGGGTTTTTTCGCCCGCCATTTTATTTCTTTCGTGGACATTCCGGATGAGGTCTTCAATACGATGAGGCTTCAGTTTTTCATT
This sequence comes from Bdellovibrionota bacterium, assembly GCA_040387275.1. GTDB lineage: Bacteria > Bdellovibrionota > Bacteriovoracia > Bacteriovoracales > Bacteriovoracaceae > Peredibacter. The sequence continues at coordinate 714,274 of JAZKDZ010000001.1, read as the reverse complement.
CAGGTCAAAGAGTGAGTGGGAGCTTTCTTCGTTGTATGTCACGTTCATCGTAGGATCGAGATTCACCGTCTTCACTGTATCTTCACTCTGGAAGTAGAGAGTCAGGCAGAATGCGATCATGGTGACTGAGAAAATGAGGAGGGTACGTCTGAAATACATAGTAAAGATTGAAACACCCTGTGACCTTCTTTGACAATAACGACTTCTTGAACTTAAATATTGGTCAAATTGTCATAGGAGTTTTTATGAAGGCCATCCTGCTTGTTTTTCTTCTCGCTTTTAGTTCTGCTGTTCTTGCTCAGGGAAAAATGGGCGTCGGGGCGATGGTGGGAAATCCTACAGGTCTTAACGTGAAATACTGGCTTGCTGACAAGAATGCTGTCGACGGAGGAATGGCCTTTTCCGTAGGAAATAAGACCCGCTTCCAGCTTCATTCGGATTATCTCTTTCACAGTAATGGTGAACTCGTCTTCAACGATAAGCATCCTCTCGACTTATATTACGGAATCGGAGGACGGATGAAATTTGATGATGATATTGAACTCGGTGTTCGTCTTCCCATTGGTCTTGCTCACCGTTTAGAGAATGAGTCGGCGGATGTTTTCGGGGAGATTGCCCCTATCGTCGACTTCATTGGACGCGTAGGGCTGGAACTGTCTCTTGCTATCGGAGCGCGTTACTATTTCTAGTTTTCAGCCTTACAAGAAGTTACAAGGACGAGATAGAAATCGTTTTAATCTATCATTATATATTTTTAATCGATTATCTTTTAATTCGGCCCTGTGAGATAAAGATTCTAACTAAAGAGTCAATTCTCATAGGGAGATTTATATGAAACGCCTTTTTCTTCTCGGTTTGATGCTTCTCGCAATGTCTCATGCCGCTTTTGCAACAGATGCAAAACAGCACCAAGACGAACCTACTTTTCCGTTCACGAAAGAAATCAGATAAAAAAATGGGGCCTTTTTGGCCCCTTTTTTTTGTCACTCCACGAAAATTTTTTCTTTGATCGAAACCTTCTTCCCATAAATTTCTGTGATGCGAATCACACCACCCAAATTCTTTTCCACTGGTTTTTCCCTGTTCACAGGGTTCAGGACGACCTGATAGTCCGCCTCGAACTTGACCCTGCCTGGCTTCCCATAAAGCACACCATCGCGCATTTCGATCGTCATGAGAGGTTTTGATTCAATGGTCGAGTTCACAGTGTTCTGAGTCTGAATACGGTCGTAGACCTTCAGGTTACGGAGTTTCAGGTCTGCCGGGAAGGCCTGAAAAATTTTCGGCTGAATCATGCCTTCGACATCGCATCCTTCCTGAAACTTAAAGGTGAGTGTCACTGTTTTTCGCATCAGGAGAACATCTGACCACTCGATCTTCTCGGTTTTGCACTTATCAACGCGGAAGTCTTTAGCGAGGGCCGGGATCATTTTCTTTTTCCCGGGAAGAAGCGGCGAGATGAGGGAGCGTATGGACGTTCTCGCTTCTTCGATTTCATTAGTCGTTGCGTGAAGATGATGAATATTCAGCAGACTTAAGAATAAGAGCAGCATGTTTGACCCTTTTTTTATGAGCATATAGTATAACAACAGGATGCTGGTGAATAAATATGGATGACACGATCCTTCGTGGAAAAAATATTCTGGTCGTAGATGACGAAGTTGATCTTCGTGAAATCGTCGCGTCGGAACTTGAGTTCATGGGTGCCCATGTTTCTCAGGCCGGCAACATCATGGCCGCTGATGGAATTCTCAAGCAGAAAAAAATCGACCTCATCATTTCTGATATCCGCATGCCAGGTGGTACAGGTGTAGATCTTCTCAAAACTGTGAAGGCCAGAAACATCCTGAATCCTCCCATCATTCTCATCACGGGGTTTGCCGACATTACTTCGGAAGAAGCCTATGCCGAAGGGGCGGAAGCTCTTCTCAATAAACCATTCCAGCTGGATGAACTTATCCAGGTTTCGGCGCGGCTCATTCGGCCTGTGGAAGACAGATTTTCGGAAGAAGTTTTGGGAGCAGAAAATAAATTATCAGTAGTATCCAAACTGCCATTGAAGCAGACTCCGCATTTTGAACTCGGACGTGGGGGACTATTTCTTCAGACAGACAATTCCCGGAAATATGAACTAGGCGAAAAAATTAATCTCGAGCTCAAATTTGCGGACGTGGAAATTTCCGCACTCGCGGTTCCACGCTGGTCAAAACTTTCTGATGGGGATGGAAGACTTTGTCTGGGGCTCGAACTTCTCAACATCGAAGGAAGCTCGTTTGAATTCCTCCAGAATTACTGGAAGAATTCACCGGGCCTCGCGTTCATTCCTAAATCACATTAATTTCTGAGCCAGTGGCAGGTGTATCCGCCTGGATTCTTCTTTAAATAATCCTGGTGATAATCTTCTGCCGCGTAAAATTTCACAGCGGGAATAACCTGAGTCACAATCGGCTTAGGCCACTTTTTGGCAGCTTCAATTTTTGCAATCACCTGATGAGCAGTTGCTTCCTGTTCAGGAGAATGGAAAAAAATCACAGAACGATACTGCGTTCCTTTGTCATTTCCCTGCTGATTCACCGTTGTCGGATCGTGCATCCGGAAGAAAAATTCGAGAAGATCGGAATAACTGAGTTTTGCCGGATCAAATTCAACCTGCACACTTTCAGCATGGTTTGTCGTACCGAGCTTCACAATGTTGTAATTCGGATTTTCGATCGAGCCCCCGGTGTAACCTACGACAGTATTCAGGACTCCCGGGATATTCCGGATAATGTCTTCCATTCCCCAGAAGCAGCCACCGGCAAGTGTTGCGGTTTCTTTTTTCATGGTTTTTGCCCCTAAGTTAAAACTCAAAATCATCATCAATATGAGTGTTTTCATAGGGCTATTATCCCCTGATAGAGACCATCTATCAACCCTTCGACATTATCGATTTTTCTTAAACAACGTATGGAGCGATATTGAATTTAAGAAAAAACTACCTGAGGAGGTATTTATGTTAGGTGTTGGTAAAAAGTTTCCGGCGTTCAACCTTAAAGGTGTAAGCACAACAGATCCAAAAACGGCCTTTGCCGATATCCACAATCAGTCATATGAAGGCAAATGGCTGGTGGTATTTTTTTATCCGAAAGATTTTACTTTCGTTTGCCCGACTGAAATTAAAGGATTCGGCGACCTGAACAAAGACTTTAAGGATCGTGAGACTCAGGTATTAACCGCGAGTACAGATTCTGAATTTGTTCACCTTGCATGGAAACAAAATCACAAAGATCTCACTGCTCTTCCATTCCCGATGCTTTCAGATATCAAGCGTGAACTCTCAACGAGTCTCGGAATTCTCGATGAAGCAGAAGGTGTTGCTCAAAGGGCCACTTACATCGTGGATCCAGGCGGAGTGATTCGTTATGTGTCTGTTAACGACATGAGTGTCGGACGAAATCCTAAAGAGGTTTTACGCGTCCTCGATGCCCTTCAGACGGATGAACTCTGTCCATGTAACTGGAGCAAGGGTGAAGACACGATCAAGGTATAAGGAGTTATTATGAGTCTCGATATTTTAAAAGATGTGGTGAAAGACTATGGAAGAGATATTCGCATCAATCTCGACTCTGTTCTCTCAGTGGAAGGAGCTCCTGGACTTACTGAAACACAGATTTTCGGAACTTTTCTTGCCTCGGCGTATGCCAGTAAGAGTGCGAAGCTCATCGAGCTCGCCGAAAGCATTGCCGCGGGAAAAATAAGTTCTGAAGAAGTGGAAGGAGTCAAGGCCGCGACGACGATCATGGGTATGAATAACATTTATTACCGTTATCTTCATCTTCTGGAAGGTGAAGAGAGTCTTAAAAAGTTGCCTGCTAAGCTCCGGATGCAGATCATCGCTAAACCGGGAATTGAAAAGGCCAACTTCGAGATTTACAGTCTCGCCGTTTCCGCCATCACCGGTTGCGGGATGTGTATTAATGCCCACGTTCAGGAACTCCGAAAGCATGGTCTTGAAGACCCTGGCATTCAAAGTGCCATCCGCATTGCGGCCGTGACGAACGGGGCAGCTCAGGCACTTTTGATAGGTTAATTACTCATTTCGCCACTTCAGTTGCCATTCCAATGTGGTAAACTGAAGTGGTGAATGTTTTAAAAGGCCCGGACGGGTTTGAACAATTTTACGGAGAAATGTTTAAGGCGCGCTGGCCGAATCTGAAAGCGTCTCTTCTTCTTCCGAAAAAACATGTCGCAATTTTAAATCCCTTTTCAAAATTCAAGTTTCCCGAAGAACCGATCAGCATGACAGGAATTCCTTATCCTCATCATATTGCTGACAGTTTTCCGCATCCTGAGAAAACGGAAGAGGGTTATTTTAATTACTATCTGATGGATGCCGCTTCCATTCTTCCGGTGATTGCTCTGGATCCTAAACCAGGTGAGAGAGTGGTGGACCTTTGCGCTGCTCCCGGTGGGAAAAGCCTTCTTTGCGCATGGAAAATGGAAAAAAATCAGGGACTCTTAATCTCCAATGACCGAAGTGCTGCCCGTCGCGCGCGCATTCATAAAATCTTTGATGAGTATCTTCCGAAAACTAATCAGAAAAATCTGAAAGTGACGGCCCATGATGCCAGTAAGTGGTGTCTCTATGAGAAAAACGTTTACGATAAAGTTCTGCTCGATGCTCCCTGTTCGTCCGAAAGACATGTGCTCACTGATCCGAAAGAAATTGCTCTCTGGGCGCCGGGAAGAACCAAGGCGATTGCGGTCTCGCAATTTGCTATGCTCGCCAGTGCCCTGGATATTGTGAAGCCTGGCGGGACAATTGTTTATTCCACGTGCGCGCTTTCTGAACTTGAAAATGACGACATCATGAGAAAGCTCCAGCAGAAACGTGGAGGTCGCTATGAACTTCTTCGTCGCGAGTTTCCGATAGGGGAACCGACTGAATTCGGCTGGCAGGTTCTTCCGGATAATACCGGCTGGGGACCTTTTTATCTCGCGATGGTGAAAAAAATAAAATGAAAGAACTGATTATTATCCGCGCCGGAGAAAATCCGGATCTCGAAAAAATGTGGATGGAAAAAGCGCAGAAGGCGATGGCCCGCTTTCATCCCAATCGACTTGCTGAATGGGTGAACGGAAGAGTCGCTCTCACGATTGCCTTTAAACAGGTGGGAATTGATATTTCTCCCCAGGATGAGTTCAGCGGCTATCAAACCATCAAGGGCCATGAAGAATATTCGTTTTCCATTTCACACACCGCTGGTTGGGCGGGTGCTCTTTTGATTAAGGGTAATAAATGGCCGGGTTTAGATCTCGAGCCAAAAGTTCGCGAAGTGGATGAGAACGTCTTAGAAAGGTTCTCCCATCCCGAAGATCATAATCTGGAAGCACTTCTTCTCTGGTCCGCAAAAGAGGCGGCCTATAAAACTCTTCCCAGAGAGATTCAGGAAAAAATCTGGCTGCAAAGTATCCAGATCGGGGCCGGCACATTTTCGGGAGTTGGGTTCTCCGGGACATGGGAGCGGATTAAGCATCCGGAGCTTGTGATTGTGGAAGCGTTCCGTGCAAAATAGTCAGGTTCTCGACACATCTCATCTCTCTCTCTAGAATTTAAGAATGGACTCCCGCCGCTACGTGATCTGCGATATCGAGGCCACTGGTCTTCACGAAGACAAAGATCTGATCGAGATCGCTCTCATTACATTTGAAGAAGATAAAATTGTCGAAATTTACGAGACGCTGATTAATCCGGAAATTCCGGTTTCTGCTTTCGTGAGAGAGTTGACGGGGATCAATCAGCGAGAACTCGATCTTGCGCCGAAATTTCATGAAGTCGCGGACAGCATCCGCTTGAGAATTGAAGGAAACACTTTTGTTTCCCATAATACTGATTTTGATTTCGGCCTCCTTCAGAAAAAATTCGCTGAACGTGGGGAAGAAATCAAATGCCGTTCGATGTGCACACTCAAAATGTCAGAGGAACTTATTCCCGGCATGCTCAATTACAATCTCGCTGCTCTGGCGTCATTTTTCGGTATCAAAATCCGTGATCGCCATCGTGCGGCCGGGGATGCTCTGGCGACTCTGGGAGTTTTTCGCGAACTTTTAAATCTCCGGATGAACACGAGATCATTTCCTCTCTGGCTTCCTCAACATGAAAAAATCCTGAAGGTTATTCCTAAGAGAGCGGGGCTTCTGGAATTTCTCGATGCCAAAGGAAATTCCCTCAGAACAGAAGCAGTCGCTGATGTGGAAAAGCGCGCGCGCGAGCTTCTGGAAGTGAAGCTTCACAATCGTGAGCTTCTTTTAAAAACGGCAGATGTCCGATACAGGCTTACTGGTTCAGCCCTCATCGCGGAATTTGAAAGACTGAAGCTCTTTCCGATTCATTATCACTGGATTGTTCTTCTGGAGAGTAATGAGCGCGGTCACCAGAAGTTCGCGGTGAAGCCTTACAAAAAAGAACTCGAAGGTATCTGGTATTATCCGACTTATAGTGAGGCCCTGAAAAAATCCCGGGAGCTGAACGGGAAAATCCAGGACCGGAAGTTCATTTATCAGGAAGGAGGAATCTCGAAAGAGGAAATCCTCCGCTCCAATCAGAAGGCCGCTGATCTCTCCCGGGCGGAACTCTTTCCGACTCCTCATCTGATCATCATGGGTGAGGGACGAAGCTTAAATGAACGATCTTTTATCCTCATCCGGAACGAGCATGTGGTGGGGTATGGATTTACTGAGACATCAGAAGAGGGGATTCTGAAAAACCCCGAGGCCTGGCTCACTCGTAATTATAATAAGAACCTGGGTGTGGATCTTGCGGCCAGGCGCTACCTCCGGGTCCTGAAAAACCAGAGGCAAAAAAGCGAAAGCTGGCGGAGCCTTTCCATGAAGTCTATGGTAGAAATAAACTATGAATCCAAAGCAATTTAAATCCACCAAGCGTTTTTCCGGTTTTCCCTGCACCCATCGTCAGTGGAAGGCCGAATCTCATTGCCGGTTTGTTCACGGCTATTCCCGTGAATTTTATTTTGAATTTGCTGCCAATGAGCTCACCAAAGAAGGTTGGGTTGTGGACTTTGGAGGCCTCAAGGAATTAAAGACGTGGTTGAATCAGATGTTCGATCACACTTTTCTTGTCGCTCAGGATGATCCGGAACTTCCGACATTTGAGAAGCTTCACAAAAGCGGCGCTCTCGATCTCCGCGTGATTCCGAATCCGGGAATGGAAGGCACAGCAGAATACGTATATCAGAAGGCGACGGAAATTCTCACGAAGCTTTATGGGAAGCGCGCCTGGATCACTCTCGTTGAAGTTCGCGAGAACGAAAACAACTCCGCTCAATACATTCCATGATTCTCTGGAAAGATTACGTACGTTCTCCCTGCTTTCCCGATTGCAGCTGCGAGTTCATGCAGGTTGATTCCTGGATCAACCAACCGATCGCATTCTGGAGTTCTCTCGCTTATCTTATTCCGATTTTTTTCCTGAATAAAAACCTGAAACAGAAAACCGAACTCACCAGACTCTGGAACCTGAGTTTAGTCGTTCTCACTCTTTCGAGCATGTTCTGCCACGCAAGCTTCATCCGCTTAAGTGTTGCGATGGATTTTGCCTGCATCGGCATTCTCATGGGTTTTTTCCTCCTTGCTCATTTCTTCAAGGGGAAGAAGCTTTACTGGGCGCTGGGATTCTTTTTCGTCGCTCAGGTTGCCATCAATTTTTCTCTCGGCAAATGGGAGAAGATCGCAATCTGCATTCTTGTCTATATCGCCGCTTTCTATGAACTCATCCTCAATATGGGGAAACAATTCTACAAAGCGAGAAACCTTCAGCTCTCAGTTGGCATTCTTACAGTTTCATTTGTTTTATTTTTAATGGATGACCAGAAGATCGCTCTTTGTGACCCTCATGGCTGGCTCCATGGTCACACTCTCTGGCATTTCGGAACAGCATGGTCTGCGTATTATTATGCCCGCTGGCGCTTTATTGACGGAAGCCCTTCATAGCATCAAGCAGGATGTGATCTTCATTCACATCTGAGTAAGCAGAAGTCCCTAATCTGAGAAAATGTTCCTGAGCTATTCCCAGCTTATTCACCCATCTTTCAAAATAGATATCTTTATCCGGATGATAATGAATAAGTGCCGCTTTGAGACACTTCAGAGAATGAATCGCATAAGCATTCATGTCTGAGATGAGATACTCAAGCTCCCATTTAAAATCTTCATTATCCATCAGTTCAGAAAATAATCCCTCTTTCATACAATGATCAAGAAACCAGTAAAGAGAGATCTGACCCTCAAAGCAGTGATTGTCGTGATAAAAATGATCAGCGTGAATAAGGTCATGCATTGTGAAGCTTAACGGATCACGTTCGCCCAGGATGAATTTATCGAGACCTTTCGTCATCACCGTCACACATCTCTTGCCGATTTTTTGCTGATCAAGAACTTCTGCTGGCTGAGGAATATGAAACATCAGGATGAGGGGATAAGTTCCGGCGGACCATGAGAGGAGGGAGCGGTTCACCGACTCAGGAGTGGATTTCAAAGCAAACTGATTAAAGAGTTCGCCTAAAGTTTCGGGAAGGCGTTTTTTAATATTTTCTTCAAACGTGAGAGGAATATTTTTCACGGGAAATTGCATGTCATGCCTGAGATTCAGATCGGGGCGCTTAGCTCCCAACCATGTGCCGGGAGATCTCGTGGAGAGATAGAGAATCACGTACAAACCCGCAAGTTCCGCATCGGTGATGCTTTTTTGACGGTGTAATTCAAGAATCGGTGCCAAAGCGGCCACGATCTTAGGTGACTCAAGTTGAAGTTCATCATGACTGACTAACTTCTTCTTAAAACGCCCTGCTCTTGAGGAACTTTTCATACGATTATTCACATTCATCTTGTAAGATGTATGTAACAAGCCTTGTTAATAGTGACAAGTTGAAGCCACAGGAGGGTTGAAATGAAATGGATGAGCCTCGAGAAGATCTGGAGATCTGCTGGTCGGAACAACGTAAAAGTCCGCTTCTGTGACTGGACTCACCAGATTAAATTCTTTCTGATTCAGGGTGAAAGCTCGGATGGAAAACGTTTCACTGGAACACTTGATAATGGCGAGAAGATGTCTTTCCCGAAAACATCACGGGGATGGATGCTCTATCAAGCCGAAGACGAATATCAACAAGCACATGCTGTTTAATATTTAAGTCTCCGAAAGGAGCCTTTTTATTTTGCGCTGTGACCTCCGCTGCGGAGGTTAGGATTTTGCAGTTTGATTATCTTTCGTGATTTCGGATTTTTTTCGGACGTAGACGATCTTTTCTACGGTCGCGATGAGCACATTATCTTCATCGAAGATTTCGACTTTAAACGGCCAGTATACTTTCACACTCTTTTCAACAGCCGCTTTGATTTCATCAATCAGTTCCTGCGTGAGTTTGAATTCTGCGCGCACTTTTGAGCGACCGGGTTTTTTGAAATCAATGGAAGCACCTTTGTCCCATACGATGTATTCGGAACCGAGGTTTTTAATCAGCATCAGCATGTACCAGGGATCGGTCATCGAATAGAGCGAGCCACCGAACTGAGTGCCGACGTAATTTTTGTTATAGAGAGTGAGAGGCATCTCAACTCTGGCGTAACGGAAATCCTTACTCATTTCTTTGAGTCTTACTCCGGCACCAACGTAAGGGCCGTAAAAGTTAATCAGGCGATCGAGGAATCTCTGGCGTATCTGGAAAGCTAATTCTTTCATCTAGAGCCCCTTGGCGAGCTGATCTTCTCTCATGACAGCAGCATGAGATTCGGCGTGAGCAATGAGTTCTCCAGACGGAGACTTCACTTCAGCACGCAGGAAAATAAATGATTTTGTTTTCTGAAGGACGACACCTTCGATCGTGACGTGTCCGAGGGATTCGGGAAACGCGCGAAGGTAAGTCACATTAAGTGAAAGAGTCATGCAGGGAACACCGGCCGTAATGTAGGAGAGTGGACCGAGAACTTCATCAATCGCGGCCGAGAGGAATCCACCCTGATAAAGACCCACGGGATTGGAGAAGCGTTTTTGATAGGGGAATTTTGCGGTCATCTTAGAGCCGGGAATAATTTCCAGATACTCCACCATGAGTGTGTCGTTCGAGGGAGGAGGAAAGAGAAAATCTTTTCCGGTTTTTGCTTTTAAGTCCGCTTTCCAGACTGCTAACTTTTCAATCCATTCTGTGTGAACACTCATTCATCCACCTTCATGGTTTTCAGGAACACTTTTAAGTTCTTCGTGACGACAGCGGGATCTTCGATGATGCGTGCGAGCTGAATACTTCCCTGGAGAAGTCCCATCGTTGTAAAAACTGCTTCATTCACGGTGATACGCATGCCGTTTTCTTTTTTAATTTCTTTAAAGAGAGACGTCAGCCATTCCTTATGAAGTTCATGGAGCTTTTTAATTTCCACCTGAAGTTCTTTCGGAACAAGATGCCACTCAAGACTCATGGCCCCGACGGGACAGACGCGCTGTTTTTCGCAGATCCATGTTGTGAGTTTTTCCGCATAGGCGATGATTTGTTTTTCGGGAGAGAGATGTTCGTCCTGTTTCGCCCATTCCTGAAAGGCTGACTGGTAGTAGCGATAAAGTTCTATCGCGAGAGCAGTCTTGGAAGGGTAGTGGTGAAAGAGACTTGCTTTCTTGATGTTAAGCTTGTCCGCCAATTCCTGGAGGCTGAATCCGTTAAGACCCTTTGCCAGTAACATGCGACTCGCTTCGTGTAATAACTCGGATTTTGTTGAAGTGGACATTTTTCCGGACCTCGCTTATACTGAGGCTATTATAACCTACCAACCAGTCGGTAGTCAAAAGGATCTTTTATGGCGTTTGCAAGGAAAGTGGCAATTATAGATGGAGTGAGAATACCGTTTGTGAAATCAATGGGGACATACCTGGGGCTTTCGAATCAGGATCTTCTTGGTGCTTCGGTAAACGCACTCGTTACGAAAAATAAACTCGAAGGTAAGTTACTGGGAGATGTTATCACGGGAACCGTCATGAATCACCCTTTTGACTGGAATCTCGGGAGAGAAGTGGTCCTTGGTTCAGGTCTTGCTCCGGAAACACCGGGTCTCAATATTCAGAGAGCGTGTGGAACTGGTCTGGAAGCTGCGAATCTTGTCGCTCTGAAAATTGGCGCGGGACAGATCGAGTCGGGTATTGCCGGCGGCAGTGATACGAATTCTGATATTCCTCTTATTGGTCAGAGAAAGCTTACGCATTTTCTCGTGAAGTTTCAGAACGCGAAATCTTTCGCGGAGAAAATATCCGTTCTAACGAAATTTAATCCCGCACTTTTAAAACCTCAGCTGCCTGTTGTGCGTGAACCGCGCACAGGTTTGTCGATGGGTGAGCATTGTGAGCTCATGGTGAAAGAGTGGAAGATCGCGCGTGAAGATCAGGATGAGCTGGCGTATTGGTCACATCAGAATGCAGCGAAAGCTTTTGATGAAGGCTTTCATGATGAACTCGTTTTAGAGTTCAAGGGAATGAAGCGCGATCCGATTACGAGAAAAGATACAACGAAAGAAAAGCTCGCAAAACTCAAGCCTGCTTTTGACCGCTCAGAGAAAGGAACACTCACGGCAGGTAACTCCACTCCGCTCACGGATGGATCATCTGCAGTACTTCTGGGTTCTGAAGACTGGGCAGCAAAAAACAATCTTAAAGTGCGCGCTTATCTTACTGATTGCGAAGTCGCGGCCGTGGATTTTGTCCACGGTGCGGGACTTCTCATGGGGCCGACATTGGCAGTCTCACGTCTACTTGCGAGAAATAATTTAACACTTCAGGATTTTGATTTTTACGAAATTCACGAAGCGTTCGCTGGACAAGTTCTCTGCACACTTCGCGCGTGGGAGTCTCCTGAGTATTGTAAAAATGCACTTGGCCGGGATAAAGCAATGGGAAGTATTGACCGCACGAAGATGAATGTGAAAGGCGGAAGCCTTGCCCTTGGTCACCCGTTTGCGGCGACAGGCGGAAGAATCATCGCAACGGCCGCGAAACTTCTCGAACAGAAGGGTAAGGGGCGCGTTCTCATCAGTATCTGTACCGCTGGTGGTATGGGTGTGGCCGCCATTATTGAGAGATAATTTATGCATATGATTTTGAGAACACTATGGGTATTTTTCTGGAGAGGCGGACTTGAAAAAGTAAACGCCTTCCAGAAAACTGAAATCACCATGCGGGTGCTTCCGGTGGATCTTGATCTCCTCATGCATGTAAATAACGGTGTGTACTTTTCTTTCATGGACTTCGGCCGCTGGGACATGATTTTCCGCAATGGCTCTTATGATCTCGCAAAACAAAACGGCTGGTATTCGGTTGTGGCCGGCGAAACAATACGTTTTAAAAGATCCCTCAAGCTCTGGGATAAGTTCACGCTGAAAACTCAGATTATCGGTCACGATGATAAATATTTTTTCATCGAGCAGACTTTTCATCTGAAAGACCAGGAGATGGCGCGTGGTCTTGTTAAAGTGCGCTTCCTGAAAAAATCCGGTGGCACTGTTGATGTAAGCGATGTTCTCACTGGACTTAATCTCGCAGAAAAAAAGGTGCCGGAGCTCTCGCAAGATTGGGCCAGTCTTGAGAAGAAGTATCTCTTCTAATCAGAATCCGGTTCCATGGTTTCAATCTGACACCACATGAGTGTGAGAATTGCGGATTTTTTGTCAGAAAAAAAATTGTCGACGGGACAAATTGCCCTTGATACGCCGGATGTATCAAAGGAGTCCTATGAAAAAGCTTATTCTCTCAGCTCTTACTCTTGTTCTTTCGACTTCAGCTTTTGCTGAAATTCCTGAAATCCGCGCGAAAAATGTCACGTGCCAGGAACTTCAGGAAGCTGTTCTTAACTACGGAACTGTCACAGTTCTCACGAAAGCATTTCTCTCTACAAAACGTCTTACGGTTGCCCGTGAAATTGAATGTGGAGGAAGATCAATCAAAACTCAGGCGGTCTTTAAGACTTCTGATGTTTCTGCCTGTGCTGCAGGACTTTACTGTAAGGCCGAGCCAACTGTGATTATTGTTGTTGATCATGAACCACGCCATGACCGTTACCATCCACGTCCTCATCGCCCGGCACCTCATCGTCCAACTCCAACTCCGAGACCAAGACCAGACAGACCTCATCGCGTTCCAGATCATCACAATCCTGGCCCACGCTATAATCCACGTCCTTCACAAGACCGACCTTCTCACGACAGACCAAGAACTGAGCGTCCTTCACGTCCGTCACACGACAGAGTTGAACGCCCATCTCGCCCTTCGCATGACAGACCTTCTCACGATCGTCCGTCACGTCCGTCACACGACAGACCGTCACGCGATTCAGGTAGCTGCCGCGGAAGACGTTGTTAATTTCTGATTCTGATTTTTTTCAAGGGGCCTCTTCGGAGGCCCCTTTTTTATGAGAAAGCTTTCCGCGCTTCACGAAATGTATTAGCGTGCGCTTCAATAGAGAGTTCGATCGGCTGACCATATCCTCCGCCAGCGGCCATGGCGAGCGGGAGATTCTTTCTTTTGGCATACTCAAAAATCATCCGGTCTCTTTGTCGAATTCCTTCAAAGGTAAGCGCAAAGGTTCCGAGTTTATCTTCTTTTAAAACATCCACTCCCGCCTGATAAAAAATCATGTCCGCATCGGGAAGAATTTTCATCACGCGTTCTAGTTCAGAGAGATAAAATTCATCACCGGTTCCTTCGGGGAGAGCCACATCCAGATGAGACTTAACTTTTCTGAAAGGATAATTTCTTTCTCCGTGAAGACTTAAAATAAAAACATCATCACGATCACCCAGGATGGAACTGTTTCCATTTCCCTGATGAACATCGAGATCGATAATCAGAATTTTTTTCAAACGATTGGTGGTGAGAAGCTTCAGGGCCGATACGGCAAAATCATTAAACACACAGAATCCTTCACCACGGTCGCGATGAGCATGATGAGTGCCGCCGGCAAGGAGGGCCGAGAATCCGTCTGAGATCGCATTCTCTGTTGCCGCCAGAAATCCTCCGACAGAACAAAGGGAACGCTGATACATTCCGGGTGACCAGGGGAGTCCGATGGGACGGAGCTCCTGCGCGGGAAGAGTGCCATGTTGAATGCCTTCCACATAGCGAAGATCATGAGCAAGAAGCAGGTCACGTCTTTCGATTTCCGGACCGGGGAAAACCTGATCCGGTGAAATAATCTTTTCCGAAGTCAGTTTCTCATAGAGAAGAGTGTATTTTCCCATCGGGAAACGATGCCCCGGAGGCAGGGGAACATCATGATGGTGAATCGTGAAGAATTTGGCGTTAGACCATACCATGGAAAGAAGAGTACACTCTTCGACATGAAATATCACACCACCATCCATCAACGAAAGTTAGGCGAAAAACTTTTTGTCGTCGAGGCCATTCGCGACCTCGATGAAGCGATTGATATGCTCTGTGAATCACTTTCGGCCGACGAAACTCAGGATCCCTTCGCTCCGGATCTGTGTCCGTATTTCGGAATATTCTGGCATGCCTCAGAAGCTCTTGGCGTTTTCCTGAATGATCATCCTGATCTCGTGAAAGGAAAAACCGTTCTTGAGCTCGGTTGCGGTCTGGGTTTTCCTTCGATGGTCGCGTCTCATCTGGGTGGGGACGTGATTGCCACCGATTTTCATCCCTTAGTGAAAGAGTATCTTGCGAGAAATTGCGAGCACTCCCAGGTGGAATGCAATTATCAGCGTCTCAACTGGCGTGAGGATGGATTTAAAAAATTCGATGTGGTGATGGGCTCAGATGTTCTTTATGAAAGCCAGCATCCGCTGGACGTCTGTAAAGCACTTCTCAAATTCGTGAAGCCGGGGGGAAAGATTCTTCTCTCAGATCCCGGACGCAACTATCTACCGAAATTTCTGGCCGCGATGAAAGAATCGGGGACGCGCGAATCCGTGGAAATGGTTTCCGTAGGTGAGAAAGTCTGTTTTGTTTACGAGTTTACTACTGAAGATATTGCGTAAAATAGTAGAGAGAACAAGCAAGTGTAAGCATAGTGAATTTCAGAATCATTTCTCCTCCTGAGAAAATATTCGTCCTTACACCATCATAGAAGAAATGACGCTGACTTCAAGTTAATTCTCCTCCGGCAAAACTGATCAGTTCTGTCGGAGGAGAGTTTAAAGCTTAGTACTTAACGGAACAACCATAGGATTTGGTCGAGGCCACAGCAACTTTTTTCCCGGCCATGAGTGAATCCACGGCTTCAGCAACGTAGTTTCTCGCACCTTTTACACTTTCCTTGTCAGCATCGGCCTTGTCATCAATCGCACCCTGGTAGGCGAGAGTTCCGTCTTTCGCGACAACAAACATATGGGGAGTCGTTTTCGCTCCGTAGAGTTGTCCGACAGTTCCTTTGGGATCGAGGAGAACGTCAGTGGCGACAGATTGGTTTTTTGTTTTATCAGCCAGGCCTTCACCCGCTGTCACGTGACCTTGTTTTCCTTCCGCAGAAGAAATCACCGAAAGCCATACGACGCCTTCTTTCGTGTATTTTCTCTGAAGGGCTTGCATGTTCTGCGAATCGTAATGCTTTCTTACGAACGGACAACCGTGATTGAGCCATTCCACAACAACGATTTTTCCTTTGAAAGATGAAAGAGTTACCGGCTTGCCGGAGACACCTTCAAGTTTAAAGTCTGGTGCAGGGGCACCGCTTTCGATAGCGAAGGCACTGAGTGAAAACATCATGAGCATAAGAAATTTCATAGGATCTCCTTGTATTTGGTATTCATGTTAACGCTATTCCCGTCGTCATTGTGACAAAAAAACGTCTGACACTAGTGGTCTAAATGGCCAAACAAGACCTGAATTTGTTATATTCTGTGCACTAAATATTCAGCTTGGGAGTATCTGTGGGACGTAAATGGAACAACATTAAGATGAAGAAAGCTGCTACGGACAAGCTCAAGTCGCAGCACTATACGAAAGTTCTGAAAGAAATCACCATGGCCGTGAAGAATGCCGGGCATGCGGAAATCGAAGCAAACTTCGCTCTGAAGATCGGACTCCTGAAGGCCCGCGAATTCAACGTTCCCAAAGACAACGTGGATAAGGCGATCAAGAAAGGTCTCGGCGAAGGTGGAAACACAATCGAAGAAATTAATTACGAAGCTTATGGTCTTGATGGCGTCGCTATCTTTATTGAAGCCGCGACTGATAACCCGACTCGTACAGTGAGTAACGTCCGCTCTTACTTCAATAAGTGGGGAGGAGCTCTTGGTACTCCAGGTTGCCTGCAATTTGTCTTTGAAAGAAAAGCTACCTTCACTATCAAGGAAGAGAATCTGAACAAGATGTCTTCTGATGATCTCATGATGGAACTCATCGACTTCAACATTGATGATGTCGAAGTGGAAGATGGATTTGTGACTGTGAAAGGTCCGGTCGAAGCTTACGGTGATATTTATAAAAAACTCGAAGAGATGAAAATCAAGGTTGAGGACTCAGGTCTCGAGCGACTTCCTCTCAACACAAAAGAAGTAACGAAGGAATCATTCGATAAGATTCAGCGCCTTCTTGAAGTCCTGGAAGAGGATGATGATATCCAGAAGGTTTACCATAACTTAGAGTGGAACGAGGCCTTCGCGCAGTAAAAACGCCACTGAAAAATGGCATTTTCCGGGGACTTCGCCCTCATGGGGTCCCCGTAGTATCAAGACTTTACCCTCCGATTTTGATTTTCCCTTGACCCCCCTTAGACTAGTCTCACAACAAGGAACACGTATGAAATTCGTGATTGGATTCTTAGTTTTAGTAGCGGTCGGGGCCTCATCAGCTCAGTCTGTGCAGCCGAAAAAAGTGTACGAGAATGTGTCGGTTTCCAACGTCACTCAGATTGTGAAGACAGTTGTCCCAGGGAAAAAGAAGTAACAATACGCCGAGAGGCGAGAAGTATACCCCCCCAAGTTTTTGATACTGAGAAAAAAGAAAGGGCATGAGAATTCATGCCCTTTCTTTTTTTTTACAGAACAGTTTTGAGGATTTCTTTCGAAGATGCTTCCACTTCTTTATGAAGGGAATTGCCATGAGCATCCATCGTGACAACAACAGGGAAATTCACCACGGAGAGTTCCCAGATGGCCTCAGGAAGGCCGAACTCATCCCAATAGAGTCCATCAACGGAAGTGATTTTCTCCGCGAGAACCTGGGCAGCTCCACCGACAGCGTGGAAATAAACACAGCCGTGTTCTTTACAGGCATCGAGAGTTTTTTGTCCCATGCCACCTTTGCCGATGACACCAATGATTCCGTAATCGCGGATCACTTCCCACTGATACGGTTCCTCACGGATCGAAGTTGTGGGGCCAGCGGCCGTGACAGTCCACTTGCCGGTTTTTTTATCTTTCATCGTCACAGGACCGCAGTGATAGATGATCTGGTTTTTGAGATCAACCGGAGGTTTGTTCCCGTCGTGGATATGCTTATGAACAGCATCACGTCCGGTGAAAAGTTTTCCGGTAATCTCAACCATGTCTCCGACTTTCAATTCCCGGACAGCTTCTTTTGAGAATGGGTAATTAAGTTTTTTCATACTAGTACAACCATTTCTTGATGAGGTTTTTTTTATCGAGAACAATTCCCTGGCGGCGGAAGGCCCAGCACATATAGGAAATGGAAACAAAGAATGATGCCGGAACGCGATTGGCGTGAGTCATCTTACAGGAAATGAGAGTCGTTTTCCCCCCGAACCCCATAGGGCCAATGCCGAGCTTGTTACATGTCTCGACAATTTCTTTTTCCATCTTATTCAGATCTTTGTGAGGATTTGAATCATCAAGTTTACGAAGAAGTTGTTTCTTAGCGAGATACGCAGAATCCGCGCGATCTCCACCAACACAGACGCCGAGAGCTCCCGGACCGCAGCCTTTTCCTTGTGCCTTATGAACGGCATCGATCACAACTTTACGGACACCATCGAGATCACGACCAGCGCCCAGGTTTGTGTCGGGAAGTGAGTATTGAGCAGAGACGTTTTCACATCCTCCGCCTTTTAAGACGAGTTTTACTTCAACTTCTTTTTTATTTGTCTCGTAGAAATGAAGAGACGGATGTCCTTCTCCAAGATTTGTTCCTGCGTTCTCTCCGGTCAGAGAGTTCACGGAATTTTGACGGAGGTAACCTTTTACAGTCGCTTTCGTCACGGCCTTCTTGATCAGTTCCTTAAACGGAGTCTGATGAAATCCCGGCGGATGATAGATGTAAAAAATAACTGTGCCGGTGTCCTGGCAGAGAGGCTGAGATTTAATCTTCGCCAGTTCCATATTGTCTTTGATGATATCCATCGCGTACGAAGCAGAAGTTCCGGCGGTTTCCGTTTTTCTCGCGGCAAGAAGAGTGCGGGCCACATCATCCGGAACAATTGTTGACGTGATTCGGATCAATTCAACAAGTGATTCAATTGTCTGTTCATGCGGTTTGAGTTTTTTGGCAGGTGCTTTTTTTGCCACTTTTTTCGTTGGCGTTTTTCTGGTCATGGAATGTCTCCCTTAGGTGAAATTATTCTAGTTTTGTTAAGAGGGTTTTAGAAGGGGAAAAACTTTGCTAGCCTCAAAATATGATCAGGGAAATTTTCAAAGTCTTCCTGAAGCTCGGACTTCTGGGCTTCGGGGGCCCGGCTGCCCATATTGCCATGATGAGAGATGAAGTCGTGGTGAAAAGAAAATGGCTCTCAGAAGCCGAATTTCTCGATCTTGTCGGGGCCAGCAATCTCATTCCCGGACCCAATTCCACGGAGCTCGCGATCCATATCGGACACCGGATGGGGGGTTGGAAGGGATTGTTGACCGCCGGTGTTTCATTTATTTTTCCCGCTTTTGTCTCTGTCCTGACCCTTGCCGTTTACTATGAAAAATTTGGATCGCTTCCCGAACTAACTTCCATACTCACCGGCATCCGACCGGTCGTGACGGCCATCATTGCGATCGCTCTTATCCAGTTTCGTAAAAATGCTGTCCCGGGATACTGGCAACTATTACTCGCAATCTGCGCCGGAGTGGCATCATTCTTTATTCCTGAAACTTTTGCGATTCTGCTTTCAGGGATTCTTGCTCTTACCTGGCGCGGGAAAAAGTTTTCGGTTTCTCCTGAATTGTTTTTTATCTTTTTAAAAATCGGTTCAGTCCTTTTTGGTTCCGGTTATGTCCTGCTGTCGTTTCTGAAAGAAGAGTTTGTCTTGCAAAGAGGGTGGTTAACAGAAATTCAACTTCTCGATGCCGTGAGTATCGGACAATTTACACCTGGTCCGGTTTTTACGACGGCAACTTTTATTGGTTATGTGATTGATGGATATTCAGGTGCAGTCCTCGCAACTCTTGGAATTTTTCTTCCTTCATTTGTTTTTGTTGCTCTCTCAGCTCCCTATATTTCAAAACTTCGTTCGTCAGAAAATCTCTCCCGTTTTTTAGACGGAGTGATAGCGGGGTCATTCGCTCTGATGGTTCTCGTGACGTTCTCATTGGGGAAATCGGGTTTTGTTGACTGGAAAACTTCTCTGGTCGGTATTATTTCTTTTCTTATCCTTCTGCGCTTTCCCAAATTTAATTCTGCCTGGCTTGTGATCCTTGGAGGATCGATAGGTTACATCTTTTTTTAGACCTCTTCCTTGACATCAAAAACTCTGAGCACATCTTGTGAGTAAGAAAGAAATACCCCGAAGGAGGAGTACGATGAACTTACAATTAAGAACACTCAAGCATCCGAACTGGGAAAGAGAATTTGAACATCTTTTCAATTTTTCCCGTGAGGACCAATGGTCTCCGGCAGTTGATATTGTCGAAGAAGAAAAGTTTTTCTCGGTGTCTCTCGACGTTCCGGGAATCAAGAAAGAAGAAATTGATATTGAAGTGAAAGACAATCGCCTGTTTGTTGCAGGAGAAAGAAAATCAAACTTTAATCAGGAAAAAGTTCTCCGTTCAGAACGCCGTTACGGGAAATTCTCCCGCATCTTCACCCTTCCACAGGATGTGAATACTGACGCCATTGAGGCGCGGTTTGAAGAGGGTGTCCTATCTGTGATCCTTCCTAAGGTAGAGAAGGTCCAGCCGAAAAAAATCACCATTACGACTCCGGTGAATCAATAAACAAGAGGGCCCACTTTTGGGCCCTCTTTTCATTTCCAAAAGGTTCCAGCATACTTGTGGTTTAGACTAGCGTCTAACGCAAATGACAGCCACAAGTATGCTGGAACCTTAGGGGAAAACTATGCACCAGATGACCATTCAATATCGCGGCGGTTTCAGGACTGAGGCCGTTCATCTCGACAGTCAGAATAAAATTATTTCCGATGCTCCCAAAGATAATCAGGGACAAGGTCAGGCCTTTTCACCGACCGATCTCATGTCGACGTCTCTGGCCCAGTGTATGCTGACGATTATGGCGATGAAGGCGAAGGGGCTTGGTTGGGAATTCCCTGACGTATCTGTGGAACTTGAGAAGAAGATGCAGGCGAATCCACGGAAGGTGGCGGAGATTGTGCTTCGTTTTGACTGGAAGGGACTGGATCAGCGTTTGTCTTCTGAACAGATGGCAACACTGAAGGACGCGGGGATGAATTGTCCTGTGGCACTTTCACTTGATCCATCGGTTGTGAAGACTCTTCACTGGTAACATCATCTGTCTCCGAGGGTGTGATCATCCCGGGGACAGCGTTCATCATTTTTTTCTGAAGGTCCTCCGGATTCACTGCCGGAGGAAGCCCGAAAGAAATCTTATCTTCAATCGGGATAAGATTTGAATTCGCGAGATTCACCGCCTGAGCAATCCCCATGTCTCTTGAAAGAAGAGAAGCCTTCATCGCTAAAACATTGTTCACCATTGCACCGGAAGAAAGCCTCGGCTTCAGGTGAAGTTTCACATCTCCGGTTTCGAGAATGATGTTCTTAATGTCCGAAGGAGTGAGTTTCGGATTGGAGTTGAGAATCTGTGCCGCGAGATTGGAGATCCAGGGTGCTGCCATAGATGTTCCACTGGCCGGTGAATAGAGTTCTGGTCCATAGGCCTTTGGAACAAGTGATAAAATCGCTACACCAGGCGCTCCGATATCCACATTCTTTTCACCGTAATTGGAGAAACTCGCAAGATAATCACCATTCATCGCTGCGACTGTAATGGTATTCGGAAGTTTAATCCTCGAAGGGTAGTGATGATAACGGTCATTATCGAGAGCAGAGTTTCCTGCTGAAAAAATAAAAAGCATGTCGGGATATTTCCTGATGATCTTTTCACTCCGGCGATAGAGCTCATCAAAATAATTATTCACCACTTCCTGAAGTTTCTCCTCAGGGATATCAGTGCCGGTAATTTCACGATGTTTCTCGCGGAATTTCGTCACAATATTCTTATAAGTAATTCCATAGGAAGCATTGATGATTTCAATTTTTTTCTTCGAAAGGTAACGGCAAATCTTGGAAAATTTCCGGGAGACACGGTCGGCTGAATTTTTCACTTCTTCGCGGAATCTCATCTCAGGAGTTTTCGCCTCAATCGGTTTAGAGGCTTCTGTCGTTGAGTCTTCCACCGCTACCACGGGAATCGGAAGCTGAAGGCCTCTGATGGGAAAGATATTGATGTTCTCTCCTTCCCGGAGAGCAATGCCTGCCACAAATGTTCCGTGCGCATGTTTCTTGAAGGCCTTCACCTGCGCCATGAAATTCTTGTCAGCACTTTTTTTCTTGAACCATTCAAACTCGGAAATGGAGAGTCCTTCTTTGTGACCTTTAGCGCGGATATTCCGGTAGAGAAGAATTTCCTGAACAATATTATTGTCACCAATCACCGGAGTTTTCAGATGAGAGTTGTCGTGGAAATCGAGACCCTGGAATGTCAGGGGTTCTTCATCGGTTTCATTTTTCAGGATTTTCGGGCGCAGGAAATCGTGATCGAGGTCAAAGCCTGTATCAATGATGGCAATCGTGGCCGCATCGACCTGAAAAATGGAGAGAAGAACGAAGAGGAAAAGCATGACTTAATTGTAGAGGAGAAAAAGGGGAGGCGCTATATGCCTCCCCGTAAAAAACTAGCGTGTAGCGCGGAGATTAATATCCAGAGTAAATTCGTTGTGGATGGCCTTGTCTCCCAGACCTTTGATGAAAGAAGAAGAACCGTACTGAAGACCATATTTTGTACGATCGATTGCGAGTTTTGTTGAACCAGTGACTTCTTTGTCAGTCCATTTCCAGTTAGTCACTTTGAATGTTACCGGCTGAGTTTTACCGATCATCGTGAGGTCACCAGTGACTTCGAGATCTTTGCCGGCCATTTTTGTGCTCTTGATGACGAGTTTTGATTCAGGATGTTTAGCTGTATCAAAAAAATCTGCAGACTTCATGTGGCCGAGAAATTTACCTGCAGTTTCAGCATCAGTAAGATCAGTCACAGTCATGCTGTTCATATCAACAACAATTTCACCACCAGTGAGCTCAGGTCCTGTGAAAACGAGGTTTCCGTTTTTCACTTTCATTGTTCCTGTGTGCTGACCTGTGATCTTTTTCCCTACGTATGTGATCTGAGTTTTTTCAGTATCAACAGTGTAAGTTGTGACCATCGGTTTATTTTGTGCGAAGGCATTCGCAGAGAGAACAACGAGAGAAAGTAACAATGTTTTCATAAATCTCCTTCAAGGTTTGTTTTAATTGTTTCCATCATGAGGCCAGTTCTGATAAAAAAAAAGACAGATTTTTTCATTAACTATATAAATTAAACTTATCATTATGACATTCGATCAAGTCCTTGTTTTTCATAGAATTGTAGAGTCAGGAAGCTTTAAGGCAGCTGCCGCAGAGCTGCATAAGACTCAGCCGGCCATAAGTTTCTCTATCAAGAAATTGGAAGAGGAAATGGAAGCACCTTTGTTTGATCGCACGAGTTATCGTCCGACGCTCACGGCCCATGGAAAAATGTTTTATGAGAAGTCCCTTCGCGTTCTTCAGGGGATGAGTGAGCTCGAAGGTTTAACCAATAGTTTTCAGAAAAAGGAAGAACCGGAAATTACCCTCTCGGTGGATGGCATTTCACCACTTCCGAAGCTTCTGACGACCTTCCGCGATTTCGGTGAACGGTATCCCAATACAAAACTCAATCTGACCTTCGATATTCTCTCGGAAACGGAGAGAAAGGTTCTCAGTCGCGAATCTCTTTTCGGTATCACGCATTTTCTTTCAGACAATTCCCAGCTCGAGATCGTGCCGATTACCAAGGTGAAAATGATTCCGGTCATGAACCGGGAGCTCTTTATGTCGAGGAAGATTAAAAAGCAGGATGATCTCAGGGATATTTCCCAGATTATTGTCTCTGACAGGAATAAAAACGGGGCGAGTTTCGGACTTTTGAATGAAGGAAAGAAATGGCGCCTGAATGACGCTAACTTCAAGCGGGAAATTATCCTGGCCGGCCTCGGGTGGGGGCACTTACCTGAGCACTCAATTGAACGCGAGCTGAAAGATAAGAAACTCATGATCATTGATTTCCCGGAAACTCATCCCCGGGACCTGAATATTAATCTGATCAGGCTCAAAAGAATTAATCTTGGGATAGTCGCAAAATCACTCTGGAGTGAATTAACCGCTTTGCATGATTAATCGCCGTTGTTAGCATTGATCATGCTGAAATTCGGGCTATTATTTTTCCTCCTCACTCCAGTCTTTGCCTCTGTCATTGATGCTCCGGTAAATCCCATCGACTTCGAACAGAATCCGAGTTCAGTGGAGTGGAGAAAAATCGATACGAAAAATTTCGAACTGATTTTTCCGGAAGAAGTCACGGAAGATGCCAAACGTGTGGCACACCTCCTCGAAAAACTTTATCCTTTTGTTACCCGTTCGATGGAAGTCTCGCCGCCGAAACTTTCTCTCGTCCTTCAGAATCAATCGACCATCAGTAATGCCTTCGTCACTCTCGCTCCGAGAAGATCGGAATGGTATATGTCTCCGGCGATTGATCCGGAACTTTCGAGTACTGAGTGGCTGAAGACACTTGCGATTCACGAATTCCGTCACGTCGTTCAGTTTGAAAGAGGACGCGAAGGATTCAATAAGATTCTCGAATTTTTTCTGGGTGAAGTGGGGCAGGCAATTGGCCTTGGTCTGACGGCCCCTCCCTGGGTTTTTGAAGGGGATGCTGTCGGCGTAGAAACTGCCTTAACAAATAGCGGACGCGGAAGACTTCCGCTTTTTGAAAGAGATCTGAGAACACTTCTTCTTTCCGGGAAGAAGTATGATTACGACCGGACTCATCTGGGATCATTCAAAGAATACATTCCGAACCATTACGTCTACGGATATTTCTACACGACTTATATGCGGAATAAGCTGGGAGACAATGCCGTTTCTCAGGTGATGTATCACTCGGCCCAGAATTCCTGGAATCCCTTATCTTTCTACAACACGATGGATGATACCTTCCGGAAAGACTTCGAGAAATTTTATCAGGACGTGATGTCGGATCTCATTACTCACTGGAAGAAAAAGTATGAGGAATTAAATCCCACTCCGTTTGAAGTGAAATCTCCCGGTAAAGAGCATGGCTGGACCAACTACGCTTATCCTCAGGTAACGGATGACGGAAAGATTCTGGCACTCAGAACGGGTATGTCTTATATTCCGCAATTTGTTTTGATGGATAAGGCGGGAGAGAAAGTTCTCTTCACCCCGGGTCCTCTTCAAAATGAATACGCCTATCGCCTGAGAAATAATAAGCTCGCTTACATTGAATATGAAATTGATCCGCGCTGGGGTTACCGCGATTTCGGAAGACTCAGAGTTTATGACATCAAAAAGAAACAGCATGTGCTGGATAAACGGGAAACAAAATACCGTCTTGCTGTCGGCGATCACGAAGGTGAATATATTGCTGCCGTTGAGTGGGACTTAAAGCAGGGTCAGGCCATTGTCATTCTTGATGATAAGGGCAGAGAACAAATCCGCCAGCCGTACGATAAAACCAAAGTCATTACTTCCCTTGACTGGATTAACGATGAAGAACTGGCCCTTGTCCTGAAAGACCAGAATGATCAGAAGAGTCTCGTTCGTTTCCGTATCCGTAATGGAAGAGAAAGAGTGCTGCTGGATCCGGCCTTTATCAATTACGCCAACGTCAATGTCTCCGAAGGGAAAATTCTCATCGAGAGTCCAGAGTCGGGTATTGATAATATTTTTGTTGTCGAAGATTCCGGCGCCCGCCAAATCACTTCAGCTCTTTTCGGTGCGTATGCCCCAACTGTTCATGAGGGAAAACTTTACTTCGCCAATTACACGGCCGATGGTCTGGAAGTGGTGAAGAAGGAACATCCGTGGGAAGAAGAGCAGAAATCATCTGGAAGTTTTGTTCCGTTCTATGAGAAGTTCGCCGCACTCGAAGGAAAAGAAAAACTTGACCTCTCGGCCGGACAGGAAGAACTGAAAGTCGAAAAATATTCTCAGGTAAAAAACGCGATTAACTTTCACAGCTGGGCAATCTTTGCTCCGCCACTTTCACCCACTGTTACACTTGCCGCATTCTCCCGGGATATCCTGAATAAGTTCAGTCTCTCTTTTGGAGGAGACTGGAACCTGAATGAAAAAACGCTTCAGGGTTTTGTGAATGCTTCCTGGTCACATCTTTATCCGGTGTTTGATCTCAGGGCCGCTTACGGAAATCGGCGTCAGGATGTTAAGGTTGGAACAAATAAATTTGAGAATAAATGGGAAGAGGGAACTTTCGAGGCCGGGATGCAGGTTCCATGGAATCGTCTCTACGGAAGATTTGTCCAGACGTTCACCATGCGTGCGTTTGCTAAGCTCATCAAGGTGACGAATAAAGTCTCAACTGATATTGCGGAAGTTTCAGATGGACAGCTTTTTTCACCAGGTGTTGAAATCCAGTATTCACTTCTCTCACGAATGGCCCGCAGGGATCTTCTTCCCCGTTATGGTTTTTCTCTCAACGGGAGAAAAGAAGAAGGCCGTGACATAACAGGTGATAGTCAGAAAGGGAACATGACCCATCTGGAAGGAAGATTCTATCTTCCGGGTTTTGATCTTCATCACTCTATTTCCCAGCAGATTGCTTACGAGAGACAGCTCAATAATTTCTACGAGTACGCTAGTCTTGTCTTTTATCCGCGTGGAACGAGGAGTGTTTTCCTCCAGGAGTTCACGAAGTACTCCGGAAACTACACGATGCCTCTGGCCTATCCGGACTGGAACTGGTCACGCTATTTTTACCTGAAACGTCTTTCCCTCAATCTTTTCTACGATACACTTAACGGCCGTTACCGCAACTTTAACTACAAGGCCTCTTCTTACGGATGGGAAGTTCTTTTTGATACGAACTTTCTCCGGATCGCTCTCCCGATTACCTGGGGAGTGAGAGGAAGTTACGTGCAGGAAGGACTGGAGCAGGATCAGAACTATGAAATCTTCCTTAACTCCTTATTGGGAGTCTTTTAAGATCGCTGAGAGTTCTGTTTCAGATGATCCCTCAGGCTACCGCGGACTTTCTCCCAATGCCCTTTGCACCGATCCGGAAGACATACTTTCGATCATTCATGATCCCCTTATTCACGGGACGTGGGTTGATCTCGGCTCTGGCTACGGCCACACCGTTCTGACATATGCAGAAACTTTTCCTGAACGTCACTCTATAGGGATTGAAAGAGAAAAATCCCGTGCAGAACTTTCCCGGAAAATCATTCATGAGCTTCATCTGAAAGCAGAAATCATCACGGATGATCTCCTTCACTGTGTGATTCCAGAAGGCGATGTCTATTTTCTTTATTTTCCCCAGGGTCATGTCCTGGATCGGATTCTTTCAGTTCTCAGGGAGAGAAAAGTAACTTTGGTCGTGATCGAGTCTCATGGAGACTTGTTTCCGAGACTTGAGAAAGAAGAGTGGTTGGTTCTTAAGAAAAGAATTGCTCTGAAATCCAGGCGCCATGATGGGTATGCGAGGATCTATGAATCTACGGGACATGCTGAGAAGCTTTCCGGACTTCATGAATATAGCTTTCAGGAGAGATTTTTTCTTATTCAGGAGAAGGAAATCTGCTGGATCGGGGAGAGTCTGGGACTCTTTGCCAGTGGAGATGACTATCAGCTCATTCATCCTCCACGCACGATTCAGGAAGAGAATGTCGTCAAAATCATGACGATAAACGAGTTGAGCGCTGAAGAGAGATTCCTGACCTTGCTCAGAAGGACGGGAGAGCTTCAGTTTGTTACCGGAGAAAAAAACTATTCTGGTTTCATTCGTAAAATCATCACGGCACCGGCCTTTTCGGTGGAATTTTCCTGTGGCGAACGGGTAGAATGGAGACGAATCCAACTGATCAAACAGGGACAGCATTTATGTTACGACTCCTCCTCGGGTTTCTTCTCCTTACCTCATGCTCTTTAGGGACTAAGAAAAGTGGTGGTCAGCACCGTTACCGTTACGAACCTGATTTTGAGTACACACTTGAAGATCTTCGTCAGCTTGCTCCTGGTGTTGTCATCATGGAAAAGCGTGATCCCCGTGTTGGGAAGCTCGATAAGCTCTTTGCTAAAGAGATGCCGGATATTAAACGTATCGGGATTGTTGTTTTTGAAACAGAAGTTCAGGGTACGCGTTCAGGACTTTCTGAAAACGATAAAATTTATCCCAGTGAGCAGGGTAAGCAGCTCATCACAGAAAAGTTTCTTTCCCAGTGGGAAGAAGGGATGCCTCTTCTCGCTCCTGATCTCGATTACGTCACAAGTGCTGATGTGAAGAAATCGAAAGCGATTAAGATGTATGGTCTGGAAGTCCCGGATTACATCAAGACCGATCGTTCGAAAATTGAACCGGATGATATCCAGTGGCTGGGCCCGGGAAAAACAACGCCACTTTTCACCATCATGAATCCGCGGGAGATGAGAGATCTTTCTTTCATGCTCGTTCCAGCGGCCGAACTGATGGGAGGACCCAAATGGTCCGAGCAGAACCGCATTTTCCTCAATGATATCTGCAGAGAGCTCAAGCTTGATGCCGTGTTTGTTTTAATGAGTGAAGTGAACTGGACTGCGGAAAAGAAAGACAAGTTAACTAATGAGAATGTGCCCGAAGAGATGACACTCAAAATCAAGGGCACAACTTTGATTCCGGCAGATAAATATCATGAGCGTCTCAAGCTTCTTAAAGAAAGAGAGCAGCAGGTAATTAACGTTGCTTACCGCTATCACGAAGGCGAGCTCAAAATTCCCATCACGATCAGCATTCCCGAGGAAGAAAAGAATTTCGAGCAAATTGAAAAACGCCTGGTGGATCCCATGTTTAAGGCTTACCGCGATCTTTCATTCATGATGATTGACCGGATGGCCGAGGAAATCAGAAAGTCACATTAATGGAACATATCGATTTTAAGCGCAGGGTAAAATTCATTCAGAAATTCGGCAGGGCCCTCCATGCTGTCGGATCTCCTGCGCACACAATTGAGGCGACACTCACAGATATGTGTCTTCTCATGGGTATTAAGGGAACTTTTCTTTCACTGCCGACTTCGCTTCACTCTTCCTATGCCAATGAAGACGAAGAGGTCACAAGAATTGAACGGGTAGAACCAGTAGGAGTGAATCTCGGAAAACTTTCCCGCGTGGATTTTGTTTCCCGCGAAGTTATTTCTAATCAGATTTCTTTTGAGGAAGGAGTAAAGAAACTCGACGACATCATGACTCAGCCGGATCCTTTCGGTAAGCGCATACGTGTGGCGTATTTTCTTTTCTCCGTGACGGGATTTCAGATTCTCTTCGGCGGAACCTGGGGTGATCTCGTTGCTTCACTTACCGTTGGTTTATTACTTGGCGTGATTGCACTCGCGAGACCGCTGGGACTTGTCGCTCAGATGTTTGAAGCAATCGTCGCAGTCGTTGCTTCGTTTGCGGCCTACTTACTCGCCAAGTGGATTCCTGATCTCAACGTCGGTGTTATCATCCTCTCGAGTTTGATTACTTTCATGCCCGGACTTTATATTACGATTGCGATTTCTGAAATCGCGACTCAAAATCTCGTTTCAGGTACTGCGCGACTCGTGGGTGGTGTGATGATTCTGATGAAGCTCACCTTTGGTGTTTTCATCGGGAGTAAACTTGCGAGCTGGTTTAAAATTCCAGAGCTCCAGGTGGAATTCCACCAGATTCCGAAATGGGTTCCTTTTATCACTCTTCCTATTACCGCCCTCATGTCGACGGTCAATTTCAAGGCCGAACGTTCTGACTGGGGATGGATTACGATCGCGGGTATTTTCGGATTCAGTTGTTCAAAAATCGGCACACATTATCTGGGGCCTGAGCTCGGAATGTTTTTCGGTGGGGCCTGTGTCGGGGCCATGAGTAACATCTTTGCCCGGCTTCAGAATCGTCCTTCAAGTATCTTTCAGTTTCCCGGCATGATTCTTCTCGTTCCAGGATCGGTTGGGTATCGCTCTCTGAATTTCCTCTTCGAGCGCAATGTCGTGGGGGGACTGGATACCGCCTTCAGCATGATCACTCTGGCCCTCGCTCTCGTTGTGGGAATCTTCTTCGGGAACATGTTTATCAAACCTCGTAGCTCACTCTGATTCACAAATAGGGGCAGACCTTTCCCTGCCCCTATCAAAGACCGTCAAAATGTCAGAGTCATGACGCGTTAATCACCTCATTTGTGTAGAAATCATCACATTTTGCCTATGTTCCGCCGCATTCAGGGCGGTGGGATACTAGATGTAAGAACGGCGGTTTCCAGGAAGGAAACCAAGGCCCACCAAGGATGGTTCAGGATGAAGTCTATTCTTCTTCTTTCAATTCTTCTTCTCCTCATGAGCTGCAACGGCGCTCAGGATTGTAGCAAGCAGTCAGGTACTAAAGAGATAAAGCAGGAAGCTGCTGTGACAGGCGACGGCTGTCAGTCACCTGATCCGGAAGATCCTGATACTGATCCCACACCAGAACCACTACCTCATCCTGAAGGAGAAGTTCCTGAAGAAGCTTCAACATTTGAGGCCTCAATCAAATTCGTAAATTTTGAAGTTGAGCAGGAGGAGAAAGTTCATAAAGCGATCGACATTATCAAGAAGGTGATTGCCTCTGATGAATTCAGAACACGGGTTATTAATTATCAGTACAACGGCAATCAGGCCTACGTCGACAACAAGGGACTTACGAACGAAGAAATTTATCTGAAACTTCTGAAAGGTGTGGAGACTCTCATTCCGGAAGAAGACTACGAGATGGATCTTGAACTCGAACTCTACTACAGCTCGAAAAACACTGTTGGTTACACTTATCCCAATACCGTAAGAATCTGGATGAATACAAAGTACTTCACGCCGTATACGCCGACTCAGGTAGCAGGAAACATCTTTCACGAATGGACTCACAAGCTGGGCTTTGATCACGCGTCGACTTATTCCATCGCGCGGGATTCGTCTGTTCCGTATGCTGTCGGGTATCTCATCAGAGACCTCGGAAAACAGTACGAATAGGCCGGCACACATTATGCTACACCCTCCCTTACCAAGGAGGGTTTCATGGCAAACCAGAATACTCAAAACAACGACCAGGCCGACGGAAAGTTCGACAAGAACGTCAGAACTCCTGAGGAGCAGGTGAGGCAGACAGAAGACGCTTCACTCCAGGATGACACTTATTCGTTTGATGAAGACAACACCGACAATGAGGAATATCACGACGTCGATGACGACTCTTCTGAGCTCACCGATATTTTTGAAAGCGATGATGATCTGCAATGATTGTGATGCTTCCCTAAACTGTACGTTTCCGCAAGACGAGTGACCTGTGGCCATTCTTTGGCCGGGGTCACTCTGAACTCGATGAAAGTATTTCCACAACAAAAATTTCTTAAAACATTTTCGATGAACGGCCAAAGATTTGCTTTGCAGAATCGCTGGTGTCATTGGGAAACCAAGCAAAATTGTAAGAATTAATTTCGTGCGTTTCGAAATTTTCCTGTTAGTTTCAGGGCCGGAATATTTTTACAAGGAGTGTTTATGCGTTTCCTTTTCGTGTTTCTGGCCCTCACAGCACTTGTTGCCTGCGGAAAAAAAGGCGGCGGTAGCTCAGAAGAAATTTCTGAGGCCCAGCAATGTGAAGTGAATGGTGAAGTTGTTTCTTGTGACAGCATCTATGATGGACTCGGAGTTGATATCCTTGATGCCATGGTTGATGTTCCGGCGACTGTAAATGCTTCCTCTATTACTTTCAATCAGGCCCGCTCTGTGAAAACAGAAGGAAGACGTATCAACTGTACGTCATCTGTGAACAGCGGCGATGTTTATCGTTATACAGTAAACGGCGATATGCTTTATCTTGATACTCCATCAGGAAATATCACGATGAAACGCGTTCATGGCGAAGGCGGAGTTGTGGGAACATGGAAATGGTCCGGCATTGTTGATGGGGCGACTTATCAGACAAAACTTCTCACGATCGTGAAATCGATGAACCGGGTAATTATGAAAACGACATGCGAGAGATAAAAAAAAGGGGGCCTTCAAGGCCCCTTTTTTTTTAGTTCATTGATTCAATAACTGTCGCCACACCCTGACCCAATCCAATACACATTGTCGCAAGCCCGTAGCGTTTATTGTTTTCACGCAGCTGATGCGCCAGTGTCCCGGTGATTCTCGCTCCTGAGCATCCTAATGGATGACCAAGGGCAATTGCACCACCATTCAGGTTCACGGATTTATCCGCGCGCTCGAGAAGACCCAGATCCTTCATGACCGGTATCGACTGAGCAGCAAACGCTTCATTGAGTTCCACAATATCCATCTGATCCATCGTGAGCTTCGCTTTCGCGAGAGCTTTTTTGGCTGCAGAGACCGGACCGTATCCCATGATGCTCGGTTCACATCCAGAGGCAGAAATAGAAATAATGCGCGCCAGAGGCTTGAGACCAAGAGCTTTTGCTTTTTCTTCTGACATGACAAGAACCGCAGATGCTCCATCTGAAAGAGCAGAGGAGTTACCGGCAGTCACTGTTCCGTTTCGCGGATCGAATACTGCTGGAAGTTTAGCAAGCGTATCCGTCGTCGTTTCCGGACGAACC
Source organism: Bdellovibrionota bacterium (assembly GCA_040387275.1). Taxonomy (GTDB): domain Bacteria; phylum Bdellovibrionota; class Bacteriovoracia; order Bacteriovoracales; family Bacteriovoracaceae; genus Peredibacter. The sequence goes on along the minus strand of JAZKDZ010000001.1, from coordinate 682,179 downwards.
ACTTCATCAGAAGAGATGAGAGAAGGAACTCCCATTTCATCGTGACCAGGAGTTGCGACTACTTCATTCTTAAATCTTCCCTGAACCATCGCTTCGTGAGCTTTATGGTGAGAGCGGGCCGCGAACTCATCCTGCATCTGTCTTGTCACATTATGCATGCGACCCAGAAGTTCAGCTGTGAGACCCATAGAGCCCGCACCTTTCGATGTTGTGAGGGCAAGAGCGGGATTAAAATCCACTCCGTGATACATCGGCACATGTCCCATATGCTCAACACCACCACAAAGATAAATGTCACCTTCACCGGACCAGATTCCCTGAGTTGCCATGTGAATGGCAGTCATGGAAGAGCCACACAGACGATTCACTGTCTGAGCGGAGACGGTTTTAGGAATTTCGGTGAGAAGCTGGGCATTTCTTCCGATGTTGTAACATTGCTCCAGAGTCTGCTGAACACAACCCCAGATAATGTCTTCAATCTCACCCGGATTCATGTTCGGGTTACGCTTCAAGAGTGCTTTCATGAGGTGAGCGGAAAGATCTTCAGCACGAACGTGTCTGAATACTCCTGCTTTGGATTTTCCCATGGCTGTTCTGACGGCATCAACGATGACTGCGTTTTTCATATGATTATCCCTGATAATAAGTTTTATTCTGAGCGGCCATTTCTTTCATCTTAGGTGTCAGCTCATACATGTGTCCGATCCCGGTGTATTTCTTCGAGATCTCTTCGAGTTTATTTAATCCGATAGTGTCGGCGTATTTGAGGGCACCCGCACGGAAAGGAGGGAATCCGAGACCCAGGAGAAGACCCATGTCGACTTCTGTTGCGGTATCCACAATCTTGTCCTCGAGGCATCTCGCACTTTCCACGATCATCGGAATCATCATGCGCATGATGATATCCTCATCCGTCACTTCTACCGTTTTTTTGATGATAGGTTTAATGAGTTCGTAGACAGCTGGATTCACTTTTTTAACGGGCTTACCTTTCTTGTCGAGTTCGTACTCATAGAAGCCGAGATTATTCTTTTGTCCGAATCGTTTATTTTCATACATCACTTCGAGAATCGTCTTGGAAGAGTAGGCCATGCGGTCAGGGAATGCGTCGGCCATGATTTTTGAAGCATGAACGCCGGTATCAATTCCTACGACATCAAGAAGGTAAGCAGGGCCCATCGGCCATCCGAATTTTTCCATGACTTTATCAATTTTCTGGAAATCGACTCCATCTTCGAGAAGGTGAACAAAGCCCTTGAAGTAAGGAAAGAGAATGCGGTTCACAAGGAAGCCCGCGCAGTCATTCACCACAATCGGAGTCTTATTCATCTGAAGAGCGTAGTTCACGGCACGAGCTACAGTTTTCTCGGAAGTCTTAGCTCCGCGGATAATTTCCACAAGAGGCATCCGGTGAACGGGATTAAAGAAGTGCATCCCGCAGAAATCTTCCGGACGTTTTAACCCTTCAGCGAGTTTCGTAATCGAGATAGTTGAAGTATTTGAGGCGAGAACTGTACCCTGGGGAACAACGCCTTCTACTTCGCCGAGAACTGCTTTTTTCACTTTCTCATTCTCAACGACCGCCTCAACGACAAAGTCCGTATGGGCAAAGTCAGAGTAGGAGAGTGTCGGGGTGATATGAGAAATCACTTTCGCCATTTTCTCCGGAGTTGTTTTCTTTCTTTCGAGTTCTTTATTAAGAAGTTTTGAGGCTTCATTCATTCCGAGTTCAAGCTGCTCAGTTTTAATATCTTTCATGAGAACCGGAGTTCCCATGGAAGAAGACTGATAGGCAATCCCTCCACCCATGATGCCGGCCCCGAGAACGGCACCAAATTTCGTGGGAGCTGTATCTTTCGTGATTTTCTTGGAAACTTTTTTCAAATACTGATCACCGAGGAATACTTGTGTGAGACATTCAGCGGTTTTTGTTTTTGCCATCTTCGCGAAAGCTTCACCTTCAATTTTCATCGCCTCATCACGGCCCAGGCGCGAACCTTTCTGCATGACTTCAACTGCGGCAACCGGAGCTGGATAATTTGGTCCTGCGACTCCTGCAACAAATGCTTTCGATCCATCAAAGCTCATTGTCGATTCAATGCGATCAAGTTTGAGAGCAGATTTCTTCTGTTGGTTTCTTCCTTCCCAGTTGAGATCACCTTTGACAGCGCGCTCGAGAAGTTTTAATCCCGCAGTTTCGAGAAGTGACTCTTCAACAATTCCGTCGATGGCCCCAAACTTCAGTGCCTCATCTGTTTTGTATTGTTTCCCCGAGGTAATCCATTCAATCGCGTGATCAGCACCGATAAGCCTCGGAAGACGGACTGTTCCGCCCCAGCCGGGAATGATTCCTAATTTTGTTTCCAGTAATCCCACCTGCGCCTTCGGAGCCGCGAGACGATAAGTCATTGAGAGGGCAATTTCCCATCCGCCACCAAGAGCGAATCCATTTACAAGAGCAACAGTGGGAAAGGGAAGATCTTCAAAGCCATTGAAGACCTGGTTTACACCGTGAAGAAATTTCTGAAGCTCTTCTTCTGTTTTCTGAAAGTGACCCATGAACTCAGTGATGTCTGCGCCGAAAACAAATCCTCCGGGCTTACCGGAAGAAAAGAGAAGTCCTTTCGCTTTTTGTTTTTTGACGACTTCAAGAACTTCGGAAAGTTCTTTCAATGCTTTTGCATTGAAGACGTTGGCCGATTGATCTTTGAGATCAAAAACCACTTTGAGAAAATCGTTCGAGAGACTTTCGAGGCGGAACGCCTCTCCGGAATAAAGCATGGGAACTCCTTCAGAGAAATAAATATGATTTTACTCTCTGAAGTCACATTTCTCTATGAGAAACGGTTCCGACAAATTTGCTACAGATATTTCGTGAGATCTTTTTTGATATCTTCTGGTTTATCAGTTGGTGCGTAGCGCTTCACAACCTGGCCATTTTTATCCACGAGGAACTTCGTAAAGTTCCACTTGATGGCCTCAGTCCCGAGAAGACCTGGCTTTTCACCTTTCAGATATTTGTAGAGGGGATCAGCGTCGCCACCGTTCACGTCGACTTTGGCAAACATCGGGAAAGTAACGTTATAAGTGAGAGAGCAGAAGCTTTTGATCTCTTCTTCGTTTCCAGGTTCTTGTTTTCCAAACTGATTACAGGGAAAGCCCAGGACTTCCACTTTACCGGCGAGTTCTTTGTGAAGAACTTCAAGGCCTTCGTACTGAGGGGTAAAGCCGCATTTACTGGCGACGTTAACAATCAAAAGAAGTTTACCCTTGTATTGAGAGAGGGAAATGTCCTTGCCGTTAATGTCTTTAACCGAGAAATCATAAACACTGTTTGCCATGGGAACTCCTGTTGTTAAAGTTTAGGCCTTCCTTTAGTATTTGGTCATGCAAAATTTCGACTTTCATAACCCGACAAAAATTCTTTTTGGTGAAAACACCATCTCCCGTCTCCCGGAAGTTCTTCCGGAAGGACCAATTCTCCTTCTTTACGGGGGAGGAAGCATCAAGTCTAACGGGGTTTACGATCAGGTGATGAAGGCCCTCACTGGCCGGAAGGTTTTTGAAGTTTCCGGCGTGCGTCCTAATCCTACGTATGAAAAAGCGATGGAGGCGGTCGATGTTATCCGTAAGGAAAAAATCGGATTCATCCTTGCTGTTGGTGGTGGCTCTGTTGTGGATTCCGCGAAATTCATATCATTCGCCGTTCATTACGAAGGTAATCCCGAAGATATTTTAAGACGTCAGGATACGGTGGTGAAAAAAGCACTTCCGTTCGGGGCGGTTCTCACTCTTCCGGCCACGGGCTCGGAGATGAACTGCTTTTTTGTCATCTCCAAAGGAGAAGATAAACTGAGCGGAGGAAATCCGCTTCTTTATCCGCAATTTTCTATTCTTGATCCGAAAGTCACAGCAACTCTTGAAAAGCGCCAGATCGGAAACGGTGTGGTGGATGCATTTGTTCACGTGATGGAACAGTATCTCACATTCCCGAGTGATGCTCCTCTGCAGGATCGTTTCGCGGAATCCATTCTTACGACCCTTATTGAAGAAGGTCCGAAATCTTTCCGCAATCCGAATGACTATATTTCGCGCTCAAATTACATGTGGTGCGCGACGATGGCGCTTGGGGGAGTTGTGGGAACGGGTGTTCCTCATGACTGGTCAACTCACGCAATCGGGCATGAGCTCACTGCTCTTTACGGACTTGATCACGCTCAGACACTTGCGATCGTTTTCCCTGCGATGATGTGGGTGATGAAAGATGAGAAGCGCGCGAAAATCAATCAATACGCTGAACGTGTCTGGAAAATTGGTGATAACCAGGATCATTTCCAGGGTGCTTTCAGAAAGACTGTCGATTTCTTCGAAACTCTGGGTCTTCCGACCAAACTCTCTGCTTATGGAATCAAAGAAGATGTTGCCTCAAAAGTGGCAGCAAGACTTGAGGCCCGGGGCTTTCAACCGATGGGTGAGAAAGGTCTCGTGACATTAGATAAAGTCAGAGAAGTGTTGAGAGTGGCCAGCCAGTGAGCAAAAGGGCCGTCACCGCTCAACGCTGTATCCGCTGCCGGATTAATCTTCCGCTCTGTGTGTGCGAACTCATTCATCCGATTGAAGTCAAAACCAATATCTCGCTTGTCGTTCATGTCAGTGAACTCACTCTCTCTTCCAACACGGCCCAGTTCATCAGGCAGATGATGCCCAATCAGGCCGAAATTTTTATCAGAGGTGCTGAGCACGAAAGATTTTCTCCAGAACCGATTCTTGAACGTCCGGGGCAGCAGCTCTTTCTTTTTCCCGCTGAAGATTCTCTCGAACTCAACGATGAATTTCTGAAAAATCATCCCGGCCCCCATCATCTGATCGTTCCCGATGGGAAATGGACTCAGGCAATCAAGGTGAGAAATCGTGAACCCGCATTCAAGAGCATGCAGACAGTAAAACTCCCTAAGGGAATTACCGCCGAGTATGAACTCAGAAAAACTCCGCATCCGGAATGGGTGTCAACTTACGAATCCGTGGCACATGCTCTGGGAGTTCTGGAAGGAACGAAAGTGAGGGATGATCTGATGACGTTCTTCCGCGCCTGGGTGAAGCGGACAATGTACAACCGCACGGGCTACAGGCGCTACGAGGATTAGTCTTTTGAGTTTCTCAGGAACTCGCGTACATCAACAATCTTAATCTGCTGAGTGTGAACCAGGGCCCTTGAATCACCGGCAAATCCGGGAAGACCGAGAATGATTTTCTTCTCTTTCTTGGAATAGAAATAGCCACCATTGGTGATGTGACTGAAGAAAATGAATTCCGGAAATTCCTGAATGCCACCGCACGCCGGTGAATAAAATAATTCTTTATTCAAAGGCATGAATTCAAAAGTCAGAAGATCTGTGACCGGATCGTATTTTTGAATGGCAGAATGGGGAATATCTCTTTCCCCCTGAGCTTTCCGGTAATTGTTGAAGAGGAGAAACTCGCCTTTCTCTGTTACCTGGACATCATGAAATTCATGGTCATTCGAGAAGGGAAGTTCCTTGTGATAAATGACTTTCTGTAAATTAGGTGACAGGATGAAAATCCCCAGCGAGTAGCTGTTCGTGATGATGTTTCCGGCCTTCATCCATTCATATTTCTTACTGTATTTATTTTCCGGAATCTCATAGATGCTGTTGAAGTGGCTCGTCTCGTAATTGGCATGAAGTCGGGTCAGAATTTCGGCCTCAGCATATTCCGTGGGTGTGACACCCGCTTGTTTCAGGATTTTCAGAGCGCTGGACTGATGGATGACTTTGCCATCCAGATCAAGATTCACAAAAACATCATCCCGGACTCTCTTTCCGGCTTTCACAGTAATTTCCGATTTCAGAACAAAGATACTTTTATTGCCCGGGCCGGAATTAATCTGATGGTGATAATGCCCTGGTAGCTCCCAGAGAACTTTCTTCGTGGGAGAAAATTTTCTGATCGAAACCATATTGATGGAAATGAAAGAACCATCCGGAAGAAAGTGGCAGATATCTCCGGGATAAACTTTCTTCACATTTTTAATGTCGAAGATCGTGCAATTGGCCTGGAACTGATATTTTTTCCAGTCGAGTGGCGGAACGAGAAGGGGCTCAGTTTTTAATGAGTCAGCATAGGCCGTGGAGAGGAGAAGAAGGGCAAGGATGAATTTCATCATCTGAGTATTCTAACAGAGTTCGTTCCCTATGTACTACTTAGATTCATTTCCTGAATGTTTCAAAAACTCATTTGCATTAATGAGTTTTAATTGCTGTACCGGTGAGCTTTCATGGGGATTTCCATTGAGTCCCGGGATGGAAGAAACAATTGTCTCTTTCTCTTTCGAATAGTAGTACCCGCCAGTCGTAACGTGACTGAAAAAGATCATATCCCTGAATTCTTGAACCCCTCCGCAGGCAGGAGAGTAGAACATCTCAGGCGGATTGGACTGAAAGTTAAATGTGAGACTCTTTTTAACATCGTCATATTTTTGAATCGCAGAAATGTAGGCATTTGAGCTGATACTAATGCGATTGTTAAAAAAGAGGTATTCACCCTCAGGATTCACCTGGACGTCGTGAATCTCATGATTATGAGAGGAATCGAACAACTTTCTATGAAGAACGTTTTTGACGTCAGGACTCAGGATAAAAACTCCTAAACTTGTACTGTTAACAATAATATTTCCCTGTTTCAACCAGGGAAGTTTCATTTCATACGCATTGGCAGGAATCTCATAGATGCTGTTGAAGTGAGAGGATTCACTTTGGGCCCCCAAATCTTTTAACCTTTTTCCCATTGTCCAGTTGAGGAGTCGAATTTTCTTTTCCACCATATGAGGATAGAAACTTTCACGATGGAGAACTTTTCCATTGAGATCTAAAATGATGAAGACATCATCTCTTTGATCTTTCCCGTTTCTCTTAACGACGTTCGAAGAAAGAGAAAGAATTCTCTGCCCATCGGGTGAAAGATTCAGTTGATGATGAAAAATGTCCTTCACTTCCCAGAGTATTTCATGGTCCTTTCCGAATCGACGAAGAGTCTGACTGGTCGCTGAGATAAAACTCCCATCATTAAGAAAGATGCACATCTCGCCCGGGAAAGATCGGGAGATGCGGAAATTGTAGAGCGTACAGCCATTCTGAACCCAGAGATCAGGATTCACCTCTAGCAAAGGTACAGGTCGGGAAGGCGCTACAGGACGATGCTCACCAGTTGATGAGCATGCGGAAATAAAAATAAGAATAAGTAGAGAAAAGGATTTCACTTCAGGCCGCGAGGATGTCGATCTTCTTTTCTTCGAGATGCGACTTCAAAAGACCAATCGCCTCAGCATGGAGCTGGCAAATCCGCCCTTCAGAAAGGTTCACGATCTGAGAGATCTCAAAGAAGTTCAGATCCTCGAAGTATTTTAAGGTGACGATCATCTTCATTGTCTTAGGAAGTTCTTCTAAAACAACAAAGAGAGTTTTCTTTAAGGCATAGCTGTCGAACTCGGAATTCATGAGGGACCCAAGAGCATTGGTTTCACCTTCAACATAAGGCTTGATGGTGTCACCTTTTTCGTACTGCTCAAGACGGATCATGTCTCTGTTTTTGAAAGGCAGAACATTCATCAGTTCTTCCTGAGTAGGAACATGTCCCAATTCCTCAGTCAGATCAGTCTTCGCTCGCTGATATTTTTTCTGCTTATTTCTCTCGGATCTTGTCATCCAGTCCTGCTTCCGGAGCTCATCAATGATCTCACCCCGGATACGGAATTCCGCATATGTCTTGAACTGGTTCTTCTTGTCTTTCTTGTACTTATTCATGGCATCGATGAGGCCAATGACTCCGACCATAACAAGGTCTTCCATCTCAAGCACTTGATGATAGTGGTAATGGTAGTGACGGGCCCAGTAACGGATAGTGGGCATGAAATTTTTTATGATTTCCTGCCGAGAAGTATCTTGAGGATTATTTTTAGCTTCCACGTGGCCTCCGTTAGTGGAGGAGATTGTCACATGGAAATGAGGGTTTACTCGTAGGGGACAGGGTTCCGGTCACTTACGTTTTCATCTGAATGCTTTCCAGCTTCTGCGCCTCTATTTATGCCACCTTCTCGTGGCAATTAGAGAGAGAATTCCTGCATTCCATATGTGTGGCGGAAAACGAGGACATAACTATCAATCGTAAAGCGCGGCTGAACATACGTGCTTGAATCCGAAACAAGAATTTGTCCATTGCCCTTGATGGCGAGTGCGCGCTCAACACCGTTTCTTCTGTAAGTCACGGCCACAACATTGTTTCCAACCTTCGCGCGGATATCATCAGCAGAAAGATTATTGATTAAGTAGCGGCCGGTTGCATTTACAGCAACCAGGCGGGAGTCTCTGATATTCTCGCGGTATTCAATCGCTACAATACTGTCACTTAAAGTGACGATCGCATCCGACATCACCTGAGAACCATCAAGAAGAAGTCTTCCGAGGGCATTGTAAACTTTCACGCGTGTTCCGCGATCTTCATAAGTCACGGCCACGAGATGTTTAGAGAATTTATAGCGATAGACACTGGAGACAGGGATAGCGAAGTTTGCGGCGTTCCCCTGAACCATGACACCGTTTCTGGTATTCAGGACTTCATGGATTTCAGCGTCGGCGCGGAATTCTTCAGAAAAAGATCCGGTTTTATTTCCGGTCGTATTTTTCTTTCCACAAGAAGCTAAGAAGAGGAGACAAAGAATAAAAGTGATTGTTTTCATCGGGCACCTCTTAAGTGGCGGCATCATACGCCGGTACCCCGATGAAGGGTGAAAGCCTGTAAAAATGACAGTATTTAGCTCGAGATTTAGTTCGCGACGAGCTCGAGCTCTTCTTCTTCCGAGAAGATAACCGCGTCCTTATGCCACTCATGGAATTCTTCCATGTCCATGATCTCATCACGGAAAATCGCTACCCGCCAGTTGGCCTGTTCCTGATCGAGACTGATAATATCAGTGCGATCAAATACTAATTCCTGAATCGAGAGAGGAAGAGCATCGAAAGATTCGTTGCCTTCGAGACGGAGAATTTTTTTGGATTTCATAAGGTAGTAGTGTGGCTTCATCTGGATCACCCTCCTGGTGAGTAAAGGAACCTTCCTCGTTCCCATGCAAGAATGATTTCATCTTCTAAACTGATGCACAATAGTAATAGAAAAAAATTTTTATCAAATATCCTTACTATGTCCCTACAAGTTGGTCCTATGTATATTCCGTCTATATAGATCGGAAAATCCGCACCACCAATCTGGCCCTGAAAAGGCGCACGCTGGCCCCGATTCATTCAGTACTCTATTCACAAATACGCGGAACACTTGCATTCACCTTGGCATGCTTTATGCTTTATCTAATAACAAGAACGATGACCCAGCCAGGATGGTAGGTGAATCGTACTTCAAAGAATGAAGTTATAAGTAGAAGCCTCACGGATGTTGAGCAGTGAGAGTCCAAGGTAAGGGCCCACTTGGTTCATGGATGAACCACCTTTTTTTCAGGAGGAAATTGTTATGGACTCTGGTGTATTAGGGATTGGAGCTTTTGTTCTTCTCGCTATCAGTTTCACTTTCATGTTTCAGAAATTTCACTCCAGTAAGAAGTAGTCTCCTTTTTCCATTTAAACGCTTTTCAAAATAATCCAGGCCTTTGTGCCTGGATTTTTTATTTGAGCTTCCTCGGGAGTTTAAAGGCCAACCTGACCTCACGGGGCCAAACAGGTGAGGTCACTCCGGCCCTTTTTCATCAAATAGGGGCTAAAACAGAGCAAAAGACTTGGCACGAATCCTGCTTAATAGGATTCCAACAACGAGACCTTCAGGATGAGGGACTCGAGATGAGAGCAAGGAGGCTTAGTATGTTCAAGGAGTCTTTCAATGGAAATGATGGCACTTTTTTCAGCAATGGCGGCACTACTGGCAGTCAGCATGTTTCTTCAACACTCTACTCTCAAGAAGATTTCAGTCTCAAAATAAATGAAGGCTCCCTCTCGGAGCCTTCTTTCTTTTCCCCGAACTTTCAAAAACCTCACCTCGACATTTACAGTTCCAACCGCCAGCTCGACTGGTACCTCTTCACTCGCAGTTCATGGCTCTAGCAGGATCATTTTGAGGCGTGCCACTCTGGCCACGGTGCCTTTTGTGATGAAGCTAAATGATTGAACTCTCTCAATCAGGTATTGGCACGATTCCTGCTTTAACAGAATCAACGAAGCTCACCAGGATGGAGAACTTCATCGGGTTCGCAGGATGCGACTACTACTAAAAAGGAGCTTCAGATGGAAATGATGGCAGTTTTAGCAGGAATGATGGCGATGTTACTGGTGAGCTTGTTTCTCCAGCACTCGACCCACCGAAAAGTCGCGGTCGTAGCAAAATAGAAATACCAATGAAAAACATTAACCGAAAAGGCCCCGCTCACGGGGCCTTTTTTTATGTCCAGGAAGCAAGCAATAACTCTTCTTACAAATATACGACTTCCTTCTAACTCCACGAATCCCATCATCAAATTTTGAAAACAGCACATATCGACACCGCTTTCTGACTCTGGTGGCACTGGTTCAGGGGCCACATCTTCACTCTGAAATTTTTGCCTTAGATAAACTGTTAAAACTTGATGGAAGAACTTGGCACGAATCCTGCTTTATATGTTTCCAACGAGAGTCCAGGATGGATACTCGAAGAAGACAGCATGAAGCTACATTACAAGGAGACATCAAATGGATTTTGATGGCGGAAAAAAGAAAGGATTCGTTAACTGGAAGCACGAGGAGAAAGACATGAAAACTCTCAGAACAATCACAGCAGTATTCGCACCGGCGATCGCTCTTTGCTACATGTTCTCGGTGAATGTGATTAAGCTTGATGAGACAAAACGTCTTCCTGCACTTTCAGAGAACAAGATGGAACTGAACCTGGTTCAGGATGAATCTCAGACATGGTATGCAGGCATCCAGAGAAAAGAAATGAAATCAAAAGCTCTCGCTAAACGATAGACCAGCGACAGAGTTCTCGATACACAAAAAACCCCTCGTCCCCCCGAGGGGTTTTTTATTTTAATCGAGTGGTCGGTCAGTAAGAATGTCTTCAAAAAAGGCCCCGAATTTTCTTTTCGGATCCCACAGATGAATCTCGAGAATCCAGGCATCAGGAACAATCTGTTCCTCAAGCTCCACTAAAGCACCCTTGAAATGAACATGATGAGGAAAGTCTCCGATCCGGTGACCGTCACTTCCCATGTTGAGGTGATATCCATAGTGTTCAGCACGCTCTTTAGCGAACTCATAGAGTTCGGGTCCGGTGGGGCGGAAGGTGAGCCAGTGTTCGCCGACTTCGTTGAAGACTTTTTTTGAACAGTCCGCGATGTGCTTGTGATCAAACTGAGAACCGATCGAGAAGGTCTCGCCGTAATCAGCTTCATGTCCGTGAAGAACGGGACCGATATCGATGAAGAAAATATCTTCTTCCTGAAGGATATGAGGTTCCGACTCATCCTTGAAATTTTTCAGGGTGTTCGCTCCGAAACGAAGCTTTGCCGGATGCCACTGCTTTTCCACTCCGTGTTTCACGGAGAGTTCTTTGTACATCCGGTGAGCATCAGCCTCGACCATTCCTGGTCTGATCATACTCGCGAGTTCATAGGTCAGTGCCCGCGCGGTTTCCCGCGCGAGTACGAGTTTTTCCGGATCGTACTTTTCTCCGAAACTTTGAAGTCCCATTATGCGAAAGCAGCTTTCACTAATTCAGAAGCACGTTTGCCGTCAAACTTACCTTTGATCTGTGGCTGAAGTTCTTTCATCATCGCACCCATGTCTTTGGCCCCTTTGGCCTTGAAGTCATTGATGAGAGCGACAACTTCTGCTTCCGTCATCGCTTTTGGAAGATAGACTTTGATGAATTCAATTTCTTTTAAGAGTTTGTCGTGAGCTTCAGTTCCGGCCTTGTACATTTCCAGAGAGTCAGTCAGGCGCTTGGCGTGAGAGACAGTGATGGAAAGTTCATCTGTAGGTTTCGCGGCAGTGTTGTTCTTGATGAACTCAGCTTTCAGCATGCGGAGAGCTTCGAGTCTCATCGCATCTTTTGCTCTCATCGCATCTTTAATATCGTTATTTACCTGGTCCATCATCGGTGTCGCTGACATAAGTCCTACCTTTTCATATTTTCCATACGGAGTTCTAGATTCATATCTTTATGAGTTCTCAGAAACTGATACAGCTCCTGAAGATCATCAATACTTTTACTTTCACAACGGTACTTCTCATCCATGTACTGTGTTTTGCCCTTGAATCCTGATTCTTTAATCAATCGGTTCATGAGTTTCTGAGCGTCTTTATCAAATCCACTTGTGAGTGTGAGAGTGAGTTTCTTGCTTTTAAGCCCTGAGTTTTCAATCTCAGAAACTTTCATTCCGCGGACACCAATCCCGCGTTTCCCCATATTGGTCTGGAGAATATCGAGGACCGCTTTCACTTTCATCTCATCTTCAGCGCGGATCTCGATGATTCCTTCTTTTTCTTTGTGTTCAGCTTTGGCATCCGAGCCTTTGAAGTCATAACGACCCTGAACCATTTTCTCAGTGTTCTTCAGAGCATTCTGAAGTTCCATTTCATCAATTTTCGAAACTAAGTCAAACGATGCCATAAAATCCTCTATCTGATTTGTCCGTTTCCTTTAACAAGGAAGCGGGTAGTGGTCATTTCTTTTGCGCCCATCGGGCCGTATGCGTGAAGTTTCGATGTCGAGATGCCGAGCTCTGCACCAAGTCCCAGTTCTCCGCCGTCATTAAATCTGGTTGATGCATTTACAACGATCGCTGAAGCATCGAGAGAATTCATAAAGAGTTCAATCACCCGGGGATCTCTCGCAAGAATCGCTTCCGTATGATGAGAGCCATATTTCTGAATGTGCGCGATTGCCTCATTCTCATCTTTTACCGTTTTCAGGGAAATAATCTTATCCAGGAATTCCGTGTCGAACTCTTCGCGGATTTCGACGTGCTCTTTTTTGAGAGCATCAATCACTTTTTCTTTCTCAGGATAATCCTTGTGGAGGAGGAGAGTCTCGACTGCATTACAAACACCCGGGCGGCTGACTTTCGCGTTGATCACGATCGGGATGACGGTTGAGACGTCCGCATCTTTATGAACGTAAATGTGACAGAGACCCTTATCGTGGGCCACGACCGGCATTGTTGCATTTTTTCTCACGTGATCGATGAGGGAGCTTCCCCCGCGCGGGACCATGAGATCAATGTATTGATTAAGTTTTAAAAGTTCCGCAACGTCTTCTCTCGTTTCAATGAGTGAAATACTTCCTTCCGGAAGAATTCCTTTTGTCGCTTCTTCAATCACATTCATGAGAATTCGGTTGGAGTGTTGAGCTTCCTTTCCACCTTTCAGAATAATCGCGTTTCCGGACTTGATCGCAAGCGCAGCGCCATCAATCACGACATTCGGGCGCGATTCGAAAATCATGCCGATCACCCCGATAGGAATTCTCTGCTTCTGAATCGTAAGACCATTAGGTCTTTTTGTTTCTTCCACGATCTGGCCCACCACTTGTGGTTGAGCTGCAATCGCTTCACACATTTCTTTTAAACCCGTGATGGATTTTTCCGTGAGTGTGAGGCGATCAATCATCGCTTTGGATAAACCAGTGCTCGCAGAAAGATCTTTCGCATTTTCTTCGAGGATTTTTTTTGCGTTCTTTTCAATTGCAGCACCAAGTGCGCGGAGTGCTTTCACCCGGTCGCTTTCAGAAAGAGACTGGAGTTTCAGTGCTGATTGTTTCGCAATTTTGGCAATTTCGGTGACTGTCATAAGACCGATATTCTATCGCTTATATGTTTTCCCGATAAGGGAGAAATTGCAGAGCTCCGTGTCGAGACAGAAGAGTTTTCAGGGAAATAGCACTTTCACCTAAGTTCCACCTGCAATGAAAGTGCGGGCCCCTGTGCCAGCTGACGATGAATATCGCAGAATCAATGATCTTTCTTCACCAGGAGATTATCTTTGTGAATGGCCACTTTCGACGGGGGATTCTCAATGAGTGACGCAATCTCTGAGGATTTCTTACCCTTGATGAGATCCAGCTCCCGATGATCGTACTCGGAGATTCCCACGGCGATAATTTTGTTCTTATGTTTCACCGGAATGACATCTCCGCGTTTGAAGACGCCGTGAACTTTCTTGATTCCGATAGGGAGAAGCGAGGTGTTCTGATCGGAGAGTGCTTTCTCGCAACCTTCATCGACAACCACCCAACATTCATTTTTCGCAACCGTAGAGAGCCAGGATTTCCGACGCGATTTTTGTTTGTCGGGATTCCCCTTAAACAAAGTTCCGCCTTTTTTGTCGAGAAGTCTCGTGAGAGGACTCTCAATCAAAAAAGTACCAATGATGACATCCACTCCGAGAGGAGTGAGTTTTCTCACGGCCTTGAGTTTCGTGTCCATGCCGCCGCGACCGACTGACGTTTTCGCCGCAAATTTTACTCCGCTGAAATCATCTTTAAAGTCGACTTCATCAAAGCGAATCGCATCCGCTTCTTTGGGATTTTTGTTATAGAGGCCGTCAGCTTCCGTGAGAAGAATGAGTTTTTCCGCATCTGTTGCTTCCGCCATCATCACCGCGAGCTGGTCGTTATCACCAACAGTAATTTCATCGTACGAAACCGTGTCGTTCTCATTCACGATCGGAAGAACATCATTGGTTACAAGTCGGTTGATGGTATTGCGGATATTGAGAAATCTTTTTCGCTCTTTAAAATCTTCATGGGTCACGAGAATCTGCGCGCAGTGAGCGTTATGTTTTGAAAGTGCATCCACGTACGCTTTCATGAGAAGTGGTTGTCCCACAGCGGCCGCGGCCTGCTGATAGGAAATCATCATCTTTTTTTCTTCAGGCTTTTTAATAAGTGCTCGACCAGAGTTCACGGCTCCTGAGCTCACGAGAATGGGAAAATAACCTCGCGCCTTCAAAGCGAGAAGTTCAGCGACAATCTTTTCAATTTTAGAAGGTGATACTCCGCCGGCCTCATCAGTGACCGTGAGCGAGCCCACTTTGATAACTATTCTGATCATGGAAATAGTTTAAGGGAGAATCAGCGTTTGGGGTAGGTCTTATGACACCAAACTTCCCGAACTTCCATATAGTCAGACCGGCTGTGGTTAATGCTGACAAGTGCAGGGGCAAAAGTCGTAGGCTTCACTCGTTTCAGTCGGGCCATGACATCCGGAGTGCTGTGAGAGTAATGGAAAAGCGGACTCCAGCCATTCGACTTAGCATAAGGACCCATGCCGTAGGCCTTGCAGATAGCATTCCCGCGTCTCTGAATATTGTAATAGGGAGTGTAGCAACCACGATTCGGATCAGGGCACTCGCCATACATATCACCCAGATCGAGTGCGACAGCATATTGTTTCCCACCGATAATGATTTTCGGTTCAATGATTTTATTAATCAGTGAACCGCAGCTGATATCTTTCTGTGTGAAGTAACCTGGTTTATTCTTCAGGTCCGCACAGGCGAAAGTAAGAGTGGTGGAGAGAAGAAAAAACATGATGGTGAATGTCTTCATAGGGTGCGGATATAATCACGGATTTAAATCTCATGGTGGAATATTGTAGTGATTACAGAGCGGTGCTTTTTGACCCCAAGATACGCTTAAGATTGCAAGAACTTAGAGCGTGACGGACGGAGTGTTCCCTCCTATAAATCCGTCATTCATTTCCTTGGGGGAACCATGAAAACGCTCATTACGATGATCGCCTTAACACTTCCGACTTTAAGTTCAGCAGCTGAGTATCTCGATGTGGAATGCTACATCGCTGAAGGGACGACAGTGACGAAAACTTTTGATGGTTATGTTTTCGGAACTGTGAAAACTGCCGGGAACAGAATTGTGGTTGAAGGAAAAAATATCGAAGTGAATTACATTCACAAGAAAGGCACTCCTGATACATGCAAATCTCCGACATCAACGAACTACGACTCTGATGGGTATTCGTACCAGTCGAATGTCAGTAACGTTTATGTGATGGAATTTGATTTCTCAACGGTTGAACTCTCATGCGCACAAGGTTCAGTGATCAAGAAGTTCGGAGCACTTCCGAATTTTACGAAAGCGATTGAACAGTGGGCGAAGAGAAGTGCACCGATTGATGCCAAGCCGGTCTGTCTCGATCTCGCAGGATTAGAATAAAGATAAAAAAAAGGGCCGAAAGGCCCTTTTTTGTTTTAACCGAATGTCATCTCCGGCACATTCGCCGGAATCACGAGATCAGCTTCCGTGAGCTTCTTGATCTCTTCTACTGATACTCCTGGTGCTCTCTCGAGAAGATGGAATTTTCCGCCTTCGAGTCTCATCACCGCAAGATCCGTTACAACGAGTTTCACACAATCCACACCCGTAAGTGGGAGTGAACACTTCTTTAGAATTTTCGATTCGCCATGTTTTGAAGCATGAGACATCGCTACGATAATATTTTCAGCACCGGCAACGAGATCCATTGCTCCGCCCATGCCTTTCACAAGTTTCCCCGGAATCATCCACGAAGCAAGTGCTCCCGTCTGATCCACTTCAAAGGCACCGAGAACCGTAAGATCAACGTGACCTCCGCGGATCATGGCAAAGGAATCGGCCGAAGAAAAATACGCAGCACCTTTGATCACGGTGACGGTTTGCTTTCCGGCATTGATAAGATCAGCGTCTACAGTTTCTTCAGTCGGGAATTCACCCATTCCAAGAATGCCGTTTTCCGACTGGAACATCACTTCCATTCCTTTCGGGATGTAGTTAGCAACGAGAGTGGGAATGCCGATACCGAGGTTCACATAATAACCATCGCGCATTTCTCTGGAGATCCGTTCTGCAATCTGTTCGCGTGAAAGTGCCATATTTAAGTCCTACTTTTTAATTGTTCTCTGTTCAATTCTCTTCTCAAAAGTCCCTTTGATGAGACGTTTGATATAAATTCCCGGTACGTCGATCTCATCCGGATCAAGTTCTCCTGGCTGAACGATTTCTTCCACCTCAGCAACTGTGATTTTACCCGCTGTCGCGATCATGGGATTGAAGTTCGCTGCTGTCTTTCTGAAAACGAGATTTCCGAATGTATCCGCTTTCCACGCTTTCACGAGAGCGAAGTCCGCTTTCGGGAATGCCGGCTCGAGAATATAAGGGCGACCGTTGAACACTTTAACGTCTTTTCCTTCAGCAACCAGAGTTCCGTAACCAGTCGCTGTGTAGAATCCTGGGATCCCGGCGCCGGCAGCGCGGATTTTTTCCGCGAGAGTTCCCTGAGGAGTGAGTTCAAGCTCGAGCTCGCCAGAGAGAACCTGTTTTTCAAACAGAGCGTTTTCACCCACGTAAGAGGAGTACATTTTTTTGACTTGTTTTTTCTCTAGTAGAATTCCGAGACCGAATCCATCGACACCAGCGTTGTTGGAAGCAATCGTGAGACCCTTCACACCGATATCGTGAACTTTCCGGATAAGATTTTCAGGAATCCCGCAAAGGCCGAAGCCTCCAACCATGAGGAACATGTTGTCCTTGATGCCGGCCAGTGCCTCATCATAAGTTTTGACGACTTTATTAAATCCCGCCATAGGTCACTCCCTTAAAATTTACAGAACACTAACATAGAAAAAAGGCCCTTTGCAGGGCCTCTTTTTATGACACTTAATGTAATTCTTTCTGAAAACAGGTCTAGAAATCTGCGATCTGGTCCACGAGTTGTGGGAAATCCACGAATGGGTTTCTTACGTTCTGGTGACGGGATACGACTTCGTGCTTCGACTGCTCAACGGCATCGATCGGATCAGCTTTATGCCATTCACGGAGAGCTTTCTCCTGAGCTTTTGAGATCGGAAGATTGTAACGAACTGAGAAGTAGAAGAGTGAGCGTGCAACGTTTCCGCGGTGACCTTTAGGTGGTTCGAAAATCATTCCGCCATCAGCGCGAACGAGCTTTGAGATATCGCAGTTATCGACTGTGAGTTCATTGTGAGCATTTCCGGAAGTTCCGAATTCAAAGTTTCCGCGCTGACTGTTTGCTTTTGAGTCAGTGAGATAGAGGTGGTGCATGTCTGATTTCTGCATTCCGCGCTCAAATCTCGAAGAAAACTTACTCTGGGGCCATGTGTGCTCAATATTGACGTTAGCGTGCATATTACCGACGTCCTGAACGTCTCTGAATGTGAATTTCTTTCCGCAGTAAACATCTGTGACGAATTTTTCGTTACCAGCTTGCTGAAGGTCTCTTTCGCCGAACATGATGATGCGGGCCTGATCGTAACCGACCGACTTGTGGGCGTAACAGTTAGCGATGCAACGTCCGACCTGGTCGTAGTCACCTTTTACTGAAGAGTGCGACTGAGAAAGGATGTCGAAGATTTCGTTGATCGAAGCTTTGTTAGCACGAAGGTTCGTGTAAAAAGTTTTTGGGTAGTAAGCGAGATCGCCATTTGGCAATTTGTCGAGAACCAGGCCAAAGGCATTGAAGGAGAGGATCGTGAGAGTCAAAAGAAGGAAAGTTTTCATTGGTTCTCCATGCAGTTAATGAACTCATCCTAAAGAACCCAATCATAATTGTCAGTAATAAATGTGTTAAGTTTTACTAATACTTTCAGACTTCCTGATACTGTGCGTAGAACCCTATCAATTGGAGGGCGGAGAGAAGCGACTCATTTATGGGACGGCGCTCAAGAAGTTCCGGTGTCCCGAGAGACTGAATTTTTGAATACCACTGGGAAATCATCGGCGTGTTTTCCTGATTTCTCCCGGAGAGTGCGACCTTCAGAATTTCCGGGTGGGCTTCCTTGATGAGCTTACAAACAGAAAGAGAAATAGCGTGATTTTTGTCGAAGTATCCCGAGGCGCCGAAAGCGCGGCAGACTCCGGGACGGAAATTATATTGCGTGCATTTTCCCGCTCCCGTTTCCGGATTTCCTTCCCACAAAATGCAGCTGCCAGAAGCTTTTTCCAGAAGGGTGATCCATTCGTCGAGCTTTCCTTCCCGATGAGCATTTAAGGCGAAAGGAAGGCTTTCCAGGATGGTAGATTCGATATCGGGGAAGCGGCAGCACTGACCGCATCCGGGGAGGCAGTTTAATCCTGAGTCTTTCTGAAAAGAGGAAAAAACTTCGCTCATTTCGTCGAAAACTTTTTGCAGATTAAAAACTGTTTCTTTGATATTCATAGATGATGTTTTATTTCACACTCACAAACCCGGAAGCCGAGGATCTTCTTAAAGAAGAAATCGCTCTTTCTTATCCGGATCTCAGGTTCAGCTATTCTAGGCCCGGATTTCTCACATTCAAAGCGGAGAAGGAAGTTAATTTCGCCCCGGTTTTCTGTCGGGTATCGGGATTATCTACCGGTAAATTTAAAAAGTCTGAGCTGAAGTTCGAACGTGCGTGGGTGTGGTCAAGAGACGAATCTCTTGTGATTCCGGCCGATCTCAAGGCCCTTTCTGACAAAACGAATTTCCGTCCGGGTGAAAAAGTCACTCTGATCATGATGATCGGGGAAGATGAATACTGGACCGGCGAATACACCCTGAAGAGTTCTCACTTTCAGACTCCGGGTGAAGTAAGTTCAATTCTTGAAACTCAGTCTCCTTCGCGCGCGTATTATAAAATCGCGGAAGCGGCCGAAGCTTTCGATCTTCCGTTTGAGCATGAAGAAAAAGTTCTCGAATTGGGTTCTGCCCCGGGTGGAGCGTCTCAGTTTCTTCTCGAAAATGATCTCAAGGTTTACGGTGTCGATCCTGCTGAGATGGATCCGAAGATCGTGAAACACGTTAACTTCCGCCACTACCGCATGGCCTTTGAAACCATCACTGAGACAACGATCAAGCAGGATATGGACTGGATTATCAGTGATGTGAATCTTCCTCCGACCATTGTCATGAGAGAAGTCGTGAGAATGCACGAGTTCATGGCACCGAAGGGATTAGTGATTACGCTTAAGATTAACGAAGTAAAACACCTGAGACTACTCTGGGATTTTATCGATCAGGTCGCGGGTCTGGGTTATGCGAGATACGCTTTGAAATATCTTCCGAGCCACCGACAGGAACTTTGTCTCGTGGCCCTGAGAGATGCTACCTGACCTGTCCGAATTTTAACGTCATCCCCAATGTATATTGAACATCTGGTTTTCCACTGCTCGTGAAAATGTACGTCGCTCCTGCTGAAGCTGCGATGATATTGGAAAGAGCGAGCTGAATACCTGCACCTGCGTAGGGATCAATCTGAACGGGTGGTTCTTTTACGATTTTGTCACCAGTTGCAGTATCCGTAATCGTTGTCTTTTCTTTTGAAGCGCGAGCGCCTGCGCGGGCGAAAATTCCCAGCCATTGAGTCGTAGGAATGGTGGAACGAAGACCCACCATCGCACGTTGTGCCTGGTCTTCCGCTTTCTGATTCTCAGAGGGGAAATCACGGCGGCCATTGGCCTGCGTGCCTTCCACTTCTAACGAGAGAAGAGTGTAGCCAGCAAGAACACGCGCACCGAAAAAGGTGCGGGTTGAGTAGCGGGCGGGTTCCGGATATTGATTGTTCGTATGCTCCACTCCATATAGAGGTTCGAAGCGAATTGAGAATGCACTATCAGCTGCGAATGCGGGGAAAGATACAAGAACCAGAAACAAAAATTTAAGCATTCATGAACCCTTGGGGGAAGAACTGGTTATGTGGATCGTGTTCTTTTTTGAGATCTTTAAAGAGTCCCAGCTGATTGGGACCGTGGAATTTTTTGATATAGCCTTGCTTTAAAAGCCCGATACCGTGTTCAGCAAAAGGGGAACCTTTCCACTCGTAAACTTTGTTATAGAGCTCGAGTAGTTTATCCTGGCAGACTTTCACTTTGTCTTTGGTCGGAAGGTAATTGTAGTGAAGGTGAGCGTCTCCGAAGTGACCAAAGAGGCAATAAGAAATTCCGATCGTTGAGGCCTCTCTGTAAAACTGAATGAGCTTATGGAAATCTTCTCCACGAACCTGAACATCAGTTCCCACTTTCACCACTCCCATCTGAGAATTGTGTTCAAAGATCGCGCGCGGAACGCCGGCGCGGACATGGTGAAATTTATTTTCAGCGATTTCAAAAACATCATCCGGTGAAACGTTCTGGAGAGCGCAGAGAACGTTTCCGTAAATATCTTCAAATTGATCAGACTTGATTTCAAGGAAGATGACATCCTGGTTTTGTCCCAGGCGCTCATCCGGTTTCAGGTGATTCATGCAATTGGAATCAAGAAGCTCACAGGAAATGATCGCGTCTCTGTGAGTCTGAACCGCCGCATGGATTTCCATGTGAGGCTTATCGTTTTCTTCCCAGCGGGGAAGGAGCATGAAGACGTAATTGACGCCGAAGTTTTCCGACGTTTCGATTTCCACTTCTGTCACAATTCCTAACTGACCTTCAGTCCCGATCATGAGATCGATCGCTTTTTCAAAGCGCGGATAGGGAGCGTTCTTGAAGTCACGGTAGTGATTGAAGTCAGACTGATAAGGCTTGAGATAGGAAGAGGGAGAAAGAAAATTATCTTCGCGGGTGAGAGTTTTCTCTTCACCGTTCCAGTTTAAATATTTAAGGCTTTTGACCTGCGAGCGCATGTTGCCGAACGCAAAACATCTTTCGCCTGTACACGAAGTTGCGATCCCGGCCGTGATGAGGGCCAGCTGCTCAGTTGGTGAGGTCTTGAGATTTCTTCCTTTCGATTTCAGGAATTTCTTCGCTTCTTCCCACGACACTCCTCCTTTTAAAATGAGGTTGCCGTTCTCTTTCAATTCCATGTGAGCAGGAAGTTTTGAAAGATCGCAAAGGGCGAAATCTCCATCCTGTTTCCAGGGGAGAAGGGTATCGAGTTTATCGTAGGGGATAACAGTTGAGGTTTTTGATGAGAAATAGAAACTCGCTTGATGCGTCCTGAGGTGACGGATAAGATCTTCTTCGGAGTAAAATGTCTTGGTAACGAATGCCATAATAACCTCTGTAGTATGATTTTATTTTAGCATTTTTTTTTAAGGAGAGGCCATGG
Source organism: Bdellovibrionota bacterium (assembly GCA_040387275.1). Taxonomy (GTDB): domain Bacteria; phylum Bdellovibrionota; class Bacteriovoracia; order Bacteriovoracales; family Bacteriovoracaceae; genus Peredibacter. Next base: position 660,113 of record JAZKDZ010000001.1, on the reverse strand, counting down.
AAGTTGTCGCAGTCTTAGGAGCATCGAGTGATTCATCCCGTTATGCCTATAAGGCCATGCAGATGCTTGAGCGATACGGGCATAAACCCATTCCGGTTCATCCCCGTGAGACCGAGGTCCTCGGGAAAAAAGTCTTCCCGACACTGGGAGATCTCGCCAAATCTGGTCAGAAAATCGATACCGTCACGGTTTACGTGAATGCCGCCATTTCAGAAAAATACATGAAAGACTTCATCGCCCTGAAGCCCGGAAGAGTGATCTTTAATCCGGGGGCAGAGAGTCCGAAAGTGGAAGAGGAACTGAAGAAAAACGGAATTCCCTATGAGCACGCGTGTACACTCGTGCTCTTACAGACTGATCAGTATGCCTAGTCACACTTAAGTGGTGAGTTCTCGCGGATGTATTTCTCAAGGAGCGGCCAGTAGTGTCCGTTCTTCACTTCTTTGTGATTGAGGAAAACCAGATTTGCGAGAAATGATGACGTTCTCAGAACTCCGAATGTGAGTTCTCCCGGAAGAGCGATCTTATACATCTTGAAATTCTTAATCGGATATTCACCGATATAAACTTTTTGTCCGCGATGAGATTGCGGTTCAAAATTCACCATTCGGTCACCATCTTTCACGTTGAATCCGTCAATCGTGAGAGGAAGGGGAGAATCGGGAGAGTTTAAAAACTTGATCGCCCACTTAAGAAGAAATCCCGGAACCCATGCCGTCACAATCTGCCAGCCTTCATCACCCCATTTCCGGAAGTGAGGAAAGTTATCGATCATGTCACCGTAACGGATTGGCCCTGGTGCAATTTCTTCACCCTGGAAATTATCAATCTGAAAGCCGAGATCAGCTTTCCCCGTTACACGAGTGAGTTTTGCCATATGACGGGACCAGCAGGATTTTTGGTTCTGATCTACACCGTTGTAATTTCCATTGAGAGTAATATCAGAAAAGCCAATCACTTCTTCCCAGCTTCTTTTGAAATACTGCTCGCGGTTTGAATAAGCGGTATCAACGAAGTTTTTAATTTTTTCATCTTCAGCAATATCGTGAGTCACATCATAAATTCTGTAATCAATGACTTTGGTCTGACCATCTTTCTGAAGATCAAGAATAAGTGATCCCACTGCTGTTCCGTGAGCACCGGCCTGAAGAATGGGAATTTCCCGTCCTTCCATATTCTGAATGAGTTTTGGTTGCTCAAGACGGATATGATCGTGACCACCGACCACAAGATCAATCGAGCGTGATTTCTGAACAAGCTTGGTATCGCGCTCTAAACCCTGGTGAGTCAGGGCGATGAGATAATCAATTTTATCTTTCTTCGCTTTCTCGGCGATCTTGAGACCAATCTTGTGAGGAGGAAGAATGAATCCCAACGGACGAAGTGGATATTGAAAGTGAAGATCAGGAGTCGTGAGACCAAAGACGCGGACTTTGAATTCACCTACCGTCACATCTACTGAATCGGGGAGGTAGTTTAATAATCCAGTGAGACGCTTATTTCCCATGTTCGCAGAAAGCATGCTCGCCTGAAGTTTTGCGTCCTTGATCTGATTGGCGAGTTCACGTCCACCGAGAATGAAATCGTGGTTACCAAGTACCGTGACATCAACACCTAAAAGATCGAGAGCGCGAAGTGAATCTACACCCTGATTTGAAAAGTAATACGAAGAGCCTTCTCCAAAATCCCCGCCGTCGAGATAAACAGAGATCATGCCCTGTCTTGTTGCCTGATCGCGAAGCCCATCAATCACCGTTTTCAGTCTCGCGTATCCACCCATGCCGGCCCTGGTTCCCGCAAAATACGAGTGAAGATCATTGGTATGGATAATCTGAACGAGCCTTGCCTGAGCTGTAGAGATGGTAACGAGAAGAACCAACAGGATTTTGAGCATATATTCCGCTTGAAAGTAGGTGATCACTCCATTTAAAACCAGTATTCCATTCATTGAGAGACTGTATTTTTTTCCTCCCTCAATTTAGTCTTTTTCACTCTGTGGCCAAGGGGAAATCTGTAGGTTAGAAGACCCTTATGAATTCTGAATTACTTCTCCCCGTAGGAAACATGGAAATGTGTTTAGCTGCTGTGCATCATGGCGCGGACGCTATCTACGTTGGGGTGCCGTTTTTCAACGCCCGGGGAAGAACGACTGATCTTTCGATGGCGGAACTGAAAGAGATGATCGATCTGTGCCACCTCTATGGTGTGAAAGTGAATCTCGCTTTCAACGTTGTGATCTTTGAAAATGAATTCCCGAAAGTTGTCGAGACCTTGAAAGAAATTCTCCCGATGGGACCTGATGCTTTCATCGTTCAGGATCTGGGACTCGCCAAACTCATCCGCGAGATGGCCCCTCACCAGCGCATTCACGCTTCAACTCAGATGACTGTCACCAATCCTGATGCGATTAAACTCGTTGATGATTTAAAAATTGATCGCTTCGTTCTCGGGCGCGAAAATTCTCTCTCTGAAATTAAACTCATCCGCGAACAAACAGATAAAGAACTTGAAGTGTTTGTTCACGGAGCTCTTTGTGTCGCTTACTCGGGTCAATGCTTTACTTCCGAGTCTCTCGGAGGAAGAAGTGCCAACCGCGGTCAGTGCGCGCAATCGTGCCGCTTGCCTTACGAGCTTTATGTTGATGACGTGAAAAAAGAAATGGGCGACAAGGCCTATCTCGTTTCACCGAAAGATCTGATGGGCATTGAAGAAGTGCCCGCTCTTCGTGATCTCGGTGTCAATTCTTTCAAGGTGGAAGGTCGTCTCAAGACTCCGGAGTATGTTGCTTCGGCCGCTAAAAATTATCGTGAAGTCATTGATGGTCAGCCGCTTCGTCTCAACCAGCGCACAGAAGAACTTGCGAGTACTTATTCGCGTGGATTCTTCTCGGGTTGGTTAAATGGTGTCGATCACCAGCAGCTCGTGGATGGAACTTTCTCTGCTCACCGTGGACTTTATCTTGGAGAAATAAAAACTGTGTCTCGAGGCCGTTTCACACTGACATGTGAAACCCAGCTAAAGCCTCAGATGGGCCTTCTCATCGTCGGCAAAGACGAGATGGGTTCCAAAATCATGGCCGTGAAAAAATCCGGCACTGAATACGAAGTCGAACTCCTTCAGAAAAATCTCGATATCAAGAAAGGTCAGAAAGTTTATCTGAACTCAAATGAAACTCTTGCCCGTGAGCTTCAGAAGAACTGGAACTCGCGCGAGCACATGAAAAAAATCCCGCTCAAGTTCCTTGTCCAGGGAATGTACAACGAGCCGATGCTCGTGAAAGTCGTTGATCCGGAAGGGCGCGAAGTTTACGCTCAGACAATCTCCAATCTTTCTCCTGCTAATAATCGTGTGACCACTCAGGACTTTGTGAAAGAAGAACTCTCTTCTCTCGGCACAACTGTTTACCGGATGGAAAACTTTGAATGTTTCCTGCAGGAAGGTCTTTTCATGAATCACCGGGAGATTAAAGAACTCCGCCGTGAGCTCGTGGAAAAAATGAATGCGGCCCGGACTTCGAGAATCACTGAAGTCGTGGAAGCTTCAGTACCTGCGATCACTCGTTCTAAAGCATCAACCGGTCTCAATGTTCTGGTGCGTACAACGGAGCAGGTGGAAGCTCTTGTTGATATCGAAGGCATTAAGAGTGTGACTCTTGATTTTGAATTCGGGAAAAATTACGAATCATCACTTAAGCTTCTCCGTGATGCCGGCATCAAAACTGGTATTGCGACAACAAGAATCCTGAAGCCGAAAGAGTATTATAATCTCAACATGATCGCGCGGCTCAATCCCGATTTCATTCTCGTGAGAAACCTCGGGGCCCTTGAATACTTAAAGCGCGAAACAAAAATCCCACTCATTGGCGATTTCTCTTTGAACGTTACTAATGCCCGCTCACTTTCTTATCTCGCTGAGAAAGGCCTTGAGACAATCAACGTTTCGTATGACCTCAATCAGGAACAATTACTTGATCTCGTGAAACACGGCGATCCATCGAAAATTGAAGTCACGATTCATCAGTACATGCCAGAGTTCCATATGGAGCATTGTGTGTTTGCGGCCTTCCTTTCGAAAGGTTCATCCTTTAAAGATTGCGGGAAGCCTTGTGAAAAACACGAAGTGAAACTGAAAGATCCTTATGGCAACTGGCACTTCCTCAAGGCTGATCACGAGTGCAGAAATACATTCTTCAAAGCGACTCCTCAGTCGGCAGGATTCTTAGTTGAGACGCTGAAACGCGAAGGTGTAGCTTCGGTTCGTCTGGAAGCTTTAAGTGAGAACGCAATTGAGCTAACACTCAAAGTTAAAACCTATTTGGGGATTTTGAATGGAGAACTCACACCCGGCGAGGCGATGAAGAAACTTGAGATGGTTGAATCATACGGACTCGGTCTCGGACAAATGAAAAAAACAGATACGTATCAGGATAGGAAGAAATCTTAAGTTTCACCTCCGCTGCGGAGGTCAAGGTGTGTCATGCTCAGTTTATTTATCGCTCTCGAAATCATCGGCCCTTGTTCAGAAAAGCCTCTTCAGAGTGTAAATCTTCTGGAAGGGATGAATGTAGGCGAGGCTACGGTCAGAACGTTCTGGTCGAAACGGATTCCTTTTCAGGGAACAGATCGCGCGATCAACACCATCATGGGTATCCCGAAGAAAGATGAAACTCTTGAAGTTATTTCCGACACTGACATGCGCGCTTATGGCTGGTGTTTTGATGTCGATGGCGAAGTGCCTGAAGAATACGCCGATCAGATTCCACTTCACGAGGGAATGAAAAAGATCCGCTGGTTTCATGGATACGCTGAGATGAAGGGCGGCCAGTGGGTGAGTCAATGCCAGGAAACGGCGAAACTAAAACCCGCTTTCCTTTGTCATTGAGGGAATAGTCAGCTCGGCCTGAAGAACTTTCAGTTTTTCTCTTTCAGTTTCGGAAATACATTTCTTAAGCACATGGTCGTCTTCTACGTTGTTGAGCTGCTCAAAGGCGGCCACATATTCTCCCTTCGCGTGAAGGCAGGAGGACACTTTCCTGAATGCTTTTGAAATATGATCTACATAAGGACAACGCCAGGAGGAAGAGGCGTTGTAGGCCTTCTTGGTCGACCACAGAAGATCCGCTTCCTGCATGATTCCGACATAACCTTCAAGTACATCCCCGCAAAAAGCTGAGTCCACACACAAGTAAGCAGTTCCTACAATTCCGGTTGTCACAACAACCGTATCACTCACAACTCCTACGCTCGTTGCAAGAAGGCTTCCTGCCGTACCGGTTGTTTGCTGAAAGAGGCTGAGCATCTGTCTTTGAGGTGAAAGCTTTACATCTTCGAGAGGGGCCAGACATTCTTTATGGATAATTTCGTCGTGAGTAAGTTGTTGAACAGAAGGAGCAGTGGAGCAGGCGATGAGGAAAAAGAAAAATACAAATTTCATAACTCTCTCCATTCACCGGGTTTTAATTCTCCCAGTTCATAGTCACCACTCTTGATGCGAATAAGTCGCAGACATGGATGACCGATGGCTGCCGTCATCTTACGAACCTGACGGTTTTTTCCTTCCACGATTTTCATTTCAATCCAGATGTCCTGAACTGTTTTTCTGAATCTCACAGGGGGATCGCGGGGAGGAACTTCGGGTTGTGGCTCGAGAATTTTTACTTCGCAGGGTTTGGTCATGTAGTCTTCGATCTGAAGACCCTTGCGCATTTTCTCGAGTGACTCTTCTGTGGGAACTCTTTCAACGAGGACCAGATAAGTTTTTTGCTTTTCGTTTTTGGGATTAAGAAGTCTCTCAATCAGCGGACCATCATCGGTCAAAAGAAGAAGGCCTTCGGAATCTTTATCGAGCCTTCCAGCTGCGTAGATTCCTTTTGGAAGATCAAACTCGGCGAGGGACCTGGCCCCGTCCTCGGGGGTGAACTGTGAAAGAACTCCATAGGGCTTGTGAAATAATACATACCTAGGCATGGGCGTATCCTAGCATAACTACGATGTTTGGGCCGTCTTAATCTGACTGAGAGCAAAAGTGAGATGCATCATTATTTAGTCGGGCGTAAAAATATCACGAGGCGAACAAGGGAGTTCCCAATGGAAAAAGTCATCCTGTTCTTAGGTCTTGGTTTTTTCTCTCTCGCAACCACACTTCTAGGAGGTTTTGCCTTTAACTAGTAAGTGTCACAGCACACGGAAGTTTCAAATTGACTCACGGATGAGTCGACCTTATTTTCTTCCTATGTCTGATTACGAACTCGTTTATAGTGATGACCCCAATTTTAAAAAGCGCTGCAAGAAGTGCGGAAAATTTCCCTGCGCCTGTCCCAAGGCCTCAGATCTCAAACCAGCTGATCATCAATTAAAAATTCGTCGTGAAGTAAATGGCCGCGGGGGAAAGACCGTGACGGTGGTTTTTGAACTTCCGGAGAACGGGCCTTATTTCACGGAGCTCGCTAAGAAGCTTAAGTCCCTGTGCGGAACTGGCGGATCATTTAAGGACAATATGATTGAGATCCAGGGTGATCACCGGGAAAAGATCAAAGCACATCTGGAAAAGTTGGGATTTAAGACGAAATTAGCTGGCGGCTAGAGTTGTTGCGGAGCGAAATTATTTCGTGGCCTTGCATTTCACAAAAACCGGACCGTAAATCGATGACACGACTTCGATATCGTACGGGATTCCGAGGTTTTCCACCGAGAACATTGGCGAGAGGAAGATGAAAACGAGTTTTTCGTCTGAAAGGAAGTTGATCCCTACGTAACGGGCCTCGCTGGATTCGTGAATCGCACTGACAGGGGAATTGCGGCTTCCGGTCTCTTCGCCTTTCTGGAAATGGAAAAGCGAGATCGCTCTTTTTGGCGTGAGAAACTTGAACTCAAAGCCCATTTTGTCATACTCATCACGCTTCATTTCACAGGAAATTTCTGTGTTCAATGCCGACATTGCACTGAATGAGTAGAGTGAAAGGAGAATGAAAATGAATTTCATGGGGTGAATATAATCGAAACTTCTATGGGCCGACCAGCTCTCTTTTTTTGTATAAGAAAATTATGAATCTCTGCCTGCGCTGCCGCCGCCGAATCAGAACCTGTATCTGCGAAAGTCTCCATCCCTTTGAGACGAACACTCGATTTATTCTTCTCATGCACCCCATGGAATATAAAAAAGAGAAGGTCGGAACCGGGCGATTCAGTCATCTTATCCTTAAGAATTCCCGCATCATTGTGGATGTTGGATTCGATGAAAATAAGGAGTTTCTGGAGGTCTTAAATGACCCGGAATACGAGAATTTCGTGCTTTATCCCGGCGATAAATCCCTCAACCTGTCCGAACCAGGGGCGACACTCACTCCGGGGAAAAAACAGGTTTTCGTGATCGACGGGACATGGGCCTGCGCCAAGAAGATGATGAAACTCACAACGAAGCTTCACTACCTCCCGCGTCTCAGTTTTACGACAGACAGGATTTCAGAATTTAAGGTGAAACATCAGCCTATTCCTGGCTGCTTATCAACGGCCGAAAGTCTGCATCAGCTGATTCTTGAGATGAACCGACTCGGGGTCGAGAAAACTGGTGGGAAAGAAAATAATCTGATGGATGTATTCCGGAGATCGGTGGAGCAGCAGATGGAATGTGCGGCCGACCTGGAAAGGGCACGCTATCGCGCGAAACCATTTATCGAACCCCATCTCCGGAAAATTTCCAAGAAATGGGGATGGCGGAACGTCTTCTTTAAAAATTAATGACTACGATTTCTTCCCGTGGTTTTTCACCCCAGCCGTGTCTGCTTACCGTTTTAAAGAGTGCCCTTAATCTCCACCACATCGTCATCTGCTTATAACCAAAATGAATGAAGAGAGAGCCCATGGCAATTTTACGCCACGACATCGCACGTGATTTCGAAATGTATTTCGTATCGAGATAAAGACCAAGAAGCGAAAGGACGAAATTATAAAGAAGTCCCGCGACTAACCAGCCGAGGAAAGCTTCCGTCGACATCTGTCCCGTGAACCACGCGACTGGAACAATCACATAAGCTGTGAGTTCAAATACCGGTGAGAGAAGCTCCACGATCCACATATAAGGAATAGCGAGGAGCCCAAGTAATCCGTGACGGGGATTTAAGAAAAGTGATTTATTCACAAAAAGTGTCTGCATGAGACCAAGCTGCCATCTCACACGCTGGCGCATGAGGTGACGGACTTTACCCGGAACCTGAGTGTAACAAGTTGTGACCGGCAGAATTCTCATCGCATGATCTTCGTCTGAATATTCCTTGCGAAGGCGAACGATGAGATCAAAATCTTCTGTGATGGAGCGGTGATTGAATCCGCCGACTCTTTCAACGGCATCTTTTTTTACCATGCAGAAAGCGCCGGAAATAAGGATCGTAGAATCAAGAAGACTCCACCCAAGGCGTTCGCATACAAACGTACGGAGATATTCAATACGCTGGAAAGTAACGAGCCAGCTGCCTTTTTTATTTTCCACAGGAAGATTGTTTTTAAGAGTCTGGGAATTCATCACCTGAATCACTCCGCCACACGCGATAAGTTTTTTATCCTGGGCAAAAGCACTGAGGCACGACTCCACACCTTCACGCGAAGGAATTGTGTCAGCATCCATAGTGCAGACGAGAGGGAAGCGCGCGTGAAAAAGTCCACGGTTCAGGGCCTGGGCTTTCCCCATGTGAGGAACATTCACAATCCGGAGTGCCGGATGCGTGATGGATTCAAACATGTTGTCAGAGACTTTGCGGAGAAAATACATCGTCGAGAGAAGCTTCATCGTCTGATCAGATGATCCATCATTAATCACGATGATTTCTTTTTGAGCGTGACCTAAGGAAAGATAAGTCTGGATCGTTTCCACAATGAGGGACTCTTCATTGTAAGCAGGAATGAGAAAGCTCACTCCCGGAAGATCCGTGGCCGTTGTTTTTCCGCTATAACGACGGATTTTCATCCACGAGAGAACGAGAAGAACTGCATAAAGACAGGCGATGAAAAAGAAATAAACTGCAGTGGCCTCAAGAAAAAAGAGAGTGATTTCTTTCATTAGTCCACCGTCCAGTAAAGATTAAGTGTTGTCGTGACGAACTGATTTCTGAATTGCTTGTAGTCCGTGTGATCGAGAACACCTTCCACGCGGAAGTTGTCGCGGAAAAACCAGCTTCCACCAAAACCGGCGGTTTTAGTATCCACCAGAACATTCGAGCGGCCGACAATTCCCTGGGATGCTTCTTTCCCCTGAAAACCGAAAACGAAGGCCGTGAATTTTTTCTCGATGTAGTACATGGCACGAAGACCATAGTTATAAATATTTTCTGTTCCGGATGGACTGGCGAAAGTCGCCTTACCTGACATCACTTGCGGAATCAGAATAATGTTAGGGATCTTTTCAATTTCCATCCCGAGATTCATCATGTGGACGCGGGTGATACTGTAGCGGTTGTCGCGATAAACAAGATAGGGAGTGAAGCCGGGTGCGACAGAATAATAGGCCGAAAGAACTTTCTGCTCACGGGGAAGAATTTCGTTATCACCTTCACCCAGATAATAACGGGCCTCCAAGGTCAGGCGATCAGAAGCCTTGTATCCGAGGAAAGCGCCATAGCGTTTTTCGAAAAATGAAAATCTCTCAAGATATGTTCCGTTGAGTCCAACATAAACTTTTCTTCCGAGATCATGTTTTCCGGAGAGCTCGTGCTGCCATCCTTCTTCATTCTGACGGGTAATGTTCACGTGAGTCGTGGAGAGATAAAAGTCAGTCGAGGACATAGCTGTACCCGACGCAAACAGTATGGCAAAAAGAAGGAAGTTCATCCGTGACCTTTCAATTGTTAATCCTTATCACTATGCTAAAATTTTTATGAAAGGTTGGGCAATTCAAATTCATGAAAGTTATCAATCTAAATGAGGGCATGTCCTCATTTCATAAAATATTCAAAGAAGTTCACACCCTTAAGCAGAAAGTAGTCTTCTGGCAGGTGTTTCAAGGCCATCGGACCATATGTGAGTCTTTGCTTATTTCTTACAATCACGAATCAAGAGTCATGGGATTTCTTCCAGGTGATTCGGAAATCATTCTTTCTCATCCGCTTTACTTTTATTTTGAAGACCAGCAAGTGATCTTCAAGACCTCTGTTGAATCCCGGACTGCTTCGAGTGTGAACGTGAAGTGGCCGCAGGAAATGAACCTGCTGGATGAGCACGATCCTCTCCCGGATTTAAAGAGGAACAGAGTCCAGACTTTCTGGAGTTCTAAATCGCACTCCGGTACGGATAAGATCAACGATCTCGTCCGTGTGAAGTCGATGAAAGAAAGAAGCTCGCGCGATCAGGATTTCCTGGAAGGCGAGTTTGATCACAAGACTCTCGATGAAGAAGATAAATTGTTCGCTGAAAAACGTGAAAGTCCACGCGTGCGTCCCAAGGCCGATAAGCTTGTGAAGCTTGTTCGTAAGGGCGAAGCGAAAGTAAATATTATGAAACTCTTTGATCTCTCACGCGGAGGAATGGGGTTTCTCACGTTTAATCCGGATCAGTTCACCAAAGGAACTGAGATTTTTGTCACGGGCTTTGATGCTTTTGATCTGGATGATCCACTGATCGGAACGATTGCGTCTTTAAGGGCGGTGGATGAATCGAACGTCGAATTTAAAGTCGGAATCAAATTCAATGAAGGGCAGGAATAAACTCCTGCTTATCCATTCCCCATGCCACGTTCCTGTATGGTGGAAATCTGAATACGAAGATCAATGAGCTGCTGATCCCAATAACCTGCAGATGAGAATTGCGGGAAAATACGCTGGAAGGAATGATCGTCCCAGCGCTTGGCGATCCAGGCGTTAAAATGAACCATGCGCATAGAGCGGAAGACTTCCGTAAGATCCATACGAAGATGATCTTTTCTCGTCATCTCTTTATAAGCTGAAAGAAAAATATCACGATCCTTGAGACTGTATTCATCTGCGCCTGAATTGAGGAGCCAGAGATCCTGCTCAATAGGTCCCGTGAGACAATCATCAAAATCCACGGCCATAGGTCCCGCACTCGTCCAGACAATGTTCCCACGGTGAAAATCACCATGGAGTCTCTGAACCGGAAGGTGAGAGATCATCGGAGTAATTAAAGCTTCGAGTTGCGGAAGTAGAGAGATGTAAAAAGTAAAACTTGGATGATCAACGGGTTTGGTCTGCTCTAAAGCTTCCATCGATCTTCTGATAAAAGTGACCGGCGAAAGGGCCAGGCGATGAGCGAATGTTCCCATCGATCCAATATTGTGAATTCGTCCGATCAGACGTCCTGCCTGTTCGAGTTCTTCTTTATTAAATTCATCCTTGAGTCTTCCCATGACTTTGGGGAAGAGTGCGTAGAAAAGATTCGTTTCCGTATTCAGAAGTACGGACTGCCCGTTCACTTCCAGAGGTGCGACAACCGGCACTTCAAACTCAGTAAGAGTCGAAAGAAATGTATGCTCTTCCTGAATCTGCTCGCGGGTCCAGCGACCGGGACGATAGAATTTCACGATGACGTTTTGTTTTGAAAATCCCGGACCCATGTCTTCCGGAGTTGCGAGCTCAACATCATAAACCCGGTTTTCGAGAGAGTTGAGTGCCATATTACGGCCGGTAAGCCTCTTCCCAAGGGATTCTACTGCCTGCATAACGTGGTCTGGAGTCAGGAGATGGAAATGCTGGGTTTCTTTACCCCATAAACCTTGTGAATCATTCATGCGCTCAATTTAGCAGAAAAAGGGTGGAAATATGTTAGAATTTTCCCATGAAGTTTCTTTTTCTCATTCTTATTTTGTCTGTGGGTGCTTCTGCGGAAACCGTGAACAAGGAAGAAGAGGCCCGTAAAGCGGCCGAGGTTCTTGGTTCCACTTATACGCCCAAGAAGGCAGATGATAAGTCTGAGGTTCTGATTGATTTTGAGCAGAAAGATGCAATGAATGATGAAGAGAAAGAAGTCGTTCTCGCCAATTACGATAGAACCAAAAGCGAGTATAAGGAAGATTCCAGCGACAGCCTTTTTGAACGGATCTCCAAGGCCTACGTGAGAAACCTTGATAAGGTTCTCACGAAGAAAAAACCAGAATAGTTAGCGGCGGCGCGGTTTGTATCTGCGATAGCGACGCTTCCCGAGTCTTCTTCTCTTTCTCACTTCATTCATGTTGTTCTGAAGATCTTTGATGAAGACGGCGAGTTCTCTGCCAAAAATCACATCACCTTTCTCACCAATATTTTCCACATTCAGAAACCAGTGATCATCAACGGCGAGATTCTGGATCATCATGAAGTTCGGAAGACTCTTATTCGCTATGACACGCCATGGATTTTTATCTGTGGATTCAGGGAACATCTTGGCATGAATCGGGCTTGAGGTAATTTCAAAGCCAGGTCTTCCGAAAAGTGTCCGCGGAAACTGCATGATCTCCGACATGTGTCGATCGCCGGAGATAAAGATAAAGGGAGTTGTGAGTTGCTTCAGGTCATCAACAAAACGGGAAAACTCAAGCGGATGATTTCCTTCAAATGATTCGAACTGATGATAACCACCAAAGAACTGATCGCCTTTAATGAGTAAGCTTGGGTTGGTTTCTTCTTTGAGTTTTTTTCCGAGCCAGGCCCCCTGGTCAAGGCCCAGATGGGTGCCTTCTTTTTCAGTGGCCCGATAGAAACGGGCATCGAGGAAGTAGAGATTGAAGACGCCGAGTGAGAGAAGACCTCCGACACCGAAACCTTTTTCCCATTCATCATCAGATAAATCCTGCGCCATGAAAGCGTCAAAGATTTCCTGAGAGGCTTCTTTGTGTTTGAAGTCTTTGCCGGAATTATTAGCGCCGTAATCATGATCATCCCAGAGTGCATGGACCGGTATGAGTTTTTCCTGGAAATAGAGTGGGATGGTGAGGCGGGTATCAATGTATCTCTGCCAGAGACTTTCGGGATCAGTTTCAATGGATGAGCCGGATTTTTCTTTTTTATCTGCGTAAACGTTGTCACCAATAAGAAGAAGATATTCTGGATTTCTTTTCGCAAGAGCGTTCCAGATTTCAAAGTGCTCAGAGAAATAGTCATCCATGCAGCTTGCGACTGCGAGGTTGAGTTTACTCTCAGTCATCTGCCCTTTACCGATGAGGCGCTGGTCGACAACTTTTTCACCTTCAAAAACGTAGAGATTAAAATCTTTCTTCGGATCACGTGTGAAGATCATTTTATGGATCGCATAGGGCGAAAAATCACGTGAGACAACTTTGATTTCTTCCGGAGCGAGGATGTCGCCTTCGGCAGTTCTTAACTCAAACCGGGGAGTCATCGTTTTTGGCGTAAGAACAGAAAACTCTACTGAGTTGGTATTCGTTACACCCTGAAGGATGGAAAGTTTATCAGTTCTCTGCTTTGGCAGCTGACTGCAGGAAGTAACGAGAAAAAAGAGGACAAGAAATAACGCTTTCAAATTCAGCTCCAGCTCAGAAAGGATAACCCAGGTTCAACAACACGTTCGAAAGTTCCACAAGGGGAAGACCAATGATGGCAGTATGATCGTCCATCTCAATTCGTTCAAATAATTTTATTCCACGCGCTTCCAGTTTGTAACTTCCGGCGCAGTCGAGAGGAAGATCCGTCTCAACATAACGTGTGATCTCTTCTACCGTCAGTTCCCGCATGTGAAGGCGGGTGGTATTTAAAAATGAAGTCTGCCCTCCGGGCCAGCTCACTGTCACGGCCGTGAGTAACTCGTGGGTTTTCCCACTCAGTTCCTGAAGCTGTCTGACAGCTCCGTCTTTCGATCCGGGCTTACCGTAAATTGATTTTCCGATGGCACATACCTGGTCAGAGCCGATGACACAACTTGAAGGATTTCTCTCAAAAACGGCTTCAGACTTCATACGCGAGAGGCGAAGAGCGATGTCACCCGGTTCAAGTTCGAGAAGCTTCAGCGGTCCTTCATCGACACCAGGATTCTCCGCCGAAAAACCCCAGCCTAACTGACTGAGAAGTTCAGCACGATATTTTGATGTTGATGCAAGGATGAGAGGATAGGGTATTTTCAATGATTAATCTTTTCCCAGATTTTCAGGCAGAAAATCCGGTTCTGTTTCAGTTCCTTCCAAGGATAATCGAGAATGATATCGCGGGTTGGGGACTTATTGATTCCGGCCGCCACACAGCTTTTACAAATCGTAAGCGTGTAGTACTTCCGGTAAAAAGCATAAACCGCGGCGTATTTTTCTTCCGTTGTTTCTGCGGATTCAAGAGCGAGTTTTAGTTTTTTCGCGTGAGACGTAATGATCTCGGTCAGCTTCTTTGCTTCCCGATTTTCCGTATCGAGTGACCAGTCACCCTGAACGGAGATCATTTTTTCACCTCTTCAAAAATGTGAGCGGCACCACCGAAGATGGCCCCTTTATCACTTGAGACAGTTGCACTGATGACTTTGATCTTACCCTTGAGGGAAAAGTGAACGAGTTCATCGAGCTTCTCACGAATGACAGCATTGAAAGGTTCACCCAGTTTGGAAACCCCGCCACCGATGATGAAGGCTTCAGGACCGAACATAACCGCCATGCTGGTAAGTCCCGTTGCCAGTTCTTCGGCAATTGTATTGATGATCGTTTTCGCGCGCTGATTCCCTTCGTGGTAAAGAACGCCGAGTTTTTCAATTGTCCAGTCTTCGCCGGTGAGTTCGTGAATCGTTTGCTTGATGCCTTTCGCGGAAAGAAAACTTTCCAGGTGATTCATGCCGCCGCATGAGCAGAGACGTTTCTTCTCGTGAGGAATCAGGACGTGTCCGCCTTCCGCTCCGAGAGCATCGTGCCCACGGTAGAGTTTATTTCCGAGAACAAGTCCGGCACCAACTCCCGTTCCCAGAGTGATCAGGATAAATTCTGAAATATCTTTTCCGGCACCCCAGCGTTTTTCCCCGACCGCCGCAAGATTGGCGTCGTTTTCAATAACAGCTGGCAAACCGAAATATTTCGTGAAGAGATTTTTGAGTTCCACATTTTTCCAGCCGAGATTCGGAGCTTCTGAAACCTTACCGGTGTAATAATTGGCCATGGGAGCTCCGGCCCCGACACCAATCAGGCGCGGATCACCTTTCTGGAATCCCTGCGAAGAAATCAGGGTATAGGATTCCTGAGCTATCTTCTCAATGAATTGGTCGGCGGAAATATTCTTGTCAGTAGCAATGTGATGATAGGCGAGGAGTGTCCCATTTTGATCAAAGAAACCAATCTTTGTGTTGGTTCCTCCGATATCAATTCCGAATGCATAATGCAGCTCTTTCATGGTGCAAAAACGCTATCATGAAACAACGTCTCTCGGCTATAATGAGAGATATTGTTTTCTAGGCCCAGAGGGTCAATTAATTGTGAAACCAGTCAATCTCAACCAGCTCCTGTTCCATCAGAAAGGCCCCTGTATTTCCTTCTTCGTTTCACCTGTGGTGAAGGAAGAAAGCGAGACGGCGTGGGAAGCATTTTTCAACGATATGATCGACCAGCTGATCCTTCAGGACCGTCATGAACTTGTGAAGCTCATGGCCAAATCTAAAAATGCCGTCAGAAAAGTCATGAAAACCCATCCGGAAAAATGTCACGGGTTCTTTATCTCTGAAACGGTTCAGGGATTCACTTCTTTGGGAAATTCCGTTGAGCCTTATTGCACCTTCGGCACGCGCTTTCATGTGAGACCTCTCATGGAAGAAGTACTCGTGAACCCGGAATTTATCCTGGTGAATGTTTCTCTCTACGATATCAAAGTTTATAAAGCGGATTTCCGGCATGTGGAAATTATCCAGCACTATGAATTCGATCAGTTCACGAATAAAGATCTCGGCGGAATTCCGCGTGTTTTTGCTCCTGAGTTTATGGGAGTGATTCCTTATAAAAGTGTTCTCGCCATCCGTGCTATTGCCAAGAAGGTCATGGAGATTACCCTTTATGACTCTCTTCCCGTTGTTGTCACGGGACTGGATCAGATGAAAAAAATATTCATCAAACATTTTAATGATGATGTGGCCGTGATCACGCATTTCGAAGAAGATTTCTATGAGAAAACCTGTGTGGAAATTCTGAGTAAGTGCCGGGTGATCCGTCCGGCCATCATGGATTTTTATTCGGCCCAGTTGAAAGAACGTCTCAAGCGGATGTTAAAATCCAGAAAGATTGTGACGGACCTTGATGTGATCGTGAAAAAAGTTTCTGAAGGAAATGTCGTTCATCTGGTTCTCCCCGTAGAAAGAAAGATGTGGGGAAAAATAGATCTTGAAAATGGCACCTATGAGCTTCATAAAAAATTATCCAAGAAAAATATGTCAGTCGATATCCTGAATGAACTTGCGGAAGAAGTGATGAGACAGGGAGGAAAGATTCAGTTCCTCGGTCCGCATTTCTTCCCGGAAAATTCTCAGATTTTCGCCGTTCTCAAGGGGGCGTGATGAAACGTATTTCGCGTTATCTGAATTTCTATCCTGATCTTGGTGCCGGAGTTTATGTCGCACCTGGCGCGCAAGTGATCGGTCGAGCTGAGTTTGGTGCCCATGTCAGTATCTGGCACAACACGGTTGTCCGCGCCGATGTAAACTTCATCAAAATAGGTGAGAATACAAATGTGCAGGATCTTTGCATGCTCCATGTGACAGAGCTCAATTCTCTTACACTCGGGAAAAACACTTCCCTCGGTCATAGTGTTGTCCTGCATGGTTGCAAAATCGGAGATGGTTGCCTCATCGGGATGGGTGCGATTATTCTGGATGGAGCAGAGATCGGGGACAATTGTCTGGTTGCTGCAGGATCACTCGTAAGCCCGGGTAAAAAATTTCCGGCAGGCAGCATGATCAAAGGCAGACCAGCAGTCGTGGAACGCGCTCTCAGTGCCGAAGAGATTCATAAAATCTCCAATCACTACAAGGCCTATCTCGGTTACAAAGAACAGTATCTCCGGATGGAGGAAGAAGATGGAACTGATCCACAAAAGTCCGGGCGCACGGATTAAGAATCTCGCGACGAAAATCTACGACGATAATCTTTTTCTTCTTTCAAGTTCTGTTTCCTACTATTCAGCATTGGGACTCGCTCCCTTTTTTCTCATCGTCCTTTATGTCGCAACTTTTGTCGGTGAATCTGCCCAGGCGAAAATTGTCGAACGGGCCGGCATCGTTTTTTCTCCTGAAGTAGGGGACATGATTCAGTTGATTTTTACTAATGCTAAAGAAGGAATCAATATTGGCTCCATTTCCGGAGTGATCGGAGCGCTGGTTCTTCTTTTTACTGCTTCACTGGTTTTTCTGCAGTTCCGGTATTCTCTTGATGTAATTTATGGATTCTGGAGTCCGGATGTTTATAAGCCCGTGCGGACGCACATCTGGGAGCGTTTCTTTGCCATGTTAGCTGTGATTATGGGTGCGGCCCTTCTTCTCGCATCGTTTTCACTCACGGCCTTTATGGATGAGATTTTCGGAGAATTTAAAAACTTCGCGATGATTGCCAATTTCCTTCTCTATATCTGCATGTTCATGGGGCTCCATTATTTCACCCCGAGTCGTCGTCCGCGGAAAAAGCACGCTTTCAAAATGGCGCTTCTATCGTCGGTCTTCTTTTTAATCGGAAACGTTTTGCTCGCGAGCTATCTCAAAAAAGTCGCAGCGGATTCGGTGTACGGAGCGGCGGGGACACTTTTAGTTTTCCTCGTGTGGACGTTCTATTCGTCGTTTACGATCTTTCTCTCGGTTGAAGTTTTCCTCTTTCTCAGGAAAATCGGCCGGATCAAGTAAAAATTACCTGTCAAAAGTATGGGCACCACACTGTTATTCCTTCTCACATTTTCTCAACCATTCTTTTTTCTTCTATTCTGAGGAGGCTTAATACCTAACCAAAGGAAGAAAAATGAAAAAGACAGTTTTCGCCGTTATGGCGTGCCTTTCGTTCAGCGTTCTCGCTGATACAGTGATCGATGCCCGCATTCAGCGCCTTCAGAACGCTTCACGCAGCGGAGAAATCGATCGTCTCTCTTATAGTGAAAAAGAAATGGTGAAGTCAGGACTAGATCAGGCCCTTTCAGTCCTTCGTCTTGATGACCGCCGTCCTGAACCAAGACCTGATACACGTCCAGATACCAGACCCGATACAAGACCGGATAATTTTCCAGGTAACGGAGGAGACTGGCGTCGGAACTCAAGCTACAACCGTAATGATGTGACAGTTTATAGCGATGACAGATGTTCTCAAGTTGTAACTCCCATCCGCGCGACAGATAGCTGTGATCGTCTTGCAGGTATCTTTGGAAATTCCCGTGCATGGTCAGTTTCTCTTAACGGGATCTGTATCGATATCGCCGATTCTACTTTCGGCAGAATTTGTCCGGACGTGACAAATCTCGCTCGTGACCAGAAACCGCGCACGGAAGATCTCGTTGTTTACAGCACGGATAACTGTTCTGCTGGTTCTAAAACAGCAGTGATTGATCCAGGTGTAGATTGTCAGGCACTCGGTTCAGTTCTCGGTAATACACGTGCATGGTCTGTAAGACTCAATGGTCAGTGTGTTGATATCAACGACAGAACAATGAGCTCGGCTACTTGTCAGCAATTCCAGGATGGAGTTCTTGCGGACTACGACAGCGCGGGTAACCGTCGTCGTGGAGATGAAGTTGAAATGTTCAGTGATGACCGTTGTGGAGCACCAGTTTATACAGTTAAGCGCGGTCTGAGATGTGAAGCGCTGAACGGAATCTTTGCTAACCAGAGAGTATGGTCAGTACGTTTCCGCGGACAGTGTGTTGATATCAACGACACAACTTTCCTTCCTGCCTGTATGACTTACGCTGAGTAATTCAAAAACAAAAAGGGGCCCTCGGGCCCCTTTTTTTATTTCTTCAGATAAGTATAACTCTTCAGACATGACTCGTAGAAATCCGTGAGATCCACACCTTCGCGTGGTCTGATCTTCCCGCGCTTCACCTGCGTATCAATCGCAGACTTAAGCATTTGTGCCATCGTTTCTGGATTGTACTGGAGAGTGGCGAGAACCTGCTCTGATCTGTTTCCGTAGATCACTTCTTCGATATAGAAATCGGTCGGATCATCATCATCCGCGAAAATATGCACTTCATTCAGACGACCGAAGCAGTTGTGGTTATCACCCATGATGTCCTGATAAGCACCCGTCATGAAAAGACCGATGAAGTAATCATCACCATTCAGTTTATGCATCGGAAGCGTATTGGTCGGACCATCCGGAGAAAGGAAGGTGTCGAGTTTTCCATCAGAGTCACAGGTAATGTCCACGAGAGTACAGATCTCTGTCGGCTTCTCATTCAGCTTGTGAATTGGCATTACCGGAAGAATCTGGCCGATCGCCCATGTATCCGGAGCTGACTGGAAGATAGAAAAGTTACACATGTATTGAGACGCCATCGAGTTCTTCAAAAGAAGAATTTCGTCTGATGCGTATTCATCCATCGAAGCGTACTTGATGATCTCGGTACAAAGTTTCCAGTAAAGTGTTTCGAGTTTCGCTCTTTCATCAAGAGTGAGAATGCCGAACTTGAAAGCAGAAATCGATTCTTCTTTCAGCTTAGTCGCATCGTTGTAAACGTCCTGGTAATTCTTCGGTCCGATATCAGTCGTGAGGTCACGCATGTTCGATACGAGAATGTTTTCGTTTACCACTTTGTCGGTATTAAAATTTGATGTTGATGTAATTTCAAGAGCACCAAAAACGTTTGTTACCACACAAGAGTGATGGGCCGTGATGGCGCGTCCGCTTTCCGAAACGATATTCGGATGCGGAACATCTTCGAGATCGCAGACTTGCTTCAGGATGTAGACAACATCCGCAACGTAATCGCGGGTTGTGTAGTTAATGGAGGAAGGGGAGTTGGAACGAGTTCCGTCGTAATCGACTCCCACGCCGCCGCCCACATCAAAGAACTCGAGCTTCGCTCCCTCTTTGAAAAGTTTCGCATAAATGCGTGCCCCTTCAGAGATGGAATCCTTGATCGTACGAAGATCGGGAATCTGTGAACCGATATGGAAGTGGAAGAGCTTCAGGCAATGAAGCTTATCAATCGAGCGGAGATATTTCACGGCCTGGAGAATTTCCGTGATCGTGAGACCAAATTTAGCGTAATCACCACCGGAAGAGGCCCATTTGCCTGATGATTTCGTCGCGATTTTCGCGCGAAGACCAATGACAGGCTCAACCCCTGTCTCAAGCGAGAGGGCCATGAGGTCAGTGAGCTCAGAGTATTTTTCAACAACTACGATAACTTTTCTTCCGAGCTGATTGCCGAGAAGGGCGAGACGAAGAAGATCTTTGTCTTTGTAGCCGTTCACGACAGTAAGAGAGTTCTGGTTCGTATTCATCGCGAGAGCTGCGATGAGTTCCGGTTTTGATCCGGCCTCAAGTCCGTAGTTATAAGGAGCGCCGGCATCGACGATCTCTTCCACTACTTCACGCATCTGATTTACTTTAATGGGATACACGCCAAAGTAAGAGCCTGTGAAACGGGCCTCTTCGATGACAGAACGGAATGTCTTATTGAGGTTCACAACCTGAGAGCGGAGAATGTCATGAAAACGAATCACGCAGGGAAATGCGATATTCTTGTTTTTCATTTCTTCCACGACTTCCATCATGTTGATGACGGGCCCACCCGGAGCGCGGGTTGGACTGACACACATGTCACCCTTGTCACTGACTGTAAAATAACCTTCACCCCAGCGACTGATTTGATAAATCTCATCAGACTCTTTGGTCGTCCATTCTTTGCCAGCATCGAGGTTGTGGAAACGGGTAATTGGTTGCGAAGTTTTCAACGAAAAGGCCTCCGGAAAAACTTATTTTTTATACCCGCACTATATTAAAAAAATAGGGGATATAAAAACAGTTTTTCCGGAGGGGAAAAGATTTTCTAGCGGAGACCGCGGTCTCCCCGGTTTCCTACGCCATCCTGGGCCGGAAAATCGGCTCGTCCAGTGGCAGATTGAGTGGTGCCGGTTTCATCCTGAACCGATGCTACATCTCTGTGGTGAGAGGCACAGGCCGTAAGAATCAGGGCCATTAGTGCTGTTAATATGTGTGATCTCATGAGCAACCTCCTTGTTGTCCCTACAATCTTGAATTGCGATCGGCGTGCCAACTCAGGACGAGGAAAAGGCCGGTTTGTGACGCATTTGTGTTTAAACTGGCCCCGACAGGTGACATAAGTTTACCACTGTGGGGCCATGCTGACCAAAAAGCCTAAGCATCTTGCTGGGTTATAGACTTGAGAATGGTCCGTTGATCATCGATCGAAAGTGGTTTCTGATCATCATTACCAAATCTTCTCAGGTTCGAGGAATGAACGACTCCATCGAGCATGCGAATCTTTTTCGTAAGGTTCTTCCCGATCTGCATATACCAGTTCGGTAAGAGACTCGAGAGTTCGTGTTTAGGAATCATAATCACTTCGGATTCTTCAAGTGCCACCACGTGAGAAGCGCGGGCCTTGCCATCAAAAAAGGAGAGTTCGCCGACAAATTCTCCCGGACTGATCCGCGCGAGGGCCGTGACTTTAGTTCCCTGAACGGAGCAGGCGAGGAGCTTTCCGGACTTCAGAAGGTAGATGTCGGTAGAAACATCACCTTCCCGGCACAGGACTGAGTTCTTTTTAAACTTCTGTTCGTAGCCTTGCATACTCTCTCCTAGAGTTTGAGAATCTTTCTGATAACGAGACCTAACTGGTTCAGACCTTTATCGTAGTAAATATTCTGAGGATGAAGCTCATCAAAAAAAGTCGTGTTCGTGGTCCATTCTCTTTCCACCATGCGGGAAAAATCAAAGAGCAGCACCTTTTGGGCGGTCGCCACTTTGCGGATAATTGAGTTCTGAACTTCCGTTACCCGCCAGGAAGTGCATTCATACGATGAAGCCTGAAGGGCACTATTAATTCCTTCCTGAGTCTTACCGAGATTTTTTTCGACGATTCCCTCGAGATGAAAGAGCTGGGCATTTCCCGGAAACTGCATCGTGAACTTGGTTGCCTTCTGATAAGCGGTTTTCCAGTCTTCTTTTTTCACGAGTTCCTGGAGTTCCACAACGGCCTTCTCGACATCCATATTAGTGGAGAAACTACAGACGGATTTCGGAGGAGTATCAAGATTGATCGGTGTCGTTGAAAGAATGAGAAGCGAGCCTCTGTCTCTGGCCTGAGCCACTAATTGAATCAGAAGTTGTTCATAGAGAAGAAGCTCAGTTTCGAGGCGCTGGAGATAATCTTTCTCGGGAAGTTCTGCGAGAAGAACCGGTTCGGCCGGAAGATGAATGCGTTTCATCGGCTCGTAAATAATCCGTGAGAGCCACGGATAGAGAATCATAAAAGTGTGAAGGCGATCATCCTGATAGAGTTTAAAATTCGCTGAGATTTTTTTGATTTCGGAAACTTCAAATTTAGATTCTGCGAATTCTTCACTTCCACCCTGATAGATGAGAATCTGTGGCCACTGCTCAAGGGATTTTAACTGATGAAGAGTGCGGTGAAGGCCCTGGCCTTCGGCCGCGAGACTCTGAATTTTAATCACGTTGTCCAGATTCTGAGAAATGGTGGCCGCCAGTTCCGTCTTAAACCGGGCCATATAAGCGGCCATCCGGTCACCCACAATCAAAATCGGAGCATCGAGCTTGACTGCCGGGGCGCGGGCGGAGAAATCATAAGGGTAGGGAACGATTTGCTCAGGGTTTTTACTCCAGCGGGAGAAAACCAGATATCCACCGCTTAGAATGGCGACAGCGGCGATCGTTACCAGGATACTGAGAAGTTTTTTCATTATGCTTCTTAGTTTAACTTACGCCTGAATTTTGGTAAACAAGGGCACGATGAAAGCACCGATTCTTCCTGAAATTCTTGCCCCTGCCGGCAGCCTTGAAAAACTCAAGGTCGCGGTCCTTTACGGGGCCAGTGCCGTCTATGCCGGCGGCCAGAAATTCGGGCTCCGAACAGCGGCCGATAATTTTACTCTTGATGAGCTCCGGGAAGGGGTGAGTTTCGCCCACGAAAGAAACGCTCAGGTCTATGTGGTCCTGAACTCATTTCTCCATGATAAAGATCTCGCCGAGCTTCCGGATTTCGTAAGATTTCTGGAAGAGATCAAGGCCGATGCTGTGATTGTCTCTGACCTGGGAGTTGTCCGCACGGTCCGCGCCCTTTCAAAAATCCCGGTCCATGTTTCCACTCAGGCCTCCACTCTCAATGTGGAAGCGGCAAAATTCTGGAAATCCATGGGGGCAACCCGGATCGTTCTGGGTCGCGAAGTCTCCATTGCTGATGCCGGAAAAATCCGCCGCGAGGCCGATATTGAAATCGAAATGTTCATCCACGGTTCCATGTGCATGGCCTATTCCGGAAACTGCGTGATCTCTAACTTCACTCAGGGCCGGGACTCCAATCGCGGAGGCTGCGCTCATTCCTGCCGCTTTGAATATTCACTCGAAGACATAAATACCAAAGAAAAAAAGAGTGCCTTCTTCATGAGCTCGAAAGACCTTCAGGGTCTTCGTTTACTCAAAGATTTTATCGATGCCGGAATTGATTCCCTGAAAATTGAAGGCCGGATGAAGAGTCATCTTTACGCCGGAACGATGTCGAAAGTTTATTCCGAGGCCCTACGTTACTATGAAGCGCACGGCGATTTTCTCTCAGATGATCTTATCCGCTGGGAACAGGAACTTTCAAAAGTTTCCCATCGCGCTTACACCGAAGCGAGTCTCTCAGAACCAGCTGGTGCTGATTCCATTTTCAATGAGCGCGAAGACCATAATAAAAATGAATGGAAAATGGTCGGGACCGTGATCAATGCCTCTCCTGAATCAGGAACTGTCATTGAAGTACGCAATGCTTTTAATCAGGGTGACGAACTGGAAGTGATTCCATTCCGGGGAGAACCCATCATTGTCCGCGCTACCGAGATTATGGATCTCAACCGTAGACCTCTTCCACGCACGAAACCCACGACGATTGTTCGTCTTCCGTTCATTCCGGGTATCGGTGCTTCTCAGCTCGTTCGTCAGAAATCCGTATGAATCTCACCGGATTTGCCAATCATCAGCATGATCTTTCTCTCTTAAAAGATTCAGGGTTCACTGAAGTCATCGTCGGCATGCGCGAGTTCTCCCGCTTTGGCCGTCTTGAGCACGACACATTTCTGAAACTCTCATCTGATGCGAAAGCTCTCGGCATGAGAGTGATTTTCGAGTGGGAT
Organism: Bdellovibrionota bacterium; assembly: GCA_040387275.1. Taxonomy (GTDB): domain Bacteria; phylum Bdellovibrionota; class Bacteriovoracia; order Bacteriovoracales; family Bacteriovoracaceae; genus Peredibacter. Next base: position 635,871 of record JAZKDZ010000001.1, on the reverse strand, counting down.
ATTCTCATGACGGAAGAAAATTTCGATGTGTGTGCATCGAAGATTCATTCTTATATGGATCATTTTGATGTTCTCAGAGTTCAGGATCCGGGTGCTTTCCACTGGGCGGTTCACCGCTGTGATAAGCCGATTCATTTTATCGCTGAAAGCGGAAACCATAATCTCGAGGCCCTGAAAGGCTGGTGTGAGGCCGGTGGAAATAAACTCGAAAGAATAGTTCTGTCGATAGAACTCGCGCGCGATACACTGAAAGAATATTGCACGAAACTTCCGGTTCCCTGCGAACTTCTGGGTCTCGGACGCATTCTTCTTTTCTATTCTCCACGCTCTCTTCTGGCGCCACTCAGTCCGGAAAAAATTGTCGTGAATGAAGAGATCGAAGCACTCGGGGAGAGTGAAGAATCCCCGCATAAAGGCTTTCCCGTTCTTGAAAATCGTCACGGAACTTTTATGTTTCACATTAAAGAATTCTGTCTCGTGGAATATGCTTCAGATCTCGCCAGCATTGGTCTGTCATGGTTAAGAATTGATCAGCGTTTCAATGAACGCAATTTTACGCCGGAAGCAGTCAAGATCGTTAAGCGCGAAGCGATGTTTGAAAACTTCAAGGCAGAATATCCCCAGGAACTCATGCGTGGTTTTTATCACGTGAATAAGTCCGACGTCCTTTTTCCGAAACTCAAAAACTTCCGGCTTCAGCGTCAGGGGGATTTCATCGGAGAGGTACTCGAAGCTGAGAAAGCTTCTCATCTCGCCATTCTCGTCAAGAATCCAAAAGGCTTCAAAGTCGGAGACAAGTTTCAGATCATTCATCCCAAAGGGGAGATCTTCGAGGGAGAAGTCCATTCTTTGAGGGATGTGAACTTAGTTGAAGTGAGTGTCGTTCCTCAGGGAGAACTCGCTCTTATTCCGTTTATAAATGGTGTGTGGGTTAAGAGCCAATTATTTTTTCGAGAATCCAGTAAGTAACTGCCAGTCCGCCGTTACGAAACTTTCTTTTACTTCTGATCTTATAATCTTTTCTCTTCGGAATGAGATCATCCATGTCTGAAGGAATGAGCCATCCGATTCTTTCCGGCCTGTCTTCCGTGAGAAATTTATCAAGCGCATCTTTTAAGAAAATCCCGGTTTTTCCTTCTGTCTTGATCCGTTGTCCATAAGGTGGGTTGCAGATCATGAAACCAGGAATGACTTTCGTAAAGAGGGCGTCACCGGATTTTATCTTGATGCCAAACTCTTCCAATACGGGTTGGATTTTTTCCACCAGCTCGGTATCAATTTCAATTCCCTCGAATTTATCGAAAGGAAGTCTCTCCGACTCGATTGATTTCTTCACAAGTTTTCCCTTGAAGAAAGGAGCTTCTTCAAATGAAAATTTTCTCTCATGGAGAGGAAGGTTGAAAGTAGCTGCTTCAAGGAGAAGAGTGCCGGAACCGCACATCGGATCTGTGAGGTTCACCTTGCTGTCTACTCCTTCCATAAGTTCATAAACGAGGGCCGCAGCTATATTTTCACGGATAGGAGCTTCGCCTTTTATGACCTGGAGATTTCTTTTGTAGAGGGGAGTTCCTGAGAGATCGAGCGACATCGTCATCACATCATCTTCAAAACGGATGTAGAAAGTCTGGGGTGAGTAATTTTTTTTCTTCCAGTCCTGAGAAAGAGGCTGCTTCACCATGGCCTCTGTGAGGGCCTTCTTGATGGTCTCTTCAATCCGGCCGGTGTGCATGATCCGGCTTTTTCTGCAGGTGATTTCCCATTCCGGTTCCGGATGAGAAAGGAAATCTTTCCAGGGAAATTTGACGATTTTCTGATGAAGCTTGGGAAAATCCCTGACTTTGGATTCTGAAATACGGAGCAGAATCCTCACGGGAATTTTGAGAAGGAGGTGAGCGTTTACCATCCAGGAAAGATCGGCCTCAACTTCAATTCCGCCCTTAATCACATTGTGTTTTACCTCGGGGAGTTTAGACACCATTTCGCGTAAAGCGAGGTCTTCAAGCCCGGGTGGAATGATAAGGAATAGGCGGAGGTTTTCCATGGCGGACTTTTACCTCAAAGTGTATCCTTTTACTATGCAGGCATTTTTAAAAAAACACGGTGCAGGCCCCTCTTATCACGGGATCAAAGTCAGCTGGACGAGAACCGGCCGGGTTATTGCGATGGATTTTTCCGTGACGAAGAGAACTTCCACGGCGTGGTTAACGGATGAATCTTTTGAAAAAGACTGGAATAAAAACTGGGGCCTTTGGAACAAAGATGTTGTCGAAGCTTTTCTTCAGCTTCGAAGTGATGTGGATGATGTCAGAGCTCCTTATCTCGAAGTTCAGGTCTCACCACTGGGTCAGCCCTTTGCCCTTTTAATTGTAGAACCAAGAAAAGTATTTCATCCTCCGACAAGTGATCTTGTGTTCACGACTTCTGTGACTCTTGATCAGAAAGTCTGGACCGCACATCTCGAAGTGACACTTCCTTCCGAGGTTCGTGGGGAACATTTGTTTGGTGGTTTTTATTCGTGTCTTCTCGAGGGAAATCGCGAGTACTATGCCTTAAATCCCAATCCGGAAGATAAGCCCGATTTTCACCGTCCGGAATTGTTTTTTCCTCTGGATCATGAATGAGTCTCATTCTCATTCCCACACCTCTTCAGGATGATCTTCCGCTTGAAACAGTTGCGCTGAAACTTCTTCAGGAAAACTGTCTCTCCGATAAAATTCTTCTCTGCGTGGAAGAGCATAAAGTCGCAAGACAACGCTGGCTCAAGTGGGGACTGCCCCGTGAGTGCATTGAGAAGTTTGTGCTTTTCAATGAGCACACTCAGAAAGAAGCCATGCCGGAAATTCTCACGAAATTAAAATCCGGAATGGATGTTTATCTCATGAGTGATTGCGGGCTTCCTGCTTTTTGTGATCCCGGCCAGGTTCTGGTTGAGGCCTGTCACAAGCAGGGAATTAAAGTCACATCCACTCCGTTTCCGAACTCCATTGCTCTGGCCGTTTCGCTCTCAGGTTTTTCTCATAAGTCATTTGTCTTCTCTGGTTTCATCCCGGTGAAAGAACCCGAACGCTCGCAGTGGATGAAAAAAGAATTGAGTCGTCCGGAGACCTTGGTGTGGATGGAAACTCCTTACCGATTAAAAAAACTTCTCGAAGAAGTGGCCGCGACTCAACTGAAACGCGAGGTCTTTCTCGCTCTGGATCTCGGGAGTTCTTCCGAGCAACTCATGCGCGGAAAGGCCGATCGGATTGCCGCTCAGATCGAGGATAAGGAGAAGAGGGAATTCGTTCTTCTGATCGGGCCCTCCACAAGTCTCTAAACCCCAATAAATTCAGGCACATAAATATTGCATCGACGTGCAATAAATCATGACGAAGTGTGAGATAATTGATACATCTCCAGTTATGGAAACAAGGAAAAATCTCTCTCTTTCTGCTGAGTTAGCAGAACGAAAAGGGTCACATATTGATCTTGCTCCGATGTCACAAACATCGGGCGCGGGAAGAGATTCCCGTTTTGATTACGAGCCCATGTTTTTTGTTCATCCTTCTCCCGAAGAAATCTGGGAAACAAATTTCCTTTCCAAAACTTTGAATTTTCCGCTCTGGATTTCCAGCATGACGGGCGGAACAGAGAAAGCGGCGATCATTAACCGCAATCTCGGAACTCTCGCCGGTAAGTATAAACTCGGCATGGGCCTTGGATCATGTCGTCCGCTTCTTCACTCCACTTCACGTCTTTCAGAATTCACGATCAGAAATTTTATGGGTGATCAGCCACTCCTCGCAAACCTCGGCATTGCCCAGGTGGAAGAGTGTCTTCTCTCAGGGAAAACAGATCTCATTCACGAGATGGTCAAGATGACAGAGGCGACTGGTCTCATGATTCATCTCAATCCCCTTCAGGAATGGCTCCAGCCTGAAGGCGATCGCTATACACTTTCACCTCTTGAAACACTTAAGCGTTTCCTGGATGACGTTAACTATCCTGTTCTCGTGAAGGAAGTCGGGCAGGGAATGGGACCAAGAAGCCTCAAAGCACTTCTCAATTTACCGATTCACGGGATTGAGTTCGGAGCTTACGGTGGGACGAATTTTACAAAACTCGAAAGTCTCCGTGCCCGTGATACAGAATCGAAAGATCCCTTCATTCACGTGGGTCACACGGCCCAGGAAATGGTTGATGTCCTGAACGCTCTTCCCACAGGGAAAAAAGAATTCATCATCTCCGGCGGAATTAAAAATGTTCTCGATGGTTATGAACTCAAAATGAAAATGAAATCTCCTTCGCTTATTGGAATGGCCTCACCATTCCTTGCACCTGCGATGGAAAGTTTTGAAACGCTTGAAAAATATTTCTTGAACTTGCGGGAAGCACTTTTGACTGCCAAAGGTGTTCTCTCGGTGAAGGGGGAATAGTGAAAACTGTTACCGGTTTCTCCAAAATGAATAAGAACCAGAAGATTGAGTGGCTCGCTGAACAGCTGGGTCCTGAATCCTCAACTCTCGTGAAGGAAATGGTTTCCTTCTGGCATCAGGACGACAAAGTCCAGAAACGCTTCGATGAGTTTTCTGAAAATACACTCACTAATTTTGATCTTCCTTTCGGAGTTGCTCCGAACTTCCTCGTAAACGGAAAAATTCATTCTGTTCCGATGGTGATTGAAGAATCATCAGTGGTGGCGGCTGCTTCTCTTGGTGCCAAGTTCTGGCTTGAGCGCGGTGGATTCCGCTCCATCGTAGTTGCTACAAAAAAAGTGGGCCAGGTTCACTTCCAGTGGCAGGGTGATAAAGCGCGCCTTCGTTCGTTCTTTGCTGATCGCAAAGATGAACTTCTCACAGCAGTGGGAGGTCTTACGACGAATATGGAAAAGCGTGGCGGTGGAATTGTTGATTTCGAACTGATCGACATGACCGACAAGATTGAAAACTACTGGCAATTAAAACTTCATTGCGAAACATGTGATGCAATGGGGGCGAACTTCATCAATTCCATTCTCGAAGAAATGGCGCAGGTTTTAAGAGATAAGGTCATGATGGATGACCGCTTTCAGGCCTCCGAAAAAGAAGTTCACATCATCATGTGCATTCTTTCCAACTACACTCCTGAGTGTGTGGTGGAGTGTTCTGTTGAGTGTCCGATTGAAGATCTTGGAACATTCGCCGGTGGTATGAGTGCCCGTGAGTTCTCGGAAAAATTTGCAACAGCAGTCAGAATTGCGGAAGTGGATCCCAACCGCGCCGTGACTCACAATAAAGGGATCATGAACGGTGTCGATTCCGTGGTCCTCGCGACCGGGAATGATTTCCGTGCCATTGAGGCCTGTGCTCACGCTTATGCTGCCCGCTCAGGTCAGTATCGTTCGCTTTCAAGTGTTTCACTTGAAAATGATCTGTTTAAATTTACCTTACGCATTCCTCTTGCCGTGGGAACAGTGGGCGGACTTACGTCGCTTCATCCACTTGCTAAGACTTCACTTGCGATTCTCAATAATCCGTCAGCTAAAGAGCTCATGGCGATTATCGCAGCAGTTGGTCTTTCTCAGAATTTCTCTGCCGTAAAATCTCTCGTTACGACTGGTATCCAGCGCGGCCACATGAAACTTCACCTCCTGAACATCATGAACCAGCTGAACGCTACGGCCGAAGAGATTGAGAAGGGGAAGAGCTTCTTCTCCGATAAAGTTGTTTCGTTCCAGGCCGTCCGTCAATTTTTGAACCGCTAAGGAAGTACATGTCAGAGCAATATTATTACGGTCACGGAAAGCTTCTCCTCTCAGGAGAATATTTTGTCATGGACGGTGCGCAGGCACTGGCCCTTCCGACAACTGTCGGGCAATCGATGCGCGTGAAATATCGCCCTTCGTATCAGCCGACTCTTAACTGGAAAAGTTTTGATCATAGCGGAAAGATCTGGTTTGAATCCGATTACGAGTTCTGGCACTTCCAGCCGATTAAGGTTCAGGAAAATAATCACACGCAAGCTCAACTCTCTCAGGTCCTCAATGCTGTCCGCGCGCAGAACCCTCACTTCCTTCGTGATGATCTTGATGTCTTCGTCGAAACAAAAATTGAATTTCCTCTTGAGTGGGGATTGGGATCAAGTTCCACCTTCCTCTATAACATCGCTCAGTGGGCGTATGTGAGTCCGTTTGAACTTCTGAAGAAAACGATCGGTGGTTCGGGTTACGACATTGCCTGCGCTCAGGCGATGGGACCAATCCTTTTCCGGAAAGATGAAGGGAAGCCTCAGTGGGAAACAGTCACTTTTGATCCTTCATTCAAAGATAATCTCTATTTCCTTTATCTCGGTCAGAAACAAAGTTCAGCTAGTGAAGTTCTGAAATATAAAGAACGCATGATTCCCGGAAAAGAGCAGATCGTGAATGATCTTTCACTTCTTACACGTGAAATGTTAGCTGCTCGTGAACTTCAGACATTTAATAAAGTCATCCGCACCCATGAAGACATCATTGCGAAGGCCCTTAATTACGAGAAAATCCGCGATCAACAGTTCTCTGACTATTGGGGTGAAGTGAAATCCCTCGGCGCTTGGGGAGGGGATTTCGCCCTCGTCACAAGTGACCGCACTCCGTCTGAGACACGCGATTACTTCTCAGCGAAGAACCTCAATACCCTCATCCCATTCGGAGAAATCGTCCGGACATGAACCTCCTGAAACCTTTTCATCAAATTGAACCGAAGTCGGCGGTTTGTTCCTGGCGCTCGCCTTCTAATATTGCCTTAGTAAAATACTGGGGGAAGAAGGGGCATCAGCTTCCGGCCAACCCTTCTCTGTCGATGACCCTGAAAGAGTGTTACACCGAAACCTCTGTTTCTTTCACTCCCGCTGCTAAGCTTGAAGTGACTGTGAATCTTGAAGGCAAAGCGAATGAGAAGTTCGCCGCAAAAATCGAAAAATATCTCCGCTCTTTAAAAACTGAACTTCCCTGGATTGAAGGGCTTTCAGTCAAAGTAGATACAAAGAATACTTTCCCTCACGGGACAGGAATTGCTTCATCAGCCTCCGGTATGTCGGCCTTCGCCCTTTGCCTCACGGATTACATTCAGCCGACGATGGATGATGATTTCATGAAACGCGCAAGCTACCTGTCGCGTCTGGCGAGTGGAAGTGCCTGTCGCTCCGTTTACGGTGGTTTCACGACCTGGGGTGATGAATCTGATCTCTATGCCAGTCCCTTTGAAGTTCATCCTGAACTCGCTCATCTTCACGACACAATTGTTGTTGTTTCTTCTGCTGAAAAAAGTGTTTCAAGTACGGCCGGACATGACCGCATGTCAGAACATGCTTTCCGTGAAGCTCGCTACGTTCAGGCGAAATATAATTTTGACCGCATGAAGGCCGCTCTGAAAGCGGGTGACATGAGTGAAGTGGGAAGAATCACCGAGAACGAGGCCTTGTCACTTCATGCGATGATGCTCACGGCGCCTGAATCATTTACGCTTTTAAAACCTCAGACATTAAGTGCGATTGAACTCATCCGTGATTTCCGTCGCGAATCCGGTCTTCATCTCTATTTTACTCTGGATGCAGGACCGAATCTTCATCTCATCTATCCTGAAGAAGGGACGAGAAAGATCGAAACTTTTATTGATCATGAACTTAGGCCACTCTCTGAAAAAATTATTCAGGATACGAGAGGGGAAGGTCCTTCTCCATGCTGAGTTCATTTTTCCCGGCCAAGGTTCTTCTTCTCGGCGAGTACACGATCTTAAACGGATCACGTGCACTTGCCCTTCCATATCCCGATCTCGGTGGTCAATGGTCATATGAAGATAACAATTCCGAAGAAAGAAAAAATTCCCGTAAAAGCCTGCATGGCTTTTTATCATTCGATTCTTCTGACTCGATTGACAGGAACCGGATGGAAGAAGACTTTGAAAAAGGTCTCTGGTTTGATTCCACTATCCCTCAGGGATTTGGACTAGGAAGTTCCGGTGCTCTCATTGCCGCCATTTTTGATAAATACGCTTTAAATAAAACGACTGACATTCAGGCCAAAAAAGCGCTCGCAAAACTCGAATCCTATTTCCATGGTTCAAGTTCCGGCATTGATCCCTTTGTCTCGCTCGTAAAGTCGCCGCTCCTCATTCGTAGCTTTGAAGATGTAGAAATCCTCAAATCCCCGGTGAGTCTTAAGGGATTCTTTCTTGTAAATACCGGAAAGCCCCGTCAGACGGGCCCTCTGGTCGCGATCTACCAGGAAAAGCTCAAGGATCCTGAATTCAAAAAGGGTTGCGCCGACGTTCTCGCGCGTGACGTGAATATTGCCGTTGATGCTGTGATCAGTGGTAACACTCAGACTCTTTTCCATCATCTCTGGCACATATCAAAATTTCAGTGGGATTCTTTCCCGGAAATGATTCCGACTCAGATGCGGGGTGCCTGGACCCGTGGAATTGAATCAGGCGATTATATTCTTAAACTTTGCGGTGCCGGTGGCGGCGGATATTTACTTGGGTACACAGAGAAACTCGATTTCAGTGGCATCCAGAAAATTTTCTCAGATTTTGAAACAAGGGAACTTAAATGAACTTTTTCCTGGCACTCTTTCTTATCATTCCGGCATTCGCACAGTCGGATTTCCAGTTCCAGCAAAGTCTGAAGCGTCTCATCCGGAATGCGTCCATGCCTGATGTTTCTCCTGGAATGGTTGTGGCGAGTCCCTCGCGTACAAATCCGAATTATTATTACGACTGGGTCCGCGATACATCGCTTTCCATGAAGGCCTTAATTGATGTCTGGGAAATTTCTAAAAATCCGGCCATCGAAAAGATGCTCTATATCTGGGTAGATTCGGAAACAAGAAGACAGAACACCTACACACTCAGTGGTCTCGGTGAGCCGAAATACAATATCGATGGAACAGGATTCGAAGGGCCATGGGGAAGACCACAGAATGATGGCCCGGCACTTCGTGCGATTTCCATGATCAAGTTCGGACGCCTTCTGATTGATTCCGGAAAACGCGATTATGTTCAGAGAAAACTTTATGGGGGAATGATCCCGGCAATGGGCCCGGTAAAAAAAGATCTCGAGTACACGGCCCATCATTGGCGTGAGCCGAATTTTGAGCCGTGGGAAGAAGAGATGGGTCTCCATTTCTACAACATGCTCGTTCAGTACACTGCCCTCAAAGTGGGTTCGGAATTTGCCTTTGAAATGGGTGATGGGGGAGCAGCAGCTTTCTACAAACATGAGGCCTATGCTATCGGTGAATATATCCGGAAAAACTTCCTGAGTGAGCAGGTTGGTATCAAAGTAAGTGCTGTTGTCACGCGGGGGCTTGGTTACAAGCATTCCGGCATCGACGTCACACCATTACTTGCACTCAATCATACTTATCCGTACCAGGATCTTATTTCGCTTAACGACCCTTACGTGAAAAAGTATCTCGAAGTTCTGAAATCCACTTTCCAGAATCTCTATGGCATTAACAGCACATACAGAGGCATGGGAGTTGCGATCGGACGTTATCCGGAAGATCGTTATGATGGGTATACGACTGGTGGAAAAGGTAATCCCTGGTTCCTCGCTACACTTGCGGTTGCAGAGTTCCAGTGTCTTTCAGGAAATAAGAGATCTTCCCGCGGGCAGTTTGATCGTGTTCATTTTCACTCCGATAAAACGGGTCAGCTGGATGAACAGTTCAACGATACAACGGGTTTCATGCAGGGTGCTTATGAACTCACGTGGTCTCACGGAGCTTACATAACGGCCTCGTTAAAGTGCCAGAAGTAAGAGGCACATTTTTTAATCTCAAATCCCTAAATCTCCGGATTCGTTGATCTGAATCCGGATTCCGGTTTTTCCCGATTACACTGCCTCCATGTGGCAAATCCTATTTGTTTTTCCCTGCGCACTTCTCTTTTTCTTCCTCACCCTCTTTGTGGGAATCTTTGATGAGTCACTGATTCTTCAGATGTCATTTATTCTCCTGTTCTCAGTTCTTCTTATTCCTATTTATTATGATCAGCTTCCTCCTAGATGGTCAGTGTCGAGAAAGCTCCGCACGCATTTCATTTTCACTTTCTCCTGGGTCATGCTTCTTCATGTGGGATTCCAGTTCCGCATGGGAGTTCTGAAAGAAAAATCATTCAACTATCAGTATGCTCATCTTTCCGGTCCGTTTCGCACTCTTTATTCCGTCATGCCTGTTCAGTTTCTTCTTTCGAATGTGTATCGCGCAACTCCGCTTAATATCCGGATCAAGATTTATCAGACAGAAGATCTCGCAAGAGTTGAACGTATTGAAAAAGAAGTGAACTCTGAATTCAGCCGCTCGCTTATCTGCTACGAAAAAGATAAGGCCACTTGCTTTATCAATGTCGTGAAGGCTTCTCATGTCACTTCTCCAACCGGAACAAATGGAACAGTGGCCCTTTTTGAGAAAGGCTCGAAATTTTTGAAAGAAGAAGAAACACTTCGACCTGAGCTTCATCAGGTGCATGTGCAACAGTCGCTTGAGCTCTTAAAGCTCATTGGGCTACTTGCAACACGTGAAGATACCGAGCTCAGCCACCTTGTTCCTGGTTTTCCTGAAGATACCAAGCGTCCGGAACTGATCACTCTCTTACAGAAAGAAAAGAAGGCGAGATTTATCCTCGCTCACCAGAATGACATCATCCCGAGAAAGGCCGGAAGAAAAATTGCCGGGAAAGCTGCGAACTGATGAATATCCTTTTTCTCATCCTTATTTCTTCGTGGTCAATTGCCTGTGATAAGGAAGTCTCACTGGAATCGATTTTCGCGAAGAACGATGGCCTTCCTATGTACGGGCATTTTAAAACCTATATCGGAACACTTTTGACTAAGGCCCCGCTTCGCGAGAAATATTGCGGGGAGAAGCTCGATAGTGCGGCCTGTTTTCAAAAACTAAGAAAGCTCCCCATTGAAGACCTGATTAAACTACAGAACGGCATTCATCACGAAGATCTTCTGATTCACGAAAACTCCGGTCAAAATGATATTGATGAGTTCCTGGTAAAAGAGTTCAGTAACTCCGAAGTTCGTCGCGGACTTGAAATCAAAGACCGTCATCGGATGCCACTTATCGTTCTTCAAAGCGATAGAATAGATCAATTTCTTAAAATGACCGCTGTGCTTTGCCAGGAACATCTCAGACTTCAAAAAAATGATCTTCTCCTGAATAAGCTTCTGGTGAACAGCACTGAAGACCTTGTGAATTTTCTGAAGATAAAACCCCTGCCGGTTTTTGATGCTTTTAAGTCTCCGTTTGAATCGATGGCCATGGCCCTGGAAACTCCAGATCGGGGTGCGATGTTTTTCAGCGCTTGTCTTGAGAACCTGGAGAAGAGTTGTGAACTCAATCCGGATTCGCAGCTGTGTGAATTAAAGAGAACTATCCGGGTTGCGGCCTGGAAGTATTCAGAAGTCACACATCAGATTAATTATTTCGAAACGAGCAGGGATGATGGACACCGTCTGTATCCATCGACGGGAGAGAAGCTTTTGAATCGTCTGGTTCTTCAGACACCACAGTTTGTTATGAACTATGGTGCCTGCCAGAGTAGATAATCAGTGTTCGAGATTTTTTGAGTTCGAGTCTTCAGACTTAATCAGAGAAAGTTTCACAGCATAAGAAAGTGACTTGGCAGGCATGAAGTCGAAGTCTTTCGCTTCCGGCTTCTTTGTTCTCCAGTCTTCTGAAACCATACTTGCTTTCGCAATTTTACGATCCATGACAATCCCATTTTCAAACTGCTGACGAAGGGCCTCAAAGAGCCCGAGCTTCGCCTGGATTCTCTGAACAGGAGCAACCTTTGAAATATTGTCGAGGATGCCTTTGATTGTTTCAGTGCGGGTAGAAGGATCGTAAGTGCATTTTAAAAAGCCAGATTGAGTGAGGCCTTCTTCGTTGATGCTGTTTCCAGTAAGAACCCACGAGCGGGCAAACGCAGGAGGAACGAGAGCAGAGAGCATGCTCATCCCACCAGCAGCAGGAACGAGACCATAGTGACAATGATTGAAGCTGATCTTTGAACCTGAAAGAGCGATGCGGATATCTGCACCGAGCGCGAATTCAGAACCAAGAGTTTCTGATCCTGCACCAAGATCCATCACAACAGTCTGTGGAAGCTGCATGAGGGAGAAAATAATTTTCTGAAGTTTCATGTTGATCTTATCGAGAGCATTCGCCGACATTCCTGAAAGGGAATCGAGCTCAAGGCCTGTCGAAAAAATCTGTGAAGAGGAATCAAAGAAGATCGTGTTGATTTCTACCCGTGATGTACACCAGGCAAGAAGACTCTCGAGCTCAAAGAGCATCTCGAGACGGAAGGCATTGTTCCAATCCGGTCTGTTGAGAGTGACGAATAAAGTTCTCGTCGATTTCTCGAGACGGGTAGAAAGCGTAGTGTAATTAAACAATGTCTGCATGAACCTTCCCTGGTTTATAACTGGCATTTTGTTTCTCCGCCTAATCCTTAAGCAGAAAACCTTCTCACGTACATTTTTTCAAATTTTGGGATGCTTTGCAAAGCGGAAAATAAAGTGGACAAAAATGCTAGAAAACATCGTTCTTAAATTCTCTTGCCTCGGCCGATTCATCGGTCTCAACTTCAAAACTAATTCTGCCTACTTCCCGGCCATCAGAGGTCTCTACAATGACCTTCCAGTCGCCAAGACCATAGAATTGCTTAGTCCCGAACCCGCGGAAGCCTTCGTCCCTGCCACCTAAAATAGAAAGAGGAATCGAGTCTTCCTGTCGCCAGCCGACCTTGGGGTCATCATGGAACCAGCGTAGATAAACTTTATCGTGAAAATTTGATGGGGAAAAAATAGACGTAAGAACGGTGACCTTGTCACCCGGACGGACCGTGAAGTCCTGAGACCCTTTCTGCCAGAACTTGTACCAGGGCCGCAAATGCTTACCGAGATACTGACCGTTCACCTTTTCCACGCCGTAGTAAACACCGATTTTTTTGACCGCTACAGGCACGGGCGGAATAAGCGAAAGATAGTAACCAATCAGGAATAAAACGTGGATGGCAACAGCGGGATAGAGCACTTGTTTTTCGAGGATAGGGGATCGCTCTCCCTTGAAATTCACTTTTCCGATCAGAGCAAAAATTCCAATTGATGAAAGAATGCCCAGCCAGAACGGAAGCCATCCCACGTGGCCCATTAGGATCGGATAAAAAAACGAACAATAAGAGAGGACACAAATCGCATACAGAATAACCCGGACCGGAAGGCCCAGTTTCTGAAATTGGGGGAATTCATTGGCACACATAAGACCAGCAATCAAAAGGATGAACATAATCCCGGTAATCGCTGAGGCCGAGGTGTAATAAAAAATAGTGTAAACAGAGAGGAGTGACCCGAACAGGAAGTGAACGATGAGATCGTGGTATTCCCAGAACTTCGCGGCCTTTCCACTCAAAGTGAGAGTGCCCATTCTGATTTTAATTTCACACACAAGGAGTGTGCCGAGAATCATCAGGTAGACAGCTTGCTGAATGAGATTAAAAAGATCATCGACTCGTCCGAGAGTCAGAAGATCGAAAATGAATCCTCCGAAGAAGACAGACGCGGAAACCGTTACTTCATGTTTCTGATAGTAAGCTAAAAAACGCGCCTTCCTGGGAACCGGAGGAGGTAATTCGTTAGAATTCATTTTCTGACCTCATATTCTACGTCACCTTCGGCGCTCCGTCCTTGCGACGTACATACGTACGTCTCAGTTGGAGCTTCTTGTTTCCTTGAATCTGAAGTCATTAAATGAATTCTAAAATCTAGTGTCCCTCGAGGAAACGTTCTGCTTTGATCGCTGCCTGACAACCTGAACCTGCTGCTGTGATCGCCTGACGATAATAAGAATCCTGAACATCTCCACAGGCGAATACACCCGGGATATTTGTTTCAGGACCATTCTTCGTCACGATGAAACCGTGTTCATCTGTATCGATCTGGCCTTTCAGGAAAGATGTATTAGGTGTGTGTCCGATAGCGTAGAAAAGTCCGTCAGTAGCACGGTCTTCTTTTTTTCCGGTCTTGAGGTTTTCCACCACAATTCCGTTCACGCCGCCTTCATTGGATTTAATTTCCGAGACAACTGTATCCCAGAGAAATTCAATCTTTTCATTTTTCATCGCGCGATCCTGCATAGGCTTCGAGGCGCGAAGAGAATCTTTTCTGTGAACGATATAAACTTTTTTCGCGAATTTCGTGATGAAAGTTGCATCTTCCATCGCCGTATCACCACCGCCCACCACGTGAACGATTTTGTCGCGATAGAAGAATCCGTCGCAAGTCGCACATGTCGAAACACCGCGGCCTGTGAGTTCTTTTTCTTTCGGAAGACCGAGCCACTTGGCCGATGCTCCTGTGGAAATAATGACTGTATCAGCGAGAAATGTCTGACCTGTAGAAGTCGTCACAGTGAAAGGACGCTTTTTCAGATCAACATCTGTACACATGACAGGCATGAATTCAGCGCCGAAACGAGCGGCCTGTTTTTTCATATTGAGCATGAGTTCAGGGCCCATCACACCGTGCTCGAAGCCCGGGAAGTTTTCCACTTCTGTTGTGAGAGTCAGTTGTCCGCCGGGCTCATGGCCTTCCATAACGATAGGCTTGAGATCTGCGCGGGCAGCATAAATAGCAGCAGTGAGACCAGCAGGTCCCGTACCGATAATGATGACTTTACGCTTTTCCATTATTGTTTTACTTCCGGAGTTTCAGAAATTCCGAGGCGTTTTTTGATGATGGCCGGACGATCGTCCATATCGGGATTCATTTCGTAAAAAGCTTTGATTGAAAGAAGTTCTTTCGGCTCTTTCGCTTTACCAGTCATCACGAATTCTTCACCAGTGAGTGAGCAGGTATAGTTGTAAGTAATTTTCTCGCGTCTGTGACGTTTCATGAATCGGATCCTTTGTGTGTTGTTAGTTATAGAATTATTGCTATGCTTTATCAAGGACTTACTCGGAAGAGTGGTCCTATGACTAACCAGATAAATTGAGTGTTTTCATGCCGTTGTTTCGATGTCACAATATTTTAAAGACTTAACCAAAACGGGAGCTCTCTCTTTGATCAAGGCCATTATCAGCGCTTTCCTGATGCTCCTTGTCAGTAACGTTCATGCGTTGAACGAGGCCCGTCTTCTCAATCTTTCGAAATCCGGTCAGACCATCCTCTTTAATCTTGGTATTCATGACGGTGTTCGCGAAGGTGACTACGCTGTCATCGTGAAAGAGATTCGCTCTCTTGATACCCGCGATTTGCGGATTGTTCCTGTGGCGAAAGCGCGGAATATTAAAATCAATCCTGATTCTTCTGTGTGGATTATCTATAAAGCGTACGATGCTGAACTTCTCGTGAAGGGTCAGGCGTTTCTCATTCTGTCAGAAACGGAAATGCTTCGCGGTCGCCGTGATCCGAGACTCGGAAGAATCACCGTTGTGGGCCCGAAAGAAAAAAGAACAGAGACCGTCACCAATATCATGACAGATGATCGTGATCGTCTGGGAAAACTCAAAGATAAGTATGATGTTCATGAGGTCACTCATGAGCAGACTCCTCTCTATGATGATGAGGGAACACTCATCGACACTGAAGACTGGGAAAAAATCAAAGATTCCAAATACAGAACAGCTCTCTATAAAAGCCCCAATCGCCGGGAGTATAGAAGACAGCTGAGACTTGCGACGTTTGAAAAACTCGTCACAGGCTACCTCCGCAAAGTGAATGATCCGGATTTCAGTTACGATCGCTTCTATGAAGAGCAGATGAAAGATGAGTTCCAGGGAACATTCCGGAAGAACTCGACATTTGAAACAGAGTACAGAAGTTTCCTGCGTGATCAGTCTCAGAAGATTTCCGATGAATCAAAACTCTTCCGGAAAATTCTCGAGAAGGGTGGAACATGGTCTGAAGATTATTCAGATGAAGAGTTAAGAGACACACTTACGAATGTATCCGTTCTCCAGGAAATTGACCGCCGGGATTATGTCGTCTCAAAACCTAATCGTCACAATCTGTCCTTTGATTATGGTTTTTTCCTGAACAACACTCAGACCAAAACTGACGAGCAGTCGGGAAACCGGCCGAGTTATGAACTTGGCTACGAATTCATTCCGTTTGTTAAGCATCCTACTCTTGAACGCTTTACACTTACGGCGAACGGAAGACTTTCTTATAATGCTTTTGAGGCGAAAAACTCAAATGCGCTTATGAATGAGAAATCACTTTCCATCGGGGCAAGATGGTATCCGCTTTATGCTCCTTATACGATTGAAGCACCTGTTGTTTTCCTGGGAATTTATGGAAGAACGGGGACTGCAAGTGTTCGTAGTCCGACATACGGCGATCGCGCGAACTACACTGTTCTTTCTGTTGGGGGAGTTCAGGCAGGACTTCGCTACAATATCAGAAGCGGCTTCGGTTTACGTTTTATGGCAAGCATGGAAACATTACAGTTAGAAAGATATCAGTTCGATAGATTCGGCTCTCGCTTGCCGGATCGGGCGAACTTGTTTGAAGCGCGAACCGGAATCGCACTTGTGTACGCATTTTAAGGAAGAAAGATGAAATTGTTTTTTGTTCTTCTCACTCTCGTGTTTTCACTCAATGCTTTTTCACTCGAAGTGGATGAAAAGCTCACAGTGAGAATTCTCAAAACTTCTGAAACCAGAAAAACCCTCATGGTCAATCGTGGAACAGAAGACGGACTCGTCGAGGGAGATCACGCAAGATTCCTCGTAACGGCCGGGATTGTTGCCCGCGCAGTCTGTATTAAAGTGGCCCCAACCCGTTCAGTCTGGTCAGTTTACCGTCTGGTGAATGCAGACTTCATCGTGAATGACTCTGTCATGACGATTAAAATCACTCCTCCTGTAAAAATCACAAAGGATGAATCTCAGGCACTCGTTCAGGACGATACGCCGACAAAACTTCCCGTTGATCCTCAGGCGGTGGGCATTCCTCTTGCTGAAGGTGCTCAGGATATTATCGGTGACGTAAACGGCGTGAATGAAAACATTTCCGACGGAGATCTTCGCGGACTGGAAGATGTGACGATTGTAGAAAGAAACTTCGAGGTCTTTTCATTCCTCAATATCTCTGGACTCTCTGCTCTCACGAAAGCTGATGTCGATGATAAAAAATATTCGAACAGCCAGTCCTCTCACCACATCGGTTTCGGGGGAGAGTTATACTCCCGTCGCGAGCGCGAGTGGTACTCACGCTTTACCTTACTTGGTGCCATCAGCTTCATGCGCACGAATGCTCAGTCGTATAATGGATATTCGGCGACAAACGACATTACAGAGTTTTCTGTCGGTACCAACTGGCATCCGGGCAAAATGCCGAGTGCAACTTATCAATTCATTCCGTTTTTCCATCTCTCACTCAATGTTGGTTCCGTTCGCTCGAGCATGAGCACAGGTCTCACCCGTCCGTCAGATCCTGATCGTTCGGCCAATGGTTCTACCAGTGGATTCGCTCTCGGATTTGGTTACAAGTTTTACACTAAAGAAGGTTGGGGAGCGCGTGCCATTGTGGATTACTACGCCCGCAGCGAAAAATTCCGTCGTGACGAAGATGATAACAGCTTCGACAGAACTGTGGCCGGACCTAGATTCATGATGGGGATTTCTTACCGGTGGTAAATCACATCCGCTGGCGGATGTGGGTTTTCAGCTGAATAAGTTTTTAATTTCAGACGCTGGAATTCCCAGAATCGTCTGAGGATTATCTTCTAAAATAGATAATCTTCTCTTCACGAGATCATCAAACGTCACAACTTTTTCATCGCGAATAATTTTCTTCATCAGATCCAGCGTCATCTTAGGCTTCTCACCAAACGTCGGAACGATAGACTTCTGGCGAAGGGGTTCCATCGTGGCATTGGGATTATAGATTTTCCCGAGACGGGGAACGATTTCGGAAGCGAGTTCCTGGTTCATTCTTCTGAACGTCGTGTATTTCCCACCGAGGATAACGTAACTGAAAGCATTGGGACGGAAGATCTTATGGAAGCGACTGACTTTACCGAGTGATTCGTTAGAGCCTTCTTCGCGCACAAGCGGACGAACGGCAGCGAACGTTGAGATGATTGTTTTGTCAGAGATGTCAGCATTCGGAAAATATTCCTTGAGAATGCCGAGAAGGTAACTCACTTCTTTATCTGTCGCCTTGATATCAAAGATATCCTGATCAACAGGTGTTTCAGTTGTTCCGACGAGAATCGCGTCTCTTTGAGGAATGACAAAAACCACACGTCCGTCTTTCGTTGTGAGAACAACAGAGCCTTTGGTCTGGATTGTGCCAGGTTTTAACCAGAGGTGAATTCCTTTTGAAGGAACAAGCTTTGGTGTCCAGGGAATGCCGAGTTTCGGAAGCAATTTGTCGGTGAAAGGACCAGTTGTGTAGACGATGATTTTTCCGCGGACTTTTGATTCAGTACCTGTATGTCGATTCTTATAGCTGACAACGTGATCAGTTACATTCGTCACTTCATGATAGGAGAGGGCCTCAACACCAGGCTCAAGAAGAGCATCGTAAAGACACTCTAGCGTGAGTTTCGCATCGTCGACGACACCATCAAAATATTTTCCTGCTCCCAGAAGTCCTTTCGGAGAAAGTGAAGGCACTTCACTCAGAGTCTTGTCCTTATTCAGGACCGCGAACGGCCTATTCTGGAAATGAGAGAGGAAATCGTAAATAAAAAGTCCCACACCCATCATCCACGGACGATATTTAGAAAAGTTATAAAGAGGAACATAGAACTCGCGCTCAAAGCAGACGTGGGGAGCGAGCTTTAACCAGAGATTTTTTTCTTCGAGAGCTTCCTGAACCAGAGCGAAGTCAAAATTTTCAAGATATCTGACTCCACCATGAAGCATTTTGGAAGAGCCTTGCGAAGTCTGGGATGAGTAGTCGCCTTTCTCAATTAACAGAGCAGAGACTCCGTTCAGAGCAAGATCGCGGAGAAGACCGCATCCATTGATGCCTCCTCCGACAATGACAACGTCAAATTCCTTCATAGCTTATTGACCCAAACCAGATTTCCCGTGCAGGAAAGGCGATATTTGTGACCAGAGCCACCATACTCCGATGGAATCGGAGTCAGTTGATAATTGAGTCCAACAATGGCATTTGAATTTGCTTTTACAGCATGAGCGCGAAGTTTCTGAGCAAGTTCCTGATAGTAACGGGGAACTTCTTCATTCGATTCATCTTCCACAAGATCAGAGGGGACAGTCCTGTGCTCAGAGGCCACACCGAGATAACGGATAACCTGATATCCCTGAAGAGTGGGAGAGGCACTGATAATGACCTGAGAAATTTCCAGCTTCGGATGATCGAAATGAAAATTGTGACTCTGGTTCTGATGAAGAGAATGCTTAGAGGAAAGACCTGCTTCCGGAGCTTCGTGGTGTTTCGGTGGATGAATTTCATCCGAAAGACCCATCTGGATATCAATATCAAAGCGGCGTAGCTTATGAGTAAGAAGCACGGCCGCAAATTCTGATACACGTGGAATCAGAAGATGTCCGCGAGTCAGGCGCTTTCTTGTTTCTTCTTCGGTATCACTCAGGAGCTGAAGTTCTTTCAGCATGATGATGATGTCATTCACATCTTCGACATATTTCACCTGACGGACAAGAACTGAGAAGGAAGGATTTCCTTCAGCACCCATTCCGGAGAAGCTTGATTCTTCGGCAAAGCGCTTGATCTCTTCAAAGGTCTCAGGCTGTTTATAAACAGGCTCCGGTGTGTAGACAGGAGCTGGCTCGTCCATGATGGGAGCTTCAAAGGAAAGACTTCTGGTTTTTTCTGGTTCTTTATTTCCGAAAAGAGTTTCTTCTACGAGATTGGCGATGGGCTCATCTTCACCAAACATCGGAACATCTTCCGGAGTAGGGTCAGGGGAAGCGACCAATTCTTCGGTCTTTTCTTCCATTTCGTCGGGGAAAGTGAAAACTGGGTCTTCTTTGGTTTCTTCAGCAGGCGTTTCTTCGGTTGTAAAATCCGTGCCACCAAAATCGATCTCAGAAAGATCAGTAGATTCCGGATTTTCAGAAGAAGGAGTTTCATCGAGAGTGAAGTCAGTGAAAGCGGTGCCATCTTCAGCATGCTCAAATTCACCGAGCTCTTCAATGCTCGTCAGATCTTCCTTCTTCTTCTTATCAGTCATCTAAGCTCCGTGACAGGACTTAAACTTCTTCCCTGAGCCGCAAGGGCAAGGGTCGTTACGTCCTACTTTAATTGTAGCACGAATCACTTTTTTTTCTTCCGCCATCTGCTGAGCGGCCTGGGCTTCCTGATGTGCTCTCAACTGAGCATCGAGGGCAGCTTCCTGCTCCTGGTGAATCGCATCGATTTCCGCCTGGGTCATGAGACGCATGTGAGACATACGTTCTACAACAGCACGTTTGATCGCGAACTTCATGCCTTCATAAATCGTATAAGCTTCACGCTTATATTCAACGAGAGGGTCTTTCCCGCCGTGAGAACGAAGATTGATCCCTTCTTTCAGGTGATCCATTGCCAGAAGATGATCCTTCCAGAATTGGTCGAAAGTTGCGAGAAGGACTTCACGCTGAGTGAGTTTGACCTGCTCAGGATCAAGGCCTTCGAATTTTTTGAGAATAGCGGTCGTTCCCGCTTCTTTAAAGTAAGCGGCCATATCACCCGAGTGCTTGCTGGAAGCATCTTCCGGAGAGAAAGGGGATTCCGTATTGAAGAACGGGCGAAGTTGATTGTTGATCTCTTCCCAGTTGTAGTCGCGGACTGATGGATTCTTTTTCTCAGGACGGAACTGTTCCGCGAGATTGAATGCCACTTCGTCGATAAAGTCCGTGACGAGTTCGTTATTTGCTTCATCATTCAGGATGTCGCGACGGATTTTATAAATCACTTTCCGCTGTTCGTTCATGACGTTGTCGAAGTCGAGAAGGTGTTTACGAATATCAAAGTTATGCGTTTCCACTTTCTTCTGAGCTTTGGCGATCGCGTTTGAGATCATGTTGTGTTCGATAGGCTCGTCGTCTTTCATCCCCATTTTCATCATGAGGCCCTTGATCCGGTCAGATCCGAAGATCCGCATGAGATCATCCTCAAGTGAAAGGAAGAATTTCGATTTCCCCGGGTCACCCTGACGACCGGAACGACCACGAAGCTGGTTATCAATACGACGTGATTCGTGACGTTCAGTACCGATGATGAAAAGACCACCGGCCTTCTTCGTTTCAGGAGAAAGTTTAATGTCGGTACCACGACCGGCCATGTTTGTTGCAATCGTCACTCCACCAGTCTGACCGGCGTTGGCGACAATTTCAGCTTCACGAGCGTGGTTCTTAGCATTGAGTACTTCGTGCTTAATGCCTTTCTTAGTGAGAACGTTTGAGATGATCTCGGAAGATTCAATCGAGATTGTTCCCACGAGAACGGGCTGGCCCTTCTTGTGACATTCTTCGATGAGGTTTGCGACTGCTTCGTATTTCCCCTGGCGGGTAGAGTAAACCACATCGGGTTGATCTTCGCGCACCATCGGAAGGTTTGTCGGAATCACGACAACTTCGAGATTGTAAATTTTCATGAACTCGTCTGCTTCAGTGTCAGCAGTTCCGGTCATCCCGGAGAGTTTCGCGTAAAGGCGGAAATAGTTCTGGAAAGTGATTGAGGCGAGTGTCTGGTTTTCAGAACGAACATCAACGAGTTCTTTGGCCTCAACCGCCTGGTGAAGACCATCAGACCAGCGTGATCCTTCTTTCAGTCGGCCCGTGAATTCATCAACAATGATGACTTTTCCGTCACGAACAACATAATCCACATCGAGGTGAAAGAGTGTGTGAGCGCGAAGAGACTGGTTCACGTGGTGAAGAAGCTCAATGTTCTTGATGTCGTAGAGGTTTCCGATTTTCAGGAGTTCCTGAACGCGGACAATTCCGGCCTCAGTCATCACTGCTGACTTGGCCTTTTCATCTACCGTGTAGTGTTTTTCTTTTTCGAGCTGAGGAATGATTTTATTCACGACGCTATAGAGGCGTGTATCACCTTCAGAAGGACCTGAGATGAGAAGCGGAGTTCTCGCCTCATCGATCAGGATGGAATCGACCTCATCGACGATACAGAAATGGTGTTCTCTCTGAACGTAATCTTTCAAATCGAACTTCATGTTGTCGCGAAGATAATCGAAAGCGAATTCGTTGTTAGTTCCGTAGGTAATGTCAGCGAGGTAAGCACCTTTTCTGTCTTCATCATCCATATTGGTGAGAATGCAACCAACAGTGAGACCGAGCCACTGATAAAGCTTACCCATTTCATGGGAGTCACGTGAAGCGAGGTAGTCGTTCACTGTGACGAGGTGAGCGCCTTTACCGGAAAGAGCATTGAGATAAAGAGCGAGAGTAGCTGTCAGGGTCTTACCTTCACCGGTTTTCATCTCAGAGATTTTTCCCTGGTGAAGAACCATACCGCCGAGAATCTGCACATCAAAGTGGCGCATATTGAGAACGCGTTTTGAAGCTTCTCTCACAACGGCAAATGCATCAGGAAGAATGTCATTTACAGTGGCACCTTTATTCTGAAGCATATCGCGCAGAATATTGGTCTGGTTCTGGAGTTCAGAATCAGTCATCGCTTGATATTTAGGCTCAAGAGCATTGACCGCACGGAGAGTGGGCTCAAGTTCCTTAATGTCGCGATCCTGTTTAGTGCCGAAAATTTTCTTCATCATTGAATCAAACATAAAAACCTTTTTTTCTTACTCGAGAATGAAATAGAGAGGGTCTACAGCAATACCGTTCACTCTGACTTCGTAGTGAAGATGGGGACCCGTTGAGTGTCCGGTATTTCCGACAGCGGCAAGGAGATTGCCGCGTTTAACTTTTTGTCCGGCCTTCACATGAAGTGACTGGTTGTGGGCATAAATGGTTTCAATGCCGTAACCATGATCCACCTGAACGAATTTTCCAAATCCTGCTTTCTCACCTGAGAAAGTCACGATTCCGTCAGCTGGTGCGTTGACCTTGGTTCCGTAAGGAGCACCAACATCAAGGCCTTCATGCATTTTGAGTTTTCCGAGATAAGGAGAAATACGCTGTCCGAAGTACGACGTGATCCATCCGTCAGCGGGAAGAATCGTAGGAGTCGAAGAGAGGAAGGATTCCTTATCGAGAAGAAACTGATCGAGTTCGTGAATATTGCTTTCAATATTCTCTACAACGTCTTTGACCTGATAATATTTGTAATCGAATTTTGCGTAATCCTGAGAAAGCGAGAAACTTCTGCGCGCAAGATCTGACCACTGCTTGGTGAGAAGGTAAGAGCGTTCCAGTCCCAGAGTCGCAGCGATTTTTTTATCGTAGAGAGACTTGAGTTCTTTAAAGCGAGGCTGATCCTCAATGTTGAGGTCGATCGTGAAATCGAGAGATGAATTAAGGTCCTTCAGCGGAAAACTTTCTTTTCCTTCTTCGTCCTTCTCACCTTTATAAATCGGATCTTTTGTTGTGACGTCTTCAAGACCTGTGATCACGCGGAGTTTTTTCTCAAACGTATTGATACGCTTCAGATCGTCCGAAAGTGTATTCATTTTCATCTGGAAGAGCTGAATCTGTTCTTTCAGCTGTCTGTTTTCGATTGAAAGATGTTTATTCTCATAAACCTGCTGGAGAATTTTCCAGTAATCGTAGGCCAGAACTCCTACCAGCATCGTGAGCATCACGAGGAGGAAAGCGAGCGACTTGAAAAGAACGGTGGGGATGCGGTAGGTGCGAACCCCTTTCTGTTTCTCAGGGACCACCATCACAGTGTAGTACTTATCCATATGCCGATTATTTTAAGTGGCGATGGCGAATTTGTGAATATAAATCGTGAGAAAGATTAAGCTTTCGCGACGGCGATGATCACCGAAATATTATCCTGACCGCCATTATCATTGGCCTGTTTAATCAGCTCATGAACAGCGTCTTCCAGATGACCTTTTGTCGCCTCAGCTGGATTAGGAATATTCTTTTTCACGATGTGAAGAATGTCTCCGTCACTGACTTTGCCGTGCAATCCGTCAGAGCAGATTAAAAAGATGTCATTTTTGCAGATACGGTAATGAAAAACATCAACCAGAATGTCCGGATCAAAGCCCACAGAGCGGACCAGAACGTTTTTCTGAGGATCTTTGACAGCTTCTTCCCGGGTGTAAATTCCCATGTTCAATTTTTCCTGAACAAAAGAATGGTCACGAGTCATTTGATAAATATTCTGATTATTGATCATGTAAACGCGGGAATCGCCCACGTTTCCGATGAAAAGTTGCGGGCCTGCGAAATAAATCGCTGAAATGGTCGTTCCCATTCCATGAAGATCGGGAGTAGCGGTCGCTTTATCGAGAATTGCCTGATTGATTTTCTGAATCATTTCTTTCATCAGAACGTCGGGCTCAGTTTTTGCGTGCGCTGCCACGTATTCCGGCATGAGCCTGGCCGACATCTGCGAAGCTATATCTCCGCCATTATGTCCGCCCATACCATCTGCGACAGCATAAAAATTATGAGAGGGATCGAGACAAATGGAATCCTGATTCGTTTTCCGTTTACGCCCGATATCCGTGGCACCTGCGCTGATAATTCCCATAAAAACCTTGATTATGTTTACCCTTCAATCATAGGGGAGACTGTATTTTAGTCAAAGAGAATTAGAGTCCGACAAGATAGCTCGGGCAAGAAGGACTGTTTGCCTCCTGAGGTATTCGTTTGGAGAAGACAGTTTTACAGAGTAAAATAAAATAAAAGGTTTACCTCAGGAGGGCCCATGGCCGGATTCGATATCAACACGTTTATTACTCAAAACTACAATCCGAAAGATTTCTCCCACCTTCACTGGCAGGGAAATATTCAGGAATACATCGATCTCGTGATGAAGAATCCGAAAATCGCCCGTAATTCCTTCCAGCGCATTTACGACATGATCATGAGTTACGGCACTTCTCAGTACACTGAGTATAAGAAAGATGTTGTTCGCTATCACTTCTTTGATGATCCGATTGAGAATGGAAAAGATGCGATCTTCGGGATCGACGTTCACCTTATGAAGATGGTGAACTTCTTCCAGTCAGCTGCTCTTGGTTACGGAACTGAGAAGCGCGTTCTTCTTCTTCACGGTCCGGTAGGATCAGCGAAGTCTTCAGTATCGCGCCTTCTCAAAAAAGGTCTCGAGCATTACTCACGCACAGATGAAGGTGCTCTTTATACATATGAGTGGATTGATGAAGATGGTTCTCCGATTCTCGGGGGAGCAAAAGTTTTCATGTCTCCGATGCACGAAGAACCACTGAAGCTTCTTCCGCATGAAGTTCGTGAGAAATTCCTCGTTGAACTTAATAAAGTCGGCGTGAAATCTCCTTATAAAGTGAAGATCAAAGGCGAAGTAAACCCTGCTTGCCGCTTCATCCTGAATGAATACATGCTCCAGTACAACGGTGACTGGAATAAAGTGATGAAACACATTCGTGTGAAACGTCTCATTCTCTCTGAAAAAGACAGAAGAGGGATTGGTACATTCCAGCCGAAAGATGAGAAGAACCAGGATTCTACTGAGCTTACAGGTGACATTAACTATAGAAAGATCGCGATCTACGGATCGGATTCAGATCCACGCGCATTCAACTTCGACGGGGAATTTAACATCGCTAACCGCGGGATTGTTGAGTTCATCGAGATGCTGAAACTTGATGTGGCCTTCCTATATGATCTTCTCGGAGCTTCTCAGGAACAATCGATCAAGCCGAAGAAATTCGCGCAGACAAATATCGATCTCGTGATCCTTGGTCACACCAACGAGCCAGAGTACAGAAAACTTCAGTCGAATGAATTCATGGAAGCTCTCCGTGACAGAACTGTGAAGATCGACGTTCCGTACATTACTCGTCTTGATCAAGAGTCGCGCATTTACCGCAAAGACTATAATAAAGAGACAATTCCGAATATCCACATGGCGCCTCATACAATTGAGATGGCCTCTACGTGGGCGATTCTCACTCGTCTCGAAGAGCCGAAGAAGTCAGATCTTACGAAGCTTCAGAAACTGAAACTTTATAATGGTAAGACTCTTCCGGGTTACAACGAAGACAACGTGAAAGAACTCCGTAAGGAAGCTGTTCGCGAAGGTCTCGAAGGGATTTCTCCCCGTTATATTCAGGATAAAATTTCAAACGCTCTCGTGAAAAACGGTCACATTGGTTGCTTGAATCCATTCATGGTCTTCAATGAACTTGAATCAGGTCTTAAGCACCACGCTCTCATCAATTCTCCGGATCAGCTCGATCATTACAGAGAAATGCTCGCAGTTTGCCGTCAGGAATATGAAGACATCGTCAAAAATGACGTTCAGAAAGCGATTTCCGTTGATGAGTCTGCCATTCAGACTTTATGTGCCAACTACGTTGATAACGTTAAGGCCTACACGCAGAAAGAAAAAATCCGTAACAAGTACTCCAATAAACTTGAAGAAGCTGATGAAAGATTCATGCGCTCTATCGAGGAGAAGATCGACATTCCTGAGTCCCGCAAGGATGATTTCCGCCGCGAACTCATGAACTACATCGGTGCTCTCGCCATCGAAGGGAAACAGTTCGACTACAAGATGAATGAAAGACTTCATCGTGCGCTTGAACTCAAACTTTTCGAAGATCAGCGTGACACGATCAAGCTCACAACAATCATTTCAAACGTTGTTGATAAGCAGACCCAGGAGAAAATTGAAGTGGTGAAGAGCCGCCTCATTAAGAACTTCGGTTACTGCGATATCTGCGCAACAGATGCATTGAACTTTGTGGCCTCGATCTTCGCTAAAGGCGATTCGATCAAGTCGTAGGGAGTAGAGATTGGATCATCCAATTAAGAGAGACCATTCCAGATTCCGGAAGATTGTTAAGGGTAAAATCCGAGACAATCTCCGGAAATATGTTTCGCAGGGAAGCCAGATCATTCCTAAGGGAACTGATAAATTCACTGTGCCGATGCCGTCCATCGACATCCCCCGTTTTAAGTTCGGAGATAAATCTCAGGGCGGAATGGGGCAGGGTCAGGGACAATCCGGTGATCCGGTAGACGGACAACAGGATCCGAACGGTCAGCCTGGTCAGGGCGAGGCCGGAGAGGGCGAAGGAAATAAAGAACTCGAAGTCGAGCTTTCGCTCGAGGAACTGGCGCGCATCCTTGGGGATGAACTCGCACTTCCGAATATCGAGCCGAAAGGGAAAAAATCCCTGCAATCGGTTGTCGATCGCTACACCAATATCGGTACCACAGGTCCGGATTCGCTCCGCCATCTTCGTCGTACTTATAAGCAGGCACTGAAGCGTCAGATTGCGATGGATTCTTATGATCCGGAAAATCCGGCCGTCATTCCTATCCGCCGCGATTTCCGTTACCGCGCCTCTGATACAAAAATTGAAATGCAGAATGCTGCTGTCGTGATTTACATGATGGATGTCTCGGGATCCATGGGAGACGAGCAGAAAGAAATCGTGAGAACGGAATCTTTCTGGATCAATCTCTGGCTGAAATCCCAATATAAAGACATCGAAATCCGTTACATCATTCATGATGCCACGGCAAAAGAAGTGGATGAGACGACGTTCTTCCGCACCCGCGAGTCGGGCGGAACACTCATTTCTTCAGCGTACACACTCTGCAAAGAAATCATCGAGAAGGATTACAATCCGAATGAATGGAATATCTATCCGTTTCATTTCTCCGATGGTGATAACTGGTCTGCTGACGATACAAAACTTTGTCTCGATCTTCTCGATAAGGTGATTCTCCCGGTCTCTAACAATTTCTGTTACGGCCAGGTTGAATCCCGCTATGGATCAGGACAGTTCTACAAAGATCTCACTGCGAAGTATGGCTCTGCCAATGAGAAGCTCACACTTTCCAAAATCAAAAATAAAGAGGGAATTCTAGACTCTATTAAAGAATTCTTAGGTAAGGGTAAGTAATGAACCGCACGAAACCTATCTCAGGTGAACTGTTAGCTCTGAAAGATGAAATCGAAGGATATGCCATTGAGTATGGTCTCGATTTCTTCCCGCAAATATTTGAAGTTTGTGATTACGATACGATCAATATTCTCGCCGCTCAGGGTGGGTTTCCCTCGCGCTATCCTCACTGGAAGTTCGGGATGGATTACGATCAGCTCTCTAAGGGCTACGCTTACGGTCTTCAGAAAATTTACGAAATGGTGATCAACACCAATCCTTGTTACGCGTATCTTCTCCAGGCAAATAACTGGGTCGATCAGAAGATCGTGATGGCGCACGTTTATGGCCACAACGACTTCTTTAAGAACAATGCATGGTTTGGTCACACAAACCGCAAGATGATGGACGTCATGGCCAATCACGGGACAAAAATCCGTCGTTACATGGAACGCTATGGTCACGACACGGTTGAAAACTTCATTGATAAAGTACTCTCTCTCGAGAATCTTCTCGATATCAATGAACTCTTTGAAACTTCTGAACTCCGTCGCAGCCGCGCCGATCAGATCGTTCAGCAGAATGTGGAAAATGAAGACGATGGTTATCTGATTGATGATCGCTCGGCAGCTCTCAAATCTTTCATGCGCACTCAAGCCCGGAAAGACAAGAAGACAGAAAAGAAAGCAGACGAAGAAGAGATCACAGCGGAACGTCCGCTCAATATCAGAACAAAAGATGTTCTCGGTTATCTCATTCAATATGCTCCGATCGAGGAGTGGCAGGCCGATATCATCGGGATCCTGCGCGAAGAAGCGTATTACTTCCTCCCTCAGCGCATGACCAAAATCATGAACGAAGGTTGGGCCTCATACTGGCACTCGAAAATCATGACAACGCGTGCTCTCGATGCCTCGGAAATCGTGGAATTCGCCGACAAGCACGCAGGTGTCATGGCGATGTCCCGTCAGAACATCAATCCTTATAAAGTAGGGATTGAGCTCATGCGTGACATTGAATACCGCTGGGACCGCGGAATGTTCGGGAAAGAGTATAACGAATGCTCAAGCATGCCGGAAAAACTCGCCTGGGATAAAAAACTGGGTCTTGGTAAGCAAAAAATCTTTGAAGTGCGTAAGTCACACAATGATATTTCTTTCATTGATGAGTTCCTCACACCTGATTTCTGCGAGCGCCAGCAGCTCTTCACTTATAAGTACAATCCTCGCACCGGTCGCTTTGAAATCGATTCTAAAGACTTCCAGGCGATCAAGCAGAAGCTTCTGTCACAGCTCACGAACTTTGGTCAGCCGATCATTGAAGTGGAAGACGGAAACTACATGAACCGGAAAGAGCTTCTTCTTAACCACATTCACTACGGAGTGGATCTGGATGTGAATTTTGCGAATGAAACTCTGAGAAATCTTTTTGCGATCTGGAGACGACCTGTAAACCTCAAGACTAAATATGAGGATAAAGAGGTCATCTTTCATTTTGATGGAAAAGAGTTTAAACCGCAGCACTAGTGGACGATAAAAATTTTGACAAGAAATCGGCCGAAGAATGGATGGCCACCATCGAAAGCGAAGGTGGAAAAATCCGTGAGCAGGATATTTATCCTCATCTCAATAAATGGATCTGGAATAACGACTTAACGAATGTTCTTGATCTCGGTTGCGGGCAGGGGATCTGCTCATCCAAAGTCCCGGAAGACACTCTCTATACCGGCATAGATGCTTCTCATTACCTGATTGAGCGTGCCAGGCAGCTTTATCCCGATAAGCAATTTCTCGAGGGAAATGCCTATAAAATCCCGGTGCCTGATAAATCCATAGATGGTGTTTTCTCAATCGCTCTCTGGCATCTCATCAGCGATCTCGATAAAGCGGCACGTGAACTTTCTCGGGTGATCCGCGATGGCGGTCATTTTCTGATTATCACGGCCGATCCTAATAATGAAATCTGGCAGAAGTCTCACGATAAGCTTTATCTCTATAAAGAGAATGAGCTTTCTGAGTCATGGCTGAAATATAATCTGAAAGCGACATCGATCGGGGCGTTCAGGGCGTTCTGGTATTTTGAAGGGCGAAAAGTCTAGAGTTTCAGAAATCCTTCAATCTTCCCGATGAAAAATTCCCATTCCTTTCCAGTGAAATATTTCGAATGAAAAAGAATGTGATGATTCGACGGGCCCCATTTCTGATGAGGTCTTTCTAAAAATACAACTTCCGATCCCGGCGAGCGCGTCTTCCATTCAGCTTTCAATCTTTCCGCATCAATCAATTCATCTTTCGGATCGAGCATCACAAGATTAGGAACAGTGATGGGATTTTTATCGGCTTGAAATCTGCTCATTCCTCCGAGGAGATTCCGGTATTCCCAAACAAAGAGTGTCTTGTAGAGCATGATGTCTCTGGGAGCAATACTCGGAATGGGAAGTTTCGAATGGAGTGAACCAATGACTTTGCGGATGACACTTTCATTACGAAGGAAAAGGGCGGGAGCTAAAAAGACCATCCGCTGAGGAAGATTTTCTTTGCGGCCAATAAGCCAGTTGGAAAAAAATAGTGCTCCCAGGGAATAGGCGACAACCATGTAAGGTTCTTTCACGTGAGGAGCAAGTGTCTCATCGAATTTTTTAAGCGCCTCTTCAAACGTCTGACCTTCATTCCGGATGTTGCCATGGCCAGGAAGAGTGAGACGGAGAGTCTGGAAGCCACGATCTTTCATGGCAGATTCAAACTCATTCCACGTCGTGGAATTGTTATTGAGGCCGTGAAGAATAATGAGTTTAGGAAGCATGAACTATTTTATGAGCTTAATCATCTTGTCGTCGAGTTCTTCGATGTCCTGCTGATAAACATAAGTGGGTTCGGTGAGTTTTCCGGGTTTTAATTCGAGCGTCATGGATGTCCATTCGTCTTTATGCGGAATTTCATCTCCCCGGCGGACTACCAGAGGGAAATTGTCCCAATTGTGGGCCTGAAAAAGAACCCAGCAGTTGACCATGTCCAGAAGTTCACACGCCTGGGATGCTGAAGTCTTAAGTTCATCCGGATCATTTTCCATGAGGGCGGCAAAGGATCCGATCTGATTGACTTCAAGTGTACTTCCGCGACGGGATTTTTGACGTATTTCGCGGAGAAGAGAACGGGTCTTTTCATATTTTCCAGACTGCATTTCAAATGCCGCCATGATCGCAAGCTTACTGGCCTCAGAACCTGAGCGCGTAATGAGCTGCTGAGAATAAGCACTTCCGGATTTCCAGTCACCAAGAAGCCATGCTATGGGCACGAGACGTTCGAGAGCATTCTGCGAGTTTTGTTTTTCTTTTAAGGCGAGCTTGAACTGAGCATAAGCAATCTCGTATTTCTCCCGGAGAAGATAGAGATTTCCTTTAATGTTTTCAGCGTTGGGGGACTTGATGTCTTCAATAAATTTGTAAGCATTGGCAAACTTTCCGCTTCGGAAGAAGATGTGTCCCGCCAGTTCCCGCACTTCCACATCTTCCAGCTGTTCAGGAAATAATTCTGGTAATTGATCAACGACCATGGATTCCTGATTGAGAAAGATCGCAAGCTTCAGGAGAATTTTCAGATCCACGTTTTCAAGAGCGCGGATGGTGACTTTTCTGAATGGCGTTTGCGTAATTCCGGGCTTAGCCTCGAGTTTCAGATTCACGAGAGTATCGAGCCATGCAAGATTGGTGGCATTGATATCTTTCAGTGCCTCACTCCGACAACGAAACCAGTTGTCCTGGAGATCTTTCAGGTCGTTCAGAATGATTTTATTCAAGACAAGAAGCCCGCAAATCCTTGCAAAGTGGGGCGGGTTTTTCAGCTCACCATACGTAAGGAACTTCACGCTTTTTAAGTAATCCTGCTCGATAAAAGCAATCATGCCGAGGTAGCGGTAAGCGATAGGTTTTAATTTCGATTGACCGAAAGTGAGCTTCTGAAGATAGACTTTAGCGATGGAGAGTTCCCCGTTCACGAGGTAATACTTCACCTTCTTTAATTCTTCCTTATAAAGACGGCTTTCAGAAAAGAGGACCTTGTTAAGCTCTTCCGGCGTAAAGAGGGTGTCCATTGGCTCATATTGCCCCCGACGGGCGTATAAATCGCCCTGAATCAGCTTTTGCTGGGCGAACGCAGTCGAGATAAGGAAAAAGGCCAACAGGAATTTCATAGTAAACCTATCGTTATTTTTTCCGATAAGTTTACATATGAAGAGAATTCTCCCGAGCGTAATAGTCAGTTTCTGGCTCCTGTTGTGGCCGGCACTTTCTATGGCATTAACTCCTGTCGAAGGGATTCTTTTGGGAGAAGCGAACTCAGAAATTCAGTCTGATCCTCTTTCTCTAGTCTTCACCGACATGTACTCGAATTCCACTGATGCCAATTACAAGAAAGTAAAAAATTATCAGGGAGTTCTGACATCCGGAACTTTCATGGCCGAGAGTTGTTCAATCTTAGGTCCCATTGCTTATTCAACAACATGGAAAGAGGCCCAGGCAAAACGTTCAATCGTAGCAGGCCTTCAGTACATTGGCCTTGATACAACGATTAAGGCCATTGGTGCCTACGCGAAAAATCTCCAGATCGGAGAGAATGAATATCGCAATCTCGTGTCGAACATGATGGGACAGTACTGTTCGCAAAACGTAACGGTGATGTCGCTCAAAACGATTGAGAAATCTCTTCACTATTACTTCAACAATCCGGATCCTAATATCATTCCTTCTGTTGAAGGTTCGCAGTACGCGACTGATGCTTTCAAAACCGGAAGTATGTCACCTGAGACGAGGGCAAAAGAATTCCAGTACGTGATCAGAAACTTCCGTGCTTTCTGTTCATGGGGTGGAGATGCTGAAGATTACCGGATGCTTCCTCCCTACTTAAAAAATCCGTTCATCATGGGAGTTGTCATGCTGAACATGGCAGGCTTCCGTTACGTCTGGGATGAGAAGCCTCAGAAAATGACATGGAAAAAAGACGACAATGCTGTCAGGGTTGTCTGTAAAGATCTCATCTGTCGCCAGACCACAAATGATAATTTCAAGCGTGATTTTCCGACGTCTACAGGATCAACCGGAATCTCGACCGACCTGAATAAACTCTATTGCCAGCATTTCCGCTTACTCGATTACGATCATAAGAAAACCATTCCTGAAGTTAAGGCCTGGATCAAGGGCCTTGATATTGAAGAGCCGATTCTCGAAGCAGGATTTTTCGTCTCCCTTATGACCGGAGTTCCAGATCCCTTTATGATTCAGAAAAAGTTCTCAGAACTTCCGGCCATCGTAAAAAGTAGTGTCGACGAGCGCTGGACAAAATGGTCGCGCGACAGTCTTTCATCTTTTTCGCGCGGACTTCTTTATGAAGAATCTCTCCGGGTTAAAGCTATGCCAAAAAGAGATCTCGCGATGATTAAAGACGGCCTCCTTCTGGATTTCCATGTGACTCTCGGAGAGATGGACCGGATCATGCGGTATAATGACAAGATCGGAATGAGTTTTGATCTGAAGTTTTCCAAGAACTGGGTAAGACAGCTCATTTCGAAATTTAATCTCATCGCCACGAACCTGGATGTTGAAGGTGAGAAAGTCTTTAAGGACGATCTCGCCCGTTATATCGACCTCCAGTTGCGGACTAAAGAGAAACTATTCACACAGAAACTTTGGAATGAAGAATTTTCGCGCCTCATCGCAGAGGAACTCCTGGGCCAGGTCATGAGCTATAAGGGTAAATATTTTGAATCATATTCAGATGAGATGATCACTGTTCCGGTCCGCTTCAGCTACGGCATCTTCGCCCTGAGCTATCTCCGTTATCGCTCTCAGGTTGCTAAGGGTGCTACCAAACTTAATCTGTAGACTTGACTCTACCAAAACCGTTACCATCTTTGCCTTATGGTGAAAAAGACTGCGAAGGGCAAGTCGCCCGAAGTCGTTGTTGAGGAAAAGAAAAAAGCCTCAAAGAAAAAAGACGACGTCATTGAAGTGAATAGTGTTGAAGACGAAGATGATCTTTTCGTTCCGGCACCTCATGCTGATATTTCCGAGACTGATCTCGTAACCACTCTTCCTGTCCTTAAAAAATCAACTGATCTCAAAGTGCAGGATCCGCTTCAGGTTTATCTGAAGGAAATTTCCCGTCACAAACTCCTGACTCTCGAAGAAGAAAAAGAACTCACGGCCGAACTTCTTCGCACGGGAGACATTGATGTCGCAAAAAAACTAGTACTCGCGAATCTCCGTCTCGTGGTGAAAATTGCTTTTGAATATCGGAATGCCTACAAAAACATTCTCGATCTCATTCAGGAAGGAAACATCGGCCTCATGAAGGCAGTTTCTAAATATGATCCCTCAAAAGGGGCGAAGCTTTCTTACTACGCTTCATGGTGGATTCGTTCATATATTCTGAAATTTATCCTCGATAACTTCCGCCTCGTAAAAATCGGAACGACTCAGGAGCAGAAAAAACTTTTCTACAATCTCATGCGTGAAAAACAACGCCTGATGAGTATGGGAATCAATCCCGATGTTAAACTTCTTTCGGAAAATCTCGGGGTATCGGAAAAATCCGTGATCGAAATGGATCAGCGCCTTTCCTCACACGGACAAGAGGTGAGCCTTGATCGTCCTGTCGATGAAGACAATGGGCGTCAAACACTCGCAGATCTCATAGGAGATGAGAGTGATGGCCCGGAGATTCAGCTCGAGGGAATTCAGAACCTCGAGATCCTCAAAGAACACCTGGGTGAATTCGTCAAAACCCTGAAGCCACGTGATCAGGAAATCTTTCAAAAACGCTTACTTAGCGAAATTCCGGAGAGTCTCCAGAGTATTGCTGACCAGTATGGCGTCTCTCGCGAGCGCATCCGTCAGGTGGAAGAGCGGCTCATCGAGCAATTAAAGATTTACATGTCTGAATTTCTTAGATAAAACTCCAAGTACATAATTTAACAAGGGATAGAGGCAATCACGCTCGTCTATCTTTACCAGGAACTTGGTTTCAACATTCGGTTGGTGCTCGGGCCTAGGAGAATTGAAAATGATCACAGCAGAAAAATCACTCGAACTCACAAAGAAATTTGGTGGGAACGATAAAAACTCCGGAGCTGTTGAAGTTCAGGTTGCGATCCTCACAGAGAGAATCAAAAACCTCACTCCACACTTCGAGAAAAACAAGAAAGATCACTCAGGAATGCGTGGTCTTATGAAGATGATCGGTAAGAGAAGAAGCCTTCTCAAGCATTTGAGCTCTACTGATGAGACTCGCTACGCGAAGATCCTCAAAGACCTCGACCTCAGAAAATAATTTGATGAAGAAGGGGGCAAGTGCCCCCTTCTTTTTTTATAGGACCATGTTAGCGGCAAGAGTGTTTAAGAGATTAATAGTTGTTTGATCACAGGCTCAGATCACTTTTTATCTCTCAAACTTTCCCTTCCAGAATCCTTCAAAAAAACATCATTACATAAAAACAAATGGCACACCCTTTGGTGTGCGCGATTTAGGAGAAGCTATGTTGAATAACAAGAAAGAATTTAAAATGAATTACGGCGGTAAGGAAATTACCCTCGAGACAGGCCGCCTTGCTAAGCAAGCGACTTCCTCAGTTCTCGCATCATGCGAAGGAACTCAGGTTCTCGTGACACTTATGTGCGCTAAAGAAGTAAATGACGGGCAGGATTTCTTCCCGCTCATGGTTGATTATAAAGAGAAGTTCTACGCTGCCGGGAAATTCCTCGGTGGATTCATGAAGCGCGAAAGCCGCCCTTCAAACGCTGAGATCCTCATCATGAGACTCATCGACAGACCTCTTCGTCCGCTTTTCCCTGAAGGCTTCATGTACGAGACAATCGTAACAGCGCAAGTTCTCTCTATGGGTTCAGGCGATCCGGAAGTTCTCGCTGGTCTCGGGACGAGTGCAGCGATCTCAATCTCTGATGTTCCATTCAATGGTCCATTAGGATTTGCGAAAGTCGGGAAAATCGACGGCAAGCTCACACTCAATCCTTCAAAAGAAGATTTCAAGTCTTCTAACCTTGAACTCCTCGTGGCTGGTTCTTCAGAAGCAGTTTTGATGGTGGAAGGTGAAGCGAATGAAGTTTCTGAAGCCGATATGCTTGAAGCAATCTTCTTCGGTCACAAGAACATCAAAGAGTTCTGTAAGCTCGTTGAAACGATGGTGAAAGAAGTTGGTCACAAGAAGCGCGAGTTTACCCCTGCTACTCCGAACGCAACTCTCATGACAGAGGCTTTCAAAGATTTCACTGGTGAGGCCCGCAAGGTTCTCGCGATCAACGTGAAACAAGATCGTTCAACTGCAACATCTGCTTTCAAAAAACACATCAAAGAAGCTCTCAAAGCAAGTCCTGCGAAGTTCGGTCTCACTGAGACTTCTGATTTCGGAAAAGAAGCTGCGAAAGTAACAGATGAAGTTCTCTACAAGCTTATGCGCGCTGATATTCTTAATGAAGAAAAGCGTATTGCCGGTCGCCCGGTTTCTAAGGTTCGCGAAATTGAAACTGAAACATCAGTACTTGCTGGTGTTCACGGTTCAGCTCTCTTCACACGCGGAGAAACGCAGGTTATTGCTGCTGTTACGATCGGTGGGAAAGAAGGCGAGCAGATGTACGATTCAATCCACGGTGTGGGTTACGATAAATTCTATCTCCACTATGCTATGCAGCCGTTCTCGGTCGGTGAAGCTCGTGGTTACAGAGGTGTTGGTCGTCGTGAAGTTGGTCACGGAAATCTCGCAGAACGCGCTCTCAAGAAAGCTCTCCCTTCTCAGGCAGACTTTCCTTATACAGTCCGTGTAGCTTGTGAAGTTCTTGAATCAAACGGATCATCTTCAATGGGTTCAGTTTGTTCAGGCTCTATGGCCCTCCAGGATGCTGGTGTTCCTCTGAAAGGACCTGTTGCGGGAATCGCGATGGGACTTATTAAAGAAGGCGATAAGTATAAGATCTTAACTGATATCCTTGGTGATGAAGATCATCTCGGCGACATGGACTTCAAACTTGCCGGAACGAAAGACGGAATCACAGCGATCCAGATGGATATGAAAATTGCCGGTATCTCTGAACAGATCTTCAAAGAAGCTCTTACTCAGGCGAAAACAGCACGCACTCACATCCTCGGCGAGATGGCGAAGACGATCTCTTCTCACCGTCCGACGTTCAAAGCTGGTGTTCCACAAATCAAAATGTTCAAAATTCCTTCTGATAAAATCGGTGCTCTCATCGGTCCAGGCGGAAAAAACATCAAAGCCCTCCAGGAAGGCTTCAAAGTCACGATGGATGTTCAGGAAGACGGAACTGTTAAAGTTCTCGGCGTAGACGTTCAGAAAATTGATGAAGTGATTGCTCTGGCAGAAATGCAGCTCAATGGTCCTAAGATCGGTGCCGTTTATAAAGGTACTGTTGTCACGATTAAAGAGTACGGTGCATTCGTTGATATCGTTCCGGGTCTCGCAGGGCTTGTTCACGTTTCGGAAATCGCTGATGAGCGCGTGAATGATCCGAATGATTACCTCACTGAAGGTCAGGCAATCGACGTGAAAGTTCTGGAAGTCGACCGCTTCGGTAAGATCAAGCTTTCTGCCCGCGCAGTAGCTCCGATCGCGAAGAAGGCGAAGTAATGTCTTCCGTAGAAGTGAAAATTAAAACCCTGGATCATTACGATCCGGGGTTTGAACTTCCATTCTATGCCACTGAAGGTGCGGCCGGTGCAGACATCCGCGCTTCGATTCCTGAGAAAAAAAACATCACGATTAAAGCAGGGGAGAGAGTTCTCATCCCAACTGGTATCGCGATGGAAATTCCTCTGGGTTACGAAGTTCAGGTTCGTCCCCGTTCTGGTCTCTCTCTTAAATCACCTCTCATGATCGTCAATGCTCCCGGAACAATCGATTGCGATTACCGTGGGGAAGTGAACATCATCGTGGGAAATTTCGGCAATACAGATTATGTCGTTGAGCATGGACTACGTATTGCTCAGCTCGTTTTGTGTCCGGTTACACAGGCTAAATACGTTACAACTTCTACTCTGAATGAAACTCAGAGAGGAGCAGGCGGATTCGGCTCGACCGGAACACGCTAATAAAGGAGTCATCATGGAATTGAAAATCCCTTATACAAACATTACTGATAAAGCGAAGGGCTACGAAGAGGCCAAAAAAAGAATTCCTGAAGTCATTCAGAAATTCGGCGTGAAAGCTGACGTGAAAACGGATGATGCCAATCATAGCTTCACGGCCAAAGGCACAGGCTTCGAGGCCAAGCTCCATTTCCAGGAAAAAGAAGTCGTGGTCACAGTTGATCTCGGATTTCTCCTGAAACCTCTGAAAGGCAAGATCACGGAAGTGATCGAGAAACAAATTAAGAAAGTAGTATGACGTATAAATGCACCTTATGGCCTTCCGGGGAAGTGATTGAAGTAGACGGCGAACGCAGTCTCTTTGAGCAGCTCAAGAAGTCCGGAAAAAAAATCAAATCCAGCTGCGGTGGTTGTGCCACTTGCGGTGACTGCGTGATCATCATCAAGAGCGGGGAGTTGAACCTCAATCCTCAGCCTTTTGAAGAGACGCGACTTTTGGGGAACGTCTTCCACATCACGAAAGAAAGACTTTCCTGTCAGACTAAAGTGACCGGTGATGTCACCATCGACATCTCGGCACACGAGAAAAATTCGACTTCTTCTAAAAATTCTGCCGGAACAGTGTCAAAAAGTTCCCAGGTGCTGGTAAGAAAGCGCGAAGAAATCGAAAAGTCGGTTAGACTAAATGAGGAAAAAGCCCAAGAAGTGAAACCTGACACATGGTACAAGCACTGGGAGAAGGGTGACCAGGTCGACCCGAACGCCCCTAAACGCCTTGGTGGCAACAAGCGCGTGAAGCCATTTAAATTTGCAGATAAAGACGAAGACGACTCTCAATAATTGAAGGAGAAAAACATGTCGCAGACAATCGCTGCAACTGCTGGTGGAAAAGACCATGCTGTTGATGCCAACAAGTTCCCACCAGGGATTAGTTACATCGTAGGGAACGAAGCGTGTGAGCGCTACAGTTACTACGGAATGAAATCCATCCTCGTAGTTTTCATGATTCAGGTTCTCCTGTTTCAGGAAGCTCAGGCGACTTCAACTTATCACCTGTTCTCTGCTGCTTGTTATCTCCTTCCGGTTTTAGGAGCGTTCATCTCTGACCGCATCCTCGGAAAATACAAAACGATTCTTTATCTCTCTCTCGTTTACTGTCTGGGCCACGCGGTTCTTTCAATCTGGGAAACAGAGATGGGTCTCTATGCTGGTCTCGGTCTTATCGCTGTTGGATCTGGCGGGATCAAGCCTTGCGTATCTGCTCACGTAGGTGATCAGTTCAAAGCAAATCAACAACACCTTCTTAAGAAAGTTTATGAAATCTTCTATTTCATGATTAACTTCGGATCGTTCTTCTCGACACTCATCACTCCATGGACGCTCAAAGCTTACGGACCAAGTGTTGCATTCGGTATTCCGGGTGTACTCATGCTCATCGCAACTTTCGTGTTCTGGATGGGTCGTCATAAATTCGTTCACGTTCCGCCAACTAAATCTGACGGACACGGATTCATGAATGTTATCGGTTCAGCTTTCAAGAATCAGAAAAACCGTAAAGCAGGACAGACGTTCATGGACGCTGCTCTTCACGGTGGACATACTCAGGAGCACGTAGACGGAGCGAAAGCAGTTCTCGATATTGCTAAGCTTTTCTCTGCGATCTCTGTTTTCTGGGCACTCTTCGATCAGCACGGTTCTTCATGGGTTATTCAGGCCGGTAAAATGAATCTCGTATTCATGGGTATCAAGTTTGAAGCTTCTCAGATTTCTGCATGGAACCCGATCATGGTTATGGGGCTCATTCCGCTCTTCTCTATGGGTCTTTATCCTTTCCTCGATAAAATCGGCATCAAGACAACTCCTATCCGTCGTATCACTTGGGGTATGTTCATTGCTGGTGGTGCGTTTGCGATCGTTGCTCTCATTCAGACAGCAATGGATTCAGGCACTGACATGAACGTTATGTGGCAGTTCTGGCCTTACCTGGTAATGACTATGGCGGAAGTTATGGTTTCTATCACAGGTCTGGAATTCGCTTATACACAAGCTCCACGCGCGATGAAGTCTACAGTTATGTCACTTTGGCTTCTCACTGTATTCTTCGGTAACCTTATTACTGCTTACGTCGCAGCTGCTGGTGAGAGACTCTTCCCGGTTGCTTCTGCCGGTTACTTCTGGTTCTTCGCTGTCCTGATGGCCGTGTTTGCGGTTGTCTTCTGGTGGATGGGTAAGAACTATAAAGTTAAGAACTACATGGAAAAATAATTGTCGTAAGACACTTATAAATAAGAAAGGGCCGCGTAAGCGGCCCTTTTTTATTTCTTTCTTTGATAAATTTTACTGTTCAGTCAAAGTATCAACCGGGAACCAACCTGGGTTGAAGAATCCATCCAGGTAACTAGCTGTCGGTAATGGACGCCAGACGGTAACACTTGGATCGTATGGCATACCTGAATCATCTCTTTCCATGGAAATCGTGTCATCCCAGTCTGCGATATCGTTAAAGGCGTTCCAACTATCAGGATCACCTGTCACTTCATCCGTATAAGGAACATCCTGACGGGCGAAAGGAGGGAGAAGATCGACATCCGAAATTCTTTCAAAGTATGTGCTGGTCGCTGAAGTGGGAAGGATACGGTCCCAGTCTCTTACGACTAATTTGATTCTCGCCTTCACATCAAAAGCACTATCCAGACAGTAGGCCATGTAGAATGGGTTCGTTTTTGATCCGTTGAGACCAAGATAGGGTTCAGCTGCATAAGGACTGGCGTTGTACATAGAATTTTCTAACACGGGAACTGAACCTGAAGGAATCAAAGTTGTTCCATCCATTCTTTTGTTGTTGGCATAGTTCATCATGAGTTCGGGATTATAACTCTTGTTATAGATCGGATCTCCGAATGAACTTGAATAAGCACTGGACAATGGTTTGGCACTGTTTCCGTATTCAATATCAAAAGAAGCAATATCTCTTCTGAAGTTCACATAACGGCGATTGGAGTTATAAGCACCAATCAAAGGAGTATAATCTTTATTCAATTTGAGAGCTGTGTTAGCAGCTGTTTTTGTGACGACGATACCAGAAGTGCTTTTTGAAAGGGTAGGTTCGTTTTTAATTGGACCTTGAATACAGTTGGTTATTTTTCCGCCGCATTTTTTGATCGTAGGAGTGGTTACGACGTTTAATACGTCATCCACCGTACCAATTGCGTTATCAGGTCCTGGGAGTCTGTTAAGAGTTCTTTTAATGACTGAAACATCACCGACATCGCAATTAGGACCTTCATCCTCTGAGTAATCAAAGCGACAGAGATCGGCTTCATCAAATCCTAGCGAAGGAAAGGAAACAGCACCGGCAAGGGAGGATGTATATGTGTCACAAGTTTTGCCTGCGTATGCTGCGAATCCCTGGATAAATGGAGTCGTTGCAAAACCTTCACACTCTAGCATTTCATATGAACCTGATGAACTACCAGGCATGTAATCGTAAAAAGAAAATGGAGCATAGCCTACGTATTCACATGTGTTGGAAGACGCTTCGATATCAAATCCGAAACCATTGTAGTGCATCGCGAGCTCGTCTGCTTCCATGAAGCAGGAGATATCGTAAGTTGAAGGAGACGCGCGGTAAGCATCACTCGAGAGACCAAAAGTATTTGTGATTTCGCAATTCGCGTTGGCGTTTCCGCTACCGGACTTATGAAGCTTGAAGTTCAGCATGCTGTCTGAAGCATTCGCTATTCTGAAGTAGTAAGAGTCGGGTGGTACGATCGCTGATCCACCACCGGTAGTCGTGGAGGAAGCTGCACCTTGAAGTTCCGGGGAAACTTTTTCGTTACAGGCGCCCAGTGTGAGTGCGAGTGTGAGAAAAGAGAGTTTCGATAGAGTGTTCATTTTCCATTCCTTAGGAAAGACCATTACCCACTGCTGATCGGTAGCGTGAAAAAGAAATTAAGAGGCCTTTTTGCTCCTCTTTTTTTCATGGTCAGGTTAGACTCATTCTAATAGCTCTTATTTTACCAGAGTTTCAGACAGGGATAGTCAGGAATAAATTTATGCTAGGGATAGCGAAACGAATTCACGGACTTTGGTCGGCACCCAAAATGCTCTTGCTTTTGGTTGTTTTGGCCATTTGCCCACAAGTCTGGGCAGCTCAGGAGGCGATCGTTATCGCTGACCGTGCTGTGATCTACGCTGATAAAACCATGAGCTCTCCAGTCGGGTATGTGTTACGCGGGAAAAGAGTCACGATAGGTGAGATCCCCCGGAACAAAGCGAGACTCTATCCCATCATCGTTTCCGGAAAAATTGCCTACATTCGTGTAACCGACGTGAGTACAGAGATGGAAAGTCTCGACAGTAATCGCCTGGTGGCCGAAAGATTTCTCCGTGCGGCCGGGAAAAAACTCACTTCTCATTACGGTGTATCGGTCTATACCTTTCCTTCTCAGATCAGCATGAATAAGTCCTTTGATGAGCTGGAAGATAAAGACGCGTTCGTCTGGAATGGTTTCCAGGTCAAGGGTGCAACCCGAACATCCACGAGCTGGGATGTGGGATTTGTGATGGGCTATGCGGAAGGGAAAGAGAATGTAGAAGCATTCCGCATGGTGGAAATAGGGCCCGATCTCTCTTACCGGATTTATACCGGGGATTTTTTCATCCTCCGTTGGCAGAACCAGCTGATGGGCGTTCCCTTTGCCACTTATTCGCTCGGTTCAAAAGCACGCGTGAATGGTTACGGTTTCTCGGCCGGAACAAACCTCGGGGCGAATTGGATCTTAGGCGACAGACTGGGCTTTGAAGCTTACGGCGGAGTTTATTACACGAAACTTTTTGGCTTCGATCTTCCTGATCCGGCCAATGCGGGCACGAATCTCAATCGCCCGGATATCAGACTGAACCCATCATTTGTCGGGACACGAGTTGGTATCGGCTTCACTTACCAGATCTAATTCTTAAGCAGTAATTCTCTGAGCTTTTCCAGATCCACTTTGCGGTTGTGACGATCGATCATGATCTTTTTCCCGTCACCTGATTTGAGGTGAAGGGTAAAATAACCACGGTTTTGAAAACCCACTGTCTCAGGAGTGTTTTTCATCCGGGCGATATTGGGAGAGTCGATGAAGTTGGAGATCTCCAGCTGATCATCTTTTTCCATGAGGAATTTTTCTGAGAAGGCCTTAATGCCGAATACTCTGTGCTCAATTCCCAGTTCATTTTTTTTCCTGGTGATTCTTTTCTCATAGAAGAAGAAAGCAAAAATAAAGACAGGAATGAGTCCTACGAAAGTGAGAAGTGAGTAGCCGAGTGTCGCATCCGTA
This sequence comes from Bdellovibrionota bacterium, assembly GCA_040387275.1. Classification (GTDB taxonomy): domain Bacteria; phylum Bdellovibrionota; class Bacteriovoracia; order Bacteriovoracales; family Bacteriovoracaceae; genus Peredibacter. Next base: position 592,474 of record JAZKDZ010000001.1, on the reverse strand, counting down.
TCTTCACCCAGGGCAACGAGTTTCAGGATTGGTTCCTTGATTGCAAGAAACATGAAGAAGACCACAGCGACAGAACAGATGGCGTAGATCCAGAATATATAGGGAAGTCCGTAAGTTTTAAGAATGAGAGTCTCGTCCTTTTTGACGACGAAATCTGTCTCTTCTTCTGAGACGGGAAAGACGTATAAGAGGCCCATAGTTATCCTTGTTTCATGTGGGGAGTGAGAACATCGAGAATCTCCATCCTCGGATAGAGAAGATTCATCCAGGTCGCAAACACCGGTGCCATTGCGAGTTTTTCCTCGCGGAAAATTTCCTGATAGTGGGCAGGTAGATCGCGGGCATCAACTGAAGGTGAGAGACCCAGTTTCTTTTCCATCCGCATGCGAAGAAGAAGACCCTGATCTTTCATATTCTCATGAAGCTCGAGAGTGAGAAGGCGTTTATAGACATCCGCCAGTTCGCGGGTGTTGGAGACAAAGCGGAAGTCCCAGAGACAGAGATAAAAAGATAAAATATCCTTCCACCTTTTCATTGGCATGAGAGCAATCGCCATCTGAAGCTCATGATAAGCAAGATCGTATTGGCCGTCATCAAATCTGGCCTGGGCCAGAGAGGCGCGCTTCCATGCCGATTCAAAGGCCGATGGAACTTTTTCTTTCTTCAGAACTTTTTTATCGTTCTGATCCGCGAGAGAAAAACGGAGGATAGGATCGGAAATCGTGAGAGCACCTTCTCCTGTTTTGATATCAATATACCCGGTCGTGAGATTCACTTTGAGGGCACCGGTTGTGGAGAGAGTGGCCGCCGGATGAAGCCAGTTTTTTTCTTTTTGATCTTCCACATCGGTCAGGAGATCGAGGATGTGTTTATCAGACGTGCTTTTCAGTTTCTGGCGGACCCATTTTTCCCGGGACTCAGTAAATTGAAGATAAGGTGTTAAGGCCTGGGTGTCTTTCTGAAGAGGTAGATTGGTAAAGAGAATGGAGCCAGTATCCCGAAGGCTGAAGCTTTCCCATTTCTGCGTCGGTCCCTCAATATCGGCCACTTCCACTTTCCCGTCACGATCCAGAGTGAGAATTCCCCACTTGGTAACGGATTCTCTTTTCTTCAGTTCTTTTTTTATGTCTCCCGCTGACTTTGCTTCCATCAGGGAATCAAAAATCATCTGATAAATGCTCTGACCTTCACGATGGAAAAGAGTTCCCGGTTTGTGATGAACGGCCACACTCACACCTGATGCATGAACAGCATGGAAAAAAACGGGTGCCATGCCTGGTGTTGAAAAATTCATAAGAGTCGGGCGTCCTTCTCCCTGCCAGAGATAAAGAACGGGATCATGATCCAGAATTCCGGTCAGCGGAAAATCCACGAGTCGTGTATGACAGACTTCTTTTTCTTCCAGGTGAAAATAGCTCGTGCATCCGGGAAGAATGGATTTGAGTTCAGGAAAAGTCTGGCCGTAATGGGCCGCATGTTCAAAGAGTGAAAGAAAAGCGTGATAGCGCGATGGCTCGATTCCCAGACCTTCACAATAAGCATCAACCATTTTGGTAAAGGGAGTCGGACGATCTTTGGCGAGCCTTGCCCGCGCGCGGATCATAATGTCCTGACCCTGACGAAGAAGAAAATTTTTCGAGAGAAGGCGGGTCACGCGATCTTCGAGTGCAAGGAAAGCGACCTTCTCAGAAATTCCGAGTTGGTAAGCGTTTTCTTTTATGTCACCAACGAGTGGGACAATTCTAGCCTTCATAGTATGTAACCAGGTTGTGGAGTTGGTTCGCAAAATCCAGAGGAAAAACCCTGTTCTCGAGTTTCTCTTTCATGCCGGACTTCGTGCGGATGTATATTTTTATCTTACCCGGCGGGTGAACGTCACTCATGTTCTTCAGCTGGTAAAATTTCGATAAGAAGCGGAAGTGCTGTTGGTTCGTGAGCTTGAAAGCTTCTTCTTTTTTAATGTTATTCCAGATGGTCCATGGATCATACTTCCCCACGAGAACAGCGGCGAGAGTCAGGTAAATCAATGTATCGGATTCAAATCCATCTCCTACGAGTACCAGGTCATCCGGGATTCCGGTCATGAGAAGAATATTGACGATATTGTTGAGCTTATAAAAGCCCTGGGAACGAAGGTCTTTCGTGGAAAGGTCACCCTCGAAGAAAGAAAAAATACTACGGTAGTCTTTGAGAAAGATATTGCCCGTAAAAATCTGGCGCTGATAAAGCCAGTCACGGATGGCGTTCTCGTAAAAATGCGGAGACGCTGAAACGACGAATGGCTGAAAGCCTTCCGAGATATATCCCTGAATGAGATCAATGGAACTTGCGACCGGAGGAAAATAATGAATCGGATTTCTGAGGGATGTGAAAAGCTCCTTCATCGTCGAGTATCTTGTATCCACCAGAGTCTTGTCAAAATCCATGATGATGAGTTTTTTCGGCGTGAGAATTTTCGTCGGAATGAAAGAACCGATCAGTAGATCAAGACCAGGATGTGATCTCGTTTCGTAGAGACGGAGTTTTACGACGCTTTTATTTTCCGGCTGAGCAAACTTGAAATTGAAATTTCCGAAACTGTCGGAGTCAAAACTCCGGACCGATGTTTCCTGATCGTCAGCAGTAAGCCCTATGACCTTTAAGCGGAACTCATTGGAAGAGAGAAGACCCAGACTTTGAATGGGTTTTGTAGGAACGATTTCCTTAAGGTTCTCTTCGAGTTCCTCCAGCATGGCGAACTTTCCATGGGAGGAATAAGTCATAGAGGCGCGGATGAAAATGTAATCATCTGACTGGATGCCGGTGAAGTGGACTAGCTTAGGTCGCCTCATGGCGATATTGTATCAATTCCCTTGCATGATCGTCAGCGAATTCCCTACAATATTGAGCATGTTACAGATGACACTGATCATAAAAGGAAAGGTTCAAAGAGTGGGTTTCCGCTACTCCGTGGCCGATTTTGTGATCCAGGAAAAACTCCCGATCGTGGGACACGTAAAAAATCTCGCCGATGGTTCTGTGGAAGTGATCGCCCAGGGTGATCTTGAGGCCCTCAAGTCGCTTCATCGCTTTTGCACGAAAGGTCCACCCAGAGCTGAGGTGAGAGAAGTCACTCAGGACCTGGTGCAAATTACCAAACTAAATTTCTCAGAATTCTTTGTTGCTAACGATTAAGACTTCAGGCTTTTTTGATCTCGTAGGTCATTACGCCGTCCATATAACTGGACTTCACTGACTTCGGATCGAGGTGAATACCGGTCTGAAGACGGGTAGAGAGAGTTTCAATCTTAGAAACCCGGCTTGTATTACCAAATTCATCTTTTTTATTATCAATATAGCGGCGGTTGAAATTCACAACAGCTTCTTTACCGTTCAAATTTAACTGAAGATCCTGTTTTGAGTGATCGGGGACTTTCACTTTGATGCGAATGCCGGTTTCCGTCTGCTCAACAGTCGGCTTCAGCTCCACGAACTGGAAGAACTTGTCTTCTGCGCGGGTGTTCTTGAACTCAACTTCCTTCGCCATTTCATTCTGCATTTTTACGACAGCTTTATCCTGAGTCTGATCGAGTACTTTCAGGTGCTCATTGTGGCGCTTGAATGTCTGGTCGTATCTTTTCTCAAAGAAGAGTTCCTGTTCTTTCAGGTCTCCGCGCTTAAGGTTATCGCGCTTTTCGATTTCTTTGGCATGAAGATCAGTCATCTTCGCCATTTCGTTTTCCTGCTTCTTGTGAGTCGTCATGCGCTCTTTCTTGAAGACTTCGTCTTGATCATTTTTGATCTTGGTGTATTTCTCACCGTCTTTCTGGAAACGCTGAACATGCTTAATGTGCTGATCATCTATTTTTTTCTGACCGAAATCTTTCCGGTCAGCGAGCTGTTCCGTCTGCTGCTGAGTGAGGGTAGTGACTCGTTCCTGGCCCTCGAGATTGATTTTCTGAGAGGCCTGGTTAAATCTCTGGTTCATGCTTTCCAGAGTTTCATTGTGTTCGCCAGAAATACGTTCACGGTCAGTGGAGTTTTTCACACTGAGGTCTGTCACTTCTTTTGCCTTGAATTCTTCGAGCTCTTTCAGTTGTTTTTCAGTGAGGCGCTTAGACTCATCGAGATTGCCTTTCATCTGGGCAAGGATGCGCTCTTTCTTTTCATTCTCATCAGCAACCTGACGTTCATTCTGGTCCTGAAGGGTGACGAGATCGAGTGCCTGACCCTTACGGATCTGCGTTGTATTCTCTGAATGAATTTCATTCATTCGTTTCACTTCGCGTTCGTGTTTACGATTGAGAGTTTCAATTAATTTCGAGTGAACCTGATCCATGTCACGGACAATCTTAGTCATGGAGTCTCCTTATCGTAAGGATGGTCACAAGGCTGAGTTCCACGACCGGTATAACCCGGGCAGATCCATGTGCGGAGAAGGTCAACAGTGACAAACGATCCGCCATGGTAGCTTTTATAATTCTGGGGATTGAGAGTAGAGACAATATAACGGGCATCCGCTTTAGTTGAGGATGCATAAGGGTCAGACGACTTCACCAGATACTGGTAGGCCCGGTACTCAGCAAGAGCAGATCCGGAAACAAACAGTGCTGTGAAGAGTAGACCCTTCATCCTAGTGGAGCTCCCTCAATTTATCTAATGTGCGATATTCGACCATCTTCATGAATGAAAGGATGAAGTCTGTGCGATCTTCATTTTTCAATGCCTGAATAGCAGTCTTTTTTCTTTCGATAGAGTGGTGTCGCTCCATCTGCTTATACATGCGGTGAACAGTCTCCGCCGCACGGGAAAAAGAGATTTTCTGTGCGATAGCTTTGTCAGCAAACGACTCGAGAATCCAATCCTGGTAAAATAACGGGAAATATCCGGAACTTCCTGCTTCGATCAACTGATCTAATCCGGGCGCATCAACAATTTTTCGCATCAACAGATCTCCTTTTCTCCCTCCTATCTTACTAGGAAGTGATAAGATGCCTGAGAGGGTAGGTTTTGCCCCGGAGGGTGTGTGAGCGACGAAGATAAATTCTCAATTCCAGATGAAGTGGAAGAATGGATCGGGTTAAAGAAGTCCGAGTACCTGTCTAAGTTAATCGAGAATAGTAAGTCAGGGGATTTCGGATTTGAGGAATATCACCTGTTTGACAACAAAATGCAGGAGACCGTGGAAGTTCCGGACCGTTCTTTTGAAGAACAGCAGGACGGCCTCATGGTTCAGACCTACATCAAAACATATTCCGATACGAAAATGTTTCATCATGTGGTGATTGGGACGATGTACACAGACCGCAAAAATAAATCAGATATTTTTTTGCCGATCCTGTCGTTTGTCACGAGATTTGAAGAAATAGTGGGAGTTTTCAGTGTGGGCACCCAGAAAGGACGCCCACAGCTTCATTGATGGTTAAAGAAAGCGGTCAATGTAGTTGTTCGGATACTTCGCTTTAAACTGATTACACACTTGCGCTCGATAGTTTGAAGCACCCTGAACACAAGGGGCGTAAGTCGGAGCTGCCGGACAATAATAAGAAATGTATTTCAGATAAGCGTCCATGCAGGCGAAGTATTCCACCAGCAATCCTTCTTTCATGATCATCACACCATTCAGGGCATACTGAGAAACACCTGTGCGGTTTTTATAAAGTCTACCGGTATAAATCTTTTCAGCTTCAGTATAAGTACACTGCGGATCTCCGAGATAAGTGGAGTTTCCGTACTGATCTTTATAAGTAGGAATGATACATGTGCGGGCCGAAGTATTTGTGAGGGAAGATACAAAACGGATTTGCGTTTCATCTTGCGTACTTTTACAGATACCAATTCCGCCAAGATCAGCAGTGGAATTGCTCTTAGCAAGGTTACAACTTTCAAATCCCGGAGTCGTCGTTACAGGAGTTGTCGGAGTGACTGGCACTGTAGGATCAATCGGAGTAAGAGTTCCTGTTCCGCCAGGAGTTCCGAGAGCATCACTGGAGGATGCTGAAGGAAAACGTGAACGCGTGGGCGTATCACAACCAACGACAACAATGAGAAGAGTGAAAATTAAGTACTTCATAGTAAGTCCTTTAAACTGACTTAAGTCATACACCTTTTCGGCATTTAGAAATTTTTCATGAGTTTTCCTGAACCTACCGATAGAAAGAGTATCTCATTATTGTTCTTTTGAAGGCTTAGCATGCGCTGGTTAGCTCTCACATTAACTGTTCTCGCGATTTCACTGGGCATTGCCGCCTGGGTACTCTGGCGCTATCCCTCGAGTCTTTATACGAAATGGATGAAGGGTGAGGGGTGGAATCGTTACTATCAGATCTCAAATTTCCGGCCGCTTCTTTTAAGGCCAATCGAGATTGAACCAATCGAAGAATATAAAGAAGAGTATCCCGAGCTCTGGAAAGATTTCCCTCTGAGAAGTACGATGCTTCCCCTTCCGGTGAGACATCCATTCTTTGTGACTGTTCCGATTCTTGAATATGATAAGAAAGGAAAATCTCTCCAGTTGGGAATGTCATTCATGGGACCGGGCGGAAGAGAAAACTCCCGCATCTATGTTCTGCCATCTGGAGTTCAGAAAGATTATTCCACCGGACTGGATCTTTTTAAGCTTCCTTACGTGAAGAACCGGATTCTCAGTAAAACTTCTTCCACTTTATGGACGGATATTTTTACGAAGACTCTAGAGCCAAAAAAAGATCAGACATTAGATGAAATGATTTATGACCTTTATCTTCTCTACATCCGTTCTATGATTCTCCCGAAGGAAACTATCCGCTACGGCATCATTTCCGGGAAGACAACGGCCATCATTGAACTTATGTCTAAGGACAAGGATTACATCATGGAAATGGTGATGATCCAGGAGAAGGGGAACCTCTTTTCCTATGTTCTTCGTACCGAAAAAAACAATGAAGAATCGAGAAAGCTGAGATCAAAATTTCTGACCACCATCACGTTTTCACCTACTGATACAGACATGTCACGGATTCTCTACACGGAATTCAAGCAGCTGAATTTCACGAGACAGGTGGATCAGGAAGGGATGCTTTATCTTTTCAGTGCCTGGTCGCAGGATACGAATAACATCGATATCCTGAAAGAGATGATTTTCTACCTTGAGCGCGGAAGTAAATATCATAAGCACCTTTCCACTTTCTACAAATACTCATATGCAAAATATGGGAAGACTTTCACGACACGGGATATTTTCACTGATCAGGACGACAACGAGATTGCTCTTCAGAGAAAAATTGAATTAGAGGCGATCGGAAAAGGACAGGCGGCCGTGCGGGAAAAAACCAATGAGGCCGCGCCGGAACTGACTCCCGATGAACGCATGAATATGTATCTGAAAAAAGCGAAGGAAGCTCCGGTCCAGAAGAAAGACGAAATGACGATTCACTAGGAATCGAATTTCGCAAATCCATCAGCTAAAACCTGAGTCAGTAGTGGACGAAGAGCATTGGCCTTCGAGGGGATGAGCGCTTTCGTTTCTTCATCCATGTAAACGGAGCGATTAATCTCAATCTGAATGTTGTTCGTGCGGAAACGGTCCACAAATTCTGTGACGAAGCCACCGATATAAGGATCATTCAGGGTCGCAGAGTGACCAAGAATCGTGAAAATATCCTTGAAGTAATTAATGAAAGTCGGTTCGCACGTCACACCTTTCCTGTCAGAGAGACAAAAATCCGGACGCCATGTTTTCTGATTGGGATTCTGCTTCAGATGATAGGCCGTGGGTTTTGATGGCATGCTGTGAAGATCGATCATCGAAACCCTGCCACCTTTTCTTTTTTCCAGATCAACAAGTGCGGCCTTCAGGATTTCGTAATAAGGACGGTGATACTCTTCAATAAATCTTTGCGTCTCTTCCGGCGATGGATTTTTCACGACCAGCTTTTTTCCTTGTGTGTTGTCTTTCCAGAACAAAACACAGTTTTCTTCAGAACGATTGAGATCAACGCAAATACGGTGAACGTGTGACACAAGAACCGCTATGCCTGAACGCTGAAGAACGGGGATATCAATCAGCTCATTGACACGGAAATCTACATCTTCTTTATAAGCACTTTCGTCACCCGAAAGATATTCACGGAATTCCTCCGGAATAACCTCACCGGAATGGGGAATCGATAATAAACCCAGATAATGGGGTCCCATAGGAGAGTAGAAGTCAAAAAGGGCGTTTTTTTGCGGGTGTTCAAGGCTAAACATATGAAGATTTTACCATGTCGGGCCCACTTCCGTCCACGTGACTCTTTCCGAAGGCTTTGCAAATGAACTATAAAGATCGGCATATCTCAGAGGTATTCCCATGAAGTTTCCCGGCCGGCGCAACACCAAGCACTATTTCCCCGTTGAAGATAAACAGCGTATGTCATTCGACGACGAAATTTCCCGCGCAGGAAATGTTTATGTTGTCGGGATTGACCAGCTTCTCGTTGATATTGAAATTCCGGTTGAAGATGAATTCCTCGCCCGTCACAAATTTGCAAAATCCGAATCCTTCATCATCGATGATAAACTCGCCGATGATATTTACTGGGAAATGAAAAACAAAGGTCTCATCACCGGAGAGTTTCCGGGTGGTGCTGTGGGAAATACTCTTCACAATTTTTCAATTCTCTCTGATAGTCCTTCAGTTGCTTTGGGAACGATCAACAAGAATATTGAACTCGGCGATTACGCCTTCAAATATATCTGTAACACGAGCTCGAAAGTGAATCTCACTTTCCTTCAGCCTTGTCCCAGTCCGATGGGAAGGGCACTTTGTTTTGTGTCTCCCGATCATGAACGCACGTTCGCCATCTCGAAAGGCTGCATGAATAATCTTTCTCCGGAATTCATTCCGCAGGAAGTGATTGAAAAATCCGCGGCCCTTCTGATTTCAGCCTACACACTCCGTGACAGTAAAGCACCGATCTTCCAGTCCACTATGCGTGCGATGGAAATTGCCCGCGCAGCGGGAGTCCCCGTTGTCCTGAGTCTCGGCACGAGTGGTTTAGTTCAGGAAAATAAAGAACTCATCCTCGAGATTCTCCCGAAATACGTTTCTATCGTTGCGATGAATGAAGCCGAAGCACTTGCTCTTACAGGAATTACCGATCCGCTTCTGGCCGCTGAAAAAGTTCTCGATATCTGTGACATGGTTCTCTTAACCGTTGGGGCCCGCGGACTTTATATTGGTGCTCTTACTGATACTCCGCACGCACGTGAAACAGAAGATCCTCTTCATACAAAATCCATCGTGGAGTACAACAAGTGGGAGTATTCCCGCGCGATGATGAGAAAAGAGTGCAAAGACCCGATCAAGTTCTACACGCACATTAATCCATTCCGTGGCGGACCGATCACGATCAAAAATACAAATGGTGCCGGAGACGCGGCCCTTGCGGCCGTTCTCCACGATATTTCTGCCAATCAATATCACCGTTCGAAAGTTCCGAATTCTCCAAAACACGTGACGAGCTTTCTCACTTACTCATCGATCTCTCAGATCAGTAAGTACGCTAACCGCGTTTCGTTTGAAGTTCTTTCGCAGAATTCTCCGCGTCTTCTAAGAGGTCTCCCTGAGAAGGAAGACGGCCTCGAAGAAGCTTATTGGGCGAAATAATGGCCCAAGGTGATGCGAAGAAAGAGGCCTTGTTCAACGAAGTAAAGGGTTCTCTTTTTGAGTATCTGGTCGGTAAGGAAATTGCCGTCCGCGCTGGTGACGAACTCTCTTTTCAAAAATCCCTCGATCCCAATTACCTCACAGTTCTGGCCCAACAGGACCGCATGGTTCGTCAGTTTTATCCTGAAATGACGGCATTTCTTTCTCAGGTTTCTAAACTCACTACGGATGAGCTGGAAAAATACACCGGAAAAAAACTCACGAGACCCAAGCTCCTCGGAAAATTTATCAATTCGTCTCTTGGTTCAACGTTCAAGGAAGCTGATCTCGCGGTGGATGCTGATGGCGTGGAAAAGTATGTCAGCTTAAAGCTCAATAAGAAGAATGCTTACGTGAATACCAAAAGCGGCGGCATCAAGAGTTTCTTCTCTCATTATTTTTCTTTCGTTTCTCCTGTCGTTCAGGAAAAATTCAATACGATGGTAGAAATGGAATTTGAAACGATGGCCCGTGAACTTCATGCCTTTCACGATATGCCTTATCCCGGAAATTTCTCAAGCTGGGTGAAGAAGGGATTCTCAGAGCTTCCCGGAGAACTGAGTGAAGGTGAGAGGGGCATTCTCAAGGCCTACTACGCCCGGATCGCCAGAGACATGCATCTGATCATGACCAATCTCGAAAACGAGAATCCGCTGGAATTCCGCTCGAATCTCGCCACCCTCATGGGCTTTGGTCAGGAAGAAGTGATTCAGGCCGTGTGCTTTCACGATATGAAGGAAGGAGGAGCGCCTTATCTCCATATTCATGAACTCAAATCTCATTCACTAGGTGAGGCCAGACTTCTGCCGTTTGAGAATGTCTCGTCTGTAGAGTTAAACGTCGGAGGAGATCTGCTTCAGATCAGAGTAAAGCCCATGAACAAGTTCACGACCACCGCGATTAAAATCAATTGTTCTGTGAAGTTTTCTAAGCGGCCCAGTGGCGTTTAATGAGATCGCGATCCATCTGTTCAAACTCAAAAGCATAACCATTTTTTCTCACCAGGTGATGAGCACAGTCGAGCCAAAGCGATGGTGTCGTTGAAGAAAGATACACGATTTTATCGTGTGAGGATTTCATCAATGTGGCCTTGATGGTTTTGATAATGAAGGGAGGAAAAGAGTCCTCATTCATTTCTACAAGAAGCTGGGGAGTCGGATCAAGGATGCCCTTCATGAGGCTCACGAGAAAACATTCCCAGGGAGCTGATACAGAAGCTTTTTTGTAAGGTTCTTTCAAAAGCGGGATGAGAGAAGCTATCACCGGATGTTTATCTTTTACAAATTCATCCCACAGCTCGTGATGGGCCGAAAGCTGGAGATTTTCCCAGAGAGTAAGATTCGGAATGAGAGAGGAATTCCCGTGAACAAAGGAAAAGCCCGAGACTTTACCGGCCGCAACGGTTTTTGATAATTGAAGGAGTTCCTTCAATACGGGCGAGGAACCAGAAGTGTTCCTTTCAACGACATAAAAACCGGGGTAGTGCTGCTTATCCATCTTTAAGTTTCTCGGATCAAACTTCCTAGAACCTTAAAGGAAAGTGCCTTATACTTTTGTCATGGAAGGAAAGAACAAGCTTACGGAGACCTATATGCCCGACAAAGCCGCTCGGAAAGAGCGAATTGTCGTAGGACTTTCCGGTGGGATTGATTCCATGGTTTCGGCCTACCTTCTGAAAATCCAGCGCTATGATCTGATCGGTGTCACCATCGCTCCTCAACTCGACGATTATCCCAAAGAGCAGTCGAGCATTCTTTCCTGCGGAATTTCAGAAAAAAAACTCGAGTCTCTCGCGGCCTTCTGTCATTCACTCGGTATTCCTCATTACATTGTCCGCATTCCTTCTCAATTTAAAGATGCGGTCGTGGAAAGATGGGTCGCAAGGAAAGCTGCCGGTGAAATGCCCGATCAATGCTGGGAATGTCACGCTCTCCGGATGGAATTTCTTCATGGGAAAATGAAAGAGCTCGGGGGTAAGCATCTTGCTACCGGACACTTTGCCAAAATCTTCCGTCATGATGCTGAGGCCCTCACTTACGTCCAGACTTCCAATGACGAAGGCAATGATCAATCTGCGCTTCTTTCACGTTTACCTCAGGAAATTTTAAAAGATCTCATGCTTCCCCTTTCAGACCTTCAGAAAAAAGAAGTGTTAAAGCTCGCGGAAAATTTCGGAGCCGTGGAAACGGAAAAACTTTTAACTCCCTTTCACTGCTTTCCGGAAAATCCGGACACCATTGAATATCTTGAGAAAAAACTCCCTGCGAGATTCAGGAAAGAGGGTGTTGTTGTTACGGAATCGGAAGAGCGCATGGACGATCATGAAGGAGTCCATCATTTCAGAAAAGGTGCTCAGATCACAGTAACTGATGATCGCGTTCCTCTTTTATTTGTCCGCTATATAACTGCAGATAGAAAAATGATCATAGGTCCAGCTTCGTTTTTTGAACGCTCCCGGATTGTTCTCCGCTCATGCCAAATTCCTCCCGAAACACCGTGGCTCACTCCTTTCAGAGGAGTTCTCGTGAAAGAAGGAAAACAATTTGAGGCATGGTTTTATCCGAAGTCTCTCAATTCCTGTGTCGTGGAATTTGATTCGCCGGTTTCAGTGATGGAAGGCGAAACTCTGAGTGTCCTGAAGAAGAAAGGAAAGAATGCCAGAGTTCTCCTTTCAGGGTGTGCTTGTTTTATTGATGAAGAAAAACCAGAAGGTGATGGAAATGTTAAAGTGGATTACGCTCGCGATTTTTAGTTGTTCTCTCTCTGTTCATGCCCGCGCACCGGGAACCTTTTCTACTGTGCGGTCGGAGCTCGAAAAGGTTTCGCAAAAAGATCTGATTGCGACTCTCAATAATTTTATCAGGCCAAGTCTTCCTTCCCGGATGGTTGGTCAGCCTGGTCACGAGTCGGCCCAGAAATTTATTGAATTTACGATTCGGGAAAGTGATCAGAAGAATTCAGGATCTCTTACGACCATATCATTCAAGCCTGATATTGAAGAAGGGAAAAATTTCTACCAGAGAGATTTTGACTCGAAAGTGGAAGGGAAAATTCCCAAGAACACTCCCGATTATAATAAGTGGGTCGTGTTCGTGAATTATCTGAAGACTCAACTCGATAAACTTCAGAATACTGACGCTCATAATATCGTGTGGGAAAAAACCGGGCTCAATCCTAAGAAAATTCTCGTGGTGACTGCTCACTACGACACCATCACTGTTGATCCGGTGGCGATGACGATCAATATGAAAGGTCCGATGCCGGGAGCAAATTATAACGGCACGGGTGTGGCCGTGGGACTGTCACTTGTCAAAGTTCTCTCGCAGATTGATCTCAATTATACGGTGAGAGTGGTTTTCTTAGACTGGCAGGGAATTGGTTATCTCGGTTCGTATCACTACGCGAAGATTCTCGAAGAAGATAAAAAGGCCGGAAAAGAAATTCTCGGAGTTATCAATCTTGAGATGCTCGGACAGGATACAACCTTTCTTGATAAGACGAAAAAAACCGGAAACATGGTTCTTTACGGACGTCAGCTCGCCTCGGATGCTAATTGGGCAGGAAAACTTATTGAGCGCGGGGAGAAGATGGGCACACGGGTGAACTTCGAACTCAAGGCGAATAATTTTGAGCAATCAGACACTTTCCGCTTCTGGGAAAGAGGGATTCCGGCCGTAACATTCTCCCAGAACTGGGAAGATGATTTTAACCCGAAGTTTTACCAGACTTCTCAGGATACTGCTGAAACTCTTAACCACGAAACATTCTACGGCGCTTATAAGTTTGTAGGTGGGTCGGTTCTTTCCACCCTCTTAGACATCACGAGGTGATTTTGCTATACACCTCTCATGAGCGATAACTCAAAAAAGACCGTTGTCATCGGCATGTCCGGTGGTGTGGATTCCTCGGTAGCCGCCCTTCTGTTAAAACAGCAGGGTTACCGGGTGATCGGTCTCTTCATGAAAAACTGGGATGAAACAGATGCGGACGGAAATTGTCCGGCCGATGCTGATTACCAGGATGTGATTCGCGTCTGCGAAAAACTCGATATCCCTTATTACTCAGTGAATTTCGTCAAAGAATACTGGGACTCAGTCTTCCAGGAATTTCTGAATGATTACCGGAAAGGCTACACGCCGAATCCGGATGTTCTCTGTAATCGTGAAATCAAATTTAAAGTTTTCTACGAGAAAGCAAAACTCCTCGGCGCCGATTTCTTAGCGACCGGGCACTACTGTCAGGTGGACGACGGCAAACTCGTAAAAGGTGCCGATCTCAATAAAGACCAGACGTATTTTCTCTATGCCGTTAACAAAGAAGTGTTTAAAGATGTGCTCTTTCCCATCGGGAATATCCCGAAACCGGAAGTAAGACGTCTTGCTAAAGAGTTTGGACTGGCGACTGCAGAGAAAAAAGATTCGACGGGAATCTGTTTTATCGGAGAGAGAAACTTCAAAGATTTTCTCTCGCAATATATTCAGGGGCAGAAGGGAAATTTCGTTGATACCAACGGGAAAATCCTGGGGCAACACGACGGCACTTGTTTCTATACCCTCGGACAGCGGAAGGGTATGGGCATCGGGGGTCCGGGTGCGGCGTGGTTTGTGGTCGCGAAAAACTTTGAGAAAAATGAAGTCGTTCTCGCTCAGGGTGATGATCATCCGGCACTCTATGCGGATGGATTGATTGCCTCGGAGATAAATTGGTTAGTCGATAATCTTCCGGAAGAATTTGAATGCAAGGCCAAAGTCCGTTATCGGCAAGCAGAACAGCCTTGCAGAGTGAAACGGATGGGGAACACTCTACGGGTAGAGTTTCTTCAACCCCAACGGGCGATGACTCCACGTCAGTCTGTGGTTTTCTACGATGGCGATATCTGTCTGGGTGGGGGAATTATTGCGGAAATCGATCCGAATTACTTTGAAAGGGGACTTCCCTTACCAAAGGTCCTTCCGGTTGAGGTCTAGGCCTTTCTTATTGTCCTCAGGACGCTTCTTCGCTTCGAATCCCTGACAATCACCGAGACCTGCCTGGGCCACGATCGTGGACGGCTGATCCTTGCATTGGATACCAAAACGGCGACAACCGTGAGGCGTTTTCTGGTCCCAAGTAATGTAAAAGTGTCGGCATTGCGAGCAGTTAGGCTTTCCCATAGAGTCATTCTAGAAAATCTCTTGAGAGGACGCCATCCGGGTAGGATTTACCCTGTTATCAAGGGGTCCTTTGGATAACATTGAGACGGTCTATAAGCTTTACATGCACCTTCTCATTTTCCGGCCCCCCAACGTGATTTTAACGTTTAATGAGTTCATAACACACCACAGCGGTATCAAGTTGACACCGATGGTGCGGCACAAAGAATGCAACAGTAGACGCGAGTCCAAGTTGAGTAGGACAAAAAGGTGAATATGAACGTTACGGGTTTTGAGAAAGAACAAAATGTCGTCCCACTCTTCGGTGGCACACAGGAAGAATTTATTCCGGATCCTTTGGAAGAACTTCTTCGTGAGACGGAGACACTTCTCGTAGAGGAGAAGAAGCTTTCACCTAAGAAATACCCTGTTGTTTCTGAATCTCAGTTTCCCGATCAATCGATGTACATTCTTGATCAGCAGCTGGGACATTTGAAAGAAAGTATCGGTCGGATCAAATATTATATGTTGGACCTCGATGATTTACTTCCAAAGTAAAAAAACATCGTGACAATCCTGGCCTAAATCCCTTAAATTAATTCCACTTTGCCCGGGTGGTGAAATTGGTAGACACACCATCTTGAGGTGGTGGCTCCGCGAGGAATGCTGGTTCGAGTCCAGTCCCGGGCACCATTAAAAAATAAAAAAGCCTTCCTTCGGGAAGGCTTTTTTATTTTTAAGGGTTCTCACGACTGAATTCAATCTATGAGCATTCTATGCTGAAGAAAAGTCCAAGGAGGGACTTTTCGAGATCGCTGAAAGCGACCCTTCGGGTGATGAAGCCGGAGGCGAAATCATCATTCGAGTCCAGGTTTAAACCAGTTTTTCTTCACAAAACTTCCTTTCTTCAGACTCCTTCCATTTTCTCACTTAATAGTTCCAATTATGGAGGAGAGCAGGTCTGAAATCTCACTCCATCGTTGTCGTAAAGACAGTCATGGAATTGAAAATTTTTATTTTGTTCATGCTGATTGTTTCCTGCGGAAAAAAGGAATTGAATTCCATCGTCATTCCGGCGGACGAAGCGACAGACGCTGAAAAAGAAATCCTTTTTAAGGCGCTGGACAGGATCCAGGACGAGTTTGATGGGATCGGCGTGAGCGTGAACCTCCGCTCGATTCCTTATCACGTAGCTACGCTCGACAGCTCGCTTGCCGGATACTGCGCTTATCGCGCTGACGGGTCTCCCATCGGCATCGCTATCAATCACTCTGTTTTTAATTACTGGGGATCAGAAACGGAACTGCATTATGGACCGATCTACAAAGTTCTTCTCCATGAGATCGGGCATTGTTTTTTCGGTCGTGATCATGATCAGGAAATGTTCAGTGTTCCCGGTCATGAACTGGGTCTTCAACTGCTTGCGGGTCATCCGGAAGAGATAAGATCTGAGCTGGAGCTCTCAGCGATGAAAGACTATGCGGAGCCATTCACAGCTAAGGCCTTGTGGCCTTATTACATTAAAGAGATAGCAGGGCAGGACAGGATCACATCACTGGCCGACCTCAGAAGATATGTGGAGGTAACCCTCGTCCCTTAAGTGTCGTTCGTTTTTTCAATGTAATCGTAACAATCCCAGAGATTCGTGAAGCCGTCCTCTGAACGAACAAGAGTCGTGATGTCGATAGCATGCAATTGATTGGTATCTTCAAAACGCCGGCACATCTTATTCTTATTCACGTTTGTAATGCGACTGTGGCAATCGTAGTGATTATCAAACGGAGTTCCCGGAATAACGTTGAGACTTTTTCTCTGATAGATTTCCCACTTCTCGCCCTTCTTATTACAGACGAGCTTATCGCTCGCGTTTGCGACGACGTAGTTGCAGGTTTCCGCTTTGTCGTAACTAAACTCACCAATCTGCGCTTTCTTGATTCCGTCAAAGATCACAAAACGCTCATCTTTTTTCTGGCACGAAAGACCTTTGTTCGTGAATGTCCCACCCGGATAGTTGATGAAGGGGTTCCAGGTTTCCTGGTCGAAGTGAGGTTTGAGAGTCCCCGGATGATAAGTTAAAACCTGCCACGCCCAGTGTTTCATCGTAGAGGGAATGTGGGGAAGGTATTTATTCTGAATGGCCTGGTAGCCCTCACAAGAGGCGAGGTGGAACTGATAAACAGAAGGGGATGCATCTTTAAAGATCGTCGAGGGAACAGGCACTTGGTTAAAGTCATAGAATGACTGCTGGTTTCCGTGCGAGGTCCACACAATGATCGTCGGGCGATTATTAGCGAGAGCAGTTTTCAAATCATCAATAGAGGCCACAAGATTGATGGTGACTCTGAACTTGAGCCACGCCATTCTTTTCGCTACAGCATAGACGTCATCGTAGTCACCTTTCCGGATGACCTCATCATTACCGGCGAAGTTTGTTCCAATGAGGACGAAAAAATCTCCCGCAACATAGGTCTCATTTCCGAAAGAAGCTTTTCTGATAAGAGGCTCTTTCGGAGCGAAAACTACCTTTTCGTATTTCCGGTTCTGCGCCTCTTTGATGAACTCAAAGAATTGACCTTCACTCAGGTCACCAGAGAGAGACTCCAGATCATAGGCGAGGGTTTTATCCTGAAGAGAGCCTGGTGCCCGGTCAGGGAAGGCGAGCTTCCTGTTACTTGAGCAGGAAACAAATAATAGGCAGATGATTAAGGGGATAAGCTTCATTAGGACTCCTGAGAATCAAAGTTCTCAGGCTTATCGGCTGGGCCCAGCTATGAGTTAAGTCTTTCTTCTTTCTCATGCAATCTGATTTTTTTATCAATTCCAGCGGCTTTTTTCCTGACTTCTTCAAAAATTTTTTCCAGACGAATGTCTGCGCCAGACTTCATAAGAGCTTCGATCATTAATAAAAGTCGATCAGAAGAAAACTCATCTAACTGATAGGAAAAAATCTTACTTATCTCAGACTTATTTACATCAATGGCCATGGCGATGTCTTTTTGAGTAATTTCTTTATCTTTCTTATATTTAATAATTTCAGAGCAGAGTTGATATTTTAAAATGTCTATTGAAGTTCTGAGACGTGGAATGTGAACCGGCTTGATTTGACCAGCATCGATCTTTCTGTTGATTTCGATTTCTTCCAGGGACATGTTTTTTTTGTTCTTCATAAATCACCTATGGCTTGAAAACTGTAACGATGATTCCTTCACCTGTTGCTTTATGGGGAAGGTCTAAAACCACTCGTATCGTCTGTCCATTATCATCCGTAGTTTGCCAGTGATAACGGTAGTAACTAATGCCCTTAATCTCGATACTTTCTTTGTTGCTACCAAGTAACCATTCAACTGAGTAATATTTGAACTGCTCAATACAGCTTCCGCAAGGATCTCTGTTTGTTTGTTCGCATCCTTCACGCCAATCTCTCCTCGGTGACAGTGTACAGGAAGTTGAGGAATATCTCAACTTTATGGATAATTATGCTCTTATCCTACTTAACTTGCTGAAAAGCCAAATCTGAATTTATGCTGCGAAATGGTCTTTTTTTACTTCTGCCTATTTTTACATGGTGCCCACCATGAATTTTAAAGCATGTTATCGTTTTCTTCCGTAGCCCAGGAGGACCCCATGATCCGCATTCTTCTCTCTCTCAGTATTCTTGCGACAGTGTTTGTCGTGCCGAAAGCTGAAGCTGCATCGATCGCTACCTGTACCGGTAAGGTTCGTGGAAATACTCTCTATTTCTATGCGAAGGGAAGTCTCATCAGAAAGAGTGATGGAGATGGATATGTGAAAATCAACAACCGGGTTGTGGCCCGCTTCGATGGTGATTCAGCAAGAATCAATTATCTCTCAAAATCTTTTTCCATCAGAAATGATCGCGGCGATTTTGTTTCCGGTAAGGTGAATAGTTTTGCGACAGGAGCATCGACTCTGACACGCATGGAACTTCCGGGAGAAGGGATCCGCCTGGTGAATGTCCCGGTTAATTGCTCGGTTAAATAATAAATCTCAAGCCTTAGGCTTCGGCCTTTATAAAATTTAAGCATTTATCCCAATCAGACGAAAAGAGACTGTCTGGGAGTATCTAATGCTTAAGTGTCTATCCACTTTGCTCGTCGTTTTTTATGCCACTATCGCGGTCGCGGTATCCATTTCTCCTCTTACTTATCAGGATCAATTGATCCAGGAAAAGAAGATTAAGATTGGACTTCCGAAAGGCTGGGAGGCGGTTAAAAATCTTTACGGTCTTCCTCTTGTGGCACTCGGCCCCTGGGAAAACAAATCCCGTCCTGCCATCTCGTGGATGTACACGGGGATGACGACAAAGATTATGAAAGGCGATCAGTTTCAAAAACTCTTCGTTGATTTTAAGAAAGACAAAGAAGAGTGGCTGAAAGGTCACGCCGGAAAACTTCTTAAATTCGATGAACCGACAGCTTCCAAATTTAATAAGAATCTGAACGGTCACTTTATTGGTGCCGAATTTGTGGTGAATGACATTCACTTCATCGAACGCAGTTACTATCTCTACTGCAATGACGAAGTTTATAACGTGAAATGGTCCATCCGCGAAGAACACTCAAAATATATTAAAGATATTGAGCAAATTGTTGGGAGTCTCCAATGCGTTCGTTAATTATTCTCGCTACTGTTTTATTCCCTCTTTTTTCCTGGGCAGATAATGGCCGGGATCTTCAGCATAAGGTGAATGAGTTGAGGGAACTCCAGAACAAAGTGAAAACTCAGTGTATTGATAACCCACGGAAGGCCGAAGTCCGGGTGATTATCAATCGAACGACACTCACATGTGACAACCTCATTGTTCTCGCAGATCGTCTGCAAAGACAACTCGCGGCCGAGGTAACAGAACTGAAAGAGAGATGTGACCCTGCCAGACAGGAAGCTGAAGCTGTCCGCCTCGCACGCGCAAGTGCTCAGGCGGTTGAACAAACTTCATGTCGTCCGGCCTCTACAGACTCACAGTGTATGGGTCTTTATGGTTGTGCTGCTTTCTCGATTGCCAACCCACTTGCTAACATCATCGGAAATCTTCAGCGCTACGCTGGTAATAACAGAAGTTGTATGGCCCAGGGTGCAGCAGCTGCTCCTGGATGTTTACAGAACGTGATCAAAGGTATTTTTGATTCACTCTGGAGTTTACTCTCTCTCGTCTGGGATATCGGTAAGGCCGCTATCCGTTCAGTCGGAGAGTGGACAGGACTCATTCAACGTCAGGAACGATCATCATCGGAACGACTCATGGCCGCGCAACAGGCGGGCCCTGGATTTATCCGTCGCTTTATTTCAAATCCTGGTCAGGTGATGCAACAGATGATCACGGCCATGTACGAAGGAATTAAAACTGCAGCGATGAACAGTTATGGTTGCGAACAGTGGACAGGTGCTCCTTTCGTATCACGCTGTTTAAGACCAATGACAAACTGGAACTGTGCGACCTGCCAGCAGAAACTTCAGCTCATGTGCGGTGTTGCCGGATTCGCTATCGGTGAAATCGGGACATCATTCTTAACCGGAGGTTTAGCATCCGGAGCACGAGTGATCGGTACAGCAGTTGTCCGCGGAGTTCAGGCCGGAGCACGTGCCAGCAGATTCAGTACACTTGCAAGAAACGTCATGCGAACAATTCCAAGACCACCAGCTGCGGCAGTAAGAGCTGCAGGTCGAGTGGTTGAAGCAACTGCTGTTGTGATGACGGCGACTCAACGTGCGGCAGTCAGAGCATTTGAAACACTCGCTGCCAGTCGTCCGACTCGCGCGATCCGCACAGCTGCGGGTGCTGTGAACAGAAGCATCGTGGGACAAACAACGCGATTTATTCTGAGACCAATTGGATTTTATATTGAGGCCCTCGATAACGCTTTCATGGCCGGTATGCGGACAGCAGATGGTGCCATCGCTGTAGTCGCTGCGAACGTCAACAGAACTGCCGGTGCTGCTGATGCAGGTCGTGTCGCTGAAGCAGGAGCTCAGGGTCTTCCAGAACTCAATGCTGCGATTCCTCCGGAAGCAAGAGCAACAGTCACACTTGATCCGGCGGAAGTGACAGCACTTTCCCGCGCTGATGATGTGGTTGATGGTGCTGAAGGTGCTGGCGACGCTGTAAGAGTACAACCGGGTTCTGAAATTCCGGTCGCTCCAGCTGCTCCAGCTGCAAATGCTCCTGTAGCACCTGCGGCTAACGGCGCTCCGGAAGTTTTAACGACAGAGCAACAGACTGAACGTCTTGTGATGGAATCTCAGGTTGATGATCTTGTGAATGGAACACCGAATACTCCGGAACTCATTATCCGTTATGCGGAAGATCCGGAATACCGCGCGCTCTTCCAGGCGGAGAAAGCTTATCCCGAGCAGTCTCGTGATATCGCCATCGTCATTAAAGATATGGAAAGAAGAAGTCCGGCCATGACGAAAACTCAGATCCGCGAAGAAGTCCAGGTGCTCATGAGTACCTGCGGACCGAGAAGATAGGACAATGTATATGAAACAGACAAAACGACTGACACTCTTTTTATCAGTTCTTCTTCTCACACAAAGTGTGCAGGCAGGACCGATCGATTTTATTTTCGGTGCGGGTTCATTCGGCCGTAAAGCAGGGACAACTGCTGACTGCCGGAACGTTATCCAGCGCTATGTCGAGAACAGAAGATTTCTTCGTGATGAAACATGGAGAGACCGGGTTGTTCCTGTCAGAAATCCGGAATTTCTGAATGACCTTGAATATCTCGATGACACACGCTACGCGAGTTCCACTCTCGGAATCGTGGATACGAAATTTGTGGAAGAGTTTGATACACAGATTTATTTCACAGCAACAGCGAAGCCTCTTCCGGATGGAACGATTCCGGTCGTTGACCCTGAAGCAAAAGCTCTCGTCGTTTATCTCCACGGTTCGGGTACACAGAAAGCATCTGGTGTCGGTTTTGCGGGTAAGATGAACTCACTGGCGAAGATGGGTTATTCGAGTCTTTCTTTCGATATGCCATTCCACGCACTCGGATCACGTAATCCGGCACTCGCGCAGGCAGGAAACTATGCTGAGTACATGAACAACATTATTCAGCGTTACAGACAACCAGGTCAGCGAGTGATTTTAGTTGGTCACTCATTTGGTCCGGATGTAATCGGGGAGTACATTACCCGCTTTCCTCACGGTGTGGATTCAGCTGTAATGATTTCTCCGGGTTCTTTCGATGCTGTAACGAAGAAATGGTACAACGAAAAAACTTCTGCCATGGATTTCGGTGATACCGAAATGAATGAGGCCGGTGGCCGCTGGGCCGGTATGGTGACTCGTGATAATACGTGGAGTAGTCCGGGAGCTCCTGGTCGGGTAGATCCGACAGTTGCAAACCCTGATCTTGATGTTTACGTCATCAGTGGTGACCGTGAGGAATATGTTCCGGGTCCGCTTAATGCCGCAGGAAAACCGGCCGAAGGGCCACGCACTTATGATATCCGTCCTTCGTTTAATAGTTATTTTTCACGCGTTGATATCACGATTGAACCTGGTGTAGGTCACTACATCTTTAACCACAACGATCAGAACGGTCATGACGTCGTTCTTCGTTCCGTTCTTCGTGCGAATGGTGATTCACTTGCTCAGCAAAAAGAATTACGTCGTGCCGTAACGGACAGAATGGCTGCAAGACCGTCATACGATCTGATGGCCCTCAGATATTCGAAAGAGCCATTCTTCCGCGCTTACGTCGATCGTCTCGCACAAGCGCAGGGAAAAACGGGGATGGAAGTGATTCAGGGATTCCGTCAGGCCGATGATAAACGGGGTGCTCAGGATATTATTACCAATTTCATGACGGTTGAACGTCAACGAGTTGAAGCTCTGAACGTTAACATTCGTAATACTGCCCAGTGGGCACCAGACTTTTACCGGGAAAATAAAGCGGCGATTGATGCTCTCGCAGAGAAGGGAGATCACACGACCATTCAGGCAAAATATCTCGCTTTCCTTGAGCGTCAGCCAGCTTCAGTCATCGCTGAGCACGCACGAGTGCCGGAATCAGTCTTTGTCATTCCTGAAAGAGCACCGAGACCGGGGGCACCTTCGGCTGGTGGAGTGGCCGTTGCTATTCCTCCGGAGATGAAAGCAAACATCATGCGTGATCCGGAACTCAAAGCATACGTTGTGGGACATAATTCCAATGAACGTAACGATGTAGTGACTGCGATTGCGACATTGAAGGTTGAAAATCCGAATATGAGCAATACCGAGATTCTTACGCGGTTAAGAGAGCAGCGTGGTGGTAATTAAGCTAGCGCTTTTCTTACTCGCCACACTTGCTTTCCCTGTATGGGGAACGGATTGTTTACTCCGTAACTACGTCCAGAATAGTTCTGTTCCTTTCCGCGAAGTCTCCTTCCAGGTTCCACCCACAGGTGTGACGGTGAACAGAGTTCTTCCGACTCCCTCTTCGAGTCCGGAATTGCGGGAACTCTTCACCTTCATGAAAGAAAACCGCATTGTCCTCACGCGGGGTCCTGTTCCGCCTCTCGCAGGCGAAGGGACAATTTATATCAGTGTAGGTGCTGAAGCCGTGGCCTCGGAAGCTGTCATGACAGCACAACTCAGAAATTCCCTTCGCGATTATTTCGGCGCTCCGGTAAATTACGACAGACTCCCGGCCCAATCGAGATTACTCGTTCAGCGGATGAGAGAAAATTTCAATACCCGTTTTATCGCTGAGACCGAGATCAACGGAATTTCCTATGCCAACCGGAACATGATCGGACTCAATGCCCGTCATGCAGAAAATCTCCGCGTAAACGCAGCGGCCATTCACGAAATCACTCACAGTACGACCGACCGGAAAGTGTTTGAAGCATTCAATCCTGTGGCCGGCAGAGTGGCGCAGCCTCTCACATCGAATCTCGCGGGAAGAGCGATGAGTTTCCGTGCGAAATCCGGAAAGACAATGGAACTGCCATCTTCACTTGAGGCGTACACCCGGTTCATGGGGTCTGATGAAGTTGAAGCGATGATGAGAGAAATGGCACAGGCAAAGAAAGACGGACTTTCAAATGCCAATTCACTTACTGAAATTAATCAATTTATGGATGCTCAAGAGCGGAATATCCAGGTACTCATGAGAAACAATTCGCAGAACCTGCAGATTGCTCCGGGTGAAATAGTTGATGAGCTCCGGGCAGGGAGACGTCAGCAGAGAATCATTACGACTCCTGATGCAAATTTTCAGATTGAAATGTTAGTGCCGGTGGGATTATCACCAGCAGCAGAAAGAGAATTTGTCGCGAGAGTCCTTCAGGACAGGCTGACAACATTCCAGGGTTATCGCAGATCCATTTCAGGAAGATTCCCCGCAGAACCTTCAGTAGATTTTAACTTCCAGTGATCCCACGATTTTTTTCACGACAAACCACGCGCTGATGTAAGCGACTCCGCAAAGAATAAAGACCGGAGCGTAATTGTTTCCACTCCATTCAAGATAATATCCTGTTCCTACCTGGAAGAGCATACTCGCCATTGATCCTACAAAGCCACCGAAGCCCACGAGGCTTCCCACGGAGCTTGAAGGATACATATCTGAGGGAAGGGAATAAACGTTTGCTGACCAGCCCTGATGGGCAGCGGCCGCGAGACTCACAAGGGCCACTGCTTGCCACACGGATGTGACTAGAGGAAGAAGTGCCGTTGGTAAAACGCAAAGGGCGCACACAAGCATCGCAAGCCTTCTTGCTTCTGCATGAGTTTTTCCACGTCCCACGAAATAGCGTGAAAGCCATCCTCCCGCTACAGAACCTATATCAGCTACGACATAGATGATAATTAAAGGAAGAGCGAGTGCTTCGAGTTTAATCCCGTGCTCACTCAAAAGATATTTGGGAAGCCAGTAGAGATAAAACCACCACACCGGATCGGTCATCATTTTCCCGATGGCACATGCCCAGGCCTTTTTCTGACCAAGGAGAGTTTTAAACGGAATCATTTCTTTCGGGATGACTTCATTATCACTTTGAATAAGGGCCAGCTCTTCTTTGGTGATCTTCGGATGCTCAGAAGGTTTTCTATATTTCATCCAGAAAATGAGCCAGACAAAACCAATGGCACCCTGAACGAGGAAAGCTGTTCTCCAGCCGTAACGAAGAGTGAGAAACGGAGCGAGAATCGCAGCTGCGACCACTCCGACGTTAGAACCAGAGTTAAAAATTCCTGTCGCGAGAGATCTTTCTTTTTTCGGAAACCATTCCGTTGTTGTTTTCACAGCACCGGGAAACATTCCGCCTTCCGTAATCCCAAGAAACACACGGGCAATTCCGAATCCCACAGGAGTTGAAGCAAGAGCATGGGCCATGGCCGCTAAAGACCAACCACCGACAGACCAGGCGAAACCTTTTTTCACTCCGATCCAGTCCATGAATCTACCGGAGAATAAGTATCCGAAGGCATAAGCGAAAGTGAAGCAGGCGACGATGATCCCGTACTGGCCTTCTGTCCAGCCAATTTCGGCCTGAAGAGTAGGACCCAGAATCCCAAAGATCTGACGATCCATGTAATTGATTGTGGTCGCAAAAAATAATAGTGCGCAGATTCTCCAGCGTATACCCATTCCAAAAGTTTAGGGGACTTATATCACCATGTAAATAGTTCCCGGTCTTCTTCAGGAACGGGCCCCAAAAGGGTATGGTGGCCCCTCACCGGAGGACCGTTATGAAAGCAATCTTTTTAATGTCAATTCTCGTACTGAGTTTCAATCTCTTCGCAGATGAAGAACTCCCTGTTATCGGTGGAGAAAACGAAGAAGAGATTCTCGCTGTCGGTACGGCCACAGAAAACGCTGCTGATATTCCAGCTCCTGAATCTCAGGTGCTTCAGGCAAGACCCATTAACGTTGATGGTTACTACAAAGAAAAACAGCCTGAAGTTTCAGATCCCGAACTTCAGACGATCAAGGCAGAAATTGTTAAGCAAAAACAGGCAATCGTTCTCAATAAAGTGAAGGCCAAAGAATTTAAAGAACTCGGGAAATCAACTGAGCAGCTTTCTGAAACGACTGAAGAAATGCTTCTTGAGAAAAGAGCTGTTCAGGAAGAGATCGCGAACTATAACCTGAAAGTAAAATGCATGAGCGAAGAGCATCCGGGTCCGGATTGCGATAAGTTCAATAAGAAAAGAAGATAAGATGAAAGTTCTCGCGTTCCTACTCATACTCGGTTCTCAAACAGCATTCGCAGGAGATCTCTCCGGCAGATGGCAGAACTCGGAAGATGGAACGATTGTGAACTTTATCGCGATTAACGGAAACCTCCGTCAGTACAATTCTGCAAATTACAATTATCCCAATGGACGCCTGGCCTATAAAATCGATCAGGCGATCACGATTCCGCACACTGGTGGTGACAGACTCCAGGGGAAAGTGGATTTCTATGATTCCCGCGGTTGTACCTTTAAAGATCTTCCGGTCTTTGCGGAATTTCAGAACGAAAACACAGTAAATTTCCTTCTCACTGTTCCCCGCTATAAATTCCAGACGATCACTCAGGGACGCTCTGTCCGTCATGCTTGCCGCGTTCTTGAATACGTTGAAGTTCCTGTCGAGCTTATCAGATTATGAACCACATGACCGGTAAGACAGTTGTCATTACTGGTGCAAACTCCGGCATTGGAAAAGAAACTGCACTCGCTCTTGGAAAGATGGGAGCGAAAGTTGTTCTCGTCTGCCGGAATACTGACCGCGGAACAAAAGCTCTCGCAGAATTAAATAAGCTCGTCCCCGGAAAGTTTGAACTACTGATTGCTGATATCGGAAGCCTGAAAGATGTGGAAGCTCTCGCTCAAAAAATTAAAACTCAGTATCCAAAACTCGATGTTCTTCTTCATAATGCCGGTGTCTTCTATCAGGATTACACCCTCTCTCCTGATGGGATTGAAATGACCCTTGCCGTGAATCACGTGGGGGTTTTTCACCTCACCAATCTTCTGACGGATCATCTGAAGAAAAGTTCACCATCGAGAATTGTTATCGTTTCTTCTGCCCTTCATAAAAAAGGGAAGGGGAAGATTCTTTCTTCGGGCAAGAAGTACAATGCGATGAAGGCCTATAACGAATCAAAGCTTCTCAATCTTCTCTATATGAGAGTCCTGCATGAAAAACTGGCGGGATCAAATGTGACAATAAACTGCGTTCATCCCGGAGTTGTGGCAACTAATATCGGTAGTGCCAATACGAATCTTCTTTTTAAAATCGGTTCTAAAATCATTTCGCCTTTTCTCCTCACGCCAGCACAAGGAGCACTCACATCCATTAAAGTGGCGAGTGATCCAACACTTGAAAAAATATCTGATAAATACTTTGTGAAAGAAGAAATCGCTGACTACAACCGTCTCGCTGATGACAAGAAACTCGCTCTTGATATGTGGGCGTTGACCGAAAATCTTATCAGGAAATTATAATTTCCGGCGAATTGTTCCACACGCGACAGGCACGGAACTATTTCCCGGAACTCCGTAAATCACAATTGTTTTTCCCACAAGACTGAGATCTTCTTCCGGTGATAATTTAACAAGAGCGTCAGTGGGAACGGAATCTTCCCGATGAAGATCATTCATCATCAATGTGAGCGAAGTGATTTCAAAATACGTATAAGCACCCATGGCCCGTGCCACCGGAAAAACGTAACCAGCTGTCTGACTTGAGAGATTCTGATCTAAGGGAATAAGGGCCGGGCCCGTGATCTGAAGTGATTCCTCAAAACTCACGACACCATCAAGATCCGTATCAGCTCCTGGACCAGGACAGGCCGAACCCGTGTGGAGAAACTGTTTATGAAAGGTGTTGGGTGAATTTTCCACTTCCCCGCGAACTCGTACTTCATCACCCTGAATCCGGATCATGAAACTTCCCACCGTACTTCCCGCTGTCTCAGTATTGACCGGAACCAGAAAGGTTTCATAAGAGCCTTGAGTCTCCTGATTAATTTCTTCTTCACGCGCTTTTTCTTCCTCAAATTCGTCCTTATCCGAGCCGCAGCCGAGAAGGATTGAGAGTAAGCATGTGGTCAGGAGAACAGGTTTTTTCATTAAGACCCCTTCATGCTCATATATGGCAATCCAGAGGCCAGAATAGTTTAGACAACCAGTTGCCTTCCTGAATAAGATTTCACTATGAAATTTGCCTTTCTCCTCCTGATTCTCTCAGTACAGGTCTTCGCCAGTGTGGACGAAATTCCCTCCCGTTCCTCGGGCGAAAAGCTCCCGAGAAAAGCATTCGACAGAGTCATTAAAATCTTCGAAACAACTTTCTCTCCCTACGCTGAGGCCAATGGGAGAGAACTGGAATTCATGACTGATTATGATGAGGACTGGATTCAGGCATTCGCCCGGAGATGGGAGACTGATCAGGTCATCGTTTACGGTGGAATAGCGGCGATTAAAAATGGTTCAGAAGACACCATGGCGCTTATCCTCTGCCATGAGACCGGGCATCTTTATGGCGGCAATCCGGTCTCAGATGAGTTCAATAAATTATCTCTCGAAGGCCAGGCCGATTACTGGGCCGCGGGCCTTTGTCTGGATAAGATTCTTCCTCAGTTATCCCCGCGAATGGGACAGAGCATTCGCGAAAGAAAGATTGACGCATTTCTCGCTGTGACCGCTCAATTCGCCGAGAATAGAAATCTTCCTCATCCGCGTTTAGAAACCCCTGACCAGACAGTTGTTGAAACAACTAATCAGACTCATCCCAACCCACAATGCCGTCTCGACACCATGATGGCAGGCATGAATGGAAATCCACGACCAGCATGCTGGTATAAAAAATAGATTCCGGAGAATCTCATGAAATTTATTCTTATCCTTTCACTTTTTCTCACTCAAGCTTTTGCTGAAACCAGAAAAGATGATGACAACCTTACCCTGAAACTTGCGCAGGAAAGACGCGCGCAGGTGAAGGACATTGAATATTTTCTCCATTTTGATCTCGAAAAAGCGAAAGACACTTTTCAAGGTGTCGTGCGGATGGAACTCAATCTCAAAACACTCACGATTCCGCTTTCGATAGATTTCCTGATCCAGAAAATTGATCTCGTGAAAGTGAACGGAATTGAACTCAAAAACTATCCTAAGCGTCGCGGGAGCTTTGATATCCCGGCAAAACTCCTCACGCCGAAAACTTCCATTGAGATATCCTATACCGGAGCTTATTCGAAAGAAGCATCGGGCTTTCAGCGCTCAAAAGATCCGGAAGACGGTTCGGAATATCTCTTCACGGATTTTGAACCTTACTACGCTCACTGGCTCTTTCCGTGTCTTGATCAGCCGGACATGAAAGCGATTTATCATCTTTCTGTGACTGCTCCTTCTGAGTGGAAGGTGATTCACAATGAATTGATCGAAAAAGAAGAGGCAGTCGGGGAGAAGAAACTCACAACTTTCAAAGCGACCAAACCATTTTCCACTTATCTCTTCTTCATGGCCGCAGGCCCCTTCACAGAGTGGAAAGATACTTACGGTGATCTGCCACTTTATCTCTACGCCAGAAAATCTCTCGCGAAATATGTCGATCACGAAGAGATCATGGAGACGACAAAGAAAGGTCTCAAGTTTTTCAATGACTACTTCGGATATCCCTATCCATTCTCTAAATACGGACATGTCTTCATTCCGGAATTCGCGTGGGGTGGAATGGAAAACCCAGGTGCCGTTGCGATGAATGAAAGAAATATTTTCCGTGGGCCAGTTCCGCAAACACGTTATGAAAAAAGAAACAGTCTCATCCTTCACGAGATGGCGCACATGTGGTTCGGCGATCTCGTTACGATGGAGTGGTGGAATGATCTGTGGTTAAATGAAAGTTTTGCGAGTTACCTCGCGGCGATCGCTCAGGAAAGAACGATGAAATCGAAAGCGACCTGGCTTGATTTCTTCTCCGGCAAAACCTGGGGCTACTGGCAGGATCAGCTCGTCTCTACCCATCCGATTGAAACAGAAGTTCCTGACGTGAGAACAGCGAAAGGAAATTTCGACGGTATTACTTACGCTAAAGGTGCTGCAAGTTTGAAGCAGCTTCACTTTTTTGTCGGTGAAGAAGGATTTAAAAACGGTCTGCGCGATTACTTCAAGCGTTTTGCTTTCTCAAATACCAGGCGCCAGGATTTTATTGGCGCGATTGCCATGGCATCGAAAACCGACCTCACAGACTGGACGGCAAAATGGCTTCAGACTGCCGGACCCAATCGTGTCTCAGTCACTCCCGTGTGCGAGAACGGAAAACTCACAAAATTGACTTTAGAACAAAAGCCGAGTGTCTCGGGAACTCTTTCTCCGCACAGAACCCGCCTCGGATTCTTTGACCTTGATGATAATGAACTTGAGCTCGAAGAAACGGTAGATGTGATCTACACGGAAGCCTTAACTGATGTGCCGGTGAAAAAATACGATTGCCCGGATTTTATTCTTCCGAATATGAATGATCTTGATTACGCCCTTTACGCTCTCGATGAAAAATCTCTTGAAAAAGCAAAAACGGCGATCTCGAATCTTCCGGATCCACTCTCACGCCTCATGGTGTGGAACATGCTCTATCAGATGACAAGAGATTCGGAACTCAGTCCCGCGATTTACATGCATATCGCTCTCGAAGCTCTGAAACATGAGAGCGACGATCTTCTTCTCGGAAGTCTTCTCGGCAGAAACAGTAATCTGAAATCACTCTATGCTATGTATCTTGATAAAGAAGAACGCGCGAAATTTGCTCCGGAATTAGAGGCCCTTGTGTGGGACCGGATGGAAAAAGCGAAAGCCGAATCATCTCTTCAGATGTCATTCTTTGATTTCTACGTTTCGATTGCCCAGACTCAGATGTCGGTCACAAAACTTTTCGACATGCTTGTAAAAAACGCCCCTCCAAAAGGCATCACTCTTGATCAGGACAGACGCTGGGCCGTGATCATGAATCTCGCGACCAATGGTCATAACGAAGCGATGAAACTGATTGAGGAAGAATTGAAGCGCGATCCATCGACGATGGGGAAGCGCATGGCCTTTGTCGGAAAAGCGGCGTTCCCGCTTAAATCGCAGAAAGACATGATGTGGAAAGAGCTCTTCAACAATAAAAACATCACGCACAGTGATCTGGAAGAAGCGGGCATGAAAATGCATGGGATTAATTATCCGGAACTCTCAACACCGTTTCTCGATGCTTATTTCAAGAAGCTCACGACGATTAACTGGAAGGATCACGACGATAAGGTGGATGTTTATTTTGAGGCCATGTTCCCGCATTCTGTTTGCACAGAAGAGCTTAAAAACATGAGTCAGAGGAATCTGGATAAGGCGAAAAATCTCAGCAGCATTGCCCGCCGGAGCTGGTCTGAGGCGCAGGATGAACTCAACCGATGTGTTAAAGTTCGCAAGCTTCTGCCACCGAAAAGCGATTTACAATAGACTTCTAAATGGTTAATATGTGGTCCATGCCCGGGTGGTGAAATTGGTAGACATACCGTCTTCAGACGGCGGCGCCTTTAAAAGCATGCTGGTTCGAGTCCAGTCCCGGGCACCATAAAAAAATAAAATAAGGAACCTTCGGGTTCCTTTTTTATTTTTTACGGTTCTCCGTACTGAACTCAATCTTAGGGCATCTATGCTGAAAAAAAGTCCATGGAGGGACTTTTTGAAATCGCCGCAGGCGACCCGTAGGGTAACGAAGCCGGAGGCGAAGTTATTATTCGAGTCCGGCCTTCCTGTTACTTCGGAACAACAGTTACATTTTCCTTCTTGATCACTTTCCCGGCATAAGAGATGGCGAGTTCCATCATCACTGTCTTCCCTTTGGCAGCGTCTTTAAAGACGTAAGAGAAGCGCATCTCTTTATTAGCACCCACAGCGATAGCACCTGTACTTAATGGGCCCTCTTTCACTTCTACGAGTGCTGAAGTTTCACCTACTGGAGTAAGTGTGAGTTTATATCCTTCCCGGATATCTTCGAATTTTGGCTTCAAAGAAATTGTGAGTTTGTGGATGTACCTGTTGAAGACACCTTTGATTTCCGGCGTCTTGTTGTAGTTAAGACCGAGATCGTGAGCAGGGTTCGCTGATAGAACCTGAGTGAGTTCAAATTTCTCCTGGCGAGCAGGTTTATAAAGATCCCCTGGAAGATCAACCACACCACGTACGATCATTTTCTCTCCAGCTTTGGCCGATGAGAGTACTTTAACTTTAAGAGCAGGAAGATCAGTCAGGGCAAGAGCTCCGGCTTCATTCAGGACAGCTTCACTCTCAACATTTTCAGCATTGACGAGTTCAGTGATGCGAACGATGACAGGCCCTTTAAGTCCGACTGAGGCCACGTTTTTCACTTTCCCGAGAATTGTGACTTCTTCGCCACCGCGAAAGTTTTCAGCGATGAGAGATGATGCAGCCACTGTTAAGAGAGGTTTTACTTTGAGAAAACTGACCAGCTCAAGAGCTGCATCTGTTTTCGCTTTTGTCCGCGCGATTTCGAGCTGAGTTGCGTACGCAGTTTTATAGTTTGCGGCGTATGTTGTATCAAAGATTTCGATTTTTCCGATTCTCGTTCCTTCTGCACGACCAATCACTGAAGCAGCTTTCAGTTCCCCTGGGTAACTCGATTCCCGCTGAGAAAGATTGGCAGCATCAAACTCTGATCTGAATTGTGCATTGTAAATCTGAACGAAAGTTCCTTTCGCAGCTGTTACGAAATTATTCTGGAATGAGCCCTTGTAAGAACTGTCACAGGCAGCTTTAAAGACTGCGAGACCCTTATAGACCTGAGAGCAGTTTGCTGTTCCAAATGGAATTTGTGCCGGTGCCTGGAAAGCGATATTCGGATCACTTAATCTTTGTGCCTTTGACGAAATCGTTTTCACATCTTTTGCAATCTGAACAATTCCGCTGTCGAGCGGAGTAATTAAATTTTCACTCTGAGCAATTTCATTGGGAGAAAGGGGAGACACAGCGGCAAACGCTGCTTCAGCATTTCTTGAGAAGAGAACCGCAAATGCTTTGAGGGATTTTGTCACTGGAAGTGGTTTTTTAAATTCCTCCTGAACAAATTCTTCAAAGAAAACCGGCTTGAAATTTCTCTGAGCGAAGAGTTCAGCATCGACAGCGGCTTTCGCACTTGATTCAGAGACAGCGCGAGCGCGGTCTTCAGCGGAAGCGAGACCTTCAGCGTATCCAGTTTCATAACCCTGGATTTCTCCTCTCACACTTCCCCAGTGCTTCGCTTCAGCGACACCGAGTTCACGACCGACTGAAACACCGTTTTGTTTTGAAAGCTGAGCAGAGATTTTCTCTCCCTCTTTTTCTCCCAGTGTTGTTCCGTTAGCAGACTGGCCACTTCCGAGAGACTGAGCTTCATTCAGGTAGCGGTTATAGAGATTGGCGCGAACATCCATTTCATTTTGAGCAGCATTACGTCTGCGGGTGACATCGGCGAGTTTCGCTTCGTCTCTAGCGACAGCTGCTGTGAAAGTTCTTTCGTCGTTTCTCGCTTTCACGAGATCACGTTCACCTTCAGCAATCTCACTTTGATCATTCCGGATACTCTGCTCAAGGCGGGGAATAGCGGCCTGATGAGTACGGATGAGTTCAGAAGCAGAAGCGATCTGGGCATTCAGATTTCGTGAGCGAAGAGTGAGATCCGAAATACTTCTTCGAGTCACATCGATCTGGCGATCGAGGTTCTCAATCAGTTGACGATGACGATTGACCAGGAGTTCGTCATTGCGGATTTCCTGTCTCTGACCATCGACTGCGGCCGTTCGTACTTCTGTATTCCGTCGTGCGGTCTGCAGCTCGGATTGATAACGGTTGATCGAAGATTGAAGCTGAGAGCGCTGAGAAGAAAGTTGTCTTTCGCGCGCCTCAGACTGCGCGATTCTCGAAGGCAGAGTCTGTTGATCACGACGAAGACCATCGATCTGGGAACGAAGTGTTCTGATCTGGGATTCAGATCTTGAAATCTGCTGCTCAAGGCTTCTGATTTCAGAGGCGGTATTGTCACGGGCATTAGTGATGGCACCAAGTTTTCTTTCGGCCGCGCTGATCTCTTCCG
Source organism: Bdellovibrionota bacterium (assembly GCA_040387275.1). GTDB lineage: Bacteria > Bdellovibrionota > Bacteriovoracia > Bacteriovoracales > Bacteriovoracaceae > Peredibacter. Next base: position 558,626 of record JAZKDZ010000001.1, on the reverse strand, counting down.
GTGTTCCCCCGGAAGAACGAAGGCGGGAGACTTCAGCTTCTGCGTCTGAAACGCGTCCATTCAACGCGGAAAGTTTTGAGCGCTCAGTATTGAGGTTACTATTTAATGTCCCCATGCCGCTTTCAGCGCGGGAGATTTCAGATTCTACACTTGAGATTCTTGTCTCAATATTTCTCAGTTCTGTTTCAAGCTGACGCTGTTGTGTTTGTTCCTGCTCAAGCTGACGATCGATTCTCTGAGCTTCCTGAACTGTTTGATTGAGACTGGATTCAGCATCACGCTCCTGTCTTCTGGACTGCTCAAGATCAGATTGAAGTTCGCGCAGTCTCTGTTCTTTACGCTGGAGCTGGGCTTCCAGAGGGCGAAGTTCGTTCTGCGCCTGGTTTCTTCGGGAAGAGAGATTACTTTCTTCATTCTGCTGTGCGCGGAGATCGCTCATGACACGTGAATCTTCATTTCTCAGTTGTTGGATCTGACTCTCTAAAGAAGGAATTTCACGACGAAGGCGCGCGATCTCAGACTGTGTGCTGCTGATTTGTGCTTCGAGTGAATCAATGTGATCCGTCATTTCACGAATAAAACTTTGGGCCTCGGCCAGTGAGGTACGGGATTGATTCAGCTGTGATTGAGCGGAATTTGTCTCTTGCACCAGAACCCGATAGGTGTTTTCATAGGGGCCGTAATTGATTTCATCCGGCAAAGTCTGAGCGATTACGGGCATAGAAATGAGGCATGCAAGGACCAAAAGATTTTTGGACTTCATTGAGATACTCCTATCAGAGTGAAGGTCTGATTTATTTATATGATAAATAAATTACTTGGTAAGGGATGTCAGAAATTAATATGATAACTCTATAAAAATGGGGACAGTCTGACATCAGTGGTGCCAAAATGGTCCACTTAAAGAACCTCAAAAATAAGGATTCTCATGAGCAGATACGTTGATGGTTTCATCATTCCCGTTAAGAAAAACAAACTCGCCGCTTACAAAAAAATGGCCACTCTCGGACGCAAAGTCTGGATGAAGTACGGCGCTCTTGATTACTACGAGTGTGTAGGAACGAAGCTCGATAATCCCTGGGGCATCCCATTTTCGAAGTTCAGTAAACTGAAGCCAGATGAAACCGTCATCTTCGCCTTCATCGTTTATAAATCAAAATCTCATCGCGATCAGGTTACAAAAAAGGTCCATAAAGATCCTCTTATGCAGCCTGAAAACTTTAAGGGAGAGATGCCCTTCGATATGAAACGTTTCACGACTGGTGAGTTTAAAGCGATCGTTTGGGATTCAAAATGAGATTACTCTTCGCTGTCTTTCTTGTTTTCTCGATGGAAGCAAATGCAGAAAACGTGAAGCTTGGTGGTTACTCCGGCAGAGTCGGAAACTACGTGAAGATTGGAAACGAGTTTCAGCTTCAGTTGGATGCCATGCTGATGAACGCTGATGTTCAGAAGAAAGTGAACTCACTAACGTTTAAACAATTATCCGGAACTGTTGAGTGTGACGTTGAAGGAATGCAGCAGGCGATAGGCACTTCGACGGTTTATACGATTTTTAAAATCAAGTCGTGTAAGTGAAAATCTTTTTCTTTCTCATCATTCTTCTGTCATTCACCTCATGTTCCTTTCTCAATCGTCGTGGAAACTGGGGTAAGAAGGCCATCTGGCCTTTGAAGTCTTCTAATATCTGGGATGCGGCAAAGAGAAATGCTTTGTCTCCTCACGTCTGGGTTCCACTTGCTGGAGCGGGAACGATTCACTGGTCAGGATGGGATCATAAGATTTCAAATTGGGCAAATGCCGGTAGAGGTCTTTATGATGATCAGACCGCGGCCGATAACTGGAGTGATAATTTCAACAATATTCTTAAGTATGAAGCTTATGCCACGACACTTCTGACACCTTCGATGAACGATGATGGGAAATTCTCAGGGTATTTAATGAATAAGGCCAAAGGAGCGTTAGTCGTGAATGCCGCTGGCCTCACTTCGAGCTTTGGCCACGAACGCCTGGTGAAGGCCGCTCATCGTCGCCGTCCGAACAGAGCTGACTACCGGAGTTTTCCTTCCGGTCATTCGACCGATGCTGCTGCCAGAAACATGGTGAACTCAAAAAATCTTGATCACATCGACATGAGTGATGATTTACGACTGGGAATTAAATCGGCAAATACTCTGATGGCCTCTGGGACTTTATGGGCAAGGCTTGAAGGAAAGAGACATTTCCCCAGTGATGTCCTTTGCGGTTATGCGCTCGGATCTTTTCTCAGTGGATTTGTTTACGATGCGCTCTTAAACATGGAGCCAAACGAATCTTTCGTTGTGGCCCCGGCCGCAAATGGGAAGATGATGGCACAGTACTCGCTTAGTTTTTAAGCTGACTGCTCAAACGCCTTCACAAGATTTAATTCAGCATCAAAAAACACATCATACCAGGCACCATCCTGATAAATGGCCGCTTGAACATGATCATTGATCTGGATGAAGTATCCAATGAGCTTATTGCCTTTGTAGATTGCGTAGACTTCTTCGATTTCAAGAAGAGCAGTAACTTCTAAAGAAGCAAGTGGGTTGGCCGCGATCACGCGACGTTCAGCTACACTCACGTGACTATATTCACCAGAAGTGTGAACGAACTCTTTCCAGCTCTTCATTTTTTCTTTCGTCGTTTCTGTGAAGAAAGCTTTGAGGCCATCTTTGATCGCAATTGATTCGAGTTTTACAGAACGGTATCCAGCAGGTACATGACCGCCATACATCGTGCCATTGTTGAGTTCAATGAGGTTTCTCATTTCTCCATGATTGGCAAACACGGGAAGTGACGTAACAAAAAGAGCTAACAGTAAAAAAGCTTTCATATAAGATCCTTTGTAATATTAAATTTTAGCATTCACCTGATTCAGAAAGATAAACTTCATAAACCTTCTGTTCTTTCTCATCAATGATGATGAGTTCAACAAATGAAACTCCACAGTAACCAGGGCCGTGACCGGTATAACCGAATTTTACACCTTGCTTGTGAAGTTTGTTGATGAGGGGAGACCATCCACGCTTGAGCGCATTGAGTTCGCGAAGAAGGGAAGCACGATCCTGCTCTTCAGTCTGTTCCAGTTTTTCTTCGTACATACCTTCAGCGAATCCACCCATGGCGATTGCTGATTTGAGGGAAGTAAATCCTTCATCAACTTCATCACCGTAATCCATGTCAGCGTATTCTTTATTCACAAGTTCTTCACCGTCTTCGAGAAAATTCTTAAAGATGGCTTCTGCGTTTTTTCCTTTTACGGAAGTGACATCAGAACCAAAAGCAAGTTTGCCCAATGCTGTGACATCTTCTTTTACGCCGGCAAATGCTGAAGCAGTAAGAGACATGGCGAGTACAAAACTTATAACTTTCATATAACCTCATTTGTTAAGTGAGAGGGTTATATGGTCTGACAGACAGAAAGACTAATTAGATAGTCGTATGTCTTTTAGCGAATTATTCGATTATTAAGAGCCAGGCTCTTCTATAGGCGATCTGAGGGTGTATCCCTCATTAGGAACGCCCTTTGAGCCGATAAGTCTCCTATGAAACTCCTGATCTTCCTGGCCCTCTTTTCCGGATTGCAGGCCTTCGCTGATCCACTCACTGAAAGTCTTGAGGCCGTCTCCAGCGGCCCATCTCCTTACGTGTGTAACGAAGATCTTTCCTTTTATTCAGATGATCCTGTGGGTGTTCCTGATAACAGTTCCCGCGTGGCCTACGATGCGACAGTGTTTCCCTTTAATATGGGCACCCGTCCGGTGGGTTTTGAAATTCACATGAAAGGTCCGAATGCGATGGTGGGAAATCCGATTGATCCTGCGGAACGTGTGACCCGTGACTGGAGATTTGTTTCGAAAAACGGAAGTCGTCGCGAAACTTATATTTCACTGACCGATGATGCGGGCTCCGGAAAACTTTCCCAGCTCATGGAAAGTGTGATTGTGCTCATTCCAAGAAAAGGTCGTCCTCACATTGAACGAGTGGGTGATCAGAACATTGTTACACTCACAACAGGTGAACAGGTTGTCTTCAATGCTTTGACGAACACAATTGTTTCAGGAGTTCTGACTGAAAAGCCGATTGATCTGAACCCCGATCGCTTTAACCGGAAGTTTGCTCAGGTTTCCTATACCGGAACCGGAATCAGCATCAGAGCGGATAAGCGCGGTGAGGAACCGCGTTTGATTACGACGACAGCTACAGTTACTCAGCAGGGTAAAAATTGTCAGGTTCCTGCCGCCGATCTCTGGGTAAATCCCTCCACTGCTTTCAAGTTCAATAACGACGAAAATCTACTTAAGTATCTCAACATCAAATGTCCCGGGAAATTTAAGCTCTAGAAGGTGAAGCTTTCTTCACAAATTACTTTTCATTCATACACTTCTCCATTTTCCTGATGGGCCATATAGTGAAGACATGAAAGCGTTACTTTCAATCATTACTTTTTTAATTTTACTCAATGCTCATGACTCCCATGCATGGGGTTTCAAAGAATTTGGCGAAGAGGCAGCTTCTCCTGTTACAACAGATGCAAAATATGTCCTGATAGGAGGGACTGCTCTGACACTGACGATACTTGCTTTCGAGGATCAGCTCAGCGATCCTTTCCAGAAAAAACAAGTACGAAACAAAACTCTTGGCGATTCTTCCCGATGGGGCGACTGGATGGGCCAGCTTGTTCCTAATGCTCTCTATATGGGATGGATGGGAATAGCTGGCTACAATGGAAACAAAGAAGGATATCGACGTGCAATCGGCATGTTTAAAGCAACAGCGTATTCAACTTCAGTAACAACAGTTTTAAAATACACGGCCCGTGAACCAAGGCCCATCGATCACAGTTGGAAGAATTCTTTTCCCTCAGGCCACTCAACATCCGCATTTGCATTCAGTGGTTATCTCATGGCCGAACATGATTATTGGGTAGGAGTGCCGGCACTCCTTGTTTCGACTTTCATCGGTTATTCACGCATCAACGATAATATGCATTGGCTTCATGATGTGACAGCTGGTGCAACAATCGGCTGGGTTTATGGTTGGGGAATTTCGAGATTGCAGAAACAAAAGTCACTTAAGGAAGGGGAGTCTTCTGCATTCATTATGCCTATTCTGGATTCCAAAACGGCAGGTTTCGCTTTGTATAAAGAATTCTAATCTTTATTTCTTCATAAGAAAGATCTCAACAGCATGACCTAATAGGTCACATTCGATAGAATTTTATCACCCATGACTGATCCTTTGTTTTTCTTCGGACATTCAATCACAGGCAATATTTCCAGAAAGGTTAACTGGTCTGCTACTTCATTAGGTGAACCCTCACAATGGCCTGGTGATCTGAAAGTTATTCTCGCGATGATGTATGAAAACCGCCATCCTGTTTGTCTATTCTGGGGACCTGAGCATATCTATTTTTATAATGATGGATACATTCCTATCGTCGGTGAAACGAAACATCCCAAGGCCCTTGGAAGTAAGGGCCAGGAAGTCTGGTCAGAGGTCTGGGATTTATTAATTCCTCAGATTCAGCAAGTTCTGGACGGTGAAGAAGCGACCTGGAATGAAGATCAGCACATGATGATCACCGGAAAAAACGGAATGCTTCGGGATGCATATTTCACCTACAGCTATTCACCGGTTTCATTATCGACTGGTGAGATTGCCGGAGTGCTGGTGACCTGTTCAGAGACAACGGCGAGGGTCCAGGCCAAGGATGAATCCGATAAAAAAGGAAAAGTAATAGAAGAAGTCCTGGAGAGCATGAGTGATGCTTTTTTCAGCGTGGATTCGAACTGGATTGTAACCAGAGTGAATAATCAATTTGAAAAAGTTGTCGGGATGAAACGTGAAGAAGTCCTGGGAAAAAGTCTCATGGATCTTTACTTCAGCACTCCTGAGCAGAAAGAATCTCTTTACGTAAAAACATATACCAAGGCGATGGAGACGAGAGAGCCAGCTTCTTTTGTCGATTACTATGCTCCTCTCAATATCTGGACTACTGTCTATGTTTACCCCCAGGCCGCAGGTGGTCTCGCTGTCTTTTTCAGGGAGATCAGCGAAGAAAAAAAGAAAGAGCAGGATCTTCGGAAAGCGATTAGTTCGAGAGATGAATTCATGTCACTTGCTTCCCATGAATTAAAAACTCCTCTGACCTCTCTTAAACTTCAATCGCAGATTCTGAAGAAACTGATTGAGAAGAATGATTCCGATTTATTTCCCACTCAAAAAGTCATCGGGTTTTCTGAGCAGACTGAAAAGCAGGTCGCACGACTCAGTAGACTGATTGATGACATGCTCGATATCTCCCGCATCAAGACCGGAAAGCTTTCCATCGTCAAAGAAGAATTCAACCTCTGCGATGTGGTGAGAGATGTTCTGGAAAGAATGGAAGGCCAGTTTCAGAGTAATGGATATGCTGTTCCTGTTTTTCATGAGTGTCCTGAAGCGCGGGGCAAGTGGGATCTCCTTCGCCTGGAACAGGCGATCATGAATCTCCTGACAAATGCCATCCGCTACGGTGAGAAAAATCTGGTCACTTTAAAAGTTGAGTCACAAGCTGAAACGGTAAAACTGTCTGTTACAGATCAGGGAATCGGTATTCGAACTGAAGATCAGGAAAAAGTTTTTCAACGTTTCCAGCGCGTTTCAACCATCAAGGATACCAGTGGACTTGGTCTTGGACTTTATCTCACCAGTCAGATTGTCGAAGCACATGGCGGAAAGATTTTGGTGAAAAGTAAACTGGGAGAAGGTTCCACTTTTACGATCGTATTACCCAGGGATAACGAGGGCGTGTGAGCCGGTATTTCTAGGTCCCCAATCAAGAGCTTTTACTTTCATCTGACCGGCATCAAAAGAAATCAGTCTGAGCGGCTCGCTGTCTAAATCCGAACCAACAATTACTCCACCAAGTTCATGCGTAACAGCGAGACTGGCTGCTTTTTTGATCTGGTGAGCGCCGAAAAATTTTCCATCTTTGTCCCAGACAAAAAGCGAATCTGTTTGCGGACATGTGGCAAGAATGAGGTTCCGATAGTTGACCACGCTGAGGAGCTGAACGCGGAAAAGGGGATCGAGTCCTTCCGGGATCGGAAACTTTTTCAGTCCTGTTTCCCGGTTGAGAGAATAGATCGCTGGTGGGTAGTGCTGGCGATAAGAACCTGTCACGATGACAAAATTTTCTGAATCCAGCATTTCAATGTGTCCGGCACTCAGCATTTCATCATTCAGTGGAAAAGATTGACTGACTTTTCCTGAATCAGGATTGATGAAACTGACGTTGGAAAGGTGTCCGCCGTTACAGACAACGATCTCATCTCCCACAATCCGGAGATCATGAGGATCATTCCCTGATGTCGAAAACTTATTGATGATCCGGAAATCATCCATCGAATGAACGTAAATGAAACCCTTGTTGTACATCCGCTCTTCATTCGGACCATCGGCCGTAACCGCTGACTGAGTTGTGTAAAAAACATTCCGCTTTAAATCAAAGGCTCCATGCCCATAAAAATAATTTCCTTCCGCAGGATGAAATGTTTTAAGAGGGTTTTCTCCGGTCTGGTAGTAGGCCTCGGCACCGGATTTTGGCAGGAAGACTTTGAGTTTTGACTCATCATCGTAAACGACTGAGTGAATGACATTTTTCACCGGATAAACCCGGCCCTCGGAAGACCATGTTGCCCCGATACCATAGGTTTTACCCGGAAGAGAGACGCCGGAATAGAACCAGGGTCCCTCTGAAGGGGCCTGAGTGAGGAGGTCCAGGGGACGGCAGGCCTGTAAGGCCCAAAGTCCGCCCAGGGAGTAGAGGAGTTCCCGACGGTTCATTTCCCAATTATAAGGTAGCAAGAATTCTTGGCTACTCTTTTCGACAAATCCTTATAGGAGTCATTAATGGATTTTTCTGTAAAACCGTTTACACTGGAAGAAAGGAACTTTTACCTATGTCGATGGGCCGCAGAGATTTACTCAAAATTCTCGGAAGCACTGTGCTTCTTCATTCCTGTTTACCCGTAAAAAAAGAATCGGTCCTCACTAATCCTGAAATGATTTATTCGGGTTTCCGGATGGGTGCCCCTTACGTCAGTACTCCGGCCGGACTTGTGATCAGTTCGCCGATGTTTACCGAAAAAGTGACCTTCGCTAACGAGATTCATTCCATCATTTATTCCCGTGAGCTTAAGCTTAAAGTTTTTGTCTCTAAACTTGAACTTCTGTCTTACGGACAATTTGAAAACGGTCCTTATACAAAAATTCATGCGGACGAAGGAAATTATTTTTACGGTCACGGCGTGATTGATGAGAAACGAAAACTCTTTTATTCCACTCAGGCAAAAGTCACGAAAGATCGCGATGATGGTGCCCGCGGTGATGTTTCAGGGTTTGTTTATGTGCACTCACTTCCGGATTTCAAAATAGTCGATAAATTTCCTACCTTCGGAAATGATCCCCATGACATGAAATTAATCAATGATCAGCTGATCATCTGTAACGGGGGAAGTGATTCAAGTATTACTTTCATCGATCTTCCGACCAGAAAGCTTGTTCGCGAATTTAAAGTCAATGTCCCTCATCTGAGCCTTCGTCATATTGAGCAGGTTGATGAGCAGAATTTTATCATCGCGACTCTCACCTCTGATCTCAAAAAAACAACTCCCTTGTATGGTCTGAATCTCCAGGCAGGACTCAGAAAATATCCGACGCCGGTTGAAATCGAAAACTCTTACATGCGCTCTCAGCTTCTCTCTGTCATTCATCACGGTGGATATATTTACGCCACTTGTCCGGCAACACATACAGTTCTCATCTGGGATCGGTCAGGAAATTTTCTTGGTGGTCAGAAAATCAAAGCTGCCGCGGGACTGGCGGTTTCAGGCGAGTTGAACGCGGTTGTTGTGAGCTCTGGCGATCCTCTTGAACCTGCAAAACTTCTTACTATTAATAATGGATCTGTCAGAATACAAGCTCTCAGTTGGGCCACAGGTCTTACCGGCTCGCACGCTACGGTGGTGAACGCATGAAATTTCTCAATCAGCTTGGATTCAGCATGGCCGAAGGGGCCATCGGCATGGGCCTTCTTGGTGGAGTCGCTGTACTTGGTATGCAGTTATCGAACATGTCCAACTCTTCACGGGGAACGACAGAATCAAAAATCAACAGTCAGTCTCTCATGTCTCAGATCAAGGGATACCTTGATAGTGATGATGCCTGCAGGATTACCATCGGTGGAATGGATGCAGCTGTCGGCGGGAGTATTACAGAAATTAAAAATAAGGCCGGCAACGTTGTTTTCACGACAGGAAATAAATACGATGGCGTGACACTTGTTTCTCTGACACTCATTCCTCCTGTTCCCGGGACTGGAAGTTATCTCAATCTTCCTGCGCGGATCGGATTTGTGGATCTCGAGGCAAAACTTCTCGGTAAGGCAAAGGCCGACGGAACTCCGGGAGTTGATATCACCAAACGCGCGCGCGTGTGGGTGATGACAAACGCAGTTGGTTCTTCTGTCATCCAGAAATGTAGTGCCGGTGCAACGGGAACAGATACGCTCTGGCTTCGTTCATATTTTGATGCTTCTAATATTATGTATGGTGATGGACTGATTGCCACAGGTGGCGCCGTCGGATCAAATCCTCAGTCACTAAGCGTGATGAACGGAAAGCTTCAGGTTGCTTCTCTTGATGATAAAAAACTCCAGATTCAGGCCGCCGGAACTGATCCGACCTATAAGATCCGTGCCATGGAAGATCGTCCGATTGCTTTTACCAATTCAGCGACAACCCAATTAGCAGATATCAAAATGGCAGAGCTTCTCCCATCGGGAATGATCCGTGTGGGGCCAAAACCCGTGGCCTGCGATTCAACGATCGCTGGTGCCATCAGATATAATTCTTCGATCAATAAGAATCAGGTTTGTGCCCGGGTCGAAGTGATGGGGTCAGTGACTGCTACTACGACCTGTGTGAGTTTTGATAATCCGGATCCGTATGACCGCGTGACTTATTCATTAACTACCTCCGGGACTAAATTTATTCCCTCGTCACCGGTTCTCATCGGCACTTCAAGTTCAGGACCATTTTCCGGGACATGTCCATTTACTATCACAGCGGCCCAGTCTTATTCTGGTCCATCAACATCAGCCTCATTTCAGTGTGACGCTGGCGGAAACCCGGATCCTACAGGCACGAACTGGTGTCAGAGTTGTCTTTACGATCCACCGACTCCGATTGTGAGAGATTATCTTCAGGCCGATCCTGATGATCCTGTGGCCGAGCCAGGAGTTCCGGTGATCAATCCATTAGTCATCGACGGAGTTTCTTATTCTGAAAGTTCAAGAACAACGTATACACCTCCCGCGACATGCTTAGAGTACGCGGAGACATTCACGGGGCCGGCAGCTTCACAACTGTTCAGATGGGTATCAATGCCATGAAAAAAATTATTCTCAATCAACTCGGTGTAAGTGCGATGTCGATGGTTGTGGGGGCCGCTATTGTCGGAGGTGTGGGCCTCGGTGCTGCCACACTCATGAAAAACATGGCGAGTTCTGCCAAAGGCGGAGATGTTCGCCAGGAAGTTCAATCTTTCATGGATGATATCTCAGACCTCCTTACCGATAAAGTTGCGTGTCGAAATTCCTTCACTGGTGTCAATGCGGCGGATGGAGCTGTTACAGTCATCAATGATAAAGACGGTAATCCGAAATATTCTGTCGGCGAAACTTACGGGATTCAGAGACTGAAGCTCGTCAGCATGAGACTTCAGGATCTTCCCGGTCTCGATGACACCGTAGAAATTATTCCCGGAGACGAGGGGAGTACCCGTCTGGTCATTAAATTCGTTCAGCAGAAAGAAGGATCAGTAGAAATCAGAAAAACTCTGAATATCTTTGTCTCTACTTCGGGAGCAACTGCAGCTACAGCAACGGTTGAGGCCTGCTATTCAAGTGCCTCTGCCAGCGGATCCTATTGGCTGAAAGATCAGACCAATCCGGCAAACATCTTTTACGACGAGGGCCTTGTCGGAATGGGTGTTGAAGATCCGAAGTTTCCACTCGATGTGAGAGGTCCGATAGCGGTGAATCAGGGTGGAGACGTAATTGAGTTCGGCGGAACTGCTTCTCAATTTGAACTCCGGTTGAGTGATGTCACAAAACCAATTGAGTTTGAAAATGTCGGTGCTGGTACAAATGCAGATATCCATGCCCGCAACATGACTGTCGGGTCTTACATTAAACTTAACAGTACCGGTACATGTGATTCTTCCAATAATGGCGCCATTAAATACAACTCCTCGTCGAAGAAAATTGAAATGTGCGAAAGTGGCGCCTGGGTCGCCAAGGAATATGAAGAGTGGTGTGTTCCTTACTGGAAGAGAAAAGAGCAGGATGATAACGGAATGTATTTCTGGCAGGTGGATTCGGCCCGCAGAGAGAAGGGCACAGGTTGTGACCGTGTTCAGATTAAAGATCGCGAAGACAATACAGGACACGATGATTTAAAAATCCAGCCGCCAGATTATGGTTACCGGATCAGACATGATCATAGTAGTGACCCTTGTGTGAATGATCAGTTATGTCAGACCTGGCGTGATTTAGATCAGTAAAGAGGAAAGCATGGAAAATTTTTTAAAATCAGTCTTACGTTCGAAAAAGGGTTCTGCCGCTGTTACGGTCTCCCTCGCTGTAGGAGTCCTGGGTGGTATTGCCGTCATGATGATGAAATCAAATGAAGACGCTACCAAGGCCATGAAAACCAATTTCCTCACTGAAGACATGGAGAGTATGGCCTCACAGATTCAGAGGCTCCTCTCAAGCTCAGCTGCCTGTACTGCGACTTTCAATACTCTTAATGCAAAATCATCTCCTCTTGTGACCGAAGTGAAAGATCATACCGGACTTGTCGTAATCAATACCGATACTCATTTCGGGACCACCAATGTGGGAATAGATTCCGTCCAGCTTCTGGATCCGAATGATTCTGCTGACGATGTGAATGTGGTGACCGGAGGGATCGGAACAACTTTCGCAGTCATTTCTTTTAAAAAGATGGATAAGTCGAGTTTCCAGGAAAGAAATAAAGTTATGAGACTTCGTCTCCGGGTAGAAACCAACGGCTCAGATCAGGTCGTCAGATGTTTCACTCTCAATTCTTCAGATACTCTCTGGACCCGTGAAGCTCCCTCTGACAACATCAATTACGCTGCAGGAAATGTCGGAATCGGTCTCAATACTCCAACTGAAAAAATGGATGTCTCAGGTGCTTCTTATACAGTTCCTCAGGCACTGGCAGTGGCGGCGGAAACTTCGGCCGGCAAAAAATTCAGTATGGGTGGATCGGCCACTGAATATCAGTTCAACATCGATGATAATCTTCCGCTCGTTTTCAAGGAAAGATCCGGAACGACTCTGGCGAAGGCCATCGTGAAAAATGCGGTCGCTGATCAGAGTATCATTCTCTCTCCTGTTCTCGGATCTCCCTCTGCAGTTCCCTGCAATTCCGGTATTGAAGGGGCGATGAGGATGAAAGAAATTTTTATCAGGGCCCAGGCCCATGGTCAGTCTGCTCTGACGCTTTTGAGAACACAGGTATGCTCTGACTTTGGTGGATTATGGAAATGGCGTACAGTGAAGCTGCAGAGATTCACCCGTGCCACAGGTACCCCTTGTACGCCCGGGACAGCTCAGAAGGACTGTACGGATCACAACACGAACTCGCCCCATCAATAGAAGGTGTTTTCCTGTTTTAGTCCTTTCTTACTAATATTCATGAGTCTTCTGAAGTCTGGCCTTAAAGATTAAGAATTCCTTACGGACAAAATAGTTTTTTTCCGATTTTTTTCCCAACCATAAAAAGATTGGTGAGAAAATACATTCCGTGAATTACCGGATTGTTTCTCAGAAAAATATCTCTGTGATTACCATTAATGGTGACATCAGTAAGGATGATCGCGATGCGATTTCTCAATGCCTGAAAGAGCTTCAGGATCTGAATGCTGATTCCATCATCCTTTACTTCAGGAACGTGAACAGCATTGAAGTTCCGGTCCATCGTGAGCTCGCCCTTCTTCAGCATGAGATCAGACAAAAAAGAACATTAAAGATTGTGGGACTTAATTCTCAACTGAGATCGTATCTCGGCGAGAAAGGAATTATCCGCGGCCACGAGGTCGGGACCAGCCTTAATGATGTTCTGGCGGCGATGACTAAAGTTGGGTGACAACGTAGAGAAGAATGAGACCAAATGAAATGATCAGAAGGGTACTTCTGATAAAATAAAACACGACTCCCGAAGCAATCAGAATCAGCACTCTTTCCTTTCCATAAATACTTTCAACTATCCCGCGATGGAAAAATGTGGCCGGGAAGATGAACGCCGGTAAAACGGCCGCTGGAATATAACTGAAGAGCTCACGAAGTTTTTCAGAGTTTTTCATCTTACCAGACAAAGCAATAAACGATCCGCGGATGATGAGAGTACCGACAGCGAGAAGGACAACATTCAGCAGAAAGTAATTATCGTTGATCACTTTTCCTCCTGATGAGTATCCACGCAAATCCGATTGAGAGAAGAGCTGTGGCCATGAGTCCGGTCTTCAAGGGAAGGCCGTAAAGAAGAAGTGAGAGAAGGGAACTTACAACTGCGACAGCGATATATTTTTTACTTTTTAAACTCGGAACAAGTAGGGCCACAAAACTCAGAGGTACAGCGAAGTCAAGTGACCAGGAGACTGGTGCGAAATTTCCGAAGATGTACCCTGCATAAACCGATACATCCCAGGTAAGAATCATGCAGGCCGCTGTACCGAGATAAAAATTAACGGCTTCTGTGTTGGTGTTGAACTTGTTCTGATTGGCCGTCATCGTTGCGTAACTCTGATCAGTCAGAGTGAATGCGCACAGAAATTTTATAAGCGGACTCGAATCATGAGTGAGGGGCGACATCGCCGCACTGTAGAGAAGAAAACGAAGATTGATGATTAATCCTGTAGCGAGAACAACTAAAACAGCTGCGTTCTGTGACATGAGATCCACGGTCGCTAGTTGCGCAGCTCCGGCATAGACAGCAGTGTTCATAAAAAAGGCCTGCCAGAATGAAAGTTTTGCTTCGGCAAAAGCTGAACCCATGACAGCACCGAAGGGAACAATTCCCGAAATAATTGGCAGCACAGCTTTGAAACCCATATTGAAATGTTTCACCATTAAAGAATATCGGGTAAAATTGAAATAATGAATAAATATCTACGTGAATTGATCAACTTTCTTCTCATCACCGCGGGAATTCTCTGTGCGGCCATGGGTCTTAAAGGATTTCTTTTTTCCAGTAACTTCATCGATGGTGGAGTGACAGGTGTATCCCAGCTTCTTGCTAAAAGTACTTCTGTTCCGCTCGCGATCTGGATTCTTATCGTGAACATTCCCTTTGTGTTGCTTGGTTTGCGTGCCATGGGATACGCCTTTGCCATCAGGTCTGTTCTGGCGATTGCTGGTCTATCACTCGCTGTTGCCTTCATCCCATATCCTGACGTCACTCCTGATCTTCTTCTGACTTCAATCTTCGGTGGATTTTTCATCGGAGCTGGAATCGGTCTGGCGGTTCGTGGGGAAGCCGTCCTTGATGGAACGGAAATTGCGGCACTTCTCATCAGTAAACGGAATGGAATTTTTAAAGTCGGGGACGTTATCCTCGCTTTCAATATCATTGTTTTTCTCGTCGCGATTTTTATTCTCGGTGTGGAGCCAGCTCTCTACTCAATTCTCACTTACATCACCGCCGCACGTACGCTCAATTTCGTGATTTATGGTCTGGAAGAATATACTGCGATTACGATTATTTCTTCGCATGGTCCAGTGATCAGGAAAGAGATTACTTCTTCATTAGGTCGGGGAGTGACGATCTTTAAGGGTGCTGGTGCGATGACTTCTGAAGAAAAAGAAATTCTTTATTGTGTCGTAACACGACTCGAAATAGATAAAGTCAAAACAATCACCAAGCAGATTGATCCGGTTGCTTTCATCACATTCCATCCTTTGGCGGACGTAGTCGGCGGAACTGTCCGGCGTTAAACTCATCGCTCTTTGACTGGCCGGTTGCATTTCTTTGAATATGGACCTACCAAATTCAAGGAGAATTCTATGAAATTTTTAACTGTTGTTGCCCTCGTATTTTCAGTCTCTGCCTTTGCCGGTCATCATGAAAAAGACATGATGAAAGAAATGGAAAAAATGCCATTCGATCAGCATAAAAAAATGATGCAGGAAAAGCTTGAGAAAAAATCTGCCATGGTGGAAGAGTCAAAAAAGTGTGTGAACGCTGCTGCTGACAATGCTGCTCTTATGGAATGTCATAAGGCCATGAAGGAAGAGCATCATGCGATGAAAGAAGAGATGAAAGGGAAAATGAAAGACGCTAAGAAGAAGATGTAAAAATAGAAAAGCCCCTGGAACATCAATATTCCGGGGGCTTTTTCTTATGGCCTTATCCTAATCCTAAGGAAGAGGCATAATCTCAATTGAATCACTCATTGAAGGATCAACTTTCGCACCAGACTTCGCTTTAATCCAGCCGGATACATAATTGTTGGACATGCCGTTTACATCCATCATGATTTTCACATCATCACGGCCTTCCATCTCAATATCGATAGATGTCTTCGAGATTCCATTAGCTTTGATTCCAAGTCCGGTGTCATCCAATCCCTTAATTTTGAATTCCAGATTAGATTCTGAAATTCCATTGGCGTCGACGGATACAAAGGAATCATTTTTTCCATCCAGGCGTACGCTGAGATAGGAGTTACTCATGCCATTACCTTTAAAGGTAAGACCGGATTGATTTCCACCTGTGAGCTTCAGATATGTTTTGGTAGCTCCGCTGCCGTTTACATCCATCGTTCCCCGGGCAACGTATGCCGGATCAGCTTTAATTGTCTCATAGAATTTCGAGCTTGCTGTCACACCGTTTGCCTGGACACAAACAGTGTTGTGTTTATCGGAAACATTCATCACATAGATCTGGGCACCTTTGCCGATTCCATTTAATTTTACATCTACCGAAGCTTTCCCATCGGTAACGATGAGAACCTTGGCCCCTTTCTCAAGAGCATTTTTATTGAAGGACTGACCGTTCTTCAGGACCTGTACGCCATCAGCGGAAATCATTTTATCTACGGCAAGTCTCATCGCTGCGAGTTCACTTGCTGAAAGAGTATCGAAACCATCCATCGCATAATTCATCAGATCAGATTTAGGAGCAGAAGCGATTGCCATGCGGGCCGCACTTCCCATTCCGTTATATTCAAGATTCAACTTACAGACGGGAATTTCGTTTTCCGCATAAACGACATCATTCACAAGTACTGGTGGGGCCGCAACTTCCGGCGCTTTATTCACTACAACCGGTGGCGCAACAACTGGTGGAGCTACAACTGGCGGAGCAACTACTGGCGGAGCTGCTACCACAACTGGTGGAGCAACAACTGGTGGAGCTGCTACCACAACTGGTGGAGCAACAACCGGTGGAGCAACTACTACTGGTGGCGCTAATACTGCCGGCGGCGCAACTGGGGCCGCAGGAGCAACTGGAATCGGAGCGGGATTAGTCACAATAACAACTGACCCTGTGGGAGCAGCTGGTGCCGGAGCGGCGGCTGGGGCCGGTGCTCCAGCTGGAACCGGTGCAGAAGCATTTCCCTCATCAACAACTGATGGGTCAGGCATCGGATCATTTGATTCACCTGGAACAGGAGCAGAAAGATTTTGTGGAGAAACGGCCTGCTTGAACATCATGTCGTTTGTCTCTGTTTTGCTACAGGCAACAAGTGAGATGTTGAGAGTCAGAAGGATCAGCAGGTTTGTAGCATTCGTTTTCATGAACCCATCATAGGCTTCTTTTTTGCGATGACCCCCAAAAAAGTGTGAATTCCGCCGGTTGAAGGGGAAAAAGGCCGAATTTTAGCCCCGGAAAGTTGGCAAATCCCGATTGGCAAGGCCCTTTCAAGACCGGTAACATGATTGAAACACAGGGAGTGTTGCATGCGTTTACTAGGAATGATTCTTATTCTTCTTCCACAAGTTTTGTGGGCCCAAACCATTACGGTGTCGGGAATTTCTGCTGGTGCTTACATGGCCCAGCAGTTTCAACTCGCTTATTCAGGTGTAGTCAGTGGCGCGGGAATTGTGGCCGGTGGTCCTTTTTATTGCGCGAAAAATTCTGTGATGGATGCTCTCAATAAATGCATGAAAACTTCGATGGGAGTTCCCCGGAGTGATGACTCCTTAAAAGAAGCGCAGAGAGCAGAGGGGACTGGTGAAGTCGATTCTCTGAATAATCTTCGTCATGCCAGAATTTTTGTTCTCGCTGGAACTGAAGATCAGACGGTACTTCCTGAGGTCGGAAAAATTCTCGTGAATTCTTATAAAGAAATGGGCGTGGCGCAGAGTAATCTGATTTTTGTGAACAACATGAAAGTGGGCCACGCGATGCCGACGGAAAACTTTGGTAACAGTTGTCCCGTGCCGGGCCAGTCACCTTATATTTCAAAATGCGGACGTGATATTGCCGGAGAAATTCTCAGTCATCTGATCGGGAATCTTCAGCCGAAGAAAGTTACTGTCGCAGGTGCTTTTAAAAAATACGAACAGCTCTCAGGCATTCCTCTTGAGGACGACAAGGCAAATATTTCCATGGGCAAATTCGGTCACGCTTATGTGCCTGCTGAATGCGAAAACATGAACTGTCACATTCATGTGGCATTCCATGGTTGTAAGCAGACTCTCGATGATATTCAGGATCAGTTTGTGAAGCAGGCAGGATTTAATGCATGGGCCGAGGCCAATAAGATCGTGATTCTTTATCCACAGGCCGTAAAATCCATGATGCCAAATAATCCAAATGGTTGTTGGGACTGGTGGGGGTATACCGGAGCGAAGTACCACACAAAACAGGGTCCCCAGATGAAGACCGTGATGAAGAATCTTGAGGACCTGAAATCAGGGAAGCTGAAGTTCTTGCCCGCTCTTTAAATCCGGCACGCCATTTGCTCCTGTGATGTACAATTAGTTTAAACATCACGGGAGTATCCATGAACCGTACAGCCTTTAGTCACATGCTTGTCCTCTGGACACTTTCTTCAACCGTCGCTTTCGCCGGAATCCGCGATGCCTTAAAGGGCTCTGTGGATGCACTTTCATCACAGAATTGCGAAACTCCCTCAAAAAATATCTCTCAGGTTCTGAACGCCCTTCAGCCTGATGATTATAAAAAAGAACTGAAAGAGAAATCTCACGATACTCTTCTCAATGAATTATTTGATTTCAAACTGACGATTCATAGCAAGCTGAGACTCTTTTATAAAGAAGGGAATCTTTCTCGTCCGTGTGGTGATGCCATTCGTGGAACTCTCTGGTCTATTCGTTCAGCAGAAGACATTATTCACGATGATCTTTACCGTAACTACAAAGACTCAATCAAATTCCCGGACAATACTTTTGCTCCAGGCAACGTTCACGTCCGCAAGAACCCGAAATTCACACAAGTTGATCTCAAGGCCGAACTCAAATCAGGGGACATCATTCTCTCAAGAGGGAATGCCTATACATCTGCTGCCATTTCTAACCTCGGAGAGTTTGATACTCAGTTCTCTCACTTGAGTATTGTTTATCGCGATCCAACTGGAGAGCTCTGGACAGTTGAAGCACACATTGAAGTCGGCTCATTTGTGCGTCCTCTTCAGGACCATATCGATGACCATAACTTCCGTGCGATGATCTATCGTTTTGATAACGAAGAAACTGCTGCAAAAGCTGCTGAATATATCTTTAAGAAAGTGAAGAAAGCTTCTGATACAACCGGAAACATTCTTTATGACTTCGGCTTTGATATGGAAGAAAGTAAGCAGCTCTTCTGCTCAGAAGTGGCCTCGCACGCTTTCAACGTAGCAACTGATAATAAGGTTCAGATTCCTCTGTTCCGTTCAAGTCTCATTAAGCGCAAAGTTGATTTCGTCCGTCTCCTTGAACTGAAGCCTGATACCAGCTTCATTCCTGCTGACATTGAAGTGGATCCAAGATTCACAATCGTCTCAGAATGGCGTGACGCTGCTAAGGTAAAAGACAATCTTGAAAAAGATGCGATTCTTCAGAGCATGTTCCGTTGGCACGATGAACACAATTATCGTCTGGTTCAGGCCTCGTCGAAAGATTCACTTATCTACAGAAACGTAGCATGGCCTCTTCGTCGTGTGCCGTTCCTCAAGAAATACTTCGTCGATAAGCTTCCTCTCAATATGTCGAGAAAGCTCATTGGCTACTTCGGTGTACTTAATGCTGTCGGCGAGCTCCTTCAGAAGAAACTCACTGTTGCTGATGACAAAGCAATTGCGGAAAGAGGATTACCTCTCTTCAAATCTGAGAAGTATGAGTACCTGGATTCGGTGAGAGTGGAAGATCTCGCGGGGAAGAAGAAGATGCACAAGATGTATCGACCAAAGAAACAATAACGAAAGGCCCCTCACGGGGCCTTTTTTTTACTTAAAGACTGTAGCGGAATCCGGCAGAGACTTCATGACCTAAGAGAGATCCGAATTCTGATTCCTTTGACCCATTATAGAAAGAGGCCTCAAAGTAGAGATTGAAACTATCTCCCGTGATGCGATCCATCTGGAACTGAGACGATGATGAGCTGTCGGCAATGGAATGAAAATGTCTCAGAAAGAGTGTGTACTGGTCTTTATCGCCGAGATCAGGAATGCGGACTGATGCGTATCCATAATGCTGTCTCTGAAGATCATCGCGTCCTCCACGGAAGAATCTTTTAAAATTCTCGCGGGTATTTGGACCTAAAGTTGTGAGAGCATCTTTCGCACGGTCCCAGTCCGTTTCGTTAAAACCAACACCGTTATAAATGTACTCCAGTCGGAAATCGACAGCGGCCTCATGCCGGATACCGAAATTGGCGAGAGTCTTAATTCCTCCGCTTTCTTCGCGTTCATCAAACTCGAGAACCGGGTTTTCATCAGGATAAAAGTTTTTTGAACCCTGCTGGTGACGGGCATCGAAATAAACTGAGAACTCATCCGTGAAATTCATGGCGAAGTATTCACCCACAAAATTCTCTTTATAAGGCGTTTTACCCGCAACCACACCGATGTAGTCACTGGACTTTGAAAGTGCGCGCTCGAGCTTAATAAGGCCGTTAGGTGAGAATTTCTGATCCTCTTTCGGGAGCTGCGAGCCGTTTTTTGAGGCTTCCACCATGGTGACCATATTCCACTCGGGAGTGATCTGCCAGTTCCAGCGGACCAGGTTTCGGCCGCGCTGCTGGAAAAAAAGCGAGCGCTGTTCAAACTGAAAACGGAAAATTGGATTCGTGGGAGAAAGCATTTCGGCCGGACCCCACTGGTAATTCTGAATACCGAGAGTGATCTGATGATCTCCGAAATTTCCCTGATAAGAAGCCTCGTTCAGAAAGGCTTCGGTTTTATCTGTGGTGTGCTTTTCATCCCGATACTCGGCCTGGGTCAGTTGCGTAATGAGACGGGGATCCAGTTTGAAGCGGTGATTATCGAGCTCCCAGTTGAAAGTGGGGCGCAGGTCAGTTTCAAAAGTATTATCGGGAATTTTTCCCACCAGATTATCCGGATTGTAATCGCTGTCGACGACACCCTGATTGATGACCCGGTTGTACCAGTTCAGGCGGTGATTCCACTTAAGCGTCCAGGCATTGGCACTTCCGGCAACGAAAAGGAGAAGATAGAGAAACTTAGACATGGTTAAGACACTCAGTGATGGTCTGCTTCAGTGGTTTTCTGAGTGAGATCATCGCTGTGAAAATAACCAGAGTGACAAGAAACAATGTCACCTGAGTCAGGAGATAAGGAGAAACATAAATCGTAAAAGGAACCGGGGAAGAGAACACACCTGGTTTGTAAGTAAGACCCAGAATGTTCACTGTCCATTCGAGAACTGTACTGGTCACTAGTCCCATCACACAGCCTGTGATCGCGAGAATCATGGCCTCGAGACCAAAAAGCAGGCGAACCGAGAAGGGATTAAATCCGATCGAGCGGAGAGTTCCGATTTCTTTCTGACGTTCCGAAATATTTCTGATGAAAGTATTAAAAACTGAAAGGGAAGAAATAATCAGGATAACGGAAACCATGAGGTTTCTGAAAATCGAAAGGAGATCCATCGTCTTGTTAAAGAGATCTCCCAGGCGATGCTCCTGCCATCTCACAGCGTGAAGAGTGCTCCCCGAAAGATGCTGATTGAGATCTTTCAGAAACGGTTTGATGTTTTTTTCGTCTTTCAGCTTGATCGTCATGTAACCAATGTCATTGGTATCAAAAAGGACCTGAGCTGAGCGCAGGGGGATCACGAGATAGCGTTCATCGAGTTCTTTATAGATAGCATCAGTAATTCCCGTGAGAGGAATCGTGAGGGCATTCATCTGAGCGTGAACAGTCACAACGTTCAGCTGAAGATTATTCCTCGGACAATTCATCGGGCGCACTTTGGCGGCAAAACCACCGAGGCCCTGTTTGAAATCAAGAATAGGATCCGGTGTGCAGCCAAGAATCTTCGAGAGTTTGTGACCGATTACCAGACCTTCGTTTTCATCATCGAGAGGAGATCCCGCCAAAGTGTTCCATGCCCACGAGGGTTCACGCATCTTCTGGCCTTCTTTCACGTCAGTACCCATGCCAACGAAAACCATGGAGGATTTTCCGTTCGTAATAGTTCCTGAAATAGGAAGGAAGCGTACTTTAGAGTCGATATCAGATCTCGCATCAAGGAAAGTCATCGCCAGGTGCTGGTCTTCGCCTGACATTTTCTCCAGTGGATTTTTTCTCTCAAGGATAATGTGGCCCATCATCTCACGCTCGACATTGGTATTTTCGTACATCTTCGCTACATCATCCATGTAACCCTGAAACAGGGTGAGGGAAATGAAAGTCGCGGCAATGGAAGACAGAGCGGTAAGACTCTGGCGCCAGTTCCTGAAGATTCCCCTGAAGGCGATGGTAAAGAGTGATGCGAACAAAAATTACCTCGAGATATTATTCACGTTAAACATTCCCGGGGAGAGATTTTCTTCCTTGGGAACTTTGTAAATCATCGTACTTTTATTTTCCGGAAACTCGGCATCAGTGATCAGCATTTCCGAGACGAAAGGAAGTTTCTTACCTTTCGAAGCAATCACGTTCTGATACTTGTATGTTGCATTCTTAAAGGCTTTCCCCTGAAGAGTGAGGAATTCCGCTTTCACACCAAGACCCGACTTCGCTGAAATCCAGTATTTGATTTTGTCGTAGGTGACGTTTTTAGATTTCGCGTCAAGCATGAGAACCCAGGCCTCTTCGCCATTTACTTTCTCGCGACCAATGACTTTTCCGTTGTAGTCCCGGGCATAGCGGGTGTTGGCGATATCACCGTTTGCGGCCTGACCGGAATTTCTCTGACGGGAAGAAACCGAAACGGGTTTTTTAAGCGAGGGCTTATGGAACCACATCACAAGATCGTTAAAGAGAAATTTCTCGCCCATGTTACGGGCAGGTTCCGTGATCTCCACGAGAGCGTCATTCCCGAGAACTTTCACATTGAATTTTCTGGTGGAAGTTTCACCTTCTTCAACAGAAATAAGTTCCGCGTCCCAGCTCACACCACTTTGGATACTTCCACGAGCGCGGTCTGAAAGCTGAAGAAGCTTGTCAGCAGGAGGAGCTTTAATTGTCACAGTCTTTTTCGGGGCCTGGGCATAAAGGGGAAGAGCGATCAGAAGGAATGTTAAATATTTCATCGAAGACCTCATGTAGATGTTTCAGTAAGAAGTTTGGAGACCTCACCCTGGATTTTTCTCTTGGTAACCAGATAAGCGGTCACTGTCGCAAAAAGAATCAGGGGAACAGCAAAAATCAGGCAGAGTGATGGCCAGGGAGTAAGAACAAACTGCATTTCTCCCGCAATTCCCGGAGGAGAAAATCGAATATTGGAAAGATTCACGGCCAGAGCAATTAACTGGGAAACTAAGAAGCCGGTTGAAACACTCATGATCGCGAGAATGAAACTTTCAATTCCTACGAGGCGGGCCAGATCCTGCGGCGTAAATCCAATCGCTCTCATCGTGCCGAGTTCTTTCACTCTTTCCATGATGTTCATGCTGATGGCATTGGCGACAGAAAGAATGACAACGGTTGAAACGAGAAGAAAAAAGAAACCAGTGATGGCGTAAAGGAAGTTCATGGAACCGGTATAGAAGAGACCAATCCTTTCATCAAAGAAGGGAACAGCTTCAAGTGCAATTTTATTCTGAGTAAAGATGGAATTGAGTTCCTGAGAGAACGAGCGGGCCTTCATATCATTTTTCAGATAGACACCCATATAAGTCACACCATCGGTCGCCATGAGTTCCTGGAAAACCGGAAGAGTGGTGATGATGCTGGTGTCTTCTGTGAGTTCAAATCCCGTCGTGTATCTTGTCGTGATAGTGGCATCGAGAGCATTGAATCCGTTATCAACTGTGAGACCCTGAAGATTCACGTTTCTCATGTTCTTCAGAAAGTTAGCGAGCTTATAGGTCACCATGACAGGATTCTGTTCCTGACTGTCTGAAAGGTGAGCTCCGTCGACACTTGAGCGGAGTTCCGCATTCCATTTCTGGACCATATTATGTTCACGGGCAAAGCGATCTGCTTCTTTCGTGATGGCCTTTCCCTGAAAGGCAAAGGAATCACTTTCATATTGAATGAGACCATTGGAGACGAGATAGGGTGAGAAAAATTCGACTTCTTTTTTCTCCGAGAGAATATCAACCAGGGCCTGGAGAGTTTCCGGGTCAATCAGGTAGCGTGCAGGCTTTGAGAAATATTTATCGATCCCTTCCGTTTTATGAACCTGGATATGACCCATGTGATTCATGTAGACGGTATTGACCATGCAATATCTTTCTACACGGGCAACATATCCGCCAAAGAGAGTGAGTCCACAGAAACCCGCCATGATCGCGAGACCAGTGACGACAGATCTTCTTTTATTTCGGAGAAGATTTCGCGAGGCCTGTTTCCACTCAACGGAAGAAATTTTCATTTTGTAATGAGTCCGTCCTGAATATGGACGACCTTACTCACACGCTGAACAAGTTTTTCATCGTGAGAACAGAATAGGAAAGTGACTTTCTTTTTCTGGTTGAGTTCAAGGAGAAGATCAATGATTGAGTGGGTCGTTTTCGAATCAAGATTGGCCGTCGGCTCATCAGCGAGAACGAGTTTCGGATGAGTCACAAGAGCGCGCGCGATGGCGACACGCTGGCGCTGACCACCCGAGAGTTGATCCGGACGATGGTGAACATAAGTTTCAAGCCCAACATCTTTTAAGACTTCCATCGCACGCGCGATTCTTTCTTCTTTAGAAAGGATATTGCGGACAAGAAGGGGGAGTTCGATATTTTCAAGGATTGAGAGAACAGGAACAAGATTGAATGACTGGAAAACAAATCCGATTTTTTCATTACGCAGAAGTGACTTCTCGTTTTCAGAAAGATGACCGACATTTCTGCCGTCGACAATCACATCACCTTTATCAGGAGAATCAATGGTGCCTACCATATTGAGGAGGGTGGATTTTCCTGAGCCCGATGCCCCTATGAGTGCCGTGAAATCACCTTCCATTACAGAAAGGTCGACTCCACGTAACGCATGGACATGCGTTTCACCTAACTGATAAGAGCGATGTACGCCCTTCAGCTCAACAATAATTTGATTTGTCATATATCTTAATTATTTTTCTTCTTCTGAAGGACGTCAAGGAGTTGCCCGAGGGATTTCACTTCCTGAAGATCGTCCTGAACCAGGCGAACCTGAAACTCTTCCTGAAGAGCAATTACGAGCTCGATCAGGATGAAGGATTCGTGCACGAGATCGGTGAGATTAGATGACTCGTCGGCGAGTTTTGTGACGGGAATGTTCAATTGCTTGGCCATAAAGGCCTTCACGGTGTCTCTGTTCATGTGAGTCTGCCTTTTAAAATGTGTTCTACGCGCTCTCCGTGCTCTGCGAGGGTCTTTTTATAGACTTCCTGGTCAGCATCCCGATAACGCTTAAGCGTATTTTTGATCTGCTCTTCGCCATAATCCTTCTCTAAACCCTTGAGTGCATCAGTCACCCATTGCACATGCCATTTTTCATCGTTCATGATGGTGTCGAGAGTGGTCTTAATGCGGGGATTGAGATCCTGAACCTGATGGTGAATGGCGTACTGGCCGATCACGCGCTTTTCGAAAATAAGCGTGATCCCGAGAATCTCCATGATATTGGTCGGCATACCGGCCGCTTCGATATACATGTCCTGGTAAGCGCCACTGATCTTGATGGGATTTTCCCCGAGATCATTCAGGCATTTTGTCCAATAAGAGGAATGTGCACTTTCATCAGCGAAGTGCTGAGTAAGGTCGTTCTGAATAGGACCGGCCGGAAGGGAGCGGGCAAGTCTTCCGAAGAAAAGTGCGCCGGAAATTTCCGATGTCCGGTAAAAGGAAAGAAGCCATTTATCATTTTCTGAAAGTTTCATATTAAACCTTTTTGAATCCTTTCTTGATGAGGTCTTCAATCGTCAGCTTCATAATCTGTCCCGGATCAAAATCCGTAAAAGACGGGTCATGAGTTTTGACATTCGTGTTGATCATGTTTTTTGTAATGTAGAGCTGTCTGCCGAATGGAGCAATCGATGTCACTGCTTGTGCCAGAACCTGACCACCGAAACCCTGAACACTCTGAACGAGGGCCGCGAAGGCTTTCTCATCCGTAAAAAGAGGTTTCAAAATTCTGCGTGCCTTGAAAGCAGGATCATCACTGAAAGTTTTAAATCCTAGATCGACGAGAATCCCTAACGTCAAAGAAGCATCTTTTCCGTGCGTGAGATTGAAGATTTTTTTCACAGGAGCTGTCCGGTGAATGTGAGCAATGGAACGCGCGACTTCTTCACCGGTTACGAGATACACAGGAGTTTTCGCAAATCCCGGCATGAGAGAAATGAGTCCGTAGTAGAGGAGCTTAAGTGTATTGTGAACGGCATTGTGCTGGATAACTAGTCCAGTCTCATCGTGACAGATGACCGTGGCGACCCGGATGATTTCCCAGTTGATATCCTCACACGAAGTGCGGATATATTCTTCGGACTCCCATTTGGAGCGCTCATAATGATTACTGAATCCATGCTCATTGGTCATGAATTCTTCCGGAACGTCTCCGTCTTTTAAACCCGACGCATAGACAGTTGAGATATACGTGAACTTTTCAAGCTTCGGCGAAGATTGAGAAGCTTTGAGAAGCTTAATTGTCCCATCACGGTTAATGGAATTGGCGTCTTCTTCTTTGACGTTGAAGTTTGTGAGAGCGGCATTGTGAATAACGGAAGTGATCGTCGACCAGTCAACATTGCGGAAAGGATTTTCCTCAGAGAGAGTTCCCCATGAGAACTTGATTCTGTTTTTTTCTTCAGGAAACTGAGAGAGAACTTTCTCTTTCTTCGTTTCAAATTCGGCCTCATCTTTGGCATTCAGCCAGAGATTCATCGTCACATCAGCGTTCTTGAGTAGCTTTGAAGCGACATTGTGTCCGATGTAGCCGGTACCACCCGTGAGGAGGATTTCTTTCATACCATTACCTTCGCTAATTCAGGCCATTTTGATTCATCAGTCCCGTAGACTTTTGTGAGAGCGTAAATCCATCTTTCCATACCGAAGGCGACACAGCCTGAGAACGCAGTCTCGCCAGCGACTTTGATATTGAAGCCTTCACCGAAATAATCTTTGTGAAAATTAATGGAGCCAATGGAGAGTTCTTCCGGAGTTCCCTTCATGAAGATCATTTCCTGTTTCACAGGATCAATGGTCTGCATGAGGAGCTTGGGATTTCCCGGATCAAAGAATGGATCAGTAGCAATTTCCCATTCCACCGGTAGTTTTAACTGTTCCAGGACTGACGTCATGAATTCTTTGTAGCGATTAAGGAAGGCCTTCACTTCATCCATCGTTCCGATCGCCACGATCTCGCGCATGTTGAAGTTTCTCTGACGACGTAAGGGCTCGTAGAAATTTTCCTGGCGGAAGCAGTGAGCGCGGGTCGTTAGATAAGTAGTCTTCGGGAGATTCATTCCCTGATGATAAATATAGAAATGGTAACAAGCGGCGGGTGTCAGGCATTCGCAGATGGGACCGATCTCGGTGAGATTCATCTCACCTTTTTTATTCATGTGCTCGCCATTGGCAAACGCGGTGAGATTTTCCTCGTTCATCTTAAGAGAAACAGGGAAGTGAATGAGCTGAGGAAATGATTTGAAGTAATCGAGCTTCTTTAATTCTTTGGCCGAGATAAAAACAGGAAAATGAAATTCCTGTGCTTCTGATTTTTCCGCAAGACGAAGGAACATTTTTTCAATGTTCTGAAAAAGTCTCATGGCCGGTCCGCCGACAACAGCGAATCCTCCATCATTCCAGTTAAATCCTTCGGGCGGTGAAACTTTCATCGCTCAGACCTTCAGGAATGTAGTGTAAATAGTGTCAATATTCGTGAATGCACCGGGCTTCATCGCTTTCATATTGAGGCGTGAGCCTTTAAGCTTCTCAAGGAATAGAATGAGCTCCATCACCTGCATCGACGAAATGATCCGCGTTTCAATGAGGGGAGTGGTCACTGTGAGTTCTTCCGGTTTCACTTTCGTCGAAACTTTAAGAACCCAGTTGAGTAATTCCTGTTTGTATTCAGCTTCTGTTTTCATAATGTAAACTCCGCGGAAACGATTCCACATTTTTTCATGTAATTGATTAAGCTTTCTGAAACTGTCGTTCGGAAATTTTTCGCGGTATCTGAATGGAATACGCGTTCCGAAACATCATAAGGATTCTCAATCCCGGCATCGACATAGACATCTGGATTGTAATACTCGCGCCAGGTGGAGTTGATGTACTGACCGATATAAACGGCAAGTGCACTTCTGTATTCTTCGCCCCATGAACCTGAGAACTGATCCCACACTTCTTTTAAGTGAGCGCGACCAAAGGCCAGGTGGCGGGATTCATCAACATGGTGATAGTAATTAATTTTCCGGGCCGTCTCAACGAGGCGCTCATCGCCGCCCATTTTTACGTTGAAGTAATCAGCGATTTCTTCAAAGATAAAAACTTTAAGGAAGAACAGGAACTCTTCTTCTCCATCAAGATACTCGCGCTCGAAATTGAATTTCCGGTCCTGATATACTTTTCCAGCGTACTTCATGCAGAAGGTGCCGAAGAACGTCATGTGCTTATTTTCTTCATCGAGGAAATGATGGATGTAGCGGGAGTGTTCAGCAGGACGGCCTTCATCATAAAGGCGCTTAGCAAGTCCTTCGATGAGAGCTTTCTCGCCGTTGATATTAAGTGAATAGAAATTCACGGCTTCATAAAAACTTAAAATCTTTTTCTGCTCATCGTTGAGCGTTTCCCATTCCGGCTGATTGAAAAGAGTCATAAGTTCCGGAGCGGTAAACCAGTTGGTTTTTTCGAGAACGGCCGGCATCGGAACTGCTTCGAGCGCAGAGTAATGGAGTCTCACTGAAGCATCAGAGAGTTTTTCCGCGAGTTTCTGCGATTGAAGCATGGTTGTCACACGGCCTCCAGAAGAACGGCCTGCCAGTTAAGACCAAAGCCCGCCATGAGAAGAAGAAGTTTATCACCGGATTTCACTTTTCCGGTTTTCACGAGATCACAGATGTTCACAACGTTATCGGAAGAAATGATGTGACCCACCTGAGAGATCGATTCAAAGAAGATTTTCTCGCGATCAATGCCAAAGAGCTGACAAAGTACTGACCACGCATTCACGTTAGTATTCTGCGGAATGACCCAGCTCAAGTCAGCAAACGTGAGGCCCGCTTTTTCCATGATTTCTGTGAGACAGCGGTGAGTGTAACTGAAATAGCAGCCGACAGTTTCATTATCCGTCGCCTGAGCGAGAGCACCGTTCGTGATTGCGTGAGTCGCAAGAATCTTAAAGCCTTCGCGCTTTCTTGAAACAAGGCATGCGGCGGCTCCATCAGAAATTAAATTGTAGGCCTGCTCATACACAGCACCTTCCGGAAAACGATCGGCCGTGACACAAAGAATCTGCTCCTGGTCGGGCTCCGACATGAGAAGTGCTTTGGCGATACGGAGAGATCCAAGCATTGAGGTACATGCCTGTTGATTGAGTCCGATCACTGCTGCATTCTCGAGACCGAAATCGGCCTGAAGGTGAGAAGCGGGGTAATCCATGAGGTATTTTACGTCTTTCGTCGCTTCAAAATTTTTCACATCACCGATGTTGCCGTTCATTGTAAGACAAGTCGCGTACACAATTGATGTGGTGGGAGCGAGATGATCTTTGATCTGCTCAACAGCAGATTTTGCGAGATCGTAGGGGCCTTCATTTTTCAGCGCCATCCGGTGAGTGGAAAATCCCGCTTCGCGGAAGTCTGCGGCATTGGCGAGAAGACGCCCGGCCTTGTGAGATTCTTCAATCGTCACTGTTTCCGAACCGAGCTTATAGGCAAAATGATTAACGAAAATATCCATAATCAGATTTTCGGGAAGAAGCGCCCCGTTCCTTTCATATAATCAACGTACTCGCCGCCATACTGAGATGAAGAGAGCTTTTTTTCTTCCTTATCAGCAGTCATGTTGAGAATCGCGATTCCGTAGATGAGAGAAAAAATAGTAAGAAGATTCGGAGCTGCGACAACGGAACCGATGAGGGCCGTGATGAAGCTCGTATAAAATGGATGACGGATTCTTTTGTAAGCACCCCATGTCACGATCTGTTTAGGTGCATCGTTTTCCTGATGCCAGAGAGCGAGGGGAATTCTGTGAGTGCCGACAGTATAAGAAATAAGGCAGAAGGAAATGATGGCGATAACTGCGCCGATAGCTTCCTGAACTTCAGATGTCGGATAAGCAAATCCTGCGGGGAGGAGACTTTTCGAGTGAAGAACAACTGCGAAGGGTGAGAGACCCAGGGGAAATCCGGTCACCCACCACATGAGATTGAACTTCCCATCACCGCGGAAGAATATTCTCGGTAGCACTACGATATACACGAAAACTAGGATGTTGATTGTTAGGAAGGCCAGACTCATTATAAACCCCTTGTTCAATCAAACGCTTAATGAGCGTTCTTTTATTCTTCCGTGTATTGGTCTTCGGAAGTTCCTCAAACGAGAGGTAAATCCGCGACGGTCTCTTATAAGGGGCGATCTTCTCTGCGTTCTTCCGGATTTCTTTTTCAAGAATATCCCGGATGAGAGTGATATCCGCAAGCTTCAGGAGTTCATCTGTCGGCACAACAATCGCGCAGACTGACTCAGTTCCTTTCAGCGGCCCGTCCTGTTCCTGGGCGCCCACAATAATGATTTCCTTTATGTTATCAGAAATCTGCATGAGCGATTCAACTTCATCAGGGAAAACTTTCTTTCCATTACCTAAAACGATCAATTCCTTAAGACGCCCGGTGATAAAAAGATTCCCTTTCTCATCGAGATGGCCGATATCACCGGTTTTAAACCAACCGTCTTCATTGAACACCTGAGCAGTGAGTTCAGGTTTTTTATAATAGCCTTTCATTAAGTGTGGTCCGCGAATGAGAATCTCTCCTGTGAGGAAGTCGATTTTCATTTCTGTTCCCGGGGCCGCGCGGCCTTGTGAACCGAGGATAGTGTCTGAGCTATAGTTTACTGAAGTCACCGGGGCAGTTTCCGTGAGTCCGTAACCCTGACACACTGTAATTCCCAGGAGCGTGAAAAATTCCTGAGTCTGGACATCGAGAGCTGCTCCTCCGCAGATAAATCTCTTCATGCCACCAAATTTTTTAATAACCGGAGCGAAAAGTTTTCTTCTGAGGGCCTTGATAGGAATCGCTTTAGAGATGGCGAAAGCAAATTTAAAGTAAGCCTTTTTCGCTGCACTCTTATTCACTTCTCTCGTAAGAGCAGCTTTGATTGAGCGAAGGAAGAGGGGAACCACAATCATATCGGTATATGCGAACGCCTTGAGGCGATCCACAATTTCATGCGGAAGAAGTGTGTTGGCATAAACCACGTGAGCACCAAGGCTCAGCTGAAGGATCATACCCGGATTAAATTCGAGCATGTGATTCAGAGGAAGAATCGAGAGGAAAGTCGCGTTCTCATGCGGATGAGCGGCCTTCTGGATAGACTGACCATTGAAGAAAATGCTTCCGAGAGTGAGCATCACTCCCTTCGGTTCACTGGTCGTGCCTGAGGTGTAGACGAGAAGAGCGATCTGATCGTTAGGAATGCCTTCCAGATCTTTCAGTTCTTCTTCGAGATCAGCTTTCTTTCTGCCGGACAATTTCACGTCTTCAATATTAATGACCGGAACCTGGTGAGGAAGAATTGCGAGAAGATCCTGAGTCGCTTTCTTAGCTGTAAAGCCTGTGATGATAAGTTGTGAATCCGAGTGAAGAAGATTGTGTCTCATCTCTTCAGGAGAAAGTTTTGAATCCAGAAGAAGAGTTGTATTATTGAGCATGGCCGATGCAAAAAAGGCAGAAGCATATTCAGGACAAGAATCGAGAATGATAGCGATTTTACAGTTCGGAGTAAGACCAGTCGCTTTCACTACGCGGGCAATTTCAATCGTGAGATCAATCACATCTTTATAAGTGCGCGAGACCCACTCTTTACGGTGAACACTGAAGGCAATTTTATTTTCGTAATCATTGAGAATACGAAAGAGATATTGCTTCAAATTTTCGTCAGACTGGTACATGCGAAACACCCTTTTTAACTAATGGTGCTTAATCTTAATCGGTGACGTCCTCAGGCGGGGTCCGGCATGTAGGAAATACTGGCGGTGTCTAGAAGATGGGCATTATGGACCAAGTATTTGGAATGACTAGAGATATAATCAATAGCTTATAATTTTCAAAGATAAATATCACATATATGTTATATTTATCTCATGTTTATATAACGTATAGTCGATAGGACATATATGAAAACGATCAAAGAACAGAAGCTTATCACGCGACAGGTTTCCCGGAAGCTCGAGGGAGTGCGCGAGCTCGCTCCCATGGCCAGAGGAGTGACCTCCTGGATTGATTACGTCCGCGCAGGTCTCGGCATGAGTATTGTCCAGCTGGCGCGAAGGGCGGGTGTTTCCCAGGCAGCGATGAGTAACTCGATTAAGCTTGAGAAAGAAGGAAGAATTACCGTGCACAAACTTCGTGAGATCGCGGAAGCGATGGAGTGCGATCTGGTTTATGAATTTGTTCCGCGAAAAAAACTCGAAGAGATTATTCAGGACCAGGCCGAGCAGAAAACCATGAAGCTCATGGAACACTCTGAAACACACATGGCCCTGGAAGATCAGAGTGTCACTCTGGATAAGAAAGAACGGCTGAAGGAACTTTCCGAAGAAAGGATTTTTTCCCGTTATCTGTGGGATGAATGAAAAATAGTCATTACTTTATCGACCGCGATGGATCCACTCCTCTTGATCATGACCAGATAATTGGTATCCGCCTGAATCACCTCACAACCATGGGTGAACTGGATGAGGTGGAGGATGTAAATATCCAGCAGGGACTTGAGTGGCTTGCCCGTCAGAAGACAGGAGAATATCTCTCGAAAGAATTTCTCTGCAAGCTTCACGTGAAACTATTCGGCGATGTCTGGAAATGGGCGGGAAAGTTCCGGACAGCAGAAGTGAATATCTCCAAATACCGGAGTTATGATGTGGGTCCGCAGCTGGTGAATTTTTTTGAGGACGCAAAACTCTGGATTGATTCCGGTAAAATGAGCTGGGATGAGATCGCAGCAGAGATGCATCACCGTCTGGTAACTATTCATCCGTTTCCCAATGGGAATGGCAGGACGACACGGATTTTTACGGAATATGTTTTGAAAAGAAATGGTCAGCCGGTTCCGAGCTGGAGGGCCTCGCTCTCAAATGATCCTGCTCATAGAAGAACAACTTATATCAAGGCCCTTCGAAGCGCGGATAAGGGAAATTTTTCGGAGTTAATAGAATTTTTGTCTGAAAAAATCTGATCAGAGCTTCATCACAATTCTTGCCGTGAGAACTGTTCTGATTTTCAGGTTTTCGAAATCAGGACCTTCAATCACTACCATTCCTGCCTTCGGAAGATGAACGATCGGATGATCTTTTCCGGCAATGAGACGACTGATAACAAGAGAAAGAAGCGGATCGTGTCCCACGAATGTGTAAGATCCATTTTTTAGTTTTTTCATAAAGCGGATAATCGCCTTAGGATCTTCAAACTTATCGAGTTCGGTTTTCATCTCAAAATCTGAAGAAGGAAACTGACGATGAAGAATCTGTGCCGTCTGAACTGCACGAGGATAAGAACTTGTAAAGATGGCGCGTGTGTTTTTCCAGAGAAAGGCACAACTGAGAACCATTTCCTTGGCCTCAACAATTCCCTCGCGCACAAGTGTGCGACGATAGTCTTCGAGCTCCGTATCGGAATCGTTTTTTCTTTCGGCCTCAGCATGTCTCATGAAGATGAGTCTCATGCAGCCGACTATACTTGGGGATTATTTTTTTAACAGAGAGGGAAGGGATTCTTAATCAAAACCTGACACTACTGGGAAACAACTTCAGAGGGCTTGGCCTCAGTCTTAGAAGATTCTTCGTCAGGAGAAAGGCAATCTGTGATCATCTGTTGAAGATCGTGCTGTGGACCCAGTTTTTTCTGGTCTTCAGTTTTCTCGAGAACGACACAGTCCTTGGGAGATCCAACTTCAAATTCAGGATATTTATCAGCATCTTCAGCATGAGCAAACGAAGAGAGCAGAACGGCAACGAGGATGTATTTCATAGGTCAAAACTTTTTCATAATGTGACTTATCTGTCGACCGGGCCCTGTCTAAATTATACGTTCCAGAGCGAGGTGCTGAATGAGCATGATGGTCTTGGCGTCCTGGATTTCACCTGTTTTCACCATTTCCAGCGCTTTCATGATGGGAACTTCCACCACTTCGATGTGTTCTTGTTCGTTTTGCTGCCCCCCGCCAGAAGTTGCCCGAAGCTCCTCCCGATAAGGGGCAATGTAGAAATGAATGAGTTCCGTCACTGATCCGGGGGACATATAGGCCGCCATAATTTTTTTGGGAGAGTGAATGCGATAGCCGGTTTCTTCTTCGGTTTCTCGCACGATGCAAACCAGAGGATCTTCTCCATCTTCGACTTTTCCCGCGCACGCTTCCGTGAACATGCCTGTGGGATGTTTATTCCACCAGACCGGCAATCTGAATTGTTTCGTGAGAATCACCGTCTTTTTCTCTTCGTGATAAAGAAGAATCGTTGCACCATCGCCGCGGTCATAGACTTCACGTTTGTGAATTTCCACTTTTCCATCAGGCAATTTGAACTCATAAGTAACTTTCGTGAGTTTTCCCCAGTTATCTGAGAGAAGCTCTTTGGTGATGATTTTGATCGTCATGCTATCCCTTTCTTCCACGCGATAAAATATTATCATGAGGAAGGCCATCCATACCAATTTCCGCAATTTCTTTTTCCTCGTCATCATCATGCACATCACAGCTCTCTTTTTGCACCTGCATGAAACGAGTTCCAGGCAATTGACGACGGAAGGAGATAAACCAATCAAGGTCAAAATCCTGAATGATATCCGGAGAGATCGCCAGATCGTGGCGTCAGAAGATCCGGATACTGTGACGACGCCGAAAGAGAAGGCCTATCTCTCGGATAAAAACCGCGCCTTCGACCGTCAGACCAAGGCCCGCATCGTGGATCGCTTTCAGAAAGCCGCAAAGGGAAATCGCGGGAAGAAAGATCTCTCTCTTTCTGCACTCGGTGGAGCGATCGCGAAGAATAATCCTTTCGAGAAAGCGGCCCGCGAATACTCAGAGGCCAAGCGCGGAAATAAACAGGAGGCCGGCGGAAGAAGTATCAGCGCCACGAATGATCACCTGACAGAAATTCCTGAAGGTGATCTTACTCATCTGAATACCGTGGAATACAAATTCTATGGTTATTACTTCCGGATCAGGCAGAAGCTCGAAGGCTTCTGGGGACGTAGTGTGCAGGAGAAAGCAGCGATCCTCGCAGGACAAGGTCGCATGGTTTCAGATGAAGAACTTGTGACGGCACTCCGGATTGTCATGAACTCACAGGGAGAAATCGTTGATGTCGTGATTCTTGGAAGCTCAGGCGTTCAGGAACTCGATGATGCCGCCATTGAATCATTCAACGAGGCCGGACCCTTCCCGAACCCGCCCAAAGATCTCATCGTCGACGGGAGAGTTACGATCGAGTGGGGCTTTGTCGTAAACTCTTAAAAACGTTTTTCTGAACGCAATTTCAGCGTCGCCTTCAAAATTTATGCCTGCGACGTACTATTCGTACGCCTCGGCAGAAATTTCTTGGCTCCTTGAACTTGAGCCCAGAAAATACGTTTTAATTTTCATACGAATTAATTCTTTTCCACAGTCATCACAGCGCGAGAGAATGCCGGAAGCATTTTTTTCGAAGGCCTTGTAGTGGGAGAGTTCACCCTGACAATTCCGGCACTCACTTGTGAGGCGGAATCCGCGATGAAGAACGTACCAGGAAGAAACTTTTTGTGTGTCGATAAGCATGCACCACTCCTTGAGACTAGCTTAAGCTGGACTCAGTATCTGGAGTGGTGATCTTAATAACAACTTTATTTTTTGACGTACTCGAATAGACCCACCATGGTATTTCTCATGGTGCTTCCACGCATACCGCGTGCAACTTTCAGTTTATTCGATTCAACTTTTACTGCGCCGAGATCAACGCCCTGAACTGTTTCAAAATCTGCTTCGAAAGTGTTCGCTGTAACAAAAATGCCTGAGAGTTTCTTTCCGACTTTTACTGAACCGGTTTCAGTTTCTGTGTCGTATTGCTGAGAGCACATCGGATCCGCGTACCAATCGCGTTTAAAATCGTAATTTCCATTTTCACGGACTTCATAAGACTCAATCACAAAACCAGCGTGTGAAGGATTCTGAGTCTGAATACACGTTGTCGTCCAGAGACCAATGATCAATGCCAGGTTTAACATATGTCCTCACTTCGTTTAAAAATTTGGAGCGTTATTTCACGCTGAACTTGTAAACGGTAGTGCTCGTATACTTATTACCCGGTCTGAGAATCGTTGACGGGAAATTCGCATGGTTAGGTGAGTCCGGATAGTGCTGAGTTTCAAGACAGAGTCCGTCGTTCTTCACGTACATGTCCCCATTCTTCCCTTTAAGTTTTCCATCCAGAAAGTTACCCGAATAGAACTGAAGTCCTGGTTCAGTCGTGAGAACTTCCATGAAGCGTCCTGATTTCGGATGATAGAGAGTTGCTGCTTGTTTCAGCTCTCCCATCTTTCCACGAAGGACCCAGTTATGATCGTACCCTCCGCCTTCTTTCACTTTTCCGATATCCTGGCCGATAACTTTTGATTTCGTTAAATCCATTTCTGTCCCCGCAACCTTTTTCATTTTTCCTGTTGGGGTGAGATCCTTATCAACTTCAGTCACTTCATCAGAGTTGATCATGATTTCGTGATCAAGAATGGTGGAGCCTGCGTCTGCAGAGAGATTCCAGTAAGTGTGCTGAGTGAGATTGAGGGGAGTTGCTTTGTCTGTTTCAGCGACATAATCAATTTTCAGTTCATCATTTTCAGTGAGCTCGTAAGTCACAGTGACTTTGAGATTTCCCGGATAACCTTCCTCACCATCGCGGCTCAGATACGAGAGAGAAATTTTCTTTCCTTCCTGTTTTGTGTCCCAGAAAACTTTATCAAAACCTTTCATCCCGCCGTGCAGATGATTGGGTCCGTTGTTCACGGCAAGTTTGTATTCTTTGCCCTCTAAGGTGAAGCGGCCTTTGGCGATTCTGTTTCCGTAGCGGCCGATCAGGGCTCCAAAATAGGGATGCTGGGAATTTTTCTCATAGTCTTCGGCACGGTCGAAACCAAGGACGATGTCGCCCGATTTTCCGGCCTTATCTTTTGTGATAATTTTTGTGATGATCCCTCCGAAATTAGTCACATGAACTTCCATGCCATTTTTGTTTTTCAGAACATAGTTTTTGAATTCCATGGTGGCCCCGAAGGTTGTGTTTGAGAGGAAACAAAGTATTAAAGCAAGTTTTACGATCACGAGCGTTCCTTTGATAAGAATGTGGCCACAATGCGGGAAATTGGGGTCGAAATAAAGACGCAGAGGTTCGAATTTTCTATTTCTTTTGTTGAATAATGGCCCATCAATTCGGTAAGGTATGATTTCATCCATTCAGAGGGAATTACCTATGCAGCTGTCGACAGTTGATTATCTCGTTATTGCGATTTATTTCGTGTTTGTTCTGGGAATTGGCTTCGTAGTCAAACGGAACATGAAATCGAGTTCTGACTTCCTTCAGTCGGGTCGCTCACTTCCTCTCTGGATTACGGGTCTTGCTTTCATCTCGGCCAATCTTGGGGCCCAGGAAGTGATCGGGATGGCAGCATCAGGTGCCAAGTACGGAATCATGACCAGCCATTTTTACTGGCTCGGAGCGATTCCAGCGATGGTGTTCCTCGGAATTTTCATGATGCCTTTCTATTATGGATCGCGCGCAAGATCAGTTCCTGAATATCTCGTTCTTCGCTTCGATGAAAAAACCAGAACGTTCAATGCCGTGACATTCGCTGCGATGACACTTTTTTCTTCAGGTGTTTCTCTCTATGCCCTGGCCCTTCTGTTCCAGACTCTTCTGGGATGGCCTTTCAATATTTCTATTCTTCTCGCGGCCGGCATCGTGATGGGCTATACCTTTCTTGGTGGTCTCACATCTGCCGTTTATAACGAAGTTCTTCAGTTCTTCCTTATTGTTCTCGGTATTGCTCCACTTGTGTTTGTTGGTCTTGCCCAGGTTGGCGGATGGCAGGGAATTGTCGCTGCTCTTCCGGCAGACATGACAACGACTTGGCAGTATCTCGGTTCGGAAGATGCCAATGCTATGGGTGTGAACTGGTGGCAGATGGCGATGGGTCTCGGATTTGTTCTCTCGTTCGGTTACTGGTGTACAGATTTTCTCGTTGTTCAGCGTGCGATGATTGCTCGAAACATGTCAGCAGCTCAGAGAACTCCGCTCATTGCTGCTTTCCCGAAAATGCTTCTTCCGTTCGTTGTGATTCTTCCTGGTCTCATCGCTCTCACTCTTCATAAAACCGGTGGATCATTCCAGCTTCCGACAAAACCGGATGGCAGAATTGATTACGATCTCACTCTTCCTATGATGCTCATGAATTATTATCCGAACGGAATGTTGGGTGTGGGTTTAACTGCTCTCATCGCTTCGTTCATGTCAGGGATGGCCGGAAACGTAACGGCTTTCAACGCTGTCTGGACTTACGATATTTATCAGGCGCACATTAAAAAAGAAGCTCCTGATGCTCACTACCTCTGGGTAGGAAAAATCACGACTGTCGTGGGGATCGCTCTTTCGATTGCAACTGCGTATCTTGCTTCTCAGTTTAACAACATCATGGATTTTCTCCAGCTCGTTTTCGGATTCGTAAACGCTCCACTCTTTGCTACATTCATGCTCGGAATGTTCTGGAAGCGCGCAACTCCTAACGGTGCATTCTGGGGACTCGTGAGCGGAACAGCTGCAGCTGCAGTCACTCATGGTATGACTGTTGCTGAAGGAAAGGGCGGATGGATTTCTCAATCGCACACTTTTGCTTCCGGCATGGGTCACGCCTTCTTCATCGCAATCATGGCATGGCTTGTTTGTTTTATTGTGACGATTGCTGTTTCGATGATCACAAAACCGCGTCCTGATGCTGAACTCGGTGGACTCGTTTACTCACTCACAGCTCGTCCGAAGAGTGAAGCGAAGGTCTGGTATGAAAAGCCGGTCGTTCTCGGTGTGATTGTTCTTGCGGCCACTTTCCTTCTTAACCTTATTTACTGGTAGGTCTGTATGATGAATAAACTTAATGATCTTCTTTTTGTTATCGGACTTTTTCTCACGATCATCGGCGTGATTGTTTTCCTCACAGGAGCAATTACTAACAATGATCTCGTTCAGGGAATTCGTGTGAATCTCGTGGGCGGAGGAATGCTTTCACTTGTCGGAATCTCCATGATCCTGAAAAGTCATTTTACCAAAGCATGAAATTCATTTTCCTGATTCTTATTTCGACTCCGGTCTTTGCCTGCAAGATGACTCCAGAAGTCGGCAGGCGGAGAGCGGCAGATGCTGCCAAAAAAGCTGTTGAGTTAAAAACTGGTCAGAAAGATCTTCATGTCCGTCGTTCGAAAGGTCACTGGATTGTCCGCACGAAGAAACCTTCGTGCAGGGAATTTGTCATGGATGTGGATGGCGGAAGTGGTGACTGTAAGATGACCGGGAAAATTGTTTCTGAGAAGGCCTGCCCTTAGTTTTTCTCTGAGGGCGTTCTTCTTTCCGGAGCACCGTCTACCATCGCGAATTCTTCTTCATTAATATACTGACCTTCGAAATTCCCATCTTTCACGTGGTACATGCTGATTCTCATGTCTGTGTACTTCACACCGTTATACATTCTTTTTTCTTCCACTGAGAAGACATCAGATTTTGTCGATTCGCCGGTTCCTAAGTTTTTATAGAGAAGGTAATAGCTGCCAGGTGTGACCTTCGCGAATTTAAAACTTTCGAATCGTTTCACAAAAGCGTGTCTCACACTCATGCGTTTTGATGAATGAACGAGTTTGACATAGAAGTCATGACCGGACTGATAGTTCTCTACCTGAATCGTTGATCTTCCAAGACGATTGAGTCGTTTAAAGCCTTCAATATATCCCGTGGCAAGTGGCCAGGCATTCCCGTTAGGTGCGAGTTCAGGTCTTTGATAGACCACTTCTTCAGTCTTTTTCTGAGTTTGTTTTTGAAAGCTTTCATGGGGGAAATACATCGCTGTGACAGTCAGTGTGACTACTGCAAACCCCAGAAGATACTTCCCTAAATTCTTAGTACTCATAAATGCTCCTCAATCTTATATGGGTTCTTATGAGCAAATGGAGTGCCAAGATAAGGAGTGATAAAGGGGAGCTGGAGGATTGGGAAAGCCTAGAAATCAGTCACTGTCTAAAGTTTAGACAAGGGACGTGGCCTTGATGCCGGTTCGCTTCGTGTACTCTTCCACGACTTTTTCGGCGACTTTTGAACCCGTTCCTTTCTTCGTAATAGCGACGATTGAACCACCGAATCCTCCACCTGTGAGACGGGCCCCGAAGCAGTCAGATTCAGCCGTACAAAGCTCAACCAGAAGATCGATTTGAGGAATGGAGATTTCGTAATCATCACGCATGGATTTGTGAGATTCTCCAAAGAGTTTTCCCAGGAGAGGAAGATTGTTTTCTTTAATAGCGGCAACGGCCTCATGAACACGCGCGTTTTCCGAAACCACGTGATGGGCACGTCTGTGAAGGACATCCGGAAGTTTTTTAGAAGTGAGAGTGGCAAGATCAATATCACGAAGCTGTTTAATGCCGAGAATTTCGCAGGCCTCTTCACACTGAGCACGTCTTTGGTTGTATCCTCCATCTGTGTCGGAAAGTTGGTGAGCGAGTCCTGAATTGATAATGATAAGGTCCATTTTATCGAGAGGAAGTTTCACTCTCTCGTAAGTGAGTTCTTTCGTATCCAGAAAAAGCGCTTCACCGGCAGTCGCCAGACTCACGGCCATCTGATCCATGATTCCTACTCGTGCGCCGACAAACTCATTTTCAATTCTTTGTCCCATGAGAGCGAGATCCACATCACTTACATCGAGCTTAAAGGCAGCTCTGAGTGCCTTGAGAAAACTCACTTCCAAAGCGGCACTTGAAGAGAGTCCCGATCCTTCCGGCATCGTTGAATGAATGAGGGCCTCAAAGCCACTCAGTTTATGTTTTTCAGCGAGAAACTTTGTTGCTCCCTGAAGATAATCAATCCATGTGCCGGTTGGTTTTTCCTGTCCGAGATAATAAGTGAGATCACGGTTACCGGAGCTGGAGATGTGGGCCGCGTATCCGGGTTTTCTCGTGACGATGACTTCGGTGTATTGAGGAATGGCCGTCGGAAGAACCCAGCCGCCGTTGTAGTCAGTGTGCTCGCCGATAAGGTTCACACGACCATGGGCCTTTTCTTTAAATGAGATACTCATAAGAACTTCTCCACATTCACGTCTTTCAATTCTTTTGCTTTTTCTTCCGGAACACTGTCGTTCACAAAAATCCCGGCACCGAGTTCAGTACCCGCGAGATATTTCAGGCGGTCTTTTGTCCGGTAAGGGGGAGTGAGCTGCATGTAGAGATGAGCGAATGGATAATCATTCCCGTCTACCGGCGCCTGGAAAAGATTCATGAGATAAGGAAAAGGTTTTTCCCAGAGATGATCAAATTTCAGAAGGAGAGTTTTCAGGACAAGTGCCATCTCTTTCATGGTCTTGGGATCCATCTCGTGAAGATGTTGAAAACCTTTTTTCGGTGCAATCCATGTTTCGTAAGGGTAGCGGGCGAAAACCGGAATGAAAGCGATCACGTTTTCCGTTTCCACGATCACGCGCTCTTTGTCTTTCAATTCACCGGCAATCAACTCTTCCAGAAGTTTTCCACCTGGATGGGCCTTCATGCTTTCCAGAACTCTCTCCTGAACAGGAGGAACAAATGAGTAAGCGTAGATCTGCCCGTGCGGATGATGAAGGGTCACACCCATTTCGACACCACGATTTTCAAAAGGCATCACGTATTGAATGTCTTCATGCTTAGCAAGCTCAACTGTGCGATCGGCCCAGACTTTGAGAACGAGTTCCACTCTGTCGAGCGGAAGTTGACCCAAAGAAGTATCAGGATCCTGAGTGAACACAACAACTTCACAAACACCTTTGGCCGGTGCTGTCGGAACTCCCATGGCCGGTGCTTCCGTTGTTGTTTCATTCATTGAAGGAAATAAATTTTCAAAGACTGCAATCTCATAATTTCCTTCCGGCATCTCAGTCGGAAAATCTGCGTTCTTCGTCACAGCTAATGGCGAGAAATCTTTTGGAGGAAGAAATGTTCTGTTCTGACGATGACCCGCGAAGATCACCCATTCCCGTCTGAATGGATGCCAGCGCATATGAGGTGTCGCCTTCGCCCCATCATTTTTGGGATTAGTCGGGACTATGTTGTCGGCAATTTGAGAATGAGAGTAGAGGTAGAGAGAGCGGCCATCAGGTTTCGTAAGAGTTTTCTTAAACATCACCAAAATATATGTCAGCTGAAATGACCTTGAAAGAAGTCCTTTTTGTGCAGTGATTTAAGTGAGTGTATTTGGGGCCTGACTCAATCCTTCTTATGAAGACTTTCGAGCCACCGATTGTATGCCTCGGGAATTTCCAGGAAGAAGTCACCTGGTCTGAAGGAGAGCTTCTTGAATTCTTTTGTTCCGGCCGTCTCATCAAAATGCATACGCAGGCGATAAAGGGGGCCCGCGATTTTATGCGAAAAGATAACTCCCCAGATAAGGAAAAAGAGGGTGGTGCAGATCGCGACGACAATAAAAACTTTATTCATGAGGAGGGATTGATCCCTGAGAAGCATGAAATAAGGATGCTCTTCCGGTAGTCCCAGGTCCTTTCCATCACGAATGAGTTTGATGAAGTAGAGATCGATCATCACATAGAACAGAATGAGACTCGCTACGTTTGGGATTAATGTGGCAAGGATGAACCGATACTGGAACTTCGGATTGATGAGGTAGTTTTTCCGGCGGTTCGGGACAGAATTCGTTTTCATGGTTCACCTTCTCCATCTAGGTTAACAGGATTTCCCCGTTCATCAAGGTATTGGACTTTTTCCAGGCGCTCGTAATCTTCTTTGTCGCCCTGGAAGAACGGCTTCTCAACTCTTCTTTCGGGTTTGGGATGAGCGACACGATTAATTTCTTGTTTGGGATAGAGGACTTTCAATTCATCGAGAGCGCGTACTTTGTCTTCTGATGAAAGGGTTTCAAGTCCGGTTTCAGGAACAGGAGTATGAGTCGCGACCAGATCCTGGCGGACGTACAAATAGATTGCCACGAGGAGGACACTGAAGATGATTAGTTTTTTCAAATTTTATATCGGGCAGTACTCTTCCCGTGTATACGGAATCATAATACCCAGTTCCACAGCTATACAGAAATTATAGTCGATTTTGACCTCTGTGGAAGTCATTGTCACTTCGGCATCATGAATACAGGCGAGTTTTAAAGCGACATTCATTGATGAAAGGCTCTTAACCTTGAAGGATGATGAGTTAATAAAGTTCCACGACTTCGGATCAACGATATTTTCACCGTTCAAAGTCATTCCCCAAAGAAGTCTCGCCTGGTGAACAACTGCTTTTTTCCCGGGAACAACATCTCTGATAGAGAGATTCTTCCACTTATCAAACTGATCAGGATACGGCGCGGGATAGGAAGAAATCGGAAGTTTGGGAACGAGGTCAATTCTGTTTCCGTAGATACAGGCAGATTTTTCAAACACGGACAGAGTGACGTCTGCTTCTGGTTCAGGAACCGGGACCGGAACTGGAGCAGAAGCAGGTGCTGCTACGACAACCGGAGCAGCTGGAGGACTGATAACAGGTTCCGAGGCCGGAACTCTATCCGGTTCAACAGCTACAACAGGCGCAGATTCGGGAGCACTTGAAACGGGCACATCTGTGCTTGGAGATGAAGAATCTGCGACAACTGGTGCAGACCCGGGAACGTTTTCATTGGGAACATTTGAAACAGGCGCATCTGGTACCTGAACGACGATAATAATCGGCATTTCAAATCCGGGAACTCCTTCAATCAATTCTTTAATTGGATTCTGGGACGGAGAATTTGAAGCGTCAGCGACTACAGGTGCATTACTTGAATCACTTGAAAGGGGCACATCTGAGTTTTGCGAAGTTGAATCGGCAACA
This sequence comes from Bdellovibrionota bacterium, assembly GCA_040387275.1. Taxonomy (GTDB): domain Bacteria; phylum Bdellovibrionota; class Bacteriovoracia; order Bacteriovoracales; family Bacteriovoracaceae; genus Peredibacter. Next base: position 514,627 of record JAZKDZ010000001.1, on the reverse strand, counting down.
ACAGGTGCAGATTCAGGTGAACTTGAAACGGGCGCTTCTGGTTCCTGAACGACGATGATGATCGGCATTTCCATTCCTGGAGTACCATCAATAGCGTCAGCGACAACCGGTGCATTGTTTGAATCATTTGAAAGGGGCACATCTGAGCTTTCGGAAGATGAATCGGCCACAACAGGAGCTGACTCCTGAGGATTTGCGGGTGATTCATTTGAAGCAGGAGCGGAAGGCTGAGCTCCATCTGTAATCAGTACGCCATAACTATCTGGTGAGGGTTCTGTTGGAGCGGATTCAGGTGAACTTGAAACTGGCACATCTGATTCCTGAACGACGATGATGATCGGCATTTCCATTCCTGGAGTACCATCAATAGCGTCAGCGACAACCGGTGCATTGTTTGAATCATTTGAAAGGGGCACATCTGAGCTTTCGGAAGATGAATCGGCCACAACAGGAGCTGACTCCTGAGGATTTGCGGGTGATTCATTTGAAGCAGGAGCGGAAGGCTGAGCTCCATCTGTAATCAGTACGCCATAACTATCTGGTGAGGATTCTGTTGGAGCAGATTCAGGAGCACTTGAAAGGGGCACATCTGAGTTTTGCGGAGTTGAATCGGCAACAACAGGTGCAGATTCAGGTGAACTTGAAACGGGCGCTTCTGGTTCCTGAACGACGATGATGATTGGCATTTCCATTCCTGGAACACCTTCAATGATCTCTTTAATCGCGCCATCTGGATTATTGTTATTTTGAGCAACCGGAGCAGATTCCGGAACAAGAATAATAGGAGCATCTGCAACGGGAGCTGCATCCGGAACAAGAATAATAGGAGCATCGGCAACGGGAGCTGCTTCCGGAACAGGAACAACAGCAACGGGAGCGACTGGAGATTCCGCCACTGGTGGTGGAAGAACGACTGGTGCCGCTGCTGGTGGAACGACAACAACAGGAATAACAGGTGCAGCGACTGGTGGAATAACGACAACAGGAATTTCGGGAGCTGGAATTTCGAGAGCACCATTTGAATTGGATTGAGAGGAATTTGAACCAGACTGAGAACTTGCATCGGGCGCGATTCCTACAGCAGCACCATTACCACCGCCCCCGCCAATTTTTGAGCAGGAAGCGATAAGAAGAGTGAGTAGTAAAATCCGACCGGAATTTGTTTTCATTTCACCATCTGGGTAAACATATTTTCTTATCGGTGATTATAAGGCCCGGCCAAACATATCGTGAGCAATCTGAAAACTTGTGAAGAAACATAGACATCCCTCAAGAGAGGGATGGTAAGTAGGCGGAAGGTGATTGAGGTTAGGGTGAACTCTAAGGAAGTTTAATGAGGCTTAAGCACAACTTTGAGGCACTGGTCCTCTTTGGCGTTGAAAAGATGATAGGCCTCGGCGACCCGTGAAAGAGGAAGGGTGTGAGAGATGATGTCGTCCAGAAAAACTTTTTTTTCCTTCACGAGAGTGAGGAGTTCATCAATATAGCGATGAACAGCTGCTTGTCCCGAACGAATGTGAATCCCTTTTTCAAAGACCTGACCCAATGGAAAATTGTCGTAGGTGTTTCCATAAGCACCCACGACAGAAATATTTCCTCCGCGTCTCACTAAACTGATCGCAGTTCTGAGAGCATTTATGGAACCCATCTGGAGATGAACGAGATTTGCTGCTTTCTCAAAAAAAGATTTTTCTGCTTCCATACCCACGGCATCGACCACGAGATCAGCACCATATCCGCGGGTCATTTCTCTGACTGCTTCAACAGGATTCACTTCTTCGAAATTAATTGTTTCTGCCTTCGCTGATTTCCTGGCACGTTCAAGACGGTAAGGCAGGCGATCAATGCCAATCACTCGTCCCGCCCCTTTCAGCCACGCTGACTTCATGGCCATGATGCCAACCGGACCAGCACCTAATACCACAACTGTTTCTCCACCTTTTAAATTTCCCTGGTCGACAGCACTCCATCCACTGGGAAAAGATTCAGCGAGAAAAAGGACTTCTTCGTCTTTCAGTGAACTCTGGATTTTTCTCGGACCAAAGTGAGCGTAGGGCACGCGGACATATTCAGCCTGTCCGCCGGAGTAACCGCCATACAGATCAGTGTATCCAAAAATTCCCGCACCTTTTTCAGTGAGGAGACCACCTTCAGGCCCGTAATTAGGATTTGAGTTTTCACAATGAGTGGAGAGTTGATGTTCGCAGAAGTAACAATGACCGCAGGCGACCGTGAAAGGGACAACGACACGGTCTCCACGCTTCAGATGACGAATCTGTTTTCCGACTTCTTCAACAACTCCCATGAACTCGTGACCCATAATCATCGGATGAACTTCAGGAATCAGCCCATTGTAGATATGCAGATCAGAGCCGGAGATCGCCGTAGAAGTGACTTTGAGAATAATATCGCTGGAATTTTCAATCCTCGGGTCGGGAACCTGGTCACAGGAAATTTTTTTAGGTCGATGGAAAACCGCTGCTTTCATCTCAAAAGCATCACAATCAATGCGAGTCAGAGTCAAGGCCGCATCCATTAATTTTTCTTTGATAAAAGTATTTTTGTTTCCTTACATTAAGGTTTCATTAAGTTGTGAAATAGAAGAGAAATGATCATTATTCTAAGAGTTAAACACATGGAGCCGTGTACATGATTTACGCGCATTATACTGGCGAAAAAGAAACGAAAGTTCGCCGGAATCTAGGATTGATTTCTTACCTGCTGTCCGGCATCGCAACCTTTTCAATCCTATACTTTCATTCGGCCTATCCGGAACTTCTGGGTGCCAGATTTGGTTTACTTTATCCCGCGGTATTTCTCATCGCATGGTTTGCCGGAGTTGGTGCCGGAATTTTTTCTCTCGGCCTTTTTCTTTTTGGTTTCGGTCTTTATGTTCTCCCTGCTGATCCTGAAAATTTCATCAGGTTAATGACGTTCGGACTTACCTCCGCGTTTGTTCTCTGGGTGATCCAGACGGGTAAAAACGCTCAGGCGAGACTCAAAACAAATCATGGTCTTTTTAAAACTTCACTCGAAAGTATCGGAGATGCCGTCATTCTCACTGATCGTGATCATTCCGTTATGTTTATGAATCCTATGGCCGAGCGTCTCACAGGAAAAAGTCTGTTAGATGTCCGCTGTAGTCCGCTTCTGTCCGTGCTGAAATTCGAGGGCGAAAGTATTGCTACTTTCAATCATGCCCTGACGGATGTTTTTGAAGGTAAGAGACCCTGGGAATCCAAGGGACATTGTCGCCTCATCCGTTCAGATGGGAAAACTCAATACGTCGAAATTTCCTGCGCTCCCATCAGAATTGAAGACGGAACAATGGGACTGGTTATCGTCCTGAAAGATGTCGGACGCATGCAGGAGGCCCTTACTTCACTCACACAAAGTGAAGAACGACTGAGATTAGCAACGGATGTTTCCGAACTCGGAATCTGGGAAGCCAATCTCCTGACGGGTTTTGTCGCGAGAAACCTGAATCATGATGAAATTTTTGGTTATAGTGAACTTCTCCCTCATTGGGTCATCGGTGATTATGAAGCAAGACTTCATCCCGAAGATAAAGAATCTGTGATGGAGTTGATTAACAATGCCACTCGTGAATGTGAATCATTTGCGAGCACTTTCCGGATCATGCGTGATGATCATACTTTCCGCTGGGTGAATGCCACCGGGAAAGTTGAGTGCGGGCATGATGGGAAAGCAATCCGTATCATTGGCACTCTCATGGATATCACCGAGAAGAAAAAATCTGAGGACATGCTTCACGAAGCACTTTTCTATCGTGATGAATTTCTCTCGATCGCTTCTCATGAATTAAAAACGCCACTCACATCTCTTAAACTTCAGTCTCAGATGTTCAAACGTCATATCGAAAAAAATGACGGTGAGGCCTTCTCTCATGACAGAATCAAGCGCTTTATGGCGGAAGCGGATACTCAAGTCAGTCGTCTGACGAGACTCGTGGATGACATGCTGGATATCTCACGCATCAGAACAGGCAGACTTTCCATTTCCACTGAGAAAGTGGAAATTTCCAATGTCGTGAAAGAAGTTGTCGACCGCATGAGACCTCACTTCTCAAGTCTTGAGATCGGAGATTTCCATCATGGGGAAGTTGTCTGCGATCGACTGAGGATAGAGCAGGTCATTACCAACATTCTTAACAACGCTCTCAGATACGGCAAAGGTCGTCCTGTGAGAGTTGATCTCCGTGAAAACGGGGGTGAAATGGTCATTTCTGTCACGGATAATGGAATGGGAATTCCTGAATCCTTTAAAGATAAAATATTCTCGCGCTTTCAGCGTGCTGTTCCCGCCAGTGAAGTTTCCGGACTGGGACTCGGGCTTTATATTTCGAAACAAATTGTTGAGGCCCATCAGGGCAGAATCTCAGTCGACAGCGAACTTCATAAAGGCTCGTGCTTTACCGTTCAGATTCCGAAGGGTGAGGTCGTACTTCAATGAAAAGAGTTGTCTGTATTATTGATGATGACGAAGATGTTCGCGATGTCGTGACTTATGCCCTCGAAGACGATGGCTTTGAAGTCATGCCCTTTGCTAATCCGGAAGAAGCACTTACTGAATTAAAAGATATGGATCAGTTACCGGGATTCTTTCTCCTGGATTATCTTATGCCCAGGATGGATGGGCTTGCGTTCATCAAAAAAATCAGAAGTGACTATCACGATACACTTGGGAAAATACCCATGGCCCTGAGTTCTGCTAATGGAAAGATTAACGATCTTCCCACTGGTGTGATGGAACTTCAGAAGCCTATGGACCTTGACGTCCTGTTAGACCTCGTTCGCGACCACTGCCTTTAAATTCAGCTGAAAATCTACCTCTTCCGTTGTTCCGTTCTTCGCTTCGTCCTTGCGACGTACTTATCGTACGTCTCAGTTGAAGCTCATCCGCGCCTAGGAAACGGTAGCTTTTGAGCTAAATTTGTTTCCCTTATTCATTTTAAGTGCTGCTACTGTGACGAGATAGAGTGACAGGAAAATCAGCGCCAAAGACACCAATCCATTTAAGAGAGAAATATCGAGTCCCTGGGTTTTTTCCAGGTTACTTCTCACGAGCTGAATCAGAGCGACCATCGTCGTAATCAGAACAAAAATCATCGGAATGAAAGTGAAGGCCAGGCGTTTTCCGTTCTGATGAAGCCACGCTGAGATGACAAGAAGGGAGAGGGCCGCGAGAAGCTGGTTGGCCGCTCCGAAAAGTGTCCAGAACTGTGCCCACATACCTGAGTCGGTCTGATAAAGAATGAGCATCGTCGGAAGAATCGTAAGAACAGTTCCGATCATGGCACCGAATTTTCCTTCAAGACCAAAAAGTTCCTGAACGAGATATCGTCCGAGTCGTGTTGAGACATCCAGTGTGTCGAACACAAAAGTTGAGAATGCCATCGCTCCGAATGTCATCGCAAACGGTAAGTGATCTTTTCCGATAATGAGAGTGAGAAATTCTCCGATGCCTCTTCCGTAAATACTTCCGGGTTTCAGCCCCGTGACGGATTCCGGAAGCATTGTCATGATAATGCCGAGACTGATAAGAGCAACAAACCCTTCGGCGAGCATGGCCCCGTATCCAACCGGATGAAGATGTTTTTCATTATCAATCTGCTTAGAGGTCGTACCGGAACAGACGAGTCCGTGAAATCCGGAGCAGGCCCCGCAGGCAATCGTCACGAAAAGAAACGGAAAGAGTGAACCCGTCATTTTATCAAAATGAAATCCTGTAAATGCCGGTTGAACAATAGGTTTTCCGCTGAAAAATAATCCTATGACTCCGAGAACGAGAACGGAGTAGAGAACATAGCCACCGAGATATCCGCGCGGCTGAAGGAGAACCCATACCGGAAGAAGAGAAGCGGCAAAACAATAAATGCAGATGATCATCGCCCAACTGACCTGCGAGAACTGGAACCAGTGTGAGAAATAGGTTCCGGCCCAACAAACGCCGAAAGTGGCCGGAACAAAAATAAGAGTATTGATCCAGAGAGGAGTTTTTAGATATCTTTCAACCAGTCCCAGAAGGATAGAGAGAAGAAGATAAGAAATGGAGGCCCAGGCGACAGCTCCCCCGGGATGGAAATTGAGAGCAAGGGATTTCAGTTCTTCCGGTGAAGAGACAAATGAACTCGCCGTGATATCAGTGAACGCTACAATAATGTAAATGAGGGCGAGCCAGATGAAGGCCGTCATCGCTTTCCCGGCGCGTGTTCCTAGTTGTTCGCGGGTAATGTCCGCAATCGAAGTGGCCTGATGTCTTACGGAACAGGTGAGGGTGGAAAAGTCATGAACGGCCCCGATGAAAACTACTCCAATCGTGATCCAGAGAAGGGATGGAAGCCAGCCAAACTGCTGACAGGCCACGATGGGACCTGCAATGGGACCGGCAGCTGCAATGGCCGAAAAGTGCTGAGCAAATAGATAGAAGGGTGATGTCGGGACGTAATCTTTGTCATCACGATGAGTGTGGGCGGGAGTTTTTTTGGCCGGATCAAGATCAAATTGCCTGGCGACCCACGAGCCGTATTGGAAATATCCAATGGTGATAATAATGAGGAATACTGCTGCAATGACAGGCAAGCTCATAGGGAAACTCCATAGTTTCCCTCATTAAATCTTATTATTTGTAGGAAGTCACATCATTGAGGCAGGCACTATCGAGCATGACCGGATTAAGCTTTAGAAGGTGTTTTGTGATGTATCCCATGAGATCAGATGTGCCTTCGTTTTTCCAGTACATCACACAGTCCGGATTATCGCAGTGACGCTGGTGACCTGAAGATTGTTCTTCGTGAGAACTTGTCATGGGAGCGCCGTTGTTTACGAGACCCACACCGTGACCCATTTCGTGAACGAGGGTTGCTTGCTCGACATATCTTTGTGTCGCAGATCCATTCACTCCGGAAGATGAAGCAACGACAACGTCTTTAAAAACCGCGATCGTTTTTGTGTTGGAGAGATGAACACCGATAACATTCGGATTACCGTTCAGGCGGCCCTTCACAAAATAGATGTTGAATACCGTGGTGTCGGCAAGCGAGGGTTGTCCCTGGTTAATTCCCAGGTCGTAGATTTCATTTTCCTGCCAGGTCGCTTTGTTCTGAGCACTGAGAGCTGACATCTGGGCGAGGTCTTTCGGAACAGTAATCGTTTTACCGGGGAACATCGCCTTGAGATTTGCTTCCAGCACATCCCACACTTTGACTGAAGAAAGGCCGGGAACTGGAACGACGGTATCGGTGAAAGGTTCGGCCCCCGGCTCATAAAAAACGGCGACCGTGAGTTTACCGGTGGCATAAATTTTCGAGATGTTCTGTTTTTCCTGGGAAGATCTCTTGAAGACCTTGAATTTCCCGCAGGCAGAAAGAAGAATGAGAAGGGTGAAGAGTGTTACTTTCATGAAGATCCTATCGGTCATCCCCGAAAAGTATTACAGACTCCTTTAGTCGGGTTAGACGTTTTTGCCTCTTTGAGTGGAGAGTTCCTCAAAATGCTACAATCTAAGAGTGAAAACTGATCTTACTACTCTCGGTTCATTCGCCCAGTCTCAGGCCCGTAAAATGGGTCCTAAAGAACAGGCAAAAGTTAAAGACGCCCTTGGCAGTCTCGGGGAAAAACTTCTTCCGAAAGATAAACCGGATTACAAAGTCGATCTCTCATCTAAAGCACCATCTGCCCCTTCAATTCCCACACCACCTCTTCCTTCATTGCCGAGTTTGCCTTCAGTTCCCAAACCTGATCTGAGTACGAAAGATATTGTTCAGGACCAGGTGAAAGAAGAGGCCAAAGAGGCCGTGAAAGAAGTGAAGAAAGTCGAAGAAAAAGAGGGGACACTCAAAAAACCTGCGATCATTTTCATCAAAGGCCTCGATATTCTCAGTTCACCTTCTAAATCTGAAAGTGGTTACGCGGGAGTCGGACGTCTTGCCGAGAGTGTGAAAGGTTCACGCATCTACGGTTGGGATCAGAAAGACGAAATTATCAAAGAGATTAAAAAAGTTGCCCTTAACCAGCCTGTTGTTCTGGTGGGACATAGTTTCGGGGGAGATACAGCGATTGAAATCGCCGATGCTCTCGATAGTCTCGAGCATGGATTCCGTCCTGTGGATCTTCTCGTGACGATGGATGCGGTGGGATTTAAGAACGATGTCATTCCTCAGAACGTGAGAAAGCATCTCAATATTTTCGGAGAGTCATCACTCTTTCTGAATGATGGTCCCCATGTGGCCCGTCGCCACGAAATGACGGATGTGAAGAATATCCTTTCCCCTCTCGATCATACCGACCTGGATGATGACAAAGGGAACCAGTACGAGATCGTGAAACTTATCCAGGAAACGCTGGGTAAGGAAATTTCCTATAGCAAGACCGGTATCTTTCGTTTCGAAAAATGATATAACTAATTCATGAACATTCTTGTGGCCGAAGATGCAGAAGACACTGCGACACTCATTCGATTTGCTCTGGAGAAATCCGGATACAAAGTCCGTGTTGCCCATGACGGCTATGAGGCCCTCAAAATGATTGAAGAAGAACTTCCGGATCTCCTCATTACGGATATCGTGATGCCAGGGATGAATGGATTTGAACTCATGGGTGAGCTGGCGAAAAGAAATCTCTCTCTCAAGACGATCGTTCTGGCCGTTCAAAAATCAGACGAAGATATTGTTCGTGGTCTCGGTCATGGAGCAGTTGATTTTGTGCAGAAGCCATTCAATCCCAAGGAAATGGTTGCGCGGGTGAAGAGTGCTCTTTCCCGCTAGTTAATTCCTCTTCTTTTCATCTCTCCCCATGAAGATGCAGTCCCACGAAAATGCTCCCACAGGCCTTTCAGACGCCAATAAGAATTGACCTGACGGTAACCGAAAGTTTCGATGCATCCATAAAACGTCATCCACAGAAGTTCGCGCAGACGTGATTCTTTCCGGAAATAGATTTCTTCAATCATAATCGCCATGATCGTCATGAAAATCCCGAAGACAATACCAATCAGGAAGAAGATCGCGATCATCTCACGGTTAATAATTCCATAATACATTCCCATCCCGACGCAGAACCAGCTTAAAAGCTCGATGATCGGGCCCAGGAGTTCCACCAGAAAATAATAAGGCATGGCATACATACCCATGAGTTTGTAACGGGGATGAAAGAGTTGTTTGTTCTTCATCATGGTTTCCGCAAGTCCGCGGCTCCAGCGCACCCGCTGCTTACCGAGTGTCTTCCAGTCAAACGGAACTTCTGTCCAGCAGACAGGATCCGGAACAAAGACGATGCGGTAGTCACGTTTCAGTGTTTCTCCGTAATATCTATGCATGCGGACGATAAGTTCCATGTCTTCGCCAAGAGAAGCGTGATCATAACCACCGCAGGCAATAACAGCTTCGCGGTTAAATAATCCAAAGGCACCGGAAATAACAAGGGTGGCGCCGAGAGCATTCCAACCCACGCGGCCGCAGAGGAAAGCGCGGATGTATTCTACGTTCTGATACATGACAAGTGGTTCACGCGAAAGTCGTTGAGTGACTACACGGCCATATTTTGTTGTTGAACCATTGAGCACGCGGATCGTGCCTCCTGAAGCGATCGTGAGATCGGGGTCTTCAAAGAAAGGAAGAGCAATCCGGAGAAGGGATTCTTCTTCGAGAACGGAATCAGAATCTACAGCACAGATAACAGGATATTTTGCGACGGCCACACCAGCATTATTGGCATCGGCCTTCCGGCCATTTTCCTTATCAACCAGAATGAGATGAGGATGAATGCTTGAGCGCCAGGTTCCCTTGATCGGTTTTGATTGTACCCGCGGATCAATGAAAATATCTTCCGGATACATCTTGAAGTAAGTGATCATCTGCTGAAGGGTATCGTCCTTACTGCCATCATTGACGACAATGATTTCAAACACGGGATAATTGAGAGACAGGAAAGATTTCACCGCAGCGATAATGGATTTTCCTTCATTATAGGCCGGAGCAATGAGTGAAATCGCCGGAGCAAAGGCAGGCGGAGTGGCCTTCAGTTCCTTAATCAGGAGGGGGGCCTTAAGACGGGATTTCCGGATATCGATAAAGGCAAGAACAAGTAAAAGGAGATAAGTCAGATTGGCGAAGAGAAAGTACCCGATACTCGCCGTAAAAAACCATTGAATAAAAGGAAGCAGAATATCTCTCATGCGTTGATCTTCCTCAGAATGTGTCTGGCCCATCCCTGAACCAGTGGGTCCTGATCACTCTCGAGATATTCCCGGTGTTTCAGGAGGAGTTCTTCATCAACGAGTGCCAGGGCCTTGATGGCCGCTACTCTTTCATTAGGCTCATCAGAGTTAATTCCTTCGAGGAGAAAACTCACACTTCGAGGATCACCGATTTTTCCGAGAGCTGTATATCCGCTTTCCCTAAGAGTGACAGATTCAGAGTGGCAGGCATCAAGAATAAAAGGAACGGATGCAATATCCCGCTTATCTCCCAAGACGGTAATGATAAGAGGGGCCAGCGAACTTGCTTCAGGATTTTTGAGAGACTTAATAAGGAGATCCCGATGTGAATGAAGAAGACGAGAGAGGCATTCATAACGAATAAACAGATCAACCCTGGTGGAAGCAAGGTGATTCAGGATGTTTTCAGCAAGCTCCGGATCCAGAGTGCGGGACAAAGTTTTCATGGCATGAATACGGACATCTTTATTGTTATCATCCAGAAGATAAGAATACTCGATGAGCGAATCAGAACTTTTCCATTGATCAATACGAACGATGGCCGCGAGACGTTTGTGCCAGGAATGATGTCGCAGGAGTGCCAGGTCATGCTTATAGTAACCATTCAGATGATAAACTTTCTGAAGAGTTTCCAGTGACTGGCCCTTGGTGATGAAGAGCATATCGATAATCACATTCCGGAGAATCCTTCTTCTCAGGACATCAGCAAAGGGCGGAGGTAATTCCTCATCCAGCATGTACTCAACTGTATCGGATACAAGGCGTTTGTATTCACGGGCGTAAAAACGATCATAGTATCTGTTATAAATGAGAATGATTGCAGTCAGGAGAAAAGCAAAAAGCATAAGTAAAAGTAAAAGGTCAAAGAGATATAGCGTCCGGAGGATAACAGGATCCTCTAAGGACACACCGAAGAAACGGGCCGTTTCGGAGATAAGGTTAAAGATGATTTTCAGGAATACCTGACCTTAATCCGGCTCATGACTGTTTCATAGAGAGCGATGGCCTTCTGCACCCGCTGGTAATCCTGATCACGTGAGCCTTCTTCAATTTCTTTTCCCGCTTCAGAAAGAATGGGAAATCCGTATGAACCTGCTGAACCGCGGAGTTTGTGACCGAGCTTTTGCATGTTCACAAAATCAGAAGCTGTCAGGAGAGTTTTAAATTCTCTCAACTCTGCCCTGCGTTTTTCAATATAGTCAGGAATGAGTTCCCGAAGATCGGGATCAATCTTGAAATTATAATCCTTCGTGAATTTTTCAATCGTAGAAAGAAGAGTTGCTTTGGAAACAGGCTTAGTCACATGCTCATCACATCCGGCGACAAGACTCTTGTCCATTTCTTCTTTAAGAGCGTAGGCCGTAAGGGCAATGATCGGAATTTTTACTTCCTGCCTGGTTGATTCAATCTTTCTGATTTCCGCGGTGGCCGAATATCCATCCATGACCGGCATCTGCATATCCATGAGAACGAGATCATATTTATTCTGCTGGAAGAGAAGCAGGGCCTCGCGGCCGTTCTTCGCTTCATCAATCTTCCAGTTGTAGGATTTAAGAAACGAAATAATCACAAGACGGTTTTCATCATTGTCATCGGCCAGGAGAATGGAAAGCCTTTCCGGAAGCGCCTCATTTGTTTCTACCTTAGGGACAAACTGAGGATCGGCCTTTTCCATGATAGATTTCTGGATCGCAAGGAAAAGGTCCCGCTTCATCACGGGTTTTACGAGATAGCTCTTGAAACCCAGGTCACGGGATTTCGCGAGATCTCCCGGTCTGTTATCTGAAGTAAGCATAAGAAGCAGGGGGCCCTGAAGTGCAGGGTCTTTTTTAATGATCGAGGCCACTTCAAATCCATCGATCCCCGGCATTCTGCAATCAAGAAGAATGAGGTTAAAAGGAATTCCTTTCTGCGAATGTTCTTTAACGAGCTCGAGTGCTCGTTCGCCGGATTCTGCTTCAGTTACAAGTGCTTCACGTGCTTCAAGAAGTTTTCTCAGGATCATACGGTTTGTGCGTGAATCATCGACCACCAGAACGCGGTCACCTTTCAGTTCCATTTCCTGTTCATCATCTGTGAACTTCTGATCTTTCTGGAGAGTGATGGTTATGATGAAGCGGGTACCGATACCGTAAGTGCTTTCAACATCGACTCTTCCATCCATGAGCTCAACGAGTTTTCTGGTAATGGAAAGACCCAGACCTGTTCCTCCGAATTCTTTGGTAATCGAAGAATCGGCCTGAGAGAAACGGTCGAAAAGTTTCTGGAGCTGTTCCGGGGTCATCCCGATTCCGGTATCCTGAACTTCAATGATAACTTCCATTTTATCGCCCAGAAGTTTTCCGGGTTTTACATTCAGAAGAATTTCCCCGCGGCGGGTGAATTTCACGGCATTCCCGAGAAGGTTCAGCACTACCTGACGGAGGCGATTTCCATCTCCCACGAAATGATCGGGGAGTTCTGTGCTCATGTCGACGGCGAGCTCAAGCTGTTTCTGATGGGCCCGAAGCGCCATGAGCTCAACAGCTTTTTCGATGACGGAGGAGAGACTGAAAGATGATTTATCGAGTTCGAAGTGGCCCGCCTCAATTTTAGAAAGGTCGAGAATATCATTGATGATGCTCAGTAGACTTTCACCCGCGCGGCTGAAAATCTCAACATACTTTCTCTGATCATCATCGAGTGTTGTTTCTTTCAGGAGTTCCGCCATTCCCATAATGGCATTCATAGGAGTTCTGATTTCATGAGACATGTTGGCGAGAAATTCTGACTTGGCCTTATTGGCATTAAGGGCCGAATCTTTTGCCTGAACCATGGCCGTTTCGAATTGAAGTTGTTTTTCAATATCGTAGGCAATACCCAGGAAGCCCGTAAATTCACCGTTATCATCTTTCAGGGCAGTGACACTGAGACGAACCGGTACACGGCTTCCGTCTTTTCTGATGTAGGTCCATTGATCGGCCTCAACAATTCCGCGCTTCGCGCGTGTTGTGAAGACCTCAAGACCCACAGGAATCACTTCGTTAAATTCTTTCGAGAGAATGTCGGCCATCATCGCCATTTCAGTTGGGTCATGGAAAATTCCCGGATTTTTTCCAAAAACTTCGCTGGCCTTATATCCCAGCAGGTCTTCAGCGGCAGGGTTGAAGAGATTGATTTTCCCTTCCGGATCAACAGCGATAAGTCCGATGGCGGCTGAATCGAGAATGGTTTTCTGAATCTGAGCAAGGTTATTGAGCTCGGCCTGAACTTTCAATCTGCGCTGAAGCTGACGACGAAGATAGATGTAACCAACGACCAGAACAAAGACGGCCACAACTGTTGCAATAAAAATCAGGATGGCGGAAGCGTTTTCCTGTTCTTTATATTTTTCTAAACGGTCATTGAGAAGTTCTTCTTCATTCTTTCTCATGTCATTTACGATGTTGGTGAGTTTCCTCACGAGTCCGCGACCTTTTCCGTCCCGGACCATTTTCACGACTTCTTCTTTCCTGTGAGTCTGAATGAGGTCCGCTGCAAAATCGGAATACTCGATGAGTTCAGCGATCGAGTCATGCAGACGACCGATATTTTTCTGCTGATTGGGATTGTCTTTGGTAAGTGTTTCAATTTCCAGAACGAGTTCGCTCATCTCTTTCGATAATTCTTTAATCCGGGTGCGATATGAATCCTGCTCGGTAATAACGTAAGCGCGGTTATTACTCCCGGTTTCCTGAATCTGAGTTTCCAGTCGCTGGAGGTCGTTGATGATTCTCAGTGTGTGATTGACCCAGCCGAAAGTTTCATTCTTTCTGGTATAGTTCACATATCCGAGTGTCATAAGAGCACAAAGGACAAAGAGGAAGATCGAAGCTCCGATTGTCAGTAGCTTCAGTTCACGTGATTGATTTTTTTTGCTCATGCTTCCTTCTGAAGGATAAATTTCCGGAGGGCAGAACTTTTTGTGTCATCAGGGGAGCGGACTTCTGCGTATGAAAAGAATTCTTCCCATGTTTCCCCGGCCCATGTTTTGGTCACCATGAATTCAGTTTTCGCACTTGAGGTAAGTTCCTGGGATAATTCTCCCGGAAGGCGAATGACAGTTCCCTTGGAAATATAGTGATTGCTGGAAAAGGTGATGCCGTTTTCATCCACACTCTTAATGATAATCTTGAAATTCACTTTCACATTAAGAGGTGGCTTCATTGGTAAATAAACCAGGTCATGCTTAAGTGTTTTCTCATGCTGGAAATATTTATTGATCTTGCTTGCGATGATCGCCTCATCATAGGGCTTCATAAAAAGATCCTGAAAACCAGATTCTAAAGCATGAGCGACGAGTTCAGGCTCATGACTTTCGGTGTATCCGAAAAGAAGCGGAACAACCGGCTGCTGGCCGATATATTCAGCGAGCTCCAGATTCTCCGTTCGCTGAGAAAGTGAAAGATTGATGATCACGACCTGTGGTTTGAGGTCAGCGAGATCACCGGGGATTAATTTGATATCTGTCTGTGTGAACACTTTATTGAAAAGAGTTTTCACAAGACTTCCCATGGCACGGGAAGTGTCTTTGTCCTGATCAATGATAAGGGCAGTGGAAAAGCGAATGTTCAAGATTGCCCACGCTTTCTGGAAAATTGTCTGATGTTTCTTGAGCCTTCTTCATCAATTCCGACGAAGGTGATGTCATTCAGAAAACGTCCTCCTGCCTGGTATGTTTTCAGGAGGCGGCTTGCTCGTTGGGGAAAACGATCGAGATCAAGGGCCTCGAAATCTGAGCTCTGAACACTGATTTCCATATCGGGAGTGAGTTTAAAAGTCCCCATAAGTTGATAACCGGTTTCACCTAATGTCTGAACCTGCGCTTCCACTTCAATCTCGGCCGGAATTTCTGTTTCAGTCGTCGCATCCCACTGAAGGAAGTCCTGGTGAAAAAGAACTTTTTTGATTTTTCTTACGAGGAGGGGGGTCGTCAGGGGCTTCAGGACATAATCATTCACACCGAGAGCGACTGCTTTTTTCACCGATTGAAAATCATTCAAGGCAGAGAAGACAAGAAGAGGAGTCTTTTTTGTTGCGGGATTTCCGCGCAAAGTTTTGATGAATTGAAATCCATCTATTGGTTCCATATGGAGATCCGTCAGAATCACATGGGGAACATGTTCCAGAAGTTTCATCGCCTCTTCAGGGCCGGATGCAGTGAGAACATGCATGCCCTGAGCACCAAGAATTTTTGAGAGAATTTTCAGCATATCCTCATCGTCATCGACGACCAGAATTGTTTTCTGTTTCATATACTGGAATTATAAAGGATTTCGGAACTAGGTGAAATAAGAAAGGCTTAGACAAAAAAAAAAGCCCCGCTTTCGCGGGGCCCTTTAAAAAAACTAGATCGTATCTGTCGTGAGTTTTCCTGTCTTACCAGAGTCAAGGTGATCCTTGAGGCTTCCTGTAAGAGTTCCGTCACCTTTCCATGAAGTATGGAAGCGGCCGTAGTAGTCAGAAAGATCATTTCCGCAAGCAGCACCACCGCCGTGGAGCTGACCAATGACACGGTGATTAGAATCGAAGAGTGGTGATCCAGAAGAACCTGGTTCAGTTGTCCCTTTATCCCAGTCAACAATTCTTACGTGCGTGCTGTCGCCCGGAGAATCCTGTCCGCCATAAGAAGCGAGAACAGTTGGATCATTTTCAAACGTGATTGATTTTTCATCAACGTTCGGGTGGTGAATACCAACTGCAGATGTACCAACAGCTCCTGAAGCATCCCAACCTGAGTAAGTAACATTCCATTCAGCTTTAGGGGCCTGAAGAAGTTTTACGAGGGTGAAATCTGAACGGGCGCCTGAAGCAAGGTGAACAGCACCAGTTTGGAAATCAGTGAGTTTACCGTCGCGAGCACCTTTACACTTCGAAGTCTGGTAGTTCCAGTAAACAACGAGAGTAGCAGCGTTCCCTGCATTGATACGGCAATGATTAGCAGTCATGAAGAACGGAGTTTTGTCCGCTTTCGTGTTGTTAACCATGAAGCCCGTACAAAAGCGTGATCCACCAGTAGAGATAACACCTACTGAGTTCACTTCATTTTCCCAACCGCGAGATTCAGTACAAGCAACATCGATGTTACATGAACCAGATTTCTGCGTGCTCTGACCGAAAGTACGGAATCCCTGACCTACGTGAGCAAGTTTGAGGGAAACTTCATTGATCGAATCAGCTGGAACTGTGAGTTCGATAATTGCATCGTCAGTCATGATAACTGGTGACCAAAGTTCGCGATGAACGTTGTTGTCAGCAGATGTGAATGAACGGATGAATTCAGAACGGTCCGCTGAATAGATATTGAGCTCAGCTCCTTCAGGGAGATAAAACTCAGAGAATCCGAAGTTC
Source organism: Bdellovibrionota bacterium (assembly GCA_040387275.1). GTDB lineage: Bacteria > Bdellovibrionota > Bacteriovoracia > Bacteriovoracales > Bacteriovoracaceae > Peredibacter. The sequence goes on along the minus strand of JAZKDZ010000001.1, from coordinate 498,022 downwards.
AGAGACACAGCGTTCGGAGCTGTTACCTGATGGGTCCAGGTATAAGCGTTGCCCGATTTTTCGAAAGAAGGCTGAACACTCACTTCATGAGCAACAGCGAAGCGTGGTGCTACACCTTTTTGCTCGAACATGACTTCTTCGTCATGGATTGCTTTCACATCCAGTGAGTCGAAATATGTAGAAGTGACAGAAGCGAAAGACTGGAAAGAAAACCCAACCAAAGTGGCGAGTAAAAGATGTTTCATGAGAACTCCTCCTTGAGAAACATAAGGTACGAGCTATCTTTTCAATTCTTGAGTAACTTTGGCACCTTACAATTACTTGCTTTCGTGAACACAAAATTAACGGACGAAATTGATCAGGCATCAAAATGTGGACGTGACCCGGTGTGAGGGAATATAGTTAACCAAGTTAACTAAAGAGATTTTTCCTTATGCTCGCAAAAAAGATGCTGGAAAGCATTCCACGTTCCATTCGTACGATGCGAAAACTCACTATCTCTGTGCTGGATGGACAGCTGACTTTTCACCAGACACGCGTTCTGTTCTTTATTAAAGATGGTCTGGGCCAGTCACAAATTGCTGAAACACTTCAGGTCACTCCGGCCGCTGTCTGTAAACTCATGCACCAGCTTACGGATAGAAATCTCATCCTCATGAATCCCGGTGAAGACAGACGGGCCAGAAAGATTGAACTCACCAAAGAGGGTTCTAAAGTTCTTAATTCCGTCTCGCGTTCCGTTGAAAAAAAGTTGAACAAAGGTATTGATTCTCTTTCAAACCATGAAAGAGATGATTTGATGAAAGGCCTCCAGATATTAGACAAACTGATCGGCCAAATAAAAGAAGGTTAAACTCCATGCGTTTCTTTTACTTATTTCTTTTTCTCTCACTTCCTGGTCACGCCGCCATTTCCCTGAAAGAGGCGTTCGACTCAGCGAGACTTAATATGGAAAATCTCAAGCGCTCTGAAGCGCTGAGAGATGCTGCGGAAGAGCGGAAAGACCGCGCCCGTGGTTTCATGCTTCCCACTGTCAGAGGTGTAGGAAATGAAACCCGCATCGACAAGCCTTCAGCAAGTGGTGTGAATCAGGCCTTCGTTCTCACCCGTCAATATTCAGCGGCGATTCGCCTTGAGCAGCCCCTTCTTCGCGGAGGTATTCTCGGTGGATATGATTTCGCCAAAGATGATCTCCTCCTCGCTGAATTCCAGAAAAACGCGACCGAAATCACTCTTTATCAGCTCGTCATCAATTCTTATTACAATCTCATGATGGCGCGCTTTGATCTTGAAAACCTGAAAGAGCTTTCGCGTCTTTCGGAAAATCGTGTGAAAGAACTTCGTTCACGCACAAGTGTTGGTCGTTCGAGAAAAGGAGAGTTGGTGCAGGCCGAAGCGCAACTTCTTACAGCTCAGACATCGATGAAACAGGGTGATATCAATCTCATTGAAGCAGAAAGATCATTTGAATATTTCACCGGCACAAAAGCGGGCGAACTTGCTCCGCTTTCACTGATGCCGACTGATCCGGGAGCTCTTGAAGCTCACCTCCAGAAACTCAAACAACGCCCGGATATTCAGGCGGCCCTTCAGCAGGTAAAACTGAGAGATTCTCAGGTCACTATCGCGAAAGGTGCTCACTATCCTCAGCTGGATTTTGTCGGTAACTATTATTTCGATCGTACCGGTGTTCTCCAGACTTCTGAATGGGATGCGGCCGTTCAGGTGAGTGTTCCTATTTTTGAAGGGGGACGTTCGCAGGCAGCTGTCCGCGAAGCCGTTGAGAACAGAAAAGTTGCGGAGCTTGATTCCCGCCAGACAGTTCGTGCGGCCGAGCGTGATCTCACGATACTCTATCAGAATTTTATCGCCAGTCTCAGTCAGCTTGAAACGATGAAAGATGCTCTCAAGAAGGCCGAAGAAGGTTATAAGCTGAATCTTCGCGACTATTCTTATGGCCAGGCGACTAATCTCGATGTCCTTCAGTCTCTTAACTTATTCATTGAAACGAAACGCTCGTATGATTCACTCCAGGCGAGTGCGCATATGACTTATAAAAACCTTGAAGCTTCCACCGGAGTTCTTCCATGAGTCTTTCCGATATTTCCATCCGTAAACCGGTTTTTGCCTGGATGCTCATGGCCGCCATGATTATCTTCGGATTTATTTCCATGAGGAAAATGGGTATTTCCCAGATGCCCGATGTGGATTTCCCGATGGTAAACATCAACGTCATTTACGAGGGTGCCGCTCCCGAAGTGATGGAATTAGATGTCATCGATCCGATTGAGTCCGCTGTTCTTTCCGTGGAAGGAGTGAAGACTATCACATCTACGGCAAAACTCGGAACCGCGAACATTTCTGTGGAATTCAATCTCAGTAAAAATATTGATGTTGCGGTTTCTGAAGTTGAAGCAAAAATCAACCAGGCCGCACGGATGCTCCCGGATAGTATCGATCCGCCGACGATTTCCAAAGTTAACCCGGATGATCGTCCGATCATGTTCCTCGCTGTCACTGCTCCGGACATGCTTCCGAAAGAAATCATGTCTTATACCCGCGATGTCCTGAAGGATAAATTCCAGACGGTTTCCGGTGTGGCAGACGTTTTCCTGGCCGGCTATATTGATCCCAATCTTCGCGTCTGGGTCATGAATGATGAACTTAACAAAAGACAGCTGACTGTCTCTGATGTCATCGGCGCCATTCAGGCCGAGCACAAGGAAGCACCATCAGGATTCATTGAAGATCCCCTCACGGAAAAAAACGTGAGAACTCTTGGTGAAGCAAAAAGTGTCGAAGAATTTGAAAAACTTCCGATCATTCGTCGCGGAGGAGCACCTAACTATGTTCCGATGTTCTTAGGTGACGTCGTGAATGTGGAAGAAGGTATTGCAGATGTCCGCCGTATTTCCCGCTCGAATGGGAAAAACGCGATCGGTCTCGGGATCAGAAAACAGCGTGGAACAAACACAATGGCCGTGGCCGATGGTGTGAAACAAAAAATGGCCGAGCTTCAGAAAGATCTTCCACCTGGAGTGGAACTCTATGTGAACTTTGATACGACGAAATTCATCGATGCTTCCGTTCACGAACTTCAGTTCAACATGATTTTCTCTGCGATACTCACGGCGATTGTCTGCTGGCTCTTCCTTGGATCATTTGCTGCCACTCTCAACGTTATTCTCGCGATTCCGACATCGATTTTAGGTGCGTTCATTATTCTCAAATATATGAACTTTACCCTGAATACTTTTACCCTCCTGGGTCTTTCACTTTCCATTGGTATCGTCGTGGATGATGCCATTATGGTTCTGGAAAATATTTACCGGCACCATGAAGAAGGAAAAGATAAGGTTCAGGCCTCCCGCGATGGCGCCAATGAAATTTCTTTTGCTGCCCTTGCTGCAACAATTGCGATTATGGCGATCTTCCTTCCGGTTGCGATGATGGAAGGGATTATCGGGAAGTTCTTCTTCCAGTTCGGTATCACCATTTCCGTCGCTGTTGCTCTTTCTTATATCGAAGCGATTACACTTACTCCTATGCGTACCAGTCGCTTCATGGAAGAGACGAAACGCCACAGTAAAATCGGTGCTCAGGTCGATAGATTTTTCGACTGGCTGGTTCACGGCTACAGCCGCATGCTGAATGCGGCCCTCACTCACAGATGGATTCTACTCGCAGGATCTTTTATTTTCTTCGGTCTCAGTTTTGTGACCGTCAAATACATCCCGAAAGAAATGACTCCCGTTCAGGATACCAGTAACTTCATGATGAGAGTGAAGACGGTCGACGGATCGTCGCTCGAGTTCTCAAACCAGAAAACAAAACTCGTCGAAGAATATCTTCTGAAACACCCGTCAGTAGCGCGCTACTTTGTGGCCGTTGGTGGATTCGGGGGAGCAGCGGACGCCAGTTCATCAAACTTATTCGTCACTCTGAAAGATCCCAAGGACCGTCCGATCAATCCAAAGACAGGAACAAACTGGTATCAGCCGGATGTTTTAAATGAGATGCGTGATCACTTCAAGAAATTTGAAGGAGCTAAGATCTTTGTTCAGGATACATCTCAGGGTGGATTCTCGGCCTCTGGTCGTGGTTTCCCGGTTGAGTTCACTCTGACAGGAGGGGACTTCAAAATTCTCACGACGGCCGCAAAAAAAGTCATGGATGAGATGAAAGCTTCCGGCATTTATGTGGATGTTGATACGGATTACAAAGAATCCGTGATGGAGATCCAGGTCTTCCCGGATCGCAACAAGGCCAAGCAGCGTGGGGTCTCGGTTCAGGAAATCGGAACAACGATCAATGCTCTCATTGGGGGAGCCGTTGTCGGAAAATACTCTAAAGAAGGTCACCGGAATGATATCCGCGTAAAAATGGCCGATGCTTCAAAAGACAAACTTCAGGATCTTCAGAAAATCTGGGTGAGAAACACTCAGGGTGAACTCGTGAAACTTCTTGATGTCGTGACAGTTAAAGAACTTCCTGGCGTTCAGGCGATTAACCGCCGCTCAAGAAGTCGCGCTGTGAATATCTACTCCGGAATTGCTCCGGGTAAATCTCAGGGTGAAGCACTTGAGAATGTGAAAACCATCGTGAAAAAACATCTTCCTCCCGGCTATATGCTGGTGGAGTCGGGTGCTGCTGAAACTTATAAAGAAGCATTCACTTCTCTTATTTTCGCTCTCTGTATGGGAATTCTCATCGCCTACATGGTTCTCGGGACTCAGTTCAACAGTTTCATCGATCCTGTCACAGTTCTCATGGCGCTTCCGTTCAGTTTCTCCGGGGCCTTCCTCGCTCTCTGGGCAACAGGACAGTCTCTCAATCTTTATTCGATGATTGGTCTCATTCTCCTCATGGGAATTGTGAAGAAAAACTCGATTCTCCTCGTGGATTTCACGAATCAGAGAAGAAATGAAGGTCTCAATATCCGTGATGCTCTGATGGATGCGTGTCCGAAACGACTTCGTCCGATTATGATGACAACGTTTGCGACAGTTGCTGGTGCTGTTCCGCTCGCTCTTGCCTGGGGTGCTGGTGCAGAATCACTTCGTCCGATGGCGATTGCCATTATCGGTGGATCACTTGTCTCGACACTGCTCACACTGGTTGTTGTTCCTGCGTGCTACTTAGTCTTAGGAAGAGAGAGAAAAGCTTAAGTCCCCGGGCCGAAAGGGGAGCGATCCAGAACTTCTGAGGAGGGATTTAATTTCAGGTATTCCTGATAACCCTCCTCAACACTCCCTTCAAAATGAATCTTTCCCTTATGCAGAACGATCAGGTGATTACACACCTGGCGGATCTGATCAATTGAGTGAGAGACAAATATCGTGGCACTCGAGCTTGCGATAAATGTTTTCATCCTGCCCGCAAATTTATTCTGAAAGAAAATATCAGCGGCATCAAACACTTCATCAAGAATCAGGATGTCTGAGGGGATACTTGTGACAAGAGGAAGGAGCAAGCGGGACTGCATGCCCTTTGAGTACTGGTTAAAAGGAATATCGATAAAGTGACCAAGCTCAGAGAATTCAATTGCTTCTTCGACAATGCCCTTTAAGTCTTTTTTCGCAGGAAAAAATAGTCTCGCCAGGAGATAAGCATTTTCGCGGCCGGTGAGTTCAGGGACAACACCAGTTCCCGTATCAAAAATGGCCCGGACTTCTTTGACTGTCGAAATCGATCCCAACTGAGGCTGCATCATGCCGGCAAGGCTTCTGCACAAAGTTGTTTTTCCCGAGCCGTTAGTTCCCAGGATTCCGAGTCTCATTCCCTGTGTGATATTGAGGCTCACGCCATTAATCACGTAGAAGAGTTCTTTTTGCTTCATCAGAAATTCAAAAGGGTGAGACATTGCCGAGACAAAAACATCCCGGATGCCTTTATGATGATAGTGCTCGAGTTCAAAGAAAATCTTGATGTCCTTCACGGACATGATCACTTCAGAGCCTGAAGTAGAATTCATTCCGTCTCCTCTTCCAGACATAAATCGAGATTAAAAGAAATCCAATTGAGACGCCGATACCCTTTCCAAACCACATCATGAATTCACTCCATGACGGCGAAAGGAATAACCAGCGGAATGGTTCAATGACATAGAGGAATGGATTCACATCAATAATCCAGCGGAGATGATCAGGAACATATTCCCGCGGATAAAAAACCGGTGTCAGAAAGAAAAGGAGGTTCAGAATGAAACCGATGACAAAATTGATGTCTCTATAAAAGACATTCAACGTGGCCAGGATCACAGTAATCGAGGCCGTCGTAATGAGAAGAGGAAGAATCGCCAGCGGAATCCCGAGAAGATTCACCAGTGACTGATTGGAAAAAAGATAAATGGGAGTCAGAATCAGAAAAACCGATGCCATGAAGTTGATGAAGTTATCCAGAATCTGGGAACAGAGGACAATCATCGGATTAATTTTAAAGGAGCGGAGAAGGTGAGAGTTGGAAACAAAAACCGGCGTTCCCATCCCGATCGTAGTCGTAATAAAAATCCAGGGAAGAAGGCCGCCCAGAAGAAAGAGATAATAATTGGGCGTATCTAGTTTCAGGAACTGCTTAAACACCAGGGACTGAACACCAAACTGAAGAATAGGATTGAGAAGGACCCACAGAAACCCCGCAAAGGTTCTCCGATAGCGCGCCTTCACAGAAGCGAGTGTGAGCTCACTGATCTGGGTCCAGTATTGTCCAACGTTCATGAATTTATTGTAGAGGGGAAGAGTCAGAGAGGTCCACGGAAATTTCTCGTGAACCTCCCGAAGAGGAAATTATTTTTTGATATTAGCTTGTTTGATTTTCCCGGCGATCATCCCGATACGAAGGACAACTTCACCATTGGCGATTGAGCCGGTTTCGTTACCAAATGCACAGTTTCTGGCATTCTCATCGCACTTGTTAACAACTTTACAGCTGTTTTCGTTACCCGGAATGCTTGCGCGGTAATCAGTTTTCCCCTGAATGAGAATCCCTTCAACCAGACCATTGGCCGCATCGAAGACTGCTGATCCGGAGTTACCGTGAAACGTATCAAGAGTTGTTGAGATTGTTGTGACATCAGAGTTCTTCGTAATTTTCCCTTTAGGAGAAACTTTCGTCGGAAGACCAGTCGGGTGACCAATCACAACGAGTTCAGCAGCAGAATTCACTTTGCCAGACTCACGAACCTTAAGGGCGTTTCTTCCGACAACTTTACGATCAAGACGGATAATCGCGAAATCCATTGTCGGAGTCAGCTGAGCTTCGACGACTGACTTACAAAGATAGACGTTATTAAGAGAGATGTTTTTTGTGGGATCTGCACCAGCAGATTTCTTATTGTAGTCAAAAACCCAGGCGAAGCTTTTACAGACATTTTCCGGAGTCGAGAAAGACTTGTAACAGTGACCGGCAGTCACGATGAGATCAGGTCCGACCAGGAAGCCTGAACAGATAGGAGCGACTGGTTGGTCAGCATAAGCTTCCCCAGAGCAAAGGTTCTCTGCCTGGCCCAGAGTTCTCACTGTGCCGATCTCAAAGGTATTAGGAGCTGATGCTTTTCTCAGGATATTGATGGGAACCATGCCGGCAGTAGACTGAGAAAGGGTTTTGTGCAGTGAGTTGGTGACCTGATATACATCCTGACGATTGTCGGTTCCATAAACCACATCCATATCCATCGAGACCGCCAGGGCCGGTGTCACAGAAAGGATGGCCAAAACCGCGAAATTCAACATGTATGACTCCTAAGGCAAGAGATTTTTTTGCTCGCCCCGTTATTCCAAATGTAAGAAAGAATGCAAACTAACAATTCCTTACATTGTCAGTTTTTTGACTAACAAAATGTGTCACGGGATAGGGGAAATAAAAAAGGGCCCCTTGCGAGGCCCTTTCATGAGATTCAGAATTTCAGGGGAGCGATTAAGCTTTCTTCGCCCACATATTACAGTAACCAGCTTCTTTCACGAATACAGGCTTCACCTTCATCGCGTTCTGCATAGCTGGGAGAATACATTCTCCGGCGCCGGCACCCGCAGCAGCGTTCGCTTTAAACTGCTTACAAGTCTTACACTCTTTTCCGTTCTTAGCTTGAGGAGAAACTTCTTTATAACCAAGTTTCCCGACAGCAGCGAAACCACCAGCAGCGAGTGCTTCATTGAAGACACCAGTTGCTTTTCCTACGATCGTAGAAACAGCAGCGAGAAGGAATGTACTCTTGAGAAAATCACGTCTTTTCATGTTGGGCACCTTTGTAAAGTTTAAGAATATACCAGTTATTTGTAGTCCTATTTTATCACAAAAAAAACCAATTTCTCAGAGGGAAAAGTGATGTTTAAGAGTGTTCTATATAGCAAACTTTTGTTCGTATTATTTGTAGACACACATGAACCAAAGCTCCTACACTTTAAGTATGAAATCACATACTAAATCATTTACTTTTATTGACCTGTTCAGTGGATGCGGCGGTTTGTCTCATGGTTTGGAGATGGCGGGTCATCGTTGTCTTCTCGGTGTTGACGCAAATAAAGAAGCGATCGAAACATTCGCTGCTAATCACCACCACGCTGCCGTTTACCTGGGCGATATCAAAAAACTCTCTGACAAAAAATTAAAAGATCTTATCGGTGGAAAGACCGTGGATATGGTTGTCGGCGGCCCTCCTTGTCAGGGCTTTTCGACGGTCGGTAAAGGATTAGTTGAGGATGACAGAAACAAGCTCTTTAAGGAGTTTGTCCGCATCGTGAAAATCACTAAGCCCAAGGTCATTCTGTTTGAAAACGTCACGGGTCTCGTGGCGAAGAAAAACGAGGCCATCATGAAGCAGATCTTCACGTATTTTGAGAAGCTCGGTTACAACATGGACGCGCGGGTTCTTTCAGCTGAAGAATTCGGAGTTCCGGAAAAGCGCCGTCGCGCCATTATCATGGGTGTGAAAGGCGGAGAGTGTCTCTTCCCGGAAACATCTCACGGCAAGCGCGCTACTGCGAAAGTAGTGACCGTCAAAGATGTTTTGAAAAATCTCAAGGCCCGCGACGGGAAAGTTTATAATCACAATGTGAAAATGGCCGAGATCAAAAACGCCGTTGATCGCGAGCGCCTGAAATTTATTCCTGCCGGCTGCGGAATCCGTTACGAGCACGATGAGAAAAACTATCTTCCGAAGAAATTAAAATATGGCATCGACTGGAAAAAACTCCGCGAAGGAAGATTCCGTCAGACAAGGCTTCAGCGTCTTCCTATGAATGAGCCGTCGCCGACAATTCTCACTTCGAGAACAAGTTATTATCATCCGGTTGAAGCGCGCTATCTTACACCCAGAGAAGCAGCTGCCTGTCAGAGTTTCCCGAATGATTTTATTTTCCACGGTTCTCAGACGGCCGTCTTCCGCCAGATCGGAAACGCCGTTCCGCCTTTACTTGCGCGGGCCCTCGGCGAAACCATTAAGAAGATCAGTTTCAAGAAAGGGAAGTTCGCGAAGAAAAAACTCGAGCCGACACTTTCTAAAAACGCTTTTCATTATCACGAGCCGACTTATTTATAAGAGGATCCTATGAACCAGACCTGGAAGAAAGTTTTCAGCTACCGCATGCTTTGCTTACTTCTTCTGGGATACGCCGCGGGTTTGCCGCTTCTACTCACAGGTGGAACTCTTCAGGCCTGGATGACAGATGAAGGTGTGGATCTCGGAACCATCGGTATGGTTTCGCTCATCGGTCTTCCTTATACGATTAAATTTTTATGGTCTCCGTTTCTTGACCGCTTCAAGCTTCCGTTCTTATCCAGAAGAAAAGGCTGGATGGTTTTTGCGCAGGCCCTGATCATGGCGACAATTTTTTTACTCTCAATGGTCAATCCCCGTGAAAATCTCATGAGTGTCGGGATTCTTGCTCTTCTCATTGCTTTCTTTTCAGCGTCTCAGGATATTGCTCTCGATGCTTATAGAAGAGAGATTCTTCCTGATGAAGAACTCGGATTTGGTTCTTCGGTTTATGTAACAGGCTATCGTCTCGGGATGCTTCTCGCAGGTGCCGGAGCTCTCATTCTCGCTGATAAAATGCCGTGGTCTCAGGTTTATCAGATCATGGCCCTCTTCATGGCGCCGGCAATTCTCTTCACAATTATTTCTCCGAAAGAAAGAACGGACATTAAAGCTCCGACGAATATGAAAGAGGCGATCGTTGGCCCCTTAAAAGAATTTTTCACGCGCCCAGGTGCTTTCACGATTCTTCTTTTTATTCTTCTCTTTAAAGTTGGTGACCTTATGGCCGCCAACCTCACGACTCCTTTTATTCTCCAGGCCGGTTACTCAAAAACCGATATGGGAACAGTCGCAAAAGGTGTGGGAATGATCGCGACGATTTTCGGAGGATTATTCGGGGGTGCACTCATGCTCCGGATACCGATGAAACTTTCTCTCGTGATTTTCGGGATTCTTCAGGCCGTCTCAACACTGGGTTTTGCCCTTCTTACGAGACTTCCGGTGGAATGGGGATCGCTTGCTGCTGTCATTGGATTTGAAAACTTCTCGGCAGGAATGGGGATGGCCGCTTATGGTGGCTTCATGGCCGCTCTGACAGATAAGCGCTTCACTGCCACTCAATACGCACTTCTTTCATCAGTCATGGGAATTACCCGTGTCATTCTTCCGGCCCCAACAGGTTACATTGCTGATGCTGTCGGATGGGAATCCTTCTTCATCATTTGTACTCTTGCAGCTATTCCGGGAATGTTACTTCTGATTCCTGTGTTCCGCTTAGCGCGTCCAGCGGCAACCGAGGTGTGATTGAATCTGCCGGTTGGTCACGTGATCTTCCGGCGAGTTTAAATTCGTCTCATTAGCATCGGCCACTTTACAGCCCTTGAATGTGATCTTTCTTCCGCCCTTCCAGATTTCAAACTTCTCGAGTGCTCCGTTATTCAGGAGAAACTCCACCATCTTCTCGTCATTGTTTTTAATCGCGTAATAAAGCGCCGGACGGTCTTCTTTATCGAGCTTCTGAAGATTCGGACGATAGCGAAGAATGAGTTCCGCGAGATTCATGCGCTTCAAGGCAACAGCGCGGATCATAGGAGTGGTCTCTGAATTCTCAGGGCCATCAGCGCTTAATTTCAGTGCCAGCAGCGAGTGAACGATTTCAAAAGAATTGAGTTCATTGGAAGCATTGATCGCCAGAGCAACAGGATTGATAGAGACATATTCCTGAACAACATCGCGGTAGTTCGTCACAAACTTCCGGTAATTCACAATATCTCCGTCGAGGAGAATCTGTTTAAAGACAGCAACAGTGGGAGCACCCTGCTCGAGTTCAACAAGTCCCTTCAGGAAATCACTGATCTCTTTTCTTCCGAGTGAATCAGCAGTCTCAAGCGGGGTTTGTTCCGCAAAATTTTTCAGCTGAAGATTGGCACCTGCGCGGACCAGAGCTTTCGCGGCTTCGGTATAAGCATTCTTAATGGCCTTATGAAGAGCGGTATCACCGAGAGCTTCATCCTGGGCATTGAGTGAAGCGCGACTTTCGAGAAGAGCTGAAATAGCGCCATTATCGCCAAGGTGAGCAGCAAGCATCAGCGGAGTAAAATCGATGTAATCGATATGCTGAGTAACGAGATCCGGCTGGGCCCCGCGCTCAAGGAGAATATTTCTGATGAGTGGAAACTTGTGCTTAATCGAATAGGTAAGGAGAGTGTCTCCATCTTCGAGATAATTATTCAGGGACAAATCCGGATTATCAAAAAGGACAACTCTTAGGGCCACTGTATCGTTAGCTGTGACGGCCCTGCGAAGTTCTTTCATCGCCGTGAAAAGTCGCTCCGGAGTTGTGACTTCGTTCTTCCCGGATTTTTTTTGAGTTGATCCGCCAGTCGCTGCTTCTTTGCCGCACGAAACGATCGTCGCTACAAAGAGCATGAATAGAGCGATAGGGAACAAAGATTTCATAGGAGGGCAATGTATCGTGAGACTGGGGGGATGAGGCTTCCAAGGGTAAATTTTACGCATAAAAAAAGGGCCCCGGAGGGCCCTTCAAGTAGCTAAAAGCTTTAAGAAAATCTTAGAAAACCATGTGCGGGTTACGCTTCGAGTGCTCGATCAGACGGCGGAACTGCTTGTTACGGAGGTTGTTAAGATAAACCATAACAACTCCACCAGCTTTGCGGCCTTCATTATCGTTACCTACGATTCCGAGGAATCCAACGTTTTTCCCGTTAAGGTTCACACGCCAGTAACCAGAGATACCTGCAGTGTCGAAACCGAATGGCATCCAGAGACCGAAGAGAGTCTTGTGGAAGAAGAATGAAACATCGAATTTATCAAAACGAGTATCGATACGGAGAGAGTTCTCAAGACGTCCACCTGGGATACCTGGAACTGGGCGACCATCTGGAAGAGTGTTCGCATCACCAACACCGATATCCATATCTTCGAGATCATCTGTATCGAGATAAAGAGAGAGCATCATACCGCCATCAATGATGTTCGGTGCGAATTCAATCTGAGACTGTTGAGTTTCAGGAATTGGTCCTTTGATACCACCGTCGAAATCGATATTGAGGAACTTCATCGTGATGACGGCCTTACCATCAACAACGTTGAAGAAAGGTCCTTTCACACCATTAATTTCCGGGAGACCGCCGCCAGCTTGACCGCAGGCAGTAGAGAGAACGATAGCAGCACAAACGAACGCCGCTTTGAACGGGGTAAACCAAGTTTTCATTCAACCATCCTTTTTTGAATTGGAGCATGAGCTTCCGCAAACATTATTTTCTATGGAGAATAGTTTAGCAACGGGTGGCAGAAGTTTCCAAGACAGATGCATCAATTTATTAGATAATTTTTCGAATGAAAGCGACCGGCACTCTCTCGAAGATGAAAACCACTCACATTTCCCCTGTTAAGTACGAATTGACGCTGGGCGAGGTGCAGTATGATATCACTTCGCTTGTCGGAAAGACGATTCGTCTTACTTACTCAGGAAATATCCTGTGTCAAAATTGCGGCAAGAAAACAAAAAAATCCTACGCTCAAGGTTACTGTTATCCGTGCACGATGAAGCTCGCTGAATGCGACCTGTGTATTTTGAAACCGGAAACCTGTCATTATGATAAGGGCACATGTCGTGAACCCGAATGGGGACTCGCCAATTGCTTCCGTCCTCATGTGATTTATCTCGCGAATTCCTCGGGCCTCAAAGTGGGAATTACGAGAAAAACGCAAGTGCCGACGAGATGGATGGATCAGGGAGCGACTGAAGCTTTGCCGATTCTCGAGGTGAAAAATCGTTTTGTGTCGGGGCAGATTGAAGTCATCTTCAAGAAACTTGTGGCCGATAAAACAGATTGGCGGAAAATGCTGAAGGGTGATCCGGAGTCGATTGATCTCGTGGAGTGGAAAACCAAACTTCTCTCCGAGCTTGGCGAAAATCTGAAGGCCCACGAATATACAGTTCTTGATGAACCGGTCGTGAAGATCAGTTATCCGGTGAACACTTATCCCGAAAAGGTGAGTTCGTTTAACCTCGATAAAGTAAATGATATCAACGCGAAGTTAATGGGCATCAAGGGACAATATCTGATTTTTGAAACAGGTGTTCTCAATGTCCGGACTCATACCGGATATGAGGTCACCATTGAGGATACCAATGGAACCGAAAACAATTCACCTTAAAGACTACACTCCCTCTAAATTCGTGATCGATGCCATCGATCTCGACGTCAATATCCTCGAAGAAAAATCGGTCGTCGTCTCAAAACTCCTTATGCGGAAAGATACTCCCGGTTCGGCCCATCTTGAGCTGAATGGTGAGAACATGAAACTCATCCAGGTAAAAATGGATGAAAGAGTTCTCGGAGGGAATGAGTACCAGCTCTCAGCTGATAAGCTCGTCATTCTCAATGTGAGCGAATCGCGTTTTGCCATTGAGACGACTGTGGAAATTGATCCCGCCAACAACACGGCCCTCGAAGGTTTTTATAAATCCGGTGATCAGTTCTGTACGCAATGTGAGCCGGAAGGTTTCCGGAAAATCACTTATTATATTGATCGCCCTGATGTCATGGCGAAATTCTCGACGAAAATGACCGCTGAAAAGAAGAAGTTTCCTTTTCTTCTCTCGAACGGAAACCGCATGGCCGAAGGTGATCTCCCCGGCGGACGCCACTGGGTTCAGTGGGAAGATCCGTTCAAAAAACCAAGTTATCTTTTTGCGATGGTGGCCGGTGACTTCGATGTCGCCCGCGATACTTTCCGGACAAAATCCGGAAGGGATGTTGCTCTCGAAATTTATGTGGATAAGGGAAATCTTGGAAAAACCCGTCACGCGATGGAGAGTTTAAAGCAGTCGATGAAATGGGATGAAGAGGCCTTTGGTCTCGAATACGATCTCAATATTTATATGATTGTCGCCGTTGATTCTTTCAACATGGGAGCGATGGAGAATAAGGGCCTCAATATTTTCAATTCCACCTATGTTCTCGCTAACGATACAGCAGCGACCGATCATGACTTCCAGGGTATCCAGGGAGTGATTGGCCACGAGTACTTCCATAACTGGACCGGAAACAGAATTACCTGTCGTGACTGGTTTCAATTAACACTCAAGGAAGGTCTCACGGTTTACCGGGATCAGGAATTTTCTTCGGATATGCTCTCTCGTGCGGTGAAGCGCCTGGAAGATGTGCGCGTTTTGAAAGAGCGCCAGTTCGCAGAAGACGCGGGACCACTCAGTCATCCGATTCGTCCTTCAAGCTATATCGAGATCAACAATTTCTATACCTCAACCGTGTACGAGAAAGGGGCGGAAGTTATCCGCATGATCGCTACTCTTATTGGAAAAGAAAAATTCCGTAAGGGGATGGATAAATATTTTGAACTTTTTGACGGCAAGGCCGTGACGACAGAAGACTTCGTTCACTCGATGGAACTCGCAAGCGGAAGAGACCTCACGCAGTTCAGGAACTGGTACGAAAGACCGGGAACTCCTGTGATCATGGTGGAAACCGAAAGAGTGGGCGACACACTTAATCTCAAACTGAAGCAAAAGTATCCGCCTACGACTCACAAAGTTTCTGAAGGAAATGTTCTTCATGTTCCTTTCCGGGTGGGAATTCTCACGGAGAATGGTGAGGATGATAAACTTCTGGAACTTAAAAAAATGGAAGAGGTTTTCAGCTTCCCGGTAAAGGGCCAGCCGATTCTTTCGCTTAACCGTGGATTCTCCGCACCTGTGCAGGTGGAATATAAATATGCGATGAATGATCTTCTCACTCTTATGGGGAAAGACAGCGATCCGTATTGCCGTTATGAGGCGACTCAGAAAGTTTATGATCGCCTGATTCATGAGGATCTCTCGCATCTGAAGGCCCATGAAAAATTAAAGAATGATCTTCCTTCTGATTTTCAGGAAGCGATGAGATCGATGTTAAATGATGACCGCATCGATCATTCGTTTAAATCTTTCCTGCTGGATCTTCCTTCAGAGAACGGTATTTCTCAGGAAATGAGTCAGCCGGATTTCGATGCGATTCATGCTGTTCACAAAAATCTTGAAAGAAAAATTGGTCTGGCATTCGGTGAGTGGTTTGAAAAAGAACACTCACGCCTGAGCCGCGATCAGAAATTTGAAATCACACCGAAGGCCTACGGAGAAAGAGCACTTAAGAATAAGACTCTTCATTATCTGGCGGCATCAGGTTCAGAGAACGGAAGAAAAATTCTCATGAGTCACTATGAGAAAGCGACGAATATGACGGAAGAGCTCGCGGGGCTTTCGCAGTTTGTGAAGTCAGGAGTGGAGCTTGATCATCCGGCCATCCGGAGATTTTATGATAAGTGGAAACATGATTCTCTTGTGATGCTCAAGTGGTTTGGAGTGCTTGCTGCCCATTCTCCAAAATCAGAGGCCGTCTCTCGCCTGAAAATTCTTGAAAAAGATCCGCTCTTTAAAAAAGAAGTCCCGAATTATCTGCGGGCACTTTACTTCCAGTTTGCGAAAAATAATCTCGTGTCCTTTCATCAGAAAGACGGAAGTGGTTATGATTTTCTTTCGGAAAGAATTCTGTGGATTGATAAAATGAATCCCCAGGTCGCTTCCCGTGCGGCCACGTCGTTTTCATTCATTAAGAAAGTGGATCCGGTCCGTGAAATGGGAATGAAGAAAGCACTGAAACTGATTATGGATAATCAGCCTTCGCGTGACACCTTCGAAGTTGTGTCGAAGTATCTTGCGGAATAAATCCGGACCTTCACTCGTCTGGGGGAGAAGGTTTTGGTTTTCCAACTGATGACTGCGAGGATGAGGGCGAAGAGGGAAGCGGGGATTAAAGCGTTTTCCATAGGGTCTCCTGCTAATATTATGCATCAAGTCAGGATGCGGGGCCAGATTTTCCGGATGTCTCTCTTATGAAACGGTGGTAAACTGGGTCTATAAGATCATTAATTTCAAGCTGTTAATTGTTCGGGGTCTTCATGGATCAAACACTGTCCCTTAGGCAAAAAGCTCTCAAGATTAATCTCGCTAAGCGGTTTTATGGCACATTTGCCGAAATCGGAGCGGGACAGGAAGTGGCCCGCCACTTTTTCCAGGCCGGTGGTTCATCCGGCTCTATCGCGAAAACCATCTCTGCTTACGACATGACTTTTTCCGATCATATTTACGGGAAGGAAACTTCCGGTCGTTATGTTTGTGAATCACGTCTCTCAAAAATGCTCGCCAAAGAATATGAACTTCTTCAGGAGAGACTTTCCGATACACGCGGAAAGGATCATCAGTTTTTTGTTTTCGCAGACACAGTAGCAGCACTCAATTTCAAGCGTACCAATGAAGCTCACGGCTGGCTCGGAGTCCGTTTCCAGGATTCACCGGGTGGTGAAGTGAGTGAAGTTCTCATTCATGTTCGCATGCTTGATCCGCAGAATGTTCTTCAGCAGGATGCTCTCGGGATTGTCGGCGTGAACCTCGTTTATGCGACTTTATTTTTGTACCGTTATCCGGAAGCATTCATTCGCTCCCTTCTTGATCACCTTGATACCTCACGGATTGAAGTGAACTTCATCCGCTTCAACGGAAAAGTCTTCAAAGATGTCGATAACCGTCTGATGAATCTCATGCTTCTCCAGGAAGGATTCACTCACGCTATTATGTTT
Organism: Bdellovibrionota bacterium; assembly: GCA_040387275.1. Classification (GTDB taxonomy): domain Bacteria; phylum Bdellovibrionota; class Bacteriovoracia; order Bacteriovoracales; family Bacteriovoracaceae; genus Peredibacter. The sequence goes on along the minus strand of JAZKDZ010000001.1, from coordinate 480,888 downwards.
GATGAGGCCGGCGATATCGTTCTTCCGAGTGACTATCTCTATAAGAAAGAAGTTCTGGTTGTGCGTGGATCTTACCGTCCACCGACGCTCGTTTCTCTTGATATGATTGAATCAGGGAAAGAGAATTTCGCCCGTGATATCGGTATCAAGCCTCAGGACATTGTGACGATTTCTGAGATCACAATTTCCAATCTCAAGTCTGATGACGGAGAGATCACGAAAGAAGACTTCCTCGCCCGCGTGGATCTTCTCTGTGCTCTTGGGCAAAAGACTCTCATTACGAATTATCCTGAATATTACAAACTCGCTAATTACTTTGCCCGCATGAACGTTCCTCATCTCGGACTTGTTCTCGGGATTTATAACTTCCAGCAGATTTTCACGGATGAGTATTCGAATGTTGAGGGCGGAATTCTCTCGGCACTCGGGCAGCTTTTCCGTTCGTACGTGAAGGTTTATATCTATCCGTACAAATCAGAGAAAGGTCAGCTTGAGACACTCGAGAATCTTCATGTGTCTCCGGTCTACGATCATCTCTATCAGCATCTGAAGGCGAGTAAGCACGTGGATACGATCCTTAACTATAATAAGGATCTTCTCCATATTTATTCTTCAAAAGTGCTGTCGATGATTGTGGCCAATGAGCCAGGCTGGGAGAAAATGGTTCCGCCGTCAGTTGCGAAAACCATCAATGAGAAATGTCTCTTCGGTCATCCGTGTTTTATCGGAAAGAAAAACGCTGATCCAAAAAATTAATGTTCTGAGGCCGGTACCGGAGTCTGGCCGTACTTACCAGTACGGAGAACTTCCTGATAAATGCCTTTTCTGATTTTCAGACATTCGCGGCTATGTCTGATTCTCATGTCTTCATCACCGAAAGTAAAAATCAGCCATTGATTAAGGCCCTTAATATCTTTATCCATCTGGGCGATTTTTTCCTGGAGTTCCTGCTCACAAAAGCTCTCGGCATCTTCCCGGTAGATTTCGGGAGTACAGCGGACGGCAAAGGCCGCATGGGCAAAGAGTAGAGTGATGAGGATAAGGATAATTTTCATAAGAACCCCTTTGCGCTGATATTTGCAAAGGGGATGCCGGCGTATGGGCCCTTATTTTTGTTTAGAGGATCGGGAGTGTCTAAGTTTTAGACAGAGCTGTTAAAGGCCTTGGCAGTTGATGGGCTCGTGAGCGCCGTCATTTCCGTAGACCGGTTTTACAACACCTGCAATTCCGTCAGAGATGATTTCCATGAAGGGATCGCGATACTTATCACTTTCCACGTAAAGGCCGTGTCCTGCGTTCTTTAAGCGGCAATCATAGACTGAAACTTTCCCGAGTGAACGGAGCTTTTTCAGGAAAAGAAATGTTCCGGCAGGGTTAGCAATCGTATCAGCTTCGGTCGCAACTGAGATGAGCTGGATATTGTTGTCAGCGATATTCTTATGAATCGCTTTCATCCGTTTATTGAGCTTTTTAAATTTTGCATTCGGAAGAAGAAGATCAAAGTGGGTGTCGATAGATGACTTGAGCCAGCTCCAGTCAGCACCGGCAGTTTCAAATCCACTCCATACGCGGAGATTATCCGTATTCGACATGCGATTTGGAGAGTGGCTGATGGAATTTCCTACGTTAAATGAGCCTGTCGCTTTCACGACAAATTCAGGAACGGAGCGTGTGGCATAAACGGGATTCTTCGCTCCGAAAATTGGTTTCAAAGCGAGGATCAGAGTTTCGGTAAGCGGGAATGAATAGGGTACAGGAATCATTTTATCTGAACCCATTCCGCGAAGAAACGGACTTTCCATCGTGATTCTTGAGATCGAACTCATCCATGATGCTTTTTCAGCATCCTGGCCCATGGCGAGCATGAGATACATGGCCCCCGTTGAGTGAGCGTTAATGACAATTTTCTTTCCGCTGTTTTCTTTCTCAGCGATCTCCATCACGAAATTCACGTCATCAATATGTTCAGCGATATCGTCAATGTGAGCAATTCCCACAGGGAGTTGTTTGAGATTTTCTTTCAGTTGTTCATTCCGGAAAGCCTCTTCCGCGAGTTTATCCGTGAGCGCTTTTTTTACTTTCTTCCCGTATTTTTCAGCAAATTCTCCGAGAGGGCGAGAGTTCGCAATCGTTTCGCCGTATCCCTGGAAATCGAGAATATAAACCGGGCCAAAACCTTTTTGGATCAGATCATAGGCCATCTCAACATTGAGACGACGATATCCGGTAAACCCGGGAAGAAGTACGAGGGGACGATCAGAAGATTTCCCTTCAAAGCGCGAAACAATCTGACAGGCCTTACCCGTATCACAACCAGCTGACCTGTAATCCACGCGGGAATCCCAGAGTGAATCGAGTTCAGGAATATCTGTTTTACCGAGTTGAGTGCGAAGTTCTTCGTAAGAAAGGGATTGAAGGAGAGGAATCACCTTGTCCTGGGTTCTCGTATTTAATCTTTCTTCCGGAATGGCAAAGGCCGATGACGAAAGAAGGAGACCCAGGACAAGAGTGCGATTCATAAATTCCTCTTAGAGATCAGCAGACACCTTAGCGATGAGTTCCGCTTCAGTGAGTCCTGTTCCGTTTGCATAAATTTCGATAATTGCTTTGTCTTCCTGAGTGAGTTCTTCACCATCGATTGTTTTCTGAACGGCCACTTTCAGAGCTTCTTTAGCGGCGTCAGAACCGATGTTGATATAAGCTTCGCCGTTATCAGCAAAAACGACTAAGCCTGCAATGAATCCCCACTGAACTGATGTTGTCGTCGTTGTGAGAAGACCACCGAGAGCGAGATATTTATCGTGAAGGCCAGCAAGGAAAGATGCTGCGGCAAATGACTGAGATGTAGAGATAGCAATAACGAGAGCGATAATAAGTTTTTTCATACGAAACTCCTGTTCAAGATAATGAGGGCCCAAAAATAACATTGCCCCGCATCAAAAGACAGTGAGTGTGTAAAAACAACAAGGGAACTCATGGGAGGATCCTTGTGATTTCGGTTGGTTCAAGAATGATGGCCGACGTGTTTTGAAGAAGGGGACGAACCTTTTGTAGGTCTATCCCACGGGATCTTACGGCGTGATCGAGTGTCAGTGTCTCTGGCGTGATCCGATCGATGACTCCGACGTAATCATATTTTTTGTCATAGAAAGGGTAATCCAGGCGCTTTTTTGAATTTAAAACGAAGAGCGAGTTGAGACCCGTGTTCGGATCGTAAGCAGTGATCCTATGTCCTTCCGGAATCTCTTTCATGTCATGAACCAGAATCACGTGAGCATAATCACTCGCGGGACGAAGTTTTCCTTTCTCACTCATCCCGATCACGAGAGGAATGTTGAGACCTTCATCGAGCATTGCTTTCAATCGAGGAATGGTGACCTGATCAAGAATCTCCCGCTCGAGAATACTCTCTCTCATCTGGGCAAAGCGACCTTTCTGAAGACCTGCCTGGAGAGTGCGGATAAAAGTTTTCAGATCTTCTTTCGGAATACTGCTGGTGAAGTCAGAAATGTTTTTAAAACCAGCGATCACAACATATTTTCCGTTAAAGAGTTCACGAAGGAGAAGCAGTTTATCAGCTTCGCTCTTAGGTGTTACCTGCGGAACAAAGATCGCGCGCTCAAGCAACGCCTTCTGAAGAAGTGCTAAAGCGTAACAACTTCCGGCCTCGCCCTTAAAATCGAGAGAGTTATTAAGGGCAATAGTTCCGGAACTCTTGAGTGTATTGAAATCGAGCTTAAGTGATTTTACGTTTTCTGATAAATCGATATAAAGAAATGTTCTGACGATATTCTCATCTTTCCCGATATCAATTCCGTAATCGAGTCTCTGGGAAAGAATCCAGCGATCTGATTTGGTGCGGATGAATCTTCCGACATTTTTATCCTGATAGGAGAGCGAAAGGTCTTCGCTAAATTTAAGTGGAGAAAGAGGAACATTCACCCTGGTCGGAGCTTCTCCGCCCCATGAGATTTTAATAACTGGTAAATTGTCTTCGAGGACCAGGTCATGCTTGATGGATTTTGCTTTCGGGAGATCGGCACCTTCCAGACGAATGAGAGGCATCGTGAGAACAATTTTATTTTCCGGATTCTTAAAGAGATTCCGGACAGTAAACTGGTTCACATCATTTTCATATGTCAGGAGGTAACGGATCAGTGACTGAGCTTTCTTCTTCTCACGCTCAGGAACATTTTCCTTATTCAGAAGCCAAAGGAGTTTCAGATAGGATGACTGACGGAGATTGATACTTCTTTCGCCCAGCATGGATATAAAGGTATTTCTCCAGCCGGCCGGGAAGCTTGCTCCCACACCGTCTGCGATGAATCGACGTCCGAGTCTTTCGCGTTCCGAAGAAGCGTCAGGATATTTATTCTCGTCGGTGACGAGTCCCTGAGCTTTCAGTTTACCGCCGACTTTCCACGGGAAATTTTTGTTATTAAATTTTTTGCCGGTCGCTACTTCCAGCGCATGGGCCGCGAAGTATGAGCAGTTTTTCGTCAAGAAGAGATAATTCTCGCCGACTTCACGATTCTGGTAGTCCTGGATGAAATCCACCACGTGATCAATTTCTTCCTGGGAGAGTTTTAAATCATAAACAGTAAGCGAGCGGTTTTCATTGATGGTCTTTCTTTTCCGGTAATCATAGAAGGGCGAAAGATCGGCCTTCACCGGATATTTCTTCCCGATACCGGCACCTCTGACATATTTTCTGACGGCACTTTCTCCGCGCGGGATATCAGCGACAAATTCAATCACCATATCCAGAAGACCGCCGTCTTTATCGGGAGAGAGTTTCAGAGCGACGTGACCGAATGAAGATTCTGACAAACCTTTGGCAGGACCTACAAAAATGAGAGAGACCTTCTGGGTGTTATCCAGAATGTCGGCCTTACCCGGAAGGGCAAGGAAACAGACGAAGAGAATTGTCGTAAGACGCAGGAATAGGAACATAGTACGTGGATGATTTGCAATCCGGATGCCTGATCAGGCGTACTTTATGAGGGTTTTAAGTGGTCCCGCTGTCTAATCTTTTTACAGCTGCTTCAGGAACTGATGAATAGTTCCAATTTTTCTGTAATAGACATAAGCAACTGTTCCCGAATGTCCCAGGCGGCCTATGCGGATGGGTTTTGCTCCATGTGCCTCAGCGAGAGCAAGTTGGGTCCGGGTCGGAACGACGGTATCGCTGTTGGAAGTAAAGGCGAGGACATTTCCTGGGCGCGCGAGCTTCAGGAGATCTGTTGCAATATATCCATCGAGAAAATTCTGATAATCCTGAAGTGTGCGGAAGTCTCCGCCCGCGAGTCTTCCTTCGCGGGTTTTCTTCACGTGATCAAGTGTTGAGTAAGTCAGGACTTCAGCGAGTGATCCTCCGGCAACAGTGGTGACCAGAGCATCCACGACGCGGAAACTTTTCCATTCCTCAGATTGTGCCAGCGAGAATACGAGACTGGCATAAATCCCACCGAGACTCGCTCCGATAATAGATGTAGGAATCGTTTCTTCAGCAAAAAATGCTGATAAGTTCCTGAGCGTATTGATGGTGGCGTCTTCGTGACCGCCAAAATCCTCTGGTGCAATGACGTACTGAGGATAGTCCACAACTTTAACCAGATGCCCGCGGCTACAAAGTTCCTTCGCGAGATTTCTGTCTGCGCGATTTTCACCACCCGTAGGAGGAAGAATCACAACCTGTCTTAATCCTGGTTTTTTCGGGGAGTAGCTCCGGATTTTGACATTCCCGGTTTCGGAACGATCGCCCGAACAGATACCTGCAAAAGTAAGTGAAGGAACAATCAGAGAAAGGATGATGAAAAGTTTCATGAGGTCTTGTAGATCATCCCGCGGAAGAAAGCGAGTCACTTTGAAAGAATGTCCTTCTACAAGTGGTCGACAGGAAGATCTGCAAGGAGATCCGGAAGTTCGCTCGTGAGCATGGGGATTCCCATGGCATGAACAGGTGAAGAGGCCTTATCGATCTGGACAAAAAACCAGAAACCCACAAGGTGATATTTCATCATTTTGAAGATAAGGGCCTTGGGACTTTTCAGTTTCAGATCATCGGCTTCCCTGATCCTCTGAGGACAGAAGTAAGCAAAACGCAGAATGGATTCCACGAGGTGACGGGTCATCGGATAAAAATCCGGATAGGATTTCATCTCACCGACAATTCTCAAAGAGCATTTTAAGACTTCATCAGGGTCTTCTGATTCAATGGCCGTTTTCAGTTGCTTCTGAAAACTCTTCCAGGGAATTTCCGGACAAGTACCGGGAGAGATTCTTTTGGAAGAATCAAACTCAGGTGTACGGTTCATGCTGACAAATTCATTCTTAAGAAAGGGAACACCGTTTAACTGATAATAGGAAGCGCACATGTCCCAGTACCAGGCCGAAGGCACCATCAGGACTTCAAGGACAATGAGATAAATGAATCCCGCTTCAGATTTACCGTCGGAGAGTTTCTTGTAGAAAGGACGACGCTCACTATTGATGCTGATGGATTCGGTGATGTGTTCAAGGAAATAGCGGTGAGTTTTCATTTCTTCTTGAGTTTTGCCATGGCGTGACTTCGGCACAGTTCAATTTCATGGGCCGTAATTTCTCCGGCATGTCCCATGATGGCAGAAAGTTTCACGCCATGTTTACGTGCCAGGCGATCAATTTCACAGACTCGATCATATTGAAGGTCGCGCGAAATACTGAAGCTTTCGAATCTTCCTTCCAGTGCAAGAATTGCTGTTTCAGCGAGACAGGCATAGACCGAACTTCCCGGAAGACCGATCGTATGAGTGATATTCACATCACCCGGAAGTTCAACTTCACCACTGGCGATAACAAGAACGTCAGGGCGTTTAGCGGCATCTTCGAGGCTGATATCGAAAGGTCGGCTCACATCACAGATCACGCATCCTGGTTTTACTTTTTCGATATCCATGACCGCTTCACCCTGCGCAGAAGTTGAAGTGATGATGAGATCACACTCAGCTGAGTATCTGTCGGCAGAACTCGTTCCGATCACTTCCACATTTGGATTCTGTTCCTGAAGTTCTCTCACGAGTTCCAGAATCTTGTAGGGTCTTGGGGCCGCGATAATAATTTTTTTCCATGAGTTTGCGAGAACTTTCGCGCACACTTTTCCGATACTCCCGGTGGCACCGATCACCATCGCCGTACCCTGGTAAATACCGTCTTTTTTTGTCACAAGCTGCATTTTCTCGACAGCAAAGCCTGCGGCCCAAAGAGTAGAAGCGCTGGAAAGTGAATTTCCGGTTGTGACGGGAATCGGTGAGCGCTGGTTAACTGTGACACCCGCATCACCGACGATTTTTGTATAAGCACCAAGGCCCACGATTTTCGATCCGTGCTTCATCGCCATGTCACACATGCGGTTTAAGACATTGTACATTTTTTCCGGCTGCTGCTTCATCATGATTTTCGGAGTCATGAGAACCATGAAAAGATCACCTTCGACTTCTTTCCCCGTGGAAACAGATTTGATGCCAGTGATTTTCCCATAATGATAGGCGGGAATATTGGCAGCGATTTTCTCTACATAAGGAGCTACCGGCGTATTGGCCAGTGGCTTCCAGGTAGGTGATAGAAAGAATTGGCTGGCAGAAAGAGGATGGACGATGAAAGAGAATCTCTCCATCGGATTGGCCTCTTCAGATTTTGGCGTGAAGATTTCCGGACGGAGTTTCAGAGTGCCGATTGTATCCAGGATATCTTCCTGATCAACGGAACTCTTCTCGAGATGGGCCATGAGAAGGGCCTCAAGACCATTAAACCCAAGATGCGGCATTCCGATAAAATCCGGAAAGCAGCTGTAGACCTTGCTGACGTTCGCTTCGTGAAGTTTTTTTCTTGAGAACTTATCGAGTTGATCAATGATAACGGTCTTACCGGAAAGATCATGAAGCTTGATAAAGTCGAGCTGAGTTTCATTCACAACAAAGATATCAGAGTCAAAGAAGGCCTTCATCGTGGGAAGTTGGGCCATACGTGACTTGAAGTCTTTTTCTTTCAGTTTCTCAAGGTTCAGTCTCTTCATGATGGGAAGAGCTGTCAGGAGAAAGTTCTTCAGGTCTTCTGTTCCGCGGATAATTTTCGGCGCACCGAGGGCCATGAAGGGATCAGCGAAAATGAGATTCGGGTTAATTTCATGATATGCAGGAAGATAATCCCACTGCGTGATGCCCGAGAAAAAAGAAATACTTTTCCCCTTGAAGAGATAAGGTTCTTTCTGGGCCAGATTTTTAATGAAAAGCGGAAGAGCGGTGAACTTTACCCGTGATCCGTCGGCAATGGGAGTATCTCCAGCGGCCTTACGAAGTTCCTGAACCTGATGATGGATATGAACTTTTCCATTCACTTTCACTTCTGTCGGAAATCCACCAAAGGCAAAAACGTCACACTGATCTTTGTATTTTTTGACGAGCTCAAGAGCGAGCTTGAAATTAAAATCAACGCCGAGTCTTTTTACCCGGAAATCATCCCCGAACATGGAAATCTTCTGGTCGAAGTTTTCCGAAGCGTGGCCCATGGAAATGGCAATGACCTCTTTCATGGGAAGAGCTCCTTAGCACGGGACATGATCGTGGGAAGATAGTCAGAAACGAGAGGACATTTGAGCTGAGGAAAATCTTTTTTTAAGTTCGCAGTGGAATACCTTGTCGCGTTTTGAATGTAAGCATCCACTTCCGAAGGAATTTTGAGAAGCGGGAATACTTTTTTCAGCACCATCGGCATAGGAATCCGCTGAACTCTGAGGTTGAGCCCGAAATATTTCGCGGTTTCTTCCATAATGTGTCCGACAAAGATTTTTTCATCAGGAACCAGATGATAGGTACGGGTCATGTGATGAGTCGGTTTATTCACCATCTCTGTCAGCCACTTCACAATGATATTTACCGGAACAAAGGGAAGTGTTGCTCCCTGGTGATACGGAACAGGCAGAACATTCAGAGGAATGCGCTTCGTGTATTTGGAAAGCTCACGGAAAAATCTGAAGAAGTAATAAGGGCCGTCAATTTTATCCATCTCACCGGTTACGGAATCACCAATCACAATTCCCGGACGATAAATACGGAGAGCAACTGTCGGCATGCGGGTATTTCTCACAAGGAGCTCGGCCTGCATTTTTGTCTGAGAGTAAAAATCACGGAAAGGAATTCCCGGATCGAGATCTTCTTCCATGAAGTCTCCATCATGAATGCCGGAAACAGTATAGGTGCTGATGTAATGGAAGATATGGAGCTTCTTCATTCTCTGAAGTAGATAGAGAAGGTTCTGAGTGCCCACAACGTTACTGACATAGGCTTCAGTATGAGAAACCGAAAGATCATATAGACCCGCGAGGTGAATCACGGCCTCAATTCCATTCACAATGGTATCAGCACCGGAAACTTCATCGAGAACATCGTTATTCGTGAGATCACCCGGAATGAAATGAATGTTCGCTTCACCCTTAAAGATGTCAGCGGCTTTTTCCAGACTCTGCTTTCTCACGAGGCAATAGACTTCGTTGCCTGATCTTGCCAGGGATTTTGTCAGCCTCTTTCCGATAAATCCGGTTGAACCGGTGACAAGAATCTTCATGTCAGGAAGGGAATTTCGTCGAGGGAATAGCCTTTCCCGACAATCTCTTCGACTGGTGAGTAAACTTCAAGGCTCTGAGAATTGACTTTAATATTTAATTCCAGTGTTTTCTCCCAGTTCTCTCCGTCGCCGAAGAAAGTGAGGGATTCATTATTCAGTGATTTAATATTAAGCGAATTTGTTTCAAAGCTTACAACTTTTTTATCTTCATGCGGATAGCCACCGGTGAGAAAGACCAGGGCCGTCTTAAGGAACTCAAAGCGGTTCGTGTGAGTGAAGATTGTCACATTGAACTTACCATCCGTATTACAGGTATCAGGGGCCACATGCATGGAGCCCGCAAGCTTCGGCTGGTTATTGATGAGAATGAGGGGTGAAATGACAGTGTTTGAGGGAAACGGGAAATCCGGAGACTCCATACTGACTTCATGAAGCTTGAACTTTGAGGTAAGGATCTGCTTGGCGAAAACTGCGTGATAAGCATGCTTACCAGTCGCCTTCATGAAGGATTGAAATAAGTCATAATCCTTACGATATTTATTCACGAGTTCGGCAACTTCACCGGCAATGCCGACTCCGCCATTACTCATGAGATACTTGCCGTTTACATTAATGAGATCCACTTTCTTGGTACTCTGAGCATGGAAGATGTGTGCGAGTTTTTTCAAGGCACCATTTGTGCCAAGCTCATCGGCAAAATCATTGGCCGTTCCACCTGGAAGCACCATCAATTTTGTCTTACTTCCCACGAGATGCTGGGCAATTGTATGACAGGTTCCATCACCACCGATGGAAAAAATAACTTCGACATTGTTATCGCGGTCGCGCTTCACCATCTCAACCATTTCTTCCATGTTCTGAGGATTGTTCATCTGAAGCTCGTGACGAAAAAAATATTTCTTCAACTCATCTGTTGAAAAACTGTGTTTCGCGGCCGAAGCCTTCGGATTGAGATAAATGGAAATCTTGCACATATAAAGACCCTTTGAGGGGATTGTAGGGCCTTTTAGGATTTTGCACCCGTAAAAAGGACGCTATTACAAAGGCCGTCAAAAACTTAGACAGTATAATTTACTCAATCAGAATAATTGAGGTGAGGAAAATCCAGTTGGGGTTTAAAACTTAAGGCGTATGAGAAACTTCATTTTTATTCTCGCTATTCTGACTACTCATTCTGCCCTGGCCGAGGTCAAGGTCTCTTATAATGACGAGATCACTCCCAAGTCTCTGACGAAGCTGGAAGAGAATATCAAGAAGGCCGCTTCAAAAATCAAAGCGGGCGAAGAAAGAAAAGTCGTGATTGACCTGGGCTCAGGCGGTGGGAATCTTTATGCCGCTCTCTCTTTTGTCGGTCGGATCAACGAAATCTCCTCTAAAAACAATGTTGTGATCGATACCCGCGTTCGTTCGTCTTGCGAATCATCGTGTACGATTTTATTCACTGCCGGTAACCAGAGACGCGCAGGAAGATTTGCCCAATTCGGCTTCCATTCTCCGGCCATCGCTTCTAAGGTCCCAAAGGGGATGGATAGAAAAGTGATTCTGGAAGAAGCACGCCGGGTATGGCTTGATGCTGTTTCAGCAGTAGATCCGACGCTCACAGGAATTCTTATCAAAAGAAAACTCCTCCTGGATGACGAGATGACTTACCTTTCCCGGGGTGAACTCGGTACTGGTTACGTCACAGATCGTGAGTAATCCCGAGTAATCCACTTTTTTAGTCCAAAATTACTCCCTGAGAATTGCAAAAAATCCCATCCCTCGTGACAATAGAGGGACATGGAAACAACAATTCAGGACATAAAGACCTTTGATGGTCTGAGGCTTAAATCTACACTCTTAAACCGGAACGCTGATGCGTGGGTGATCGTCACTCATGGAGTTGGTGAACACCGCGGTCGCCACAAGTACTGGCTGAGTGATGATTTTAAAAATTACAATATTGCTCTCTACGATCTTCGCGGTCACGGTGAATCAGAAGGTGAGCGCGGGAACGTTAAAGATTTTGATGATTACCTGAAAGACATAGACAGTGTGACGGATTATCTGGCGGCCGAACACGGGATGAAAAACTTTTATCTCTTTGGTCACTCAATGGGTGGACTCATTACGGCCCGCTGGATCCAGATGAGAAAGAATCGCGCTCTCTACCCCATGAAAACAATCCTTTCAGCTCCGGGAGCAGGGACAGTCGGAATTCTCGGTCTCATTACGAGTTCCATTCCTGCCATGATTTATAAAAAGCTCGCGACACTTCCCAGTCTTCCTCTCGGGGGAATGCTCGATCTCACAAAGCTCTCTCATAATCCTCAGGTCTACAAAGATTATGTCAGCGATCCGAAGAATATCCTCAAAGTTCATTCTCATCTTTATTTTGATCTTCTGAACAAGGCCAAAGACACTTTCGGAAGGCCTCTCAATCCCAGAACCCCTCTCATGACAATCATGGGAAGTGAGGATGGTGTGGTGAGTACGGATCTGGTGAAAAGTTATTTTGATAAGCATGAGCCGAAAGCGAAATTCGTTCTCGTGAAGGGTGCTTATCACGAACTTTATATGGAAACGGAAGAGTATTTCCGTCCTTTCGCTGATGCCATCAAATCTTTTTTCTCCTGAGGATATATGACCGATAAATATTTCAAGTCTCTCAACTATTCACTCGCTAACGAGGATACCTGGCCCGAAGTGAGACTTCTTCGTAAGTGGAGGCCCAAAAAAATCCTGAGTGTCGCAGGTAGTGGAGGAAGATCTCTTCCGCTTCTCGCTGGTCAGCCTTCCGAACTCCATGTGATTGATCTCTCTGAACAGCAATTATGGCTGGGTTCCCTGCGCGAAGAAACGATCAGGAAATGCACTCACGAGGATTTTCTTCTCTTCTGGGGTTATCCACCTTTTGATGGGATTGTTTATAACCGTCGTCGGAAAGAAATCTTCAAGGGTCTTGATCTGAGTTCAGAAGCGCGGAATTATTTCAACCAGCTTTTTGATTCCGTTTCCTGGAACACGATTCTCTATGAAGGGAAATGGGAGAAGACATTCCGTAAATTTTCTTACGTTACCCGCATTATCATGGGGCCGAAGCTTCTCATGGAATCTCTCTCGTGCCTCACGACTGAGGAGCAGATAAACTTTGAAAGAGATAAGTTTCCTTCTTCTCGCTGGAGCCTCGTCTTTAAAGTCTTAGGAAATGCGACAGTATTCAATGCTCTTCTCTATAAAGGCCACTTCGTTAAGAAGAATGTTCCTGAATCGCATTTTGAATATTACAAAGGTGCTTTCAGCAGAATTTTTTCTCATACACTTCTTCGTGCCAACTTTTTTGCCCAACTTTGTTTTTTCGGAAAAATCGTCACGAAAGAGGCGATTCCGGTAGAAGGTGATAAAGAAGTTTTTGAGTCGATGAAAAAATGGCTTCTTTCTCACAGAACGACATCATGGCAGGGAAACATCCTGGAAATCATTCCGCGTGAAGAAAAGCTCTCGGAAATAGATTTTCTTTCCTTCAGTGATGTCCCTTCATACTTTGAAGGTGATATCGAGAAAAACTATCTTCAGATGGTAAAACCAAAAATTTCGATCGGTGGAGTTGTTCTCATCAGGAACTATCTCCGTTTACCGGAGAATCCGGATCTTTCAGGCTATGAAGACATTACAGCGGAAGTTGCTCCTGAATTTCAGGATGAAAGAATCCAGATGTACATGATCCGCGCCTACCGGAGAAAAGCCTAGTGACCTTGAAGGCCATACTCGTAACTTCGGAAGTGACTTTTGTCGGAGAGAATTACCATCAGGTGATTCTTTCTCTCGCCAATAATCCTCATATCACGAGTCTTGTCGTGATTCAGAATCGCGCACCCATGCTTTCACTTCTGGGTGGTGTGGCGGCCTTGACGGGAGCAGCTCCCAGATTCGGTTTCCAGCTTTTAAAGAACAATCTCTTTCCAGGTACCGCTGAAAAAGTAAAAGCTTATGAAGCCGCCGGAAAAAAAGTTTATTTCACCAAAGATATCAATACCACCGAAACTCTGGGTTATCTTCGTTCAGAAAATCCTGATCTCATCGTGAATGCCCGTTCGCGCTGTTTTTTCCGGGATGAGGTTCTGGCCCTCCCACGTCTGGGATGCATTAACATTCATCATGGTCTCCTTCCTTTTCAAAGGGGAGTCATGTGTGACTTCTGGGCGCATATGCAGGGAAGACCTTTTGGTTTCACTGTTCACCAGATGACGAAAAAAATTGATGATGGACCCATCCTTCGTGTGGAAGAAGTGAAGATTTCCCCGGAGAGTTATACGAATTCCATATTTGAGGGATCTAAACTTGAAGCAAGAGTCCTTGCTGAAGTTCTCGAAGAGATTGATAAGAAAAATTCCCTCACCGGAACTCCCAATCTTAAAACACCTGATACCAGATATTACAAAAACCCTAAACTTAAAGATTTTTACCGTCTTCGCCTGAAAGGAATCAAAGTATGAATAAGATCATCGCCATCCACGGTAACCCCGGCCACACTGATGACTGGAACGAAGTGAAGAAGCTTCTCCCTAAGGATACTGAGTTTCTCGCTCTTGATGCTTATGATCCGGATCTCGGTAAAAAATTAAAATCATTCAATGGCCCTTTTGTTCTTACCGGCTTTTCTCTTGGTTGTTACACGATCATGAGACATCTTCCGGAAATTAAGGACAAAGTGTCGGGTATAGTCTTTGTGGCTCCTTATTTCTCGCCGGAGAAACCGCTTTCAGGACTTGCGAAGGGACTTCTCGGTTTACCGGTAATCAGCGGCAAGCTGATTGAAAGCAGTAAGAAGAAATCTGTCGCAGGATTTCTCGAGCATATGATCGCTCCCCAGAAAATGAGTGATCATCCTTACTATAAAACTTTTCTCACACGCCTTGAAACTACTGATCTCTGGGCGAAAACGGTGAAAAGAAAAATTGATACCGAAAATAATCCTCTTCCCGGAAATGCGTCCTATCACATTCCTGTTATCGCTCTATGGGGGAAGGAAGATAAAACCAACACCCGTGACAAACAAACACCTGCGCTCAAAGCCTTTAAGTCTGTGACTCATATTGATCTCTCCGGAGGAGGTCACGCACTTCCGTGGTCTCATTCCGAGGATGTCGCCACATCTCTCTCAAAAGTGACAGAAACGAAAATTGGCTATTATCCGGGTCTCGATGTCCGCAATAACGTTTTAAATTATCTCGAAGGACATCTCCGGGATTTCCCGACTAGAACAGCTCTTCGCTGGGGAAAACGCGGCTGGGTTGATTCCTGGGATAAAACCATGACGTCCGGTATTCCTCATGACGAAATCAATTATCAGCAGATGGCAGGAAGAATTAATGCTTTCGCGAATGGACTGAAAAAAATCGGCATCACCAAAGGTGACCGGATTATTATTTTCCTTCCGATGTCCCTTGATATGTATGTTGCGATGTTTGCGGTTCAGAGAATTGGCGCAATCGCTGTCTTCCTTGATTCCTGGGCGCGCGCGGGTCATCTTGGTGCCACAGCGGAATGCGTGGGACCAAAAGGCATGGTGAGTTTTGCTCAGGCCTTTCAACTCGTGGATCAGGTTCCGGAATTTAAGTCGATGCCAATCAGGATCATGTATGGACCGGGAGAAGGGGCGACTCATCAGTTTGAGCAACTCATGGTTCCGGGCGAATGTCCGATGGAGCCGGTGGAATCTGAGACAACGGCCCTCATTACTTTCACAACAGGCTCAACCGGAAAACCTAAGGGTGCTAACCGCACTCACCGTTTTCTTTCGGCCCAGCATCACGCTCTTTCTCACGTGATTCCTTATGTTGCGACTGATATTGATATGCCAATCTTTCCGATTTTCTCACTGAATAACCTTGCGACGGGAGTTACGACAGTTCTACCTGCGATCAATCTCGCTCAGCCATCAGAGCATGATCCGGCGATTCTTACGAATCAGATTCTCAATAACAAAATCAATTGCGCCACAATGTCTCCCTCGAATCTTGTTAACCTCTCAAAGTTTTGTAAGCAACACGGAATCATGCTGACTCAGATGAAGCGCATGGTAACTGGCGGAGCTCCGATTTCCCGCGATGACGTTGAAAAATATTATGAAGTCGCCCCTCAGTCAGAACTGTGGGTCCTTTATGGATCGACCGAAGCTGAACCCATGGCCCACATTGAAGGCCGGGACATGCTGAGGGAAAAAAGAAATGACGATGCTGAAATCGTTGAAGAAGGTGTGAACGTCGGTCATATTTCAGAAGACGTTGATTTCAAATTCATTAAGCTCGTCGATGGTCCGATTACTCTTGGTGCCGGCGGATGGAAAGAAGTCGAGATGCCTGTAGGTGAAGTCGGGGAGTTTATCTGTACCGGCGATCACGTCTGCAAAGAATACTACAACAATCCGGATGCTTTCACGGCCACGAAAATTAAAGGACCTGATGGAAACGTTTATCACCGCACGGGAGACCTGGGTTACCTTGATCGTGACAAAAATCTCTGGTTAGTGGGTCGTGTGAACAATGCCATTGTCCGCGACGGGAAACCTTATTTCCCTGTGAAATCAGAAGTGATCGTAAAGCGTCTTCCTTTTACTTATCGTTGTGCCTTCTTCGGGCTTCCAGATGCGAAACTCGGTCAGAAGACCTGTGTTGCCATCGAGCTTCCGGCGACAACTGATGTAGGAACTTTCAAATTCGCTGATGCCAAAAAAGAAGTAATCAGAATTTTTGCCAAGAATAAAACTCCGCTGGATGAAGTCTATTTCGTGAAGGCCGTTCCTATGGATCCCCGCCATCACTCGAAAGTAGAGTACGCAGTTCTGAAGAAGCAACTCTCTGAACCGGGAGTGATCATTGGGTAAGTGGTTAATCTTCACTAAAGAGCGCTTTAAACCTTTTGAGTACCTTCCACTCATTTTCCTTTTTGTGGGAGTGAACTATCTTTTTTCAAAAGCTCTTTCGGGACTTGAACTTCCATCCATTACCATCATCACGATGGTCATCCTGGGAGTTTCCTTTTTCTTCCGGATGAGACTTTTTGATGAGATTAAAGATTACGATGTGGATCTCATCATTAATCCCACAAGACCTCTGGCGCGGGGACTGATTACTGTCACTCAGGTGAAGCAGGCGATTCTTTTCCTTCTTGTCCTCGAGATCGGTTTATCGATGACCCTGGGACTTCTCACTTCTCTTCTTTATATCGCCGCCATTTTCTATTCGATGCTGATGTATGAGGAGTTTTTCATCGGCGACTGGCTTCGTCCGAAACTCACGACCTATGCCATGTCTCACACGATTGTCGTGGCCCTTCTGGGATTTGCCCTCATTTCGGCCAATCTCGGCATGATGACATTCCAGTCTCCGGCGATTCCGGTCTTTCTTCTTTCTCATTGGTTTATTTTTAATCTCTTTGAATTTGCCCGGAAGACCTTTGATACCTCTGAAGAAAGAACGAATGTTCCCAGTTACTCAAAAATTTTCACGCAGAAAGGTGCCTACCTTCTGAGTGCTTCGCAGGTACTGCTTTCTTTAGTTCTCTTGTTTCAGCTTCGGCAGTTATTTTCGGTTCGATGGCTTCTCGTTCTTGCGACCTTTTATGTCCTGGGGCTGATCCCTATGGTTTTTAACGCGAAAAGATTTTCTGCCAAAACTTTCCGCAGTCTTTCGACTGCGTATATGGGTCTACATTTTATAGTTCTCTTCATTATTCTCTGGAGCAACTGATGCTGGTTACGAAATCTTCGACTCCCTTTTTTGCGAAAAATGAATCCGGAGGGAAGGGATACAATCTTTTTCTCATGACCCAGAGTGGGTTCCCGGTTCCGGAATGGGTGGTCCTGGGGAAAAGACACTTTGATAGTTTCCTCGATGCTACCAATCTCCGGTCTCGCATCATTACGATTATGGAGGATTTCCTGACGGGTAAGACCAGCGGGAAAGAAGCTGAAGAAATCATCACGAAACTTATCATGGGGACGGATCTTCCTGCCGACATTGATCGCCTGATTGATGAAGGAATGAAAACTCTCGGACCGCAAACGATGATTTCAGTGCGCTCTTCTGCTGCTGATGAAGACGGAAGTGCTCACTCATTTGCCGGGCAGCTTTCGAGTTTTCTCTACGTCACCGGCAAAGAGCAGATTGTGAAATCCCTTAAAGGCTGCTGGGCCAGTGCCTTCTCTGAGCGCGGACTTTCTTATCGCAAAGAAAATGAGCTCGATGTCCTGAAAATAAGTGTCGCCGTTGTCCTGCAACGGATGATTGATCCTGAAAAATCTGGAGTGATGTTTACCTGTGATCCTATCGCTAAGAAACTTGATAAGTATGTCGTCTCTTCCGTTTACGGAGTGGGTGAGGGTCTTGTTTCCGGAATTCTCAATGCCGATTCCTTCTGGATTGATGCTCAGGATGGAAAACTCATCTCTGAAGATCTCGTACCGAAAGAACAGATGCTGAAGAAAGGTCCTAACGGACATTGCGCCACAGTCCCTGTTGAAGCGGCACTGGCCACTTCGTCTTCGCTCAATTCAGATGAACTGAAAAATCTCTATGAGCTGGGAAAGAAAATTCACAAAGATTACCGTCGTCCCCAGGATATTGAGTGGGCGATTGAAGGCGGGAAAGTCTGGCTTCTTCAGACAAGACCAGTGACAACGATTGATCAGGATCTTCAGGGATATATTAATCTCTGGGATAACTCGAACATCGTGGAAAGCTACGGCGGACTCACATCACCTCTTTCTTTCAGCTTTGCTCTTCGTAACTACAAAGCTGTATACGTTCAGTTCTGCGAAGTGCTTGGTCTTTCGAATGAAATTATTAAAGACATGGATTCTTATCTCTCCTTCATGCTCGGTTCAATGAACGGACGCGTTTTCTACAATCTCTTTAACTGGTATAAACTCGTCGGAGTTCTTCCGGGATTCAAATCCAATAAAGAGTTCATGGAAACGATGATGGGAGTTTCCGAAGGTCTTTCAGCAGAAATTGAAGAAAGAACAAAATCCCATCCTTCATGGGGGACTTTCCGCGGAAAAATGCGGACATTCGTCACAGGATTTAACTTCCTCAAGTATCACTTCATCATTCAGAGCGTGGTCGAGGACTTCCTCAAAACTTTCCATAAAGATTACGACCGTTATAAAGCGATGCCTCTCACACGTATGCGCGGGGATGAGCTCATCAATGTTTATATGGAAGTGGAACGGAATATGCTCGGGCGCTGGAAAGCTCCGATCATCAATGACTTCCTTTGCATGGTTCACTTTGGACTGCTGAGAAAGCTTACTCTCAAGTGGTTTGGCCCCGAAAACTCATCTCTTCAGAACGATCTTCTCGCCGCAGAAGGGGGACTTGAAAGTGCTGAGCCAACCAAGGCCATGATCAAACTCGCTCACCACGCGGGAGAGCACACAAAGCTTAAAGACATTATTCTTTCCTGTGATCCAAAGGATGGAATGGAGGCCGTTAAGCAATCAGAGTTCACGGCTTTTTATAAAGAACTCGAAAACTACATCGATAAGTACGGCTTCCGCTGTATGAGTGAGATGAAGCTCGAGGAAATTGATCTCGTGACGGATCCTTCTTATTTATTCGTTTGTCTCAAAAACTATCTGAAGGCCGCAAGCCTTCCGGTGGAAGATGACAGCAAGGAAAAAGAAAGACGTGCGATTGCTGAAGCAACAGTTCGAAAAGAACTTTCTCCGGTGAGAAAGATGATTTTCTTCTGGGTTTTGAAGCATGCCCGTAAGGCCGTCAAAAACCGCGAGAACACGCGTTTTGCCCGCACCCGCATTTATGGTGTGGCACGTACGATTTTCCGTTCTATCGGGGAAGATCTCGCCTTCATTGGTGCGATTAAAGAGCCGCGTGATATTTTCTGGCTCACAATTGAAGAAGTGTTCGCGATTTATAACGGAGCTCTTCCCACCTACAATCTCAATGCACTCACTGATCTTCGTAAAAAAGAGTATGAGCTGTACAAAGAAGAACCAAGTTCACGGGTTGTTACCCGCGGTGCCGTTTACTGGAAGAATTCTTTCCAGAATGAAGAAGTGGCGCAGGAATCAACGGACGAGTATGACCTCAAGGGTCTTCCATGCTCACCGGGAATTGTGGAAGGCATTGTGAAAGTCGTAATTGATCCGACTGATAACCTTGAACTTAATGGCGAAATTCTTGTGACCGCCAGAACCGATCCGGGTTGGGTTCCACTTTATCCTTCGATCTCTGGTCTTCTCGTAGAACGCGGAAGTCTTCTTTCTCACTCAGCAATCGTTGCCCGCGAAATGGGAATTCCCGCCGTCGTGAGTGTGCCGGGTTTGATTAAAACAATTAAGACCGGCATGCGTGTACGACTTGATGGAAAAGCAGGAACAATCAAGATTTTAGAATAAAGCCTTCGAGTTTTAATAATTCAGCTTTCATCTTAGGCCCGTGAGCGAAACCTCCCGGGCCATTTGTTCCCACAACACGGTGGCAGGGATAAATGATCATGAAGGGATTGTTGCCGCAAGCACTGCCGATGGCCTGAAAGGCCTTTGATTTCATCGCCTGAGCGATTTCTCCGTAGCTTCTCACTTCGCCGTAAGGAATCTTCTTCATTTCCTTTAAGACCTTCGCCTGAAAGGGAGTCAAGCCTTTCATATCGAGTGGAAGATCCAGATCTGTTTTCTTTCCCTCGAGATATAATTTCAATTCCTGATAACAGGCCTCGAATACAGGCGTAAGTGGGGAAGCTTTCTTTTTCGTCACGGTGATGTGGGAAATATTTCTTCCATCGCGACTTTCAATTTCAAGCCGTCCTACGATGGGGAGATCAGGAAGAACCGCCGTCATCATCTTACAGTCCGAATGAGTAGAGTTTGTCGTCCTGGAATCCCAGGTGATAGCCGACTCCCCAAAAGAGCTGATCATTCACAATCGAAGGAGCAGTTACGACACTCCCTTTGGTTTCATGCTTCCAGAGAATTTCTCCGGTCGCTGCATTCATCGCGACCATAAGTCCCGAGAACGAGCCGCCGAAAACAAGACCATTGTAATAGGTGAGAGGTCCCATCGGTGCCGCGAAATATCCGCGACCGAGATTTTTTCCATAGATCCAGTGATCAATACCTTCGCCCAACAGAGGAAACTCCGTATTGGGATCAGGTGTTTCCCAGAGAACATTTCCTGTCATGGGATCAAGAGCTCCCCAGTATCCACCGCGAATTGTTTTTCCGTTGATCACGATTTCATTATGCTCGAGATTTGTGGTCTGAAAGAAAACTCTCTTTCCATCAGTCGCTGATCCCCATTGGTGTCCGCCGAGTTTTCCACCGGGACCAACCTGCTTACTCCAGATTGTTTTTCCTGTTTCTGCATCAAGTGCCCAGAACATTCCATTCTTCTGACCCGCTACAAGTATATCCTGGCCATTGATTGTCATGAGCATGGGTGCCTGAGCGAAATCTCCATCCATGCCTTCCGGTTTCGGACAAATGCGCTCATTTCTTCTCGGGAAGCTTGTGAATTTTGATCCACACCCGACATTCCACGCATCGTAGATATTCGTCTTCACAGACCAGATGATTTTTCCGGTCTTCATATCGAGAGCAGAGAGACTGTCGAAGCGATTTTCCGGATTGTCATGCTTTTGCGCGCACGCCAGAGTGATCGCCGTTTCGCGGGTCGGATCTTTCTTCATGCCTTCCATGTAGCAATTCATCATCGCTTTCGTGGCATGATAATTATTCCCGCTTCCGATATAGATTCTGTTTCTTTTCACATCAATAGGTGGAGAGTTTCCCCAGACTGGAGCGCCGGAGTTCTCGAGACCTTTGGCGATCATCGGAGTTTTCCAGAGAAGTTTCCCTGTCGTAAGATCAAGCGAAACAAAGCTT
Organism: Bdellovibrionota bacterium; assembly: GCA_040387275.1. Taxonomy (GTDB): domain Bacteria; phylum Bdellovibrionota; class Bacteriovoracia; order Bacteriovoracales; family Bacteriovoracaceae; genus Peredibacter. Next base: position 459,401 of record JAZKDZ010000001.1, on the reverse strand, counting down.
CCCTTGAAGGTACAACATTTATAAAGCTCGCCTTTTACCGCAGGAATTTCTGATTCAATCGAAGAGACTCCCACAAAAACCTGATTTCCGTGAATCACAGGTGACATGGTAATCCGTGAAGCAAAATGGTCTTCGACCATTGTCTTCCATAAGAGTTTCCCCGTCGTGCGATCAACAGCAATGACAGATGTTCCGGGAATGGTCTTTCTCGCAACCATGAGTCTCACGATAAATTTGATATTGTTGACACTGTCACCGATGACCAGACGGTTTCCGCTGATGGCAGGACTTGAGCGTGAGAAATTTCTGACGCCGGAACCTGAGTACGTATCAATTTTTTCTTTCCATAAAACGGAACCTGTCGCAGCGTCTGCACTGTAAAGATGTCCGCCGGTGAAGGCACCTTCAACGCCGATTTTAGCGATGTCATTGAAATAGATTTTTCCCTCAGCGACTGTCGGTGTATCCACAATACTGCTGTCGACAGTTGTCACCCAACGCATCTTCATGTTCTTCACGTTCGCCGGACTTAAAACAGGTCTTTCCGGCGTCATGTTGTGATGGTTCCGCTGATCACCTGACCATTGAGGCCAGTCAGAGGCAAAAACCGGGGAAATTATGAGCGAAAGAAGAAGAATTTTCATTGAGCTAGGTCACCATTTCTTCGCATCTCCCGTCAACTCAAGTATCATACGAAAATGCGGGTTTTCCTTTCACCCTACAACAATCCATTCCTGAATCTCGCCCTTGAAGATCATTTTCTCCGGGGGGGAGCTGATCTCCCTGTTCTTTTTCTTTATGTGAACAGGCCTTGTGTCGTTCTGGGAAGATTCCAGAATCCGTGGCTCGAAACTCAGCTTCCTTATCTGATTGAAAAAGATATCTGGTTAGTCCGCCGTCAGAGTGGTGGAGGATGTGTTTTCCATGATGAGGGAAATCTCAATTTCTCTTTTATCACTCCGGATCCGATGATTAACCGGATGAAGCACGCTGAACTTTTAAAAGAGGCGTTCGCGAAAGTGGAAATTCCTCTTACGATTTCTCCCCGTCATGATCTCTGGCTGGATAACAGAAAAATTTCCGGCTCCGCTTTTAAGCAGACAAAATTCGGATCCTTTCATCACGGAACTTTTCTGGTTTCCAGTGATCTTGATAAACTTGAAGAAAGTCTCAAACATACACTCGTTCCTTCGGAGACAAAGTCCATCGCATCGGTTCGCTCAAAAGTGATTACCCTTCAGGAAAAATTTCCGGGAACTGAAATCAGTGATGTGATTGAAATTATCTCCCATCATCTGAGAACAATTCCTTTTACACTCGACGGCACTCTTCTATCTGAACCTCAGGTTCAGGAAAGTTTCCGCCATCTTCTTTCGTGGGAATGGCTCTGGGGAGAAACCCCTCATTTTGAATTTAACGGAATGACAGTCAGGAAGGGAATGATTGAATCTCCCGTCACCGGAAGATTTGATAAAATCAATGCGAAGAATTTTTTTAGTGAGCAGGAACTCGCGAGACTTTTTCCGGATTTCACATCCATGATGAATGAGGCCCAACTCGTTTTTTAATCAGAATTTTTAGTGAGCAGCACATGTTGAGCAGCCCGTCTTTTCGGCGGTCTGATCGAGGTAAGTCCAATCGCTGTAATTGGTATTCAGATAGAGGCAGGCCTCTGTCAGAGTGTCGAATTTTTGCTGGAAGATCTCTTTGTCTTCATCCTGAAGCACAGTGACGTAATATTCCAGACGGTCTTCCGCGATGGACTCCGGATCAGCGCCAAACGTAATCTGAGCAAGAAAGTTCTCTTTTTCGTAACGGCAAAAGGTCCAGTTTTCAGTATTTACGCTATGCATGAGGTTCCTCAGGAGATCGGGGGTGACACCATAAATCAAGTATGACTTGTCACGTACTTAGAATTGTTCTATATTGGCTGCACTTTTTAGAAATGTCTACATGAGAGGAAGTTATGGCAAAAGGCCCACGCGTAATCGTTACTATGGAATGTACTGAAGCAAGAAAAGAGAACGGAACTCCTTCTCGCTATACAACTACGAAGAACAAGAAGACGACTCCAGAGCGTCTCGAGATGAAGAAGTATAATCCAAATCTTCGTCGTCACACTCTTCACAAAGAAATCAAGTAATCTGTCTTAACCGACAGGCACTAATAAAAAAGGGACCGTTAGGTCCCTTTTTTTATTTCAGTTCACTCATTTTCGTTCCTAAGACTTTCAGCTGTTCCTTATCAATCAAGACATAGGATTTCCGCTCTTCACCCGAAAGGGCATAGACGGTGCCGCTAATCGACGTTCCAGGAATTCCTCCCTGAACCATGCCCACAATATAAGTCCGCACACCCTGAGTGGTGATGAGTTTCAAACTATAAAGGGGAACTGCCGTCGCGCGATCCATGAGCTCTTTCTGCTCTGGCGTGAGATTTTCAAGAATCGACGTACTCTTCAGGGCCTCAAGGCGCTCGAGGAACTTCGTCACTTTCTCAGACTTAAGTTCCGTGCCTGCGTCTCCCAACCAGAGATCATCTTTTTTGAGAAGTTTAAGAGTAAGTCCTGCTTCACCATAAACTTCCAGTGAAACGAGAGATTCGACATTAAGAGCGAGAACCTTCGATTCCACGAGCTGGGCGAGATCATAACTTTCCAGCTGAATCTCTAGCGGATCAATCTGATAAATCTGATTCTGAGTCGAGATCGTCATATAGGCCGAGTTATCAATCGGGTTAATGAGACCCATTTTGATTTCAAAGGATTTTTCTTTGTGATTCGTGAACATGAGAGTGAGAGTCGGATTATCGAGAGAATACGAAGTGATGTTAATCGGTTCGAGGCGATGGAAGTTCCGCACACGAATGACGTTAAAGGCCTCTATGATCTTCGTAATGACTTCTGATTTCATTCTGAGTGCCTGAGGTGCAGTCATCTGCCATGGGCCTTCCAGGTTGCCATCAGGATGTGTGTTACTGAGTTCGAACTCACCTTGTTTGTTGGTGAGCTTCATTGATTTCAGATGCTGAAGTTCGGCCACCGGAACCGGGTTGGCGTAAATTTGTGCCAGATCCACTTCCGGAGTTTCGGATTCAAAAACTTCTGCGAAAAGTCCTAAGAAGAGAAGGATGAAAAAGAAAAAGGCGACGAGAATGGTCGAAAGCTGCGGCCTTAATAATGATTTCACTTGCATGGAAATATTATAATCAGAGTCCGAGACTGTCGTCTTCAGAATCTTTCTTCGACTTCTTCTTCTCAACCACAGTTGGCTCAATCGACTTGAGGAAGTTACGAAGATTCTCACGTTCGCCCGGTATAGAGTAATTGAACTTACTCTGGACGCGGTAGTCAGGCTTAGTTGAGCTGATAATTCTTGATCTCAGTGCGTAGTAGTGACAGTAAGTCACATCTGCCGTCATCATGAAGTTCTGTGGAATGAGAAATTCCACGACGACCGACTGACCCTGGAGGAATTTCCCCTGAGTGAAGGCGAGAAGTGTGTCCATGTGGATATCGGAGAGAAAGCAAAAGCCGTAAGAGATGCGTTCAAGATCCGGTGCCTGGCGTTTGTAAGGACGCTCAAGGATGGAATTGGGTTTTTTGTTCTCAAGACCCTGGAGTGTTTGTTCAGCAAGAATTTCTTCAGCTTCACCGAATGCTTTCGGAGCTTCCTTAGCTTCACCTTCTGAAAGAGAGGCGAGAACTTCATCCGCAGTTTTTGTTTCTTCAGCGTCAGGAACTTTTTCATCGTCACTCAAAGAGGCCATGAGGGAGTTGAGATCATCCGACGAAGGATTTCCCCGAAGAGGAATGACGTTTGAACTGTCAGTCAGCGGAGCTTTCATGTTGAGGTTGTAGAATTTTTTGATGTCGTCAACGAAGAGGGGAACTCCGGCAGCTTCGCATTCTTTCATCCGGCGTTCGAGAGCGGCCTCGATTTCATCACGAAGTCCCCACATGCGGATGGAGATTTTCTTTACTTCAACTGGGTGGCCGGACTTGTTGTAAATCATTGCGTTTACCTCTTAGAGATATTGTCGCTTAGATTTAAATTTTGTGGCAGAGGGAAAAACGTTTCGAAGTGGTTCGGTCGGGTAAAAATAAGAGAGCCTCCATTCGGAGGCTCGTTTTGGCTTTTTATGGCAAAAGGTTTATTACCGGAAGTTTTTCCGGAGGAACTTGGAAAGTCCCATTTTATCGAGAGTTTTGATTGTAGAAGCAGCAAGCTTCAGACGGATTGTCTGACCAGACTCAGGATCAAAGATCTTCTTCGTCTTGAGGTTCGGTTGTTTGAAAACGCGAGACTTGATGTTCGAGTGAGAGACTTTATTGTTCGACTGGCGGCTCTTGCCAGTAAGGTCGCATTGACGTGCCATTTGCTATTTCCTTAGTCAAAATTACTAATTTTAGTTCAGAAAACTTAAGCTGTTTTGAGCACCTTGGCAAGGGAGAAGTTGAAGAAAATTGTGGACTTAAAGCCTTTAAAAAGTTCATACTTAGACCCAAATTCCCTCACAGAAAGGTGGTCTCCTCATGTCACTTAAACCCTTGAATATTAAACCAAAACTCATGCCTGCACCGACTGGTGCTCCGGTTTATGCCACCAAGGTGAAAAGTTCCAAAGGAAAAGAAGTCCTTCTCGCAAATCCCAAGGCAACCCGTTCCCTCCTTGCTCTTATGGATCTCGCGGCCACAAACGGCGGAGCTGCCTGCCACTGGGGTGGACCATCGGCCATGACAGAAACCTGGACCGCTGCTCATCAGCTCATGTTCCAGAATCAGGATTGGTATAATCATTTTAATTTTGTGAACGATATCGGCCATGCGGAAAACGGAATCTACGCTCTCCGCACAGTTCTGGGTTACGGAGATCTCACCCTTCAGACGCTGAAGGGTTTCCGTTCGATGAATTCAAAACTCACAGGCCACGGAGAGTCTCATCTTTATCCGGAAGGCGTTCTTCTTTCTAATGGTCCTCTGGGATCAGCATTTCCTCAGGCACAGGGTCTGGCAATTGCCGACAAAATTGCCGGCAATAAACGTGTCACAATCTGTTCTGTTTCCGATGCTGCTGCGATGGAAGGGGAAGCGAAGGAAGCTTTCGCTGCCGTTCCGGGGTTTGCTGAGAAAGGGAAAATGAACCCTTTCATCATGCTCGTTTCTGATAACAATACAAAACTTGGTGGAAGAATCGATAAGGATTCTTTCTCGATGCTTCCGACTTTTGATTCTCTCGTGACACTGGGTTGGAATGTGATCAAACTTGAAAACGGTCACGATCTGGAAAAAGTTTATCAGACACTTGAGTCTGCCATTGAAACAGTGAAAACGGATTCTACCAAACCAATCTGCCTCTGGATCAAGACCATTAAAGGTTACGGAATAAAATCAACTGTTGATTCTTCTTCCGGTGGTCACGGTTTCCCGCTGAAAGCGCACGATGAAGCCATTCATGCTTTCCTCAAGGAAATCTGGGGCAATGAAGAAGTGCCGAAAGAATTCACAAGCTGGGCAAATGAACTGACAGTGAAGCCGGAGAAAAAAGCGTCTTCCGGCCCGGCTAAAGATAAAATGCAGATCGGGATCGCTAAAGGTCTTTCGCGTGCAGTGAAAGACGGTCTTCCGATTTTTTCTATTACTTCTGATCTTCAGGGGTCAACTGGTGTGAAAGCGTTTCACACAGAATTTCCTGATCATTATATCGATGTTGGTGTTGCGGAATCCAACATGGTATCGACAGCAGTCGGTATGTCGAAGGCCGGATACATTCCGGTGGTTGATACCTTCGCTGCTTTCGGTGTGACGAAAGGAAATCTTCCCCTCATTATGGCGTCTCTTTCTCAGGCGCCGGTGATGGCCGTTTTCTCTCACACAGGTTTCCAGGATGCGGCCGATGGAGCAAGCCATCAGTCACTCACATATCTTTCAGCACTCTCAAGCATTCCACATCTCAATGTGGTGAACGTGGCATCAGCTAAAGAAGCGGAAGAGTATGTGTACGCTGCTGCCAAAAAAATTGCTAAGGATCGTGAGGCCGGAAAAGATGGAGAGTCTTATATTTTCTTCGTTGGACGCGAGAATTTTGCTCTCGAACTGAAAGATGGTCTGGGTTATGAGCTTCATAAATCGCAGCGCCTCACTGATGGTCATGATGTTTCCATTGTTGCTTCCGGATCACTCGTAGGGAAAGCACTCAAGGCCTATACTGAACTGAAAGAGAAAGGTATCGAAGCGACGGTGATTAACCATAGCTTTGTGAACCATACAGACTTTGAAGAAATTGCTCATTGGATTGATGAAGCAGGCGGAAAAGTTATTACCGTGGAAGATCACCAGATGGTTGGCGGGATGGGGGCACAGCTCATTCACAAGCTTAAACTCCTAGGTTCTGAATTTTCAGTGAAGAGTCTTGCTGTGCAGGGAGAGTTCGGTCAGAGCGCTTATTCTGCTGACGAATTGTATGCTAAGCACCATGTCGATACTCATGCTATCGTGGAGGCGGCAACTCAACTCGTGAAAAGCAAAGGAAGCTATATGAACATCGATAAGGAAGTTCTCATGAATCGCTGGAAAGAAATTTCCCAGGTAGCGATGAAGAAGTGGGATTCAATTTCTGAGAAAGATCTCGATAAAGTCAGAGGCAATGCTGTTGCTCTGGTTGCTCTCGTTCAGGAAAAATTCGGTGTTTCCAAAGAAGAAGCAACGAAGAAAGTTGAAGAGCTCATGGCGAAGTATCCTAAGGAAGATCTCAAAGCGAAAGCGACTGAGACAGCTGCCAAGGTTCTCGACACGGCAAATACGATTGCCGGCATGGTGAAAGATAAACTGAAAAAATAAAAATTTGAAAGGAGGGTCTTCGGGCCCTCCTTTTTTTTTGTCTTACGCGAAGGAAAAATAATATGAAAGCTTCAAGTATTCTCGACGTCATAGGAAATACTCCCCATCTCAAGGTGAATAAACTTTTTGGATCATCGGAAGTGTGGGTGAAACTCGAAAGGCAGAATCCAGGTGCTTCAATCAAGGACCGGATTGCTCTTTCCATGATTACCGAAGCGGAGAAACGTGGCGATTTAAAAAAAGGCATGACGATCATTGAACCAACTTCTGGAAATACCGGAATCGGGCTTGCGATGGTGTGTGCGGTGAAAGGTTATAAACTGATTCTCGTAATGCCGGAGTCGATGACTGTTGAAAGAAGAAAAGTCATGGCCGCTTACGGAGCGAGTTTTGAACTCACTCCAAAAGAAAAAGGCATGAAGGGTGCTATCGCCAAGGCCCAGGAGCTGGTAGCAGCAACTGAGAACTCGTGGATGCCGATGCAGTTTGATAATAAAGATAATCTCAAAGTTCACACCGAAACAACTGCTCAGGAAATTCTGAAAGATTTTCCCGATGGATTTGATGTTCTGATCACGGGTGTTGGTACCGGTGGACATCTCACAGCTGTGGGACAGGTGCTTAAGAAAAAATTTCCGAATCTCAAAGTCGTCGCGGTTGAACCTGCTGATTCAGCTGTTCTTTCCGGCGGAGCTCCCGGCCCCCATCCCATTCAGGGAATTGGTGCCGGATTCATTCCTTCTATTGTTGATCGTTCCGTCATTGATGAAGTGATCACAGTGACGAAAGAGGAAGCGTTTGGCATGGCCCAAAGATCAGCGAAAGAAGAAGGACTCTTTGTCGGAGCTTCTTCCGGTGCATCTCTAGCGGCTGTTGCGAAATATCTGGCGAAGAATGGAAATAAAAAAGTCCTGACCTTTTGTTATGATACCGGCGAGCGATATCTTTCCATGCCAGGACTCTTCGAAGTTTAAAGCTTAGTTACAGTCACGATGTCTTGGATGTGTACGACACCATTCTCTTGAACCGCGATCCGGGTCATCAGAAGGTGTTGTGTCCGGAACATTCGAACAAGCTGAATGCCAAGGCTGCGTCTGGCAATGCTCGCGTGTTCCTTCGCATGCTGAATGCCACGGTTGAGTTTCACAATGCTGAGAAGTTCCCTGACAGGCCGAATGCCATGGCTGAGATTCACAGTGCTGAGATGATCCCTGACAAGCAGAATGCCATGGTTGAGATTCACAATGTTGAGGAGTTCCCTGACAGGCCGAATGCCATGGTTGCTCGGCACAGTGGTAACTTCCACCCTGACAGGCAGAATGCCAGGACTGATTCCGGCAGTGAGCACTTGATCCCTGACACTCAGAGCGCCAGTAAGAGCTATCATCACAGACCTGGGCCTGGACCATAAAAGACATAAGAAGACCTAGTGCGATCAGTAGCATTTTCATCCAAACTCCTTTGGGATTTAACGATAAGGAATGGAAGAGCAAAAAACTCGCCACTTAAAGACTATGAAATAATATCGGCTTAACGTTTCGCGAGGTGCGATTTGATATCAGGTACACCAGCCGGCGATGATAATCCGGCGACCTTTTGTCACCTGATGGATTTTATGCTCAAAACCATACATGCCCGTGAGAAAAAGAATGATGCCGCCAAATGAGGGAGTAGGAATCATCACGGTGTGATCTTCATTTTTTCTTTTCACACCCAGCTTTCCGCCATCAAGATGATCTGTGTCTTCAGTGAGTGAAAGAGAAAAAGCAAAAATTCTCGAGCCATCATCATGCCAGATGCCGTCTTCTTCCCATTCTGTTTCAGCGTCGCGGATGCTGATAATAAATTCGATAGTCGAAAATTCATGAAAGGTTTTCAGGAATTCGAAAAGTCTTCCCTGGGGAGAAGTGAGCGCTTGAAAGGCTTCATCAACAGCAGGCCAGTTTTCTTCACGCACATAATTCCGGAGAGTATCCGTCAGCGGGAAATAGGTGAGATGGAATCCGGTATTCATCAGAGCGGGAAACTTCAGCATATGTCATTCTCGCTTATTAGCTAAAACTTAGTAAACCCCATCACTCACTTGTAGGGCCTACGTCGAATTTACCTCTGTGATTATGAGAAGGAGAATAGAGGCAGAGGTGGTTTATGAAAGAAACAGATTTTTCACTCGGTCCTATCATGAAAGCAGCAAGAAAATTCAAAAAGTTCAACCAGGCGGATGTGGCAAATGCCATTGGTTGCTCGCAGAGTGCTCTTTCCAAGATGGAGCATAATCTTCTGATCCCCTCGGCCCCTCAGTGGTTTCTGTTTTCGCGTTTCACGTCCATTCCTCCGGAGAGCCTGGAAAACGGGGTCATTGACCGACACATTAAAGTGAAATTTAACAGTGAAGATGTTTCACTGGGTTTTAAGATTCCGAAAAAATATCGTTCGCAACGTTCGCAGAAAGCGCGCGAAGTTTATCCCTTCCTGCAATATATAGAGAAGACTCAGGGAAAAAATGCCCTCACGGAATTCCAGACTTACACAGGTCTCGATCCGGAATTCTTCCTCGACTTTGATAACCTGATCAATTTCCAGCTGATTGCCGATACGATGAATTACTTCATCCGCCTCGGAAAAAATCGGCATGAGACGATTCAGGAAATCGTTTCTCTTGGTCAGAATAAACTCTACTGGGATCACTATGGAGTGGAATGGAAAAAACTGGGAACGGCCAAGGCCGTACTTACGGAATATATTGCTGACCAATTATTCTTTCAGGCCGACTTTCAGCTTCATCTGGAAGAAAGCGGGGATCGATTGATTCTCACTTATATTCCGGAACAGCATTTGAAACAATTTAAGGATGCTGATGAGGACCTGGTGAATTTCCTGAATGAATACCGGAAATTTACGATTGAAGGATTACTCAAACATGTCCTGGGAGTAAGAGCGACCGTCAATGTTCTCTCGTCTGAAAGAGGAACACTGAACGGCCGGTTTGAAATCAGAGCTTAAGCTTCGTGTGGGAGTTTTTTCTTCTTCGGACGGAAATAGCTTCTGGGAGAGTAATCCATGAAGTCTGAAATCTTCGCCATATAAATACAAGCGTACTTTTCAATCTGTCCGGCCAGACGGCTGGGCTCAACTCCTGAACGCATGACTTCGCCCCAGTAAGAGTTGAAGAACTGAGAATGCGCGCGGATAAGCTTTCCGATTTTTTTATCCACTTTTTCCATCTTCTGAAAATGGGCCTGGACTTTTTCCTTGTCGGGCTTTTTCCCTTTCTCAATCTCACGGTCAAAGAGCTCATCGAGTTTTACTTCATAGCTCACTTTCTCTGCCATGAGCTGGTTGATTTCTTCAGAGAGGGCGTTGGATTTCACCAGGGCCTCTGTTTCATGAAGGAGCTCATCAATAACAAGGGCCGTTCTCCAGTTACATGTTTTCTTGATCTGAAGAACATCTCCGTAGATGTGATCACCGAGATAAAGAATCTGCTCACCGGAGAGATTTGAGTTTTTCTGAATAAGGTTGGCACATCCGCCCTGGTAAACACCATCAGCAATCGGGCCATGGTGATTTTTCATGAGACCGGATTTGGGATCAACCTGAAGGAGATGGATTTTATCTGTGAAGAACTTCGGCTTATTGGCGAGAGTGATCACGAGATTGAAAAGCTCAGACCAGTCTTTGTGATCTTCCAGATAAGGGTTGATTGAGTAATCAAGGAGAAGTTTCGAGTACTCATAATCAGAGTTCGTGATGACCCAGAGTTTTTTTCCGTGCTTCTTGAATTTCTCAAGGGCCTGCACAGACTGGGGATCCGGGAGAATGTACTTCTTCACATTCTTTTTCACCTGGGACTTAAGAGATCCGTCACGGTGAGAAATATCGAGACCTTCCAATACATGCTGTTCAATCGTTTTATAATCGGGGAGGTTCAGTTCAGGATAAGTGTCTTTCAGTTCCACGATCTGCATGTAGAGGACACAGTATGAGATAGAGAAAGTCGTATCAACAATTGCGAATCGATCAGAGTCATTAAGATCAATCGTGAGACCCTGATAAATTTTCTGCTGACTCTTGAAATCCATTTCTTTAAGACCATGGAAAGCGTGCTTCACTTTCGAGTACGTCGAAAGCTTCAGAATATTTCCGTTCGGCTTATCAATTACAAGTCCGCGGATCGCGAGATTGAATTGGAACTTGAGGTCACCGATGACTTCTGGATAGCCTTTTACTTCGATCAATTTCTTTTTGATCTCTTTATAAGTCATCTCTTCAAAAGCATCTGAATCATACCGGACCAGCGTGTAGTCCATGTCAAAACCAATGGCCGCAATCTGCTTCATGTTGAGCGTGCGGTTAACAAATATACCCATATAGATCTCCGTAAAAATTGAATTTTCCCCGAGGGAGGGACCTTCCGTCAATTTTTTCTCTTCAGGATTTCGCCAAGATACCCCTGTTATCAGGGAAGATTTTACATAGCGCGCAATACGGAGAGGAGTTTCAGTCCCTTCTTCTGTATAAGCATCACACTTTGAAAGGGGAATCTCATGCTGAAGACCTGTACTCTCGCCGTTTTCACCCTGGTTGCTATTAAGGCAAATGCCACAACTCCCGTCATTTACGGTGAGGACAATCGTCAGGAAGTTTACGAAGCAACACCGATGAATCAGGCACTCGCGGCTTCGGCAGCGACGATGATTGAAAAATCCAAGCTCACAAAATCGGAAGATAAACCAGGCCTTGTCCAGGTGGAACAAACCACACTCCGTACATGGCTTGAGGCCCAGTTTGATGAGCAGAAATCCAATCTTCTCACACCGGCCGCGAAAGTCGCTGTTGATCAGCGAATCACATTTTGTGCTGGTGAAAAATTCACAGAACAACCGAACGCCGGAGTCTGCAGCGGGTTTCTCGTTGGACCTGATCTTTTAGTGACGGCCGGTCACTGTGTCGCTGTTCCTGATTTCTGTGAAAAGTATGACTGGGTTTTTGATTTTAAAGTCGATGCTGAATCAAAAACGGCCGGCGTGGATGTGAAAGAAGCAAACGTTTATAGCTGTAAAAAAGTCATCTCAAACGCACTCACAAATAGTCTCGGCCTTGATTACGGACTCATTCAACTTGACCGTAAAGTGAAAGGCAGAAAGGCCTTGAACGTAAGAAGCGAAGGTAAGATTGCTGACGGATCAGGGATTGTCGTGATCGGTTCACCATCTGGACTTCCTTTGAAAGTGGCGGCCGGTGCCAATGTCCGCAAAAACCTTCATCCGTTTTACTTCGCTGCTAACCTCGATACGTTTCAAGGTAACTCGGGATCAGCAGTCTTTAATGCTGAGTCCGGAGTCGTAGAAGGAATTCTCGTTCGCGGCGAAGAAGATTTCGAAGCGAATACAACTCTCATGTGTATTGAAGCGAAAAAATGCGCTGATGGTGACTGTCGCGGAGAAGATGTTTCGCGCATGACTTCCATCCCGGAAATTGCTGTGAAAGATGCTCTTTTTCGTCTTGCTGAAAAAGGTGACGTAAAAGAACTTGAGAAACTCACGAAGACCCGCTTCTGGATTGACATCTACGGTGTTGATGGTCGCACGGCCCTCATGAAAGCAACCGTTAAAGGTCACGTAGAATTTCTGAAGAAGCTTATTGAAAAGGGTGCTGACGTAAAAATCCAGGACGCTGAAGGAAACTCTGCTCTTCATCTTCTTGCGGCGACTCTGAATAAGAAGTCGACCAACACATTGAATGAAATTCTCAAGGCCGGGGGAGCTCTCGAAGCGAAAAATGATTCCGCTGAGACTGCCTTACTCGTTGCTGCCCGTTCACTGAACTATGAGGCCGTAAGAATCCTGATTAAAAATGGTGCTGATAAAAATGCCGTGAATGATAAAAACGAAAACGTTCTTTTTGCTTTCTCGAGAAACGGTGACAATAAGTCCGTCAAAGAACTGATCGCTATCGGAGTTGATGCCTCTGTCAGAAATGCAGACGGGCAAACTGCTCAGGAACTCAAAAAACCGGGTCTCTTCGCCAGATGGAAAAAATAAACTAACTATTTGATTATTCTTAGGGATTAAGATAAGTTAATCCCTAAGAATGAAATCTTTTTTTCTCACGTTCCTCCTCCTTTACCTTTCCGCTTTCCCATCGGCCACTCCTCAGCCGGTGGTGGAGATCTACGAGGAAATTATTCACCTGGTTCATGAGAAAGAAATTGTTCCTGCTTTTGTTCCGAGACTTCATCTCCTTTTTTTCACCGAGTTTTCCGAGCACCTTGTTCTCACTCCTCAATTTGATCCCCACCCAGAACTCCGGCCTCCCCGAACATCCACTCACGCATAAGTTCTCCCTCTAATTCTTTTTTTAAGGATGATTCTATGGGCATGTTCCGATTCTGGAGAAGTGATCTCCAGTCTTCATTAGTTGTCTTTCTCGTTGCTCTCCCGCTGTGCCTGGGGATTGCTCTGGCCTCTGGTGCTCCGATGTCCTCCGGTCTTGTTGCCGGAATTATCGGCGGTATTGTCGTCGGTGCTCTTTCAGGTTCACCGATCAGTGTTTCCGGCCCAGCGGCAGGTCTCACGGTCATTGTGGCAAGCTCACTTCAGACATTGGGATCTTTTGATCTCTTTATGACAGCGGTTTTTCTTTCCGGTATTTTCCAGGTTCTCTTTTCTGTCTGTCGCGGAGGAGTGATTGGTGATTATTTTCCGAGTTCTGTTATCCGCGGAATGCTGGCAGCAATCGGACTCATTCTGATTCTCAAGCAGTTTCCACATGCCGTCGGTTACGATGCCGATTACATGGGTGATGAGAGTTTTCAGGAGACAGGTGGTCAGAATACTTTCTCCAGACTTTTCTCCACACTTCAGATGATTCACTGGGGAGCGATCATGGTCTCGCTCACGGCATTTTTGATCATCGTAGGCTGGGAGAAAATGGCCGCGAGAGGGAATAAATTTTTCCAGCTTATTCCGGGAGCTCTCATTGCAGTTTTCTCCGGAATTGTCCTGACGATGATTTTTCAATCTTCTCCATGGTTGGGTTTAAGACCGGATCAGTTTGTCTCGCTTCCCCTGACCGGTGTGTCGGATTTTAAATTCTTCCTCCCTTCGTTTGCAGACATTCTGAGTCTCAAAGTTGTGATTGTGGCCTTCACCATCTCTCTGGTGGGATCTCTGGAAAGTCTTCTTTCTGTGGATGCCGCCGATAAACTTGATGATGACGGAAGAATCACGGATAAAAACCGTGAGCTCCTCGCTCAAGGTGTAGGGAATACACTGGCAGGACTTTGTGGTGGTCTTCCGATTACTGCGGTCATTGTGAGAACTTCGGCCAATTCCAATGCCGGAGCGAAAACGAGACTGTCTGCCATCCTTCACAGTGTGTGGCTTCTTCTCGCGATTATCCTGATTCCCATGTATCTCAACTACATTCCGCTTGCGGCACTTGCCACGATTCTTATTCTTGTGGGTTATAAACTCACGAAACCAAAAATCATCAAGGAAATGTACAAGAAGGGATGGGCAAGTTTCATTCCGTTCATGTCGACCATCATTGCGATCCTCCTGACAGATCTTCTGACGGGAATTGCTATCGGTATGGTGATCGGATTCTTCTTTGTTGTGAAGACGAATCTCCACAAGGCCGTCGTCCTGGTTCAGGATGAGACAATGTATCTTTTACGTTTTCATAAAGACGTTTCCTTTCTTCAGAAATCATCTCTTCAACGTATGCTTCGCTCGATTCCGGAAGGATCATCTCTTCTCATCGACGGATCTCATTCGGTGTATGTGGATAATGACATTATCGATGTGATTGAAGAATTTGTGAGACGTGCACCGGCGGCAAACATCAATGTGACACTGAAACGTTCATCACTTGCATTGTGTCCGCTGTTTAAGGAGGAAAGTTATGGATAAAGTTAAGCATTTATTGCTCGAAAATAAAGCATGGGCCCAAAGCAGAAAAGACGTTGACCCTCATTTTTTTGAGAACATGGCAAAAGATCAGAATCCGGAATTCCTCTGGATTGGTTGTTCTGATTCCCGTGTTCCGGAATCTGAAATCACCGGGAGTACACCGGGACAGATTTTCGTTCACAGAAATATTGCCAACCTCGTGATCCACACAGACACGAATTTTCTCTCAGTATTAAATTACGCCGTTGATGCACTCAAGGTTCCGCATATTATTGTCTGTGGACATTATAATTGCGGGGGAGTCAGGGCCGCATTGACTCATAATTCTCTGGGTCTCATTGATAACTGGATCCGGAATATCAAGGATACTTATTTCAATCACCGCGATCAGATTAATCTCCTGAAAACGGATAATGAAAGAGTGAACCGGCTGGTGGAATTCAATGTCATGGAGCAGGTAAAAAATCTCGCCCATACATCGATCATTCAGCGTTCATGGCACCAGCGGAAGGCCCCTCACATTCATGGCTGGGTTTATGATCTTCACTCAGGTCAGTTAAAAGAGCTTGTGACCCTGGAACCAGGCAGTCCGATTGATCCGGCGTATCGCTACGAGTTTGAATAATTTACAAATGGGCCTCTCTTAAGGAGGGGCCCTTTTCCTTCCTGCTCACTTCGGGGTACGTTTCCCCCAATGAAGCTCATCCTTCTGATTATCATTTTCTCCTCTTCGGTATTTGCGGGTCCATCACGCACCAGCTGTGCGTTTTACCAGGAACTCGAAAGTGAATTTCCATGCGGGAGAAATGGTTATGTCCGGAAATTCGGAAAACCACTTTGCGAAAAATATCTTAAGGCGGAACCTTATCAGACTGAGGGGCTTGCCCACTGGTTTCAGGAAGTTCGTTTCTGCCTGCAGGATGAGCTCGATAAGAATCTTCATGAATCAGTAAGCTGCCATGAAATCCGGAATCTCGCCCTGAGTTCTCATGTGGGTTGTTATCAGGCGACAGGATTTTGTGAGTTGAGTGTGAAAGAAAAACTGACAGTTGTGAGACTTACGTCAGGGAAGATTTTCACCCGGGAAGCACTGGGACTCGCCCTGAAACTTCCCGGTATTTGTCCTTAGCTTCTTACCAGAATTTCCAGCGACGGGTTTTTCCGAAGACCAGCTGGAAAGCTTTTTCCACTTCCACTTTCGCCTTCTTCGTTTTCTCTTCCGTTGAAGTAAAGCCTTCGGCCGACATCACGGAACTGATCACCTGGCTCACCTGACCCAGGAGTTCAGTTTTTTTCTTCCGGATATCTTCGAGATCCTGCTTATCAATCGACTCGAGTTCGCGCTTCAGTTCATCTTTTCTCGCCTCAGAGTAGACTCGGAATTCTTCTTCCCAGCGGGATTTCTGAACTTCCTGACGGGCGAGGAACTCAGCGTTCTTTGCTTCATGAAGTTTCTCGAGTGTCTCGAGTTCGCGGGTAAAGAATTCACGTTTTTCTTCGAACATTCTCTTGGAATCATCCACCATGGTCTCATAAGAGGCGCGCGAGCCTTCCATTCGGGAAATTTCATTCTGGAGAATATTAAACTGATCGCGGTGATGGAGATATTTACTGTGAACTTCATGCTCTTCATTCTTCGTGAGTTCAAGGCGCTTTCTTACGTCCAGAATGTCTGTTTCGAGTGACTGAAGCTGGTCTTTTTTTCCTGAAAGGACATGTTCCAGGTGTTTTTCCCGGAGCTTCAGGCGGGCCAGGCTTTCCTGGCCATGAAACTCTTCCTGATGAAGGCGGACCGTAGATTCATGAAGGCGTTCTTTTTCATCATGACTCTTCTGAAGTTCGGCGCGCATGACGACGAGCTCTTCTTCAAGTTTTGAAAACGCGAGCGCATTCTTTTCGGCCAGAATGATTTTCTGCTCAATTTCTTTCAGTTCTATTTTTTTTGCATCGATTTCGTTATTCAGGATTTCATGACGGGCAACTTCCACTTTGAGTTCAGTGAGTTTTTTTGTCTCATCCTGTTTTTCATTCTGCAGTCTTTCAATGTCCTTTGTCAGGAAATGAAAATCACTCTGAAGAAGTTTTGACGTCGACGTAATGAGGTCACCTAGCTGGTGAATATGAATGTTCTGTTCTTCAATAAGAGACATGTTTTTCTTACGATCACTCAGATTGGATTCAAAAACCTGCTGAAGCTCGTTTTTCAGACTGAGGACAGATGAAATTTTGGTATCAACCTTGCGGGTTTCCTGCAGAAGATATTGCGCGATTTTCTTCAGATCATCATGGAGGCGTGAATTTTTCTGCTGAAGGATAGTCGCGAGTTCTTTTTCCGTCGTTTTCTTTTTCTCTTCGAGTTCCGTAATCTTCAGCATCATCTGATGCTGGCGAAGATTAAAAATTTTCGTACTTTCATCCTGTTGACGGGCCACAGGAATGGCCTTCACTTCTTCGAGTTGTTTCTGAATAGTCTGTTGCTCCTTTTTCAGGTCATCAACGACTTCACCCAGATGTTCCGGAATCTCAAATTCTTCCAGAACACTTGAATCTCTTGTTTTAACGGCAACACTCATAGCTTCACCCATGGTTTTAATATTCCCTGACTT
Organism: Bdellovibrionota bacterium; assembly: GCA_040387275.1. GTDB lineage: Bacteria > Bdellovibrionota > Bacteriovoracia > Bacteriovoracales > Bacteriovoracaceae > Peredibacter. The sequence goes on along the minus strand of JAZKDZ010000001.1, from coordinate 442,041 downwards.
TTCGGTGCAAGAACTTAAAGCTTTAAGAGCGGATTAACACTTGAGTAAAATAATTCAGCTTTCGGAAAATTTAAGGTGAATCAGACCCTAAATCCGGATTATAAAGGGGGATGCCCCATAAATTTAAGACAGTGCTGATCGTTGAAGATGACCATGATGTAAGAGTGACCTTAAGACAGGTCTACGAGGCCGCTGGTTTTTACGTCTTCACTGTGACCAATGGTCACTCAGCGATGGAACTCCTGAATATTATCCCGGCACCTAAGCTCATTCTGTGTGATCTCAGAATGCCTCTCATGGATGGAATCACTTTCATTAAAAATAAATCGTCGGATAAAAGTCTGAAGGATGTTCCCCTCATCATCATGAGTGCCTTTCATGAACATTTTCCTGATTTTCCCGGTATCACCTGTCTTCCGAAGCCGCTTGATCTTTTTCAATTGATCAAGCACTCAGAAGATTCCATCAAAAAAGAAAATCTGATTTCTAAGAGATAAAATCTTTCATCTCAGGGAAGACGTCCAGGAAAACTGTCTTTCTTCTCTGGTCGTTGGATTTGATCCAGTAGCGAAGACTCTGGGTGTTTCTTTCATCGGCCTTGAGAGATTTGAACGTTTCCTCGAGCTGAATGAGGCTCTGACGATAATCATTCCAACTGGGCGGCATTTCAGTTTCAGCATCAAGGATATCAATCGCGCGGGAAATGTATTGAGTAAAATCGGATGAGAGATTTAATACTGACATGACCGTAGGATGCATCACCTGATTGTAACCAAGATAAACCGGCCAGGAATGTTTCTTCGAGAGATCAACCGCGAAACGGACAAAGTTCTCGAGAGACGTCACACTCAGGACATTAATCGAAGAAAGAAATCCAAACTGGAAAAGATGGTCGCGGGAAGTTGTCAGCACTTCCTCAAAATTGGAAACAAAACGATCCCACGAAAGACCCTTACGGATATATTCGGCCCGCGTTCCGGTTGCTTCCATACTGGCGAGAAGAGAGATATCAAAATGCCGTGAGAGCTCAGGGAGCTTAGAGATAAATTTTTTCAGGTAATGAGGAGGAGCATTCAGATTGGTAATGATCTGAAGAAGAATCTTCTTTTCACGTACGTGAGTTGTTGTCTCACAGATATGAAGAAGCTTATCGACGTTCTCATAGAAGAGATCGTTGATGAGTGGTTCACCACCGATAATATTAACGACTTCCAGAGTCTGAATTCCGACATCACCAAACCATTCCCAAAAGACACTCTGAAAATTCGACGTGTCGGGCTTCATCTCGCGCTCGTAAGTATCCTTATCAAGAAGTCCTGCTTCGATCTGCTCAAGCGCAATCCGGCTGCTGTAAATGTAAGAGCAGTAAACACAGGCGAGATCGCATTTATTTCCGAAAGAAATTTCCAGTTCAAAGGGATGATGGGCCTTGAGGATTTCCGGATGAGCTCCCGGATTGGTGATCATTTTAACCAGTTCATCCTGAGTCACCTTAAGTCGTTTCTGCATTTTTTCCATGAAGACGGGGAGACCAAGGCGGGGACTTGGGGCACCCTTTTCCTCGAGGCTCCAGCAGGAATTGCACTCTTCATGACGACGGCCTTCGAGCATATCGAGCCGGCGATCCTGATTGTACTGATCATTAAAGATCGCCTCTTTTCCGAGGTTCACCAGGCTTTCCTCTGCGAGCGGACGGGGATATACCCGGCAACAGGCCCGGACTCTTCCCGAGGATAGGTTCACGCAAGGGAAATCCCATTGGTGAAGGCACAGAGATGACTGCATCTTCTGGAGAGCTTTGATATCGGAGTTATCGTCAGACATGGCTCAATTTTCGGTATTATTGGCATCTTTGTCCAGAAGCAATTTGGTCAGAGAAATGATGGTTCAACTTTGGTCAATCAAAGGTATAATTTCTCCATGAAAGTCATGCTCGTCATGCCTCCCAATTGGGGGGTGGAAATGCCTCCTCTGGGAGTGTCCTATATTGCGGCCGCCATTCAGAACGACAATCACGAAGTCACGGTTCTCGATTACAACATCAAAATCTGGCATGAACTGAAAGAGAAAATGCCGATTGCCTGGGCCATGGATAGCTTTGAGCAGTGGACAGAAGAAGACCTCTACGAAAAACATCTCGCTGACAAAATCGATCCTCTCTTTCAGAAACTTCTGAACGACATTATTCGCGTGAATCCTGATGTGATAGGCTTCTCTCACTTCATGACGTCAGTTCACCCGGTTGAACGGATCTGTAAAAAAATCAGAAAGCTCTTCCCGAAAATAAAAATCATTCTCGGTGGTCCGCAGGTGCGTGATGAATACGCTGAAAAAATTGTGAGACTTGGCTATTGTGATGCCGCTGTCATCGGTGAAGGCGAGGCCACGACGCGTGAAATTCTGAAATACTGGGAGTCAAAAGAAAAACTTCCCCGTCCGATTGCTGGTGCCATTATCCGTGGTTATGAGCAGGGTGCGATCGTGAAAGGCAAAGATCGTCCGGCCGTTGAAATGAATGATCTGACGTTTCCGGATTTTTCAAAGTTTGATCTTGGCCAGTACATGATGAAGACTCTGCCTTTCAGCATGAGCCGGGGTTGTGTCAAACGGTGTACTTTCTGTGCTGAGGCCCCTTTTTGGAAACGCTATCGTGTCCGTACAGCACGTTCTATTTTTAATGAATTGAAGGAAGCCCATGAAAAATACGGAATAAGTAATTTCCTTTCTCATGATTCCCTCATGAACGGGAACTTCGAAGTTCTGGAAGAACTTGTTGATATCATCATCGCAGAGAACCTGAAGATTAACTGGCACGGTATGTGTCGCCTTGATAAGCGCATGAATCTGGAAATTCTCATGCGGATGAAGAGAGCGGGTTGCTCACTCATTTCGTTTGGACTTGAAAGTGGATCCCAGAAAATTGCGGATATGATGAAAAAAGGTGTTCAGGTTGATGATGCCCTCCAGGTCATCCGTGACACTCACAAGGCAGGCATCGTCGCCAATGTGTTTATCATTGTTGGGTTTCCGAAAGAAAACTGGATTGATTTCGCGAAAACGATGCTCTTCCTTTATAAGATCAGAAAAGAGATTTTCCTTGCGAACGTTTCTGATGCGGGCCTCATGGAAGGAACTCCGATGGATCTCAGGAAAAAACAATTCGGAATTGTGGAAGGATCAAAATTCGGGGGAGGATGGCACGACCGGTTTTTCTTCAATACAATCTATCACCGAAAATTCAAACTCTGGCTCATGCGGAAATTTATTAAATTCATCAGCATCTCAGAAAACAAAACGTCTCAGCCGATGGAGACTATGTTTGAATATCCAGCATAAATTCCCCGCAATGCCTGTGAACGGCATTCATTAATTCACTTATGTTCAATGGCTTCTGAATTTTCTCCACCATGCAGGGAAGATGTGACATTTCGTCATCGGCACTACCGTAGGCCGTAGCGAGAAGGATGGGAATCTGGCAGAGATCATCCGGATAATCGCGATGGAGAATTTCAAGAAATGTCCGGCCGTCCATCACTGGCATTCTCAGATCAAGAATGATGAGTCCGGGATGTTCGACTTTTTTATCCAGCAAAATATTGAGCGCCTGCTGACCATTCTCTGCTTCGATGACGTGGTAACCCTCATCCTGCAGAATCGAGACGAAACTTTCACGAATGTAAAAATCATCTTCGACGATCATAATATCTTTGCAAGACATAGGGGCCTCCCGGAAGTTGTGACAACTCATGTTAAGTCTCCTGACAGAAGAGGGAAAGAAATGGAAAATTAATTATGCGAAAGGATAAGTTTTTAACAATCAGGAACCACTAAAAATAACTCATCAACTTACTCGGTAGAAAGCGGTCCGACATTTGCATCTTACTCATGCGTATGAGTACGAAGAGATCCATTCTGGTCATTGAAGATAATCACGACATGAGAGTTTGCCTGCGGCAGCAACTGGAAGACGAAGGATTCAGAGTGGTCTCAGTCGCTAATGGTAAAGATGCCCTTAAACTCATTTCTTCCGGTTTAAAACCCGATAGCATCGTCGTTGATCTCGAAATGCCCATAATGTCCGGGTACCAATTCCTCAAAGAGAAAACAAAGTTTCCCGGCCTGGATGAAACACCTGTCACAGTTATTTCCGGTGATATTCCCGCCGACTCAGTCGATGACTATGATTTTTTCGCGAAGCCATTTAACTGGGAATATTTTACGGATCATCTGAAGCATCAGACGCATTTTCAATGAGCATCTAGCCTCGTCGTTGAAATCTACTTACTTCCTTAAAATAAAAAAAGGCCACCTTACGGTGACCTTTTCTTTCGGGCCAGAGGCTCGATCATTAAAACGATGGTGGAGATAAGCAGGATCGAATAACGAAAACCACTCCTGGTTTTCGCCTTTCAGGCTGCTGCGCAGTCCGCCTCGGGCATCTAGCCCTCGTCGTTGCTGACCACAAGATCAATATTTAAAATCTACTTACTTCCTTAAAATAAAAAAAGGCCACCTTACGGTGACCTTTTTTTATTTTGGTGGAGATAAGCAGGATCGAACTGCTGACCTCTTGCATGCCATGCAAGCGCTCTCCCAGCTGAGCTATACCCCCGAACTGTAGTCCTGATAAATTTAGAAAATTCGGCCGGTTTTCGCAACCAATAAGTTAAGAAAAACGCAATTTTTAGCTATTGATTCCCAATATTTAGACTTTTTGCTATTCGAGTCCCTATGACACTTTTTGAAAAGCTAAAAGCAGAAACAAAAACCGAACATGAAGAGCTGGAGAAAGCACTCGATCTTCTTTCACCGGATTTTTCTATCGATGATTATCGTGAACTTTTAAAAAAGTTTTATGGAGTATATTTCGTTGTCGAAGACTGTCTCAAAAAATCAAAACTCGCTGATCATTATCATGGTCGCTTTAAGACTCAACATATCCGTCAGGATCTTTTGAATCTCGGTATGTCTGAACAAGAGATACAAACTATTCCGATTTGTGGGTTGGTTATACCTTTAGATAATCTTAATTTTCTTATTGGTACTTTGTACGTCCTCGAAGGGTCGACTCTCGGAGCCTTGATACTTATGAAGCATTTTCATTCGCGATTTGATTTAAATTCTCTTAACGGTCTTTTATTTTTCTCCGGTTACGGAGAGGAAACTTTAGTGAAGTGGAAAGAGTGGAGATTATTTTCCGAAAAATATGCCAGTGAACATGACCTCTCTCATCCCGCGATCATCACCCAGGCACAGAACACTTTTACATTTCTTAGATCATGGTTAACTCAATGATGATTTTTTAAAGGCGATATAATAAAATCGTTGGATGAGTTCTACACAAGATTTTTGGGTTGTTGGTGTCGGTGCTTCGGCCGGTGGGTTGGAAGCACTCAGTTCATTTTTTAAATCACTTCCGGAGAAACCGGCAGCTGCATTTATTGTGGCCCAACATCTGGCCCCGCACGCACGAAGTATGATGGTAGAACTCCTGAGTCGCCAGACTCAGATGCCTGTGATGGCCGTAGAAGATCGCGCTGTTCTCCGTCCTGGCGCGATTTTTATTGTTCCCCCGAATTATGATGTGACTACTACGAGTGATGAACTTCGCCTGATTAAAGCTGGTGAGGAAACACGTCCGAAGCCTTCCGTTGATCTCTTTTTTACTTCGCTGGCAAAATCTCACGGACAAAAAGCCGTTGCGATTATTCTTTCGGGAACCGGTTCTGATGGTTCGGAAGGTATTCGCGCCGTGAAAGAAGCTGGTGGGATTACACTTGTTCAGGACACAGATTCCGCTAAATACGATGGGATGCCAAAATCAGCTTTTGAAACGGGACTTATAGATGCTGTCCTTTCGCCTGAGAAAATGGCCCAGCATCTCTTTACGATCCTTAAAGACGGACAATACATCATTCCTGAAGAAGAAATGGATGATGAAGCGACGATCGATTTCCAGAAAATTCTTCAATACCTGAAGCAGCAGGTAGGAACTGATTTTTCTCAATATAAAATCTCCACCATCCAGCGGCGGATTGAGAAACGGCTAGCGACACTCGGAGTGACGACTCTTCCCGAATATTACAAGGTCCTTAAAGGGAATCAGGAAGAGCTTCTCGCTCTTTCTCAGAACATGCTTGTATCGGTCACATCTTTTTTTCGTGATACCGAAGCCTATGAATCGATGGCAAAACATCTCGAAGAAATTATTCTGTCAAAAAAATCCGGTGAAGAACTGCGGGTCTGGTCTGCCGGATGTGCGACTGGCGAAGAGCCTTATTCTCTGGCCATGCTTATTACTGATCTCAGTGAAAAACACCGCAAACATCTCAATGTCAAAGTGTTCGCTACCGATCTTGATTTTGAAGCTCTGGGAACTGCCCGCTCCGGTCACTATGGGAAAGAAGAAGTTTCCGGGATTCCTGAAAATTATCTCGATCGTTTTTTTGAAGAAAAAGAAAAAACATATGAGGTCCGGAAATTCGTAAAAGACATGATTGTTTTTGCCCGTCAGGATCTGGTTCAGAATCCACCATTCGTAAAGCTCGACATGGTGACCTGCCGGAATGTCCTTATTTATTTTGAGACAGTTCTTCAGGCGAGAATCTTTGATATTTTCCATTATTCTTTGCGATCAGGTGGGCTTCTTTTCCTTGGGAAATCTGAATCTGCTAATCCAGCCTTATTTGAGACGGTTGATAAGAAAGAGAAAATCTACCGTCGACTGAATGTTCTCAGTAATATGATTCCTCGACCGAATTCACGTTATCAGGTTCCGGGCCATTCAGTTCTGATTCCCAAGAAAAAACCGACAGAGACTGAAGAACTGGCCCAGAAAGCATCCATCGATATTCTGAAAATGCTGAATGTTTCTGGTGTAGTCGTGGATGAAGAAGGGGTCATCGTCCATCTTCTCGGGGATGTTTCTGAATACATCAATTTCCCTAAAGGGCTGGCCGATTTCCGTTTAACGAATCTTCTTCCAAAAAGTGTTTCAATTGAATTCAGTGTTCTGATGAAGAAAGCGGAAAAAGAAGCGAAATTAGTGAAGAGTCGCGCTATCCGTTTCGATGCTACTCCTAAGAAAATGTTTGTGATCTCCATCATGCAGATGGAGAAGACTCTTGGAAATAAGGCACTTTATCTTGTGGCCTTTGAGCCCCGCAGATCTTCAGCCGCGGAAAATGATGAGGGAACAGTTGTTACGAGCGGTGACTCATCTCAACGCCTGATTGAACTTGAGCAGGAATTATCTGCGACCAAGGAAAACCTTCAGACTCTGATCGAAGAGCTTGAAATCTCCAATGAGGAGCTTCAGAGTCTCAACGAAGAACTTTCCAGTACAAACGAAGAACTTCAGGCCTCCAATGAAGAGCTTGAGACCACCAATGAGGAACTTCAGAGTACCAATGAAGAGCTCATGACGTTGAACGAAGAATTGAATGTAAAATCTCTTGAACTTCGTCAGGCCTATACGAGTCTGGATAATATTCAGGGAAGTATCGGAACTCCGATTATCGTTGTCGGTCAGGATCTCCGCCTGATCAGATATAACGGAGCAAGCTCTCAGATTTTCAATTTTAATCCGAAAGATCTCCAGCACCCGATCACGAAAGCTTCCTGCCAGTGCGAAATTCCTGACTTTGAGAAGCTTCTTCGTGCGACTATTTCAACAGGGAAGTCCCACGAAGTCTTCTGCCAGACACCGAAACAGAAATTCCAGCTCCGTATTCATCCGTCAAAAGATGAAAATAAAAAGATTGTGGGTGCCGTCCTCTTTTTCTTTGATAACACAAACTTTATTCATGCTCGTGATGAAGCAGAAGTTTCTGAGAAGCGTATCCGGGGAATTATCGACAATTCTCCGACTCTCATTACTCTAAAAGACAATGTCGGGAAATATCTCTCCGCCAACAAGGCTTTCCTTGATTTCTACCAGATGAAAGAAGACCAGGTGATCGGGAAGACTGATCGTGAGATTTTTCAGGAAGATGTTTATAACCAGGTTCGTGACAACGATATTGAAGTTCTCCTGAAGCGTGAACCGTCTGTTCGCCAGGAGAAAATCACTTACCGTGGTCAGGAAAATACCTTCCACGTAAACAGGTTCCCGCTCTTCGGGAAAAACGAAAGAAATCCCTATGCCGTTGGATCCGTCTCCCTCGATATTACCCGTGAGCAGAAAGCGCAGGATCAGCTTAAAATTTCGGAAGGTCGCTACCGCGCGATGATTGAAGATCAGTCTGTCTACGTCGTGAGACATCTTCCTAATGGTGCTCTCAGTTTCAGTAATCTTGTCTTTAATGCGGCTTTCGGTGGAACCCCGGAATCAAATCTCGATCGTAAATTTTTATCGATCGTTCACCCAGCCGATCAGAAAAAAGTTTCCGGCGAACTTGCGAAAATCAACATTACCTATCCTACAGTTCAATATGAACACCGGGCAACTGTTGGCTTCAGCTCCTCACCAAGATGGATCCGCTGGATTCACCGTGGAATATTTGATGAGAAGAACACTCTCGTGGAATTCCAGGCGGTAGGATTTGATGTGACGGAAATTCATCTCCAGACTGCAGAACTTCTTTCCAAAGAAAGTCTCTATACACACGTTCTTGAGCATACATCGGACTATCTTTCTGTTTATCGCATGGATGATGATCATAATTTCGTGCTGGAGAATTTCAACCAGAGTGCTCTGACCGGTCGCTCAGGAATGGCAAAACTCATCGGGAAAAATCTCCGTGATCTCGTACGCCCTGAAGTTTACGACGATACCATTAAGAAATATCTTAAGAGTCTCAAGTCGGGAGATATTGTCAGTTATGAAGAAGAAATCACCGGCCCAGGGGGGACGGTATCACTTTCCACTAACATCGTTCCGATTGCCGCGAATTCCGATGAGCCTGCCAAGGTGGTTGTTCTTTCCCGTGACATCACAAAACTAAAACATACTGAACGAGCTCTTCGCGAAGAAATGTCCAATGCAGAAGCTGCGAACCGTGCCAAAACTGAATTCCTTGCCAGTATGTCACATGAACTTCGCACTCCCTTGAACGTGATCATGGGTATGGGCCAGCTACTTCAGCGCGCTCAACTCCAGGCCAATCACCAGAAGCTGGTTGATAGTATCCAGCGCTCAAGTAAAGTTCTTCTTTCTCTCATTGAAGATGTTCTCGATCTTTCTAAGATTGAGGCCGGGAAAGTCAGCTTTGATTTAAAACCGATTAATCTCGAATCAGCGACTGCGGAAGCGGTCCAGGGATTTGAATCCGAGGCCCAGCATAAAGGGATTGAACTCATTCGGGATTACCGGATTGATACGGATTTATCTGTGTTGGGCGATGCTGTTCGCTTGAGACAGGTTATGACCAATCTCATTGGTAATGCTCTGAAATTTACGGAGAAAGGAACAGTGAGATTCACTGTCCGCCTGGAATCTTATAATGAAGAGATTGCCTCTGTTTATTTTGAAGTGAAGGATACAGGTATCGGAATTTCTCCTGAGAACTTCGGGAAGATCTTCAAGCGCTTCTCGCAGGCCGATTCTTCAACGTCCCGCCGTTTTGGCGGAACCGGATTAGGTCTGGCCATCAGTAAGCAGCTCGTTGAGCTGATGAACGGTCAGATTGGTTTTGAAAGTAACGAGGGTCAGGGATCAACATTCTGGTTTAAGGTACAGTTTACCCGGGCCAAAGGTCAGGCCTTCGAAGAAGAAATTATTCCGGACAAAGCTGTGGATTTCTCCACTTTTAAAGTTCTTGCGGTGGATGACAATCCAGAGTCACTCAGAGTGCTGAAGCTATACTTTGAGTCGAATAACGGAAAACTCATTACTGCCGACAGCGGGAAAGAGGCGCTTTCTCTCATTGAAAAAGAAACTTTTGATCTGATCCTGATGGATATGCAGATGCCGGATATGGATGGCCTTCAGACAACGAAAAAAATCCGTTCCCTCGGAAATATTAAAAAACGCACTCCGGTGATCGCTCTTACGGCCAATGCTATGTCGGGAGACAAAGATGTCTGCCTCAAGGCCGGCATGAACGATTACCTCACGAAGCCAGTAGATCTTGATGAGTTGAATAAACTTCTGAGGAAATGGCTCTAAAGGATTTCTATGTCATTTACAGACCTCGATCTCACAACCTGCGATCGTGAGAAAATTCACCTTATTTCATCGGTTCAGGGGCATGGGGCCTTTCTGGGTGTTCATAAACTGGATCAGAAGATCAGAAATGTAAGTTCTAATCTGGCCACTTTCTTCGGCAAGGGGACTGATAGTGAAGTCTATATCGGGAAAAAACTCAATGAGCTTTTGCCCTACGAGCTTTCACTCAAAATCATGAAGAAGGTGAAGGAACTGGAGAAAGGACCGCAATCTCTCGAAATGGTTTTTGATGGGACAAAAAAAATTGAAGTCCATATTTTTTCGGCCGCACCTGAACTCGCTGGTGTGGAATTTGAGTTTCACGAAGCGACTGATGAAAATCCTTCTTCCGGTCTTAATGATTTCCTCGAGGAAATGCAGAGAGCTTCAGGTCTTGAAGAAGTCTCCCGTGTCGCCTGTCAGGCCATTCGATTTCTCACGGGATTTGACCGGGTCATGATCTACCGGTTTTTCCCTCCTACCATGTACGGGGAAGTTATTGCGGAAGACAGAATTGCCTCTGCTCAGACATTTCTTCGTCACCGTTTTCCTGCAACTGATATTCCCAAGCCGGCCCGGGATCTTTATCTCAAAAATAAAGTCCGGTATATTCATGATTCTCATGCAGAGAATTTCGAAATCCGTCCGGTGGGTTACGATAAAAAGATTCCGCTCGATATGAGTGATTCGCGCCTTCGTTCGGTTTCTCTCATTCACATTGAGTATTTGAAAAACATGGGTGTCCGTGGCTCGATGTCAGTGGCCATTATTGTTGATGGATCGCTTTGGGGAATTATTTCGTGCCATCATCTCGAAGCGCAGTTTGTTTCTCAGGCCAACCGTAAGCTTTGTCTCCAGGTGGGAAATACGCTTGCCCTCATGGCCCCTCTTCTCGAAATTAATTCTGTTTTTGGACTTGAGAATAGTTTCTATAAAGATCTCCATTCGTTCTTTGATGAAATTAAACTCGAGTCAGATCCGGTGGAATACATTTTCCGCAAGGCCGATAAACTTCTGAATCTCTTTTCAAGTCAGGGTGTCGCCCTCGTCACTCCGAATAAAGTGAGTGTGGCCGGAATTACTCCCAGGTCTCAGGATATCCGGAACATTGCTGATCATTTGAAAAAAGAAATGCATGGGGATATTCTGGACACCAATCAACTGGCATCTGAAAATGATGTGAATTTTACTTTCAAAGAACAGGCCTCGGGCATTCTTGCCGTGAAAGTTTCACCGACAGATGATTCCATTCTCTTTTTCATGCGCCCTGAAAAACTCGAATCAGTTCTCTGGGGAGGAGATCCGCGGAAGAACCTCGAGGAAAGAAACTATAATGGGAAAATCAATCCGCGTGCGAGTTTTGAAACATGGACTGAAGTGGTGAAAGGGACTTCGCTTCCGTGGAGAAACTTTGAGATTGAAGGATTAAAGCAATTCAGGAATCTTGTCTTCGATGCGCTCGTGAGAAAAGAACTTCTCATTGGTGAGCTTCATGAACGATTAAAAGCAAAACACTAGTGAAGTGTTTTTGAAATCATGGCGAGCAGGGGATCGAGATCAAACGGCTTTTTAATGTATCCCTGGGCCTTCAGTTTCTGAGCATACTCAGTGATATCGGCCTTGCCAGAAACGACGATGACAGGCGTTTCTGCGCCGTCAGGCAACAGTCTCAGATTGGTGACAAACTCTTCCGGAGAAAGAAAGGGGATCGTGAGATCCATGAGAATGAGATCAGGAAGACCGTTGGTCTCCAGATACTCGAGGGCCTTTTTTCCGTGATCCATGGGAACAACATCATAGTTTTCAGCTCGCAGGCACTCAGTGAAGAGGAATTGCGTGTCGAAGTCGTCCTCAATGAGCATGATTTTCTTTTGTTCCATAAATACGTTTTAGTTTAAGCAAAGGAATTGGGCCATAGCCCTTGTGATTATTTCAAAATGGGCAGGGATTAAGCAGGATTTAAAAATCCTTTAGTCCTTCCGGGTTAGCGCCCTATTCTTTTTCCTCTTAAGGAAATCTTTAATAAACGCCTCGTTAGAAAATTGTTTAGTAAGATTCATTCCCAGTTTTTCTATCGCTTCCTGGTAGAAGACGATTTCCTCTTCCTCGGAAGCAAAGTCATTGTGGATTGGCATACGCGTCCTCCAGAATACGTCCTGTGCGAGAAATTCCGGAAAAGCTTCGATGAGATCCAGTGCTGATCTCGGCATGAGTCCGATAGAAATATGCATGGATTCTTTCCGCGTTTCTGCCCGATGCCACCATCCGGAAGGAATATAGAGCCAATCACCCTCTTCCAGGGTCACCTGAATGGCCGTCTTGGAAGACTCCCTTTCATATCCCTGGTCCTTCGGAATCGATTTTAGGAGAGGATTTGGATGAATGGTATTGGGTCTGATGGTGTAGTGCTTGCTTCCCTGACATTGAAGAATGAAAACTTCTTCCACGTCGTAATGCCATCCGAAAGCATTATGGTTCTCCGGCGTGCAGTACAGCTGAATATCCACTTCGGTATGGAATGAGCGGGCAAAATCTTCGGCAATTTCTCTCAAACGGGAATCGGATCTTTCTGCGAACCTGACCAGAAGAGTGCTGCCTTCGATTTGTCTGATCTTCACTTCGTCGAAACTCAGTTTCACGTAATCACTTACCATCTTGCCGTCTTTCACGATCCGCAGAACGGATTTGTCTTCAGCGATAATACTTTTCACAGTTTCCCAATTCAGGAGATGGCGAAATTCATCAGCGCCATGAGGACGTGAAAAAGGAAGTCTCGTGAAATGTTTATCGAGGAAATTTTCGAGTGAAGTATCACCCAGAAGTTTTTGAAGAGTTTTCATAGGGCAAAAAATATACTGAGAAGAGAATCGGCATGCACGACATGCAGTATAAGAAAATTTTGCTTTTGAAGGGCGAAGCTTCGAGGCAGAGGCTCGATCAAAAATAAAAAGGGCCGGTAAACCGGCCCCTTTTATTTAGAACAATAATCTAGAGATTAGTGTTGTTCAGCTGGAGCTTCAGTTGGAGCAGCTTCTGTAGCTGGAGCAGCTTCTGGAGCAGCTTCAGTTGTTGGAGCAGTTTCAACAGGAGCTGTTTGCTCAACAGTTGTACCTTCAGCAGGAGCAGCAGCTTCTTCTTTCTTGTTACAAGCAACAACTGAAAGAGCGAGAACAGCAGCGAGAACGATAAACTTAGACATGGGTTTCTCCTTTAAATGATTCATCCAAATGACAGAAATTGAATGATCGTAATAAATTTTTGTTACCATAAATTTATCCAATCTCGTTTTGTCTCGCAAGATGTTTTACTCAATTATTTTCAAGGCTTGATGCGGGTATGTCGAAAGGAATCTTTTTTGCCGCGAATGGCTAGAATTTGATGATTCGCTTTTCGCACAAAGTATAGGCCAAATGCTGCGGGTAGTAAGCCGCTTCATTAATGAAAATCGGGAAGCGTGGCCCAAGAGTTTTGAAGGTCATTTCTTCACCAGAAAAAGACTTAAAGGGGGTGTAACTTCCTTCGAGTTTTACGAAATCCTTTCCCTGAAATCCTGAATGGATATAAGCACTTATTTCACCATTGTTATCGAGAGGATATTTCACATCTTCGACTTCGACGTACAATTCTATTTCTCCCTTGGGAGCTGCAGGGGCCTCTGAAAGACTTAACAAAAGCTGGTCGACAAGTTTGAAAGTTCCCTCGAAAACCTCAGGTACAATCATGCCATTTCCCACTGGTCCAACTTCGATCATGAGGGAGTTTCCGACCTGACTGGCCAGATATTTCTTGTTGGGATCAGGGCTTCCGATGATTCGGGAATCGGCAACTTTTGTCTGTATCTCTTTCGCCACCCACATCACGAGTGGATTGTAGTTCGTCAGGATGAGGGTGTTTCCCATGGCCGACGTCGTGGTGTGGAGATCAATCACGAAGCAGTCCTGGGCGAGAATCTTCTCGCGGATCTCGCGCGCGCGCTTGTGTTCGTAAGAATCAGGACGTGATTCATTCAAAAACTGAAAGGCGCGATTGAGATCTTCGTCCTTAAAGCGTTTGTTGATTTTATGAGCTTCCGGATTGGCGATAATGAATTCGATATCGAGCGTGGGATATTTTTTCTTGAAGAGTTCGCCGTATTTTTTAACGAGCCAGATGCCCGTCCATTCATTGCCGTGAGTCCCGCCAAAAATAAGGATTTTTTTCATGGGTGAATTGTAGGGGAAATGTATTTAAGGAACAAGGTCTCCGTAGCACTGGATACTGACTTTTCCTGTGCCTGAATCTCTGACAATGTTCACAAATGCTTTGTCCGGAGGACAGGGCTTCGCGCCACTTTCCAGGAAGTAAGGGAGATAATCGGCGAATGGGCGACACAATTTAAGTCCGGTAGAGTCGATTCCCTCAAATACAAATCCTGGATCGCAGATGTTATTTCTGAGTACGCACGTGTTACGCGTTTCATCCCACGTATATAAACTTTCGTGTTCACCAGCTCCGGTTCCGAGTCCTTCGCAGAAAGTCTTGTTGAGATCGGAGTTTCCCTGGCCAGTATCAGAATCAGTGTTGAGTTCAATAGCGTAACAGCCGTTGATGGTGGTCAATGCTGAAGGATCACGCTGAAGTCTGATGTAAATTGTTTTCGAAATACTTTTCCCACCAAAACCGGTTTTTGAGCGGACCCCATTGGCATCCTTTCCTTCGAGTCGCATATAATTGATGACGAATGGTTGAGGCTCACTGAGATCTCCTGTCGTGTTCAATCGCATACTATTAATACGCACGTTTCCGTTCATGTAAGTCATACCGGAAGCTGATCCGGTGTTTGCTACGAATTGATCTTCTTCAGCACCTCCCGTCATCGTTTTAACATTAGTGACAGAGTAGGATCCACTTACACCTACTACAGCTAAAGGTGTAACAAATGTTCTTAGACAGTATTCACGATTTTGGAGAGTAGAGAAAATCATCTTATGAAGTTCAGCGATCTGATCTTTTGTTTCAGAAGTTTTGAGGGCCATTTTCTGAGTCGTAAACATCCGGGTAGCAATGAGGGCTGATCCAGCAAGAACTGCTGAAATCACCATTCCCTGGACCATGGAGAATCCTGAACGAGACAAGAAAATGCGCATGGGAGTATTTTAAGCTGAAACCGATTAATTAATAGCTTTAAGTGTTTTCAGCACTAAAAAGCTGCTTTCTAGGGGCATTTTAACAAATGTGCCAACTATTCCGGACAGACTGACTCATTTTTCCTGTGTTTAGGAGTCTGGTATTACATAAGTTGCAGGAATTTGTGATTTTTCCGATATGGCTTAACATGTAGTAACAACATTGGAGCCTGTTTGCCTGTCTGGAAACATTTCTGGAAATCCGTCCATGGATTCTCCATGACTGAAGTCATGGTCGGTGGAGCTATCCTCGCAGGGGTAGGACTCGCAGGCGCGCGTCTGTTTAAAGATCAACGTCAGGCCCAAACCAAGATCGACCACGAACAAGTCATTCAACAGTTTCACCAGAATTTAACCAAATTCATTCAGGACGAAAAAAACTGTAACGCCACTTTAAGTAACTGGGGATGGAACGGTCGTCAGGCAGATCAAATGATGTCTGCTCCTTTCAATGGAAACATTCACGGATGTTCAAATTGTGGAGCCACTTTAGGTTTTGACTACGATATGTCCAATTCTGCTGCTGTTCCACAAAGATTCATTGGTGCCGGTGACTGGATTGAAAACGTAAATGGATCAACCGCGAATACACGTGGTCTCTGGAAAATGACAGGAATGGCCTGGAAACCTGGTTATACTCAACCAGTCGGTACCGGAACATACATGATCCAGGTCACTTATCGTATGGATCCAACTTTTCCCGATTCAAGAGCAAATAAAACTGCTGAAGTTAAAAAAGATATCGCCATCAGTTTACGCTTCACTCAAGCCGCGGCTACAAACGCTAGACTTCTTCAAGAATGTCTGTCGCCGAAAGAAAGTGCGGTGAATAACCTTCAGGTCGATGTTTGTAAAACAATGACCCAGGTTTCTTCCGCCGGAAATATCATGGGGTGGCAAGACGAAACACAGAATTGTAAATCTCTCGGTTCAGATGTTGCTCCTGTAAAAGATTGTGGTGGCCCGGGTATGGTTATTGAAGGAGTGAATGCTGACGGAACAGTGAAATGTCGGTCACTTCAACATGGTGTGACTCCAAGCACTTTAATTGATAACTCGCCATGTGGTCCAACTGGAACTGTTCGCCTTGATTATAATCCGGTAGACAAAACATTGAGAACCAGATGCTACTAAAAAAACTTTTTAGTAGTGCTGGATTTTCAATGACCGAAATCATGGTTGCCATGGGTCTTCTTGGTGGCGTCAGTCTCGTCGGGATGAAGCTCATGCAGGAGAGTGCCAGTAACGATACTTATCTCAGGTTTAAAGGTGAAGTGGCAAAGGCTACGGCACTCGTTCAGTCTAATTTGAGTGATAAGAATGGTTGTAGGTCAATGCTCGTTGGTAAAGATCGTGGAACAAGTATCTCTCAACTTACAATGTCTAATAAGGAAGGAAGTGCAACAGTTGTTCTGCTTGAACAAGGAAAAGAATACGACGGTTTCCAGATTCCGGCAGGTGGAATTCGTATTGAGACTTCCAGACTTGATTCTGCATCTTCCCGCGTGACCGATGTCGTGATCACTTTTCAAATTCGTGGAAGATCTTTTGCTAAGCGTGTGGCCGGTCAGAATGAACAAATCGTTAAACGGATTCCGGTTAAAACCGAACTAGAAGTGTCACCACCATCGGCTTTTCCAGATAGGATTCGTTCCTGCGGAGCTGTTCTGGCAGATGCCAATATCGAAGCAAAAAAGCAATTATGTGACAGTTTAACTGCTGGTGCTGCCATTTGGACGGGGACAGAGTGCCGGTTAAAAAAGGTTTCATGCCCCTTCGGTCAAGTCCCTTATCAGTTAACCAGTATGGGGTACGTGAAGTGTATTCCGGTCGATCAGAAACTTGATCCAACACAGCTCTTTGACTTTGCCCCAGATGGCTGTTCAGCTCCTGGTGCTGCCATTCAGCTTGTTCCGGGTGCAGACGGTAAGATCAAAGCTCAGTGTAACTAAGATTTCAGACCGATATCCTTGCGAATATTCAAAGTTCAGTTAGAATTTAACCAATGAGGATCGAAATTCTTGTTGGTAATTCTGAAGAGCCGTTGATCTTTCCGCTCAACAAACCAAAACTCACGCTTGGCTCGGGTGAAACCTGCGACATTATTGTCGACGCTCCTAATATCAGCCGTAAACATGTTCAGATCCTCTGTGAAGGCGATAATTTTTTTGTCGTTGATCAAGGGTCCACTAACGGAACATTCATCAATGAAGAGCGTCTGGTTCCCGGAAGACGAACTGAATTCACATCATTTTTTCCCGTAAGACTTGGTGACCTTGTTCTGATTACTCTTTTATCTGATGAAGAGATGGAAGATGAACCACCCTCTACGCTTTCATTTCCGGACGCTAAAACGCCAACTGGTATTTCGGCCACTTCCCGCTCAAGTGATGAAAGCACCCAGATGATTTCTCTTGGAGATCTTCGTAAGGCGAAAACCGCTGATCTCGTGAATCGCCGGAAAGAGATCGTTAAGAAAAAAACAGTTCAGGCGTCTCCAAATAAGAAAGCTGGTCCGAAAAGTAAGCGTGCGGCCGACAAAAGCTGGATGCAAAAAATTCAGCTCATGGTTGTTTTACTGGTAGGCGCAGCCGCTTACGTGAATTTTTATGTCTTTGAGAGAAAAGTAGATAACACCGCTAAGATGGGCGAAGAAATTCCCCTTGATCCGGCAGCAGTCAAAGCGGCGAAAGCTGCAGCTGAAGAAGTGAAGGTGGCCGAAGTCCCTTTGGTCATTCCGGATGGTGAGCTTCCTCCGAGAGAAAAAGTAGAAAATCTTCTGACCGACATTAAATGCACTCTCGATATCGAGAAATATTTCTGCTCAACGATTTATAAAAATAATGAAGGTGAGTTCGGAACAGTTCAGGTCGGAACAGTGATGTATGTTCTGTCTGACGGACAATTTTTCTACGATGAAGCTAAAAAAATGCTACCACCTCCGGTGGCGATGTCTCCCGATGGTCAGCTAACTCCTGAAGAATTAGCTGCTCATGAAGTTCAGGTGAAGAGAGTGATGAGTGTGATTTTTCTTTTACGGGCCATCCCACCTGGATTTGATTTTGAATTGACCAAGGACTACAAGTTCGCGTTTGGTCTTTTCACGAAAAATGAAGAAGGGGTCTACAAGCTCAATACAGTTGTGGCCGTGCTTCCGGCATCACTGAAAGAATTTCAGCGCCTCTTTCAGGAAGTGCATCTATCCAACGTAAAACAGATCGGACTTTCCGCTATTGAGTTCGTGTCTAAGTATTATCGCTATTATTAAAGCGTTTTCAGGAACTCGATCAATTCCATTTTTTCCGAAGCAGTGAAAATTTCCACACCATCTTTGATAAAGATGCCGGCATCGTGTCCGGTATTGTGAAGACCTTCCTTTCTCGTGTCATAGAACAGGTCTTTATTCTTCTTCCATTCCGCCGGAGTTTTATCCGCTAATGGATAGCCTACGCAGTCCTGGTCAAAGTCACGGTTCTTGTCATTGGCCTTACCGGCCCAATATGTGACCGGACGATTTGCTGCCGGAGTGAGAAGAGCGCAGAGATTCGGTACTGAGTTGTTGTGGAAATAGGGCCAGCGCGCCCAGATACCGTCGAGTGGTGGTGGCACGTAACCTTTCTGTGGTTCAACGACAGTGCCGATAGATTTTGAAATTTGAAGTGAGTTCAGGGCATCCGAGAATTCTCTCATGCCGAGATAGCGGCCCGGATCTGTGCCAACATCTCTCACCGGAGTCTTCTTGTGATAAGTGAGATTCACGTTCTGAAGAAGCTCTTCATCGGAGAGTGTGCCTGCTTCCGGAAGATCCCAGCCTTTCGTGTAAGTGCCGTGGCAACGGGCACAGGCCATCGCAAAATGCTTCTGCCCTTTTTTCGCTTTATCCACGTCGAGAGAATTTACGCCGAAGAATTTTTCATAGCGGGGAGGTTTTGAAGCAAAAACTGCGGCCGTGAGTTCGCGGATTGTTTCATCATTAACGAGAAGCCACTTCTCAAGAGACTTGAGGTCCGTTCCTCTTCCGATTTCATTCCATAAAAAATTCGTGTGAACCGGATTTCCTGAAACAATGGATCCGTCTGAGAGCCAGCGGTTTTTATATTTTAAGTTCCACCACACGGCCGGTTTAGAATCCGCGATCATCGTCTCAAGTTTATTCGGACGGGGTTTTTTATAGGAGTCAGGAGTTTTCGTCGAATAGGGGTCCTGCGCGCGTTTAGCGAGTGACATCGCCACCTGAGCAAGACTTGTATCCAGTCCCAACACCACAGGCTGTTTTGTACCGACGTAGCGGATGGCATCTTTCGATTCCGTGAACATCAGCCGGTCTTCTTCGGAACCTTTCAGGAGATCACGGAAGACGTAAGAATTGATATAGGGCGCGACTCTTCTTCCTTCATGAAAGAAATCATTGGCGCGCGGAAAGCGATTGGTGAGCCCCAGAACTTTTACTCCGAAGAGATCGGCCGAGTGACAGGTGGCACAGCTGAAAGTCATGCCGGGTTTTCCGTGCGAGTCCATCAGTGTGGCACCCATGGGAAGTGCTTTCTCTCGTTCTGTTAATGGCGGAAAGGGATTCGGATTTCTCGCATCATCGACATCAGGAAATTTATGAACACCCAGCCAGTTGAAAACTTCATTCATGGATTTAAACGGAGTCACGACCTGGGCGAGACGGAAGAGAAGCTGTCTTACGGGATCATTCTCAGCGGAGTTGAAAAACGTTTTCATCGGGCCATAAGGAATCAGGAGACCCGTCACTTTCACCGGATAAAACAAAGCGTGTTTTCTTCCGGCCATGACTTTGTCATTCCATTGAGAGGCAGGAGTGCCGTAGATATTTTCGCGTGATTCTGTGACTTCAATGTCTCTGGTCCATTGAGCTTGGGCGGAAAATGTCCCAAAAAGGCATGTAAACAAAATGTGTTTAAGTGTCTGATTTTGCATACCCCATGTTTCTAAAACAAAGAGCGATGGTCAACTAAGCTTTGCTAACAGTTTGATTGGGATTCAGTGTTACGAGATTCTCAGAAATCTTCTTTGACGAAAACCGGAACTTCTTCAATTATGGGTTCGAAATCCACCAGGATTTCCTCCCAGACTAAGGGCCTTCGTCTTGACCGCGATGGCCCTTTTTCATTTTACGGCCTGAAAAATCCTCTGAAATTCTTTTTCGATCTTCGTAGCATCCAGTGGCAGCTGGTAATAACCACTGGCGCCTGCAGCAGTCTGCGCGTGGATTTTTGCTTTCTCCGGAGAGATGGCCTTGGCCATGATGAGAACTTTTGAGACGGGGAATTTGCTTTTAATTTGTGCAGAAAGTGTGTTCACAGCTTTGGCATTCACATCGTAATTCATCACCACAATCTGGAATTCTTTTGAGCGAAGACAGTTGTTCAATTCATCGAGAGTGGTCGCCATGATATAGTCATATCCCATAGGGAAATGACGGATAGATTTCTGGAAAAAATCAGTTTGAAAATCAAAGAGAACAACTTTGATTTCATCTTTTTTTGGAACAATACCAACTGTGGTAATCGTATTTTCAGAAGGCTCATGCGCATGCACATCGAATTGAATTTCTTCCTCGATATTCGCGAGTTTTTCCTCTTCCAATAGCTTCTGTTTTTTCAAAGCATTGAGATCCAGGACTACCGTTGGCTTGTCATCTTCGTCTGACGGCGACATCAAAAACTCCTCAAATTCCAATAGGTTCACAGTCTTCTCGGAGGATTCTTCGTCCTCCTTAATGGTTTCAGGGGTATGTTCAAGTTTTAACAGTGTTTTCCGATAAGTACACTAAGGATAGGTGAGTAAAAAAATGCCCTTTGATGACTTAAACCTCGAATTCGAAGACGAAGAAGAGGCGGCCAAAAAGAAGAAAGCGGAGACGTTGACGGTTGATGTTGATCTGGAATTCCATGCTCCAGACCAAGGTTCAAAACCGCGTCCTGCTGCTCGTCCTTCTCCGCAAGGGGGGGAGCCTGCTGCACGTCCCGCACCTCCGCGTCCACCGGGAGCTGAGGTCAGAAAAATTGATGAGGCCAGAGCAGCTCAACAAGCTTCTCAACCTCAGCAACAGCCGCCGCAAGTTCGACGTCCGATGCCTCCTCAGCAGCCTGTAGCGGTTGGAGGAGCACAACAAGTTCCCGTGGCACGTCCACAGGTCGTGGGTTCCAGCGCCCTGGAAACCAGCTATGACTTTGAGAGTGAATCTGTCGTTCAGATGCGCGATGAAATGAGACGCGTTCAGCTCGAAAGCGAAGTCAAGGTTGGTATTGCCGAATTCAAGACTGAGTTTTTGTCAGAAATGCTGAGCGATATGAAACTCCTCGATCATCAAATTAACCAGTTACTCGTCCGCATCAACGCCAAACACCCCGACATGAAACAAGAAGTGCTGATGATCAAAAAGCTTCTTGCCGACTTCAACGCAAAAAAAAGAAAATAGTTTATCCATCAATAAGGGATAAATTATGCGCACGCTTCTCCTCACAATTATTCTGTTCAGTTCCTCCGCATTTGCAGGCCTCAAGCAACTGGGTGTGAAGAATCTTTCGCTTGAGTACACATCACCAAAAGGGGTGGGCTCGGTCGAGAAAATAGAAATCGGGTTGTCGAAGTCGATCAATCATCCGCTGGAAGTGGAAAAAATTGAAGGGACACTTGTTGTCCGCACTCCGGTTCTGGATTTCACCTGGCATGAGGCCTGGAAGTTTCTTCTGGATGCCGATTCAATCTCTCTTTTAAACGCCAATCTGAACGCCGGGAAAGGGAAGCATGATCTTTCCGTTGATCAGGCAAAACTTGTTCTGGGTGGCGAATTTAATCTCCGCAAGGCCGTTGCTCATTGTGAGGGAAGTTCTGAACTTCCGGATCTCGAGTATCAGCTCATGGAAGACTGCCGCGAAAGTATGAAGGTCGAGGCCGATCGCCTGGATATTCCGCTCGATGGATTTCTCATTGATATTCTTTCGCGTATTCCTGTTCCGGATGAAGAACAGCCACTAAAGAACTTCACCCTCTCTGTTAAGCAGGGAGATTTCTATGCCTACTTTCTTGCAAGCTATGTCGTGAAGGCAGGCCTTCGCACTTGGGGAGCCTTTCATTATGAAGATGAATTGAAATCCATGGTCATCAGAATTGATCTTATAAAATTCGGCATTCTTCCTGTAACGGGAATCGTGATGAAGGAATTAAAAGAAAGAATCAAGGATCCACGGATTAAAGTGGAGCCACCCTTTATCCGGATCAGGATGAGAGAATGAAAAAGGAATTGAAATCCATTCAGGGAATCGACACCGTTTGTGTGGAGAGTGACAAGGCCGACACCGCCGTTGTTTTCTTTCACGGCTACGGGGCCAACATGAATGATCTCTTTCCTCTCTGGGAACTCTGGCATCGTGACCAGTTCAATTGGTATTTCCCCAATGGGATTCTGCCACTTCCCATGGGTTATTATGAAGGGCGCTCATGGTTTTCCATTGATATCGAAGGACTTGAGCGGGCGATGAGAGAAGGACGGCACCGGGATATGGCCGCGTTCATTCCGGCCGAACTCGAATCGACGCTAAATCACCTGGAAGTTTTTCTCCTCGATATTATGAAGAAGCATAAGAAACTCATTATCGGTGGATTCTCGCAGGGAGCGATGTGCGCTTCTCACTTAGCGATGAAAGACAGTTTTGCCGTTGATGGTCTGATTCTTCTTTCCGGAAATCTTCTGGCGGAAGGAAAATTCCCGAAGGCCGCAAAAAGCATTCCGTTCTACATGGCCCACGGATCAAGTGATCCGGTACTGGGGCTTGAGGGTGCCAAAGCACTTGAGAAAAAACTTCAGGGGATGAATTTCCAGGGGAAACTCAGCACCTTCCGCGGAGGGCATGAAATCCCTCAGCAGGTCGTGAATGAAGTGAGTACCTTTCTCGGGCAGTTTACTTAAGAAGAAATTGAACACCGTTCATGGTGGAAGCATCGAATGCTTTCTGAGTTTCAGCAAATGAGAAAGTGCGATTCATGCGGGCACTTCCGAATGAAGCACCCATATATCCACCGATGATATCGCCTAATTTCCATTGATCAGTGGGATTATTTAACTGAAGTCTTTTCGGATCTTCCAGTAAATAGCGGTCGTCCTGAGCGGCCGTTACAAATTCATACGTGAGAGTCATCATAAGTGGCGCAATGAAAGCAAATCTCGCCGGAACACCTTTTTTCTTCAGAGCATGAGCGAGATAAGTCGGAACATAGAAGTGATAAATCGTACGGTGAAGTTTTGCCTGAACTTCGCGTGGGTAAAAAAGTTCCTGGAAATTATCGCGGTTATTGTCGAGAACGAGATTCATGTTGTCGATCGTCTGATCCAGAAGGTGTCTGTTGGAATCAAAGTAGGCCGAATTTCCCTGAGCGCCACTGATTTCGAGATAGGCCAGATGAAGCTTTACGTGTGAGACATCCTGAAAAAGAACGGCAAGTGAACGGGCCGCTTCAAATTCAGCACCATAAAATTTCAGACTGATTTCCCAGAGATTCGGAATGACTTTCTTCCGGCCACTGATAAAACCATTCAACTCAGTGTTGAGGGCCTTTAGATATTTTTCTGTTTTCTGATCCGAGAGAAGATTCAGAAAATCCTTTCGGAAGGCAACAAAGACAAAAGATTCCGGATTGGTTTTATCGAGGAGAACCGGCTTATTTTTGTCTGTGAAAAGAATATCGAAGTCGAGGAGAGTCACTTTCTGGTCAACAGCTTCCTGACAGGAGTCGAGCTCAGACTCTTTCATATAGCGGCTACAACGGTTTTCTAAGAGGGTATAGAGCGCGGCTTCGCGAAGGATGCGGCTGCCGGCAAGAAAGCGTAAAAGAGGATTGGATTCTTCCTGATGGCCAACTGCGTGAGCAGCACAAAGATTCGTTGTGAGAACGAGAATTGCCACGAAGATTGAAGACTTTTTCATGCTCATCCTTTGTTACCAGATAAAAGTAGACGGTTTTACCTTTCCTTGTCCAATTTTCTTCGTCGACGCGATGCAACCGTCAAAGACCTAACTCCTGAAATTTCTAGGATTTCTAATTTTCACGAAGTGATCGCTGTTTTATACTATGACCCAAAGTTAAACCCCCAAATTATCGAGTCCCGACTATGAACGATTTTTCGTACGTCTCCTCATCCGACAACTCATTCATCGATTCACTTTATGCTGACTTCAGAAGAAATCCTGATTCAGTGGATACGAGCTGGCGCCAGTTCTTTAAGGGTGTCGAATTTGCTCTTTCTCAACCGATGGCAAACACTGATGACACTTCAGTTGTTTCGAATCTCGGCAAAGAATTTAAAGTTTACCGTCTCATTCAATCTTACCGTTCAAGAGGTCACCTGATCTCAACAACGAATCCTATTCGCGAACGTGTGAATCGTTTCCCTCGCCTTGATCTCGAAGATCATGGTCTCACGGCTTCTGATCTCGAAGAGACTTTCAATATCGGCGAGCTTCTGGGAATGAAGAACGCAAAACTGAAAGACATCATCGCGCGCCTGAAGAGCCTCTATTGCGGGAACATCGGTGTTGAGTACATGCACTCAAACGACACGGAAATCCGCGAGTGGTTCCAGGAAAGATTTGAAGCGAGCCAAGGTAATACGAATTTCACGATCGATAAGAAAAAACGCATTCTCTCAAAACTCAATGAGGCCGTGGCTTTCGAGAATTTCCTTCATACAAAATATGTTGGTCAGAAACGCTTCTCGCTCGAAGGCGGAGAGAACACAATTCCGGCACTCGACGCCATCATCAACAAGTCAGCTAGCTTTGGTGTTCAGGAAGTTGTGATCGGCATGGCCCACCGTGGTCGTCTCAACGTTCTCGCCAACATCATGGGGAAAACTTACGACTACATCTTCAATGAATTTGAAGGTCAGGCGACTCCGGATCTCACGATGGGTGACGGCGATGTGAAATATCACATGGGTTACTCTTCTCAGATCGCGGCCTCTGGTGGTGAAAAAGTTTACCTGAAACTCATGCCGAACCCTTCGCATCTCGAAGCGGTGAGTGCTGTTGTTCTCGGATACTCACGCGCTCAGGGTGATACACTCTACAGCGCAAATCCTAATTCCATTCTTCCGATTATTATTCACGGTGATGCAGCAGTTGCGGGGCAGGGGATCTGTTACGAAACAGTTCAGATGTCAGCACTCAAAGGTTACAACGTTGGTGGGGCGATCCATTTCGTAATTAATAACCAGATTGGTTTCACGACAGATTTCGATGATGCCCGTTCTTCGATTTATTCAACTTCAGTTTCCCGCGTTCTGGAAGTGCCGATTCTTCATGTGAATGGTGATGATGCTGAAGCCGTGGTTTACGCTGTTGAACTTGCGGCTGAATTCCGCGCGAAGTTCCACAAAGATATTTTTGTCGATATGGTTTGCTATCGTAAGCACGGCCACAACGAGTCTGATGAACCAAGATTCACTCAGCCGAAATTCTACAAACAGATTTCTCAGCACGCGAATCCTCGTGAAGTTTATAAAGATAAACTGATTGAAGGAAAGCAGATCGAAGCTCAGCTCGCTGTTCAGATGGAAGAGCAATTTAAGAATCTTCTTCAGGACAGATTTAATTCTGTGAAGCAGAAGCCACTTCCGTACCTATATCAAAAGCCGGAAGAGCAGTGGAAATCGTTCCGCCGTTCGACTCCGAAGGATTTCGATTACTCACCTAAGACAAACGTGTCCCGTGATGTTCTTGAAAAGACTCTTCACGCCCTCACGACTCTTCCGAAAGATTTCAAACCAATCCAGAAGATTGAAAAACTTCTTGAAGAAAGAAAAACCAGATGGACTGACGATCAGTTCGACTGGGCACTTGCTGAACACATGGCCTACGGATCTCTTCTTCAGGAAGGTATCAGTGTCCGCATGTCCGGTCAGGATTGTATCCGCGGGACTTTCTCTCACCGCCACGCTGGAATTGTTGATGAGAATCTCAACACTCGTCACATCTTTTTAAACTCCATTGCTGAAAAGCAGGGGAATTTCAAAATTTATAACTCGCTTCTTTCTGAATACGCTGTTCTCGGTTTCGAGTATGGCTATTCCCTTGGTTCTCCGCAGACTCTCAATATCTGGGAAGCTCAGTTCGGTGATTTCGCCAACGGTGCCCAGACCATCATCGATCAGTTCATCTGTTCAGGTGAATCGAAGTGGCAGAGACAAAGTGGTGTTGTGATGTTCCTTCCCCATGGTTATGAAGGCCAGGGACCGGAGCACTCAAACGCAAGACCAGAGCGTTTCCTCCAGCTCGCTGCTGAATGGAATATGGTTGTTGCTAACCTCACAACTCCGGCGAACATTTTCCACATTCTCCGCCGTCAGGTGAAATGGGATTTCAGAAAGCCACTTGTGATCTTCACGCCGAAATCACTTCTCCGTCATCCGGAAGCAGTTTCGACGTCGAAAGAATTCACTGATGGAGTTTTTCAGGAAATCATCGATGACTCTTACGTAAATCCAAAAGACGTAAAACGGCTTCTCCTTTGTACCGGAAAAGTTTATTACGATCTCAAGGCCCGCCAGCAAAAAGATAAACGCAAAGACGTCGCTATCGTTCGTCTTGAGCAACTTTATCCGATGCCGGAAGAGCAGAGCTGGAAACTTATTGAGAAATACAAGTCAGCTGAAAAAGTATGGGTTCAGGAAGAGCCGAAAAACATGGGGGCCTTCACATTCCTCCGCCGTTACACGCAGTTTGATGATTTCAAACTGATCGCGCGGAAATCATCTGCTTCTCCAGCGACGGGATATGCTTCCGTTCACGCTCAGGAGCAATTGAAAATTGTGAACAATGCCTTCTCTGAAAAAATTGAGACAGTTTAAAAAGGATAGTTATGGTTGATGTTAAAGTTCCTGCAGTTGGTGAATCAATTTCTGAAGTGACAATCGCCGCGTGGACCAAGAAAGATGGCGCGATGGTGAAGCTCGATGAAACAATCTGTTCGATTGAATCTGATAAGGCCACTCTCGATATCTCTGCTCCTAAAGCAGGGAAACTCAAAATTCTCGTAAAAGAGGGTGAGACAGTTAATATCGGAACAAAAATTGCTGAAGTTGATGAAACAGCAACTGCCGGCGCCGAAGCTTCGGCCGCTGCTGCTCCTGAAGCTCCGAAGACTGCAGCTCCTGCTCAGGATAAGAACTTTCCATCTCCTGCCGCTGCGAAAATCCTCGCTGAAAAAGGTGTGGATGCCGGTTCTGTTCAGGGCTCAGGCCGTGATGGAAGAATCACGAAAGGTGACGCTCTTTCAGCTCAAGTTGCTCAACCGATTGCTCTTAAAACGGGTGATTCAGAACTTCGTTCACTCGCTCATCAAACGATGGCGAGTTCATTCTCCCGCGAAATCCGTCGCGAGAAAATGTCAGGCCTCCGTAAGACAATTGCTACCCGCCTCGTAAATGCGAAAAACACAACGGCCATGCTCACGACTTTCAATGAAGTCGATATGTCTGCCGTGATGGAAATCAGAAAAAAATACAAAGATGCTTTCAAAGAAAAACACGGCGTGGGTCTGGGCTTTATGTCGTTCTTCACGAAAGCTTGTACAGTTGCTCTTAAAGCTTACCCGGCAGTTAACGGAATGATCGACGGTAACGAACTCGTCTATCATAACTACGCTGATATCGGTGTGGCAGTTTCCACACCACGCGGTCTCGTTGTTCCTATCATCAGAAATGCTGAATCCATGGGAATGGCGCAGATTGAATCTAAAATCATTGAACTCGCTGGTCGCGCTCGTGACGGGAAAATCACAATCGATGAAATGCAGAACGGAACGTTCACTATCACTAACGGTGGTATTTTCGGATCGATGCTTTCCACTCCGATTCTGAACGCTCCTCAATCGGCCATCCTAGGTATGCACAACATTGTTGAGCGTCCGGTTGCTATTAATGGCCAGGTTGTCATTCGTCCGATTATGTATGTTGCTCTCTCATATGATCACCGGATTATTGATGGCCGCGAATCAGTGTCATTCCTCAAGACAGTAAAAGAAATGCTCGAGGATCCTTCAAGACTTCTTCTGGACGTATAATTTATGGAACAGTTTGATCTCGTCGTAATTGGTTCTGGCCCCGGTGGATATATCGCCGCCATCCGCGCCTCTCAGCTCAAGATGAAAGTCGCCATCGTGGAAAAATATCCCACCCTCGGCGGAACATGCCTGAACGTCGGATGTATTCCTTCGAAAGCGTGGCTCGACTCATCGGAAAAATATCACGAAGCGGTTCACACTTTTTCCGGTCACGGGATTGTCACTGGTGAAGTGAAACTCGATGTGAAGAAAATGTCGGAGCGTGTTTCGGGTGTCGTAAAAGGCATTACGGGTGGGGTTGCTTTTCTCATGAAGAAAAACAAAATCACTGTGCTTACAGGACATGCCACATTTAAGTCACAGAACTCCGTTACTGTGAATGGTGCAGAAGTTGGATTCAGAAATTGTATTATTGCGACAGGCTCTAAACCTTCAACACTTCCAGGTGTTGCTCTCGATAAAGAAAGAATAATTTCTTCTACGGAAGCACTCAAACTCGAAATAAAACCAAAACACATGATCGTCATTGGTGGCGGTGTAATTGGTCTCGAGCTTGGTTCTGTTTTCCGTCGTCTTGGCTCAGAAGTTTCTGTCGTTGAGTACGCAGACTCATGTATTGCAGCGATGGATGTGGATCTCGGAAAAGAACTTCAGAAAATTCTCACAAAAGATGGAATCAAATTCCATATGGGTCATGGAGTAACTTCTGTTACCCGTAAAGGTGACGAAGTCACTGTTAAGGCAAAATCAAAAGAAGGCGCAGAAATCGAACTCAAAGGCGATTACTGTCTCGTGGCCGTTGGCCGCAAACCGTACACTGATAATCTTGGTCTTGAAAACGCAGGTCTCAAAGTTGATGAACGCGGTCGTATTCCCGTAAACGATCATCTCCAGACTGCTGTTCCTCACATCTACGCTATTGGTGATGTGATTAAAGGGGCGATGCTCGCGCACAAAGCTGAAGAAGAAGGTGTTTTCGTCGCTGAATATCTCGCGGGCCAGAAACCTCACATTAATTATCTTCTCATCCCTGGTGTTGTTTACACATGGCCGGAAGTTGCTGGTGTCGGATACACCGAGCAGGAACTAAAGCAGAAGGGAACCGAGTATAAGACAGGAAAATTCCCGTTCATGGCCCTGGGTCGCGCAGTTGCTTCTGCTGAAAAAAATGGCTTCATCAAAGTTCTCGCTGATAAAACTACTGACGAAATTCTCGGCGTCCACATGATCGGTCCGCGTACTGCTGACATGATCGGCGAAGCCGTTGTCGCTATGGAATTCCGTGCTTCTGCTGAAGATATCGGTCGCATTTCTCACGCGCATCCCACTTATTCGGAAGGATTCAAGGAAGCGTGTCTTGCGGCGACTGAAGGTAGAGCGCTGAATATTTGATGCATTGTGACCTCCACCGGTGGAGGTTACATCTGAAATTTCTTTTATTTATTTTATTTTTTTATCTCTTTCATGGGTCTGATGTTTTAAATCAGGCTCATGAACTTAAAACACCTAACTGACAAAATCCTTATATCTGATACTAAGAAACTCGTTTCTTCTGAGAGGGAAGTTACAGTTAAAGTACTTCATCATCTGAAAGAAATCGACAGAAGGAAGTTGTACTCAGATTTAGGTTTTAGCAGTCTATACGATTACTGCGTTCGTGAACTTGGATATTCCGAAGGGTCCGCTCACCGTAGAATCTCTTCTTGCCGTTTAATAGACGAAATCCCATCGATTAGTAAAAAGATCGAATCAGGTAACTTAAACCTGATGATTGTTTCTGATTTAGCTCAGTTCTTTAAAGAAGAATGTATTTCAGATACGCCCAGAAAAGAAAAAATTATTAAAGAGGTTGAAGGACTTTCCCGCCGAGAATGCGAGTTGAAGTTGATGCAATTAAGTGAGAACCCCATTGAAAAGAAGCACTGTCTCTGGATAAAAGATTCCGTGATGGAAAGACTGAAAGAATACAGAGATCTGAAAGGAACTCGAGAATCTTGGGAAGAAATCATTTCTGATGTCACTTCGACGGCTATCGCTGAATTAGAAAAATCCAAATTCAGGCTGGTAAAGAATCCCAGACCCTCAACTTTAAACGGGGCTAGAACACCGACCGCCAGCGTGAAACGCGAAGTTTATCAGCGCGATAAATGCTGCGTGAAGTGTGGTGGCAAATTCAACCTGCAGTTTGATCACAGGAAGCCATTCTCGCTGGGTGGGAAATCGACATCGGAGAATATCAGGTTGTTGTGTTTTAATTGCAATCAAAGAGAGCGGATCAGGCAGCGGCTTTGAGATCCTGGTTCTTATGGGATTCGAGGAAGGCCTTGACGGCGTCAGCATCATCGACAAAAAAGAACCGGTGAGGGCCATTTTTTGTGCGGATCTGGAGACTCGCGAAGGTTTGGTTTGATTCAGAAATCTGAACTGACAGGATGTCAGTGTAGAGAATTTTTTTGTGGAGGCCCAGGAATTTGATTTCGAGATGGGACTCGAAAAATTGGACCTGGTGTTTGACATCATAGGTGATGAAAGCGGTGATCATGGAGATCAGGCAGCCGGCGAGAACGAAAATGGCGAATCCACCGAAGTCTTCGTGGATTTTGGTGAGAATGTAGCCCTGAATACCAAACATGAGGGCAATGAACGGAACCACCTTAACCATGTGGTCGAGGTGTTTTTCGCGGGTAAGTGTAAAAGGTGTCGTCTTACTCATGCTTTCTTATCGGAAAGCATGAAAAAGACCTGAGTCTCAGCGGTGGCGTTTGTTTTTAATAACTTCGGAAATTTTGTGAGCGTCGTCCACGTTATAGAGCCAGATGTTTTTTCCCTCGTCGGTAGTGAGTTTCAGGTGGGAAAACGGGAATCTGGTGGAAACGACTTCAACTGCTTCAATATCCCGGAACAGAATGTCGTCCTGGTAAGTGAAAGGGTGAAGCTTAAACTCGATATGATTGTCGTGAAGGGTAGCGACATAGCAGAAATCGTGAATGAGAAAGGCCATCGCTATCAGAATGAGGCCCACTCCGAGGAAGATTGAGATGTCATGGGCAAGGGCCGGGGAGAGAAAACGGTAATAACACCAGGTTTGCGCCACATAAGCGACCAGAAGAAGGGGTGCTAAACGTCCCATATAGTGTGCGTGGTTTTCTCTCGTAACTTTCATCATCCCTCCTGGATTTTATTCGTCGCGTGAAATGTCATCATAAGGAATCTTGAGGTGCTCGACAACTCAAGGAGTCGTCTGCTCAAGTATTAATAATCTCATAGTCACTTTTCCCTCAGAGTATTAAAATAACTCATTAAATTTTCTCATGAGGAGTTCCCAGTGGAGACTAAAAGAGTCGATTCATTCAAGACCCGCCGGACGCTGAAAGTCGGTAATAAAACCTACGATTATTTTTCACTGAAGGCCGCTGAAGCTGCTGGTGTGGGTGATGTCACAAACCTTCCTTTCTCACTGAAAGTTCTGATGGAAAACCTTCTTAGAAATGAAGATAGCTTTACTGTTTTCACTGACGACATCAAAGCGATGGGTGAGTGGACGAAAAATAAAAAATCTACCCGCGAAATTAATTACTATCCGGCCCGTGTTCTCATGCAGGACTTTACAGGAGTTCCGGCCGTGGTGGATCTCGCGGCGATGAGAGATGCGATGAAATCAGTGGGTGGAAATCCGCAAAAGATTAATCCACTCGTTCCCGTTGATCTGGTCATTGACCACTCTGTTATCGTGGACTACTCGGCGGACGATACGGCCTTCACTAAAAATATGGCGCTTGAGTATGAAAGAAATGGTGAGCGCTATAAGTTCCTTAAGTGGGGACAGAAAGCGTTTAAAAATTTCCGCGTGGTTCCTCCGGGAACAGGCATTTGTCACCAGGTGAACGTGGAGTATCTCGCTCAGACTGTGTGGACGAAAGAAGAGAACGGAACAACACTCGCTTACTGCGATACTTGTGTCGGAACAGATTCCCACACAACAATGGTGAACGGACTTTCTGTTCTCGGTTGGGGTGTTGGTGGAATTGAAGCGGAAGCAGCGATGCTCGGACAAGCAGTCACGATGCTCATTCCGGAAGTTGTGGGCCTCAAGCTCAAAGGAAAAACCAAAGAAGGCGTAACAGCGACTGACGTTGTTCTCACTGTCACTCAGATGCTTCGTAAGAAAGGTGTCGTGGATAAATTTGTTGAGTTTTACGGACCAGGGCTTAAGGATCTTACTCTTGCGGACAGAGCTACGATTGCAAACATGGCGCCTGAATACGGAGCGACTTGCGGATTCTTCCCGGTTGATGAAAAAACAATTGAGTATCTGAGATTCACAGGCCGTGATGAAGATCGCGTTCAGCTCGTGGAAGCTTATGCCAAAGAGCAGGGTTTCTGGAGAGACGATTCGCGTGATCCGATTTTCACAGATTCACTCGAGCTTGATCTTTCAACAGTTGTTCCTTCACTTGCTGGTCCAAAACGCCCGCAGGATAAAGTCGCACTCACAGATATCGCTCACGGATTCATGACTGATCTCACTGCTGAAGCTGGATTTAAAGTGAAGTCAGATGATGTGAATAAGTCTCAGACGATTGATAATCACAATTTCACCATCACTCATGGTGACGTGATGATTGCGGCAATCACATCGTGTACGAATACATCAAATCCTTCAGTGCTTATTGCTGCCGGATTAGTTGCGAAGAAGGCGAATGCACTTGGACTCAAAACGAAACCGTGGGTGAAAACATCTCTCGCTCCGGGATCTAAAGTCGTAACGGATTATCTTGAGGCCGCTGGTCTTCAGCCGGAACTCAATAAACTCGGATTCAATCTTGTTGGATACGGTTGTACGACTTGTATCGGTAACTCGGGTCCATTGAAACCTGAGTTCTCTAAAGCTATCAAAGATGGGAACCTTACCGCTGCCGCGGTACTTTCTGGAAACAGAAATTTCGAAGGACGGGTTTCACCAGACGTGAAGGCCAACTATCTGGCTTCACCGCCACTGGTAGTGGCCTATGCCATCGCTGGTAACGTGAAACTCGACCTCACAAAAGATGTGATCGGGACTGATACGAAAGGAAATAAAGTTTACCTGAAAGACATCTGGCCATCGTCAGCGGAAATTCAGGAAGCGATGATGAAAATCACTCCTGCGATGTTCAAGTCGCGCTATTCAGATGTGTTTAAAGGTGATGAATTCTGGCAGAAAGTTTCTGTTCCAGAAGGTGAGACATTTGCCTGGGATTCAAACTCTACATACATCAATAATCCGCCGTACTTTAAAGGGATGAAAAAAGATCCGGAAGCTGTGAAAGATATCATGGGAGCCAGTGTTCTTGGTCTCTTTGGTGATTCGATCACAACCGATCACATTTCACCGGCCGGATCATTCAAGCCGGATACTCCTGCGGGAGCGTATCTCGTTGGTCGCGGAGTAAAACCTGCGGACTTCAACCAGTACGGTGCCCGTCGTGGACATGATGAAGTCATGACCCGCGGAACGTTCGCGAACATTCGTCTGAAAAACGAAATGGTGAAATCTGGAAAAGAGGGTGGATACACAACTTATATTCCGGATGGATCTGAGACAACAATCTACGATGCTTCTAATAAGTATCAAGCCGCTGGAAAACCACTCGTGGTATTCGCCGGTAAAGAATATGGAACGGGATCATCACGTGACTGGGCAGCGAAGGGGACACGTCTCCTCGGAATCAAGGCCGTCGTCACAGAAAGTTTCGAGCGTATTCACAGATCAAATCTCATCGGAATGGGAGTGATTCCCCTTCAGTTCACGAATGGGGCGACCAGAAAATCGCTGAACCTTGATGGATCGGAAATTGTCACAATTCTCGGTCTCACGAACATGAAACCGAAAGCTGTTCTCAAGGCCGAAATCAAGCGCGCAAGCGGCGAGACTATCACCGTTGATCTTCAGTCGCGTATTGATACAGCAAACGAGCTTGAGTACTACAAAAACTCTGGAATTCTTCACTACGTTCTTAGAAAGTTAAATGCGTAAATACTTTGAAGGCCACTCTCTTACGGGAGTGGTCATCATTCTTGCCGTTTTCTCATTCGCAGTAGCTCTCCGCTTTTTTGATATTTCTTCTCAAAGTCCCTGGATGGATGAACTCGCCAGCTGGTGGTACATGAGGAATCTCGGTGAAGTCTGGGGTCGGGAATCTCACTCACCTTTATATTACGCAATTCTGAGAATCTTCACCGGCGAAAGCGATATCGGCACTCTCAGAATTTTTACAGCAACCGTCAGTGTGATTCATCTGATTGAATGCTTTTTTCTCGGACAACTCGCCTTCAGTAAAAAACACTTTTTAATTTTCTGGATTCTTATCTGCCTCAATCCGGCCGATATTGTTTATGCCCGCATGGCCCGGCATTATTCCTGGCTCTTTGAAGGGATTCTCGTTTATTACTTACTGTGGAGAATTAAGGCCCCTCTCTGGATGCAGGCGATGACCGGTGCCTTCATGGGGTTCATTCATGTCTTCGCTGTGATTCCCGTGGGCCTTCTCGCCTTGTATCGCTTCTGGCAGGAGAGAAACAAAAAATATCTCGCTGTCATGCTGGTCTCAACAAATCTCATCATTGTTTATTATATCCTGCGAATAATTTTTCTTGGTCATGAGCAGGTGAGTGTAAACGTTTCGTGGAATGCACAGACACTTGTGAATTTCTGGTCGTCCATTGTCACTCAGTTCCTGGGTGACGCTTATCCGCGCTTTGAATATTTTCCGGTACGTTTCTGGGAAGCATTTTTGGTTGTGGCCCCTACTTCACTCTGGGCATTTTATAAAAGGCGTGAAAGCGGAATTCTTTTCGCCAGTGTCGCCATTGCCTCACTTCTCGTGATTGAAGTTTTAGGAATGTGGCTCAATCTCAGGGTTTGTCGTTATGTGATTTATCTCATCGGTTTCTGGTTTGTTGCCTTTGTGGACAGTATCGATGACGTGAAAGATTGGCAGATCTATTCGGTTCTTGCAGCAGTCAGCACTTTCCTGTTGCTCCATAATCCTCTGACCAGTTTTCCTTTTGAGCGGGAGAAAGTTGGTGAGTGGAAATCCTATAGCGCAAATTTTCCGGACACACAGAGACTTGTCTGTGCCAATAATTATCAGGTTGAGTATTTTGAGTTGAATGCGCAGCTGCCATGTAATCGTGCGGTGACTCTGGTGGATTACTCTCAACCTCTTATTCTTTTTGACCTGAATAATTGTCAAAAGTTTGTTTCTGTTTTCCTGTCTAATTTGATGGATGTGAAAGAGATCAAAGATTTAAAAACCGGATCCATAACTTATTTTGAACCAAAGAAGTCTGAGAATGGAAAAGCTAAAAAATAAACGCGTTCTGATTACTGGTGCCTCTTCAGGCATTGGAAGAGCAACGGCAGAAATACTTTCAAAAGAAGGTGTTGAACTTTTTCTCCTTGCCCGCAGGGAAGATAAGCTGAAAGAGATTCAAAATGAACTGGGTTCCCATGTGCATATTCTTGTGGCCGATGTGAATGACAAGGATCTCGCTAAGAAAATCTCTGCTTTTACCAGTGAAAAAATTGATATTCTCATCAATAATGCGGGTCTTGCTCTCGGCAGAGATAAAGTGGAAACAAGTCTTTGGGCAGACATGGAAAGCATGATTGAAACAAATATCACGGCCAATTTTCGGGTCGCCCATTCTGTAGTTCCCTGGATGCTGAAAAATGGCGGGGGAGATATCATTAATCTTTGCTCGATTGCCGGACATCACACTTATCCAGGTGGCGCTGTTTACTGCGCGACTAAGCACGCTGTCCTTGCTTTCACGCGTGCCCTTCGCGAAGAAACTGCTGGAAAGAATCTCCGGGTGATGCAGATTTCTCCCGGGATGGTGGATACGGAATTTAGTTCTGTTCGCTTCAAGGGAAATACCGATCTCGCGGATACTGTTTATAAAGGAATGAAGCCGTTACTTGCCGAAGATATTGCTGAGATGATGCTCTTTATGCTCACTCGTCCGCGCCATGTGGTGATTGATGAGATTATTACGATGCCTGAGGCGCAAGGTTCTCCAACGACGGTGGTGAGAAAATGATCCGTACACTTGAAGCTATTTGTGTTTCATCGTTTGAGATGAATCGTCATCAGGTAAAGTTTGATGATGAGTCGGGACTGATTTTGGAAGTTGGTGAATTGGGCATACAAAATCCTGATTTTATTTTCAGTGATGACTGCTTACTTTTTGCCGGCATGGGTGATGTTCATATTCATGCCCGTGAAGATGTGAGCGGAAAAAATACCTATAAAGAAGATTTTCATTCGGCCCATGCAGCGATGATTAATGGGGGCGTCTGTCACGCAGGTGATATGCCGAATAATCCCGTTCCTCCGGTGGATAAAAAATCCTACGAAGACAAAGTCCGCCTGGGTGAAAAAGCGGAAGGGGATTTATGGTTTTACGCGGGAATTGGTCCCGGAACTAATCCCCTGCCGTATCCTGTTCCTTACAAAGTTTACATGGGGCCATCGATAGGTGATTTATTCTTCCGTGATCTTCCGACTCTGGATGCGGCCCTCGCCCGCTATAAAAGTGAATGGGTCAGCTTTCACTGTGAGGATCCGGAGATTCTTGAGGAAAGTAAAAACGAGAAACACCATCATGAACGTCGTCCGGTTAAGGCGGAAGCCGTTGCCACTAGAGATGCCATCGCTCTGATTGAAAAATACAAATTGAAAGGAAAGCTCTGTCATTATTCCAGTCACGAGGGACTTGAGCTCGTGAGACAGGCGAGACTTCGCGGTGTGGATATTTCACTTGAAGTGACCCCTCAGCATCTTTATTTTTCCATCGATGAGCTTCCGGAATCGCTTTATACGCCTCTTCAGATGAATCCACCTATCAGGCACACTCTTGATCGTGAAACGCTTCTGGCGGCCGTTAAAAACGGTGAGATTCAGTATCTCGCGACCGATCATGCTCCTCATTCAAAAGAAGAAAAGGAACATGGTCACTCGGGACTCACTGGTCTTGATACGTTCGGGCCGTTTGCTGCCTGGTTGATGGCCGAAGGCCTGTCCCCGAAAATTCTCGCAAAGATTGCGGTCGAAAACCCAGGGGACTTCTTCAATCATTTTCTTCCCTCGTGGAAAAAGATCTCCCCGGTCTATGAGAAAATGGGTTTCGGTCTGGGTTATCTTCGTCCAGGATTCCGCGCGAATTTCACCATTCTCAATTTAAAAAAACCAACTCTCGTGAAAGAAGAGAATCTGAAAACGAAAGTTGGTCACAGTCCGTTTACTGGTCATACATTCCCGGGTTCTGTTGAAGCAGTCTTTCTCGGGGGAAAAAAGGCATGAAAATGTTCGGCTACACAATCCTGGTTCTTCTTCTGACTCTGGTGGGTCTTGTCTGCTGGATGAGTTATCCCTGGAGCCTGGGATACAGCCAGAAGGAATCGCCGGTGGTGGTGGTAGAGCCGAAAGTGAATTTTGAAATGCTGGAAGAGAGCCCTTCTACGATCAAAATCCTGACGTGGAATCTGGGTTTTCTTTATGGGAGAGGTTCCGAAGGACCTGGATATCTTCCGCGGACAAAAGAATTTTACGAAGAAAGGCTTCAGGGACTGGTTCATCAGATCCGCGAATGGAATCCCGATATCATCTGTTTTCAGGAAATCGATTTTGATTCCGGAAGATCGGCCGGCATTAATCAGGCCGAATATGTGGCGATTCACGCGGGCTATCCTTATGTCGCTGAGGGAGTGAGCTGGAAGGCCCATTACATTCCTTTTCCATACTGGCCCCTATCCCGTAATTTTGGCCGCATGAATTCCGGCGGTGCGATTTTATCGCGCTATCCGATCAAGTCTCACCAGATGGAACTTCTTTCGAAACCGGGCTCCAATCCATGGTGGTATAACCTGTTTTATCTTCACCGGTATTTTCAGGATGCCACAATTGAAATTTCCGGGAAGGATTATCGGGTTGTGAATCTTCATCTGGAAGCTTTTGATAAAGTTGACCGGGCCGAACAGATCAGAAATTTGTCTCTCAAAGTTTCATCCGGAAAAATTGATTTTGCCGCCGGTGATTACAACATGGTTCCTGATGTCAGTGCCAAGAAAAGAAATTTTCCTGAAAGTGATGATGATTACTGGGATGATAAATCTTTTGGGATTATGACCAAGTCGGGGATGGAAGAAGTGATTCCTGAGGAAATCTACGGAAAAGATGAATCGCGCTTTATGACTTTCCCTTCATGGAGACCTGACCGGCGCCTTGATTATATTTTCTTCAAGAAGGGCCTTAAAATGATGAGGGCCGAAGTTTTACCCTCGGCCCTCTCGGATCACTTGCCGTTAAGAGCAAGTTTTCAATTATCAGGTCCTAAATTTAATCCATATCAACAATGAGTTTCTGTCCCGGATAGATCTTTCTCTTCGTTAAAGAGTTGAGCTTCATGATCTCTTCAACGGAAGAATTAAGGTCTTTTGAAACTTTGATCAGATGATCGCCGTGCTTAACTGTGTAGATCCCTTTCTGAGAATCCGGAAGAACGATCTTCTGGCCTACCACAATCTTATTTCTTCTGATGTTGTTCAGCTGTCCCATTTCTCTGAGGTTTTTACCAAAGATACGGGCAAGTTCTCTTAACTTATCACCAGGGCGTACTTTATAAACGATCGGTGATTTCGTTGCTTTCAGTTTCGGCATAGAAGCGAACTTCACACTGACTTCATCGTTTGTAAGAGCAAGTCTCTGACCAGCTTTCACTCTCGTTTTCCACGATTTCATGCGGTTCATAGAAGCGAGCTGGCGGGGAGTCGTTTTATATTTTCTTGAGATTGAAAGAAGAGTTTCGCCACGTCTTACTGTGTGGAACTCAGGCATAACCGGTGTCGGTTTCGGGTTATTCAGCATCTCAGTTGCTTTCTCAACTGCGGCCGTGCGGCGAACCATCTGCTTTCTTGATTCAGGACGGTTGTGAGAAGCGATGTTGTCGTCGCTTTCTACTTCAATCAGGCGGTAAGTGTACTGAGATTTCGGAACGCGGAGATAATAAGTTCCCGTGAGAAACTTCGGTGTACGACCTTGACGAAGTTCAGGATTGAGTTTTTTAAGAAGGGCAGCGTCGACATCAATCTTGCTGGCGATAACTGAAAGAGGAAGATTCTTTTTGATCGCACGAAGTTCTGTGTGGTCAAAGAGGCGATTCTTTTTCTTAGGAAGTGTGAAGCCGTATTTCTCAGCGTTGTTCACAATGTGCATGGCCGCGAGAACTTTTGGAACGTAATTGATCGTTTCAGAGGGAAGCTGCTTACGCTTAGAAAGAACATAGAAATCACGAGTTCCGTGTTTCAGGATGCGTCTGATGATTCCGTATTCGCCTGCATTGTAAGCGGCAAGAGCGAGTTCCCAGCTTGAGAAGATATTGTGGAGATCTTTAAAATACATAGCGGCAGCACGTGATGCCTTGAAAAGATCCTGGCGCTCATCGATTTCTTTTGTGATCGAGAGACCGTAGCGTTTACCTGTGCCAGGGATGAACTGCCATGGACCAACGGCAGCTGCATGAGAGCGTGCGCCGAGGTAATAACCGGATTCAATGAGGCCTACGAAATAAAGCTCTTTCGGAAGTCCATGCTGAACGAAAACTTCTTCAATGTGGTGGCGGTATTCTTCACCGTTATTCAGGAAGCGCTGAAAACGCTCTCTGTTTTTAGTCGTGAAATACTCAATCCAGAACTGCATGCGCTTTGTTTTTTTCTGAGCGAGAAAGTTTCTCGCGTAAGGTACCTGTTCTTCCGGAGTGGGAGAGAGTTCCTCATCAATATCCTTGGCACCAACTGCTTGCTTAATAGCAACGTCATCAGCAGTGGCCTCGGCCATTTCATGCGTGTTCTCAGGTGCTTTCAGCCCCAGATGATCGCCTTTGGCCGGAATGTCTTTTTCAAAGACATCATCGACACTGACTTCCTCATTAACCGAACTCACATCTCTTTGCGGAGTGTTGGTGCGCTTAAGTGAGCATCCGGAAATAAGAATGGCGGGGAGAATTAAAGCTGACAAAATGACTAATTTCTTCATGAAATTGAACCCTCGGTGGTTTGAACATCCTGTTCGTAGGTATAAACATTGTATCAAGGCACTCGTGCATTGCAAGAATTGTTAACAGGAAAAATCATCCATTATTTCCTGAGTTTTCTGTTATAGTTTTACCCATTATGAATGAGGACCTGAAAAAAAGTGCAACCATCATCGGTTGGCGCGAGTGGGTCGGGTTACCCGATCTCGGACTTTTCGCCATCAAGGCCAAGGTAGATACCGGGGCAAAGACTTCGAGTCTTCATGCCTTCGATATCAAAGTCATAAAAAAAGAAGGGAAAAAGGCCTACGTGCACTTCAAAGTGCATCCCATTCAGAGTGACCTCACTCTGGTGGTGAACTGTAAGGCCCCTTTGGTCGATCAGAGAATTGTTTCCGATTCCGGCGGCCATAAAGAAGAAAGATATGTCATTCGTGTATGGCTCCAGCTCGGGACCCACAAGAAAAGAGTGGAGATGACATTGAGTAACCGCGAGTCCATGAAATACCGCATGCTCATCGGCCGCTCGGCCCTGAAGCAGTATTATATCGATCCTTCGCAGTCTTATTTAACAGGGAAAAGTATCCGCCAGAAGAAATTCCTGCGTGAGCTTAAACTGCATCTGCTGGATAAAGTTTCGCAAAAGCCGAGTCAATCTTAGCAGCGAGAATGAAGTCGTTTTCGACGAGATTGTTATTGTTGTGAGTCCAGATTTCCACATCACAATGACCCCATCCCACAAATAATTCCGGATGATGCTTTTCTTCTTCAGCAATCACACTCACGACATTGGCAAATTCCATCGCGCGCTTCCAGTTCTTGAACTTAAAATCCCGACGGATGCGGGAGTCGCTATCTTTCAATTTCCACTCAGGAAGGGATTCCAGATTCTTCTTTTTTTCCTCGAGAGACAGAGGAGGCACATAGCTATGGCAGGGAACGCATTTTTTATCTTTTAGATCCATCTTCTCTCTCCTAGACTAGTGAAAGTATCCGACAATCACGAGGTGGTGTAAATGAAAGGCCTGAGTCTAATCCTGATTCTTTTGATTGGTTGTTCCCACAAAGTGCGTATCGTTGCCCCTACGACAGATCGTCCACGGGTTGCTCATGAAGCAAAAGCAAACGATGTGATGGTGACAACGCAAGGTGGGGCCACTACTCGCGCTTCACTTCATGTGATCAATCAGGGCGGAAATATTATTGATGCTTTCGTCGCCGCATCTTTCGCCATTTCAGTTGAGCGTCCTCATTCCACGGGCCTCGGTGGTGGTGGATTTCTCCTTTATTTCGATAAGGCCTCTAATCAGGTTTACGCTTTCGACTTCCGGGAAATTGCTCCCCATCGCTCGCGTGCCAATATGTATCTCACGAAAAAAGGTGAGACTCAGCCGACTCTTTCTCAGGATGGAGCACTTGCTGTCGCCACTCCTGGTTTAGTGCGCGGACTTTTTGATATTCATAAACGTTTCGGAAAACTTCCGTGGAAAGATTGTATTGAACCGGCCGTGAAAGTGGCCCGGGAAGGTTTTCCTCTTTATCCACAACTTCAGGAAGCACTCATCGACCGGAAAGATGTTCTCTGGGAAGATCCTGAAGCTCGCGGAACTTTCTTCACGAAAGAAGGAACTGTTCCACTTCTTGGCACAATCATTTATCAGGAGAATCTCGCCAAGACTCTTGAGAAGATCGGCCGCGAAGGGGCAACTGCTTTTTACGAAGGTGAAGTCGCTTCTGCTATCGTGAAAACCATCCGTGACAGACGCGGTATCATGACTCACAAAGATCTGCGTGAGTACCGGATGTCAGAAAGAAAACCCGTCACCGGAAACTATAAAGGTCTGAAAATCTTTTCCATGCCTCCACCAAGCTCAGGCGGAATTCACGTGATTCAGATTCTCAAGATGCTCGAGCCGTATAACTTAAAAGAAATGAAGCCGCAGTCTTCGGAAGCTGTTCACCTCACGGCAAATGCCATGCAGAGAGCGTTTCTGGATCGCGCGATGTATCTCGGCGATCCGGATTTTAATAAAATCCCGACAGAAAGCTTAGTCGATGAAAAATACATCGCGGAAATGTCGTCAAAAATCAACACTCCGAAAGCTTACAAGGCCGAAGATCTTCGCCCGGTAAAACTTCCGTATGAGTCGAGTGATACGACTCACTTCACGATTGCTGACCGTGACGGAAATCTCGTCGCGAGTACACAGACAATCAATGGATGGTTTGGTTCAGGAGTCATGGCCCAGGGAACGGGAATCATCCTCAATAATGAGATGGATGATTTCGCCCAGAAAGTCGGCGCTCAGAATCTTTTCGGTGCTGTCGGCGGAAAATATAATCTGGTGGAACCGAGAAAGAGACCTCTCTCCAGTATGTCTCCTACGATCATCACAAAAGATGGCGCTCCATTCATGGCCCTCGGATCTCCTTCAGGCACAAGGATCATCACTTGTGTTGCTCAGACCATTCTCAATGCAGTGGAATTTGAAATGCCACTCTATGAAGCTGTTTCTGCCACAAGAGTTCATCAGCAGTGGCAACCGGATATTTTGAAAGTCGAAGCTCCATTTCTCTCACCGGAAGTGGAAAAAGAGCTTGAGGCCAAAGGCCACAAGATCAGCCACGAGAGTTTAGGTTGCTCAATCCAGGCGATCAAGCGCGAAGGCAAGAAATGGGTCGGAGTCTCTGACCCACGCGGCGAAGGCCTCGCTTTAGGAATCTAGTTTTTATTTTTTGAGTAATTGGAATCCAGCGCCTGTTCCCAGAATGTACCCTGCGGAACAGGCATTTTTGTCAGATCATATTCGATACCGACAATGCCCTTATCCCCATCAGAAAGTTTTCTTGCCGTTTTCTTCGTCGCAATCTGCAGATCAATCCATTTCGCAATTAGTTCCGGATCCCAGAAGTGAAGGACGATGGAATCATCTGTCGATTTTCCCCAGGCGCCTGTCATGAGACTGAAAACGAAAATGTAATCATCAGAAATGGGCTGGCCCGATTGATTTTTCGGGAGATACAAAAATCTTTCCCAATTCAGTCGCTGGTCAGCTACTAAGAGTCCCGCCACTTCGAGAGTACTCACAATCAGAGATGTATCTGTGGCCCCTTCGCCCATGAGTGGGCGATGAGGAAGACCATAATTTTTGGCGATATTATTTTTCTGAAACTCTTCCCAGTAAAGACGGATTCTCTCGCACTGATCATCATTTAATTGAAAGGAAAGGTAGCGCGCACCTGGTGTATTGATCACTTCCTTATTTTTTGCGACGGCCTTCTCTCCTGTGAGATTCACACCCGGATGAGCGGAATAAAGAAAACCATGACCCTTACCCTGAAAAACAACAGGAGCGACGACATCAAAACTTTGAGGATCAACCGAGAAAGAATGGGTCGCGCCTTTGCAGACCAGATCAGCACCCGCTGAACCATATGGGCGCTCAGTGAAAAAAAGGCGGCCCTTCATGAGCGAAGTATAGAAAGCTCCCGGGGTTGACCAGTCCAGGGCCTTAGCAGGAGGAGCGACGTAAATATTCAGGAGATTGGGTGCTGCTGCTGCCGACAGAGAAATAAACGCAGAAATAAGGAGGAGAGTTGTCTTCATGCTTTTATTTTCCCCTGACTTTGGAAATAATGGAAGAAGAGGTTTTTATGACAATTGAACTCATCGGCATCATCTTTTACGTCGTCCTGATGCTTGTCGTGGGTTTCTGGGTCGCCAAAAGTATCAAGACGGATGATGATTATTTTCTCGCAGGCCGCTCGCTTGGTCCTATGCTTGCGACATTCTCTATTTTTGCCACCTGGTTCGGGGCCGAGACATGTATTGGAACCGCTGGTGCTGTTTATAAATATGGTATCTCCGGCCTTCACGCTGATCCACTTGGTTATTCACTCTGCATTTTCATCATGGGTTTTGTTTTTTCGAAAGTTCTTTGGAATAAAAAGATCACAACCATTCCGGATCTTTTTCATCGTCGCTTTTCTCCCAATGTCGAAAGAGTTGCGGCCCTCATCATGATTCCCTCAAGTATTATCTGGGCGGGTGCTCAGGTCAGGGCCTTCGGACAAATTATCAGTTCAACTTCCGATATCAGTTTCTTTTACGGAGTAACGGCCGCTGCACTCGTTGTGATGATTTACACTGTTTGCGGAGGACTTCTGGCCGATGCTTATAACGATCTCATTCAGGGAATCGCTGTCATCATCGGACTTTGTATTCTTCTCTTTGTGATCGTTCAGGGCCTTGGTGGAATTGGTCCGGCACTTGCGACTATTCATCCTGAAAGATTAAAACTCGGAACTCCTGATGGTGACACACGATCGTTTATGGGCAATCTCGAATTCTGGATGGTTCCGATCATGGGATCTGTCATGGCCCAGGAATTAGTGGGAAGAGTTGTGGCGAGTCGC
Source organism: Bdellovibrionota bacterium (assembly GCA_040387275.1). Lineage (GTDB taxonomy): Bacteria > Bdellovibrionota > Bacteriovoracia > Bacteriovoracales > Bacteriovoracaceae > Peredibacter. The sequence goes on along the minus strand of JAZKDZ010000001.1, from coordinate 397,149 downwards.
TCGTCCAAAGTAGCTTTCAATTCGTGTTTTCGTGCGGGAATGATTTATTTTTTCGTCGGCATGATTCCGGTCTTCATCGGTCTCTTTGGTGTCGCCTTTCTTCCGGATCTCAAGGAGCCGGAAATGATCATGCCATTACTTGCGAAAACTCATTTGTCCTCAATCGGATATGTGGTTTTTGTGGGGGCCCTTGTTTCGGCGATTCTCTCCACTGTTGATTCCACTCTTCTTTCCGTCTCAGCTCTTGTTTCCCACAATCTCATTCTTCCTTCGTTTAAAAATCTTTCGGAGAAACAAAAAGTTGTGATCGCCAGAGGGGGAGTTCTCCTTTCGGGAGTCATTGCTTATGGAATTGCGTTTTCTTCCGATTCAATAACCGGATTAGTGGAACTTGCCTCAAGTCTCGGTGGACCATCCATTCTGGTGATGACTTCCATTGCGCTATTTGTGAGAAAAGGAAGTTCTGTGAATGCGATGATTGCGTTCGGATTAAGCATTCTCACATGGGGAATATCCCATTTTGTTTTTGAGATGGAGTTTCCGGTGATTTTGACAGTGGTGATGTGTGGAGCCGGATATTTTCTTTCCCTGCCGTTCACAAAAAATGCGACGACAGGAAAAGAAATTTAACGATTAAACAGTGAGAGTTGTAGGAGCAGTGAAGTCACGATCCATAACTGTCTTTCTCTTGTCTGCTTTAGCGTTTTCAATCGCTTTCATGCAAACAGTTTGAACGCGGACAGTGAGCTGGTCGATCGCTTGCGCAGAAGTCGAGAGTGACGCTTCTTCTTTAATCAGTTTTTTCACTTTTGACGCAACGACAAGGGCCTCTTCGATGCCGGAATTTTCAACGTAGAGGTTGAAATCCTTCCCCATAACCGTCTTTCTTCCTAATTTCTGCGCGTGATTCATAGCGTCGCGGCAAGCCTTCATAATATCTTTATTAAGTGGCTCGAAGAAACCAGCTGAAGTGTTCATGTCAGCTTTTTCTTTGATGAATTTCTTTACCTTAGAGATGACGATTAAGCTTTCAGTAGAGCCTTCTGTCGTATTTTCAGAGGAATTTTCGTTCGAGTTTTCGGTCGTGTTTTCCATAAATGGAACTCCTTGCTTCTGAATGACTAAATATGGGTGAGATAACTATCCTAGAGATTTGTCCTGTGGGCAAGACCAAACAGGCGGCTCAACCTTAATTGTTAGCTATACAAAAAGCCCTCATTGGGCTAAATTTTTCCCTTCTGAAAACAGTCTTTATGTTAGGAATTTCCCATGGATGACTCGCGACGCATAGTAATTACTGGCATCGGGCTGACAGCTCCGAACGGCAATAATCTTGCCGAGTTTAGAAATGCACTTCTGGAAAAAAAATCCGGCATTAAACATCATGAGATTCGTTACATGGGCAAGCAAGCTGCCGGCATGTGCGAGTTTGATGAAACAAAATATCAATCCAAAAAACTTCGTCGTCGTGGAACTCGTGCCGGTTCAATTTCTATTTATTGCGCGAACGAAGCGATCCGCGATGCGAATCTCGACTGGGCCACAATTGATAAATCGATGGTCGGTGTATTCCTCGGCATTACTGAACACGGTAACGTTGAGACTGAAGAAGAAATTTTTCAGATGCACCAGAATAATCTCGACTGGAAACTCTGGTCACCTCACCACAATCCAAGAACAGTTTCCAATTCTCCAGCGGGGGAAGTGACTTTGAATCTCGGGATCACTGGTCCTCATTACACTCTCGGTTCAGCATGCGCTGGCGGTAACGTGGGAATCATCCAGGGTGTTCAACAGCTTCTTCTCGGTGAAGTGGATCTTGCTCTCACGGGCGGAATTTCTGAATCATCTCAGACGTTCGGCATCTTTGCGGCCTTCGCTGCTCAGGGCGCTCTTGCTCAGAATGAAGATCCGACTCAGGCCTCTAAGCCAATGGATAAAAACAGAAACGGAATTGTGATCTCTGAGGGAGGCGCCGTTTATATTCTTGAGCGTCTTTCGGATGCGAAGAAAAGAAACGCGAAAATTTACGCAGAGATTGCGGGCTACGCGATTAACTCTGATGCTTCAGACTACGTGAACCCAAATAGTGAAAGACAAGTCGAGTGCATGCACAAAGCGATTAAACGCGCTGGCATCACTCCGAAAGATATTGATCTCGTAAATATGCACGCAACAGGAACTGGTGCCGGAGATATCTCTGAATCCAAGGCCGTGCGTGATGCTTTCACCACTTCTGACAGAACGTATGTGAACTTCTCAAAAGGTCACATCGGTCACTGTATGGGAGCGGCAGGAGCTCTGGAACTCGCAGGGAACATTCCTTCTCTTGTTGATGGAGTGATCCATCCGGGAATGAATTGTACGGATCTTGATCCTGACTGCGCGATTCCGAATCTTGTTTATGAATCCAGTGTGAAGCTTCCGAAGGTTGATTATATCCTCAACAACTCTTTCGGCATGCTTGGAATTAACTCAGCTCTTATTGTAAAAAGATATTCGTAAAGACCCGAAGGAGTAGACCATGACCGCCTCTCAAGTTCGCCAGATCGTAATCGACATTATCGCAGACATCGCTCCAGATGAAGATGTTACAACTCTCGTTGATAACAAGTCTCTTCGTGAGCAGCTCGATCTCGATTCCATGGACTTCCTCGATATCGTAATGGAACTCAGAAAGCGCCATAAAGTAGAAGTGCCTCAGGAAGATTATCCTAAGCTCGCTTCCCTTGAATCGTGCGTGGCCTATCTGTCTCCTAAGCTTGCTTAAATGAACTACGACTGTATTGTCATTGGCGCTGGGATGTCTGGGCTCGCTGCCGGCATCCGCCTCGCCATGTTTGACAAGAAAGTCGTGATCCTCGAGAAGCATTCCATTCCCGGGGGACTCAATTCTTATTATCAGAGAAAAAATTTTGAAGCAGGTGGAGTCAGACAGTTTGATGTCGGTCTCCACGCACTCACGAATTTCATCAAGAAAGGAGAGAAGGGGAAACCATTCTCGAAACTCTTAAAGCAGCTTCGCCTCTCCTACGATGACTTTAAACTTCATCCCCAGACTTATTCAAAAATTCAGTTCCCGGGTCTTTCGCTGAAATTCTCAAACGACTTTGAACTCCTGGAGAGTGAAGTGCGTTCGAACTTTCCGAAAGAGATTGAGAATTTTATCCGTCTCGTGGAGACAGTGAAAAATTTCAATGAACTCGATCTGACTCTTGGTTACCGTTCTTCCCGCGAGACTCTGAATCAAATCATCAAAGATGAACTATTAACGGAAATGCTCCTCTGTCCTCTGCTGATCTATGGATCGGCCTGGGAAGACGATATGGATTTCGCTCAGTTCGTGATCATGTTCAAGTCACTCTATTTTGAAGGCTTCGGCCGTCCCGAAGGGGGAGTGAGAACGATCATTTCACTTCTCATGAAAAAGTTTGAAGAAGTGGGTGGGCAAATCCGATTCCGCACTCCCGTTTCAGAAATTAAAACCAATCAGAAGGGTGTCGCCATTGGTGTTGTTGCGAACAACGAAGAACTTCTCGCTCCGGTAATTCTTTCGAGCATTGGTTATCCAGAGACGGTGAGGCTCACAAATAAGTTCCCTTCTGATAAAGTGCCCCGCACGGGTGCTATGACGTTTCTGGAAAGTATCTTTGTGTATGATAAAAAAATTCCTCTTACACAAAATGATTCCACAATTGTTTTCTATAATAACTCCCCGAAATATTCTTATCGTCCGGCCGTGAACTATTTTGATTCCTCATCGGCCGTTGTTTGCTTTCCGGATAACTATGAAACTCACCATACTGCCGGTGAAGGCACTGTGAGAGTCACATACATGGCCAATTACGATCAATGGAAGAATCTCTCGCGAGAAGAATACGACATGAAAAAAGAGACAGTCGGAAATTCAGCGATAGATCTCGTAAAAAAGCTTGTCCCGGAATTTCATGGAAAACTTCTCTTTAAAGATATTTTCTCGCCTCTGACAATTGAAAAATATACCTGGCACATGAACGGAACCGTTTATGGATCCGTTGATAAAACCAGAGACGGCAGAACGCCTGTTCCGAATTTATTTATCATCGGAACAGATCAGGGATTCCTGGGTATAGTCGGATCGATTCTTTCTGGTATCTCAATGGCCAATCTCCACGGTCTCATGAATGGAAGTGAAGCATGAAATTCAATCACGTGAGACTCCATTCCACCGGTTTCGTCGAGCCGCCGCTTTATCTCACGAGTACTGAGATTGAAACAAAACTTGCTCCTTTATATGAAAGAGCAAAACTTCCGGAAGGAAGACTTGAACTCCAGACCGGCATTCGTCGTCGTGGATTCTGGCCCGTGGGAACACGTCCGAGTTCTATAGCGACTGAAGCTGCTGAAAAAATTCTGAAAAACTTTCCCCGTGAAAAAATTGATATTCTGATTCATGCCTCTGTTTGCCGTGATTTCCTTGAGCCAGCGACAGCGGCCCAGGTTCACCGTAATCTCCGCTTACCGGCAGAGACCATGATTTCAGATCTCTCCAATGCCTGCCTTGGTGTTTTATCTGCGATCCTCATGACAGGTCAGATGATTGAATCAGGTGCCATTAAATCGGCGCTAATTGTTTCCGGTGAAAACGGCGGGCCTCTTCTGGAAGAGACATTAAAGCACTTACTCAATGATCCCCTGATGGATAGAAAACGGATTAAGCCATTCATGGCCTCACTCACGATTGGTTCAGCAGGAGTGGCGGTTCTTCTTACGCATGAAAGTCTCGCACCAAATGCGCCGAAAATTATCGGCGGCACGACTCTTACGGATTCTGAGAGTGTGGAACTTTGCCAGGGTGACGGATCATCAAATGGTCTCATGATGGAAACAGATTCCGAGGCACTTCTAAAGGCAGGAGTAAAACTCTCGCGCGAGAACTGGGAAAAAACAAAAGCTCTTCTGGGTTGGACTGTGCCGGATAAAATTATCCCGCATCAGGTGGGTACGGCCCATCGTCTGGCGTTTCTTGAGACACTAGGACTTCCACTTGATCGTGATTTTGAAACATTTAAAGAATTCGGAAATACAGGTTCGGCGGCCCTTCCGCTGACTCTCATGAAAGCTGAAGCCGCGAATTTTTTTAAGAAAGGCGACAAGGTTGCACTCTTAGGAATCGGCTCAGGATTAACGTCTACTATGTTAGGTGTAGAATGGTAAAAAATCGTATCGATGAAATGGGACTGAAAAAACTCTATCCCTTTAACTCTCATTTTCTCCAGCTGAATGGCCGCAATCTTCATTATGTAGATGAAGGACAAGGGCAACCGATTCTCATGCTTCACGGAAATCCGACGTGGTCATTTTATTACCGGAATCTCATCCAGACTTTTTCGACGAAATTCCGCTGTGTCGTTCCTGATCACATGGGATGCGGTCTTTCGGATAAACCACAGGATTATGAATACAATCTTGAGGCCCATATCCAGAACGCTTATAAACTCATCAAGTTTTTAGACCTTCAGAAGATCATTCTCATCGTTCATGACTGGGGTGGGGCGATTGGCTTTGGACTTGTCACGAGATACCCGGAACTCTTTGACCGGATCGTCATTCTCAATACGGCTGCCTATCCTTCGCAGGAAATACCAAAGCGGATTAATTTTTTAAAGGGTGGATTCGGCGAATGGCTTACGAGAAAGTTTAATCTTTTTGCGTGGCCCGCGACTTTCATGACGACGACCAAGACTCTTCCGAAGAAAGTGAAGGAAGGTTATCTTCTACCTTACAATAATTACGAAAACAGAATTGCTGTCGCTAAGTTTGTTCAGGATATCCCGATGGATGCCTCTCATCCTTCGTGGCATACCCTGAAAGAAATTGAAGACAAGCTACCGGGCCTTCGTCATCCGAAGCTCATTCTCTGGGGCGGAAAAGATTTTTGCTTCAATCAGCACTTCTTTGAAAGATGGATTGCTCTTTATCCCGAGGCCAATGCCCGCTGGTACGCCAAGGCAGGACATTACGTCCTGGAAGATGCTCTGGATGAAGCTTCTCAGGAAATCTGGAACTTCGTCCGGTGAACATTGCTTTCAGGATCAAAGAGCAGGCGAAAAACCTTCCGGATAAACGCGCCGTTGTTCATGGGAATTCCTATTATACTTTTCGTGAATTTGAAGAACGCTCGAATCAAATGGCCCATTATTTTGAATCGATCGGTATCAACCGCGGGAAGAGAACTCTTCTTTTCGTAAAACCCTGTCTCGATTTTTCCGTCATCACATTCGCCCTTTTTAAAGTGGGTGCAATTCCTGTTCTGATTGACCCAGGCATGGGGATGAAGAATCTTCTCTCATCCATTTCTCAGGTTAAACCCTTCGCTATGATCTCGATCGATCTGGTTCACTGGGTCCGGAGAATCAAAAAAAAGACATTCTCTTCCGTTGAAGTAAATGTTTTCCTGGATGATCTTTTTCAGGGGCTCGAAAAATTCCCGAAAGTTTATCATCCGGTTCAGGTCACAAGTGATGATCATTCCGCGATTCTTTTTACCAGTGGCGGAACAGGTATCCCTAAAGGTGTCGAATACACACATGGAATTCTGAACGCACAGACTGAGATCCTTCAGAAATTATTTTCTCTTGGACCCTCGGATGTTGATCTTCCGGGCTTTCCCTTGTTTGCGCTTTTCACTCTCGCGATGGGTATGACATCCGTAATCCCTGACATGGATCCGACGAGGCCCGCGAAGTGCGATCCCGCTAAAATTGTAAAAAACATTATCACTCATCAGATCACTTTCTGTGCCGGCTCACCCGCGATCTGGGAAAGAGTGGGTCGCTACTGTGTAAAACATAATATTCAGCTGGGCTCTGTGAAGCACGTCGTGATGTTCGGGGCCCCGGTGAGAACAGAGATTCACGATCTCTTCCAAAAAATTCTCACAAGAGGTGATACCTACACCCCTTACGGGGCCACGGAATCGTTACCGCTCACTCTCATGCGCGGAAGTGAAGTTCTGAAAGAAACAGCAAAGATCACCGCAACTGGTGGTGGAGTCTGCATCGGTCGCGCCGTTCCCGGTGTGAATATCAAAATTATTGCTATTTCGGATATTCCTGAAGGCAAACTTTCTGAACTTCCCCGGGGAAGCGTCGGCGAGATTATTGTTTCAGGCCCCGTCATTACCCCTTCGTATTTTGAAATGCCTGAGGAAAACCAGAAGGCCAAAATCCGAGCTAACGGTGAGCTGTGGCATCGCATGGGGGATATGGGTTATATCGATTCACAAAATCGTCTATGGTTTCTTGGACGCAAAGCTCATCGCGTCCTGTCCCATGAAGAAAATCTTTATCCCATTGCTATCGAAGCGATATTCAATCGTCATCCGGCCATCAAACGCTCTGCCTTAGTACGTTTTCACGAAGCTCCCGGTCTTGTTATTGAGAGGCATGATGGCAATATGAAGATGACTCATGAGTTCCTCTCGGAACTGGTTGAGCTCGGGCGCACGCATGAGAAAGCAAAGCTCATTGAGAACTTCTGGCTTTCATCTGCCTTTCCCGTAGATATCAGACACAACATCAAAATCGACAGGCTGAAATTATCTGCCTGGGTCACCAAGGGTTCCATACTATGTCGAAAAAATCTGAGCAGAAGGTGGCACGCGTTCTCTACATGATCGTGTTGTCGGTTGCGTTTCTCATTCTCGTCTCTCCTTTCGCCATTCCTGTTATCTTCGCCGCCTCGGTGTCGCTGGCCCTTTTTCCTCTCGTCCTCATGCTGGAAAAAAAGGGACTCTCACGCAAGATGGCCGCTGCCATTCTTACGATTCTTTTTACTATTCTGATTTCTATTCCGATTTCCTTCTTCCTCGCCAAAGGAACCATGGCGGTTACGAGCCAGCTGGAAAAGATTAATTTCAATGAGGCCCTTCGAGATCAGGGAATGCAGGGATTTGTGTCGGATGCCCGTCATGACCTCGTTCTTTTTGTTCACAAGCATGCAGCGAAATTAAATCTTGAAGACTTCCTCACCCCTAAGAAGGTTGATGGATATCTGAATATGGTCACAACATTCCTTCTGAAATTTTTCCAGAGTGTGGTGGCCAGTCTTCCCGTGGTCTTTTTATTTCTTCTGGTGATGGTTCTTTGCACATACTCACTTCTTAAGAACGCCCACACTGTCAGGATGTTCTTTCAGAAAATTTTCGGATTTTCGGATGAGATCATGAATGATCTTGTGGCGATTACTATCCGTGATGCACGTTCGGTTTATGTTTCCAACATCGCGACCGGCGGGATTCAATCTCTCATTGTTGCCATTGCGGCGACAATCCTGGGTATCGGAAGTTTCTTCCTGATTTTCTTTGTGACTCTGATTCTCTCATTCATCCCGGTAATCGGTGCGGCACCAGTGGCCTTTGCTCTTGCCGGACTTTCTTATTTTAAAGGTGAGACTACGCACGCGATTATCCTTCTCGTGGTGGGATGCTTTACGGGTGTGGTGGATAACATCCTTCGCCCATGGCTTGCGAGTATCGGGGAAAGTAAAATTCCTCCGATGACAGCATTCATTTGTGTACTCGGGGGAGCACTTCTCCTGGGGTTTCCGGGACTCTTTATCGGACTTCTGGTAGGGGCGTTTGCCTATGACACTCTTCCTATTTTCTGGCGCGAAATAGGCCGGGGTGACAATTCTTATGTGGAAGAAAGCTCTCACGAGACTTAGACTATTCTCATGCGTATTCTTGTAACTGGCGGCGGTGGGTTTCTCGGAACTCACCTCATCACTGAACTTCTTAAAAATCCCCGCTACATGGTGACGAATTTCTCGCGTCACTCATATCTTCATTTAGAAGAAGTGGGAGTTCCTACGATTAAAGGTGATCTCCGGAAAAAAGAAGATATCGATCGTGCTCTGGCGCAGGGGTTTGATACGGTTTTTCATGTCGCCGCTCTTGCCGGAGTCTGGGGAGATTACGACGAGTATTTCTCGATCAATGTTACCGGCACAAAAAATATCATTGAATCAGCGAAGGCCCATGGAGTCTCACGTTTTGTTCATACCTCATCTCCCAGTGCTGTCTTAGGTCTGGGTGGGCATATGGGAGTGGGGGAAGAAATTCCTTATCCTGAAACACATCTGAATGCTTACGGGGAAACGAAACAGAAGGCCGAAGAGATTGTTCTCGCGGCCAATGATAATAAAACATTTCTCACTTGTGCTTTAAGACCGCATCTCATCTGGGGTCCGGGCGATCCGCACATTTTCCCGAGAATTATTTCGAAAGCTCGTCAGGGGAAACTCAAAATTGTCGGTGATGGCGAAAATCTCGTGGATATCATCTACGTGGAGAATGCGGCCAAAGCTCATGTCCAGGCGATGGAGAAACTGACTCCGGGTTCAAAAGTCTGCGGAGAAGCCTATTTTCTCGGACAAGAACGTCCGGTAAAAATCTGGGAATTTGTGAACCTCATTCTCGGACAGATGAAAATTGATCCACCCACAAAACATGTCGATTACCACATGGCCTTTCGCGCCGGTAAATTCTTTGAATTTCTCTGGAAGTTTTTAGGGATCAAAAAACCTGATCCACCTATGACAAGATTTGTGGCCATGAATCTCGGCACTCATCATTATTTTTCGCACGCGAAAGCAAAAAATGATTTTGGCTTTCATCCGGAAATTTCCATTGAAGAAGGACTTCGCAGAACTTTTGCTCATAAGGGGAAGAACTGACGTCCTTCCCCTGTTAGATTTTTAGTTGAGTATTTCTGCGTCCGAATAACCAGCATTCTTAAGTTCATTCACAGTGTAGCCATTATTCAGGAGTTCTCTCGCTGAATAATCCATCTGTCTCATGTTATAGGCCGAATAACCGGCACTTTTGAATTCAGCGACTGAAAAGATGGGCTTCAGATCACGTTTCCCATCGTAACCGGCATTGACCATGTCAGGGATGCGGAAACCGGCATTCTTAACTTCGAGGGCCGAGTAATCAATCAGGCGGAGATTATAAGCTGAGTATCCAGCGCGCTTGAAATCCTGGATTGCGAAAATAGTTTTGAGATCACGTTTGGCATCGAAGCCCGCATTTGTGAGATCAGCAATACCAAAACCAGCATCACGGATTTCGCGGGCCGAGTAATCGATCAGACGGAGATTGTAAGCATTGTATCCGGCAGTTTTGAATTCCCCGATAGTAAAGATTGGTTTCAGGTCACGTTTGGCATCGAAGCCCGCATTCGTGAGATCAGCAATTCCGTAACCCACACGCTTAATTTCTGTCGCTGTATAGTCGAGGAGACGGAGATTATAAGCGTTGTAACCAGCTGACTTGAACTGATCAATGGAGAAGATTTTTTTGAGATCATTTTTTGCACTGAAGCCAGCATTCGTGAGATCAGCAATTCCGAAACCGGCATTCTTAATCTGTTCTGCTGTGTAATCAATCAGGCGGAGATTGTAGGCGTTGTATCCGGCCGTTTTAAATTGTTCGATCGTAAAGAGGGATCTGAGATCAGTCTTCGCGTTGAAGCCAGCGTTTGTGAGATCAGCAATACCAAAACCGGCATCGCGGATTTCCTGGGCCGAATATTCAATCAGGCGGAGATTGTAGGCATTGTATCCGGCACGTTTAAAGTCACCGATTGCAAAGAGAGGTTTCAGTTCCGTTTTCGCATCAAAACCTGCGTTCGTGAGATCAGAAATTCCGAAGCGCGCGACCTTGAGTTCACGGGCGGTGAAGCCACCGAGTCTCATTTCATAAGCGTTATAGCCGAAGCCTTTAAAGTCATTAGCTGTGAAGTTAAACTGAGCTCTGAGGCGCTTAACCGGGTAGCGCATTTTTGCGAGTTCTTCGCCGGTTTTCCCCTGGGCAACGAAGTAGTCGAAAGCGAGATCATTCTGACCGAGCATCAGATCCAGTTCTTTTCTCTTCTTCGTGATTTCTTCTTCAGTGAAAGATCCGCAAAGCTTGTCTTTCACAATCTGACGGAAGGCCTTGATAATAACTTCTTCTGAGTCTTCATCTTTATTCAATTCATCAGCAATCTGAACCCGGTATGACTTGAAAATATTTTTGAGTGAATCAAGGCGTTCGTATCCTTTCTGAAGGATGACGTTATTTCCTTCCAGGCGACAGGTACCTACCTGCTGGCCACCAAGGACACGGACTTCTTTGTCTTTTAAATTTTCGAGGAAAGCGAGATCAATGAATCCTGCCGGTTCTTTTACACGTTTAATTTCGACTTCATCCTGACAGACACCTGCGAGTAATCCATCGATGTAAATTTTTGATGTGAAGCCATTGGCGCAGTTACAGGTTTCCTGAATGACGTTAATGCTGAAGTTTTGTGAGTCGTATGATTTTCGGCCGCATTTAATAATGTCGCCGAGATTTCCTGAATAAGTGATTTCCTGATTGGGTCTCAGGATGATGGGCGCCGGCACCTGGGCAAAAGCTGAAAAAGATACGATTAAAAAGAAGGCCTGGGCAATGAATGCGCGCATGTGTGTCTCCGTGTGTTTCCGGATAAGAGAGCAAGGGGCGTGCCACCCCGGGGTCGATATATGATATTTAAAGGAAGAAAAATGCCTAAGTTTTAGACACTATCAATTTCTGTTCGCATCCCGCATGCCGATGACCGCGAGATTGGTCATGATCGCGTAGGCAGCAGCGGTGGGATGAACCCCATCAGGCGCATGCTCCGGAGAAAGTCCCCCTTCAGAGTCTGTGAGAGCAGAATGATAATCCACATACACAAATTGATTCGTCTCTGCGAAGGCCTTGAGCCATTTGTTGAGAGTGCGGATATCTTCGGCCGGTTTCATGCCCGGTCTCCAGCTGAAGGATTTGGCCGGAGGAATAGAACCAATCACGACACGGATATTGTGAATTCTCGCGAGTTCACCCATGGAGCGGATATTGTTTTTAATTTTCTCGAGAGATGTAGGGCCCGTATTTCCTGCGAGATCATTTGTTCCTGCCATCAGGTGAACAATTTTCGGCTTGAGATTAATGACATCAGCACGGAAGCGAACAAGCATCTGAGCGGTTGTCTGACCGGAATAACCGCGGTTAATCGTATCGTTCTGATCAATTCCCGGAATCAGATTTCTCCATCCCTCTGTGATGGAGTCACCGAGGTAAACCACACGATTGGGTGTGGCCGGAGGAAGAGCGGCATTGGCCTTCTCATATTTACAAAGACCACCAAAATCCTGGGCAAGATTATTCTGACCCTGGATCTGATCGCAAGGGTTGGTGACCGCAGCGGTCTGGGCAAAAGCACTGAGAGAAATAAACATAAGTATGATCGCCTTCATTTTCTTACGAATCCTTTTACAATGTTCTGATCAAAGTAATTAGCACTCATACCGGCATCCACAATGAGGGTCGTGGCATTGATGCCTGAACTTCTTTCAGACAAAAGGAAGGCCGCGGTGTCCGCCACTTCCTGAGTTTTGAGATTTTCTTTCCGGAGAGTGAGTTCTTCTGAATAAAGATAATTATCAATGTAGTCAGGGATACCGGCCGAGGCTGAGGTCTTTAAGGGACCCGCACCCACAGCATTCACACGGATCTTTTTATCGGAGAGGGATTTAGCGAGGAAGGGAACTGAAGCTTCAAGCATCGCTTTAATCGGGCCCAGGTAACCATAAGAAGTGGCACGTGTGCTCGAAATAGAGATCGTCGCAATCGACGCTCCGGTGACCAGATTGTTTTTGATGGCATTCGAGACTTCCGTAAACGAGAAGGCAGAAATCTGGGCGGCCTGAAGGTAGTGCTCGCGCTTCGTTTCATGGAAAGGTTTTACACCTTCAGAGAAATCCGCGAATGCCAGGGAGTGGAGGTATCCGTGAAGATCAGTGCCAATCATCGACGGAAGTTTTGCGATATCTTCTTTATTCTCCACATCGCACTTAAAAACCCGTGAGCCAGGAAAAAGTGATTGAACAGTTTCGAGTTGTTCCTCTTTCTGAACGGCGAAAACGCAGATTCCACCTTCACTGATCAAAGTCTTAGCAGTGAAATACGCGACACTTTTTTTATTTGCGACACCCTGGATGAAAAAAGTCTTTCCGGTGATATTGAGAAAACTCATACGCTCTCCGCAATGGCGCACGCGAATTCAATCGTCATGACTGTTTTCCCGCCCGAAGTGATTTTGCCTTTCATGAAAGCGGCATTGGCGAGCATCTCGGTAAAATCCACCGTGATGTGAAGTTCATCACCGGGACCTGCCATATTCTTAAATTTTGCGTTCTGGATTCTTGTGACGACTGCTTTTTTGTCAGCACCCGCGCCTGAGCCTTTGAGGGCCATAAGTAAAGCACCCGTCTGGAAAACGGCTTCACACATGAGGACTCCCGGAAAAACCGGAGAGCCGGGAAAATGACCGCGGAAAAAATCTTCTTCACCCGTCAGTTTTTTGGTTGTTGTAATCGAGTTTTCTGAGCGATCCAGGATCTTTTCAATGAAAAGAAACGGCTCACGCTGGGGAATGTTGTCGAGAATGAGTTTATCCATTGAGGCCCCCGGCCACATCAACTGTTGCTCCGGTGATATAACTGGATTCTCTGGAAGAGAAGAAAAGAACGGCATGAGCAACTTCTTCCACTTTCCCGAAGCGCTTCATCGGAACCTGGCCCTTGTATTCTTTGACCTGTTCCTCAGGAAGATCCGCCAGAAGTTCCGTTTCAATGAAACCGGGGCACACATTGTTGATCGTAATATTTCTTTTCGCGACTTCTTTGGAGACTGAAAGAGAAAGAGCAATCTGGCCCGCTTTCGAAGCAGCATAGTTCGCCTGACCAGGAAGGCCCAGCTTTCCACCGACACTCGACATGTTCACGATTCTTCCGTAACGATTTTTCATCATCGTGAGAACGGCGTTTTTCGTCATGGTGTACGTTCCCTTGAGATTCGTGTCGATCACGGAATCCCATTCGGCTTCACCCATGGAGGCAATGATATTGTCGCGGCGGATACCGGCATTGTTCACGAGAACATGGAGAGCAGGAAATTGTTCGTTGTATTTGGTGAAGAAGTTTTCGACTTCAGCATTATTGGCGACATCAAACTTGAAGACGTGAAGCTTACTTCCCATCTTTTCTTTAAAGGCCTGCGCGGCCGAATCATTTCCTGAGTAAGTTGCGATGACCGTCGCCCCGGCGGAGAGATAGGCAGTAGATAATCCGGCACCAATGCCTCTGGTTCCACCTGTGACGATCACGTACTGGTCTTTAAAATCAAACATGAGATGCCTTTGTGTGAAGATAAGATTCGATGGCGTTCGCCTGAATGGCGCCATAATTTGCGGCCCCGAGCCAGCCGGACATGATAATACCGACTGAACCCGCATGGAAAAGACCCGGAAGTTCTTTATGAAGATTCATGGAAACTTCGAGTCCTTCAAATTTCGTTCCGAATGAAGTCCCTTTCGGATGAAGAGTATAGCGTTCCACCGTAAGGGGAGTTGCCGCTTCAATGATGTCGAGTTGGTTTCTGATATCAGGGAGAAATTTCTCAAGACCAACAATTGTGTCTTCAATCATGAGAGCTTTTTCTTTTTCGTATTGTTCCGGTGAGAGAGCTTTCCAGTCTTCGTAGCGGCAGTTGGTTGAGGACACAATAGCGACTCTTCCATTTTCCACCTGAGGTCTCGTGTCTTCCGGATAGTAAACCGAGAATGTTCTGGAACTCACTTTGAGATCAAGGAGTCTTTCCGGATCATAAACCGGATGATGGGAAGTGAAGATAAGATCCCCGATGTGAGGAATGCGCACACCTTCTTTGAGACCCATATAAACCTGACAGCTCGACGTATTGAGACGAACATCTTTGGCTTTTTTTACATACTCGGAAGAGAAATTTTCTTCTCCCGCGAGCGAGAGAACGGTGGACTTGATATTGCCATTCGAGAGAACAGTTTTTGCTTTCACCGGCTTCCCAGCAACAACTACTCCTGTTGTCACACCATCCGTGACGAGAATCTTTTCAACTTTTGCCTGCATTTTGATGTCGACATTGTTTTTCAGGAGCTCATCTCTCATCTTCGAGATGAGAAAGTCAGTTCCGCCTTTAAACGTGTAAACACCCTTACTCATGAAGTTTGAAAAAACGATTCCGTAGGTAATGGCAGGATCATCCAGGGTTGAACCATTGGCATAGGTGATCGGCTCCATCAGGAATCGGACAACATCATTTCTTTCCGGGAAAAACTTATGAAAGAGATCGCGGTTGGTTTCTGATGAGTTGTCGTAAAAATTCATGGAGGCGAGATGCGCGAAGAAGGCATCTACTGTTTCTTTGGGAATCTTAAACTGTTCCTGCAGAACCAGAGAGTAGTGCTCTTTCGTAAAATCCGTCTGGACAGTAAATTGCGGATTCACGAAGCGGACATCTTTCAACTGAACAATTGAGTCAGCAATTTCCCGGTTCCAGTACTTCCGGCAGGTCTTGATCATGCCGGCAGGAAAGCCGTGGAGAGAAACATCGAAAACATGCTTTCTGTCTTCGCGGAAAAACCAGGTCGCAAATCCGCCTAACTTATTATGAGATTCAAGAAGGAGGACCTTGTGATTGTTCCGACCGAGGATATTGGCCGCCGTCATTCCCGCAAGGCCTGAACCGATGATGATGACATCATAGTCCTGAGTGATTTCATCGCGGGTTTTATAGAGCATTTCGTATGACCTTGCGCTGCATAAATCTGATTGATATTGGCCTCGAAAGATTAGATGAATCTCCCGAAAAAGTCATGATTTGCATTACAATAAAAGCATTGTTCAACTTTATAGGAAAACCCGTATGAAGTTTCTTCGTTATCTCATGATGACTCTGGGTCTTGATTACCGTTCGATGGCGCTCTACCGCGCACTTATGGGAATCATCGTAATGTCGGATGTCGTTTACCGGCTCCCGAACCTGACAAACTTTTACACGGATATAGGTCTCGTTCCCCGTGCCACATTTGTGGGAGAGATGGCCATGCCCTGGTCATTTTCCCTTCACCTGGCCAATGGCTCACTCACATTCCAGATTTTTCTTTTTGCCCTTCATTTTATTTTCGGACTCATGATTTTTACCGGTTATAAATCCCGCTGGGCCTTTTTCGGTGCCTACCTCATGACTGTTTCTGTTCATAACCGTAACTGGATGGTGAATAACGGGGGAGATGATGTTCTCCGGAGTCTTCTTTTCCTCTCGGTCTTTCTTCCCACTGATCGTTGGTGGTCAATTGATTCCGCGATGAAGAAAGAAGAAAAACCCACGGGCAATTATCTTTCTACCTGGGTCATCGGCATGACCTTTCAGCTCTTCGTCATTTATTTCATCAGCTATGTTTTGAAAGACCATCCGATCTGGAGAAAAGATTTTACGGCCGTGGACTATGCTCTTCGACTTGATATCTTTACGACACCATTGGGTCACTTCATGCGGAATATTCCCATTCTCGGGAAAATTTCCACCGCGTATACCATTTATGTGGAGTGGCTGGGGCCGATTCTTCTTATCACACCATTTCTCTGGGGTCGCTTCTGGTGGATCTCGCGACTGTTGGTTGTGATTCTTTTCATTGGTCTTCACATGGGAATCGGGACCACGATGTACATTGGTCTATTCCCGTGGCTCTGTACTTTCATGTGGACAATTTTTATTCCGGGCCCGGTCTGGGATAAAGTGTTTTCTTATTTTCGGAGAAAAAACTTCGGAAAGCTTTCAATTTACTTCGATGCCAATTGCGGATTCTGTAAAAAATCCGTTTATCTCATCCGTGAATTTTTACTCTTCCCTGAAGTGAAAGTTCTCGAAGGTCAGTCTGAGTCCTCTATCCATAAAGACATGGAGAAGAACCACTCATGGGTAGTCGTGAATGCGAGCGGGGAGAGATTCTTCCGCTTCGACGGGTTCCTTGAAATTATCAGGCACTCGCCCCTTTGTTTCTGGAAATACAGAATCTTCTCCCTGAAACCCATCCGCGCGATCGGTGACAAAACCTATCTCTGGGTTTCCGGTCACCGTGAATTCATGAGTAAGTTCAGTCAGTGCCTGGAATGGAAGGAACCGAAGAAAACTTTTCTTGCTGTGACAGGTCTGCGGGAACTTTTTGGTGTCTTCATTCTTCTGGTTCTGGTGAACTGGAATCTTTCCACAGTGAAGAAATTCCATTACTCGTCACCTTTCTTTGAAACTGCGACGAGATTTCTTCATCTCTATCAGGAGTGGAATATGTTCGCTCCTTTTCCGAAGATGGATAATGCCTGGATGGAAGTTATCGGAATTCTCGGTGACGGAACAACCATGGAAATCCTCACGGGTGATACCGATGTCTATCGCCAGAAAGATCAGGATTTTGCCCGCAATGTTCAAAGTGAGCACTGGAGAAAATTCTATCTGAACGCCACGGCCAGAACAGATTATCTCCGTTACTACGGCGGATTTTTATGTCGTCTCTGGAATACCCGGATGATCAGGAAAAAAGATACGACACTCCGGAAGATGGAAATCATCACGTACTCTCAGATGAACTTACCTGGTGGCGTTCGCGGGGGCGTGGAGCGGAAACTTTCATGGAAGCATTGGTGCTTTGATGATGATTACAAGCGTGAAGCAGGTCAGCCTCAATGAAGCTCACGAATCCATTCCGTGCGCCCAATCTGTCTCACATCCCCGGGCCGCGTGGACTGAAATTTATTTCTCACATGCTTCATTATCAACGGGACTCACTCACCGCCCTTGAAAGAAGTCAGCGCGAATACGGAAATTTCGTAAGCTATCCCTGGCCCGTCAGCACTGTGATTATTTATGATCCCAAGGTTATCAAAACGATTCTTTTTGATAAGCAGCAGATCTACGTGAAAGGTGTTCAGACAGATCAGATGAGACCTGTGATGGGGAATGGTCTCGCGACTAACTCTGACCGCGCCGGATGGATCAGGAACCGCGCAATTGTCATGAAAGAGATGAGTGCTGCTGCTCTCAGAAGTTTTGCGGCAGTGATTGAAGGGCTGACTGAAAAAGAACTGGTCTTATGGACCGGGGGATCAGTTGATCTTACTTACCGGATGAGAAAACTCACTTTCGAGATTGTCGGCCGAACTCTTTTAGGGGCCGAGCTTTCTCAGTTAGATTCGGATGAAGTGGATGAGGCCGTGCTTTTTACATCGGCCCTGGCCCATGAACATATGTTCCGTCTTCTTCCCATTCCTTATTGGGTTCCGGTGAAAAAAAATCGTGAGTTTAAAAAGCATCTCGCTAATATGGACCGGATTGTTTTTCGTCTGATTGAAGAGGCAAAAATCTCTAAAGCAAATGGGAAACCTCCTCAGAGTATTACCGAGCGCCTGGTTTATTCAACTCATCCTGAAACCGGAGAGTCTTTGGATGATCGCGCTCTTCGGGATGAAATTCTCACTTTACTCATTGCTGGTTACGAAACGACAGCGAACTCTCTTATCTGGATACTGGGACTTCTTTCAGAGAAACCTCATCTTCAGTCTGAGATTGCACTTGAATACAACGCCAATCCGAAAATTGAATCAATGGAGTTCACGAGAACTCATCCTTTTCTTTATCGGGCCATTTTAGAAGGGATAAGACTTTATACGGCGATCCCTATGACGTCACGGAAAGCGCAGCGGGATGATCTCCTGGGAGAATTTAACGTTCCTCAGGATACCAGCATTGTGATTCCTGCTTGGGTTCTCCACCGCCATTCTGATTTCTGGGAAGATCCACTTGATTTTAAACCTGAGCGTTTCATCGGAAAAGATCCCAATACGATGGATCACTATATTCCGTTTTCTAAGGGTGGAAGAAGATGTGTGGGAGAGGCCTTCTCTCTGGTGGAGATGGCGATTATTCTCGGAAAAATTGTGGGAAGGTTTCAATTTTCGCCAATGTTCTCAAAACTTCCGGCACCGGTATCTCACGTGAGCTTAAAACCCGCGTCTCCGGTCATGGTGAAGACGTCTTTCAGGTAGTCCCATCACTTCGCAGGGAACATTGAAGACGCGTCTATCGCCTGATCTTTTGCCTGATTTTCTCGCTTCACCCCAGACCTGAAGATCAAAATAATTCTTGAGAACATTATCTGTCTTATAAATCCGGTAAGGAAGTCTCTGAGGCCCAATAGTGAAGAGTCTTTCTTCCGCGCGGGCCGATTCCATCTTCATCGGATTAAAGACATTGAGTCTCAGGTGATGGTTCTTGTGATAGTAACCGCCGAACGTGATGAAATTTGCGAAGCGATAGTAGAGATTGTGATTGAGATTTACGATTTCCACTGATCCGTCTTCGTTCTCACGATGGCAGACATAGTTAATGTGCGCGAGAATTCCGTAGTTCGCAAGAAGGGCCGGCACATAGAAGGCAAGAAAGAGATCCGTTCCGAAGACCGTGTGCCAGAGGACAATTTTTAAGACGAGATTGATGTGGAAGATCACGGTCTGTGCTTCCATCAGTGTTTCGTATTTTTCTTCATGGCCATGTCTTTCACGGAGCCAGCCTTTGGTCGCCACAATCATGTAGCGCATAGGGGCCGAAAGAAAGACTAAGAAATTCATTTCACCAGGATGAACAGGATCATGTTTTTCGTCAGAGTAACGGTGATGAAGGTGATGGATCATGATGAAGTTGGAATACCCGTAAAGAACCCAGGCCCCGCAAAACTCACCGACCATTCTGTTAAGTAGATTTCCGCCAACGTTAGCGTGAGAGGCATTGTGAAGGAATGAAGCAATCAGGCATCCCCAGATCATGGCAAACGGAGTGAGAAAAATCATCTGAGCACTTGAGAGATCCCATGATGAGGAGAGGATATTTTTCAGGACAACAATCAGCGTGAGTGTCATGAACAGATCGAGAAGATAGTTCTTGAGCAAATAAGCAGGATCTTTCTGAATCCGGAGAAATGTTTTTACTGGATTCATGTTGTTACCCGCCCATGATGGAAGACGCCGGGTCTCGCATGGTGATTGTGATGTTGATAACCGCCGAAAGTCATAAAATTGAGATAAGTCATGATTCCAACCGTCTTCTGGTTCTGGACAGGAATGCCGCTTCCGCCGATGGCGTGAGAAACGAAATTAATATGTGAGAAGAAAATAATATTTCCGATCACGACCGGGAGGAAAAAGAGAAGGAAGGGTTTCATCCCGAGGAGAACGAACCAGAAAGCGAGACGGGCAACGATTGAGAGTCCCAGAACTCTTCCCTGGATTTTAATCTGAAACAGAGTCTCTTCATTTGTTCCGTGAGTTTTCAGATAAAAAGTCTTAACCGCATGGTATATCTGCTCGCCCTGATGAAGGACAAATCCCATAAGTGTCTCGTGTCGACGATAATCAGGATCAAGATCCGGATCATCGGTATAGCGGTGATGAAGAAGATGGCCCAATTTGAAATTCCGGTGACCATAGAGAAAGATAAGTCCCAAAATTTCGCCAATAATAAGATTGGTTTTTCTCGAACCGACAGATCCGTGAGTGGAATTATGAAAGATCGCGGCCAGGGGACCCAGAAGCGGAATCACTGCTAATAAATAGAAGAGATCATAAATGGTGAGTGAAAATGACGTGTCCAGGCCCCTGAGATTCAGGAGAAGGGCAGAGGCCCCGAGGCATACGACGGTCCAGATAATCCCGTAACGCAGCAGATAGTGGCGGTCATTCTTAAAGTCTTTCATAGCGAGGCTAGGTTAAATGATTTCGGACCCCGAAAGGGCAGGCGGGAACGGATTACAGAGGGGTGTCTAAGGATGTGACACCCCCGAAAAGTCTTATTTTTTGACACCCTAGTAAGTATTACTTCGTCTATGGTAGCGTTTTTCAATTCCCGTTATGCTGAACAAAATTTCGAAGGATTTTTATGCGTTTTGGCCTCATCGCTCTCATCACAATATTCGCCGCTCAGGGGGCGCTTGCCTGCTCACTGGATGTAACTTCTGAGACTCTTCTCGGTTACAACGGCTCAAGTGCTTGTGTGAATATTTCTAACGTAAAAACAGATGCCCGTGGAAATTTCCGGGTGATGGATTTTGAAGAAAGAACAACTGACGGGGACGTCGTTCCTCATGCGGCCCAGGCGCTTCGTCCGGGAATGACAAGAGTTCTGAAACAGGTGGAAGTTCCGGGTGTCGGAGTGATGAACGTGATCGTTCTGAAGGCCGTCTCTATTAATACGGCGACACTGACTTTTTTAAACGGAAATACCCTGACGATCCAGGTAGATGCTAACGGGCGCGCGACGCCGGATAAGATTTGCGTCCAGCAGTCCGGAGTGACGTCGGTGCGCGGTTTCCCGAATCGCTGCCCTTAATTGATTCACAGAAAGCGGGATCGGTATAACTGTGTCCCGCTACTTTCTCATCGAAAAACTTCGTCCACTCATCAAATTTCATCACCAGATTATTCTTCTTACAGGTCGACTTCACGAGAGTGAAGGCATCGTAAGCACTCCAGTTAAAGGGATCTGATTTCGAAGCACTCCCGAGAATTTTCCAGGCATCCGGATGAAAAATCTTATGGGCGTTTTCAGGATCTGAAGCGGCCCGGAGGCGAGCTATCGTCACGTTTCTTTTGTAGAGAGTTTCAAGTAAGGCAGGCTTGAGGGCAGGATAATTGGCGAGTACTACTGATCCCATTCCTTCCAGCGACCAGCGGGCGTATTTATCACCTTCATCAACTGTTTCACTGTCGCCATTTAAATCTGCCAGAGCATACTGAATCACAAAATTGAGTTTCACCAGACGGATCGTTTCCTGCGTGAGCTCCGGAAGGGCCTCTTTGGAATACGCATATATTGTGTGTTTCGTAACAGTGTCAATTACACTTCCCGGAGATGGTTCAAGCGAATCCATCACATTGAAGGCACTTCCGATTTTGAGAGCGAGAGTAAGGAATTTTTCCTGACCCTGAGGACCCTTTGAAACATCAAGCACCAGTCTCAGTTCTTTTAACGTCTGATCGTTGAGTCCTTCATCTGACCATGCAAATTCTTCGTTTAAAACTCTTCTCCATCCGGCCTCTGTCTGGAGATCATAGGCGAGGGCCCAGAGAAGAGTGCGGTTCGATTCTCCGAGAAGTGAAAAGAACTCAGAGGCATTATATTTTTTTCCGGGCTCGATCTGAAGATCAAGTCCTTCAATATAAGTGAAAAGTTTCGGTGAGATTTTAGTCGCGACGTTTTTGATTTCCTGAAGCGATAGTTTTCCCGTCGGAGAGTAGACATCAAAAAGTTTCTGAATAGAGGAGATTCCGGAAGGGGACACGCGCAGTTGTGACTGCTGGCTTTCCTGTTTCAGAGGAGGTGCCGGAGTTTTCTTTCCGCACGAACCCAGGACCAGAAGTGAGAGGAGAAGAAACTTCATTGGCCACGCTCGAGATTCACGAGTGTGAAAAGTTTTTCCGCAGGACTGACTTTGGTGTCGCGGCTTAAGAACTCAATTTCAGTTTCTGATTTATTAGTGAGGTTCTTCATCACGCCGCGATCAATCGCCCAGTGATTTCCGTACTTCGCCCATTTCTTCACAGAGAATTCTTTCACCAGCTTATTGTTCCGGTCAAAAAACTCACTCTTGAGATTCAGATTGTCAGATTTTGTGATGTAGAGAACCTGTTTCCCGTAAAGAACATCCGGATTCCCAGGTGCAGTTCCCTCGAGAACATAAACATCTTTTCCGCCGAGCTTTCCTTCCTTCAGAACTTTGAAAGTGTAACCCTGATGATACTCAAAAGAGATATCGCCGTTACTGAAGTCGCTGTCGAGAAAGGGATCTTCTTTTTTCCTGGAAGAGAGACGGCGCGCTTTTTTGTAAGCAGGGAAATAGATCCACTGATCACTCGAAGCAGTCTGATCTTTTTTGAGCGATAAAAAGGATGTGCCTTTGATTTTTGCAGGAGTCGTAAAGCGCATGAAAATTTTCACGTCTTTACGATCTTCAGAACGATAAAAAATATCTGCTTCTCTCACAATCGCATCACCTGACTCAGGTGTAATGGTCATGCGGAATTTCGACGCCTCATGGGGCGTGTACATAGCATCCTTCCAGTGATCGAGTAAAACCTTCGCCTCCGGAAGGGCGGCAGAAGCAGGAAGAAAAATGATGAGAAAAAGCGTCCAGATCATGGGTCTATTGTAGCCCGTAGAGGGAAGTGTCTAGCAAGGGTATTTTTTGCACTCTTTTTGAGAATCAATTGTCGGGGGAGAATGGTCTGCATGAAGGCCCTTACCTCACAAACTTCACAGGCCCATTCTTCCTCTCAAACTTTCGCCTTTGCGTATCTCGGAGCGCTTTCGTCAGGTATTGTTAGTGAAGAGATGTCGGCCCGGGTAGAAAATTGGCTGCAATCACTGGAACCTCATGAGATCAATGTCTGGGACCTGCTGGTTCTGACCGGGATCATGCGCTTTTCTCCCGATAAAAAAATCCAGCTCTTTTATCTTCTGGCCTGGAATAAACTGGTGGGCGTTCAGATTCCTAAAAGTCTCGAGCGACTCCCGAATTCTTTCCTTAAAAATCAGGACCGGAGATACCGCGCTCTTCATGCAGCTATTTTTCTTCCGGATCAGAAGTCCCGGAACTATTCGTTGAGTCTCATGTTTCAGGACATGGTGATTGAAAATCGTGATCTCCTGTTTATCGGAACGGCGATTTTCCTGATGTTCTTTCCCTATGGCAGGCAGTTTCTCGCCGGAAGTGCGGTGGGACTCTTTCTCATAGCCTCTTTCAATGAATCTATGGCCCACCGTCTGGTAGGTCATACTTCTCCCCGGACCGAAAAACTTTTCCAGAAATTAGGTGCAGTAGGACGGCTTCTTCAGATTATTTCCCAGGCCCACCAGCTACATCATTTTAAAGTGAGCCGCGAGTTCTGTTACCGTTTTAAGAGTGAAGAATTCCGCCGGCAGTTTGAAAAAGTGGCCGAAACAAAATACCAGCGTCTGGGTGTGAAGATCAAAGCTCAGAATCCTTCTCAAAAAGGGGCCGAGCTTTATCAGATTTTTCTCGACCGGGGTTACGGCGTTCATGGAACGAACACTGGTTCAACTCTCATGCTGATTGGTGCGATCCCCTGGCTCGCTATTGCTTATTTCATAGGAGCTTATTTCAAGGCACCGGTGTTTGCGATGAGTGCTTTTGTGGTCGGAAATTTCTTTGTCCTTCAATCACTTTATTCTCACCGCTATCTTCATATGAACCGCGAAGAGATTCTTTCCAACGGTCACACGACCTGGCTTATGCGCTGGTACATGACCACAAGACCCGCGCAGTTTCAGCAGCGCCTGCATTTTGTGCATCATCAGTATCATCATCTTGAGGCGTGGAATGATGTCATTATGGTGGGCTCTGGTGTCGACTGGATCCGCCGGATGGTGAAAGCACCCAACTGTCAGGATCTCGCGAAAATGGACGCTCAGGAATTCCTGGATTACACTTGAAGGATGTTTTTTCTTCTCCTTTTTCTCTCATTAACACCTGCCTTTGCCGGAGAGTGGACCACATCTGGTGGTAAGATTGAAGTTCGCGCAGGCGAATTTCTCACGACTACGGATGAATATCCCCAGAGCATGGGTCAGGCCTTCTTCAAACTTGAGACTTCCGGGTCGCATGATAATTTCGGCATCAAAGTTTCTCCCGTTGTGACTCTTAATACACAGGATCTGGGTGAACCAGGTGAATCGCGCGCGCATCTTCTTTCAAGTGAGTTGTGGGCCGATTTTACCTCTGATAAATTCGATTTCATGATGGGGCTTGCTCCTGTGAAGTGGGGAGCGGCCGACGGTCTGAATCCCACCAATGGATTTAAGTCCTTTGATCTTTCTGATCCCGTATTTCCCCGCGAACTTTCTCAGAATCAGTTGTCGTTTAAGCTTCACCCGGGTGCCGATCAGGATATTGTTTTTGAGGGGATTTTTGTTCCTGACGGACAGACTGATCTTCTTCCCTTCAGTGGAAAAAACGGACGCTTCGATCCTCGTGATTCCCGCTGGGGAACGGTTCTTCCCTCTGCGGTCGATGTGGGTCAGAGTGTAACAGTTCCTCTCAAATATTCTCTGGAAAGTGAGCACCATAATAAGTCTTCAGATGCTGCCGGAAGAATCCGCTTTCTTCAGGTGAAGGGCTGGGACTATTCTTTTGCCGTCGGAAGATTCAGAAGAAAACGCGCGATTTTAAACTACACACTCACGGGAGATGCCACGATTCCCTCGCTGCCACTCACGGTGAGAATCAAACCTTTCTATCCAGTCCAGGACATGATCGGGGGAGATGCTTCGGGCACATGGGGTGACTTTGGCGTAAGAGCGGAGATGGCGCAGTATCTCGTGAAAAAATCTGATCGCGCTTTTGGGTATGATTCCCTGATTGGAAATGCCGGCATTGATCGCCTGTGGGAAGGTCTCATTGGTGAAGGTGCTCTTTACCTCAACGCGGCCTACGTCTTTATCAAAAATCATAAATACTCTGAGTTTCAGAGTGATGCCATTGATCTCGCGTTCACCAGAAGCTACGGGACATTGAAAGCAGAACTGCAGTTTGAAAAATGGACTCCCGGAGTGGATTTTCTCGTCACAGCGGATAAAAATTCTGTCATTAACTTATATTTAAAGCATGAATGGAGTGAATCCCTTCAGCTGAGTCTCACCGGAAGCTTTCTCAATGGAGAAGTTGATACCGGAATCGGGCGGCTCTCGGATAATCACCGTTTGATTGGACAAGTAGAATATTTTTTCTGACAATAGTTTCCTATGCAAGCATCTGCCGTTATCCATGCCCAGAACATCAGGAAAGGTCACTCTCAGGGTGAGAAATCCGTGGAAATTCTCCGGGGCATAGATCTCATCATCGAGGCCGGTGAAACCGTTGCGATCATGGGCCCAAGCGGAGCAGGGAAAAGTACTCTTCTTCAGATCCTGGGTGCCCTCAATCTTCCGGATAATGGATCAGTGAAAATTCTCGGTCAGGATACGACGGGACTTTCTGATAAAGATCTTTCGGCCTTAAGACGTCAGCGTCTGGGTTTTATTTTTCAATCCTTCAATCTTCTTCCGTCTCTTACCGCTGTGGAAAATGTGGCATGGCCCCTACTCCTTGATGGAAAGAAAATTCCTGAATCAGAAACTAAAGCGAAGGCCCTTCTCGAAAGAGTGGGACTTGCTCATCGGAGTCATCATCGCCCGTCTGAATTATCAGGTGGGGAACAGCAAAGAGTCGCGATTGCTCGTGCTCTTGTCGCTGATCCGAAACTTTTATTTGCTGATGAGCCTACCGGTGCCCTTGATTCAAAAACCGGCGCCCTGGTTCTCGATCTTCTTCTTGATCTCAAAACATCGCTTGGATCATCTCTGGTTATCGTGACTCATGATCATGGCGTCGCAAAAAGATGCGACCGCGTGATTAATCTCATCGATGGCCGGATTGTTTCGTGAGAACGTTCTTTCTTTTTATCAGGCGGAGTCTTTCCAGCCGTAAACTTCCCACGGCCGTTCTTTTTCTATCGCTCACATTAAGTGTGGCCCTTGCCGGAGTTGTTGTTCTTCTTTCGGAAGCAACTGTTGCCTCTTATCAGCGAAGTGTGGAAGATCTCTCTTCCAATACCGATCTTATTGTCACTCTCGATGAAACGGGTCTTCCGGAGAGTGCCCTCGATGAGATTCTTGATCTTAGCGAAGTTGATCAGGCCGTCCCTCTTATCAAACTCAAAATATTTTTCCGCCGTCACGGCACTCAGAAAAAAGCGATCCTGACTCTTGCGGGAATTGATCTCTTAAACGAAGCAAGTGTCTCTGGTTCCAATAACCGCCGCGTGATTCCTGATCCTCTGGAATTCATGGCCAATCCCAGAAGTCTTGCTGTCACTAATTCATTGGGTGAAGAAGAAGATCTCAAAGTGGGAAGCGAGATTGTGATTCTTACTCCGGAAGGTGAGCGAACACTTTCAGTAGGTGCTCTCTTTGAAGAAAAAGATTTTACGGATATTTTCGGATCACGACTGGGCATCATGGATATTGAGGCCGCACGCCTTCTTTTTAAACGTGAAGGGAAGATTGACCAGATCAATGTGAAGCTGAAAGATAAATCAAAGCTCATGGAGACTGTCGGAAAAATCAAATTGAAACTGGGTGACGCTGTCACGGTGGCCCCTCCTTCTCAGCTAGTGAATAATCTCCGTTCCACTCTTAAGCCATTCCAGCTCATTCTCCAGGGGATGGCGATTTTAGCTTTTCTTCTGGTTCTCTATCTTGTGACAAATCTCGGTGCGATTGCCATTGAAGAAAGACGCCGTGAGTTCGGTATTATGCGTGCGATGGGATGCCCGAAATTAAAATTGGGACTTCTCGTTGGCAGTGAATATGGATTTCTCGCTGTCACGTCAGCAGGTCTGGGGGCGACTATCGCTCTTTTTGCCTCTCCTTATTTCGGGAAAGCGCTGAAGCGCATTTTAGGAGTGCAATACGGAACTTCCATTAACATTGAGGCCCGCAGTATTGATCCCGTCATTCCTTATGTCATTGCTCTGGTTGCTGTTATTTTAGTTCTTCTCACGATGGCCCGGAGTATTTTCCGGATCATGGATATTTCCCCGACAGAGGCCTTGTCGACAGTTTTTGAATCTTCGGGGTCAGGCAAAAGGCCATCACGTATTCCGCTTTATCTTCTTCTTGCGACTTTGCCGGTTTTATTTTTAGAACTTCATCCGATGTTTCTTACGATCCCTCTCGTCGTACTCATCTGGGCCGGGCCTTATGTGATTTATCATGGGCTGGTTTTTTTCCGGAATCATTTTCCGCCGGCCTTCAGGCTTCCTGCGGATTACGCTGTTTCACGCCCAGACAGGCTCATGACAAAACTCCGTGGTTTTTTTGTAGGGCTCTTACTTTTGTTTGTGGTTCATCTTGTTCAATCAAGTTTTGAGATGGCCCTTCAGTCGCGCTTCGTGAATACCTCAAGACCCGATATGTTTGTGACGGCCAATGGTGATCTCACTTCGCCATTTAATCTGCAGCCCCTGCACGAAGCTCTTCAGCTTGAACTTGCGAAAATTCCCGAAGTCACCGGAGTCTATGGACAGAGAATTACTAAAGTCCGCTTCATGGATAAGATGCTCACACTGAGAGCTTTTGATGAAGTTCCGCCTGATAATAAAAAACTGAAATCACCCTATTCGCATTTTGATATTGTCGATCGCCTGGCCGCTGATGCCGGACATGACCTTTATCATAAGTATCCGACTGGTGAGAGAGACATCGCCGTTCTCGCAAGTGAAACACTGAAGAATCTTTTCAATCTCAAGACTGGTGATTCGTTTGAGCTCAATTCTCCTAAGGGAAAAGTCACGGCGAGAATTGTAGGAGTCATCCGCGATCTTTCGGCAGGAAGTGGAGCGATCTATATGGACCGGAAATCCTACAAGGCCTTCTGGGAAGATGAACTTGTTTCAGGCATTGCTCTTACACTTACTCCGGAAGCTGACGAAGAATTAGTGAAGAAAAAGATCGAGGATCAGTTCTCTGAAAGTCATGGCGTCGTTGTCACTCCGGACAGAAAAGTCCGTTCTGATGCGATGAATGTTGTGACGAAAGGATTTTCTTCTCTGGGAATTATCGAGGCGTTGATATTATTTGTGGCCCTCGTGAATTTTGCGGCGACACTCTTGTTTGAAATCAAAGGACGCACCCGTGAGTATGGAACTCTTCGCTCAATCGGAATGCCAAAATTCAGACTTTTAAGAATGGTTTTACTGGAAGCGGTTTTACTTCTGGGACCTGCGATGGTTCTCGCTTATCTTGCCTCTGTTCCGCTTTCCATGAGACTCATCACTTCAGGTATTACCATATCGCTTGGATGGTTCATCGGATTCCACTTTGATCCCTGGGGAATATTGATGCTCGCAGGAGTGAGTGGAGTGCTCATTTTCTTAGCTGCGATACTTCCGGCGATGAAAGCATCTTCCGTGGATGTTTCAGAGGCCATGCGGGCCGAATAAGCATCACGGAAAGAAACCAGCTTTCTTCTTTCTTCACAATACAGATTCAGATTGAAACAACCTGGAATATCCTTGAGGCCCAGAATTTTTCCCGGAAGATTCAGATGATCGAGAGCTACCGGTAAGAGGTAAGCAGGAATCTTTGGTTTTAAGTGGTGAAGGTGATGATGGCCGATGTTGTTTGAGAACCACTGAAGGGGCCATGGAAAACGGAAATAAGAACTTCCTTCGATAGAAGCGCGGGAGAATTCCCATTCTGTATCAGGGGCAAAATGTGAATCTTCAAACTGATGCTGAACGTAGAAGAGAATGGTTCCCATCGTTGCCATGAAATAAAGAATGAGTCCCTGACCGATCAGAAAATCGGAAGTTCCGAAGAGAAAGCATCCCGCGATCACAAAGACGGCGAGTGAAAGATTGGTCGTCATGACACTTTTTCTTGAGGCCGGATGAAAGAGCTGGGGAATACGCATGACAAAAACAAAGTGAAGAATGCCCCCGAGACCCAGCATGAATGATGGGTGACGGAAAATCCGGTAGATCATTTTGCGGATGGGACTCAGTTCAGAATATTTTTTCACAGTGAGAGTCAGAAGCTCTCCCGGAAGTTTCTTGTCGAGGTTATTGAGGGAGCGATGATGGATGGAGTGATTTCTGGTCCAGGCCTCATAGGGAGTGAAACAAAGTACACCCAGGAAGCGACCGAGATTTCTCTCCCATTTCTTATCGGGACTAAAGCTTTGATGGCCGCAATCATGGAAAATCGTGAAAACACGGATCCCGAATAGTGATGTGATAAGCGCAGAAACCAGAAATAAAAGCGGATGAATAGCGAGAGTTTTCACCGTGATCGCAAGCAGAATCAGATAAGGAATAACGGTAATGAGCGCCTCAATTCTGGCGCGTTTTCTGTCAGGTGCGTAACTTTTCATGGCGATACTTTAACACGCAGAAATAAGGAGTAAACTCCTGCCAGAAAAAGACAGATTAACTATTTTTCGCTCATTTTTGTGACATCAAACGAGTCATCCACCAGGGCAGGATTCTGGATGTAAACTTCGCAAAGGCTTTTCAGTCTTTTAGACGGTTTATCTTCGGGATATTTCGCCAGAATATCGTCAAAAACCTGAAGGGCGCCTGGGAAATTTTTCTGAGTGAAATACTGCCAGCCTGTGAGGTAATGCTGGTGAATCTGGGGATCCAGACCCATAAAATGAATTTTACAGATGACCTCGTAAATTCCCACTGCCTGGGTGCGCCCTTTCACGATCACTTTATCAATCGGACGGGTTTTGATCACCTGAGTGTCGATGCGTTTCAGAGTGTTTTCCGAGATGAGAATTTGCGTCCCATAACGTTTACAAAGTCCTTCGAGGCGGGCCCCGAGGTTCATGTTATCTCCAAGTGCGGTGTACGAGAAAATTCTGGTTGAACCCATGTTTCCCACAGAGCATTCGCCGGTGTTAAGTCCGATTCCCACGTCGAAATGCGGAAGACCTCTTTTCCTGAAATCTTCATTCATTCCCGGCATGGTTTCGGCCATGAGAATGGCGGCTTCCACTGCGTGCTGAGCATGGTTACCAATCGGAAGTGGTGCTCCCCAGATGGCGACAATGGCGTCACCGATATATTTATCGAGTGTGCCCTTGGTATCAAATACAATATCCGTCATGCGGCTCATGTAATCGTTCAGGACGTTGGCGAGATCCTGGGCCGAGAGTGTTTCAGAAATTGAGGTAAAGTCTCTCACATCGGAGAAGAGACAGGTGATATCCATCTTTCTTCCGCCGACCTGAATATTGTCCGGATCTTTCAACATTTCATTCACAACTGTCGGAGCAACGTAGCGGGCAAATGTCCCTTTGATCTGGCGCTTTTCGCGATTGGCCTCGTAGAAATTGAGGAAAGTGTTCCATGAATAAGTCGCAACAAAACAGAAGTAACAGTAGAAAAGCTTGAGCTGATAGCCTTCCGGCAGGAAATAGATGGAATCAAAGTAATAAGAAGAAGCAAGAAGTCCCATGACTGTCAGGGCATCAAACAGCGGATTGTTGTATCGGTGAATGATGATAAAAATAAGAGTCCCGAGAAAAAGAAGAATCAGGGAATATTTCAGGGAATCATTATTAGGCTTGAAGAAATATCCATGAATCAGCATGTGAACAGCATTGATGTGAGCGAGAACTCCCGGCATGTTGGGGCTTAAAGGTGTGTGACGAAGATCGTGAGCGCCACTGGCAGTTGATCCCACGAAAACGAGTTTGTTTTCAAAAATCTTTCTCATTTTGCTGTCTGAATCATCGGCCTTCAGGATATTGGCCAGAGATACGTGGGGAAATTGTTTTTCTCCACCCCAGTAACGGAGAGTTGTCTTTCCGTCCTGGTCAATTTCCAGATGACGCTTATTAATTTCGAGAGATCCGAAAATCCCTTCGTATTCTTTTACGATTTCAATCGTATGTTTTTTCCCTGACCATGCCTCAAAAGCATTGAGACCCAGTGAACCCACATAAATCTGCTCAACGTTGGCGAGCAGATGATAGTCACGGAAAATTCCATCAGTATCAGATCCCTGAGTGATAAACCCAAGGCCCACATCAGAAGAGACGATTTCCTGGATGGGATAATTGTATTCACTGATAGCGACGGCCGTGAGATCGGCTTCCTGTTTTGTGTTAATGGTATCGTTCAGAAGTTCTGTCGGAAATTCTTTGAGTTTCTCCTGATCCGGAGCTTCGACTTCGAGAATGGTGTAACCTACAAAGGCGCGGCGATCATCTTCCTGAAATTTTTTAAATGACTGACCGAGTTTCTGGTCCAGTCCTTCCGTGGGAGATTTTTCCGGAAAGAGAATATCGAAGGCCACGACTTTAGCGCCGAAAGTTTTCATTTTTCCCAGAAGGTCAGCGTAGACAGTCCGTGAAAGAGGCCAGTGCCCAAGAGTAGAAAGTGAATAGTCGTCAATTTCTACCAGAACAACTTCCTTACTCTGTTCGTGTTTTTCGATCCCTTTTCTCATCCGGTAATCGTAAAAACGGCTTTCAAAAGCAATTGTATAATTCAGGACTTTTTTCAAGACACTGTCTTCATCGACCTGACCGTAAAATTCAGCACTGATGAGGCAAAGAAACGCCACGATAAGAATCAGGGTGGCCCCGATCGGACGGATGGATTTCAGAAGATATTTTTTCAGTATCACGGAGGGCCTTTTATGGTTTCTTTCATTGTATCGGGCCATTCTCCCTCTGCAACATTATTTGCGATAGGGGCATTTCGTGGTAGCTTTAAACTCATGAATACGAATTTAGAGACCATGAAAGAGCGTTTTCACAAAACCGTTGTCGATCTCCAGGCAAAAATCACTGCCGAGATGCAGCGCCTAGATCCGGGACTTATTCTCACGGAAGACCGCTGGTCGAGACAGGATCATGCAGGAGCTCCGGGTGGCGGAGGAATTACCCGTGCTTTTACGGGTGATCTTTTTGAAAATGCCGGTGTGAATACCTCACTTGTTTTCGGAAAAATCGATCCGAAATTTGCCCAGAATTTAAAGGGCAGTGGTGATGAACTCTGGGCCGCAGGAATTTCCCTTATTATTCATCCGCGGAATCCGCGCATTCCAACTGTTCACGCCAATTTCCGCATGATCCATCAGGGTGAGAAATTCTGGTTCGGAGGCGGGGCAGATCTCACTCCGTATTATCCTCATGAAGAAGATTTTTCTTATTTTCATGGGGTATGGAAAAAAGCGTGCGCTCCTTATAAGCACTTTGAAGAGATGAAGAAAACCTGTGATGAGTATTTCAATAATCACCACCGTGGTGTTGAGATGAGAGGCATAGGTGGTATTTTCTTTGATCACTTCAACAGCGGTGATCTTGAAAAAGATTATAAAATGGTGACGGATCTTGCCTCGCACTTCATGGAAAGTTATTTCCCGATTGTCGAAAAACGCATGAAGGAAAACTGGACTCCGGAAGATGAGGAGTTCATGCTTTATCGTCACGGACGCTATGTGGAATTTAATTTATTGCATGACCGGGGGACGCACTTTGGTCTCAAATCCAATGGTCGCACGGATTCGATCCTGATTTCTCTTCCTGCCCGCTGCAAGTTCGGCTACCAGTGGAAACCACTGGCGGGTTCTGTTCATGAAAAAATGATGGAATATTACAAACCCAAGAATTGGTAAACTGATTAATCAGAGTTCGCACTTGCCCATGAGCGGAGATAATTTCTCTGTGGATCGTAGAGTGGGTTGTCCGCGCGGTTAATTTCCTGAACGCGGTCAATGAATTTTCTGATATTGGCACGCGCTTCCGGTGAAGGATTTCTGGTGTTGAAGCGCTGGAAATTTTCCGCAAGGAAAGCGTTGATTCCTCGGGTACTTCCGGCCGCGTAAACTTCATCAAGTGCTCTGATCGCCACACTTCCGTCTGATCCTAAACTTTCTTCAAAAGCATTGCTGAAATTTCTGTCTTCCATAAAGCGCGATTCGCCATTACTGAATCCGCGGGTTCTCTGAACTTCGCGTCTCACAAGGTCGTCACTAGCGCGATAGTAGTATTCACTCGCGAGGCGCCTGTCTCTTGGTTTTCCACCAGTTCCAAGACGATATTCGTTAGCAAGCTGAGAAGCTTCACGTGGGGAAACACTGGCAGGAGTTCTCGCTGCTGGTGGAACAGGAGCAGGACGTGGAGTCGGTTGCGGAGTGACTGCTGGTTGCGGTCTCGGAGCTGGTTGCGGCTGAACGGCCACCTGAGGTGCCGGTCTTGGTGTCGGAGTAGGTGTTGCTTGAGACGATCCGGCAAAACGCGCGCGCGCATCTCTTAAAGCATCTCTTTCAATAATCAGACCCGGGTTCGGCGATGATCCGATTTCTCTCGTAAGTCTTGCGAGTTCATTATCAATACTTGTGAGAACGGCCGGACGATTCATCCCGAAACTCGTCACACCTTGTTCCATCATTCTGGCAGCAGAAGCTCCGTCACCAGAGCGGGCATAGAGTCTCCATGCTTCACCGATAAATTGTGGTGAGCGAGTCCGGATACCTTCGGCCACATATCCTTCAGCAGCTTCACGATACTGAGTTCTCATGGTCGCAATTCTTGCGTCTCTCATTTCACCTGGAGCGATATTGGAAATGGCACTTCTGCTTTCACGGGCGCGAAGTGAAGTTGAGCGGGTATCACTGAATGCATCGACGGCCGATCTTGCAACAGATGCACCTGGAAGTGAACCTGTAATTCCGCTTTCAACGAGTGTTCTGATTTCTGTTGCTGAGAATCCGGCCTCTCTTAAAATGAGACCTTTTCTGGTAATTTCTTCTGGTGTGTAAGTAAAATATCCACGGCCTGTTCCTGCTCCCACATCGTGAGCGCGAAGGACAGCATCCTGTTGCGCTCTTGTCAGAGGACGTCCCAGAACAGTTCCGGCCGCCTCAACTCTTTGAACATCACCAAGTCCGGCAGATCTTCTTAAAGCAGGAGTGATACTTGAAAGCCCGGAAGGCTGAACGGCAAGACCGTTTTGCTGGAGTGTCCGGATGTAATTTGAAACTCCGCTGCCAGCATCTGCTCCCGCTACACTTTTTGCAGATGAAGACGCTTTATAATCGAGAGTCTTAAAGGCGAGTGCAATATCTTCTTCCTGACCGCCACGGACCGAAAGCTGATAGAGAAGCTCAGTGCGATCTGCTGGAGAAAGGTTGCCACTACGGAGTCTGGCAAGACCATCTTCAATGAAGCGGACATTCTCCGCATGTCTTGTTGCGAGTGGGCTGGCATCAATGGCCTCCCGATACATTCGTTGAATCTCTGCTGGATCAGTAATGTTTTGAGCTCTGATTCTTGCGGCGACATCGTCTCCGAGTCTTTCTGCCTGTGTCGTGAGGTCACGAAGTGCAGTCGTCTCAGCATCAAGAGCTCCGGCCGGGGTCGCTCGTTTCAATTCAATTTCCCGGCGAAGTCCAAGTGCCGAACGTACATCTGAGAATTCTTCGCGAAAGCGCGTGAGGTTGGGATCCGGATTCGTCGCAAGGGAGCGGACGTATTCATCCATCCTCGGATTTAATTCTGTAATGATTCCATTTGTTCTTCTGGCCGTATCATCAAGATATCTTCCCACATCACTCTGATTGGCGAGATTTCTTGGATTCAATTGTTCCTGGATTTCAAAAATACGATTACAGTTTGCCCGTGTACATGATGGAACTCTGACTGATCCGCGAAGGCGATCAAGAGTGATAGGATTTCGAGGTGAACGGTAAACGAAAAGTTCAACACCGCCACCGAGTCCACCTGTGCCAAGTTGGGCGGCATCCGTGTAAGTGACCGGGCCATTAAGACCAAGTGTAATCTGATCTCCGGCCTCAAGTTCATAACGGTTAAATCTTTCGTAACCATTGGTTGAGCGACCGGTTCTCGTGCGATCACCAGGAGCCGCGAGACTGCGCTGAAGTCCATCGCGGTCACGATAGCCAGTGTCACGACAGAAAGTCAGGAATCCACCAGTGAGCTGAGAAGCTGCACTTCCGGATCCGGCGTAACTTCCGCGACAGGCAGAAGTAGGACGTTTCACTCTGAGATCAACGGAGAATGAATCATCAAGTGAATGAGGGTTGTAACCTTTGTCAGCATAGTTGGCATTGCTTGCCCGCGCCGAAAAGATATTGGTAATTTCAAGATCGTCACCTGCCATCATAAGAGTTCTTTCCTGAAGGAGAGCACTTCTCTGACGGGCGAGGGTTGCGAGTTGTTCAGATCTTTCGATGCCGACTGGGAGAGCTTCAACCCGGGTAATGTTCGTGTCTATTCCGGCAACACGGGTGTCCAGTTCTCCGAAGTATCTTGCTTTGCCGGCCTCATCAAGATTTCTAAAACTACTGATTCGACTGAGTGTCGCGCGCACTTCGGCCTGAGGGGAGTTCAGGAGAATCGCAAGATAGCGGCGTTTTTCCTGTTCCGTTCCTAAGCGACCGATCGTCGCCATGATATCATCGTACACTCCGGCCTCGCGCCATTGAGTGAATCTGCCCTGGAGATCTGTTCTGGTAAACTCAGCTTCCCGCGCACGTTGAGCACTGGAAATGCGTAGTTCTTCCGGAGTCGTTCCACGAACAGGATAAGGATTTACGACTTCATCAACATTGAGTCCGGCCCTGCGGAGTGCTTCTACTGATTCATCAGTAAGTGTTCCTCCGCGAACAACAGGACGAATTTCCGCAACAGGTGCGACCCGATTTGTATTGGCAGCAGTGAGAGTTGTCGTTCTCTGACCGGGGCGGGTGATGATGACAGAATTATCTACACCAGTGACAGAATAACTGGCACTTGTTGTTTGTGGTCTGACGGCCGGAACCGGTTCCGGAGAGGCCACAACAAGACCGCCATTTTCATTGGCGGGTGTTCTGTCCGGAGTACGAACCGGAGTAGGGACATCATCAACAGCTCCAGCAGCGCGTGTATCAACTACGACTCCATCACTTACTGGACCTGTTCTCACGACCGGAACATCCGGAACATCAACCAGGTCATCACGTCCATCAACCATTCTGGGAGAAACGTTTCTTTCAGCAGGACCAGCGAGTTCATCAATTTGTGTGCGATCAAGGGTCACGACATCAGCACCATCTGGTGGAACTGCGGCTCGTGCTTCAGTAAGTCCTTCAGGACGAACTTCCGCTACACGCGCGACTTCAGCGACATCAGCAACACGTCCGCTTGTTCTCGCGAGTGCTCCATCTACAGTTCTGAAACCAAGAGTGGTGGCATTTTCCAGGGCCTCGAGATAAAAGGCCGCAGGGCGAAGAGTGAATCTTGTTGCTTGTCCGACAATACTTCTGTCAACAGCACGGCCGGCTCTCGCGATGGCGGAACTCACGGGATTATCTTTAAGAGCATTGAATGCGCGGATAGCAGCTCTTTCAGCAGCGGTAAGAGTTCTCGCTGTCACAGCAGCAACACCAGCAACAGCTCTGGTTAAAGCAGGAGGTGGTCGAGGGAGTGCGCGGACAACTCCGCGGGCAAGAGTACTGAAACGGCTCGCTCGAGCTCCTGCGCGAACTCCGGCAACGGCCGCTCGTGCGACAAATTTCGCTCCGGCCGCAAGACCACCGGTTAAGAGAGCAGTTCCGATTTCACCAATGGCAAAGCCTGCGACTCCGCACATGAGCTGAAGTTTTTGCTGGCAGCTCGCACAGTTCCAGTTGGACATAGGTCTTAAGCAACGAGAGACAAAAGGAGCACCTGACCACGATTCACAACCATAACTGTTCATCGCGGCTTCTTTAATTCCGTTGAACATCTGATTGACCATCGTGCTCATTGTTTGAGCAGGATTAGAAATAAATCTGCGGATAAATCCGGGACCTGATTGTTGTGCGGCCATGAGTCGCTCAGAAGATGATCTTTCCTGACGACGGATAAGTCCTGTCCATTCACCGATGGATCGGACAGCTGCCTTACCAATATCCCAGACAAGAGAGAGAAGACCCCAGAGGGAATCGAAAATACCTTTCACGATATTCTGTAAGCATCCGGGAGCAGCACCTGCTCCGCGGGCAAGACAGGAGTTTCTATTTCCAGCGAGACGCTGGGCCCCGCCAATTAAAGCGGCAAGTGGATTGGTCATTGAGGCAACAGCACAAGCATAGAGCGGGATACATTGTGAATCAGTAGAAACAGGACGACAGGCAACGGCCGCTGTCACAGCAGCAGCATCACTTGCGAGACGCTGAGGTTGTCCCGGAGGATTCTGATCGCAGGATTCCTGAAGTTCAGTCACATCTTCCTGAAGTTCATTCCGGAGACGGTTAGCGAGAACAATCAAATGATCGCAAGTAAGAGTGGTGCCGTTAATGACAACGCGAACTTCTGCGCGATTGGGATTATTGAGACACTGAGTTCTGATTTTTTGCTGGAGTTCTTCGAGATGAGTAATCCGGTTCATCATAGGACCCGCGTGTGCAGCGGAAATCCCGAATAAAAAAGAGAGAATAAGAATAAGCTTTATGGGCACTGAAGGCTCCCCACAATCTTATTGATGTCTTTCATATACTGGCGATGTTCATCACGGATGGACCATTTCACATTGAAGACCTGATCCTTGCAGTAGAGATAATAACTTCTTTCAACGAAGTGAACATCATTCACAACAAACTCAGCACCGATGAAGTGACCTTTAATTTTTGTCGGAAAATCAGCAGGGGTTGCTTCTTCAAATTTGAGAAGTTTTCCATTGTGGCCTTTGAGCCATGCTTCTTTATCTGTCTTAAAATCAGAAAAAAGT
This sequence comes from Bdellovibrionota bacterium, assembly GCA_040387275.1. GTDB lineage: Bacteria > Bdellovibrionota > Bacteriovoracia > Bacteriovoracales > Bacteriovoracaceae > Peredibacter. The sequence continues at coordinate 358,887 of JAZKDZ010000001.1, read as the reverse complement.
TTTTTAAATTCTTCAGGCTTCATGATTTTTGACGTCATGCCTGTGTACATCCAGGAAATGGCCGGCCGTGATTTATTTGCCCATGGTCCGAGAACAACCAAAGGAAGTCCGTAGAGATCGCGAACTGCTTCCCAGCCTTGAGGAACTTCAATTTTGATTTTCTTTTCCTGAACGACATGATCCTGGACACTCGCCCAGGATGTAGAAATAGAGATGAATAGAAGGAGCAGAACCCTCATTGTTTTCCTCAAAGTAATGTCTTTTCGGAATATTAGATGAAGGAATTAAGCGGAAGATAACAAAGAGTTTGTGGCCCTTTGTTATCTGTTATTTCAGGAGTTTAGACTTCAGGTGCGAGGTAGACTTCAATGTCCGGGTTCACTTCATCCCTTAAGATAGAGCGGATAGCTTCCAGCGTCCCGGTTGTTGACGACGGACAGGTTCCGCAAGCGCCCTGGTATTTTACGATCAGGACATTGTCCTTGAAGTCTTTCACCACAAGATCTCCTCCGTCACCCTGAAGTCCTGGACGGATTCTCTTATCGAGAATTTCTTCCACCGCGCGAAGCTCAGGAGAAAGATTATTTCTTCTGTCGGCCTCCGGATCAAAAACTTTGAACTCCGGATTATGATCATCAATAAAACTTTCAATACATGTCTGAATCGCTGGTTCCAGTGATTCCCAATCCTCAAAGCTGAACTTCGAAACAGTAATCACATTCTGGAAGAAGTGAATCTGATCAACTCCACGAAGATCAAACAAAGCAGCGGCCAGAGGTACTTCCCGGCAATCCTGCGGTGTTTTGAATGAAACTTTGCCTTCAGTCTTCACGTCTTTTTCGGTGATAAACTTAAGGGCGTTCGGGTTTGGTGTCGGTTGTACGATGATTTCCATAATTCACTCTTTAGCTGAAAATATTTTTGACTTTGACGAGTGCCCGGTAGAGCTGATCAATGTCTTCTTTGTTGTTATAAATCGAAAACGAGGCCCGGCAAGTAGCAGGGACACAGAGAAATTTCATAAGGGGCTGAGCGCAGTGGTGACCGGTTCTGATCGCCACTCCTTCTTTATCCACGAGAGTTGCAATATCCTGCGGGTGAAGCCCTTCGATACCGAATGAAATCACAGAAGCTTTATGTTTTGCCGTTCCGTAAATTTTAAGACCCTCAATTGAGGAAAGTTTCTCGGTTCCGTAGCGAAGGAGTTCTTCTTCAATCTCGTGAATCTTTTCGACTCCGACCTGATTGAGGTAGTCGACGGCCTTTCCAAGACCAATCACTGAAGCAATCGATGGAGTTCCCGCTTCAAACTTATGAGGAAGTGAGTTGTAAGTGGTTTTTTCAAACGTCACAACATCAATCATGTCGCCGCCACCCATGTAGGGAGGCATTTCTTCGAGAAGATTTTCTTTCCCGTAAAGTATTCCCACACCAGTTGGTCCGAACATCTTGTGGCCCGAGAAAGCGTAGAAATCAGCATCAAGATCCTGAACATCCACTTTTAAGTGCGAAACTGCCTGCGCGCCATCGATGAAGACTTTCGCTCCGTTTTTATGAGCAAGAGCGATCATTTCCTTAACAGGATTGATGGTGCCTAGAGCGTTTGAAACATGAACGACAGAAACGAACTTCACTTTGGGAGTGAGGAGCTTTTTATATTCTTCGATGAGAATTTCACCGTTCTGGTTAATCGGAATCACTTTTAATTTAAGACCGACTGTTTCAGCAATCAATTGCCACGGAACAATGTTCGAGTGATGCTCCATCTGGGAAACGAGAATTTCATCTCCGGCCTTGAGAAAGTTTCTCACGTAGCAGGAAGCCACGAGGTTCACCGACTCAGTTGTCCCTTTCGTGAAGATGACCTGTTTCCGGTCGGGAGAGTTAATGAGGGTCGTGATCTTGTCACGGGTCGATTCAAATTTTGTCGTCGCATTTTCCGAGAGCCAGTAAAGACCACGATGAACGTTGCTTGTTTCCTGACGATAGTAACGGTCAAGTTCATCAATCACGATGAGAGGCTTTAAAGTCGTCGCGGCACTATCAAGATAGGCGAGGCGCTTGCCCTGAATGACCTGTTCAGCGACAGGAAAATCTTTTCTGAAGGGATTATTCTCGATGAGACTCATGATTTGCCCCCGAGATTAAATTTTGTTTTCAGTGTTTCAAGAACAAGTGAGCTTGTGAGTTCACGCGCCACCGGATTCTGGATTTTCAATACAACTTCGAGTCCAAATCCATGGGCGAGAAGCGTCTTTGCTTTCTCCAGCGGAATTCCGCGGGATTCAAAATAAAACACTTCATCCGGAGAAAGCTGGCCGGTTGTTGATCCGTGTGAACACTTCACATCATCAGCAAAAATCTCAAGTTGAGGCTGGGAATGAACCTGGGCCTTTTTTGACAGGAGGAGATTCTTATTCAATTGTCCTGCATTTACCCGCTGGGCATCAGGATGAATGTGAATTTTTCCTGTGAATACTGCTTTCGATGATCCATCGAGAATTCCCTTCGCGAGCTGGTCGGAAGTTGTATCGGCCGAAAGATGATGAAGCTCAGTATAGATATCTGATTGTTCAGTCTCATTTGTGAGATAAAGATTAAATGATTCTCCGTGACTGCCTGGAGCTTTCATATTGAGGAAAACGTTCCGGCGATTTAAATGACCGGAGATATGGAAAACAAAATTACGGTAAGTCGCATCTTTTTCAAGATGAGCGTACGTGGCGCCGTGATGAATGGTTTCCGCTTTTCCTTTTTCAAGATGGATGTGCTCTACCCGGGATCCAGGACGCGCGTGAACATGAGTCTCGCTGGTTAAAGCGTAGGCCGTATCAAGGGCGATATTTTCTTCAATGAGAGTAAATTCAGAATGAGTTTCAGCTTCCACGATGACTGTGGGAGCGACCACGCCGGCGCGGCTTAAAAGATGAAGGATGCGAACAGGGGATGTGATCTTCGTATTCTTCTTAACCGTGATTTTTACCCCATCAGACATAAGTCCATGATGAAGGTTTGTGAGAGCGTGTGTGGGACCGTCTTCCGGCTTCCCTTTGTAGAGTTCTGTTGTGAGTCCATCAATTTTGAGTTCAGGGTTCTGAAGATCGCCATCGATAAAAAACAAAGTCGGAAGGCGATCATCAATGAAGCTTTCCAGATCAACCGGATTATTTTTCGGCTCATAGGAAAGTTTCTCAAGGAAGCTTTTCATGTTCGTAAATTTATAAATGTCACCACTAAGTGTGTTGGTGAGACCCTCAATGGAAAGTTTCTGAAGATAGGGTTTCCGGAAGGAAGATTCCCTTCCTTCATCCAGCTTCAATCTTCTTTCTGCCACCGGGGCAAGCTGATCAAAATTCATTACTTCGTTCCTTCAATTAACCAGTCGTAGCCTTTTGCTTCAAGTTCATGAGCAAGAGTCTTATCGCCTGATTTAATGATCTGGCCTTTATAAAGAACGTGTACGTAATCAGGAATAATGTAATCAAGAAGGCGCTGGTAGTGAGTGACGAGAATGGTCGCATTGAATTTTGATTTCAGTGCGTTTACTCCGCCGGCCACAATTTTAAGCGCATCGATATCGAGACCTGAATCCGTTTCATCAAGAAGAGACAGACGGGGATTTAAAACCGCCATCTGAAGAATTTCATTTTTCTTTTTCTCTCCACCTGAGAATCCTTCGTTCACGGATCTTTCAAGGAATGATTCGTTCATCTCAAGAAGTTTCAGCTTTCCGCGAAGATGCTGAAGGAAGGCCTTGTCGTCCATCTTCTCAAGTCCCTGAGCTTCGCAGATCATGTTGAAGCTTTCTTTCAGGAAAGTGAAATTGGAAACACCCGGGACTTCCACCGGATACTGGAATCCCAGAAAAATGCCTGCTTGCGCGCGTTCCGCCGGGTCGAGATCAAAAAGATTTTTAAGCTTTCCATTGATCTCGTAAAGAATTTCTCCGCCAGTCACTTCATAGGCCGGATGACCCGCGATAACTTTTGAGAGAGTACTTTTCCCGGAACCGTTTGGGCCCATGATGGCATGAACTTCACCTTTTTTGACAGTGAGGTTGATACCTTTCAGGATTTCGTTGCCGTCAACAGTTGCCGTGAGATTTCTAATTTCAATCATATTATCCTACCGAGTTTTCGAGTTTCATTTCGATCAGTTTCACTGCTTCCACGGAAAATTCGAGTGGCAGCGTTTTGAAGACGTCTTTGCAAAATCCATTCACAATAAGAGAAACAGCTTTCTCCTGGGTGAATCCGCGGCTCATCAGATAAAAAATCTGATCGGCGCTGATTTTGGAAGTTGTCGCTTCATGCTCCACAGTAGCGGAGTCATTTTTCACATCAATATAAGGGAAAGTATTGGCAGCACTCTTGTCTCCGATCAGCATCGAATCGCACTGGGAGTAATTTCTTGCTCCGGTTGCTGATGGCATGATCTTCACAAGTCCGCGGTAAACGTTCTGAGATTTATCCGCCGAGATCCCTTTCGAGATGATGGTGGATTTGGTGTTCTTCCCGACGTGAATCATCTTGGTGCCGGTATCGGCCTGCATATAATTATTGGTGAGTGCTACAGAGTAAAAAGAACCCTGCGAATTATCACCGAGGAGAACACAGCTTGGATATTTCCAGGTAATGGCCGAGCCAGCTTCCACTTGTGTCCAGGAAATCTTTGAATTCTTCCCTTTGCAGTGGCCGCGTTTTGTTACGAAATTATAAATTCCGCCTTTCCCTTCCTTGTCTCCGGCATACCAGTTCTGGACTGTGGAATATTTAATTTCAGCATTATCCAGAGTGACGAGTTCTACAATCGCAGCGTGCAACTGATTCTCATCACGCTGAGGAGCTGTACATCCTTCGAGATAGTTCACGTAAGAACCTTCATCCGCGATAATAAGGGTGCGCTCGAATTGTCCTGACTCTTTGGCGTTAATCCGGAAGTAAGTCGAAAGATCCAGCGGACAAGTCACTCCTTTCGGAATGTAGACAAATGATCCGTCTGAAAAGACGGCACAGTTCAGGGCCGCATAGAAATTATCGGAATAGGGAACAACTGTTCCCAGATATTTTTTCACAAGCTCAGGATGCTTTTCCACCGCTTCAGAGATCGAGCAGAAAATGACACCGACTTTTTCCAGTTCTTCCTTGTGAGTTGTTCCCACGGAAACAGAATCAAAGACTGCGTCCACCGCCACACCCATGAGACGTTTTTGTTCCGTGAGGGGAATGCCGAGTTTCTCGAAAGTATCGATCAGTTCCTGATCGACTTCTTCTAAAGAGGCATAAGCGTCTTTCTTTTTAGGCTTACGGTAATAGTAGAGATCCTGAAAATCGATCGGCGGAACTTTACAGTACTGCCAGTCAGGATGAGTGAGTGTCAGCCAGTGGCGATAGGCCTTGATCCTGTAATCCAGAAGCCATTCCGGTTCATTCTTCTTCTCTGAGAGAAGACGGATGATTTCTTCGGAAAGTCCTTTCGGAAAATCTTCCGATTCAATGTCGGAGACAAATCCGTATTTGTAATTGTCCTGAAGTTTATCTTCTATTTTCATTTGTGTACCAATGGGCAGTTTTCGATTTTCTTCTCAGGCATTTTTTTCAGCGCAAGAAGGTTATCTTCTGCGAGTAATTCATTGAGAGAGAGTGTCGAAAAAATATTAATGATGTAGTCGTTAAGTCTTCTGATAGGGAGAGCGATGTTACAACTTTGCATGAGCTCACAAGGCTGGCCATGACCCTGGTCATGACAGTCCATCATGAAGCTTTTTCCTTCAATCAATTGAACGAGATCAACATAGGAAACGTTCGAAAGATCGTGAGCGAGAGTGTAGCCACCCTTTACACCTTTTAAGGATTGCAGAAGTCCTGCGGTATTCATGAGCTGCATGACCTTCGAAGTTGTATCGAAAGGTGTGTGAAACTTGTCGCAGACTTCTCTGGCGGTCGTGAGTTCCTCATGGCCTTTACTCTTCATGAGTTTCAGCACCATCAGGGCATATTCCACTTTGCGGTTGATCTTGATCATAAATACGCTTCTTTTTGCCTTATTTAGGCCACAGACTACCTTAAATAAGGCAAAAAAGCACTTGTTTTATGCGGGGTGGGAGGAGGACTAACTATTCGAGAAGACTCATGATTTCTTCGCGGAAGATGAAGAGGGCAAACCCGAGGACAACGACCACGCAAAGGATGACGAAATTGTTCATCGATTGGTCTTTCTTAGCGGTATCGTTTTTCTTCATGTTGGCAGGAAGATCAACACTCTTTCCCGAGGAGCTTTGCGCTCTGTGGGCAGGACGGGGTTTTTCTTTCGGGAGTGTGGTCGCAAGAAGGGGATTTACCTGAACGGAAGTTCTTTCTTCGGGAATATCCACCATCATCGATTGAACGGCACCGAAGGCGAGAGCAAAGAAAGATTGGAATTTAACTGGTTTATTCGGTGTGATTTTTTGGCCATCAAGGGTGACACCGTTAATGCTTCCCAGATCAGTCACAAAAAGTTCGCCATCACGATAATCAATCTGGCAGTGACGACGGGAAATGGATTCGTGGGGAATAACCACGTCACACGAACCGGAGCGACCGATTACACAACTGTCTTTATCAAGTTTAAAGGTGAGGTCTTCACCAGTAATGAGTTTTACAACGACAACCATGAGCTAATTATAATCTCTCCTGTGGATTTTACAATGACCATCAAGCTTCATTTGTCCTCTTCCGAAGAGCTAAAAAAGCCGAGGACCCATGAAGTTAGTATTCAAATTTGATGACGGTAAATTTGTTGCCCATGAAGTTTATGAGCGCACTTTCACACTTGGTCGATCAGAGACATGCCGGATCTGTATTCCATCGGAGCATTTTTCCCGCGAACATTGCCTGATTGAATTCGTCGACGGGAAGGTTTATGTGACCGATCTCGAGAGTAAAAATGGCGTCTTTATCAACCACATCCGTATTCCCAAAAAAATGCGCGTGAGTTACGACCTGAAGCTTCCGCTTTATGCTGGTGAATGTTTCATCACGATCGATATCAAAGAAGACCTGAAGGATCATGACCGTCTTTCGCTGGAGACTTTCTCGCGGATTGATCCGGGACAGATTTATCAAAGTGTCGCTCCCCGGAAAATGGCCCCGCCCCGGGCGAAAATTACACCGGTTCCCGTGCAGAAAAGATTCTACGACAGGAAAGGCCTCGGGATTATCATTCTGGTGATTATTGCGATCGTGAGTATTCATCGCTACCGCCAGGAGCAGATTGCTACCAAGGCAAAAATTGAGAAATCAAAATGAAGTCTGCCTTCCTCCTCATCTTCATTCTCACTTTTTCAGTCTCGGCCTCAGAGTCAGAAATTCCCGGTAAGGTCACTCCTCCCAAGGCCACTTCTCTTGCTGACGAAAATAAGAACGTTGATGTTTCCACGAATTCTGAGGAGACTTCAGAGGTCCTGACTATTGAAGATACGGCCGGGCAGAAAATTGAAGAAGCAGGCGGAATGAGTGTTCCTCCGGCCGTGGTTAAGGTGAAAAAAAGTGACGAGGAGTTTTCCTTGCCGCCTGATTTTGAAATGAAAACCGACAACATCTCTGACAAATATTTTGCCGGTGCTTTTCTCATTTACGACTGTGAAGAAAAGCACTGGGTATGTGTGTTAGAAGAAAATTACAGATACTGCGAAGAACAACGGAAAGAGTCTGTTCAAAAGAAGGAACGCCAGCTTCCTTGTGCCCCTATTGGGGAATTCCCCACCAAACGCTCCTGCTTTCAGCGTGAGCTCTTCCTGGCAGGCCACGCCCACGGAAATAGATTCTGTCTTCTTGATGAAATAAAGAAAGAAGAACTAGAATAGGGTTATGAAAGTCACTTTTACATTTCAGGATGGTCTCATTCAAAGCTATCCGCTTAAGCTCAAGACTTTCGTGATCGGTCGTTCCAATAAGTGTCATGTCTGTGTGAACAGTTCAGAACTCTCCCGGGAACATTGCCGGGTGGACATTGTCGGGAACAATATTTACCTCACTGACATGGATAGTTCGAACGGGGTATTCGTCGACAACGTTCAGCTCGCCGCTAATAAGAAAACCAAATATTCCACCAATCAGCAGCTTCACATGGGTGACTGTTACGTAGTGTTTGATTTATCAAGTGCTGAACTCACAAGATCCATGGTGAACATCCGGCCGCTTCTGGAAAATGAAGGGCAGACTCAAGTCAGAAAAATGAAAGTCGGAAAGAAGCAGATGGCCCAGGAAAAAAAGGAAAAGTTTTCAAGCTCTTTCCTGACTCTGGTGGCCTGGGGACTTCTTTTAACAGGCACATTTATTCTCGCGAATATTGCCTTCGCTACCTGATTTTTTTCGCTTACATCCTCTCAGGTGCTTCGATACCCAGAAGTGCTAATCCTTCCTTCAGAGTTTTTGCCACAGCACTTGAGAGTGCTAAGCGGGAAGATCTGACGGGTTCCGGGGCCGATCCCACCGGACACTCAGCATAGAAGCTGTTGTAGTATCTTCCGAGATCATAAAGATAGGCCGTGAGGTAAGAGGGCTTGTATTGTTCGACGGCTTCCTGGATGACGCCGTTGAATTTCATGAGGTGATTTATCACATCATGTTCCTGAGATGTTTCGAAGACAAGTTCACTTGAAGTGGGTTTTCCCTGCTTGTTCAGCATGGAATTAATCCGTGCGTAGGCATACTGAACATACGGCCCTGATTCGCCATCAAGCTTCAGCCACTCTTTCATGTCGAAAACAATTTTCTTATTGGGATCAATCCGGGTCATGCCGTATTTGATGGCCCCTTTGGCGACAATCTGTGCGGTCTTTTCAATTTCTTCGGCCGGCCACTCATTCATGTAGCGGGCGAGATACTGCTCTTTAATCATCTTCACCATTTCTTCAATGAGACTCTGAAGAGGAACGATATTTCCTTTCCGTGAGCTCATCGCTCCATCCGGAAGTTCAACAAAGTCATACTGAAGATGCATGCATTTTTTCGCGTTTTCAAAACCCATGAGCTCAAGCACTTTGAAAACCTGCTTGAAGTGATGCTCCTGACGTTTATCAACGACGTAGATACTTTTCTCGATGCCATTGGTTTCAAACTTTCTTCTGGCGAGTTCAATATCTTTAGTCGCGTAGAGACCGTTGCCGTCTGTTTTGAGAAGCATGCAGAAACCAAGTTTATATTCTTCGAGATCAATTCCGACAGCACCCTGATCTTCTTTAAAAAGACCTTTCTTCTGGTATTCACGGATGAGTTTTACGGAATCAGAATCCACTTCAGATTCCCAATACCACTGGTCGAATTTCACTCCGGCCCAGGCGTAAACTTCATTCATGAGTTCAATGGACCACTCACGGGTTTCTTTCCAGAGATCATAAAACTCTCCGGATTTCTGCTCGAGTTGTTTCAGGATGGCGGTCAGCTGATCACGGTTTTTAACTTCGTTCTCAGTTCCACGCTCTTCTTCGAGTTTATTGTGGGCCGTGGAATACATGCGGCCAAGCCATGCGCCTTTTCTGGTCGCCGGGACTTTTTCCTGATTGTGATACTTCATATACCAGAGGCATTTGGCGACGTGAGTGCCGACGTCACCGGGAAAGGTACTCGCGACAATATCAAAACCAGCATAACGGTGAAGGCGGATGAGAGCGTCTCCTAAACAGAGATTTCTCATGTGGCCTACGTGAAGTTCCTTGTGAGTGTTCGGCTGTGAATACTCAACCATGGTCTTCGGCGTTTTCTCAGTCAGTTTTTGCGAATACGTTTTTCCTGAAAGGATGTCAGGGATAATGACAGTTGCGATCTGATTAAAATCGAGAAAGAAATTAAGATAAGGACCTGCTGCGATTTTCTTTTTGATGAAAGCGGGAAGTTTGAAATCAGATTCTTCGAGTTTTTTTGCGGCAAGTGCCGGACTGATTTTTGCCTGCTTAGCGATGATGAAAAGCGGGAAGGCGAGATCGCCCGCGGCCTTGTTCGGAGTGGCCCCGAACAGGGGATAGAGGGCCTCAGTGCCAACTTCTACAGCTAAATGTTCTTTAATCGCAGCGGCCAGAGATTCGGCTAATTGCTTACGGAATTGGTCGTGTAAAAGGAACACTAGCTATCTCCTGTGGTTAGACGTCTAAATTAACACAAAAACGCCCTTCCCTCCTAGTGTCTTTGGAGAAAAAGTTTCCTCAAGGCTTCCTTGGTGAGATTCCTGAATTCCCTATTACAATATGAGTGGGGGATACCTATGAAATTAGTCTCGACACTGCTTCTCGCTCTTTCACTTCCGGCCCTGGCCGATGTCTGTAGCACGAGCTCAGCACCCAATTGTCCTGCCAGCGGTGTGAAAATTCTCGATGACACCTATCCCATTCAGAGTTTTGTCATTTCCCAGCAGTCATTCTCAGAGACAAATGCTGGAAGAGAACTTCCCCGCAGGGCGATGATGGAACTTCTCCGCGCGTATAATTTTAGTCCTGAGAATTCTCCGAATATCATTTATCCGGCAGGTGCTGAAGATTTCGGTAAATTAAAAACCGAACTCATTGCAGAGCTTGTCTCCTCAGGGATGACAGAAGCCGCTGCGACTTCACTTGTTCAATCGCGTGTCCGTCATGTCGAGGCCCTTCCCTATACCTGGCAGCAGGATTATTTCGAAGCATCTTTTAATCCAGCGACCGGGCAACCTCGTGTGAATTATTCTCAGATTTATGCTCAAAGAGATGCTCAGGAAGGCGCAGGAACCCGCGCTTCATTCAATGCCATTGCAGCAACCAATCTTTGCGGCCTCACAGCAGGTGACGAACTTCTGACGGCAGTTGCGACTCCTCAGCAGAAATTTCTGGATCCTGCGGCCCTTCAGAGAGAAGCAGCAGATACTCTCGCTCTCGGAACTCCTCCCACGCAGAATGCCGAGTTCGGCGGAAATATCGAAGGTCTTCCCGGTGGGCTTTGCCTCGTCGGAAATAACATGACAGAGAGATTTGCTAATCAGATCTGTGGCCCGTCGGCCAACATTGTCCGTGCCGAAGTGGCATGGCTTTCTGTTGGTCACGTGGATGAAGTTTTTAAAGTTGTTCCGGATCGTCGTCAGATTGATGGAAGACCACGCGAGTGCGCGTTCAGCATTTTTTCGGCGGATACAGAACTGGGACTCAGTTTATTAAAAAGTCCTGGTGCTCTTAATCAGGCGACTCTTCAGAGAAAAATTGATCCAAGATTCACGGCCGGATTTCCGGGCATGGCCTATGATGAAAACTATCAGCGCTCAGTCTCCAATCCTCCCGCGATGAGAATCATCTGTCCGATTCTCAACGAAGCAGCGACACCGGCCGTTCCTTCTGCACCCGGAGGAAGATCGGCCCCTGCGCGTGTGAGAGGAGCGATGCTTGAACTTCTCCTCATTGGGAATGCTCATGCTCAGGATGCTGCTGCTCCTGTTGATGCTGCGGACGCAAATGCCCTTCGTTGTGCCAGAAATGGAAGTGAAGTGACAAATCGCCAGTTCACAGCAGCTGTTGAGGCCCTTCCCGATCTTGTTACCTATAATGTGAGAATTCAGGAAGCTCTCGTGAGATCCCGGACTGCTATGTATAACGCAATCCTGGGTCGACTTCCGCAGTGTCGTCCATTCTTTCGCACGATGGATGACATGTTCACGAAAGTGCCGAACTATTTCAGCCCACCAAGTCCTCAAGAGGCGGGATCAGCTCTCCTGAATGGTCAGTTGAGAAATCCAGGAGCTTTCGGAAATTCTTTCTTTCCGAATCCTACGAACTCAGTCATCGCTAACAACACTCTTCTTTATCCAGGCCCTGTTCCGCAAGCTTATCGTGAGTATCTCGACGGAAAAACCCGCGCACTGGGACTTACGCCCACGCATCTTGATACCTGGGATTATGCCCACACAGGAAGCGGAAACATTCACTGTTCATCACATTCCATTCCATACTGTCGTCCCGCCGGAGGTACGCCTTGAAATTTTTATTACTCACACTTCTTTCTGCCTCGGCATTTGCTCAGCTTGAGAAGCCGCTTCTCGAAGGGAAATGCGCTTCCAAAGACGGGAAGGCAACGGTTCAGATTATTAACAATGAAGTGAAGGCCGTGATAAGCCAGAAACGCATGAAAAAATCCTGCACATTCTTCATCGCAGATGCCGCGACTCAGGAAGGTCAGATGAGAACGAAGGAAATTTTTTATCTCGTTCCTTCTGCCTGTGATGGCCGTGCCAATGGTGCTGAGGGTTTCAATCAGGCGAATATTTCAGATCTCGCGTTCTTTGAAGTGTCGAGTGATGGAAAGTTTGGTGACGGAAATTTCAGCGCGTTTAAAGACTCGGAAGCCTTGCCTTGCTCTTATAAAGTAAGCGACTGGGCAAAAATCCGGAAGCTCTCGCGTGAGAAAAGAAAATTAAAATAATTAATCGATTTTGATCGACATCAGAACATGCTTACCGATGTTCGGGATGGAGAAGTGCTCGCCCATAGGCGTGAAGCCGACACGTGTGTAAAATCCCATCGCTTTTTCGCGGGCATTACACCACAGAAGTGAGCACTGATTGTTTTTGATCATCGGGAAGGCCGTGCGAAGAAGGGCACTCGAGAGTCCCTTGCCCTGATGTTCAGGGAGAGTGGCCATACCGCGCAGGCGATACTGGTTGATGTCGGAGAATTTCTCATTGTTTTCAAAATAGAACGAAGCAACACTCACGAGTTTTTTGTCGACGAATGCACCGAGATGAAACGTGAGTTCGTCATTGTCACCCTGGAAAATGCAGTCTTCCGGAGTTCCATTGGGTCGCAGCATCTTGTGCCGGATATGATGGGTATCGCTTGCTTTGATTCTTAGTACTTCCACGAAAAAGAATGTAAAGCGTCAGGAACCGTTTGAAAAGAATTTAAAACAGGGAAACCCGTGTGAGATGCTCGAGACCAAGTTTGGCAACGGTTTCAACAAATGTAGCGAAAACAATATTCGGTATTTTTGTTTCCGGACCACGCCAGTCTGTTTTCAATCCGAGCATGCAGAATTTCCCAACTTCCTTAACAATCACGGTTCCTTTGAGGTCTTTTAAGAATCCGTCATCGAACGTAAAAGGATAGTGTCCTTCTTTTGTTATGCGCGGAATTTTAAATCCCACGACCATAGGAAAAGGAAGGAGAGTGTGATCGACGGTGAAAGAAAATCGCTGAGTCTTCTCATTATATTGAGAGGATTTGATGAAATCCATGTACGAGGAATAATTCTCATAGAGAGAGAGTTTGCGCATGGCCCTTGTGCAATTACGGGGATGAATACCTGAAACAAACAACATCATTTGTTGTTCTTTATCAGTCGGCGAATGCACTTTACCTACCGAAACTACTTCTCCTTTCAATAAATCCTCGGTTTGCCCTTCTGAAGGTGCAAAAAAAGGTTTAAGCTCCTCCAAAACAGGTTTTGAGAACGCAGAAGAAAGATTCACTCGTGGTGATTGGGCGAATGCTCCTAAGCAAACGATCAGTCCCAGAACCCCCGAAATTTTTCGCCATCTCATTTGTTGACCTAGTGTTCAAGTTACCATTAATCTTATCCTATTGATTTTCTTGCAAGCAACCTGAAAGGAGCTTTTGACAATGGCCGTTGAAGAAGTGAAGCGCCGTGGCGGAAAGGTCAAAGAAGCTTTAATTGAAAGCAAAGACCAACGCTGGCATACCCGGAATCGGGTCACCCTGGTTTTCGGATCAAACGATATCGAAGAACTGGAAACATACGTTTATACAAAGGACTCGCTTGAGTTCAAGGCAGTAAAATTTCATCAAGCTAAATCCAAAGCGATCGAGGAGATTCTCGATAACTGTATTGATGAATTTTATCGCGGTCACGTCACTGAAGTTCAGGTGACTCTTTCTCCAGACGGGAAAGTGGTTACTGTTAATGATAATGGCGTCGGCTTTCCCCTTCCTAAAATTAAAGACGTTTATACAGAGTTCAGAACGGGTTCAAAGTTTAAGGACGAAGAAGTCGATGAGAAAGGTTTTCTCTATCGCACACTCGGACAAAACGGACTCGGAGCTTCGGCGACATGTCTCACGTCTGATTATTTCAAGGCCACAGTTCGCCATTACAATTCCAAAAAAGAGCAGACCTACGAATTCATCGATGGTGCTCTGAAAATTCAGAAATCCAAAGAGAAGCCTTTTAAAGGTCCATCGGGTGTCCGGGTTGAACTGACTCTCGCTAAAGAAGTTTATAAGAACCAGATCGTTGATAAAGAGCTTCTCCGTAAGCGCATTATCGATCTTGCCTATAATAATCCAGGACTCACTTTCATCTTTAATGATGAGAAGTATCTTTATAAGAAAGGTCTCTTCGAACTCGCTCAGCGGATTGATGCGGCTTCGGCCCAGCTTTTCGGTGAAGAGAGCTACGTGTATGAGACTACGAACGTAAAAAATGCCAAGGTTAAGGCGAAGATCGATCTTCACCTTTCTATCTGCTTCGATAAAAAGACGGATGATAAAGAAAGAATCATTTCTTTTGTTAACTCAACTCCGACTTACGACGGTGGATTCCACCACGACAGAATCAAGCGTCTCTTTATTAATATGGTGAAAGAGAAACTCGAAAGAACTGCGAAAAAAGACAAACTCACTCTGGTTGATAACGATGTTCTCGCCGGGATGACAATGGTGATCGGTATTGTGATGCCGAACCCACGTTTTGAATCGCAGACTAAACGCAAACTCGTTCGCGATAATCTTTTAGATAAAGCGATTGAGACATTCATGTCTGATCTCATTCCTAAGTTCGTGAGAAAGAACCAGGAAATCCTCGATCACATTATGGAACGCGCGCGTTCGCGCCAGCGTCTGATGGATCTCAAGGACGCTTCAAAACTCGCGAAGAAAGGGAAGCGCCAGAGAGTGGAAAAACTCCTCGACGCCAACGAGCGCCGCGACCGCACGAAATGCACACTCTTCATCTGCGAAGGGGATTCCGCAATTGGTGGACTCCGTTCGGCCCGCGATAAACTTTATCAGGGTGGAATTGCGCTTAAAGGGAAACCGATGAACGTTTCTCAGGCCTCTATTAAAGAGGTTCTTGAGAATCAGGAATTCGCCGACATCATGAGTTCGATTGGACTCGCGATCGGTCAGAAAGTTGAACCCAAGACTCACGATCTTCGTTTTACAAAAATTGTTTTCCTCGCCGACTCCGATGTCGACGGTGGACACATCAATACGCTTCTCACGAATTTCTTCTTCACGTTCTGGCCCGAAATGTTCGAGCAGGGAATGATTCAGATCGCGAAAGCTCCTCTCTTTGAAGTTGTGACGGATAAGGGAACGATTTATTGCGAGTCAGAAAATGAACTCGAAAAACTGAAGAACAATAAGACGATCAAGATTAAAGAGATCATGCGGAACAAGGGACTTGGTGAAATGAGCCAGGAAGCCTTCAAGCATGTTCTTAATCGTAAAGAGTTCACGAAAATTTCCGTGAAAGATATGAAGTCATCGAAGAGCATGCTCGAGACCTGCTTCGGCAAGGAATCACAGCTCAGAAAAGACCTTCTCATTGATTCAGAGGAAATTGATGTCGATCTCACCAACGTCATTGCTGGTGTTAAGGCCGACAAGAAGAAAGCAGCTAAAGACAGCGCGGCTGCCGAGCGGAGACACTAGAAATGAAAGAGAATCAAGCACTCCACTCGATGGCAGCGGTGCCACTTGAGGCACTTGTTAAAGAAGAATACAGAACTTATCAGATCTATACACTTATGGATCGCGCGATTCCTTATCTCCAGGATGGTCTTAAGCCTTCTCAGAGACGGATTCTTTTCACCCTGTGGAAAAACTCCAATAAGGGTCTCATCAAAGTGAGTTCACTTACGGGTCTCGTTCTGACTCTTCACCCGCACGGCCCAGCCTCGGTAGAACAGTCGATCGTGAACCTTGCCCAGGATTACATTTTCTCGAACAACTATCCTTTAATCGATAAGAAGGGTTACTTCGGCGAGCGGATGGAAACTCAGGCAGCTGCTGCCCGTTACATTGAATGTAAAAACGGGAAAGTTGCTGAACTTCTTCTCTTTGATGACATGAACCAGGTTCAGATGGTTCCGAACTATGATGAAAAAGTCATGGAGCCAGTGGGTCTTCTTCCGAAACTTCCGATCATGCTCCTGAATGGTGCTGAAGGAATCGGAACCGGATTCTCATCTGTGATTCCAAGTTTTAATCATGAAGACATCGTGAAATCGATGATCTCATTTGTTCAGACCGGGAAAATCAAAAAGATCAAACCTTACTACCGTTACTACACTGATAAAGTGGAAATGGATGAGAAAGGAAGAATCATCACCCGCATGAATTTCAAGCAGGTGGGCGAGAAGATTTACATCACGGAAGTTCCTAAGGGATACGATGCCGCGAAAATCTACCGTCACCTCAATAAGCACATGGACGCGGATTTCCTGAAGGATTACATCGATTCTTCTGTGGATAACACGATCAATATCGAACTCATCTTCAAACGCGGACAAACTCCGACCCTGGAAGAAGTAGAAACAACGATGGGTGTAACTTCATCAGTTGTTCCGAACTACACTCTCATCACTGAAAAAGGTGTGAAGGTCTTCCACACGGTTGAAGAAATTCTCGAAGTCTTCACTGTTCAGCGTGTGGCCGTGACGAAACGCCGTTACGAGCTCCTGATCAAGGACTACGAAGATCGTCTTACGAAAAACAACGAAATCATCCGCTTCATTAAAGAGAAGCATTACGCGATCGCTGAGAAAAAAGCGAACCGTAAGGATTATGTTGATTACCTCTCGAAATCAAAATTCGTGTACGCCGAGTACCTCGCTGATATGGCGATCTACCGGATGACGAAAGAAGAAGTGGAGAAGCGCCTCCTCCTTATCAAGGAAGAGACTTCGGCCCTCAATGAGTTCAAGAAAGTTCTCAAGTCACCAGAGATGCTGAAGAAGAAACTCATCGAAGAACTCGAAGATGTTTCTGTGAAGCTTTCGCAGATCATGGACGACAAAGAGAAAGAGAAGAAGCGCTCTCGGGATAAGAATCCGAAGGCCGCTCCAACAAAGACTAAGCAGTAAAAACTAAAAAGGCTCCGTAAGGAGCCTTTTTAGTTTTTGGCTGGGCATGCATGTCTTGCATGCCATTATTTTGATGCGGGTTTACGTTCGTTGTAATTCGGGCAAGCGGTGTTGTTCCCGTCAGAGCAGATCCTCTTCATCAGTCGATCATCATCATCCGACAGACTTTTTGAAATCAGAAGCGAGAAATCGGACTTGTTGCAGCTCTTATCATTGAAGCATGAGGTGAGTTGTTTCTTGAGTTTGTTCACTTTGTAATGGGTCTGAAGCTGTGAAAACTGCATCACCATGGTGATCGCAATCACAGAAGCAAGTCCCAGGGCAGTCGCTCTGTGAGAAATATTTCTCGGAATGGGAAGAAGCTCTCTTAAGTGTTCACTGAAGAAGAAGCCCAGGAGTCCCACGAGTCCCAGAACACCGACTCCATGACCAAAGAAATGGAAAAAGCGTGTGTCTGAATATGGGAGAACAAGCCATGAAAGAATGATGAAGATTACCGGAACTAAGGCGATCTTTTCCAGAATCGGTTCAGCGACGGATTTTTTCTTCGGACAACGTTCACGAAGAAGTGATTCCAGTTCATCCAGACCTTCATTCAGAAGAAAGATCATGTCTTTATCGTAGATGTTGATGAAAAAACATTTTCCGACCATGTACCACTTATCAACATCACTGAATTTGATAGAGAAATTCTCGTTGCCGGTAATATGGAAAGTAGCACCTTCGTAAGTGAGATTTGCTTCTGTGACGATTTTCACCGGGAAATAGGTTGTCCGGATCACGCGGGTCACGACACTCGCAAATTTCAGGAAGACGGCAATCGCCGCAAGGAAGATCAGATCATTGGTGTAGCTTCCACTTGATTCTGTGGCCGCGATAATTGCTCCCAGAATGAAGAGAACGCTGTAGATAAGGGGAGCATAGTCATTGATGTCGTGAGCAGTGAAGTTGATCACTTCGACATAGCTATGTTCAGGAGCTGCTTCGTAGACTTCCAGCGGGACGTTTCCGAGCAGAACCTTATCACCAGGATTTACGCTGTGAAATTTTCCGGGCTGGATTTTATTTCCGTTGACCATAATTCCGCAATCGGAACTGAGATCCTTAATTTTCCATTTGCCTTTTTTATGAACGAGTCTCGCATGAGCGCGCGCAAGAGTGCGGTCCGAAATGTCGAACGGTTCTCCCCGGCCCAGAATAAGGGCATCGGGCAGCTTATAACTTTTTCCATCAAACCTGATATAGGTACTCACGTTCTCCTCATCGGAATGTCGCGGGAATTTCTTTATTTTGTCGGATTAACAGAGGCAGGTAAGCGACCAGGGGTAGTGATCTTACAATTCCCCATGTTTCTGAAGCCGCATTCGGTGACACTTGCCCAGAGAGTTTTCTGATTTCTCTGACCCTGGTAATTGTTGAACTGAACAACCAGCGTGAGGGCTATCACACCAGCAATGAGTGAAGACTGTCCTGCCCGTGAAAGTTTCCACGGAAGAGGGAGAAGTTCGCGAAGGTCTTCGATAAAGAGATAGGCCAGAAGTCCCATCACGGCCACAAGACCCGTGAAATGACCTGCGAGAATGAGAGGCTTAAACTCTGTTGAGATAAGAAGAGTCACAGCAAGAGCAGAGGCCACGATCGGAAGAATGCCGAGCCATGAGAAAAGAACCTGGCCCCGGTGAAGCTTCAGAAGACACTTATTTTTCAGAATGCGGATGAACTCATCATGGTCTTCCAGCATCATGAACTTGAGATCCTGACCGTAGGCCTTGATGAAGAAGCATTTTCCGACAACATGCCAGCTTTTAATTGAGTTGAAGCGAACGGAAAAATTCGTCTTATCACTCAGGTAGAGAGTAACCCCTTCCTGGCTGACGAGAAGTTCGTGAATGATTTTAAAAGGAAAGTAATAGCCCCTTCCCATATGGAGAAGAGCGCCCAGAACTTTCAGGGCCACACCAAGACAAACGAGCAAAATACCGTCGTTCAGGTAATTTCCATTGGAGTTCAGAAAAGTCAGAGTGGCCGCAGAGATAAAAAGAATGGAATAAAGAATAGGAGCGTAGTTGGTGACATTGCTGGCAGAAATTTTTCTGACTCCGGCACATTCTTCGGCCGGCAGTTTTTCAAAAATCTCGAGGGAAACGTTTCCGAGTTTGACAGAATCTTTTTCAGTAATCTGGATGAATTTCCCGGATTTGATCTTAGTTCCATTTACGGTGATTCCAGTATCGGTTCCGAGATCCTTGATCTTCCACTGGCCTTTTTTGAAGACGATTTTAGCATGCGAGCGGGCCAGGCTTCGGTCATTGATATCAAAGGGCTCTCCACGACCGATGGTCACAGAGTCTGGAAGATTATATTTTTTATCGCCGAGTTTTAAGAACATACTCAAAGCTTATCGGAAGCTTTAAGAAAGACTAAAGGAGAGCTTTTCGCTCTACCAATAGACTCCAATCCCGCCGTTAACGGCATTACTGGTTGAACCCCGGGTAGAGGACCACTTCGACGTCATATGCGAGTAATCGCCCTTCAGGAACCAGTTGGCACCCAGATCATAGGTCATACCGGTGGAATAGATAAGACCGTTCTGAGAGTCACGGAAGGAGGCCCCATTCAGGACACTGTTGTCTGTGGTGACTTTTCCGCGAATGTCTTCATGGAAATAATAAACGTTCGCGTACTGGAGAAATTTATCGGCCCAGCGGTAACCCAGGATGAGACCGATATCATCGTGCTCAACTTCATAATTGAGCTTATCCACATTCGTCGAAATATTCTTGAACTCATTATCGGAAGTATCAAAACTATGCTCGTTACTGCCGAATCCCGCAAAAAGGGAGAGTGAGAAATTTCCTTTCTTAGCTTCCGCGCGGTTTTTTCCCAGGAGCTGAACTTTGAGTCCGATAATTCCTACGGTTGAGCCTGAAAGATAATCCATATAAATGAAGTCGAGGCGATTCACGAGACCCAGATCAAGGAGGCCCGAAATTTTATAAACTTCGCGCTCACCATCGAATGGTTTCTTCCGGTCGTTATTGGTAAATGCCCATTCATCCTGTTTCGTCGCAGCTAATCTCACATCAAGTGAACCCGAAAGGAATTTTCCCTGAGTTTCAGAAGAAATCATCCGGTTCTGTGGAGTGTGGATATAAGATGCACATGAAGTGAGGAAAACGAGAGACAGGAAAAATATTTTATTCATGCCCTTATGCTAAACGACACCGAAAAAAATTCAAGCCTGTGACAGAAGATGTCAGGCGTGGGCCGTGACCAGCGGAGAAGAGGGGATTTTGAGAGCGAAAGTTGTACAGTCATGGCTGTCTTCGAGATAGATATCACCTTTATGAGCAAGGGCAATGCCTTTGGAAATGGAAAGCGAAAGTCCGGTTCCCTTGCCGACTTTCTTCGTCGTGAAAAACGGCTGAAAGAGACGGGATTTTACATCCTGAGAAATCTGGGGGCCACCGTTCATGACACGAATTTCCACATCCATATCTCTTTCCGTAAAGGAGATGCGGATCCATCTCTTCATCGGATCCTCTACACCTTCAAGCGCATCGAAAGCGTTCTTCGTGAGATAGAAAAGAATCTGGGTAATCTGCATCGGATTACAGTGGACCATGATCGGGGGAATAGGAGAGACAATCATGGTGATCTCATTGGCCTTAATCATTTCGTTGATAAAGTTGAGAGTTCGTTGAATGATTTCTTCCAGGGGGCGATCTACTTTTTCCGCTTCTTCACCTTGCTGGGAGAAAAAGCGAAGACCATCAATCACCGTCTTAATCTGATCAATGGCGTCTTTTGAGTTTTTCACTTTCCGGATGTAGTCAGGATTATCCACTCCATCTCTGGCGAAATATCTTTCGAGTTGCTGGACTGATCCCATGATGGTCATGAGTGAGTTGTTCACTTCGTGCGAGAGACCGCCTGCCATTTCACCAAGAGCAGAAATTTTTGAAGCATGAAAGATATTTGCTGTTTGCTCAACAAACGCATCCTGGCTCATTTTCAGTTCATGCAGAGAATTTTCCAGGTCCACCTGATTACCCAGACGATCAGTCTGAAGCGCGCGGACTGTCCGGAACTGAATCATCTGATAGACGAAAAAGACTGCGTAACAGGTAAAGAGATAAGGCCCACTTTCGGCGCCATGAGCGAAGTACTGATAAAGGGCAGTACTCATAAGAGGAATGAGACAGGCCACCATAAAGGGAAGATAAAGACTTTTACTGTTGGAAAGTGTGACCAAAGATCCCGACTGACAGGCGGCCATGATGGTGACAAGGACGGCAAAGTGAAGACCTTCATTTTTTAATTCGTAAGAGGCCAGAGAGAAAATAATTGTCCAGGCAATGGCGTTCACCCAGATGGTGGCCTTCAGGAGAGTCCAGATTTTCTTTTCCTGGCGTTTCACATAAATGCGGGAAGCAATCAGACGTGTGAGAGCACCTATAAACATGAGGACACAGGCCGCCTGAACATAGGGCGCCCAGAACACCAGTTTGAAATGATAAAAGAAGATCACGATCGCAAGGGTTATGTAGGCCAGGGCCGCACCGGTACTTCGCTTGGCGAGTTCCTCGCGGAGAAGAGCGAGAATTTTTTGTTCTTTCTGATGTGGCATGGGCCGATTTTTAATGGAAACCGGTGGTTCCCACAAGGGAAACCACCGGTTAAAGAACAACATTTAGATTAAGAAAAGGTAAACAGGTAAAACTTACTCTGGGACCTTAAGGAATCGTGCTGGATCCGCGCTGAGTTCTCCATTCGATGATCGCAGCTTCATACTGGGCGGCGATAGCGGCACCACTGGCAGCACTGATGCCCTGGTGACCATTCCGGATTTTCGTCACGATAAGTGAGTTGGCCGGAGTCGTGAAGTTCACAAGCGGAGTTGCCAGAACATAGTCATGAGCTGTCAGAGCATCAGGTGAAGCATGGACTCTTGAGGCCGAGTGACATGAAGTACAGTTTGCTCTTGAGATCGGATACACAGAGTTCTGGAAGGCCGTGAGAGATGCTGTGTTGATGACACCGGTGTAGACCGCGAAATCTTCAAACACGAAATGGAACTTATCAAGGTTAGCACCGTTTTCTTTCAGAACAATCATCGGGAAGCCTGAAAGTCTCTGGTCTGTCGGAGAGACCACTTTATCAACGGTCGAGTAAGTTGAACTCTGGATACTGAGAACATTGTTCACGTAAAGGCGGAGTCCTTTCACGCGGATGTTCTGAGTAGGAGTAACAACTCTTGGGTTTGCGAGAAGGTAAGTGTACGGGTCGTAATCAGTGACATCGATCAGGAATTTCACGTTAGGAGTTCCTGCCTGAGTCGACATATCGAATGATAATGTGACACCCAGGAAACTCGCGACATCTTCACCGTTAAAGGTTGTATCAGCAGTGACGAAGATTCTGTAAATCTTAGTTCCATCTCTCTGCTCACGGAGAGTGAGAGTATAGTTACCGGCCGCAGGAATCGCATAGTTTACGTTCAAGAGCTGCCATCTAGGGTTCGCGTTCGCTGTGATTGTCCAGTTACGGAGTCCACCGATGTAGGCCGTAGGTGTTCCTGTCGGAGCAATACCGGCATGGAAAGCATTTGAGTTGTTGTCCGGAGCGAGAACATATCCCCAGATCCGGTAGTTGCCGGCAGATGGAAGACGCATGTTCATCATCGCCACACCAGCAGTTGCATCGTTGTTTGCAAGAGTCAGGTTTTGTCCGTCATCCGGAACCTGGAGGTAGTCGCCGAATCCGTCTGAGCCTTTCACCATCGGTGCCGTCACCATAGCAGCACCAACGTTGATCGCAACAGTGTTAGACTTGAGTGGGTTTGCCATGTTGGCAAGTTCGTTCTCAATAGTGTTGGTCTGAACAGTTCTGATCGTCGTGTCTACCGGCGGAAGTGTCGGAGTCGGGCTCGCAGCATCAGCTTCTTCAATTGCGGCAAACCACGCTTCGATTGCTGCCTGCATTTCATCAGCATTTGCATTACAGTCACTCCAGCAGTTGTGACTTTCATCGCGGAGTTTTCTGACTAAGCGTGAAGCGGGAATGTTTGAGAAGTTAACTTTCGAATAGGCCGCTTCATGTGCTTCGTCCACGTTGGCAGAAGCATGGGCAGGCGATTGAGACGTGTGACAGGCCACACAGTTTGCTCTTGTAATAGGGTATACAGTGGCCTCGAAGGCTTCACTGGATCCCGTGAGCATCTGATTACTCTTCCACACGAGTGCGGTTTGTTTTCCGCAGTTCGTATAAATGACAGTAATAGCAGCTAACAAAAAGAGACATAAGAATTTATAGAAATACACGTGCCACCTTCTTATTTATCTCAGCAAAAAAAAATTTTCTATCTCAACTTGTCGAACATCAGATAACTGTCGAGCTGGAGACGGAACGGATCATCTGAAACAACTCTCTCAAGCTGACCTTCCATACCGTGAAGAGCGAGATAGTTTGCCACCATCGCTTTCGCAGTATTTGTCACAGAGTTACTTGTGAGCATTGCTGTCGGGCTGACTGCACCGTTGGCCTGGTAATAACCAATCTGGCGCTTATTGCTTCTCATAGCAGGACGACCGTCTTTTTTATAAACGAGCATGAATGATGATGAACGTTCGCCGTTATCGCCAGTCCATACCGCGCGGCCTGAAACAGGATCCGGCGCACCGTTTGTACCGACACCGCCATCAGTGATGACGTAAACAACAACATCTTTTTGTTTTGCAGAAGCTGTCTGAACAATCGCACCGATCAGCTGACCAAGTTCGCGGTCCATAGCATCGCCTGAAGTACGTGTGTTGTTGTGATAATCATAACCACCAAGAACAATTGTACCTGCGCCGATCAGACCATCGAGAACAAGCTTCACGATCGGCTTAGCTCTGTTAGCAGTGTTCTGGTCAGTGAGACCGTTAAAAGCGTTAAGTGATGTATCTGTATTCGGATCAACAACGGAAGGAGCAAAGTTTTTTACCTGCTCCGGCGTTCCGGTGAATCCGCACGAAACGATTTGCTTAATCGCTTCAGGAAGAGAACGGCGTGGAATGTTATTGAGCTTATTCGCAGAAACAGAAGCTGAAGAGTTAAGGATGGCATCGAGCTGGTTCTGGTTAAATGTTCCGGTACCGAGAGCAGCACCAAGAGAAACTAAGTTAAGGGCATCATTTCTGCTCTGAATGCGGACGGGAGCGATCGTCGGGTTGATCGATTCAGCAGGTGCCTGTGAGTTACCACCTGACGGAGAGTCAGATGTACCAGCAAGCTGGTTTAATGTACCTTTTGCGCCGGCCTTATTGAGCCAGTACATCGGGTTGTGCTGGTTATTTCCAGTATCGTCGTTTGAGATGGTAGCAAAAAGAGTCCCATCCATCTGGAGCTGAGTCTGCATGCTGGCAATACTCTTAATCCCCGCAAGAATTCCGGACTGGCTATGGAAAGCAAGACCGAGATCCTGGTTTACCATTCCGGCAAGGGAAGGATGCTCGTTAGCATTAAGACCGTTTGAAGAATAACTTTGAAGGAAGTTCATCTGTCCGCCGGCACCACCAGCGATCACGTTGGATCCTGGAATGTGTCCGCCACCCGCGAGATCGATCACGATCACCGGAGTGAGACCAGCACCTGCTGACTGAACACATGCAGTTGCTGTCTGTGCGTGTGCACCTTTCAGGAGAAACTCTGGCGCCAGCGCGAAAGCTGTCATCCCGAGAAATCCTTGCGCCATGAATTCACGACGGGATTTCGGGTTGTGGCCCAGATAATGGAATGGTTTTTTGTCAGAATCTTTTTTGTTTTCATCGCTCATATTTCACTTCCTACGTTCTACATTTTCCTACAAATTACATTATGGTTACATAAGCACTGGAGAGAGCTGCAGTACAAACTGCTCTCACGGCCTTGCTTGTAGTTGCCGCTACGTTTGGAGTCGCATCCATCATGACAATGTCATCAAAGAGATTCAGGAGCTCAAGTCTTGCGACATCAAGTTCTGCCTGAGGAATGATTCCAGCACCCCAGAATGCGTTCGTTGTTCTGTTCACGATCGCGACTTTATCTAACATCGCATTGTTCGGTGCCAGTGTGAAAACCGGAGTTCCAAAGATCGCATCTCTTGAAGCGGAAAAAGTTCCGTTCGTGACAAGCTGGTTACAGTATTCAGCGGCGAGACGAGTGATCGCTACCTGGTTTGAAGACTGAAGAACTTTCACTTCGTTTTCAGAAGGAAGAGTCGCTTCAACCGCCGTATAAGCAGCGCTCACCTGGGCGTTGGAAACCGGCACACCAGTGAGTTCAGCAAAAGAGTAGTTGATCTGCTCAAAGTTTTTGAGACCAACATCAACCTGTGCTGTGTTCAGCACTTGTTCCGGAGTCTGAGCTGTTCCACCACTTGGACTTCTTGAAGAGCCCGAAGTCGAAGATCCGCCGACCGGTGCGTTTTGTACGCAGTGGGTGAATGTCCCTACTACGATGGTTAAGAGTACGAAGACCGCAATTTTGTAATGTGTATTATTCATTGGCGATACATCCGACAGAGGTTTTTACGATCAATTTTTTCATGCTGTAAGCGTCAGTACTTTCAAAGCGGCGGGCGTTTGCTGCAACAAAAGCTTTGTCATCAGCATTCACCGGCTCTTTCATACAAACGAGCTCGAACACTTTCTTGGCCATACAGTTAGAGAAGCCTTCTGAACGTGCAAGCATCTGGTTAAGAGATTTTGCACCGACACCGGCAACTGCACCTTTAAAGACAAGCTTGTTCTGGTTCTGAGTTCCCGGAAGGGCCCAAAGGTTTTCCCAGGAATCATTCACAGTGATTTTTCCTGAAGAGTAGAGGTTGTTACGGTTAATTTTCGCAACAACCGCACCAGGCGTGTGAGTGATCATGTTGTTCGAATAATCGTAGTAAGCGTAAGCTCCGCGAAGACCATCCTGACCAGCGTGACAACCAACGCACTTGTTAAGGAAGGTACGGCTGTCACCACCCGGAGTACGTTCAACGTCACGGCCGATGTGATAAGTAGGAACGGTCACATCGTGAATCTGTTCGTAGTCGTTACAAAGGAAGTTCATGAAAGTGAATCGGTTAATCCGGCGGTTTGTTCCTGCCTGGAAGAATGCTTCACCTGACTGACGTGTTGTAATGACACCTGAAACTGCGTTTGCCGGAAGAAGACGCGCACTCTGTGCTTCTCTTACGAGAACGGCCGCATCGGCAAAGTTAAGTCTCGACTGTTCAGCAGCACGATAGTGGGCATTACTATTGTTTGCCCATGCCGTGCCTGATGTAGGAATTGTATAGTAGATGTCACCATACAAGGCCTGATCGAAAGGGATGTCGTCGCGGATGATACCGATCAACGTTGCCGAATGATCGTTAAAGTCAGCGCGATTGGATTGTTCACGGTTAGACCATGACTTCACCCAGTTCTTCATCGTGATATTGATGAAGTTAGGGTTGGCCAGTGCCATATTCGCAGCAACCTCGGGGCGACCAGCGGCCACTTCGGCTTCCATGCTTGCAAGCATAGTAGGTCTTGGTGGAACACCGGCGATCCGGTTATGTAGTTTCCAGGCGATTTCTCTGGGAGAAGTCTGTGCAATGGCCGGGGCCGAGAGCACGAACGTCAGCATTAATAATTGTAGTTTCACGGTTGCCTCCTCACAGGTCTAAGACTAATCGGAATACAGTTTCAAAAACTTGCGGAATTTCTTTTGATTAGTTTAATCAAGTATTTAGAGTTAACTTGTACTTAGAGTTGCCGATAAAAGTGCCATGAAAAGTCGTTACTTAATCTCAATAAGCATTTTAGTGCTTACCCTTGTCGTAGACTTCTATACCAAGCAGTGGGGTCTCACTTTAGAGACTCTCCACTATAATCAGGGCTTTATCATGGGAGCCTTTGCCCATCTCCCGGATTCGATCAGGGTTATTGCATTAGGTTCATTTTCGGGCATCGTCTTCATCCTTTATGTCGTCCTCATGTACGTGATTCCCAGAAGGGGACATTGGTTGAAATTTGGTTTGTCGTTTCTCGTGGGAGGAATGCTCGGAAACGTTTCAGATAAAATCATCTATGGTCAGACTGTCGACTTCATTCCGTTTATCGCTGGAGATTTTCACGCTTACTTTAACGTAGCGGATATTTTTCTCTGGATCGGAGCTTCGATTACTTTGTGGATGGTGTTCGCGCGTGACAAGCTCATCTGGTATCCCGATAGTGTGCGCGGAAATTATCTCATCCGTCCGCGCGAGCAGCTAAGAGTCAGTATCAATCTCCTGCTCGTGGTATTTTGCTGCTCAATTGTTCTCGGTCTTTTTTCTTACAGTTTCCTCAATACGACAGTGCTAGGAACTCCCGAGGAAAAATCTGACATTATGAACTCATTTTTTTACACCTATCTTTCACTGACAGGACTCCTGAGTCTCATCGCTTTTGTCGCGGGCGTCATAATCAGCCACAAAAGTGCGGGCCCGGTTTACGCGTTTGAACTTTATGTTTCGGATCTTATGAAAGGTAAGGACAGGAAATTGAAGTTCCGTGACGGGGATAACTACGCCCATCTCGAAGAACTCGCGGACAAGCTTCGCGAACATTTTAAGACTGATAAAACACCTCTCGAATAGCTGGACATCAGGTTTTCTCTTTGATGTGATATCTGCATCAAGGAGTTTGATGCATGAAATTTTTTTTACTCTCTGCCATGTTGGCAACTTCCGCTTTTGCCGGAAATAACGACCTCTCTCACCGTCCAAAATCTTTCACGGCCCGTAACGGGAAAGCAGTATTCGCTGATTTCACTGAAACAACTTACACAATCAATTACGACATCACAGCTCGGCAAGCTTCTGCCCGCGCAGAGATGACTGTGAATGTTGTGGAAGACGGAAATATCGTTTTCGATTCTGTTCAGGACCCGACATCGATCAAACTTGATGGTGCTGCGGTTACGGCAACACTTCAGAAGACTCCGAATAACGAAACAACTGTTCGCGTTCTCGATGTTTCTGCAGCAACTGGTACCCACAAACTTATTATCGAAGTTCCTCTTAAAGAACTCGTTGAGTTCACGACAGATGGCGTGAGATCAGCTTTCTGGACTTCAGATCTCGATGAAAGAAATTTCATGGAACTTTATATGCCTGCTTCGTTTGAATACGATCAGGTAAAAATGAATTTTGAAATTAACTTCATTGGCGGCGGAACTAACCAGGTGATCTACACCAATGGTAAAGTGACTGCGAAATCAAGAAATAGCTATTCTGTTTCTTATCCTAAGCACTTCAACGTTTCTTCGATCTTCTTCCACACAGTTCCTAAGGGAGAAACCAACGAATCACGCGGAACTTTCCGTTCGATCGACGGTCGCGAGATTCCGGTTGTTGTTTATAACAAGTCTTCTTCTTGGACCGGAGCTGCCGGTATGGATCGTTTGAAACTGAAAGCACTTGATGTTTTCAACGAGCTCGAAAAAGACTACGGAGCATGGCCGCATGAGCAGCTCATTGTTTACAACGCCGGCATGGGCGGAATGGAATACTGTGGAGCTACCATGACGGACACTGGTGCTCTTGGGCACGAAATGTTCCACTCATATTTTGCCCGCGGAATGATGCCTGCTAATGGTAACAGCGGCTGGCTCGATGAGGCACTCGCGAGCTGGAGAGACAATGGTTATCCGAGAGCGACTTCGCTTTCCGGATCAAGCGGAATGTCTTCTCATGCTTATTACACGCGTATTACTGACCAGGCGGCCTATTCGTTCGGCGCCCGCTTCATGTCTTACCTCGACGGCAAACTCGCTGAGAAGGGCGGATTAAAGCCTTTCATGAGACATATGACGGATAAGCGCATCTTCTCTCCACTTTTCGTGGAAGAGTTCTCAAAAGAGCTCTCTCAGTTCACAGGAATTGAAGTAGGTGAGGATTTCAGAAAGTACACTTACGGAGGAAAATCTGTTGAGACGAAATCAACAAATCCTGTTCACCGTAAAATGTCTGTAAAAGAATTGAAGAAGTTTCTCTAGGATTATTTATTCATCTGGTGGCGTGTGAATTCCACGCCATCAGCATGATGTACGCATTCGCCATTCGCTCTTAATTCCAGAACAATCTTAGTCATCTCACCCGCGTCCGAAGGATTTCTCGTATACGTGCGAGGGGACGTTGCGATGGCTGAACCACCGGCCGTGAGAGGGGGAAGAGTAATGGAATACTTCGAGGCAAGATCCTGGCGGTCAATCAGTTGCGGAACCTGCTTCACTTCAAGACTCTGAGAGTAGATCGAAGGATACATGACGGTGTTATTCCGGTTGTAGCTTCTCGGTTTGTGCTGAAGCCCCAGGAAGTGTCCGAGCTCGTGAAGAAGTACAGTCTGGAAGTCATAATCAAAGGCCATCGGACTGGCATCATCGAAAAGAAAATCTTCGTAGTTCATGATGACGTCAGCTTCCTGAATCGCCACGTACTCACTGCTTTCCCCACGATTGTAGCGGATCGCAAAGATCTGAGTGATAGCGAGTGCATCCGGAAACTCCGGATAGGGCCATTGCGTGGCCTTATAGATCGCAAATTTTCCGTCACGTAATTGATTGGGTCCCGTGATGGTGTCGGTTCTTTCCGGCTCAGTTCCGGGAGAAACTTCACGGAAAAAATCATATCCAGCAGCACCAGTTTCCCAGGCGGTCATCATGGCAGTGATTTTTGTCTGTTCATCAGGAGTTGAGAAAGCAACGGAAACTAGAATGTCTTTGGGAAAAGCTGTCTCCCAGACGAAGGGAGCGGTGGCACTGATCGACCCACTGGAAGTGGTAGCAGTCTTGGTGTTACAGGCAGCACCGATAAAAAGTGTAACGAAGAGTAAAAAGAGGGATCTCATGGCTTCCTTGTCCATAGCTTGTCCGACTTAGGTTTTATCGGACATTTGGCCAAGAATCTGAGATCCCACTTTAAGGTTTTTTAGTGAACTATTTCTGTGACTTAGCGTGGTCGGCCATGAACTGATCCAAACCATTTTTAGTTAGAGGATGAGCAAAGAGCCCTTCGATCACTTTAAACGGGAGAGTCGCCACATCAGCACCCACCATCGCGCAGTCTTTTACGTGCGTCGAATGTCTGAGAGAAGCTGCGAGAATTTTTGTCTCGAAATTATAGTTATTGAAGACGACGCGAATTTCCTGAATGAGATCCATTCCGGTTTGTCCGACATCATCGAGGCGGCCAACAAAGGGAGAAACATAAGTGGCACCATTTTTCGCAGCAAGAAGCGCCTGGTTCGCTGAGAAAATAAGAGTCACGTTTGTTTTAATTTTTTGTTTTGAGAAATGTTTACACGCGATCATTCCGTCTTTTGTCATAGGGAGTTTGATCACAACGTTTTTGTGAATCTTGGCGAGTTCTTCACCTTCACGGATCATGCCCGGAGCATCGAGAGCAATAACTTCTGCTGAGATCGGGCCATCGACGATTTCTGCGATTTCGCGGATCAGATCTTTCTGACTTTTTCCTGTTTTGGCCACGAGACTTGGATTGGTTGTAACTCCATCCACGAAGCCCCATGAGTAAGCTGTTTTGATTTCGTTCAGGTCACCAGTGTCGATAAAGAATTCCATATACTCACCTTTTTTGGTCGGTTGAAAACAATTAGGATTTGATCAAATTCCCGACCATAATAAAAAGCATGAGGTTCTCCGTCATTTTCCTTTTTCATCTTTTTTTCGTTTCATCGCTTAACGCCATGATTCTTACGCCTTCTTATCCCAAAGAAGGGGTTCTCGAGGCGGATAATCGGGGACAGATCAATCCCGAGATCGATTACGAGCGCTTTTCCGGCCGGGTGTCGGATAAAGATGATTCCTCACGGATTTTTAAGATCAAAGTGGAAAATAACAACGCCAAGTTCTTCCGCGCCGGAGATATGGTTCAGTTCACAGTGAATCTCCAGGATAATCGCGATTACTGTAAGGCCTTCGTCCGGAACGTCGAAGATTTCCACTTCACAATTTATGTTGAGTCGCTCGCCCCATGCTATTCCACCCAGAAATATTTCCTTCGTGGCACAGTGCTCAATTTCTTTTCCAAGACCCTGGGTGTGCGGGTTTTTGAGGCCACCAAGTATCGTGAACAGCTGGTAGTGCGGAAAGAAGATTTCTTAAAGCAGTTAAATGACATCAATCACTTTCTCTGGACCTTTGATCAGCAGAAAGTGAAGACCGCCGCCAATTATGATGAAGAGATCAACCGTCTCATGCGCGAAAAAAGAAAGGCCCTAGATGATATGATCTCTCTCAAACAAGAACGCCTTAATCTCCAAAACGAACTCATGGGTAAGCTCAACGAGCTGGATGAGTCTCTCAAATACTATCGTGTGGAAAGACAGGAACTTATGACGGATCGTTGGAATTCCGATCACGATCAGGGACTTCCGTTTGGTCAGCGCCCTCAGGCCATTAAACAATAGTTCGGCACAAAGGTTCCAGCATACTTTTGGCTGTCGGATGCGTTATAGTGCCTCCATGTCTTACCAGGAAAATCTCTCGTTACTTCAGGATGATCTCTGTCAGCACGAAGTCTATTCGCGCCTCACGGATCTGAAATCCCTCCGTCACTTCATGAGCTATCATGTTTTTGCCGTTTGGGATTTCATGAGCCTCTTGAAGTCTCTCCAAAAAGAAATTACCTGTGTCGAAGTTCCCTGGAGGCCCTCTTCTTATTCTCCGGAACTCGTTCGTTTCATCAATCAAATTGTTTTAGGTGAAGAAAGTGATCTCGATAAAAACGGGAATGCTGTCTCTCACTTTGAGCTCTATCTTTCCGGCATGAAAGAAGTGGGTGCGAGTCCTTCAGGGCTTTTTGATTTTCTTCCGGATCTTAAAATCGAAACTCTCCCTGAGGGTGTGAAAGAATTTGTTTCTGAGAATCTTCGTCTCGCGCGCGAAGGTCATCCGGTGGAAGTCGCCGCGAGCTTCTTCTTTGGTCGCGAAAAACTCATTCCTTCCATGTTCACGTCAATGGTTGAAGTCCTGAAACGCGAAAATGTAGAGGCCCCTACTTTCCTATATTATCTCGAACGGCACATTGAAGTGGATGGCGAAGAGCACGGACCTTTAGCGCTGAAATGCCTGGATGAACTCATCAAGGGCGATAAGACGAAAGAGTCTCTGGCGTCGAAGGCCGGCATCAATGCTCTTTATCTCAGGAAGAAACTCTGGGACGAATGTCTCAGGACGATGCCCGCGTAGGTTCCAGCATACTTGTGGCTGTCTCATGCGTCAGAAAGTAAGATAAGGGCCTATCTCTTTTCTCCTGTATCTTTCCTTCTTATATTTAAATTTAGTTTTTGAAAGTCCCCATTTTAAACTCTCAACTTCTTCATCTTCGAATGTCGAATTCACCCACTGCTTTTCCACGTGGTCACTTATCGCTATATTCATGGGCATTACTTTATCCAGCTGAATCGTAAAGGCTTCATTCTTAATATGAAAAGTACTGAAGGGATATTCTTCAGCTCGCTCAACCATGCCGGCGGCAACCGGGTTTCGATAAATATATTTGTAAACGTTTAGCAGATATTTTGAATTATCAATCAAACAGCCTTTATATCTTCCGCCGAAGATTTTATTTATCCTTCCCGTCCTTTTTTGCATTTTTTTAGTGACGTTCTTCATGAAGAAATACATCACCCGATCAATTGGTTCATTTGGAGTTAGTGCAAGCAAATGAAAATGATTGTTCATCAGAACAAATGCTGAGATTTTGAGTTCACTTTCTCTCTGAAGCTTATTCAGCTCTCTCATCATGATTTCCCAGACTTCAGGAGTAGGAAGGAAAAAATCTTCTTTGTTATTTGATCTACCAGTGAGGTGGTAGAAATGCTCGTTTGATCGAATGACTGGATTTCTAGGCATGCTGATTGCCATACAGGATTTGATTCCTGAATGGGCAAAAGCACCGACTATTTTTTAGAATAGTTCAATGTTGATTAGACCTAAGCCGCTTACTTCAAAGTTTTCGACGCGACCTGCAGCCACAAGTATGCTGGAACCCAATCAGGAACCCAATCACCAATCAGCTCCGAATTCCACAACCAGTGTATTAGCAAGGGCCGTCCAGCCCGCAAAATTTTTCACCGGTTTTGAACCCAGCTGAATGCGCTTCCAGAGATTCCCTTTCTTGCGATGAAGTTCTTTGATGTCGAATCTCTCCGGATCATAAAACTCGTAAAAATCTTTTCTGATTTTCCACGTTTCGAAAACTCCGCCGGAAATCTTCTTCGCGAGCATGGCCGCGTCCTCGCGATAGCCGTAGCGGTCAACACCCAGAACTCCGAAGTAGGCCATGTTGATCCACACCGGACCACGCCACATATCTTTCACGAAAGTAGGATCAGCACGTGAGACAGAAGGGAAGGGAATCTTGGTGTTGTATTTTGAAGGATCAAGAGCGCGCTCAATTAAGCGTCTGGCCTGATAGGGATCGGGAATACCTGCCGTAAGAGGTGTGAAGTTGGAAACAGTATCCACTCTCACGAAGTCGTTTTTCCGGTAATCATAGTCGTAGTATGTTCCGTCAGCTTCATCCCAAAGTTTCGCATTCATCACTAACTTTAGGTGCGCATATTCCGAAGAGAAGTTTTTCGCCTCATCGGGAAGACCGATAACAGAAGCGATCTTTTCCAGGGACTCCATCGCTTGCGCCATATAGGAAGAGATATCAACGGAAGCGAGTTTAGTTGTGTCGTCCATCCATGATTCACTCCGGTTGGTGAAGCGGGGAGAGTTATCGATCCCGGACTCGTAAGGATGTTTCCAGAAATAAAGTCCGTCGGGATGGCGGCGATTAAGTTTCAGCCATTCATGATAGCGTTTAAGTTTCGGGTAAACATCGCGGAGAAATTGAACGTCGCCGGACTTTTCATAAATTCTCCACGCAGTCCACGCGATGATCGGCGGCTGCGAGTCGGAATAAGCGTAAGGCTTAATCAGGATTTCCAGGACGGCGTGATGGAGCATGCCGGATTTTTCCTGGAACTTAAGTAAGTAACGGATCAGTTCCTGGGCGATCTTAGGATCCCAATGCATCCAGGCCTGAGCGATGAAGGCCGTATCCCAGAGGTAGGCCGCGATGTATCTCGGAGACGGGTGTGAGCGGTAGCCGCGGAAAAAACGATTTGGTGTTTTAAGATTGGAGCACAGTTGAGCGTAGAGAGCAGTGTAGGCCTCAGTCCATCCAGCTTCGCGCGAAACTTCTGAAGGATAGGCCGGATAGGGAGCGGCGACACCTTTATGGGAGCAGAGTTCGCTGGCGTATAAGGAAGTCGAAAATAGGAGAGCGAGTAAAAGATTGAGAGTTTTCATCTCCCAATTTTTTAATAGAAGGAATTAACTGAAAAGCCTTTTAAGGCCGAGTCGTTTGGTATGTTTTAAGAAAATCGCGGACCGGGTCGATTTTCATGATCGCTTCGCCGCCATCCTGCATCCGGTAGACCTGGGAAGAGAAGCAACTCGCTTGTTCGTTTTCCAGGTAGTCTTCATTTCCGAATGAGAGAACACCTTCGAGGAATCCCGCTTCTGCGTTAAAGACTCCTGAGCCAGAGTTTCCGGTATAGGCGTCAAGGTTACTCATCAGGATGCTTCCGTCTTTGATGGAAGTGATCCAGGCGTCATCAGCAATTTTCGTGGGAAGACCGCGTGGATGGCCGATGAGAACGAGTTTGGTGTTCACTTCTGCGCTTCCTTCCTGACGGAGTTCCACGGGAGAGTGACCTTTCACTTTCCGATCGAGTTTAACGATCGCGAAATCTTTTCCATCCTTAATGCTGAAGGCGCGGTAAACGACTTCTTTGCACTTATAGATTTCTTTATTTTTAATTTTATATTTTCCGTTTCTTGATTCATGAAAGCCAAAGACCCATGAAGCGTGAGTGCAGGTAGCTGCACTGGTATAGCAGTGAGCGGCCGTGAGCATGAGATCAGGAGCGATGAGGGTTCCTGAGCAAACTGAGGCGGCCGGTTGGTCGCGGTATCTTTCTGTCGCACAAACTCCGTCCTGCTGCTCGAGAGTCGGAGCATCGATCCGGTGAGAGCTGCCTTCTTTCACCATGAAGCTATTCACAATAAGTGCGGCCGTAGAGTCGGCAAGTTTCTGGTGAGAGCGACTCGCGCGCGCAACTTCCTGGCGGTTATCGTCGCCGTAAACACTGAGGATACTATCGATCGTCATTTGAGCATGAATGTTTGTCGACATGAGAATGAGGAAGAGGGCCCAGCTGGTTTTCATCTTACATCCTGCAATTTTTCGTAATTAGGAATTCATCGACTTCATCAATCCGGACTGCTTCGAGATTATTTTCCTGAAAATATTTGAGAACCATCGCCGTTCCCTGAGCTGAACTTTCCTGGATATCATGCTGAAGAACCACACCACCACCAGCTGGCTCGGTGATGGTCTTGATGACTTTAATAATTTTTCCGTTCACGGTTTTGTAGGTCACAACACGTCCGCCTTCATGGAAAGCTTTGTAGTTGGCGAGAACTTCGGCCGCCGTCATTCCGGGAATCCAGTCTCCGGAATCATGATCCCAGAATGTGAAATGGATGCAGTTTTCTCCCATGAGTTCGCGGGAAATTTCTTTCAGAGTATTGAGATGATGATGATCTGTTCTTCCGCCGTAAACGGCATAAGGAAAACGGTAGTAGGGTTTTGTGAGTTCGTGACCAGCGCGCTTGTACCATTTGGCGAGATCAACAAAAGATTGTTTTACACGCGCTTTCCACACGGCCTTTGTGATGTTGTCAGAGTTGTCATGCATAAGTCCATGCGAGCCAACAAGGTGTCCTTCATCGAGCATGCGCTTAATAAGAGGAAACGTTCCTTCCGTAATGTTCGAGGTGATGACGAGGAACAAGGCCTTGGCATTGTAGGCCTTCAGGGTATCAAGAATTCTTGCTGTTCTGGTCGGATGTGGCCCATCATCAAAAGTGAGAGCATATTTCCCGGTGTGATGAAGGGAAGGAGCTCCATACTGAGTGTAACCACGATCATTCGAGGTGTACGTGCGGTCTTCCGGATAATGGAAGTACGCGGAAGCGGTGAGCGAAGTAAGCATAAGTGCCGAGGCGAGAAATAAGTATTTCATGGGCCCATTTTCACCTTTTTTCACTGTAATCTCGAGTGTGTTTGAAACAAGTTCTCCCGCTGTCTAAAAACTCGACACTGGATTCAAGAAAAGTCCCTGATTTCCGATAGCAATAGCATGAGACGTGAGTTTCTTTTTCTCCTCATCTTTTGCCTCTTCTTTTCCCCGGCGCTTCTGGAAAAATCGAACCGTTTCCGCGGACTTGCGAGTTCGTGGAATATCATTCCTTCCCAGAGTCTCGCGGGACTCTATTATTTGTTTAAAGGATATTCGGTTGATCCTGAGCATGGTCTGGTCCGGGTTTCCGGCCCGGTCGTCGTCATGACCAATGGTGAGAAATTCGGAGCGAAGGTCCACTCGGAAGGTTTTACGGCCGAGATTCTGGATGAGGATTTTGAAGAGGAAACCGGACTCGCCCTTTCAGTTTTTGAATCCACCACAAGACTCGGCACCAAAGTCGGGACCGCATTCCTGGTGGGAAAAAATCTCGTGATGACCAATCGACATGTCATGAACTACACCGGAAAAGACCGGAAGTGGGAATGTGGGAAATTTTCCATCAAGCTCAATTCTTCGGATGAGAAAGTCGGTTGCCGTAAAGTCCGCTTCTGCAGCCCGAAATTTGATTACTGTGTGGTGGAGATGAATAATCTTCTGGGTGGACCGTCATTAGGTGATGTGGTGAAGCCACTTCGCCTTGCTATGAGAGTTAAGAGTGATCGCGATATTCGTCTTCTCCATATCGGAAACGCCGGGGGCATGGGAATTCAGGCCTCTCATGGACAAGGTCTCATGGTGGATGGCGGAGAGTTTGTGCATTTTGCCCCTACGCTCGGTGGCTCATCGGGTGCACCGATCTTTAACGAGAAGAGAGAAGTCATTGGCATTAACAGTCGAGGCTCGGAAGATCTGGGTGACTACTCTCACAATCGCGGAGTTCTCACGGAAACCATTGCAGACGAGCTTAAGAAAACTCATCCTTACACGTTCAAGGAAATAAAAAGCTTCAGAACAGGACGCGCCGGCAAGGCCCGCATTAGATCAATTTAATCCGACTTATTTACTTACAAGTTAAGAAAATAACAGACACTCCTCCTTTGTCTGAGTCAACTCACTCTCGATACCATCTATCCATAAAAGAAACCAAGAAGGTTTTTCAGTCTTATTAAGGAGGATTCCATGCGTTTCGGTTTAATGGCGCTAGCTCTGCTGGCGATTTGTTCATCGGCCTATTCCTACGACACAAAAGGATTCGATGCCCGCTTCGGTCTCGTGAAGAGCGAAGATGGAAAAGTCATCGCGATCAAATTAAAAAAAGCTGTGACGAAATTTACGATCCGTCCGTTTCTTGAGCAGATTAAATCTGAACTCATGAACGAGCAGCAATCATTTGCAGCAAAATCGTTCTCTGAAAAAGAGCAGCAGATTGATGACATGCTTTTCTCAATGGGTCTTAACCCATATGACAAGAATGCTTCAGGCGACGAAGAAGCTCAGAGAATTAAAGAATCTCTCCTGAATCTCCCGAACATTGATGTCGATGCTTCATTCCGTGAAATCACGAATAATGATTTCTGGGAAGAGTTCGAAAGAAAACTGAAAGAAGCGATGATGTACATCGATCCTTCCATCCTCACTTATCACTCAGACGCCCGCTTCTTTTATAAGAAGAACGTGACTTACGCTGTTGTGACATGGGCCCTTCAGGAAGCTCAGAAGCGCTTCTCGAATGTTCCACTTCTTAACATCGCAAGTTTTGTCATTGTCCGCGTTCACGACATGATGATGGAACAGAGAATTTTCCACCACAACATGCTTCTTCATTATTTCGAGACAGTGAAAGAAAACGAACTCGGAATGACAAAAGAAGAAGTGGATATGGCCGTTTCTTCAATCTATGAATACAAAATCCAGGCAACAAACCTCCCGGAGAGTAATCGTGCTGCCCGTGACTGGATGAACTACGGAATGAATAATTTCTACATGATGGTTCGCGCAGGAAACGGAACAGTTCGTGACTGGAGTGATCCCATTTTTGGTGGTCGTTTCACGAATATCAAAAAAATCAATTTCGCTTTCGCTGAAGTAAATGAAAAAGAGGCCCGTAAGATTTATCACCTTCACGTAAATGCTCACCAGTTCTCATCTAAGCCGGCAATGGCCTTTGATTACTCTCAGCCTAATCGTGTGAAGAGAAACCGCGCCCTTCTTAATCTCGCTGGTGTTGGTCTCGGATTTCTTCCGATTCCGGGCTGGATCAAAGGGAACGTTCAGACATTCATCAAGTCACTTTATGTTGAGCAGGTCCGCATGGAAGGCGCTCTCGTTGGTTACTTTGAAATGAATAACAATGGCCCGATGATGAACAGCATTTATGGTCAGCGTGCGAATTTCTACATTGTAGAATAATCAGTTTTTTTTCTGAGAGGGCCTTCGGGCCCTCTTTTTTTATGCCAATCCCCTGTATATACTTTCAGCATGCGCCTTATCGGTAAAATATTTATCCCGATTTTCATTTTTCTCTTCACCCTGAGCGGGCTTCTTTTCGTCTGGACAAAATTCCGTCCTGTTCAGGAAGAAGGATTTTCCACCATCGGCCACGACTGGACGGTCATCAGTGAAGGCAATAAGGATATTTATCCGGGAGTTTCTGATCTTTTTTACTTTAACTCCGGCGCCATTAAGCGCCTGAAGATCAGTAATAAGTTTGGTCTTGTTTCTGACAATATTTATTTTGTTAACAAGTTCGGGATTCGGGATGACAAAGATGTCGTTGAGACAAAAAAATCCCATCTTCTTTTTTCCGGCTGCTCCTTTGTTTTCGGAGCGAGTGTTAACTATGAAGATACCTTTCCCAAAATCCTGCGCGAGTCACTTCCCAATGTGAACGTCAGAAATCTCGGTTTTACCGGGGGTGGGCTTCATTCGTCACTCCGATACATGGAGCTTGTTCCCCTGAGAGATTTTGTTCATGAGGAAAAGGGAATATATGCTTACGTTTATATTACCGATCATTTCTCCCGCTGGATCAGGGACCTGAGCTACTTGCGCTGGGCCTGGGCGAAGACTCCCACATACGGAATGGTTGACGGAAAAATTCAATACACAGGAAAGCTCGATGAGCAGTTTGATTACAATAAATATCATTTCTTTAAAAAAATCGGAATTGAGCTCCCAGAGATTGGCCCCTTTTCTTATACGGACAAGGGAACGGATTATAAGAAGGGAGAAATTTTTCTTGAAGGCATTGCCGAGCTTAAGAAAAACTATCTCAAAATGTATCCCCAGGGGAGATTCATCTGGCTCATTCATCCAATGGCCGGAGTGAATAAAATGCAGGAAGTTCTTATCGAAATGGCCGCCCGGAAAAAAGGGATAGAAGTCATGTTCGCGAATC
The DNA here is from genome assembly GCA_040387275.1 of Bdellovibrionota bacterium. Lineage (GTDB taxonomy): Bacteria > Bdellovibrionota > Bacteriovoracia > Bacteriovoracales > Bacteriovoracaceae > Peredibacter. The sequence continues at coordinate 319,245 of JAZKDZ010000001.1, read as the reverse complement.
GTGATTTTAAGGCCCATCTGAAAAAGAATAATCTTAAGTCCGAGGACTTTATCCTTCCCTGGGATCGGCACCCTACAGGAAAACTCAATGCCTGGTTTGCTTCATGGATTGTGGAAAATTTAAAACGGCCGGTCGAAAGGGGAGATGCTGTCCTTGATCTCAAAGGTGGAAGCAGACTTCCTGAAGCTCCCATGACGAAAAAACAATCGATAAAAAACAGAAAACGGTGAGAAGATCAGGAAGTAAAAAACGGACAGGATAATCATCCCGTTAACTTTTCCTACAAATAGCATGACTGCTTTTTCTTTCTCTCTGGCCTTCGCTGAGAAAAACGTAAGAATAAGCCATCCGATAATTATCGGATGAAAGAGAAAATCTTTTCTCACCTGCCACAGGAGAAATCCCGCCACGATGGCAAGGTTCACAGAGAAGAGATGTTTATTCTTAAATTCAGTCCAGCTCAAAAACTTCCCTCCAGTCAGAGTCTTTAAATTCAGGCAGGTCTTTTTTCTCAATCACAATATTCTCTAAGATCAGGATATCGATTTCCGTTCTCCGGAAACAACGATAAGCATCTTCCGGTGTCATGACGATCGGTTCACCGCGGACATTGAACGATGTATTAACGAGAATGGAATGCCCTGTGCGCTTCTTGAAATGTGAAAGAAGGGAATAAAGTTTTGGTTGTCTTCCGGCGCTCACCGTTTGAAGTCTTGCTGAGTAATCGACATGAGTGATGGCGGGCCAGGTGGATCGAATGACATTGAGCTTATCGATACCAAATAGCTTTTCTTCCGTACTCGTCATGGCCTTCCGGTGAGAATCTTTTACGTCGGCGACAAAAAGCATGTAAGGGCTGGGATGCTTCCAGTTAAAAAGATTTTCCGTGTCTTCTTCAAGGACCAGGGGAGCAAAAGGCCTGAAGGATTCACGGAACTTAATTTTCAGATTCATGGTTTTCTGAAGATCCGGTGAACGGGCGTCCGCGATAATACTTCTTGATCCCAGAGCACGGGGCCCGTATTCCATCCTGCCCTGGAACCAGCCGATGATTTTTCCGGATTCAATTTCTTTGCAGGTATAGTCGAGAAGATCTGTGTCCTCGAGTTTTTTGAAAGGAATTTTATTTTCTTTGAGATAGAGGGCCACGTCATCATTCGTAAAGGAGGGCCCGAGTAAACTTCCTTTCTGAGAATCATCTGCGGAGACAATCCTCTCTTTCCCCGAATGGAGATGATAATAGGCCAGGGCCGCACCCAGTGCACTTCCGGCATCACCGGCGGCCGGCTGAATCCAGACCGTTTCAAAGCCCGATTCTTTTAAGATCTTAGAATTGGCCACACAGTTAAGTGCAACCCCACCAGAGAGGCAGAGATTTTTCTTTTTCGTTTTCTTCTGAAGATGAGTCGTAACATGGAGAAGGGACGCTTCCAGAGTTTTCTGAAGAGACGCTGCCACATCCATGTGAAACTGGTCCATCAGGGTTTCTGGTTTTCTCATCGGGCGACCGAGGAGGCTTTCCAGTTTCTCTCCGGACATCTTCATCTTATGTCCGTATTCAAAGTAATCCATATTGAGGGAATAGGAGCCGTCAGGAAGTAGAGTGATGAGCTCTTTTAACATGAGATCTGTGTAGACAGGATTCCCGTAAGGGGCGAGTCCCATGACTTTGTATTCGCCGGAATTTACCTTGAATCCGAGATAGGCCGTGATCGCTGAATAAAATAGACCCAGGGAGTGGGGAAAATGAATTTCCCAGAGAGGATGTATTTCTTTTCCTGATCCGGTCCAGGCGGAAGTGGTGGCCCATTCACCAACTCCATCGACGCATAAAATGGTCGCATCGGAAAAAGGTGAGGGATAAAATGCTCCTGCTGCATGAGAAAGATGGTGCTCTGACCAGGTGATGGCCGGAAACTGAGTGTCTTCAATGGATTTCAGTTTTTTGATGATGTCTTTTTCGAGAAAGAGTTTTTCCTTAATCCATAACGGGACAGATTTCAGGAACGAGGAAAATCCCATTGGTGCGTAATTCAGGTGGGTTTCAAGAATTCTCTCAAAGGTAATGAACGGCTTCTCGTAATACACGATCGCCGTGAGATCCCTGAGACTGATTTGATTTTCTTTTAAGAGCCAGCGGATGGATTCCACGGGAAAAGCTGAGTCGTGTTTTTTCCGCGAAAAGCGCTCTTCCTGAACGGCCCCCAGAATTTCGCCATTTCTGATCAGTGCTGCTGCACTGTCATGGTAGTAGCAGGAAATTCCGAGGATGAGCTCATCTTTCATTTAAAAAAATGTGTAAATGAAGGGTGCATAAGGGTTAGAGGGAGATACCAGAATCAAAACTCCCAGCACCAGAAAGGCAGCAAGGATCGGAAGAAGCCAGAACTTCTTCCTGATTTTCAGATAATTCCACACATGTTTCATCATGCTTGTTTCACCTTGAATCTTGTAATGATGAGGACTGCAATCTGGGTAATAAAGAAACTTCCGAGGAAGATTGCTCCCCCTTCAGAGAATCCATAGGAATGAAGGCCTGAAGCGAGAATATAGTTCACACCAAACCATGCCATCATCACACTCATGAAGGCCCCTGCTACCAGCGGGATAAAGCGCTTCGGTGGAACCCATGTTGTTCCTTTACCGTGGAGAATGGCCATGTAAACGAGAAGAACAATGAGTGACCATGTTTCTTTCGGATCCCATCCCCAGAATCTTCCCCAGGAATAGTCGGCCCACACGCCGCCAAGGATCACCCCGCCAGCAAGAAGAACCACACCGAACTTGATACAGGTATAAGTGAGGTCTACCTGATAGCGATAATCCTCAGATTTCAGTTTCCCGAGAGAGTCGCGGATAAGAATCGAGTTTGCGAGTAACCATGAAAGCGCCAGAGCTGCGTAAGAAAGAATGACTGTCGTCACGTGTGTCGAGAGCCAGAAATTATCGCGAAGAACTGGAACCAGGGGAGAAATCCCCGGATCAAGCATGCCGTTAGCAAACTTCATCATCATGAGACAAAGAACGTTGTAACCAAGACCCGCGAGTATAAAGCTGATTTCTTTTCTATAGAGAGTGATGATGGATGAAATCACGAGAGCACCGAAGCCCGAGAACATGACGGTTTCATACATATTCGTAACCGGAGCTCTGCCGGAAATGAGAACTCTCAAAGTCATCGCTGCAATCTGAACGAGGACAGTGAGAACAGTCAGAGTTGTCCCGTAAGCGCGGTTTCTCGTGAGAACAAAAGCACAAATGGCGGCAAGAGAAAGGAGAAGTGCCCACAGGAATGGATTCCATTTGAAGTACTTGAGTTCCAGAAGGTAATCATCACCCTTGGCCGCAAGATAATCCGCCTTCGCGCGATCAATCAGGATCTGAACAGGATTTCCGTTTCCTTGCGCCGACATGACTCTTTCTTCAGTCAGATATTCGGAAAGAGTGAGAAAGCTCACGTTACCATTTGCGACAACCGGAACGGTCCAGGCCTGGCCCGCGATCACAGCTTTATAAGTCTGGATTCTGCCTGCCACTTTCGTGAGTTCTTTTTTATAAGCGTTGTTTTCTTTCAGCGTACGGAGCTCTCCCTGGATGAGATCAAACTTATCCATGAGTTCATTGACCGGAACACTATTTGTATTTTCGCTGACTCCAATAAATTTTCTGACGTCGACGTGATCAACCCGGACATTCACCGGCAACTCAAGTGGCATGCCGAAAGCTTTTAAAGACAATTTACAGAAGGCGACCACGGCGGAAAATTCACCGACTTTTTTGTCCCCGGTGATGAAGCGGATGCTGTCTGCGGCAAGTACGTAGAGAGGTTTTTCTCTTCCTTGTGCGAGTACCGGGAATGTTTCCAGTTCATCGGTACAAAAATTCATCGGTCCCTGAGCGGAAGCTGAGAGAGAGAATAGAAATGCGAGGAGGAGAAAGAGATTACGCACGCGCGCCTCCGGACTTAATGTGTTTTCGTCTTAAAAAATAATGCCAGATACTGCCGAACACAAGGAGAAGAGATCCCAGATACTTCCATGGTCTTCCCGGATCAAAATTGACCGAGAGAACAGAACCCATAGGACCTTCCTGACTCTGAAAATAAGAGGCCTGATAAAAAGTGAAGTTCTGATACTTCAAAGGATTGTTCATGTAGATGTGATGCTTCTCATTCCCTTCGTTACCCTTAAAAAGTGTCACATAACTTTCAAAGGACGCAGGATTCGTAGTTCCTGGATCAGTGTCCATCTTGAACTGATCGAGAACAAGCTCGTAAGGGAGTGTGATATTTTTCTTCGTGAGATCAAAAGTGATTTTCTCGCCATTAAGATTAAAGGCAACGGGCTCTCCTGAGCGGACCCAGAAAGTATCCTGGCCTACAAAAACTTCCACTGCTTTCTTTTCCCCGACAATCGTCTGGCCATTATCCTGAACCGGTTTTACGTATTCCGGTCGCATGACCGGGTAACTGTCGCTTTTCGTTTCAAGGAGAAGAACTTTGAAGCCCATCCAGGGAAGTTCCAGGGCCTTGTCTTTACTTACGACACCTGTGGACCACTTACTGGTGTTCTTGTCATAAAAAGCCGCACTCTCACCGAATAAGAAGAGATGAGGCGTTTGTTCGAAAAGTTTTCTCGAGAAAATCCGGTAAGGAGATTTTTCGTCGAGATTAAGTTCCGTATTGAGAGGAAGGGGTGACATCTCCGGGATGAAGGCAATTTCTTTTCCCTCGAAGGTGATCGCAACGATTTCTTTTCCGGTAGAAGATTTTCTGCGTCTCAATTCCGCTTTCGTTGGCGTTTTGCAGCCGCGGTTTTCTCCATTCCACACGATGAGACCGTGGTCTTCCTGTGAAGAGAAGCAGGCCGCCAGAGAGGCCGGCATGTAATGAACGTTTAACGGGCCCAACTGCATCGTATTGTTAAAATCCGACATCGGATGAAGGGTGAGAGTCAGAGTCTCACCGAACTGATCATTGAAAAGCTTATAGCGTGATGAAGTTTGTCCCGGGTCCACGATCTTTGTCGGAATCCAGTTGAGTTCTTCTTTGGCGAAAGGAAGAAAGCGTCCGAGTTTGATATTTTCATAATCAAGCTTGAGATCTGTTGAGAAAGCATTGAAGGGAAGAGTGACGGAAACTTCTTTCCCGCGGGAAGGAAACTGAATGCGCATTTCATCTTCGTTCAGGGTGATCTGTCTTGTCGGCAGATTCGGAGTAAGAGTAATCGTTCCGTCGACGCCACCTTCGTAGGTGATGTAGGAGCCGAGAAAAAGAATAATGAGGCCCGCGTGAATCGTGTAAAAACCATACAGATGTTTTTTTGGCGGAAGGCGGATCAGGGTGGCAAACAGAATAGAAAGAAACATCGTGAACTGAATGCCCATGAACCACAATGATTTATAAACCAGGCGATTGGCGTATTCTGTTCCATGGTAAGACTCCATGAAGGTGCCGTAACCAAGAGTGATGGCAAAAAGGGATACGATAACAACGGCGAACTTGAGATTTCCGAAGAAAAGTTCAACTTTCCGGTAAGAGGCAATGAGCGTGTTCATGAGCTCTTACTTTCTCACAAGAAACGGAAGTTTGTCATTTTTTGTGAAGGTATTGATAAAGAGAAAGAGCACCGAAGATGAGTGGTTGATGGAGCAGATAAATCGCCAGAGAATGACGCCCCAGAAAATCAAAAATCTTTGGCGTTTTAAGAGACATGAGGAATCTGATTCTTGACAAATAAGGTCCCAGTAGAATGCCGGCGAGAATCACCCAGAACCAGGGGTAAATCGGAATAAAATCCATGGACGGACGCTGAAGAACATTGGAGACCCATTTGATATCAAATCCCGCCACGTACTGAAGGAAAAGAATAAAAAGCATGAGACCAAAGGCCGCTTTCCTGCGGTGAACGAAGAATGCACCGAGAAGACTTCCCGCCAGAATGCAGTGAAGAGTGCCGAAATAGATCCATTGATTCGGAAAAGCGATAAAGGTACCGACGCTCACGAGAAGGGCCGCGATACCGAGTTTTTTGAGACGCTTAAAAAGGGCAGAAGTCTTCACTTTTTCCGCGTGCGTATAATTGAGAGCAATGCCGACACAGAAAAGAAATGTTCCGGCGATGACTCGCGGAAAGGCAAACCAGAAACCTTCCGCAAAATTGATTTCATTGAAGCCGAACATGCGCATGTCATAAGTAACGTGAAAAATAATCATCCAGATGACAGCAACCGCGCGGAGAATATCAAGATAGGGAACTCTCATGTTTCTTTTTCCGGGTAATGAATGAAGGCCGATCCGTCATTTTCCAGGAGAATTTCCCCTGATCCTTCATTGGATAAACCCCAGCTTGAAAGTGAGGGCAGCCAGGACTCGGCCTTGATCGGATATTTCACCTGGCCTGTGAGTTTTACCCGGATTTTCCGGATGCAGCCCAGAGAAAAAGGTCCGGTATGCTGGAAGCGCCAGTGACCTGAACCCATGAAATGAAATTCCACTCTTCCGTTTTTATCATAGAGAGTGAATTTTGTTTCCGGATGCTGTTCGAGATAAGAAAGGATCTCTCCCCAGACAAAGAGTTCATGATCTTTTCTTCCTCCGGAAAATCCCCAGAGATGAAAATGATAACTTTTCTGGCGATCAAAAAGTTTCAGGGCGTAATTAAAGTCAGAAGAATCTTTATTCACAGGAAGCTGAAAGATGAGCGAAGTCTGGGGGGCCGATTGATAAGAGTCGGAATCACCAATCCAGGCGTTCATGCGATTGGTCCAGTGAGCACCACCGTCAACAGCGAGAATCGGGAGTGAAGAAAAAGAATCAGGAAGTGCCGGACCCATAGGTCCCACCAGAACCCATTCTGATTTGTCTCCAAGCTCTTTTGTTAATTTCATGCTAGAGTCCATCTTAACGACAGGAGACCGAAATGGTGAAGGTGAATTCCACTCGCGCGGGAAAAATTCTTGAGACGCCGCGCTTTTTTAAAACCCAGGTGACTCCGGGAATGCGCAAATTTCCGGGAGATGAAATTTCTCTTTGGGTAGAAATGGACGGCGACTTTCAGTCTGTCAAAAATTTGTCGTTTTCCGGTGAGCTCGAACCTGCGCAGATTCTGATCCTGGAATCCATGGCCAGTCTTTTAGTCGGAAAAAAAACCGCCATCCTGGAAACTCTCTCCGTCAGAGAATGTGAAGCCTTTCTTCGTGACCGCAATTCTGAGCCGGCGATTGAGGGACTCGGTTCTAAAGAAGAGAAACTCTTTCAGACTGTTTTCCAGTGGCTTCGGGCATGGCCCTTTAAAAACTTCTCACAAAACTATGTTTACCCGCGTGAAAAAGGTCCTTTTCGCCAATTACGCCTCGCTGATAAAGTTCGGGAATTAAAAGCCTTTTTAACATCTGCCGAAATCTCAACTCTTTACGTGGCAACTCGCTTGCCGGAACTCGTGGATGTGGAAGACCTGACTGTCTACGTGTCAGCGCCTTATTCCAACGAAAATGACCGGTCGCTTTTTGAAAAACTCCACGAGAAAGGTGTCACGGTGTTTAGTGAAGATGAACTCAACTTCATCCCTGAGTCGTGATGCCCAAAATAAGTTTGATAATATCGATTTATTATCGTTACAATAGGTTGAGCCACTAATCAGTAATAAAAGAACGAGTGTCATGGACGAAATTAAAGATCTTGTTTTCAGAGAAGCTAAGAAAGAAGAAGAGGTTGTGAACCTCTCTAAGTTTGATATTCAGGCCTTTACAGATACCCAGGACTTTTCATGGTCACTGGATAACATTAAGAAAGAAGTGAAAACCGGATGGAAACTCTATTCCGTCACGACGGATGAAGAGATTGTAGCGGCCGTTCTTGTGAAAAAAGACGGAGACACACTCTTTACTAAAAATACGCCGATCAAAATGGCGTTTCAGGGTAATGGCTTTTCTCACCAGATTAAAAATTTCTACGAATCTGAGGCAAAACGCCTTCAGATCAATCGCCTTGTGAATTATTGTCCCGTCGATAATTTCCGCATGATCGCTCTCAATGAGAGTCACGGTTACAAGAGAACCGGCAAGGCCATGGGGATTTCCAATAACATCATCGAATGGGTAAAAGTCCTTTAGTTAAAGGGGTCATTCATGGCGAAGAAATCAACTAAGAAGTCCTCAAAGAAGAAAGCGACTTCTAAGAAAGCTTCTTCTAAAAAAGCGGCAAAAAAAGAAGCTGCTCCGAAAACGACAACAGCGAAAAAAGCGAACAGCAAAACTTTCACGTCATTCATGAAGCCTTTAGTTCCTTCTAAGGCACTTGCCGAGATCGTAGGGGCAATTGCCATTCCCCGCACGGAAGTGATGAAGAAAGTCTGGGCCTATATCAAAAAAAATAATCTTCAGGACGCGAAGAATCGTCGTGCCATCAATGCTGATGACAAGCTGAAAGCTGTTTTCGGCGGGAAGAAGCAGGTTACGATGTTCGAAATGACGAAACTCGTTTCCAATCACCTCAAATAATCTTTTTTAAATTTTCTTAGCGTTCTTGAATTGAAGGATTTTGTTTTCCGGAAGGATTTCCGTCGCAAGATCTGAGTTCATAAGATCCTGGCATTTCATGGTCGGGTTTCCCTTGGAAAACTTTGTCGTTCCTCCGTAATAGGAAACGCATTGCTCGGAATAATAATCAAAGTATTCAGGAAAATTGGCCTTCATGTGTCGAAGAACAACTCTGCGCTTGGTGGAATCCATGGATCCCATGATCTGATCCGGAAGGGGATCGAGGTTTTTCATTTCCTCCAGGACAACTTCCCTGCGGACAGATGATTTTCCAAGTTCCTGGAGATTATTCCATGCCAGATTCATGAGTTCACCCTGAGAAGGATGCTCGAGGAGATAAAGTGTGTAGAAAAAATCCCGGAGTTTTCTGTCGGCCTTGCCTGTGGATTTTAAGATTTCAAAGCCCAGCTCCCGGTCGCCTTCCTGATTCGGTTGAAAAACTCTCTTCTTAGATTCGGAAACCAGAATGGGCAGACAGTCAGCATGGATTGTTTCCTCAATTTTAGTGAGGAAGTTTCCATTGATCCCGAGTTTCAGATAATCGACTGAGAGTTTTTCCCATAAGGCCGTCATGACGAAATCTTTCTTACAGTAAAATTCACTGAAAGGAGTTTTCAGGGGTTTTTCCAGAAGCGTCCACAGTGTATAGGGCGCGTCTTTTTTGTCCTTCACCATTTCGGCAAGGCTCACGGCCATGTCAGGATCACTCGAGTCTTCTTTCCAGAAACTCTGGAGATCTGACCAGCAGGGATTTTCTGAATTCAGGCAGGTTTTCAGATAGCGGACACCAATTTCCGTCCGACGGGCGCGGTACACATCATCTGCCCGGAGAACCGGCCAGCGATAAAGCTCTTCGGTCTTGTTAAAGGCACTTTGAGAAACAGGAGTTTGAGTAAGAGTGAAATTGGCATGCTTCAGGGCCATTTTTATGACCATGGACTTCCATTCATCACCGCGTTCAGATGGGCGGATGTCATGGGCGTGATCCAGGAATTCCTGATACGGGCCTTCCTGGGCGAGAACCGTCAGGTCCGCCAGATTGTAGGCATTTCCCCAGGCACTTGCCCCGAGGAATATCAGCGTGAATAAAATGTGTATACCCATTAAGTCTATTCTAGAATCCTCCGCTAGAAAGCGTCAAATTCTGTGAAACCTTTCTTTTCTGAAAGGTCATTTGAAGGTAAATTGTGAGGGTTCAAATCCCCCGGAGGTTTCGTGAAGAGTTCAGGTATTCCTGTTGTTGTTAAGCGCGTGGTTTCGGAAGACTGGCAGGTTTCTTATTACGAAGAATTTGAGAGTCTCATCTTTGATCAGGGGAAACTCGGACCGGGATTCCAGGAACTCATCAATTTTGCCCTGTCGGAAAAAACCGGAAGCTTCCGCCGCGAAGTCGTGGTCAGTGCTTTTCCTTTCCTTTGCGCTCTAAGAATCCAGGAAAGAACTCTTTATATCGGGACTCGCCGTCTTTCACGCGAACTCTCACTCATGAAGCTTCATGAAGTCAATCCACTTCCGATGGACGAAGCTGTCGATAAAGCGATGTTTAAGTTAAAAGACCACGTGGAGAAAATCACGACAATTTCACCATCCCAGTTTCCGACAGAGATTGAGTGGGTGACGTATGAAAATAAGCTCCCCAAATTCTGGAATACTGCTCAGTGGGAAGATGTGAATCTTGAAGCGAAGGGGATTCTCAATCAGCTTGTGAAAAAAACAGCTGAGTATCGCCCGAGTGCCTTTGAAAAGTTTTCGGATTATGGACTCTCTCTTACGGCGCAGTTTGATCTCATCCGTGTTCACTTACTGAAATTTCTGGCACTCCTTCCTTCCCTTGATCACGATAAATCAGGTGAAGAAGTTAAAAGAAACCTGCTTGAGAGTTTAAGACGCCTGAAGGAAGACAACGACGCCATTTCTCAGAATAAAAAACGCGGATCACGTCCGCTTCCTTTTCATATTACGATGGCCGTTGGATTCGGTCTTCAGCTGGCGGCCTATCTTCCAGCGGGATTCCTCGCAACGATCGTCCGTCATATGGTGAGAAAGATGGCGAAGCGCTTTATCGCCGGCGAAAGTATCCGCACGTCTCACAAAACATTAAAAGACCTTCGCGCATCGAATCGCCAGTGCACACTCGATCAATTGGGTGAGCTCGTCGTTTCTGCTCATGAAGCCGATGAGTATTTTGAAAAAGTACTCCAGCTTATTCACGGAATGAAAGAGCATATTCCGCGCGGAGAGAAAAACTCGGCCGGCATTCTCAACGCTCACGTTTCGATTAAAGTATCCGCTCTCTCTCACGATTTCCGTCCGCAAGCTTTCATGGCAACTTATATGAAAGTGGCCCCGCGCCTGCGCCGGATCCTTCAGGAAGCTCAGCGAGAAGAAGTTTTCATCAATATCGATGCCGAACATTATCACTATCGTGATCTCGTTCTTCGGATTTATGAAAAATGCCTCATGGAAACTCCGGAACTCAAAGACTATGCCCAGACCGGAATTGTGGTTCAGGCCTATCTACGTGATGGTGTCAGTCACATCCGCGACGTGATTGAAGTCGCCAAAAAAAGAAAACTCCGCATGCCGATTCGCCTCGTAAAAGGGGCGTACTGGGATGCTGAAACGATTGAAGGAGAAGCTCACCAGTTTACTCCGCCACAATTCCTGAATAAGGAAGAGTCGGATCTTCACTTCAGAGCTCTCGCTTATCTCACACTTGAGAATCATGATCATCTTCAGCTCGCGATTGCTTCTCACAATCTTCAGGATCACGCGTTTGTGGAAGCTCTCCGCATCCACCGTTTCCCGAAAGCACCGGTCATTGAACACCAGTGTCTTCACATGACTTATGAAGCTCTCTCGCATGGACTCGCCAAAATGGGGTGGCCCACGAGAAACTACATGCCGATCGGGAATCTTCTCGTCGGGATGGCCTATCTCGTCCGCCGTATCATGGAAAACTCTTCGCAAGTGGGAGTTCTCTCCATCATGCGTTCTCACCAGAAAGCAGCGGGACTTATTTCTCCTGTTGATGTTCACGCTGAGAAAAAGAAAGGCGGAAAGATCGTCTTTGATAGTTTTATCAAAGAAGCGCGCGGCGATTTCGCTCCGGCAAGACCTCTTCGTCTTTTCATTCCGCATGAACTTGCATCATTAGAGAATGCTTTAGTTAATCTCGAAAAAAATCTCACGGAGAAACAATCTCAGTTTGCTTCATCTTCTGACGTTAAAGTGAATTGCAGTTCGCGTCCGGAATTTCTGGTCGGGACTTATCAAGCGACAACCAAAGATGAGGCCATTGAGCTCGTGCCGAAGCTTGAAAAAGCTCTCGCCAGTGGCTCGTGGGGGAAAGGGAATCATTCTCTCACCAGAGTAGGGATCATGCTGAGAGCAGCAGATCTCATGCTTCTTCGCCGGAATGAACTTTCTGCCCTCATTATTTATGAGGCCGGAAAAACCATGACGGAAGCACTCGCGGATGTGGATGAGGCGATCGACTTCATCAATTTCTACGCGAGACAGGAAATCAATATCCAGCTTCAGACGGAAAAATACGGCAATCGCGGTGTCTTTACCGTCATTGCTCCGTGGAACTTCCCGCTCGCTATCCCTTGTGGAATGGCGGTGGCCCCACTCGTTGCCGGAAACGCTGTGATCTTAAAACCAGCTGAACAAACACCACTTATCGGTGCTGAACTTCACAAGCTTCTGATTGAAGCGGGAGTTCCCGCTGAAGTCTTTGCTCTCGTTCAGGGTGACGGAGAAATTGTCGGTGCACCACTTGTTACGCATCCACGGACGGCGGGAATTGTGTTCACTGGTTCCAAAGGTGTGGGCACATGGATTTATAAAAATGCCGGATCTGATGTTCTCACTCATTATCACCATCCGGTCACGATGCAGAAAAAAGTCATCACAGAAATGGGTGGAAAAAACGCCATCATCGTTACCAATAACTGCGAACTTGATGAAACCATTTCCGGAATCCTTTATGCGGCCTTTGGTCACGCTGGTCAGAAATGTTCGGCCGCTTCCCGAGTGATCGTTCACCGTGAAGTAAAAGACGCTCTCGTTAAGCGCCTCGTGGAAGCGATTAAAGATCTCAAGGTTGGTGAAGCTCTTGATCCTTCAACTTCTGTGAACCCGCTCATTTCTGCTCAGGACCAGGAAAGAGTGCGCGCTGCCGTTGTCACTGCTCGTGATGAGGCCATCCGCGTTCATGGGAAAATCCTGATCGATCGCTCGCATGAAAAACTTCCCGGCTATTGTGTGGGACCTGCGGTGTTTGAACTTCCAGCTCATGCGGCGATGAAAAAAGAATCATGGGCGCAAAGAGAAGTCTTTGGTCCGGTTATTCACATTGTGGAATATGAATCTTTGATTGAGGCCGTAGAACTTTTCAATGGAACTGAGTACGCGCTTACGGGCGGAGTTTACTCTCAGTCGCAGGATGATATTGATTTCCTCATTCAGTTCCTGCGTTCAGGGAATCTCTATATCAATCGCCCGAACACTGGCGCGCGGGTAGCGATTGAGCCATTCGGTGGATTTAAGATGTCCGGAACAGGTCCCAAGGCCGGCGGCATCGAGTATATGCGCGAATTCCATTTTCCGATCATTCACCAGGACACGCGTTTCGGTGAATTTAAATGGGCGCAGGATACCGGTTACACTCTGAGTGTTCCGCGTCCGTCACTTATCTCAATTAAGGGAAGAATTTCACGTTTCGAAATCTTCTCTCTGGATTTCATGGAGAAATACGAAGTCTTCATGGGAACAGTTTCAGAAAAAGATAAGCGCGAGATTACGAACTTCATTAAATGGGTGAAAGAGAATCTCGATAATTATCTTCGCGGGAAGCATCTCAATTACCTGATTCCGGGACAGCTTTCGTATAACGACAAGTCTCTCATTAAAGAGTCCGGTCTTTTTGTCGCCGTTTCCGGTCGTCCTGGTGTGCGCGCTCTTCAATATTTCCTTGGGGCCATGGCATTGGGCTCAGGAATTTCCATTGTGGCCCTCACTTCTGAGGCCTATGAAACATGGAAGAGTATTCTCGATATCGCGTGGAAGTCCGGATTCTCGAAGTCGAATATTGATGTGGCGATGATGTCGCCGGCCTCACTCAAGACACATCTCCATTCGCCTCATTACAGTTTCGTTTACGCGGGCTCTTACGTGAAAATGCATAAGGAACTTTACGCTGATATTCTCGCAGGAGATTCTCTCACCAAAGACATGAGAAAAATTCTTTCCGAAGCTGATGGAGTGACACTCACGGATCCGCAAATGGTTCTCGATCAGCTCACATGGACGAGATCCCTTGCGATCAATACCATGAGGCACGGGGCGCCGCTGGAGCTTTCGACATGAAAGTCTTAGTTGTTGGTGCGGGGAAGATGGTTGAAAGCATCCTGGCCGGCCTGCCGGCGGATGCTATTTCCCCATGGGGAATTGTTTCTAAGTCAGGCGTCTCAGCTAAGAACCTCGCCAATATGTTTGGAATGCAGTTTGTGGAGAAAGTCGAAGACTTTCAGGCAGACTGGATCCTTCTTGGTTGTAAACCACAGCAGCTGAAAGAAATAAAAATACCCAATGTTCCGGTCATGAGTTTACTCGCGGCCATTTCAGAACAAACTCAGAAAGAAATACTGAAAGTTACTCATCTTGTTCGTGTGATGCCCAATTTACCGGTGAAACACAAATCCGGTGTAATTCTTTTGAGTTCGTCTTCAAAACAACATCTTAAAATGCCCGAGGAATTGTTTTCGAAACTTGGCCTGACTAAGATCATGGATGAAAAAGAGCTCGAGGAGCTTACTTTGCTCACCGGCTCGGGCCCGGCCCTTTTTTATGAATTTGCGAAAACTCTGGCGGAAAGTTTCAAATCTCTTTCGGAATCTGAACGCGAAGTCATGGTGAAAGCTGTACTTCAGGGTTCAGCGGCTTCACTTAACGAGTCTTCACTTCAATCGATGATCGATGCTGTGACTTCAAAAGGTGGAGTGACGATTGCTGTTCTTGAGGAGTGGAGAAAAAAAGATCTGGGTGAGGTTCTCAAGTCAGGCATTGTGGCCGGTGAAAAGAGAACCGATGAACTTAAAGCGCACCTTCTTCAAAACTAAAATCGGCCTTCTCAGTGTTAAGAGTCTTATAAAGTTCTGACTGGCAGAACGTACTCTGAACAAAGGCCATGCAGCGATTCATTTCTTTTTCTGATCTTTTCTGAGTCAGAACTTTTCTCTGCTCTTTGGTCATGTTTACGAGATGCTCTCTTAAAAGATCATCTGTATAAACGCATGTGCAGCTGAGATCACAGGTATCAATCAGCTTTTTGACTTCAGCTTCCTGATCGAGAACGGCCTCAATATCATCTTCAATCATTTCCATGCGCGGGCGGATTGTTCTGAGAAGAAGCGAAGCTTCGTCATTATCGGGAACGCATTCAAGCGGACCCATTTCGCCGTCAAAAATTTTCGTAAGTAATTGCGTACCGAGAATGATCTCGCCGCGGGAGAATTCTTTCACCGGTATGGTTGTCTTCTCGCGGGATTTTTTATCCGTCGAGCAGGCAGTAAGAGTGATAAGAAGAATGAGAAAAATCCGGATAGACATGGGTATAACCTTTGACTGCTAGTTTAGCAGAATCAAGGCCTCTTGTGAAAGGCACTGTGTCTCGTGCCCAGCTTAACTTCTTCGCGATGGGAAAGATGCTCGATCGTGAGTTCCAGGGAAAGAAAGCTTTGGTTCTTCCGGAGCTTCTTAAGTTCAGCATGAGAAATTGAGCTCGCCGGACCTCTTGAGGCCCCATTCATTTCCATCATCATGGCGCGGGTAATGGAGAGATTGAGCGGTTTATTTTCCTGAAGATACTTACTCTCGAGGGCCTTTAAGAAAACCAGCTTCTCGCTGTTTTCACGGGCAGGGGAGGCAGCGGGTGCTCTTAAGTTCACGACTTCTTTTTTCTCGAGAATGACTCCTCCGCAGGAGATTCCCAAAAGACCTAAAAAAATGAGAGCAACCAATTTCATAGTGAGCGTATCGGTACCCGACTAAAAAACTTGAGCTTTAAGGCATCCCTTGCCTCTCAATGCTTTCTGTTGAATTTTGTGACACTTCCATTAATAATAGAGCCTGGAGGTGTTCTCATGGAAGACATCCGATCGATCCTTTCGCAGTTCCACACGCGTAAGCGTAAAGATGGCGACGTTCAAAAATCGGGTTTGGGTCCTGTCGACACTCCAGTTGCCTCTGAAATTCCTGACGTCTTTTTCGACGTTGTTCTCCAGAAATACAAATTGAATCGCCACGAAATTACGATCCTGATGCATCTGTATCGTCAGGTCTGGTGTCGCGCCAATCTTTATAAGTCTCACGGTATCGGCCCTATGAACTCGCTGGCCGAGCTTTCTCAGAACCTTCAGCTTACGGTTGAAGAGCTTCATCATCATCTGCGCAGTATCGAAAACTATGGCTTCATTGAAACAGTGAGAAGCGGGCAGTACTTTGTGCGCAAGTATTTCACTGAAGAGCTTGACCAGAGATACGGTCAGAACTACAACGACTTCTTCTAGTCCCTTTTCAAAGTAGAGTAGAGTGGCCCTATCTCAGAGACTCCGCACTCTCCGCGGATACTATCAAGATCATGAATCCGTTTGGGATATAGGCTGTGACCATGGCCTTCTGGGTTTGTCGTTCCTGGATGAACCCTTGATCCGGAAGATCCATTTAGTAGATCCTAGTTCCTTAGTGATGAAGACACTTAAACACTCTATTGATTCGTATATTACGGAAAAGAAAAATTTCTTAGAACTTCATGAACAAAGGGGCCAGGACGTTGTGCCCGGACCGGAGAAAAACCTTATTTTTATTGCTGGTATGGGAGGAAAAGAAATTGAATCGATTTCTCATCATCTTCTCACTTATCTCACTCAAAAAGATGATCTCGTCATTTCTCCTCATCGCGATATTCTTCCGGTAAGAGAAAATCTTAACCGCTCACCATTTTTTCTCGGTGATGAGGCACTCGTTTTTGAAGACGGACGTTTTTATCAGGTCCTTTCTCTTAATCTGCGGAATGGGGAAAAGGTTCATCCCTATGGGAATAAGATCTTCCAGGGGGAGAGAGGCGAGGAGTACCGGCAGCACCAGCTGAGGACCTTCACTGCCCATAAAGACGAGCGTTCAGGGGCCTATGTCGAATACCTCAATTCCCTAACTCCACGAATTTAATTGCCTCCATAAATATTATGGTAAGATAGGGCATGGCCCAGGATCCGTTGTTTTACTATTTTGGTGACGACGAAGCTTTCTTCCGTACCCTGCAAGGGGAATTCAAGAGACATACCAAACTCGCAGCAAAATTCGAGCGCCATTACTCACCCAGAGAAGAAGATATTCAGTCGCTCTTTCTTCTCATTGCCGCCAATAAACCTCAATGTGTCTTCATCGATTTTTCCAAAGAGACTCAGGAATATCTCCATCTCGCGCGCCTCATTGCCCGCACAGAATTTGAAGTGAAACCCGTGACAGTGGGGCTGGTGGATTATCTTTCACCAAGAGAGATCCTGAACGAAAGTATCTCGACCGGGATTAATCTCACGCATATTAAATCGGCAGAAGTTTACGATGTCGTTTACGATGCGGCCGTTTTGATTTCTCCTGATGCCATTCCTGAGCATGGATTTGCGACGGCCGATTTGGCAGAGACTTGGGAAGCCGGCGCGGTTGCGAAGATCGGTTACGTGCATGCCGAAGGCCTTCACCTTGAAACAAATTTCAATCTCGCTAAAGGTGATCGCCTGAGACTCGAT
The DNA here is from genome assembly GCA_040387275.1 of Bdellovibrionota bacterium. Classification (GTDB taxonomy): domain Bacteria; phylum Bdellovibrionota; class Bacteriovoracia; order Bacteriovoracales; family Bacteriovoracaceae; genus Peredibacter. The sequence goes on along the minus strand of JAZKDZ010000001.1, from coordinate 301,894 downwards.
CACTTCTGGACGAAAGATAAAATCATTCCTTCGAAAGAAGTTTTCGTCACAGATACTTCTGCCAAAAATCTTTTTTATCATTTCAAGGGAAGTGCGGAGCTAGAGTTTGTCGTGATTGATGAATACATTCCTCCGGAAGGAATGGAAGAAGTTGATATCAACGACAGGAAGGTCGAGCGCGATGAGTATATCCGCCGGCACAAGAAGAAAATGGGCGCCTGGGTGGAAGATAACCTGTCCCGCTCGCAGGAAAAAAATACGAAATTCCTGATTATTGATCCCGAATTCCGTTTTCTGATGAAGCAAAAACGCACAGACAGATATCCCTATATCATCCGCTGTGAACCATTTTTAAAAGACATCGCAGATGATCTTTCGAGGCTCTGTCCTCAGCTGATTGCTGTCTCCCTTCAACCGACTGAAGTGAAGGACGCCAAAATTGATTTTGATTTCCTGGAGAAATTAGTCGCCGTCGTAAAACGCGATCACGTGGAGTCTTCACCGTATCTCGTCGTTTTCAACACCGCCATTCCCACGAAAGAACTCCGTCAGCAGCTGGGATATGAACACATGATGGCCACTGACGGGGAACTAGAGGCCGAAGTCCTGGTGAAAATGGCCGAGCTTCTCGACAAAAAACTCTCTCAGATAAAAAAGCACACCAGTCACAAGCCGGTTGTCACGATTAAGAAAACAAATCCCGCCTCTCACTCGCTTATTCTCTTTAATGTGAATGTCCTTAAGATGTCTGAGACCGATATTATCTTTACCTCTGAAAAAGAACTGACTCCCGGGACGAATTTATATTTTTCTAAACCAGCTCCGTTTTATGTGAATGTTCAGCCCGCAAAAGCTCAGGAAAAAAAACCGGAATATAAAGGTCTCATCCATTGCATCGGTGAAAGTGATAAGAAAGAACTCCGTCGTTACGTGAACTCAATTTTCTTCCGTGATCACGATGCTCAGGTTACTGCCCAGGCCGATGAGTTCAAGAAACTTAACGAAAATAAGCTCAAAGAAAAACTGGAAGCCATCCGCATTGCGCAGGAAAAAGCACTTGCTGCTGAAGAGGCGAAAAAGGCCGCTGAGGAAGAAGTGAAGCGTAAAGATGCCGAAAAAGCGGCCGAAGCTGCAGAGCTCGCCGGGCAGGATCCCAAGAAGCCGGCCTGACAGAGGGGAGCTTTCCTCTTAAAGTCATCTCATGAAACTTTTCAAACTCATTCTCTTTTTCTTTGCGATATATTTCATCCGCCGCTTCTGGCAGATGTATCGTGCGATGGAAAGAAGAGGGCAGGAACTTCAGGCCCGTGAAAACGCTCAAAATAGTGCTCCGAAGGAGCCGTCCCCAACAAACAATGACAAGATTGTCGACGCTGAATTTAAAGTGATTGATCGCAATTAAAGGCGCTTGATTCTTTTACGGAGTGAATTCCAGTCACTCGTCTGCGCTTCCTGAAACGAACTCGCAATCAGCTCTTCCCAGATAGTCCGGATTTTTTCTTTTTCCGGATGTTCCCAGTCATTCAGTATTCCTGCATTTTCTTTGACCGATAAAGGAACAAGCTCAAGCCCGCGCGCTGAAACCTTGATAAAAAATTCTTTCCACGCGAGCTCATGCGGACCCATGCCGTAGGCCTCTTCCTTACGTCTGGTTTGCCAGAAATAAATCCCGACAAAGAACGCAATAAACAAAGGCGCAAAAGTATAAAGCCACTCGCGCTTGAATTTGATTTTGGAAAGAATCGCTTCCTGTCCGTAGTAATCCATTTCTTCAAGCCAGTTATAGAACTTGAAATCCCACTGCTTAAACCACTGAGTTGCTTCCTGGATCCACTTCACGTTGAATCTCATTCGTGACAGTGGATTCTGCGAACTGGCCGCTGCGATATTCCCTAAGAAGGCCTCACCACCAAGAGTCAGGCGATCAGGTACGATCCAGACTGTAGGATCGAGTCTTTTCCAGAGTCCATTTTCCCAGACTTCAATCCACACGTGAGCGTCGTTTTGAGTGACGAGATAAAATTTTGCGTATGAGTTGTAGTTTCCCCCCATGTAACCGGAGACAAGTCTCACAGGGAAACCACGGGCCCGAAGAATCGTTGCTGTGGCCGAAGCATAGTGCGAGCAGAATCCTGTTTTCTTATCCATCATGAAATCGCGGAAGTTAATAACTCTCCCGGGTTTTAAGGAATACGTGAAACCTTCCTGCTGAAAATGATTCTGGATATCAGCGCGGATCCCTTCCACAGTTGTGGAAGGGAATTTTTCATTGATCCATTCTTTCATCGTCTTCGGAAGAATCACTTTCAGGTATTTTGGCGGCGGTGTTTTTTCCGACGGCACACCATCAAGTGAACTCATCACTTCATAGCGGGGTTTCCATTCATCACTTGATTGGGAAAGAGCATGGAGTTCATCCGGAACGACTGTGTTTCCACCGAAGTAAAATTTCTCCACGTGATCAAGGCCAAAATAATATTCGCTTTTAGAGAAAAGCCGGATTTTTTGAAGGGACTCTCCGGGGGCCGGTTTCGGATCTTTTTCCGCAGGAAAGACCAGGTGATCACTATGAGAAGCTGACCAGTTCCAGCCATCCGTCTGGGAAAGAACGTTTCCTCTCCAGTAAAGTTTCTCCGGAGAAATGGGACGCTCTAGCGACGCCTGAAATGCCGGCTCATCACTCATTTCAAGACTTTCAATTTCTGAAATCCTCACATTCGGTGTGTAACCGACTTCTCCTGCTGAGGGAGATGCGTTCCGGAAAGGCAGTGGCGAAAGAATCCGGGGAACGGCAAAAAACAATACACATGTCATGGGGATGACCCACAAGAATCCCACAACGAGATCCCGCGTGCGCGACCTGATCATGAGTGTCCCGTAAAAATCAAAAAGAAGAATTGCAAACGAAGACACAAAGAAGATTACATATGTGAGGGTCTTCTCAAACAAAGCACCCGCTGACATGAGAAGAATGAGTCCGAAAAAAATCATGTAACTGTCACGAAGAGAATCTTTCTCAAGAAGCTTCAGGATCACAACGGAGGTTAAGAAGTTAAGACCCACTTCAGGATCAATCACTTTCCCGTATTTAAACCAGTAAGACGCAAACACCGCTAGAGCAATCACGGTGCGGACATTCTTCGGGACTTTGACATTAAGACCAATCAAAAGAAGTCCCAGTGAACTGAAGCCGATCGTCGCAATCGTCAGATAATCCCACATGAGATAACTGAAGAGAGTCAGAATAAGGATGGATTTCACTTCACTTCTCAGCACAGGGAAAGCTCCCTTAAGCAGTCTTTCAGGAGTTCGAGATGAGCTCCCGGACCCTTTTCCTTTTCACCCATGAAGACGAAAGGAATTTCCTGACGATAGCAATACACCATGAGGGTAGCGAGTTTCGAGAGATGGGCCTCTCGCATTTTTTTATCATCCGGAAGCTGAAGCCTGATTCGCATAAGATTGGTTTTTAATTCTTCGCCTTCTTTCACGAGAAGGTCACCCGACTTCGCGTAATGCTTCCAGCTGATGCGCTTGGATCCTTCACCCTGATAATGGGCAAGACCGCGAAGACCATCATCACCTTTTTTCTCACCCGTGATCGTACCCTCTCTTTCCAGAATTTCCGGAGAGGGGAGAGGCATTTCTTTCATCAAAGTGGGGTAGGCGTGGGCAGAAACATCAATTTTAAAATAAATCCAAGTCCGATAGAGCCCGAAAGGACGGTCAGTTTTCACGAGAAGGTGAGTCCAGTGATAAAGGCCGCGTGAGGGTAGGGTCACCTCGCCGATTGTTCTCCCCTCTTCTTCACCGAGAATTTTTACGTCCGTCCGGTCTTTCTCTCCGATCAATGTCATCGTCCAGTCGAGATTTCCGCGGGGCCACTTCTTCCAGCGGAAGGTTGCCGCAATCGGAGTCTTCATGTGACCGTCTTCCACGAATACCTGACCAGGAGACAAGCGTGCTAAATGAAAATGCGAATTCACGACCCACAAGAGATTCAGTCCAAACAAAGTGATCGTGAAAATGAGAAGAAGATTATTACTGTAGCCAATACTCAGAAGAAACATGAGCGAAATAAGGCCGATCGCATAGCCACCCATGCGTGTGGGAAAAATATAAACTCTGGTACGTGAGCGCATCATGCGCTCAAAGATTTTTTTCATTTCACCTTAACGAAAGGAACCGATCCAACGAAGTCTTTTGCCCGGGCCTGTTCAGCATGAACCGGCAGCGACTGATAAGAATACATTCTGTGAGCGGCAACAAACGGGAAAACCATCTGCACATCATCAGGAATCACGTGATCGCGTTTTTCGAGAAAGGCCCAGCCGCGGGCAGCGTCCAGAAGATCAAGTCCCGCGCGCGGAGATAATCCGTATTCAGCGTCTTTTCTTGAGGCCTGAAGAACATCCGAAACATAACCCAGTAGCATACGGGTCGCTTTAACTTTGCGGACTTCTTCTTCCCAGATCTCGAGATCATTATGAGTGATGAGAGGTTTCATTTTCTGAAGGCGCTCAAGTCTTTGTCCCGTGGCGAGAAGTTCAACTTCTTCCTCACGTGTGAGATGCCCCATTGAGAATTTAAAGAGGAAGCGATCAAGCTGAGATTCCGGCAGGGGATAGGTCCCGTATTGCCCGCGTGGATTCTGGGTCGCAAATAAACAGAAGCGTGCCGGTAGGGGATGGTTCACTCCATCAACAGTGACGGATTTTTCTTCCATCGCCTGAAGAAGGGCCGATTGAGTTTTAGGAGTTCCGCGATTGAGCTCATCCCCTAAAATCAATTCACCAAAAATCGGACCTGGTTTAAACACGAAATTTTCTGATTCTTTCTGAAAGATCGAAACTCCCAGAATATCGGATGGCATGAGATCGCTTGTAAATTGAATGCGCCGGAAATCGAGTCCCGTGGCCTTGGCGAAATATTTCACGAGGGTTGTTTTCCCCATGCCTGGCACGTCTTCTATGAGCACGTTTCTATTCAAAAGAAGTGCTAAGAAGGCGAGTCGCAATTGAAGGGGATTACCGGGAAGGAAGGCCTCGCCCTCCATAAAAAACGTTTCTAATTTATCCATGGTTTGATGGTAGCATGCCCCGGAATTTTGTCATTTTCATTATGGGCGACCCTTTGTTAAGGCATTTAAAAAAGTTCATTGGGCCTATCTCCCCGATTTCTAATACCCGACATTTTTTCTCATGAAAAAGCTTTTCGGGCCTTAGACTTGCCTTAAGAAACGATCAAGTTTTCTTAGATTTTTTTTACCTGGAGGCCTTCGCTTGAATAATACGAAACACGAGAACTTCACTGAAATCTTAGTCTGCCAATACCGCGACCTGATCCACGAAGCGGTTCTTGAGTCTGAGACAGAACATAAGACGAGACTCAATATCGGGAAACTCAACCAAAAGCTCCAGGTGATCTGCAAGGCCGCTCAATATGACGGTCTGTCGGACGATGAAATCAACGAGCTGATCGACGCTGCCATCCCACAAAATAGCCTCAAAGCTGCTTAAGTCTCAATTGATTCCCGGGTACCGATCATGTTAAAAATGATCGGTACAACCGCGGAGGAAAAGTGGAATTAAACCAGGCCATTGAACTGTTAAAAAGAGCCGTGAAGTACACGGGTGTGATTGATCAAAAACACATCGATTTAAGCGTTGTTCCCACAGAAGAGCGGTCTAAGTTCGAAGCGGCCTTGAAAGTCGTCCAGACGGCCATTTCTGAGGGTCAGATCAAACGGGAAGAGTTCAACCGCCGTGTAAGACTCGATACTTAAGTCTTTGATTCACTGCTGCGCTGCACGATAATCTTTCTTATCGTGCACAGAAAATTGCCCCTATATCCCTAAATAACGCAAAGCTTCGACGGCGGCGAAACACCCAGTCATAGTTCTTTTCACCATCAAATTCGGGCCGTATAAGCCACGGATGAAATCTCTTTTTCTGATCTGCATTTTCTTATTCTCTGGATCCACCTGGGCCCGTCATTTCGTCCTGGTTGCTGGTCTCAATAATGAGCAAGTTTCAGCGTATTTCACCTCGTTCGAAAATTACCTGAAATCCCGTGGTCATGTTCACATCACAAAAATCTCACCGTCCTCGTTAAATACCGTATCTGAAAATAAGGCCTATCTACGCCGGAAACTCCTTGAGGCCTTCGAGCTTCACCAGGAACCGCTGACGATCTTTGCTCACAGTAAAGGATCGCTGGAAACGGCCCATACTTTGGCGACATATCCGCAGGATTTTCCCGCTGAAATCGTAGAAAGAGCAGTCTACGCCAACACACCTTTTCAGGGTTCGCCATACATGCCTGAATCTATCCGGAAATTTGAAGAGCAATGGGGAAATTTCGGGAACCAGTACAATCCGGTTTATCTGAATGCCGTTCGCGTGATGAAATCTCTTCTCACCGAAAATATTCTGGCCCTGAAACTCACTGATGATTCACTCTCCGAAAGAACTTATTTTGTCCGCACCACCAAAGACGCTCACAAAGTTTCCGTGATCCTCAAAGACTCAGCGGAATTTCTCAGAGCTCACGGACCCAACGACGGACTCATTCCAGCTGATAACCAGATGATGAATGGATTCGGAAGAGATCTGGGAATTTTCAAGGGCATTGATCATACGGATTTCTTCGTCCGCAAATGGAATCTGGATTCGCCGACTTCCAAAGTCATGGATGAAATATTCTTCATTATCGATTAACCGGAATTAACGAATTTGGGTCTTCCTCCCCGTCCTGAGTTTCATTATGATGAACTCATGAAAAAAATAATTCTTCTCGCACCTTTTCTTATTTCTCTAACTCACGCTGCGACTGTCGGTGGATTTGAAATCGAATCCTACGGCTTTATCAAAGCGAGCTCGATGTATGCTGATAAAGCACTTTCGAGTTACAACAACATCAACCTTTCTGCTCCCACGAATGCAACAGCACAGACGAGATCGCAGGATAAAACGTCGCGCATGTCTTTTCAGGCAGCACAGTCCCGCCTGGGTGCTTACGTTGGTAAAGACAAAGTAAAAGGTCACGTTGAATTCGACTTTATCGATTTCGCGAAATCTTCTCCCGCTCAACAGATGGTTCCGCGGGTGCGGATTGCGGCCATCTCTTATTCATGGGGTGACGGCAACAGAATCAACATCGGTCAGGACTGGGATTTATTCTCACCAACGACTGCTTACACTTACGATATCGTGGGCCTTTATTTCCTCGCAGGGAATACCGGATTCATGCGCCAGCAAGCGCAGTATCTGAAGACATCAGGAAAATGGGAATTCGCCACTGCACTCGGGATGGCGGGAAATAATCCAGGTGTGACAGACAACGATCTCGAGCTTGGAAAATCTCCGACGTATTCAGGAAGAATCACGCATCAGCTTGATAACGGAAAAGTTGGTATCTCCGCCATCTATTCAACTCTCCATTATGTGGCCGACGGTGAAAACGGAACGTCTCATGATTCATATGGAGCGAACTTATTTTATGAGAAAGGTTTCTCGAACATCATGATTAAGGCCGAGACTTATTACGGTCAGAACATGGCGAACATCGGGACTCTCGCGATCGGAAAAGGAAACCAGTTCAACAACGTCCGCGAGTTCGGGGGAATGCTTTCCGCGAACATCAAGACAGCTGAAAACCAGGCGTTCTTCGGAGGACTTGGTCTTGCTAAAGTTGACAATAAGAATGCGATTACGCCTTTTGCCCTTACCGGAACCGCTCCCAACGTCAGTATTAAAGACACCGGGATCAGAAGCAATTTCCTTTCCCGGGTAGGCTATGAGTACAAGATCACTCCTGATTTCTCATGGATGACGGAAGCTTCACGGTACGAGACGACCACCAGAAAAAGTCTCTCGAGCACAGGAACTCTCGTGGCCTTCGGACTTGAGTCCGGAGTTATTCTCAAATTTTAATTAAACTCCTTCATAAAGAGTCCCGATAGGTTCTTTATGAAGGATATTGAATTCCTCTTATTCATCGCCGACAAAATGTTATTCGCCATCGTGTGCGGAGTAATTGTCGGGTTCGAAAGAAAACTCAACCGCTCCCCTGCCGCCTTCAAAACACAAATTCTTATCTCTGTCGGCTCTATGCTCTTTATTGCGATGGCCTCATTCAATGATGACCTTCGCCCGCAAACAGCTCGTATCATCGCTCAGATCGTAAGCGGAATCGGCTTCCTCGGTGCCGGTGCCATTATCCGTAACGGCAGCATGAACGTTGTGGGACTTACCACCGCGGCCTGGATCTGGTTTACCGCTTCGATGGGAATCATGGTGGGTCTGGGTTACGGACTTTCAGCAGTCTTTGTGACGACGACTCTCACAGGTGTTATTACGGTCATGAGGCGTTTTGAGCGCTCTTATTTTGATACCCATAAAGACCAGGTCAAAATCCTCAGAAAGGAAGTTTCTGAAGTCGATCCCGATGAGAAAAAATCCGCATAATGTCTAAACTTTAGACACCTCTCCCTGTTTAAAACAAATACAGCTCATTCCCATCCCTCCCAATGTGGCGAACCGTTTGCATTCTTATTTCCTAACATTGGTTATTTTTAATTTCCTGGAGGGAATTTATGAAGATGAAGCTATTCGCTTCTGTCATGCTGCTTTCTGTGTTTTCTACCTCGTACGCGGGAGTTCTTCTCCGCAGTGGCGAATGGATCGCAGAAGATACCTCAGACCGCAGAAATCCTAATGGTCATTGCGTGGCCTATACGGAATCTGAAGTCGGAAATACAACTTACAGACTTATGTTCTCTAAGCTCAAAAACTCTCCGGGTCCGATGGATATCCAGATGATCATGACGGATGGGAAACCGGCAACGAGCTTCACCATTACATTAAAAGACGAATCCGTTCTGGCATTTGCCAACGGCGGACCGACGACTGTTAAGAGACAGACTTCTGCCTGGTATATTCCTCAACATACAGCAAACCTCATTGCTCAGCTCGACGACAGAAAAGATCTCAAAGTAAAAGTTGCTGATGGTTCACGTGATCCACGTCTTGAATTCTCTTCAGATGGATTCAAACGTGTAAAAGAAAAGCTTCAGGAAAAGTGTCTTAATAACGCTCCCATTTATGATCTCGCTTTCGAAGATTCGTTCATGATTAAGCGTGATGCGATTAATCCACTCGGGATTACGCCCGATCAGGTAAAAGAACTTAAGCGCGTTCTCAATGCCGGTTACTCCATTCATCTTGGTATCAAAGGTACCAGAGAAGACATGGTAAAAAACCAGGCGAAATTCCAGCACCTTCTTAACGAAAAAGATTCTCTCAATAACCGTATCGCTGATATCGGGAGCAGAGAAATTCCGGGAATTGAACAGGCCCAGGCGAATAACGAAGCTCTGAAATCATCTTCAGATACTCAGCTCGCTCAGGTAAAAATTCTCATCACTCAACAGCAGTCATCTTTGACAGCTGCCAATGCACAATTAACTACGGCCCGCACGGTGATCGCTCCTTACGAAGCGGAACATGCTGATCGCGAAAACCGCGCTGTCTCTTCAAGAAGCACAGTAAACAATGCTAACCAGAGACGCGGCGAAATCTTAAACGGAATTCGCAGCGCTCAGGACAGAGTTCAGCAGCTTTCTAATGAAGCTGGATCTCTTCAGAATCAAAACGTCCGTCTCGAGCAAGACCTCAGATACGCTAACCAGAACCGCGCCCGCGCTGAAATGGATGCGAGAAGCTTCCAGCCACGTCAGGAACGCGAAAGAAGACTTAACTCAGACCCTGTTTACAGAGGTGCTGAACGCGAACTTCCAGGTCTTCGTAACAGCATTCAGATCGTAGAAAATGGATTGAACGATGCCCGCGGTCGTCTCCTGGCCCGCGAAACTGAACTCCGCGTATGTCAGACAAGAACATCGTTTATCGAATTCAGATCATTTGACCGTGTCCCTGCTCAGAACCGTCCGAATCGTCCGGAAGGCGATCGTCCGAACCGTCCAGAAGGTGACCGTCCAAATCGCCCGGATGGAGACCGTCCTAACCGTCCAGAGCAACCAACTACTCCGACACAACCAACGACACCAACTCCACCAGTTGTTGTGACTCCAGTGCCGACGACACCGACAACTCCGGATGTGACTCCTACAACTCCGACGGCGATCGATTGTACATCTGAGCAGAACGGTGTGAACGCAGCTAAGCAAGTTGTTCAGAACCTTGAAGTCCAGAAGAGAGATGCTCAGTCACGCCTTTCAGATGTTCAGAGAAGAATGGAACAGATCGAACGTCGTGTAGAAAGTGATGTTGATAGAATCCGTGATGAACTTCAGCAGCGTGCGATGGCAGCTATCCGGAACGAACAGAATCTTGAGAACCAACTTCAGGTGAACCTGAGAAGAATTCAGACAATCGTAAGTGTGGAAATTGTTCAGCAGCAAAATATTGAGAACTCGCTTTCTAACGAGCTCCCTGGTGTTGAAGCGCGCATCTCTCAGGAAACTCCGAATGCTGCCCGCCTTGAATCAGAACTCGTAGCTTTCGAGAGACGTGTTGGATGGGATGCTAAAGTTGCGGCCGTACAGAATGCTGAGAATCTTGTGTCTCAAAGAAGTAATGATCTCAACCGTTCACTTTCTCAGAAAGCGAACCTTGATAACCAGATTGCTCGCTGTCTTTCTGAACGTGATCGTCTTGCTAGTAACCTTATTGATGCTAGAAACAGAAAAGTTCAGGCCGAGACTCGCTTACAGGTTGTGATCGCATCTCTGGTGCCTTTCGATCAGGAAAAAGCTCGCCTTGAGCAGCAAGAATCTGATCTCAAGAACCAGTTAGCGGTTCAGGCCCAGGACTTCGAATCTAAGCTCCCATAGTCTTCCTTAATAGCTTCTTAACAGGACGGGCCAAGTGCCCGTCCTTTTTTTTTTCGACATTTCAACGTTCTTACTCTCCGCTTCTCTTAAATAATCTGACATTCCCTTCCCTTTCTCACCGCGGTTTCCTATGGTGCGGGGACTTAATTGATCCCCGGAGTTAGCATGAAATTTATCCTTTCATTGATTGTTCTTTTTACCCTCGCTTCGTGCGGAAAAAAGATCGAAGACCGTAGAGAAACGCATACCAAGAATTCTGGTAAGGCCCTTCTCACGTCACCTGAACTCTGGAGCATTCACTCAGACCGCGTTCTCCCTAAGAAGATCCGTGTTGTGATTAACGATATGGAATTTCTAAATGAGTGTTCGGGTACAGGAAATTCAGAGGCCGAAGTTCTTCGCACATACAGAAACGGAACAGTGAATCTCACAACGTATGCGGCCTTCCGTCAGGACTTTTTTGATATTGATATTTTTGATCTCGGAGAGTGCGATCACTCTTCCGTGTTCTTCTCTCAGGACTACGTCGATCAGACGATTATCGATCATCCGGTCGGAGCTCCGATCAGAGTTGTGCTTCGTCTTCGTAATCTCTAATCAGAATCCCACCGCTCCTGGAACCTTTCTGGGAGCAAGCTTACAATCCGTCACGTTCCCATCTTTATCATCCACAACAACATCCACAGGCTTCTTAGCTTTATAAGCATTCTCCAGACACGGAATGAAACGATGATTACCAGTCAGGCGATGAACGCGGCTGTGTGAGGAAAATGTCACTGTGACTTCATCACCATCATGCTCGAGGCTTCTGACGTCATCAGCGAATCGCGCGGCATATGTAGGTAGAGTAAAAAAAAGGGAGAGTAAAAATAGATATCTCATCCGGAGCTCCTGGTTAGGGAAATTCTCCGGACGAGCTGGGGGTCAAATCAAGTTTACTGGCGTTGAACCCGAGCACCAGACTCTGCCGGAGCATCAGGAATGACAGGGAGATCTGCTTTTGTATTAATTCCGCGATCCGAAGTATTCTGGCTCACTTCATTTTCTTCGCCATCAATTTCTTCATCAGGCTCACCTTCGGCCATCAGGCGGGCGAAGAGCTCAGTCAGTTTCAATTCATCATTACAACGATTGTCTCTGCTGAATTCCACGAGGGCGTCGATTTCCTCAAGGCTTGAATTGGGATTTCTGATCGTCGCTTCCACGCATGTGAAATTGAGATCACATTTAAATTCTCTGATCTGGTCGGGAGTGCGGAACATCCGGTCGCGGATTTCGTAATCACACGCGGCCTGGGCAGATAGAGTAATAAAAGTCAGAAGAAGAAAACGTTTCATAAAACTCCCGGAGTGGTTTAGTCGGCCTCTGTGCCTCAACCCATCCCTTATTAGTATAGATATCTTATCGCTTCACTACAAGCTTACATGTTTTGACTTCTACCGCCGGGGCACGGCCAATAGACTCTACGTTTGCGCCTGCTGATTTCGCGAAGAGGAAAATAAGAATATTGAGGGAGTAGATGAGGGTGAGAACCAGAAATCTCTTCATGAGAACTCCTTTGGGGTCACCATCATGGTGACTTTTGCTGGAGCTACAATACCATTTCTGAGAGTGAGGAAAAGGGCGTCTTACTTCTTTTCAGAGTGCTCTTTGACACCAACTTAAGAGGCGAATTTAAGGGCAGATTGAAGGCTTGGGAGCATCACTTGCGAGACTCCGCTGGAGAGAGCACTTCCCATTCTGGGCCACCAGCCAGTAAGAAGCTTCTTTTCCTTCTTTATTAAATACTGTGACTTCATCTGTGACGGATTCTTTTTTCCCGGCGAGCTTCTCTTTCAGTAATCCCTTTTCATTAAATCTGTTCTCATACCAGCTTCTCTCAAAGGAGACTTTTTCTTTCTGGATCACTCCTTCAGCATATTCGCTGCGGGAAGTTTTTCCGACCTCATTCTTTTCTTCGATTTTCATTTTCCAGTAGAAATCGAACTGTCTCACAATCGAGCGGACACCTTTATTCATGGTGACTTCCAGAATCCCCATGAAATTATCCTGAGAGTAAGTATATGGGCCTTTAAAGCCGCAAACCTTTTCCTGTTCTTCGTTATAAAAATTTTCCGTGCAAACGGCACTCACGACTTTGTCATTCGAATCATAAATGATGGTGATGTAGCCGCCGCCTTTCTCATCATAATACCAGGAGCTTTTTCTCAACTCTCCCTCATGCATATCCAATTGCTCGCCGTACTTGTAACCATCTTTATACGAAGTCACCTGAATCAGCTTACCGCCATTGGTGTAGCCTCTGTTCGTCTTGATTTCCTTGCCGTCTTTATCGATGGTTTTTTCAGACTCAAATCTCTCCACTTTTGCGACATCCTTTGGTGGATACCGGAACATGGCATAGGCGACGATAAGTCCCATGCATAAAACCAGGAGGCCGGAAATTTTCAGGAGAGTTTTAATGATTTTCATTCAAGGAGTTTAATGCGAGTAGGGGCCCTATCCAAAATGCGGGGCTTTGGACCGCATTCCCTAACCCTTTAAGGGCACACAGAAGGCCTAGGTGCCTCGCTGGCAAGGCTCCGCTTAAGAGAGCAGTCCTCGACAGAGAAACCCGATTTCACGATCGCCCAGAGGGCCACTTCCGCGCCATTCGGATCATAGACAATCACTTCTTCACGGAAACGACCCGTCTCCCGGTATCCAATATGTTTCTCACGAAGAATACCTTCACCGTTGTATCTCTTCTCATGCCAGCCGCCGACTTCCATGACATGTTCCGAACGAAGTCTTCCGTTTTCATTATAGGTATCACGGTAAAATTTATTGTCGGCAATTCTCCGCTCAATCCAGAGTCCGCCCTTAGGATAATATTGCTTCCTGATTTTCTCGCTACCGAGTTCCATCGTCACTTCAACTTTTCCCCCATGTCCGTCTGTTGAATAAGTAAAAGGAGCTTTGAGGCCGCACACTCGTTCGTGTTCTTCTGTGAAACTCATGCTGGCCGCACACTTAGCATGCACCACCTTTCCATTAGAATCGTATTGAATGGTGATCGCTGATTTTCCCATTGTATCGTAGTACCAGGAACTCTTTCTCAGAACTCCGGCCGTCCACCATTTGCTGGGACCAAATTTTCTTCCGGCCTTGTAGGATAGCTCTTCCACCAGTTCATTGGATTCAGAATACCCTTTTCTCACTTCGATCATATGACCGTATTGATCCTGTGAGAATTCACTCACCACCCGGACAGGTTTTTTCTCGGGAGAAATTTCCTGGAATCTGGATTCATTCAGAACAGTTTCCAGAATGCCTCTGGGTTTTTCCCTCTTCCAGGAAAAGGCAATAAGAAGACTCACACCAAAAAAGAGCGCAAAGATGATTCTCATGAAGGAAGAGTAACAGAAGAATGGATGGGTACGAAAAGCGGGGATTTAGTGAACTCCCCACTGCCAGAAAAACCGGCAGCAGGGGATCAGAATGGATTTAAACGAGCGCCTGTCTTAAAACGCAGCGAAGAGGTTCGGCCGCTCCCCAAAGAAGCTGATCGCCCACAGTGAAGGCGTTAAAGAATGTATCCCCCAAAGTCATCGGACGAAGGCGCCCGATCGGAATATGAAGTTTCCCAGTCACGGCCGCCGGTGTGAGCTCCTGAAGTGACGTCGCCTTATCATTCGGAACAAGTCTCACCCAATCATTTGCCGATTTGATGATTTCTTCAACCGTTGAAAGGTGTGCTGATTTTTTGAGTTTGATCGTAAGACCTTGCGAGTGACAACGAAGAGCACTCACGCGAACGCATGTTCCATCAACCGGAATCTCAGTTGTATTACCGAGAATCTTATTGGCCTCAACCTGAGCTTTCCATTCTTCGCGTGACTGACCACTCGGAAGTTCAGAATCAATCCACGGAAGAAGATTGAGCGCCAGCGGATGACCGAAGTTAGCTTTCGGGAAAGTCGCTGAGGCCAGAGTTGTGTTCATTTCTTTTTCAAGTTCAAGGGCACCCATCGACGGATGTTGAGAAAAAGAATTCCCGATCGTTTTCATCTGATCAAGAAGCTCAATCATGTTCTTGGCACCAGCACCTGAGGCCGCCTGATACGTCATCGAACTCACCCATTCAATCATGTTCTCTTTAAAGAGACCGTGAAGAGCAATCAGCATGAGAGAGACGGTACAGTTCCCGCCGATATAATTTTTAACTCCAGAATCGAGACCTTTCTGGATCTGCATTCTGTTAACCGGGTCCAATACGATGATGGAGTCATCGTGCATTCTCAGCGTGGAAGCAGCATCGATCCAGAGTCCTTTCCAGCCATTTTTCCGGAGAGTCGGGAAGATCTCTTTCGTGTAATCCCCGCCCTGACAGGAAACAAGAATTTCCATTTTCGCGAGCTCTTGAGGATCCATTGCGTTTAGGACGACAGGATTGCCGTTTGCCACCGTAGGGGCTTTCCCACCCGCCTGAGAAGTAGAGAAAAAGTGAGATTCCATGTGAGTGAAATCTTTTTCAGCAGTCATTCTCTCCATGAGAACTGACCCTACCATTCCCCGCCAGCCAATAAATCCAACTCGTTTCATAGATACCTTCCGTTTTTTGGTTCTCAAAAACATAATCCCGATTTTTTTTAAATGGCAACTTCCATTTTCAGAATTCATTTACTATGATGTTTGAGAGTTTGCCTGAAGAGGCGCGATTCTTAGGTAATTTTGGTGAGGGATAAGACCCGACGAACCAAGGCCAGGGAAGGATCGCCGAAGTGGAAAATCCGTCTTATTCGGAGATTTCATTGGTTAACGGGGATGAAGCCCCGTGATTGTCACAGAGATTATAAAGAATCTGTGGAGTGCTTAAGGAACGGAAATTGAGTCAATCAATCCCTCCCCCCTTCTGTATTCCCCATATCTTATTTTTGCTTTTTAGAACGTCATCATGGAGATGTGTATGTCTATTGTTGTCAGTAAATTCGGTGGAACATCGATGGGGAATCTCGAGGCAATGGCCCGGGCCGCTCAGATTTCCATGGAAAGAAATTCTTCAGTGGTTTGTGTTTCTGCTACCTCAGGAACGACTGATAAGCTGATCGAAATCGCGAAATGTGCTTCAACCGGCAAGATGGATGATTGCGAGAAAGCCGTTTTCTCTGTGAAAGAAAGACACACGGGACTTCTCCGCGAAACAAAAGCAAACGCTGAAACAGAAACTCAACTCAATGGTCTTTATACTGAACTCGATCTTCTCGTTCAAAACTTATCCTTACTGAAAGAGCTTACTCCCAGGGCCTATGATCATATTTTGAGCCTTGGCGAGAGAATGAGTTCGCTCATTTTCCGCCAGGTCTTAAAATCTCACTGGACCGGTCGTGAAGTGCATCTCTTAGACGCACGCACAGTGATTAAAACGGATTCGAATTTCGGAAAAGCGACTCCGCAGATTGAAGAAATTGAAACCCAGGCGCGCGCGCGCATGCAGCTCGACGGAAAAAATGTTTATGTCACTCAGGGATTCATTGGTTCGGATATGCAGGGAAATACCACGATCTTAGGTCGCGGCGGCTCTGATTATTCAGCGGCCCTTTTCGCTGAAGGTGCTCACGCCAACGTTCTCGAAATCTGGACTGATGTCGCTGGTGTCGCAACAACTGATCCGCGCCTCGTAAAAGAAGCGAGAATCATCAACGAACTCTCTTATCAGGAAGCGGCCGAGATGGCGCAATACGGGGCGAAGGTTCTTCACCCGGCAACGATTGCACCGGCCGTTCGTCGTGGCATTCCGGTTTTCGTTGGATCAACTTTCGAAAAAGATCTTCCGGGAACATGGATCCGCGCTCAGGTTGAGAAAAAACCAGCAGTACGCGCGATCACTCAGAGAAAAGCTCAGGCACTTCTCACGATCACAACACCTTCGATGTATGGCGCTTACGGATTCATGTCGGAAATTTTCGGCGTCTTCGGTCGCCACCGCGTTTCTGTCGATTGCGTGACTACTTCTGAGATCGCAATTGCCGTAACAGTAGAAAAATCAACATTAGAAAATGAACGCTTTATCAAGGATCTCGAAAGTGTCGGAAAACTTCACATTGAATCTGGTCATTCTCTTATTTCTCTTATTGGTAACGAGCTCACTAACCGTGCTGCTCTGGCGAAGACCATCTTCTCGGCACTCGAAGACGTCAACGTCCGCATGATGAGTCTGGGAGCTTCTCAATACAACTTCAATTTCCTCGTGAAAGAAGAGTCGGCCGCGGCCTGTGTTCAGAAACTCCATAAGGCCTTAATCGAGAATCAGGCCCCATGAAATTAGCACTTCTTGGTAAAGGAAAGACCGGCGGAAAAGTTCTCGAGATCGCCTCTGGTGATGTCACGATTACAACTTTCGACCGCACCAATCACCCGACTTACGACAAGCTCGTTGGTTTCGATGTGATTCTTTCTTTTCTCCCGGGGGACGCTTTCGCTGAACTCATCCCTACCCTTCTTGAAACAAAAAAGCCGGTCGTGACTGGTTCTACTGGTTTCAAGTGGCCGGATAATTTCTCCGAAACTCTCCGCGCGAAAAACATCACCTGGATCCACGCGACAAATTTCTCTCTGGGAGTTGTCGTTCTGAAGCAGTTAATTGAGCGTCTGAATAAAGTGTCTCACCTCTTCTCAGAAAAAACGCTTTCCATTCACGAAGTCCATCATACAAAAAAACTGGATGCTCCTTCTGGAACTGCTCTTTCCATGAAAGAATGGCTCGCTGGTGATTGCGAAGTCACTTCCGCGCGCGAAGGTGATGTGGTGGGACTTCATACGCTGACTCTTGAAACTCCCTCAGAAATTATCCGCCTGGAGCATGAAGCGAAGAACCGTACACTGTTTGCGGAAGGTGCTTTGTGGGCGACAAAAATGATTACAAAAACTGAACCCGGATTACATTCATTCCAGAAAGTGGTTGAAAACCATCTTTCGCTTTAAAGGAAATCTATGAACATGAAATCTTACGCCCTGTGGACCGCTGTTATCACTCCGATGAACGACAATGGCTCAGTGGATTTTGAATCCCTCACAAAAGTCTGTAAGCAGCAGATGGAGGCCGGTAATGGTCTTCTTATTCTCGGCTCAACAGCTGAGGCCCTGAATCTCAATCTTGCGACAAGAAAGAAAATTGTTGAGCACGCTCTTTCACTCAATCCTACAACTCCGGTCATGGTTGGTGTTGGCGGTCAGATGCTCGAAGAGCAGCTTGAGTGGATTAAATATCTCGAGACAGTGAAGCTCGATGCTTACCTCATGGTCACTCCGCTTTACGCAAAACCAGGTCCAAAAGGTCAGTACGAGTGGTTCAAGACGCTGATGGATGCTGTGACAAAACCTGTTATGCTTTACAACGTTCCGGGTAGATCAGCAGTGGCGATGTCAACGGAAGCTGTTGAGCGCCTTCGCACGCACAAGAATTTCTGGGCGATCAAGGAAGCATCAGGATCAGTTGAGAAAATGAAAGAGTATTACAAAGCATCCGGTAACGGAGCTGTCTTCTGTGGAGATGATGGACTTCTTCCTGACTTCACGGCCGCTGGTGCCTGCGGACTCGTATCTGTAGCTTCAAACTCATGGCCGAAAGAAACAAATCTTTATGTAGAACAGTGTCTCAATAAATCATTTGATGCCAAGGAACTCTGGACGAAAGCTGCGAACTCACTCTTCGTTTGTTCAAATCCTGTTCCGGTAAAACGTCTCATGTTCGAAGTCGGAACAATCCGCTCTCCAAAAATGGCGGCCCCTCTTTCTCATGAAGACATGATTTCAACAGCACCTGTGATGGAGGCCAACGAGGCCGTTCACCGCTGGTACAACTCTCAGAAAAAGGCTTAATCATGAACTGGCAGGAAACTCTCGATCTCCTTGAAAAAGGTATGGTCCGTTCCGCTTCCAAAATTGACGGGAAGTGGGTCGCAAATACTGAAGTGAAGACAGCGATCCTCGCAGCTTTCAAAGCGGGCGAACTTCATCAGTTCCCGAATGGTTTCGTGGATAAACATAATCTTCCCGCTCGTGAGTTTACTCCGGCCGACAAGATCCGCATGGTCCCGGGTGGATCATCGGTCCGTCGTGGAGCATATGTCGCTCAGGGTGTGATCATCATGCCTCCAGCGTACATTAACGTTGGTGCGTTTGTTGATTCAGGCACGATGGTAGATTCTCACGCACTCGTGGGATCATGTGCTCAGATCGGAAAAAATGTTCACCTCTCTGCTGGTGTTCAGATCGGTGGCGTTCTCGAGCCGATCGGACAAACTCCGGTTGTGATTGAAGACAATGCTTTCATCGGTGCCGGCGCGGTCATTGTTGAAGGTGTTCAGGTTTCTGAAGGTGCTGTGATCGCTCCAGGTGTTGTTCTTTCAAGATCTATTCCTGTTTACGATTGCGTGAAGGAAAGAGTGCTCGATATCGGTGAAGCGATTCCTCCATACGCAGTTGTTGTGACAGGCTCACGTCCTGTTTCCACAAATCTTAAATGGGCCGGCGAGCAGGGTCTCACACTCCGTTGTGCGATGATCATCAAGTACAAGGATGCAAAAACATCTGCGGCACTGGAGCTCGAATCTTGTCTGAGATAATTCAAAAACTCATTCAGGAAAACGATTCCTCTTTCTATTTCTATGACCTTGATGGATTTGAATCACATATCAGATCCATCAAGTCCGTTCTCCATCCCGACGTCAAAGTCTGGTATGCCTGTAAGGCCAATCCCCTTTCAAAAATTCTTTCGATCTACCAGGACAATGGTTTTGGTGTCGACGTCGCTAGTCTCGGTGAACTTCATCAGGCAAAAACCGCTGGTGTAAAAAAACTCATTTCCACAGGCCCTGCGAAAACGCCGAAGTATCTTCGCGCGATGATGGAGGCCGGAGTCTCCACGATTGTTGTGGAAAGTATCCAGCAACTTCGCGATCTTGACATCGTGGCAGGTACTCTCGGAAGAAAACAGGATATCCTTCTTCGTCTGCAACTCGACTGGTCCGGCCACCTTAAAAGTGTCCTCGGGGGTTCCGCGATTACTCCGTTCGGTTTGCATCCACAGGACTGGGAGAAAGAGAAATTTTCGGAATATGCGAACCTCCATGTATTAGGTCTTCATTGCTTTCAGTGGGGAAATATTCTCGATGTGAATGAGCTGAAAAAGATCTGGGATGAAACCATCTCTCAGTGTGTGAACTTCGCGCAGAAGATGAATATTGATCTCAAGGTGCTTGATCTTGGCGGGGGTCTCGGTGTCTCCTATTCGACTGATGAACGCCTCGCCTTTTCTTCTGTTCATGAAATTCTTATGGAGATGAAAACAAAATATTCTCTTCGCGAAATCTGGCTTGAGCTAGGCCGATTCTCGATCGCTGAATTCGGTCACTACTTTACGAAAGTGGTTGATGTGAAAGACGTTCGCGGAAAAAAAATCATCGTCACCGAAGGCGGGATTAATCATCTTGCCCGCCCTGCTCTCGTGAATGAATCTTTTCCCGTCAGTGCTTTCCGGGATTCGCCGAAGTCGAAATTCTCGCTTCACGGACCACTCTGCACGGCGCTGGATTACCTGGGTGATCATGAACTTCCGGTGGATATTTCTTCCGGCGAATGGCTTCATTTTAAGAAGACCGGGGCCTACGGGTTCACTGAATCCATGCCTTATTTTCTCTGCCATGAACTGTGTGGAGAAGCTTATCTTTACCACGGTGAAGTTCAGATGATCCGGACTCCGTCATCTCCCGTCAGCTGGATGAAATAACCAGAATACATCGTCTCCGGCAGAACCTGCCTCAGGTGCCCTATTAGGGAGTCATTTCTTATAATAGAGGAAATGAAAAAATTAATATTCCTGTCCGCCTTTTTGACTCTCAATGCTTTCGGATTCGAGTGTTCGATCCAGACGGAATTCTACCGCTCACTTCCGGTCTTTCTCGGAACAACGGGCACACTGGAAATTACGACAGAGAAAATTCTTCTCCTTACCAATCGGGGATCCGGAATTCTCACGGAAAAAAAAGCGAATCAGACCCGCTATTATTATCCCGGTGAACGAATTGAGACCCACATCATTCAGACGAAAGAAGAAAATGGTGACGTGGTTGTCACTGCGGCCCCGAAATATTTTAACTGTAACGTGAGACAGGCCGTCCTTCGTGATAACAGAATTGTCTCACTCTCCTACTGCTCGGTGGATGGTTGTCGTCATCTCAATCCGGACGTGTGCGAAGTTTTAAGAGATCAGTTTTCAGAAGACCGCATTCGTTCAGGAAAAAATCCTCTCGCCCTTACGTTTGAAGTGGAATCACGTCTCAAGGCGATGACGAAAGAATTTCATTCGGAAAATTCCCTTCTCATAAGAAACTTTCATGTGCTGGAACAACACTCTCCGAGAGTTCTTGGAGTCAGCATGACGGATTTTGAAACGGAAGAAGGAACAACAGCGACGTTCGGACTCTTAAAGATCGGAGGCATTCTCGCTTCTGAAGCCGAATACTGTAAGCGCCTGGACCGGAATGGACTTTTCTGGAAAAAAGATCAGCGTCCGTCGAAATTCTTGAAGCAAAAAGAATAGGGACGCACGAATGCGTCCCCATCAAAAAACGAAAATTACTCAGTAATAGAGAGAGCGTATTTCCAGGAATCAAGTCTTCCGCCTGAACAAGCAGAACGCTTCGAGAGAACTTTTACACCCGGGAAGAGTGGAAGAGCAGCATCGAGGAATTCAACGTTCAGTGAACAAGACTCGCGGCCAGCAAGAGTTGCTTCTCTTGTTGTTCCGTTAACACCTGGAACAGCGACGTCGAAAGTTGCACGTACGTGAGCAGGCATTGTCCAACCAGTCTCGATTCCGCCAGAGCAAGAAACGCGAACGTTCTGAGCTCCGAGAGCAGCGAGGTGAGATTCAACAGTCGATTCAACAGAATCACAGTTGTAATAAGTAACAGTTCCACCGTTATGAGTTCTTGGGCTCCAGTTCAGCTTTCTTGAAACGTATTCAGAAGCGAACGCAGAAGAAACGATAAAGAGAGCAGCAATCACAGTCATGAATTTCATAAATCCTCCTAGGATATTAGATAATAAATATCTACCCCGAGTGAATCGATCAGCCAAACATTAACGCTTCGTTCTTATAGGGAAATTGAGCTTAGAGTGAGGGTAAAGGGAATAAAAAAAGGGACCCTGCACGGTCCCTTCTTTTGGCTTCGATTAAGGCCAGAAGTCCTTCTCTGGTCAATCTATCTTCCTTGATTTCTTAATAGCGGCTTAGATAAATCTTAAGGTTTGAATCATGAAAAGAGAAACGCGTAATGTCTTACAAATGCTTTCTGTGAGGGGGTCTAAATGATGGGTTAATCGTGAAAACTTACAGGGGCCTGCAATTGAACTACCGGCAGTACCCGGGAATGCAGAATCCATTCTCGACCCAGAAGGAATATGTGTCGGCTATCGACTGCCAGCCGATGAAATCCCCGTCCACAGGCGGTCTTCCGGGCTCAAAATACTGGGCATCGTTGGTCCCGCAGTGATGAGTGGCCTCATGAAGAAGAGTAGCTTCCTGGCGGATAGGAATATCCTGGAAATAATTGTCAGCGATGTAGACGTTATTCGAAATGAGCGGATACGTACGGGCCGCAAAGGCAAAGTCAGCATTCGAGCAAACAAAGCGAAGGGTCCCGAGTCTTCCGCGGGCACAACCCAGAATATGTTCGGCCACCATGAGTTTCCGGCGTTGGGTAAAAGTGAGGTCGGATCTTGCGAGGTTTTGCTGAACATTTCTGATTAAGTGGTCAGTTCTCACGGCCGCACGGTATTTCGTGAGCTGAATAAGTCGATCTTGTCCCGGACGGCAGGGTTTCTCAGTTACTCCGGCGCTGGCCGATACCGAGACAAGAAGAATGAATAGGGCAAGGACCTTTTTAGAATCCAACGTATTTACAGGCAGCAGTGATGCTGTAAAGGTTTTCGCCGTTACAAGTTGCCGTGAAACGGGTCATTCCAGATCTCAGATAAGAAAGACGCTTCGAAGACTTCCCTTTGCAGGTTGCGAACCCCGGAGTCGTGAGATCGAAAACATTGTTACGAAGTCTCTCAGAACCAATGCGAATCACTTCCACTTCCTGACGGGTATATCCGTACTCAGGAGCATGGTCAGCGAAGATGATGTTATACGAAGAGTTCTGGCCAGAAACCGAATCGATTCCGGTACAGCGTTGTTTCGTTGCAGGCCCTGCCAATGATGAAAGGGAGAATGTTAAAGCAGTAACGAACAGAATTGATTTCATGTGAATTCCTTTTGAGAACATTAATTTCCAAAATTTATCACGGGGAGTGATCAGGAGAGATTTCTTGGAAATTTTACCAAGGATCGTCTAAATGTTAGTCAGATTTTAGGACACTCAATCTGATTGAGTTTAACCAGGGCCTTCTCGTGATTAAGGGGATCTGGTGTCCCGAAATCGATTTTCGTGAGCGATAAGACCCTGGTTCCTGAGACAGGATTTTCTTCCGGGAGTATGAACTCCCCTTTAGCGTGCTTACCCGCATAGGGAGCGAGTTTCGGAATGTCCTGATGATCAAATTCAAATTTTCTTTCCGAGCGGGTATCGGACTGAGTGATCAGAATGTATTTTCCGGAAAGCGTTTTAACTGCCCCTTCAAACTGATAATTGAAACAAACATTTTTTGCGTGTGCCGGAAGAACCAGAAAAAGAAAAAAGAAGTATTTCATAGGCGGAAGTCCTTACATGGATTGGGCCTTTGATCACTGGCCGAGGCCTGTTCATGCATCTCGCGATACAGGCGGCGCTCTTCCTTGGAAATTCTCCGGGCAAGTCTCTCTGACTGCCGCTCAAGATCGGGATAATTGTGAAAGTAATTCGGAAAATTCGCAACTGCGGGATTGGCGAGAAGCTGAGCTTTCCAGGGAGCGAGCTGATTCAAAGTATTTGCCCAGCTTTGATAGAAAGCGGCCTGAGAGGGAGTGTTTACACCGGCCTGATTGGCCACGGCGACTGCTGCCGGGATATCCATCGCAATGACTTCTTTTCCTGAATAAGTAAAACAGCGACCGCCATGACAGAACTGACGGGACTCCGTCAAAACAGGATTCGTAATCATTCCTCTTAACTGATTCTGCATCGTCGTCCGGAGTACCTGATACTCAGAAACCGCTTCACGCAGACGTCGGAAATTTTCATTCGTCACATTTTCAACATTATTCAGAAGATTTATGAGAGTCGCCAGACTTTCATTTTCCTGCTCGCAGGAATTGGTCGAGATGGAATTAATGATATCGCCACGAAGTTTACTGGGACTGTTTCTTTCGTAGTCATACAAAAAACGGGTCAGGAGCGGATAAATCTGATCCTGAACATCTTTCCCGGCCGGAGATGAGATCATCGGGAAATCAGTATCCGCTGAATCGTCACGTACAGAATGGAAAATATCATTCAGATTTCTTCCCGGTCTCATGCGATTAATGAAGTTCGAAGAAAATGTGCCGCTTCCCGCAAATCCATAGTGTCGCGGGCCCGTGGCCGAGATCACACAGGTTTTAGAATTGGCAAGAGATTGGGATGCCCCTGAGTGGCAACTTACATCGATAATGGCGAGACGAATCCCTCTTGCCTCAGCGAGAGTCGTAAGATTCCGGAGTCGATCAAGAGAAACACTTCTCGCTCCTGCGAGATTATCAAAGTTCGCGATTGATCCACCAGTTGTGGCGATATTGTGAGTCGTCTGTCCACCAGGAGATTGTTCAGCACCATGAGTATCAATATAAAGCATGAGCTGATCAGCAGAATTGATTCTTCCTGCCTGGATGTCTGATTCGTAACGACTGACGAGAGCTTCAAAGTTAGTGGCCGTAAAAGGAGTATTCGGTGAAGCAGGAAAATTTTCTGCCAGTTTCCCTTCCGTCCCGGAATGACCACCATTAAAAGAAACTGTGACATTCGCTCCCGGCATCCGCTCAACAAAATTTCCGAAGCGTTTTACGTCCTGATCGAAAATGGTTTTTGATCCCTGAGGTTCCCCACCACCGCCAAGAAATGCTACGTGATTGGCAGCAAAAAGCGGGAAGGAAAATATTGCAAGCAAAATAGTCAGGTTAATCATAAACTCTCCTGATCTTATCGTACCTCATGCTGAGATGATCGCCAGAGAGGCAAAAAAAAACCACGGCCGTAAGACCGTGGCTTGATTGGGAGGAATCAGGAATTTTTTGAAAGCACTTCTGCCCGGAGATCCTTTCTCAGGATTTTTCCGACGTTAGTCTTGGGCAGCTCTTTCCGGAACTCAATCGACTTGGGAACTTTGTAACTAGTGAGGTTTTCACGACAATACTTCATCAGTTCATCCTGAGTGAGAGTATCGTCTTTTTTCACGACGAAAATTTTCACGACTTCCCCGGATTTTTCATCCGGAACACCGATCGCCGCCGCTTCGAGAACTTTCGGATGAGAACAGATCACATCTTCCAGTTCATTCGGATAAACGTTAAAGCCTGAGACGAGAATCATGTCTTTTTTCCGGTCGACGATTTTGACAAATCCTTCTTCCGTCATGAAACCCAGATCTCCTGTCTTGAAGAATCCATCATTGGTCATGACTTTCGCGGTTTCATCCGGACGATTCCAGTAACCGGCCATCACCTGAGGGCCGCGGATACAGATCTCGCCGATTTCCCCGAGAGGAATTGTCTTACCGTTATCATCTTTAATTTCCACTTCCGTTGAAGGAATGGGAAGTCCGATAAAGCCGTTAAAATTTTTGAGAGTCATAGGATTCATACAAGCGGCCGGTGATGTTTCCGTGAGACCATAGGCCTCAATCAGAGGAACACCTGTCACCTGCTTCCATCTTTCCGCCACA
Source organism: Bdellovibrionota bacterium (assembly GCA_040387275.1). Lineage (GTDB taxonomy): Bacteria > Bdellovibrionota > Bacteriovoracia > Bacteriovoracales > Bacteriovoracaceae > Peredibacter. Next base: position 276,156 of record JAZKDZ010000001.1, on the reverse strand, counting down.
ACTTTCTGAACGGCCATCCCGCCACCCAGAGAGAGTTTCATGTGGGAGAAATCCACTTCATTAAAACCGGGAGTGTTGAGAAGACCATTGAAGAGTGTATTCACACCGGTGATCGCTGTGAATTTCCATTTCTTCAGTTCTTTCACAAATCCCGGCATATCACGTGGATTGGTGATGAGAATATTGAGCGCACCAATGTGACCGTAGAATAGGCAGTTCGCTGTGAGTGAAAAGATGTGATAAAGAGGAAGAGGAGTAATCATGATCTCCTTTCCTTCTGTTGCAAAATTTCTGAGCCAACCGCCTGCCTGGAAAATATTACTGAGAATATTCTTGTGCGTGAGCATCGCTCCTTTTGCTACACCAGTTGTTCCACCGGTGTACTGGAGAAAAGCGACATCTTCGATTTTTACTTCGGGTTTCACATACGTCGAAGCATTTCCTTTCGCGACACAATCAATGAATGAAGTTGCGGTGGGAAGCTCGTACGCAGGAACCATTTTCTTCACGTTTTTAATCACAAAATTGACGATGTGATTTTTCGGAAACTTCAGCATGTCACCGATCTCAGTGAGGATGACATGCTGAAGATTCGTCTGTGGAAGAACTTTCTGGAGAATACCTGCCGAGTTGGCGAAAATCACGATCGCCTTTGCTCCAGAATCTTTCATCTGGTGCTCAAGCTCGCGTGCTGTATAAAGCGGATTGACGTTCACAACAGTCAGACCGGCACGAAGAATTCCATAGAGGGCAACCGGATACTGAAGAATGTTCGGCATCATGAGAGCGACACGATCGCCCTTCTGAAGTTTCAGATCATTCTGCAGATAACTTGCGAATTTCTTCGAAAGCTCATCCATCTGTCCGTACGACAGAGTTGTACCCATACAGTGCCAGGCGGGCCGGTCACGGTATTTTTTCATGGAGACTTCAATGATCTCGATGATGGATGTGTACTGGTTAATATTAATTTCAGTAGGGACACCGGCATCGTAGGACTTGTGCCAAATCTTCGTCATTAAACTCTCCCGCAAATATTTACTTCAACTGGTTCTGAATTTTCTGAATGATAAGATCAAAAGTTTTATACAGATCATCAGCGTGGGCCTTGGCAAAATATTTGTCATGACCAGCATTGAGAGTCACTTCTGAATAGTGCTCAACGCCTTCGCGCCAGCAAGTCCAATGCACGTTTGCATTTTCTCCAAACCACTTCGTGAATTTTTCTGATTTCTCACGGATAAGAGTATCGAGGGCCGGTGTATGGTCCATGTGACGGAATGTGATGTTCAATTGCATAGTTAACTCCTTGGAGATTCCATTATAGAAGCTCCGGAGCTATGACTTGGAGTAGCATCTGTTAAACGCAAATAAAAATTAAGCCAGTACCTGACTAAAATCTTCTTTTTGCAGGACCATGCGGACAGAAGCAGGGAGAACTTCCCCGGGGATTTCCATGAAATGCTTATGAGGAACGAAACTGTATTGAGCGTAGTAAAAAAACGAGACAATCTTCAGTTCGGTATTTTTGATTTCAGCTTCCAGATCAAGAGAGTCAAGTATACGGCGTACCGGAGTCCATTTTCCAAACATCTGCCAGAGAACATTCCGGGCATCAAACATAAATCCATCCGGGATAAATAATTTTTTCCGGTGAACCATGGTTTCAGAAACTAAAATTCCTCTAGGAGAAAGATGATCTGCTACGAGGCCATAAAACGACGACCGATCAGGATCTTCGGTCAGGCAATGAAGGAGATGCGAATCGACGATAATATCAAATTGATCATTCAGAATGAGGTCCGGATGAGTGACATCGCCTGCGTGAGTTTTTACTTCGAATCCCTCGAGAGAATATAATCTTTCGGCCTGGGCCAGGGCCGTAGGAGAAAAATCCACGAGAGTCACTTTCGCTCCCAGGCGCGCGAGATGAAGTCCCACTCCGCCTCTCCCCGATCCGAGCTCAAGAACTTTCAGACCGTTCCAGTCAACATCCGCCAGGAATTTATTTTTGGATTCGAGAACAAAGTTCGTGAGCACTTTGGATGAAGTGATTTCTTCCTGCAGGAGATCCTGCGGAGAGCGCGTTTTCTCCTCACGATAGGAGTCTTCGTAATAACCTTGAAGAGTCATAATTAGATTCTATGACTCTTCAGAAGTGATTTCAATGAAAGGTTTTTTATTGGCTTAATTCTTTACGAAGACCGTCGAGAGTACGATCACGCTCTAACGGACGAACCGGCTCAGGCTGAGCTCCGGAAGCCAGACCACGGGAAGCTCCAGTGGATGGAACGATGGAAATTTCATTTCCGTTTTTCACAACGAAAAGTTCAATGGGATTTCCCCCGCCTTCAGCAGAAACATTTAAGCGACAAACATCTCCGGCAAGGGCACGACACTGATCCAGATATGGTCTCAGTGCATCCTGATTTCCGGAAGAAGCAATCTGATTATAATCCGCAAGCGATAGAGGAACAGCAACGATACTGTCTGCTGATTCTGTTCTCAAATCCTGATAATTAATTGTTGCCGAAGGATTTGCGACGACGATTCCACCCTGAACACTGCTGGATTGAACGCCGTATTTAGAGAGGAGCGCCTGGTTCCCGGATGATCCGCCACCACTACGAAGTCCTGGAGCAACAGCAGTTGTTCCTCCGCCAGTTCTGGCAAGAGATGCAGCTCCACCGCCCACTGAACTTCCTCCACCTAATTGCGGAGTACCTTGTGCTCCACCGGTCTGAACAGAACCTTGAGGAGTTCCCCCAGTTGACCCGGTCGTTCCCCCACTCACTACAGGAGCTGATCTTCTGACGGAATCAGAAGAATCCGGAACACGTGCGGCCGCTGGAACTTCTTCCTGCACACGTCTTTCAGCACGCGCGAGTTGTCTTCTGAGATCAGTTGCCTCGCGATCTTTTGTTTCGAGTCTCTCTTCAAGAGAGCCAAGACGCGCATTCAGGTCACGAACAAGATCATTATCTCTTGAAGCTGCTGGTTGAGCACTTTCACGCTGGAATGATTCACGAAGACCCGCGAGTTCATCACGGATAGCAGTTGATTCAGTTTCTGTTGTACGAACCTGACTGCGAAGATTATCTCTTGCTGCCACTGCCGGAGGAACTGGTGCGATCGGAGCAACAAATGTATCAGCAGAAACGCTTGGTAAGATCGGAGCAAAAGGCTGAGTTGGTTGTTGTTGCTGCTGACTGTCTCTCGTTGCAGCTACAGGAGTCACGACCGGAGTTCTTGCTGCAGTAGTTGTCTCGGGAGCATTATTCACTCTGCCACCCGCTACTCTGCTGGTATTTCCACTTTCCGCAATTTCCTGGTTTACAGAAGCGAGCTGGCTATCAAAATTTACTTGTTGAGCAGTTCTGCTGGTAGTTGATCCACGAGGGCCTGGTCTGTTACGACTTCCGCGTCCCCCACGGCCAGCTTGCGAACTCCCTGCAACAGTTGCACGAGCGGCCGCTTCCGGAGTTATGGTCGGGATAATTTCAGATCCTTTCAGGAATGGCATAATGGCAGAGATTTCGAGGCTGTCATCGTCACCACTTGCTGATAGTGGATACTCGTTCAGATATCTCGCAACAAGTGCGGGCTGATTGGCCGGGTCACATTCAGCAGTTTGCTTGGCGCTACAAAAAGCTATACGAAAATCTACGAAAGAAGAAGTACCGGTTCCCGTTCTTGGTCTTCTCTGCGAAGTACACATATTGATATTCTGATTTGCATACTCATCATTCTTCCAGGGTTCAGAGGAATAAGCAGCACCCAGTTTATCTTCGAGTTCTTTCAAAACGGTATATTGGTTCTGCCAGCTGGCAAATGTCAGACGCGAGCAATATGAAGCGTAGTTACCGGCCCTTTCACGATCCATAGATCTTCGTGATCTCGTTTCGCCAAAGAGACCATTCGCTCCAACACTTACTCCCATAAACGAGGTCGTTGAAATAAGTGCGGGATCGTTGATATCAATTGTAGTGGCGCCAATAGGACCCACAAGTCTGTTTCTGGTTACTGAAAGATCCCATGTCGTTGCAGGATCAAAAGGTACAGAGATACTCCGAACTCTTCTCGGAATCTGCGCCATGAGAAGATTCATATTCGCGGTCGCTCCGGCCTGGGTCATGCTGACAATTTCTGAAGAAGAAGTGAAAAATCTTCCGGTATCGCGACGAAGATTTAAGAATGCCGCTGTTTTTTGTTCAGGAGTAGCACTTCTATTTCCGTAAGCTGTTCTGATTTTATTCCAGAGGATTTGTTTCTGCGCAGTCGCACCTGGAGCATCAGAGCTGAAAAGATTCTTATAAAGTGGATTTCTTTCCAGGAATTGAAGACGAAGAAATGTTTTTTTGGCCTCAGGCTTAGTCAGAGCTTCGCGAAGATCTCTGACTGGACCAGCTTCTCTCAGGAATCTTGCCTTGAGAGTTTCGTAGTTCCACTGATTCTGATCGTAAGTTTCCGGAAGCGAGGCCATGTCTTCAAAGAAAGCAGGTTCAGTCGGCATCTGACGACCAGTCATATGTGTCCGCATCGGAATACATTGCTCCGGCGTATTAGGTCGTGAAGTGAGGAGATTTTCATCCGGTGGCCGGATTTCAATGGCCGCCATGGCCACGTTTCCTTCAGCTCTTGCATCTGATAATTCGTTATACTGTCTCAGGGCATCTGCTCTGATTCTTTCAAGATTACTGCTGACATCAACTCCATAATTGGAGAAAGCACCTGAAAGAAATTCACTTCCGCTGTCACTCGCAGGCAGTGTTGAGGCCTGGAAGCGCATGGCATTCTGTTCAGCTTCAAGTACCCGGTTGAGTCGATCAACGTTATCGTTCATCGCGGATTGAGTCTGAGAGTTCCAGTTACTTGGATTAAGAGTTTTAGCACGCTGATACTCCTGACCCTGAAGAGATGTACGATCGTTATCAAGGCAACTGCAAATACTCAGGTCATTGGTAAAGTCTGTCGAAAAAGAATTTTGTGGAGGAATGCATCTTCCTCCTACTCTTTGAAGGTCTCCGAATCCGGCCGGAAGAAAATTATCAATGTCACAAAGTCCATTCAGCAAATCGCCGGGAGCAGCTCTTCCGATGGTATAAATTCCCGTGTTTCGGCTGCCTGAGATATTAAACCCATTAAAGTTAACAGTGGCATCACCTATGGTAAGGGAACTAGTGCGGGATCTCCAGTTTGAGATATCCACTGTTCCGGAAGTAGCTCCACCAGCACCTGTTGATGCTGATACGATACGAGACATATCCACAGTACTTGTATCAACTCTATCTTGCGGCATGGGCTGATAGGTGACGGTGACATCATTTAAATCGGCAGGATTCACTCGGTAAGCAGAAGTTCCACCTCGAAGACCGACAGTTGTCACACCAGAGCTAACAAAAAATTCAGTTTCCGCAGCACTTGCCTGGGCCTGAACATTATTCTGGCCTGCATACGACGGACTCACCAGCACGAGTGAAAGCACTGTGCTTAAGAGAGAACGAGAGTATGAAGGGCGGACGCTCATTAAAAGACCTCAGGACCGTTTCGGTATATATGAGGTCTATCTTAAATGATTGAGAGGGAAACTCGGTAATTCCCCGGGGAAGTTTGAACTTCCCGCGGGTTACAGGAGGGATTGTGCCTTGATTTCAGGTCAGTTTCCGAGCTCATTTCTGAGATTACCCAGAGTGAACTCTCTTCCGACCGGAGCTCTTTCTGAAGCAGGACTTCTGCCCGCAGCAGATGCCGATGGAATAATGGAAATTTGATTACCGTTTTTCAGAACGAATAATTCAAGCTGCTGACCAGCTGAAGTGATGTTAAGTCTCACGACATTTCCTGGCATCGCTCTTACCTGATCGAGGTAACGATTGAGTGCTGATTGATCGTTGCCGGAAATTAAATTGAACTCTTCGGCCGTCATCGTGAGAGGAAGAATGCTTCCTTCTGATTGAGAACGAAGTGAAGAGTAATCAATGACCTCATTCGGATTTGCGACAATCAGAGCACCCTGAACGGTCCCCGACTGCACACCATATTTAGAAAGGAGGGCCGCGTTTCCTGAAGAAATAACTGCTCGTGAAGAACCTCCGGCAGTTCTGCCGCTGACACTTCCCTGATTCAATTGAGCTCCACCACCAGAGGCACCACCAGAAGGATTCGCTCCTGATGTACTTCCACCCTGAGCTGAAACCACCGCAGCGGATGATCCTCTTCTCTGATCACCAGATCCGGAAGCAACCTGAGTTCTCTGCGGAGTATTTCTATTTTCTGTTTCTTCAATCTGACGTTGAAGATCAGCATTTTCTCTTTCTTTGGTCGCAAGTCTTCTTTCCAGAGAAGCAAGTCTCTGATTGAGATCAGTCAGCGCCGGAGAATTTCCACCGGCCGTCTGAGTTTCTTTTCTCATGACATCACGAAGATTTGAAATTTCATCACGAATGCCTTTCGCCTCTGTCTCACCTTCTGAAAGTTCTGCACGGGCAGTGGCAACTGTTTCCGGTGTGACTTCAGCAGCACGACCTTGAGGAACAAAAACCTGATCAGCGGCCGGTGAATTCGGATTCTGTCCGCCGTTTGCCAGAGCTGCGGCCGCAGAAACAGCAGCAGCTGCATTCGGATCAGGTCTCCCAGCAACAGGAGCAATCTGACTGCGATTATTTTGAGGGCCATTGCCTTCAGCGAGAGCAAATTGTCTGCGGCGTCTTTCCGGGCTTCTTGAAATTGAATTGAGGTTCTGAATATCAGAATCCGCAACAGTACCAATTCTCATTTCGCCGGCTTCAATATAAGGAAGAAGCTGAGAAACTTCTTCGCTATCATCTCCTACTTCAGGCTCTGAATAGGTTGCCACGAATTCTGCAACTAATTGAGAACGGTTATCAGGAGTACATTTCTGAGGATCTGTCGGTCTGGTACAAACGGAATTAAAGAAATCTGTAAATTTCATCTGCTGTCTGGTCCGTGGATTTCTCCGTGGAGACTGACACATTCTGATGTTCATTTTTTCGAACTCTTTATCTTCAACCGGATTCACAGCATTTCTTATTCCGAATTGCCCTTCAAGGACATCGAAAATCTTTACGGCACCGAGGCGATCGCGCGCCTGACAAAAAGCACCCCAGCGGCTGGCATCAGAGCTTGCTCCTGCACCGATGAGTTCATCTGATGACTGAAGCGATCCACCACGAATATTTTCAAGACTCAGAATGAGATTTCTCGCGCGGGCAGAACCGGCCTGGGCAGCATCAATCATCGGCTGCTCTCTCAGAAGGCCCAGCATTTCTCCGCGATAAGTATTCATACGCGCAACCCATTCAGGGTTTCTGCTACAAACTAAACCAGTACATGGTTCAGGCATTTTTTTCACCTGAGTGAAGGCACGTCTCATCTGTTCGACATTTCCTGACTGGAAAATATTTTTGAGAACCGGGTTGTTATGAAGGAATTCCAGGCGACGATGGATTCTCTCCGCTTCAGGATTCTCGCGGAAAAGAACTTCATCATCTCTATCACCCTTCATTCTCCGGAAAGAATCAACCAGGGTTGAGTAATTCCAATCCGCTTCATTAAAACTTGAAGTCCCTCTCAGGTCGGAATAAAAAGCCGCTTCTGAAGGGAACTGTTTGGACGCGAGAAAGTTACGATAAGGGACGCAGAAATTTGCCGGAAGATTTGCGCTGTTAAGAATTGAGGCATTGAGATCAGCACTATCTGCTGAAGCAATGGCCTGATTCATCTGCGTGGCCACAATGGACCCCATGACGGCCATAGGATTACCGGCAAAGATCGGTGCAATCTGCGCCGGAGGCGACACACTGTAACGACCACCAAGCTCGGCAGTATCAGCAGAAGTTCTTGTATAACTGGTAGCAGAGAAAACAGTAAGCGCTCTTTCGTTAAGAATTTTCTGTCTCACTCTCTGAAAGTTTGAGTCCTGAGATCTCGTCAGACTCTCAGCACCACTTCTTACAGAATCGGCGGCCCTTCTGACTGTTGTGGCAATCCGGGATGCCCCTCTTTGGATTAAGCTTCGTGCATCTTCATCTGTACCGAAATTTGTAATCGAAAGATTATTATTCTGCTCGGCCTGCGCGTAAGAGTACCCTTCAAGAAATCCGGCACGTCCGGACATAAAGCAGTTACAGATTCTTGTATCGCGGACATTCTTTTGATCAGCTGTTAAGAGAGGACTGAAGGCCACCACAGCATCACTCTGTTGAGGTAAGCAGACAGTGTTGAGAACATTGTCGAGAACGACAATATTTTCTCCAGGTGCTCCTGTTTCACAAGTCGAGCATTCAGGATCATTCGGTGTATTTTCACAACGCATCCAGAGGCTAAAGCTGTCATTGATTCCGCCGGCACTTTGCTCTGAAGCGGTCCACGCACGTCCACCCTGACGGAGAACGAAACGTGAAACGGGGATAACAAGTTGTTCAGAGGAAATTACTGAGATTGCTAAGGGAACATCATCGACTGCAGACTGTGCATAAAGCACAGAAGAATTTATAAGGAGCGAAAGTAAAATCAGGAATCGTGCAGGCATGAAATTTCCCTTCAGGAAAACGTATCGGACCGTTGATGAAAATTATTGACCTATAATAGTCGGTAACTATCAGAAACCTTAATCGCACGGGAATTGAGGTACTTGCAGAATGGGGAGTGCCAGATATTTTCGTCGTCCCTAGCGGGAGAGCTCGTTTCGGAGTCCATCCAGGGTCACTTCGCGAGGCCCTCTCTCGGAAGCAATTCCTCTCGTCGCACCTGTGGGTGCCTGAACAATGGAAATGCCGGAATCACTTTTCAGAACAAAGAGTTCCATTGAGCGATTATCACTCGTCGAAATATTGAGTCTCACGACTTCACCCGGAACGGCGCGAACACGGTCGAGATATGGCGCAAGAATTGAGCCCTGACCCTCAGATGAGATGCGATTAAATTCATCAACTGTAATCGTTAGAGGAAGAACACTACTTTCTGAATCTCCCCGAAGTCTTTCGACATCAACCTGAGAATCCGAACTTGCAACAATGATGGCCCCACTGGAAGCGAGTCCGGCCGGCACACCATATTTAGCAAGAAGAGCACCATTCACCTGAGTTCCCCGTGAACCGGAAACTCCGGAAGAAGAAGATACTGATGTCGGTGCAAAATTTCTGGCCTCTGAACCACCTGAAAAAGATCCGCTGGTCACTTGCGGCGCTGATGAGCGGGCAACATCCCCTCCACCACTGGTTGTTCCGGAAGTTGTTCCTCTTCTGAGAGAAGGAGAAACTTCAGGTTCTACTCTTGTTACGGCCTGAGGAGTAACAACCTGCGATTCGATTCTTCTCAGTTCTGTTTCCGCATCTCGCTTTCTTTTTTCAGCATCAGCGAGTCTTCTTTCGAGAACAGCAAATCGGGAAGTAAGATCCTGGTAATTCTGATCCTGTGGATTCTGAGAATCAGCTCCCTGTCTCAGGACATCCCGGAGTCCGGAAATTTCATTGCGGATTTCCTGCGCCTGAGAATCACTTTCCCGAACTTCACGACGAAGAACTTCAGCGCGAACTTCAGGCGGTGGTGGACTGATCACTGGCTGGAAAACTTCCGGAGTGATTGCGGGATTCAGGACGGGATTCGGATTTGTCTGGGATGAAGTTGAGTTTTGTGTGCTTGCCTGAGACCCTGATGAAACAGGAGCAACAGCTGCTGTTCTCGACATCGAATTCCCACTTGAAGAGAAAGTTGTCTGAAGATCAGAATCAATATTTCTCACGAGATCATTATAAGACTGCCCGCTGGTTTTTGAGACAGCTGTGACAGCTCTTTCACCAAGGTTTTTCAGCGGAGCATTGATTGAAAACTCCGCAAACACCATCGCCTGATCAATCCCTGCACCACTTGGATATCTGCGAATGAACATCGCCTTCGGATTTTCGCAGGTTCTTCCCCCGAAACAATTCTCCTGGAGAAAATGCTCAAAGGAAATCCTCTCATCACCAGAGCCGCGATTACAGATGTTATTTCTGAATTCATCAAAACCAGGGTTATTGGCAAATGATTGTGTTCCCTGATCAAAGACCGGATCCTGAATTTCATCGGCCCACTGTCCTTCAAGTTCATTGACGACATAGTTACCGTTCAGGGAATTTGATGTTTCAATAGTCGGACACATCTGGTTCATGGAAGATACGCGTAGACGTAGAAGTCTGTCATTTTCATTCTGAACTTCGACAGATGCTCCCTGAGCGTCTCTTCGTTGGGCCAGAGTCCGGATTTCAACAGGATCAAAAACACGGAGCTCTTCAGCGGTCGGAATATGATGAGCTTTGGTAATAATCTGTGGAAGGGTTTCGAGACTCTTCGTTAATTCTAACTGACTTTCGCGCGCCACCCGTTGAGCAACATCAGGACGACGGAAAATTCCGAGAAGACCATCACGGAAACTCTGTGCTTTTCTCACGGCCTGAACCTGACAGGCATGAGCAACTCCCCCGCCACTGGTGCATGATGTGTCCTGGGGTTTAAAAGTGTTCATCACGAGATTGAAAAGTTCTTCTTTTCCGTCTCTGCCTGTTCCCGACATGAGATTCTTGAGAAGCGGATTACGATTTAGAAAATCAAGGCGTCTTACCACCCATCCCGTGCGCGGATCATTCTTGGCCTCATCCAGCGTAAGAATATGATTGTCACGACAAAGATCACTTAACTGATCTTTGAGCCTCGGGAAACTCCAGGCACGCGATTCAAATCGCTGGTGCTGAGGATTTAATAGATCTTCGTAAAATTTTGAATCTTCCGGAAACTGACGGTAGGAACGAAAATCACGCATAGACACGCAACTAGGAGAAGGTGTGCGGCCGATGAGAATGTTCGGATCGTATTGGGGGATCTGAAGAGAGGCATCAAGAGTAGATTGTCTTCTTTCGGCAGGTTTTCTGAATTCCGTCTGGAGTCTTTCATTGGCCGTTGCAAATGCAGCAGTGGCGTTCTGATAAAATCCGTTTGAATAAACGCGTGCGAGTCCTTCCATAATCTGCGGATCAGCGGAAAGAATAGAGGCCTGGAACATAATTCCGTTTCGAAGATCGGCCAGATGAGTGTTGGCGCGATTCACAGAGTTGATGATAACTTCTTCACCCGGTGGTGGATCCTGCCGGCCAAAACCAAGAATACCGCCACGGGCCTGGGCCGCCCCTCTTGCTCCTCTCGTAAGCGGAGGAGAGATCATCGAGTACAAACTCGTGTCGGAGCGGAAACAGGGACATGCTTCGGTAGCGAGGACGGCGATTTTCGCCGCGTGAGTGGGTTGCCTCATGGCATTTTCCACCTGATTTTCGCAACTCGAATAAAGGGAGTCCACCATCTTCATAAAATCCGGCGGAAGATTTGATCCGAGCTCACAACGATCGAAGTAATGACTTGTCTGAAAAGAAGCGAGAGAACTAAGATCAATCTGAAGAGGAACAATTGTTTGTGGAGCAATTGTAATAGGTGCTCTTGTCGTAACAGCAGGTGGTGGACTGATTGTTCTGGGTACTGTGGAAATTTTTGAAAGTCCTACGACCGAAAATGCGGGCGAAGAGCTCACAAAAATGATGATTAAGATTAAGAACGATTTCGTCACAATAAATTTCCTCTGGGCTTGTATCGGCATGACTCAAGGAATCTTAAGTCTTCTCCGCTAAGGCACCAAATCCTTTAAAGATTGCTTTAACAAAACTAAATGAAATAAACTGAGTTTCTCGAAAGATCAGGACCTTGAGATTGAAATGAATTTTAAAAACATTCCTAAGGGTTATCAGCTGGTGACAACAGAAGATGGCTCAGAAACCTTTTATTCAGAAAACTTTAGCGAGGCCTGCCATTCAACTACTGGTGCAAAGTCGGAAACGATTCTTCATTACATTGAAGGATGTCGGATTCCGGAAAAAGCTCAGAAAGAAAAAATCACCATTCTCGAAGTGGGCTTCGGTTTAGGTGTGGGACTTCTCACAACATGGGAAAAGACGCGGGATCTTCCGGCGAAGATTCATTTTCTGAGTCTGGAAATTGATCCTGCACTCGTGGCATGGTTCCATGAAGAATATAAAAATCATCCCGCACTCAATGATCCAAAATTTACGTTTGAGATCTTAATTGGTGATGCCAGAAAAACTGTTCCTGAATATGTGAAGAAAAATAAACCTGCATGGGATGCAGTTTACCAGGACGCTTTCTCGCCCAAGAGAAATCCAGTTCTCTGGACAAAAGAATGGTTCACTCTCCTGAGAGAATCATCTTCAGAAGATGTCATTCTCTCCACCTACTCCGCCAGCTCCTCCATCCGGAAATCCCTCGTGGAAGCAGGCTGGAAGCTCTACCCCGGAGAAAAATTCGGGCCAAAAAGAAGCTCCACCCGTGCTAGACTGAAAGGCGAAAGCGATCCGGAAATTCTTCTGAGTCTTGAACGATCACCAGTAAAGGCACTGACCGATGAACCCCATTCTTAAATTACTTCCGATTTCGCATCCGATAATCCAGGCGGGAATGGTTTATGTTTCCGGTGGTAAACTCGCAGCTGCTTCAGCCGAAGCGGGAATTCTCGGAGTCGTCGGGGCCGGTTCCATGAATCCGGATCTTCTCGATCATCATTTAAAAAAGGCCATCTCTCTCACGTCTCATCCCGAAAGACTGGCAGTGAACATTCCCCTTCTCTACGAAAAAACCAATGAGCAGATTGAAGTTTCATTGAAAAACGGAATTAAAATCTTTATCACCTCGGCAGGCAGTCCTAAAACATGGACCAAGTTTCTCAAGGATAAAGGTTGTACTGTGATTCATGTCACGAGCTCACCGGAACTCGCAAAAAAATGTGAAGATGCCGGTGTCGATGCTGTGATCGCAGAAGGTTTCGAGGCCGGTGGACACAATGGCCGTGATGAAATTACCACCATGGTTCTTATTCCTCAGGTTATCCGCGCTGTAAAAATTCCTGTCATCGCAGCAGGTGGCATCGGAGACGGAAAAGGAATTGCGGCCGCCATGGCGCTTGGTGCTCACGGAGTTCAGCTCGGAACAAGATTTCTCGCCACTCAGGAATCGTCGGCCCATCCTGCTTTCAAAAAAATGATTGTCGACGCCAGATCAGATTCGACGATGCTCATGATGAAAAAAGTCGTTCCTGTGAGACTCGTGAAAAATACTTTCTTTGAAGAAGTAAAAACTCTCGAAGAAAAAAATGCCACGAAAGAAGAACTGGAAAAGCATCTGGGGAAAGGCCGCGCCCGCGCCGGCATGCTGGAAGGTGATCTGGTCCACGGTGAACTGGAGGCCGGTCAAATTGCCGCTATCGTCAGCGATCTTCCGACGGTGAAGGATCTCACAGCGAGACTTTTAAAAGAATATTCTGAGGCCGTAAAATCACTCGCTCTGAGTATTTAGAACTTTGGGTGAAGGAAAGACTATCCGGAAAGTGGTATTCGGGCGTCCTTTTTCGTAAGTCAGCTTCCCGCCATGTTCGATGATAATCCGGGATGAAATCGAAAGCCCAAGACCCGTTCCTTCTTCTTTCACTTTGGTCGTAAAAAAAGGTTCCATGATTTTCATGCTGATCTCATCAGGAATTCCTGTTCCCGAATCAATGATTTCAATCCACGCCTGACCATCGGTATGGCCATAATCAATCCGGATCCATTTTTCTTTAAGACCTTTAACCGCATCTATTGCGTTGGAGAGGAGATTGAGAATTACCTGTCCCAGCTGCACTTCTCTTCCCATCACCATGAAGTCTTTTTTCCCCTCAGGAAGATGCACCTGAATATCAAGCTGCTTCAGATTGTGATGAGAAATATCGAGACACGATGTAAGGACATTCTTGATGGAGAGAGGAGCAAAGGGATCCTGCTCACCTCCGCGCGAAAGACTGCGAAGACTCCTCACAATCTGAGCGATGCGATCACTCGTCGTGACAATTTTTTCACTGAAAACTTTGAGATTTTTTTTATCAATTTCTTCTTCATCAACCAGGCCCGCAATTATGCTCGCTGATCCCTGGATAATCGCCAGAGGATTATTCACTTCATGGGCCACACCTGCGGCCATCTGTCCGATGCTCGCAAGTTTAGATGAGAACTGAGCAACAGCTTCTTTTTCCTGCAGCTCTTTTCTCGCCTTCACGAGCTCACCAATCGGAATCGAAATGGAAATGGCGCCTCCGTCTTCCAGCCTGCCGAAAGTCGACATAAAATGAAATTCATTTCCATCAATCACGGCACTTGCTTCGACTGTCTCCTGTTCTTTCTTTGAGTGAAGAAATTTCAGAAGCTCCATCGTATAGCCTTCACCTTCAAGAAGTGTTCCCACTCTCCGGCCGACAATATCGGGATAAAACTTCTTCACCTCTTCGTTGGCGTCGAAGTAAATTCCCTCGGGCGAAATCATCGCCACATATCCCGGAACACTATTGATAAGATAGCGAAGGCGGGTCTTTTCACGAAGGGCATCAAGTCTTGCTGATATATAAAGGCGAAGTTGTTTATGTTGATGATGAAGACCAAGTGAAGACAACATGGCTATCACCAGAAAACTTCCCAGTGGATACTGGTGGTGAAACATATCCTGGAAAAAAACCTGATAAGCGAGTCCCAGACCGATGGGAACAATAAAAATATAATAAGAAACCAGATCCGCTACCAGAAGTGCGTTGTTGGCGAGAATCAGGGCCCCGACAGTGACTCTCAAGGTGGGAATTGTCTCGCCGTGATGCCCATATATTCTCAGGGCCTGATCGATGTGAATGACCCAGGCAGCGGAGAGAAGAAAAAATCCCAGCCACAAAAATACATTAGAGGCCTTAATGTCATCATAAATAATTTCAGTGGCGAAGACCCGGAACAGGCAACCACTGAAACCCAGAGCGAGAATGAATGGAGATAATGGCCCCTGAAAACGTGTCTGATACCAGACTGAAAAAACAAGAATGAGAAGTTGCAGGACATAGGCGTACCGGTTCCTCGAAAGGTTGATACGCCTGAGTTCTGTCTGAATATCTGCTTCGGAAATCTTCAATAGGCCCGCTCGAGGGCTGCGATTCTGTCTTCAAGACTTGGGTGAGTGGAGAGATACGCCATCACACCTTTTTTCGAAGAAATTTTGAGAGTCTGGAAAGCGGCCTGGTCATCTCCCTGAAGATTCGTTTTCTGCTGGAGACGGCGAAGGGCCGCGATCATTTTTTGTTTCCCTGCTACCTTGGCAGCTCCGGCATCAGCGCGGAACTCACGGAGGCGTGAGAACCATGTGACAACAAACATACCGAGAAATCCGAAAACCATTTCAAAAAGCATCGTCACAAGAAAGTTCGGAACAACCGGACGATCATCATCACGATCCCCGCGCATCGCCTGAGCGAGGGCAAACGATGCAATCCGCGCAAAGAACATCACGAATGCGTTCACAACACCCTGAACGAGCGCCATCGTGACCATGTCACCATTGGCGATGTGGGCCACTTCGTGCGCGAGAACTCCTTCCACTTCATCAGCATTCATCTGAGAAAGAAGTCCGGTTGAAACAGCAACGAGAGAATTATTTTTTGAAGGACCAGTCGCAAAAGCATTCACTTCAGGAGACTGATACACACCGACTTCCGGCATTTTCGTAAGACCCGCTTGTTTCGCGAGAAGGTGCACGCGTCTCACGAGCTCACCATACTGACCGCGGTCATCCACGATCTGAACACCCATCATGGTCTTGGCCATGAACTTAGAAAGAAGAAGTGAAATCCCGGAACCGACAAAACCCCAGACTAAGCAGAAGCCCATGAGTGCTGAATAGTTTAGACCCGCGGCAGTGAGATAGTTATTGAGACCCAGAACTGAAAGGACGATCGAGACCGTCGCTACGACCAGGATGTTGGTTAACATAAAGAGACCAATACGTTTGAACATTGTTCTAACTCCGTAAAATTTTAAGATCCATAATCACAAGTTAATGCCTTTTTGGCACACGTCAAGAGTACTGCCGCTCCACTACTTGATACAATTCGATAAAATCGATAGATATTCTGACAAATTTCATTCAGCGAAGAGTGAAATTCGCCTATTACCCATGTCCCAGTGCGCCATGTAATGAGAAAGACGTCTGTCATTATCTTACAAAACATTGTCGGTTATTTTTGACATTGTTACGCTGGGAATCTAAAGCATGAAAAGGATTTTTTGCCATGATTAAGCACTGGATGATTCTCACACTTCTTCTTTCCTTCTCACTCCCGACATTGAGTGCGACTTCTCAGGCCGTGCTTGAAGAAGACCTCTATTTCAATTTCCAGAAAGCGATTCTCGATAACACTGCCACTCAAAAAGGCATGAACGGATTTTCTGCTTTCGAGCAGGGACTTTTTGTCGATGCTCTCTGGGATCTTGCTGAAGAAAAATCTCCACAAGCCCTCGATGCTCTCAAAACTGTTCAGACTTTCCACTACAGTCTTTTTGAAAAACTTCGTATCGGCATCCTTCGCCTGAAGTATTCCCGTTCGACATCACTTCCTGAAGAACTCGTGACGGAACTCCAGAATTCCCTTCTCGAGCCAAAAGCTGATATCCGCATCGTTTACACACTTGCTGCTTATGAAACTGAACTCATGGCCGCGGGACATGCAAAACTGATCGCGACAGCGAAAAGTCATCCTGAATACCTTCATATCGCTGCTGATGCAGAAAGAAGAAGCGAACTCACAACTGACATGATCTCAGATATTTTTCACCGCTCGCCGGATGTCACAACGTATATGAATGGCGAATACGTGAAAGCGGTTAAGCTTTTCATGTTCTGCCGCTCGAATCGCCTGTACCCATGTATGATGACGATGAGAGATGCTCACGGTGAAATCGTGAGAAACGCTGACGGGAATATCTGGACACACAAAGCTCTCGCCTCTTCGAAACAGGGTCTTCCTTCTTATACAAGAAACGGAAACACTCCTGCCGGTATTCACACGATTGATTCCGTGATGCCAGTTGCTGACCAGCAGATCTCTTACGGAAAAAATCGCCGTATGATTCTGAACTTCGTTCCGAAATCAAGAAATGAAACTCTTCTTCGCTCACTTCTTCCTGCAACTTCTCAGGAAGATGAATGGTGGAAGCCAGTGGTTACTGCCCGCGATATCGGAAGAAATCTTTTCCGCATTCACGGAACTCTGAAAATCAATGAAGATGCGACAGTTCCTTACTATCCATTCATGAGAACTTCCGGATGTATCGCTCAACGTGAAAACACTTACGATGGTGTGACTTTCAATGATCAGCGCGTGCTTCTTGATTCCATTATGAAGGCCCTCGACCTTGAGCCGGTATTTGCCAATGAGCCGAAGATCAAAGGTATCCTTTATCTCGTAGAAATCGATGACACTGATGAAGTTGTCACTGAAGAAGCTCTCCGTACTTACGGGATTGAGTGATCACCCAAAACTTACCTAATTACGAACTTCTGGATTCTGGTCTCGGGCGAAAGCTCGAGATCATTTCCGGAGTGAAAGTCATTCGTCCGAGCCCTCAGGCGATCTGGACACCTCAACTTAAAGACACAGACTGGAATCAGGCCACATCCAACTGCCTGCGCACCAAAGACGGTGGCGGTAAGTGGGAACACAAAAAAGAGCCCAATCCTAATCTCACTCTCCCCTTTGAGATCGATGGAAAAAAACTTCAGTTTCGTCTGAAGTTTACGTCATTCGGTCATTGCGGAGTTTTCTTCGAGCAGATTCCCGTCTGGGAATGGCTTTATAACGAAACCAAGTTTTTGAAAGAAAAACTGGGCCGCGCTCCCAAGGTTGTGAACCTTTTTGGTTACACCGGATGCGCCTCTCTCGTGATGGCAGCGGCCGGAGCGGAAGTTTTCCATGTAGATTCCTCAAAAGGGGTTCTTCAGTGGGGAGCGGAAAACCAGCTCGCTTCAAAAATCGCGAAGGATCAGGTTCGCTGGATCCAGGAAGACGCGCAGGAATTCATGCGTCATTCTTTCAAGAAGAAATTCACCTACGACGGAATACTCGCCGATCCACCGAGCTGGGGCCATGGCGTGAAAAAAGAAGTCTGGGAATTTGAAAAGCATATCCATCTTCTGGTGGAGCTTCTCCATTCAGTCTTAAACCGCGAGAATTCGTTCTTATTCCTCTCTTCACACACTCATGGTGTGCAACCCGAGGCCCTGAGAAATATCATCATGGATAAGCGCTGGAAGTCGATTGAACCAGGTGAACTTGGTGTGAAACACCAGAACGATTCACGGATTCTTCCTGCCGGAATGTTTGTGACGGCGAAAAGCTACCTTAACAATCCCTGAATTTCGGCCGCAGTCACTATCCAGTGTGTTCTGAGTTACGTAAAACACTATCCGGTATTGTTACGACGACATAGATGCCGTAGCAGCTATCATTTAGAAGGCCCCGTGCAGGGGCCTTTTTATTTTCTGATTAAAGAACTTTTTCGAGGGCCTGAGTCCACGCCTTAGCGCGCTCTTCGTGGTAGTCGACATTTGAAAACGAGTGATCGAGAACGATCACATTATCATCAAACTTAATCGCATAATCACCGTTAGAAGTTCCCGAGATATTCTGGAAAACAACTTTGTTGAATTTTGCTTTGAGAGCGTCTTTCCCCATCTGGTCAGCACAGATACCTTTCAGAGTCGCCATGAACGGAGTCATGAAAACTGTTTCCCACTGATCGTAGATGTGGCCGTAACCATCAACTGCGAGTGTATCCCATTTTACTTCGAGGGCCATGTTGAAGCCGCATACGTCGTTGATCTGCTTCTGCCATTCAGGCTGCTTCGCAGTCAGTGTCGAAATCGCGCGTTTTTCTGCTAATCCCATAATTTTCTCCCGGCCTCTTAGAGTGCCTGTTCAATGGTCGACAAAAGTTTTTGGTTAAATACTGAGGCATCAATCGATGATGCCGGAAAACTGATTTCTAAAACACCAGCAGTCGCAACGGCCGAAAGATTATCACCTGTTGGTTTCACCAGTATTTTCTGAAGACCAGCGAGTGCTTCTTTCCCCATCACATCGGACTTGAGTGCTGTTAAAATTCCCGGAAACACTTCAATGAAATCCGCGATGCCCGAAGTTTCCGCCGGAGTCATCGTCGAAGACCACTGAATTTCGACAGTGGGAACTGATCCCGCGAAAGCTTTCTCAGCTCTTCTTTTCAGTTCCAGTGAAGGAACTCCCGGTGCTGACGGATCACGTGTGAGTTTTCCTCCGGTGATTCCCTTGAGGGATCCGGCAGGATTTACGAGGTGAAGATAAGAAACAGAAGAGAAAGGAATCCACGCGATTTCTGCGGGTGGAGTTGTTCTTATTTCAAACAGAAACATTCCATTGGCGTGATCGCATTTAAGAGGAACACCGATCAGCTGGTGACCGGTGTGAAGAACAACTCTTAATTCTGATTTCTCAGTGACTGATGTCAGACCTTCAATCACGGTCGACATACGTCCGGTAGAGACCTGGTCTTTCCATTCCATTACGGAACCTCTGGAGTAAACGGCTTTTTCTTGTGCTCATCAGAAAGCTTCAGGCCCTGAGACTTCTCTGTGAGTTCCTTGTCCCAGGTCAGAGTCACGCCATCATTGGAATTTTCCGGCGTATAGAGACTGATCTGTTCCACGATGGAACCGGCCACGAGTGTCGAACGAGCTTCTGTGATCATGGTGTAAGTGCGGTCGTGAACGCCGTTAGAAAGTTCGAGCTTGTATCCGAAAGAATAACGGTACTTCTCTTCTTTTCCTGTGCGTTCAGTTTTGATGACTTTGTTTTCCCATGGCGATTTTACACCCGTGAATTTGACAAAGAATGCACCCTTATCTCCCTCTTCGATGAAAAGCTTCTGTCCAGACTTACCTGAATAAGCACTGACGCCGGCAAAAACACTCTGAGCGAGAAGAAGTGTAGCGATAGCAAAAATCATTTTCATGGCATGCACTTTTTCTTCTTAAGGCCCTGGAGATCAAGCTCCTTACAGGCATTTTTGAAGAGATAAGAATCTGTCGCAACTGTCTGGGCAATTCCCGGCGCGATTTCGGCCTTACAGCGACGAAGAAGCTCGAGAGATGGTTTCACCACATCATAGTCAGATGGTTTCTCAAGTCCGCTGATGACAGCGAGTTTGAGATCTTCATCCTTACAGTCAAACTTGTTACCTTTCTGGGCCGTTATAAAAAACGGAACGGCCGCAGAGTGATTCATGTGAAGTCTGGTAAGTTTGGCAGCTTCCCAGGCATCATCACGGTGACCTTCCACCCAGTCAACGAGCGCGCGATGGCACCAATCACCTGAGCGGTCTTTGGTCTGGCAAAATTTATAGTCGTCGAGCTTCTCGAGAATAACTTTCTCGTCTTTCACCACAAGGGCAAAAGACGAGAAGCTAAAGAGAAGCACTAAGGAAATTAGTGCTTTCATGAATGCCTCTTAGAGATTGTTTTCGAGCCATTCTTTCGTTTTGTCTTTAAGATTCGCTGCTCCGATACCAACAGTGAATTCAAGAACTGAACCATTGATTTTGTAAGCAATCTCTTCTTTCTTGCCGAGTTTACAGCTGATAGATTTGATTTTTTTCGAGATCGCATCTTTAGACATTTTATCTTCACACATAGACTGGATAGCTTCTCTTGCTGAATCACAGTAAGAAGCAGCGTTCGTATTCTCAGTCATGAAGGGAGTAACAAATGCTTCTTCCATTTTGACCGGGATATCGTATCCGCACTTGTCTTTGGTCCACTTCACGTAGCTTGAACTTTCAGAAGTCAGATACTCCTGCCATTCAGCGAATTGTTTTTTTTCCTTGAGAGTGAGAGCTGAAGCCGTTGTTGTGACGAGGGCGAGTAAAACGATAAACTTCTTCATAAGTTCTCCTTGATGGTTATGGATACCAATATGTTAAAGAGAATCGTTTTATTTGATACTTAATATGGAATAAAAGTGAACCGCTCAGGTGTTATTAAGTCAGTCCTCTTTGCCAGTCATCCGATGAAGGTAAGGTCAAACCCACAAAGGAAATTCATGGCCCTCACACTTGAAGAAAAAATTCAGAAACTTAACGCGGATTTTGCTCAAAAAATGCAGGAAGTTCAGGCCTCGGGAAACTACCAGGCGATCGCCGGACTCACGATTGAACTTCAGGCCCAGATTGAAGTACTCGTTGAAAATGAGCAAAAAGTGCACGCACTAAAAATTGTTGAGCCGCTGTTTCCGGAAAAAACTTCTCCCTATCGCCAGGAAGATTGCACGCTCTCACTCGATAATTTTGTTTATGACGGTGACCGTGATTACTTCGCAGAACTCGTGAATCACCCGCTCATTTCAAGTTTCAAGGAGCAAGTCGCGAAATCCCACACACAGGGACCAGATACCAAACGCGAACTCCTGAAGCGCGCACTTCGCCTCACTCCTGTGATGGCGCCGAAAGTTTTCCGTTCCGTCGATCGCTGTCGCGAAACAATTGGTTTTAAGCCGGACATTCATGTTTATGTCGCTCAGGATCCTCACATGAATGCGTTCTGCTATCCTCCTCAGCACGGAGCCGTTCATATTCTTCTTACGTCTTCCCTTCTTGAAAAGCTCACTGAAGATGAACTGACTTTTGTCATGGGACATGAGCTTGGACATTACCTGTATAAGCATCATGAACTTTCTCCCCAGCTCGTTCTTCACCATCTCGGCACAAGTCTCTCTCCGGCCGAATGTATCAAGCTCTTTGCGTGGCAGAGAAATGCAGAACTCTCCGCTGACCGAGTGGGACTCATTGCCTGCGGTAGCTACGAAGCCGCGTGTCTCGCGAATTTTAAAATTTCTTCGGGTGTGACGAGTGATGCACTTTTATTCTCACTTGATGGATACGTGAGACAATATGAAGACATGGAAAAAGACATTGCATCGGGCACGGCGACGCTGGAAGATCTTTATTCCAGTCATCCGATTAACCCGATCCGCGTGATCGCTCTTGATGTCTTCCAGAAGTCTGAAACATTCCGCACGACTCAGAATGAAACCAATTTTGAGTACTCGGAAATGGAAATGGAAAAAAAGATTGCTGGCTTCATGAAACTCATGGAACCGGAATATCTGAATTCTAATTCCGAAGTCTCACGCAGAATCAAGGAAGCACTTTTCCTTGCGGGTTACACGATTGCTCTTTCTGATGGTGAAGTGGAAACGGAAGAAATGGCCTATCTCATGTCCATTCTCCCTGGTGAAAACCACACTCAGCTTCAGGAACGCCTGAAAGATAAACCGGTTGAAATGCTGATGGCGGCCCTTGCTGAGCAGGTGGAAAAAATCCGCCCTCACATGTCTCAGATCAGTTCATGCAATTTTATCCGCGATGTGATTATTGTGGCACTCACCGATGGTGAGCTCACTGCTGATGAAGTGGGATGCCTGGTCGGTGTATGCGATATGTTCGGGGTTCACCCGTCATTTATCGATCACGTGCTGAACTCGATTGCTACCCAGAATGCTGCTTAATTGCTCTGACGAAACCATTCCGTAAGAATCGCTGTCGTGGCATTGGAAACGTTGAGACTTTCGACGTTTCCGGTGCCCGGTATCGAAATCAGCTCTTCCATTTTCTTCAGTAATTTTTCAGACAGGCCCATGCCTTCAGCACCCATGAACACAATCGATTTCTCAGGGAATTTTACCTGAAAGAGTGATTTTCCTTCATGAGAAGACGTAGAAAACGTTTTGAAGCTGTTGGTTTTCGCGAGACTAAAAACTTCTGCCCAGTCCGAGACATGAACGGCCGGAACACTTTCGTATCCCCCCTCTGACGTGCGGATAGCGGCCGCAGAATTAGCTACCGGAACTTTGGCGAGATAAACGATTCCCGTCACTCCAAAGTGCGCGGCACTTCTCATGATGGCACCAAGGTTATGCGGATTTTCCACTTCCTCGAGAGCAAGGATGAGAGTCCTGCCCTTGGCAGTCATAAGATCTTTCACCGTCACAGCAGGTTTTGTTTTGACGAGAAGAACGACACCTTCATGGTGAGTCGCCTTGGAAATATTATCGAGTTCTTCGGTACTCACCACGTGATAAGCGAGCTTATTGTCCACGAGGTGGCGGATCATTCGTTTGTACTCAAAAACCCCATCCTGGGTGATATAGGCCCGGATTATGTCCTGAGGACGCTTTTCAAACAGTTTAAGGGCGGCATGACGGCCATAGACCTTCATTTCCTGGTTTTTTTTCAGCTCTTTCATATAGGGTGGTCTATTAACATGGTGAAGCTTTGGTGTATAGAGTGGGAATGCATTTTACAGGCTACCTCGCCATCCATGATTTCCATCAGGAACTTGAAAAAGAGTTCGAAGTCAGGGGTGTGAAATTTCTTGAAAAAAAGGACCGTCTTTACCTCGTTGAGGGAGATGGACCGGACATGATCTGGGCCCAGATGACCGCCCGGAATCTCGAAAAAATTGCGATCACATCCATCAATGATGGCGCAAAAAAGCTCAAAGAAAAAGGCCGCAACTGGGGACTCTTCACGGTCGGAAATCACCGCCGCGCTCAGCTCATTCAGGATGAGCTCCCTAAGTACAACACCAAACCCATTCCCTTCCGCCATCCCCTTCCCGAAAAGCCCATGGGCTTCTGGACTTTGTGGGACACCAACGAAATTTTAGCAACTCAGTCGACGTCATCGCCATTTGCACTTGGTGAAATGGATTTTCAGGAAGACAAAGTCATGCCGCCATCGCGCGCGTATTTAAAACTCTGGGAATTTTTTACGGTCTACGCCCCCGAAGCTCTTCACGGTGGAACTTCGATTGATGTCGGATCGTGTCCGGGTGGATGGACTTGGGTTCTTCGCACACTCGAATTTGATAAAACTGTGAGTGTTGATAAGGCACCTATCGAAAAACGCATCATGGATCTCGGAAAAATCGAATTCCGGAAAGAAAGTGCCTTTGGTCTCGATCCAAAAGACTTCGGTGAGATTGAATGGTTCTGCTCCGACATTATCTGCTATCCGGAAAGGCTTCTCACTCTCGTTAATAAATTCCGTGCCGCAGGGACTGTGAAAAACTTCGTCTGCACGATTAAATACCAGGCCGAGACGGACTGGGAAAACACTTTGAAATTTCTTGAAATACCGGGCTCCCGGATTGTTCACCTTCATCACAATAAGCATGAAGTGACGTGGTTCTTAAAGGGAGCAAATTCGTGAAATATTTTGAATCAGGAAAGGCCATCCGCTTAAAACTCATTCGTGATGTCTCGAAGCACATCAAGCGTGGAAATCCCTGGGTGTTCGCCGATGCTGTTGAGAAACTGAAGGCCGCTGAAGGTTCTTACACGATTCTCGCCGGGACCAAGGGCGAAGTCCTTGCTCATGGATTCTACTCTCCTTCTATTAATCTCGCGTTTCGTGTTGTCACACTCGGAGACAAAAAATTCTCCGACGATACAGTGGTCAGACGCATCCGCCGCGCGATTGAAAATAAAAAGCATCTCCTTACTCTCGATAATAAATGCCTCCGCGTCTTAAACGGCGAAGGCGATGAACTTCCGGGTGTGGTTGCGGATTACTACAATGGCGTTGTCGTTCTTAAACTCGATGGGACTGCTGCTGAGGCCTTCTGGAAAAAAGAAGCGATCGCTGAATATTTCATGGAGCAGGACATTCTTCCTGTTACGTGCGTTTACTTTAAACGTAAAAACAAAGAAGAAGAAAAAGGACTCATCCTCGCCGGCGAATGCCACAACCTCACAGATCTGGAGTTCCTTGAACACGGAGTAAAATTCCGGACGAATATTATCGATGCCGCAAAAACCGGATTCTTTCTCGATCAGAGAGAAAACAGAAACTTCATCCGCTCAGTCGCGAAAGACCATACCCTTTTAAATCTTTTCGGCTACACCGGCGGATTCTCTGTTTACGCGGGCCTCGGAGGAGCAAAAAAAGTCACGACTGTGGATATCGCTCCACACGCGATCAAAGCTTCGTCAGATAACTGGGAAATCAATCTTCTCTCACCGGAACTTCACGATGCTGTCTGCGAAGACGCCTTCAAATTCGTGGAAGACGCTCAAAAAGAAAAGAAAACCTGGGATATCGTGATAACGGATCCTCCTTCATTTGCTCCCAATCAGAAAGCGCGTGAATCTGCGAAAGAAGCGTATATTAAAATTTTTGCCGACTCTCTTAAACTCGTTCGTGATGGCGGATTTTTTGCGGCCTCAAGCTGCTCAGGTCACATCAGCTTTGATGAGTTCATGGAGATCGTTCAGGAAGCTCTCTCGAAATCACGCCGTCGCGGAAAAGTCTTACTGGTGAAAGGTCAACCGGAAGATCATCCGTTTCCCATGGCACTTTCGGAAATGCGGTACCTGAAATTTGTGTATCTTCAGGCATTTAAAGACTGACAGAATTGATTAGTTGTCTGCGGGATTTCATTTCGAGAGAGTCAAATGATGAAAAAAATGACTCTCCTCCTCCTCGCCGTTGTGCTCTTTTCCTGTAACAAAAATTCTGAGAAATCAGAACCACTCCTGGCATGTCCGCTTCTTTATGAGATGGAAAAAATCGAAGTAAATTTCGAACTCACTTCAGTTCTTCCTGCGAAACCGGAAATTGCTATCGATCAACAAATGGTCGTCTCTTGCAGAGAAGGCAGTGCCACTTTCTGCCTCTACAATATTAAAACTGCAGACAAGAAAATTACCTTTCAGATATTGGGACATAAGAAGCTTGATGAGAATGTTCTGATTGAACTTCTCGATGGTGGTGTGATCCGTACCTCGAGACAGAATGAAGCTATAACCCGCGCCCGTACTCGTCCCAATGATAAATGTGGTTCAGGCTTCTATTCCAGCATAACCATCAAAGAATAGTTTTTCATTTTTAACCTCCAATTGGAGGTCACACTGCAGGATGAAGCTGAAACGAAGAATAGATTCTGGTTCTGAGAGTATGAAGTACTCCCGCTGATATTATCCCTGCCAAAATCCACCACACATGAAAGCTTAAACTCTCACCGTTAGGAGAAAAAAGCATGAGTCCTGACCAGAGGACAGCCGGAAGAAAAATCAGCTGGTAACCGTAACGTCTCCACACCCACCACAGCTCTTCGCCTTTCATCCCAAGGAAAGCAACGACCGCTCCGGTCGAAAGAAAAAGAGAACCGCAGAAAGCGGCACAGGCCCACATTCCGAATTGCATGAAGAAGTGAGAGATATTGTGACCGTTATTCATGCCAAGACCAAATTGCGGACAGAAGGAAAGCGAGAAAAGAGCACCGAGTATCTGGAAGCCGATAAATTTCAGGATGATTTCTTTTTTGCGGAATGAAAGCTGGATGTCTTTTTTGACGATGAGATTCAGGTGCTCATTCGGCACTTCTCTCGCGATTAAGAATGTAAAAAGATCTTTTCTCATAGTTCACCTTTCCGGAGTGACCGGACTGCCCTCGATAGACGCTGGCGGAGATTGGTTTGTGACAACCCACTTTCCTTCTCAAGTTCTTCGTAGCTCACTTCTTCCAGATAATATTTCCGGACGAGATCGGCCGATTCTTTGGGAAGCTTATTCAGTAATTCTTCGACGTCGGCAGGCGTGCCTTCGGACTTTTCAAACATCCGGTCGATGTATTCATCCGGCATCGGGCGCTCTTTTTTTCTGCCAAGAGAGCGGTACTCATCAATGAGTAAATGTCTGATAAGTACAAAAAACCAGGGAAGAAATGGTTGATCCTTATAGAGATCACGCTTTTCATGAAGATGCCGCCAGACTTTCTGATAGAAATCGTCGGCCTCGGAATCACGAAGGCGCTTTCTGATGAAACCATAGACCATCGGGGAATATTTTTCGTAGAGGCGGTTGAACGCTTCTTCGCTTCCCTTTTGATAGGCCCTCATTAAACTTTCATCAGTCATATAATCAGTTTCGCATCACTTTCTGGAAATGTCGCCAGCTTCATATCCTGCCCATGTGATGATTTTCCGGATCTCCTGATCAGAGAGTTCTTTTCCTTCGAGTCGAACCTGTTTCTGATCGAGATCAACCTGAATTTTCTCAACACCTGCTTCTGTGAATTTTTTCTCAAGCCCCTGGGCACACATCGAGCACACCATGCCCTTTACATTCACAATGGTTTCTCCGGCAAAGGCCGGAAGAGCGAACAAAGCTGCCAGCAAAAATAATTTCATACAACTCTCCTTAGTAATGAACCATGAGGTTCAGCATCCAGTCTCCGCGGGTGGATGAGCCCACTTCCCAGAGAATATTATGGTAAAAAAATCTGAGCATCGGTGTGATCATGACAGTGTCTTCAACGTTATGGATAACCATCCCCTGTACCATGAACCACGCCTGAAGTTTATCAAAGCCGGTTTTAATGGGAGAAAGCCCCACTCGTCCCTGAGTGACGTAATAGTTTTTGTAGCGTGGACCTTCAAAACGTAAATGCTTTAGCGAGGTATAGAGAGTGCGGGTTTCCCAGTCAGCTTCGGCCCCGTAGTTGTAAATTTCTTTCCCTACTCCCCCATGAAAATAAAGATTCGCCTGGGAATCATCACCATTGTGTCTCACCAGAAGTGAGTTGAATTTTAAAAGGCCCACATCCACTTTATCAAATCGGTCGTGCTCAATTCCCGCCGCAAACCGGTTGGTAAAAGAATAGAGAACATAGTTATTGGAGTAATTGGCCATGTTGCCGGAGTTGATCGCCCAGCCACCCTTATAAATCACCGGGTGAGCAAGTGCTTTGAGCGAGAAGATCATGAATGTGATGAGGAGAAGCTGCTTCATGCTCCTTAGGACGATTGGGAATCAAGTTTTGTGACAGACTACTGAGGAAGAAACTGGGGGGTGATGCGCTTGAAGTTCATCCAGATCTGGGACTTCAGGAAATCGAGATCAATACCGATTTTTTCCGAAGCACGAAGGTAAATGTCGTAGATATCGAGGTGTTTCTGGGAATCGGTTTCCAGAAAGAGCTGAGACAGTGGAACAACCGGCAAAAGTTCACGGATCTGAGGAGAATTATCAATCGAGATGCCGAAAGAAAAATAACTTTCCGGATGAAGACGAAGGAGATCCTTCATGAGCTGATCGTTTCCACGGAAGTCGTGAAAGATCCACGGAACCTTCGGAGGATTCTTCTTCATGATGTTTAAAAAGTCGGCGCCACTTCTCACGTTGTGAATCACCATCGGAAGTCCGAAATCATCAGCAAGCTCACGGTGCCAATGGAAAAGTTCCATCTGATAATCAAGAGTCTCGGGATAAACGCGGTCAATGCCCGTTTCCCCAATTGCCCACAGGCGCTTTTCACGCACGAGGTTCATGATCTGATCCTGAAGCTTCATGATTTCAGCGCGGGTGAAATCTTCTAACCACCACGGATGAATGCCGGCCGAATGATACTGAGATTTTGTTTTTTGAAGAGTGAGCTCTTCCATGGAGAGGCATTCAATAGCAACAGCGCCCTCAAAATGAGAGCGCCGGTGACTATGAATATCTAAATAGGGAAGCTGATCCAAGAATTACCAGCACCAGACCGAGTGAGAAACAGACTGGATTCTGACTTCCGGAGAAGTGAGACGCGGATAATAAGTGCGGTAGAGAGATCCACGAGGCCAGATGTATTCAAAAACCGAAACTGAGTCAGTTGTGTTGTCTGACATATTCATATAAATCTGACCATTACATCTTACCTGCTGGTCAGAATGGTTCCACGCATCGAGAGTAACACTGCGACCCTGGTTCCAAACGTGAGGGAAAACAGAATTGGCCACTGCAGCAAATGAAACGAGGAAAAGAGCGATAACAACGAAAGTCTTTTTCATGGGAAACTCCTTTTTTCCTATTTAACCTCGACTGAACTCCTCCCGTCTACTAACCTCCCCATTATTTGGAGGCGAACATGAACATTACCCCTGCTGACATTGAAGAATACTGCGTTTCTCACTCGACGATCCCCTCAACTCACGCAAAAGAAATTCAGGATTATACGAAGAAAAACGTCCATGGCAGCAATATGCTGATTGGCGAGATGGAAGCTTCGGTCCTGCGCTTCCTGATATCCCTCGGGGGTGTCAAAAATGTGGTGGAATTCGGGACGTACACCGGTTACTCGGCCCTCGCGATGGCAGAAGCCTTGCCCTCAGACGGGAAAGTTTTCACGATCGATATCAACAAAGAGACGACGACTCTTGCGCGTTCTTTCTGGGATAAGTCTCCGCATGGAAAAAAAATCCAGCAGATTTTAAAACCGGGCCTTGAGGCGACTCAGGAACTCACGGGAAAATATGATCTGGTTTTCATCGACGCCGATAAAAACAATTACTCAAACTACCTCGACTGGGCCCTCGCTCATCTTTCGGAAAACGGAATGATTGTTGTCGATAATACGTTGTGGTCAGGAAAAGTTCTGAACTCTGATGGCGAAAAACAAACAGAGTCCATCATCGCTCACAACATCAAGGCAAAAAATCTGGCGGGATATTCAAAAGTTCTTCTTCCGATCAGAGACGGAATGTTTCTGATTAAAAAGGACCGGGCGTAAACCCGGTCCCCTCAAATTCTAGTAAGCGTTAACGTAAGATGTAGCTGATGTCCGGTAATTTCCGGCAGCATCGTAAGCACGGGCGTAAACGGATTGTCCTGAACCATTCACCATTCTGATACTGCAGCTATAAGGTGCTGTCGTATCTGTGCATTTAAGACTTCCTCTGTAATAAAAATTCACCTTGGTCACCGCAACGTTGTCCGAAGCGCTGGCCGTCGCAGTAAAATAAGTAAAGCGCTTGATGCTCGCTCCATTCGCCGGACTCGTGAGAGTAATCACCGGCACAGTTGTGTCACCTGTTGGCGGAGGTGTGACACTTTGACTGGAAATCGTCACAGTCTTGGAATTCGAAACTCCCCGATCATCCGTCACTGTCAAAGTCGCTGAATAAGAACCTGCATTGTATGTATGCGTGACATACGCTCCACTCGCAGAAGATCCGTCACCAAACGTCCAGTTGTAGGAAAGAATTGTTCCATCCGGATCGTAAGACGAAGCAGCGTCGAAAGCGACATAGAGAGGTGCTGCTCCCGAGTAATTGTTCGCCGTGAAATTCGCGATCGGAGAAGCGTTCGAGTTATAAGGATCATGGACCAATGAAACAGTCGCAGTCGATCCATCAGCAGAAACTGGGCCCGCAAGTGCGGCACTCGCCTGAGTACTTGTCACCTGATCCATCAGGATAAAGCTCTTGAGAGTGGCCGCACTTCCGGAAGTCGTATCACCGAGAGAAAGATAAACTTTGTTTTGCGCAGTCGTTGAAATCGGAAGATCTGAAACATCAATCACGAATGTTCCATCAACCGGAGTGGTTGTTCCGTTGAACGCCATCGCTCCGCCTTTATTGAAAAGGGCGAAGGGATTAAATGTATTCGTGGCAGTGGTGTACCCCATATCGGAATTTCCGAACTTAACCGACATCTGATTTCTTAAAGCGTGATTGACAGTAAACTTCGCGAGATATTTCGGCTTATAAGGATTTCCGGCCGTCGCACGCGGAACCATGTGATAAGCAACTTTCCCCTGGAAAGCGGCGACACGTCCGGTTGATGGTCCACCGGAAACAGCAGAAACTGATTTCAGCGCATCGTAAGCAACCCACATGTATCCAGAGATTCCCCAGGAAGTCCCCCATGAGTTAGCAATTTTAAAGGCACCCATTTCACCGGCGTCCTGAATGTTATTGTTGTTGATATCAACCCACGCTGAATCGTCGTATCCGACAATTGTCATCGCGTGACCACCATTCTGACCATTCATCCAGTGCATGACTTTCTGACCCGCGAGAGCTCCGCCCTTAATCGTCGTGTACTGCCACGAATTGATATACGTCCCGTAAGTGAGAACGTAACCGATCGTGAGAATCTGCTTCATCTGATCGAGACCTGCCTGAGTGTCGACATTGTAAATGTACTGAACAGGATTGGTCCGGCGGGAAATTCCATTCTGCCAGTGATCGGGATTGAGATCCCATGATTTGAAATCAGAATTTTCCGGAAGATCGGCCTTACTGATACAGCCGTGTTTCTGAAGCATCATGAAGGCATCCGAAAAATACGCTCCGTTATCCACACCAGAGTTAATCATGTTGTAGAGAAATTTCGGAGAACACTTTGTGGTCTGATCAGTTGTGTTGTTGGCATAACCAAGAGTGAGAGCAAGATTGTGTGACTGTTGATAGTAACCCATCGCCCAGCCGACACAGTTATTCACAGTCTGATTGCCGATCGGAGGAAAGGCAGCAAGTTTTGAGTTATCCACCTGAGCAGGAAGAACACCCGCGAAGAAATCACTTCCTGAAGGAGTGGCCCCGCCGGAGAAATCATTCAATTCCTGATCCACCACCGTTTCTTTTCCGTAAGCTCTTGCTGTCTCCTGAAGAGAAGAGAGCCCGCGCTTTTTTCTTTCTGCATTTGCGCGGGTGAGCCCGAGTGCATTCGGCTTCACATCACGGATTCTTCTCATGCCGAGATCTTTCTGCATGGAGATGAGTTCTTTTTTCGTCGTGGATTTGAGTCCCGTCTTTTGCGCAAGCGCAGGTGTAGCGAGAAGAAAAAAACCGAGGGCCGTCATGGCAGTCTTTTGCATAAGCATCACTCCTTCCTGGTGTGGTGGTGGTTAATTTTTTCTGATTATGTGAGGAAATATTTTTTGCCGTTAGCAAAATGAACATTGGTCAGTTAAAAAGTTACAAAAGTAGTCGGAATATTCAACACTGACTTTGAATCTGGAAGGAATGTGTAAATCAAAGCGAAAAGCTTACAAAAGTTTTACCAGGGAACGTTCTGACTTGCTCCTGAGCGGCCCGGAGTTGTCATCTGGTTGTTGGTGTTATCCACCTGCTCCTGCCTTTGTTCTTCACTGTAATTCTGTTGTCGTTGTGCGCCTGAATCCCAGTCAGGATTTTTACTCGCGCAAGAAACAATAAAGAGAAACATAATAATTTTTTTCATCCTGTGCCTCCGCAATAAATTGTAAGTCTTCGTGAAGAATCATTCCACCAACTGGAATAGTTCCTTCATCTAGCTTGAGATTTCCCTAAGATTCACATCTGCTCCTTTTCAAACCATCGTAGAACCATTTTAATTTCCCTCCCTGAGACTCTCATGAAGGAGGTCTTCCATGAAAAAAACGGAATTAGCGGTTGTATCATTTGCCCTCTTACTCTTCTTTATGGTGGGACCTCTGACTGCCGGAAAAGATAAGCCACGCGAAGAAAAGCAGGAACAAGTAGCCGAAGAGATCATCGATGATCTTCACGGAGAAAACTATCGCATCACATTTCGTGCTGCTGGCATGAAAGAAAATGGTGTTGCCGATATCATGTGGCTCAAAAAAGCTGCTCAGGTCGCGATGGATGCCGGGATTCCTCATTTCAACGTGAGACAAAAAACAATTTCCCGCGAATACAATCGCCGCGTTCAACGCCGACTCAATGTTGTTGAAGGTGTCATCGAACTCGACAATGATCCGATGAATGCTGAATATGACGCCCAGGAAATTCTTTCGCTGGTGCTTCCCGAATACACTCCCTAGCCCACAGTCTTGTCAGGACCTTCCGCGCTCTCATACCGTTTCGGCGTTATGAAAAACCGGAGGTCCTGTGAAATTTCTATTTCTTCTTCTCTTACCTGTTCTCGCTGAAGCTTCTCCCAAATTCTTCCGTCCGTGGGAGTGGTATTCTGATCCCAATCTCATGTCCTCAGATCTCGAAAGAAATCTGAACAAGCTTCCTCTTGAGGCGAAAGTCGAAGGTGGAGACAGATTCTGGTCAGGAGATTACTGGGCCCTCAATCGCGGGAACATCAATTATCGCTGGCATGCTTCGAGACGCGCGGGATTTAATCTCAAGTCGCCCACGATGGAAGAGGCCAAGCGCATGACACTCGCTCAACTTGCGGAACTCTCCCCTTCGGAAAAATATGATCTCTATACCGGACGCTACGATTATCCCTTAAAGCGTGAAGTGGAAAAAATTTCGGCGAACAGAAACGCCCAGAGCTGGGAAGGAATCTGTCACGGATGGGCACCGGCCACCATGAATCACGCCGAACCCACTCCCAAAGGTGCGATGAATCCCGATGGCATTCTCATTCCATTTGGATCTTCGGATATTAAGGCCCTTGTCTCCTGGTACTACGCCAATGGATTTATTTCTCCCACTCATCAGATGGGCCAGCGCTGTTATGGTGACGGAAGTGAAGATGAATGTCGCGAAGACATGAATGCCGGAGCGTTTCACATTGTTCTCACAAATAAAATTGCCCTTCGAAACGAAGGCATCATCGTTGACTTAAAACACGGTGAGGAAGTCTGGAATCATCCTTTAAAAAGCTTTCGCACGGAACTTGTGAAGATGGGTAAGCCCAAGCGGGATTCAGCACCTGGAACCGTTAAACGCGCCAAAATGAAAACAGTCGTGCGTGTCATCAGTGGGACGGGAAATTTCTGGGGAGTTGTCCGCGGAACTTCTGATCAGAAAGAGAGTACGCAGAAATATGTTTATTATCTCGATCTCAATGCCAATAACGACATTATCGGTGGTGACTGGGAATCCGATGATCGTCCGGATTTTTTGTGGGTGAAATACCGGCCTGTGGAATTTACGGGGATACTTTCAAGGTTGGGAGAACTACTGAACGATTAATTCTGAAGCATGGCCCGGACTTTCATCCGGGCCGCTTTATGGAGGGGATTAGAGACGTACGATAACTTCAGCGTGAGCGCCGTCTTTAGTCATCTCGTACGGAACGTCAGTTCCTGAGAAGAATGAAGATTCAGCATCGCAGTTTTCACCCATGTCTGTAATTTCGATTTTAACAGAATCAGCAGTAGGAACAAGGTAGTTCGCCATTGGAAGAGTCTGTGGATTAGATTCGCGGTTGATGAAGAAAGTTTGCTTATCAGCACACTCATTCACAACAACTTCATCATTAACAGTAACCATTGCTTTGTTCGGGAAAGAGCGACCTTCGAGGAGGATCTTCCAGTCAGCAGAAGTTACGAGCTGATCAACAGCTGGACCACGCTTAGATGATCCGTTTGAATCGCCTCCGCAGCTAACGAGAGAGAAGAGTAAACCGGCAGAGAGAGCAGCGTTCAGGAGTTTCATTTTCTTATTCCTTTTTGAAAGTGAGTTGATGTGGTTAGCCTTTTTAAGGGGCCCGCGCGCAGAAATATAGTCGATTATTTTTAAAACGAAAGTGATCTCCTGTGCTGTCTCAGGTGCAAATGACCACGACACAGAGAATCCGGCACAGTGAATATTCATTGGAAAATAAGGGACATTACGCGGAGAGGCTGAAGAAGAATGAAGGTGATTCCAAATCTTTTATCAAGAGAAGAACCACTGCGAAGTATTAAGGCAAATTAAAAAGGCCACCCCGAGGGATGGCCTTTATTAAAACTCACTTATTAAGATCACTTTTCAAAACAATCAAAATTTAGCAGATGCAAGGAAACGAGGATCACCAACTGAGGCGTACGTTCAAGTACGCCGCAAGGAAGGTGTGACGAAGTTGACGTAGGAGCTGCCAATTTTCATTGTTTTGAAGCCCAGTCGTCGAGTTTTTTTTCTAGGGAAGCGAGCGGCATTACGCCATCTAGAAGAACTTCATCATGAAACGCTGAGAGTTTGAAGTCTTTCCCCAGCTGATTTTCATACTTCTGACGAAGTTCGCGGATTTTAAGAGCTCCCACTTTATACGAAAGTGCCTGACCTGGAATCGCCATATAGCGCTCGATTTCCGCCACAGCATCTTTTTCTCCAATCGGCTCATGCTCAAGGAGATACTTGATCGCTTCTTCACGGGACATTTTCTTCATGTGAATAGCAACATCAACCACGAGGCGACACGCCCGGTGCATCTCATCTCCGAGAGCTCCCATGTAGTGATAAGGATCAGTGTAGAGACCCAGTTCTTTTCCGAGTGATTCTGAATAAAGTGCCCAGCCCTCACCCATTGCTCCGTACCAGGCGAAACGACGGAACTTAGGAAGGCCTTCGTTTTCCTGCTGAAGAGAGATCTGATAGTGGTGACCTGGAATGGCTTCGTGAAGGAAAAGTGACTCAGTCCCTGAAGTGATGTTGAATTTCTTAGCATCAGGAATCGGGAGATAGAAAATTCCCGGACGTGTTCCATCCGGAGATCCCGGGCTGTATTCAGCAGAAGCAGTGGCCTCGCGGAATTTTTCTGTCTGACGGATCTCAAATGGAGTCTTCGGCGTTCTGCCGAACATCGTGAGAAGCTGCGGCTGCATTTTTGTATGAATTTCGCGGTAAAGGTTCAGCACCTCTTCCGGAGTCTTGTAAGGCATGAGCTTTTTGTCTTTACGAAGATGCGAGAAGAAATCTTTGAGACTTCCCTTGAAGCCCACCTGATCTTTTACTTTCAACATCTCAGACTGAATCCGCTCAACTTCCTTGAGACCTGTTTCGTAGATTTCATCCGGCGTTTTCGTTGTTGTTGTCCACGAACGCGCGAGGAATGTATACATCGCGGCCCCACCAGGAACAGAGCTAATTCCGTGAGTGGTTCTTGCTTTCGGAAGATAAGTCTTTTTCAGGAAGTCATGAAGCTTCTGATAAGAAGGGTTCACGTGCTTCACGATCATGTCATGATACTGGGCCGTGAGACGCTGTTTTTCAGCAGGAGTAAATTCTTTCGGCATGAGCTTGATCGGACCCCAGAAGACACTCTTCTTCGGATCTTTCACCACGAGCTCTTTCATCTGAGGGATAATTTTATTCACGAGAACTTTCGGAAGAACAATTCCAGTTTTCATTCCGTCAGTGAAATTATTAATCGCAGAATCTGTCCACGCAGGGAAGGCCGCTACTCTCAGCATCCAGTTTTCATAATCCTTTACCGTCTTGAACGGCTGGAACTGCTCGCCTGATCCAAGTTGCGCCATCGTGAGTGGTAATCCCCAGAACTGCTGAAACGGAATCATATAGAGATCCGAGTTCATGCCTTCGATCTGGATTTCCATTTCGTACTTAAAGATGTCGTAAGAAACACGATCCGCTTCCGAAAGAGATTTGCGGTCAAATTTATTCAGGCGATTCAGATAATCCGTGAAGTAATCACGAAGGATTTTTCTGAACTCAGGAGTCTGATCGTTGTGAAGGATATGGTTAAAACGATTATCACCCTGTTGAGTGGCATCGATCGGAAAAAGCTTTGAATGCTCTTCCCAATAAGCTTCAAAAACCTGCGTGAGGTCTTTCTTGTTTTTTTCTTTCTGAGAACAGCCCGCGAGTGCGAAGACAAAAGCTAAGAGGAACATCTTCATACTGATATCCAATGATGAGGTTAAAAATTGATGAAAATATTATGTGAAATTACGGGCTTAAAGACAAGAGACTTAATGGCCCTGAAACAGGGGGGTGCCGTGTTGCTACCATGCCCGGGTAAAGGGGTGAAACGTAAGGACTTCACTCTGGCATAGAACATGCTCATAGGAGGGTGTGCCAACAGAACCATGGGAGGTTCAAATGAAAGCACTCCTTCTTGCCTTATCTCTGATTTTTGTCCTTGATGCTTCGGCCGCAGGACAGTCGACAAAGAAAAAGAAGAAAGATTCGATGTGGGCAACTGATCTGAGAGAAAGATTGGCGAAACCCGGAACATCTATCCGCACCTGGTAATCAGGTTCGACTCACGGACGAAACACTCGCCATGGATGGCGAACTATCAGAATGTGATCCCGAAGAATGAAAATATTTTCTTTGTATCGCGACGGAATGCCTTGAGTGCAGTTGTTGTGACTTCCCTGTTTCCGTAAAACGTCAGGGCAAATGTTTCGGTGACTGTGAACGTAGGCTCCTTGAGCTCCGGTTCTGCCACTTTTATTCCCTCATACACAATACACGACGGCGGAGTCTCGTAATGAAACACGAGGCTCTGAAGTGCGTTGTGGAAGATGTTGTAGGTTTCAATCACTTCTTCTCTTGGAGAGAGAGATTTCTTTTTCAAGGCCTTCAGATCCTGGATAATTTCTTCCTTCAGTTCCTCAGGAATACCTTCAACCTTCTTAATCCCTTTCTTGTTGAAGAGACTATAGAGCCAGAAAATAAGAATGGCACCAGTGGCGATGGCGGCGAACTTCAGAAACTTTTTGAAAATTCCACTGTCCTTCGTGTCCTCTTTCTTTTCTTCTTCATGCACATCTTTTTTGATTTTCTCCGAAGTCTCTTCCTTCACTTCCCGGCCGGTATTTTCCATTTTCTTCTGGTGGTCGAGAATCTTTTTCGCGAGTTCAGATTTCGCTAAGGCATTCATATGCGGAGTCATTTCGTTATTCAGGTGACTGGCCTCATTCGCGAGTTCCTGGATTTTCTTTCTGGATTCAGGAGACTGAGCTTTCTCCATGAGATTCTTCTGGATTTCTTCGGAGCGACGAAGTTCATTCTGCATGACGGCCTTATCCTGGCCCGACATGGAATCTATCTGATCGAGTTCATCTTTCAGGGCCTTATTGACGGAAAGAAGACCTTCATCCGGATTTGCTTTCAGATCCTCAATATTTTTATTGAGTCTCTCCGTAATATCTTTTTTCTTTTCTTCAGCATTTTTCAGATCCTGCAGAAGCTGGGGATTCTGATCATAGGGAGTGCTGTCATCAAATTCCATTTGCTCCTGGTAAAATCCGCCATTGCCGAATTTCATGTCCCGGTAGTCAGAAACGAGATCACTTCCCTCTCCGCCTTTAAAATTATTCATGCGCTCAAGAAGATCTAGGGCCTTGTCATCGAGGGGCCGGGAAGAGAGATCTTTCTTCATCTGATTCAGTAGTTTCGGAGTGAGATCAGGAGCTTTAGATTCAGAGAGGGCAGATTGA
The DNA here is from genome assembly GCA_040387275.1 of Bdellovibrionota bacterium. Classification (GTDB taxonomy): domain Bacteria; phylum Bdellovibrionota; class Bacteriovoracia; order Bacteriovoracales; family Bacteriovoracaceae; genus Peredibacter. The sequence goes on along the minus strand of JAZKDZ010000001.1, from coordinate 238,269 downwards.
ATATCCTGATTGAGCTTCTCCCCTTCGTCCTTACATTCTTTCCACGCGTCTGGAGAGAACTTCTCCTGTGACGAGACTTCTTTCATTTTCTCAGTTAACTCTCTGGCACGATTTTTAAGGGCCCGATTCTCAAAGAGTCCCTGTTCAGTCATCCTTTTAAGTGAAGACTGCATGCGGTTTACTTTATTGATCTGTCTGAGAATTTCAGACTTCGGAATTTCCGGTTCTTTACTGTCAAACTTCAGGTCACTCAGGAGAAATTTTGCGGCCGTAAAAGTAATGAGAAGAATCCCGACAGTTCTCAGAAGTTCCATCCACCGGCCCGACATCCATTGGCGGATTTTCATTCCCATGCGGTCTTCCGAGGGATAAATGAGAGCAAGATTCACAATGAAGAGAATTCCGTAAACGGCAAAAGCTATGTTTTCCCTTCCGGAGAACTCATCCATGGAAAAAAGAATCGTCACGAGGTTAAGGGCCAGCGGAACCAGGAGATGACCAATTGATACGGAACGGGAAATAAAGAGAAATGAAATGAGAGGTAATACGTTGGCGAGACTCACTTCCAGCTGAAGCTTCATGAAGAAAATATAGATGGCCGCAATAAATAATCCCCATGAAAGGAGATGGCGGGGTATCGTTTTCTTCCAGTCAAACATATCCACGAACTGGTCTTCTTTCTTTTCCACTTCATCTTTAATCGCAAACTCTCCGGGCCCGAGTCTGAGCTTCACCGGCTCCGGTACTTCCGCTTCTTTCTGATTATGGAAAGTGAGAAAGAAACTCTTTCCGTAATTCACACGGTAGAGCTGATAGGCCCCCAGGATATAGAGCAGCGGGAAAAACATGGATTCCCGCGAGAAGTGAAGGGCCAGAATCGACCCCAGAGAAAGAGTGATCGTTAAAAGGATGAGGAAGAATCTCATTGCGGCCTCATGTCGATCAGGTGCTTCGCGCGGACTCTGATCATGTCTCTCAGTGAGATTTTTTCACTCACATCAAGCCGGACAAATGGAATGCCAGCACGCTTAAGATCATCACTCACGACACTGAATTGTTTTCTCGCTTCCTCGCCGGCAATGAGAAGAGGAGCAAATGCATCTTTCGAGGCAGCCTTTTTCATTCCCTGATAGGGATCAAGACCAAAAACTGTAACCCGATGGCCCATGAGTCTGAGTTTTTTCAGGACATCCAGGGTTTCGGTAATATTTCGGGTGTGAATGAGCGGACAGAAAAAATAAATCTGAGATTGAGAGGGAAGGCCCTGCAGGTGAACGAGGTGATCAATCCCGGATTTTGCCATCTCGTGATAGGTAAAATGTCTTTCCATCGACACCATCTGAGCTTCACCCGTTCCGAAAGGAATATGGATATCCTGCGAGAGAACCTGGACGTAATTCCGGAATTTGATTTCGTTGGCCGCAATACTGAGGGCCAGATCCTTCGCCGCTTCCCACGTGGAAATAGCACCCAGACCAACCTGTGAGTTGAGTTCCAGGTCGAGAAGAAGTGTGATGTAGGTATTGGTGTTCTTTTCAAACTCATTCACAATGAGCTTCATGGATTTTCTTGAGAGCTTCCAGTTTACATTCTTAATCGGGTCACCATGACGATACTCTCTGGTTCCGATGAAAAGATTGGAGTCTCCTTTCTTCTGAACATCATAAAAACCAAATTCCGTTGAATCCGGAGAAATCGATTTGATCAGCTGAGGAGTTTCCACAATCAGCGGGTGAACTTCAATTTCCTGAGTACCGGAAAAATCCACGCGGTAAGGAAAAAGCGAAAGCTCGTCATGCACATGCATGCAGAAGTCTCCCATCTCCCTGATTCCCATTCCGGCGTTAAGAGGGACTTTAACGGATAAACGCTTTCTTGTCTGAGGATCAATCCCCTCCGGCGCCACGACTTCAAAGGAGCCATCCTGAACACCATCAAACTTCTGGCGGAAGGAAAAGGCAGGAAGAAAAAATCCTGAGCCGTTGGAAATTTCATAATGAATTTCAAAATCCTCTTTCTCGCGCCCTTTAGATTCAGCAATCCTTTTCACTTGAAGGTTCTGAGCGAGAAGTCTCGCTCTCATGAATGAATAGAAAAGATAAAAAGAAACACTTATGGTGAGTGCCCAGAGTGTGTGATTGAACCAGCCGTGGATAAAGGAATAAATCACGAGGAGAAAAAAGAGATTCCTCGTGTTGAATAAGTGAGCGTTGAAGTAAAAGTTATTATCAAAATTGTAATACCGGCTCTGCCAGGTAAACTCTCCGAAGACATTAGGCGCGGAGATTTTCTTTTTCATTTCGTCGGAACTTTCACCGAATCTAAAATGTCTTTTAAAACTTCATCCTTCGTTCTTCCCTGGAAGCGAGCTTCGTTGGTAAGGGCCAGGCGATGAGCAAGTACATAAGGAATCATTTTATACACCGTACCCGGACGGACAAAATCCTCTCCCATGATAAACGTGTAGGCCTGACTGACTTTGAGAAGGGAAAGTGAACCGCGGGGACTTGCGGGCAACTGAATCTCACGATGCTCGCGGGTCTTATGAACAACATCGAGGATGTATTTCAAAGTGGCTTCTGAAATTTTCACAGCGGCGACAGCTTTTTTAATTTCCTGAATGTGTTCTTTCTTCACGACAGGCTGGAGTTTCTGGAAAGGATCTCCTCCCATGCGGCCTTTAAGAATTTCTTCTTCGGCCTCTCTCGCGGGATAGCCCATGGAGATTTTCATCGCAAAGCGGTCAAGCTGAGCTTCCGGTAAAGGAAATGTTCCATGCTGCTCGATCGGGTTCTGAGTCGCGATCACAAAAAATTCTGAATCGAGTTTGTAAGTATTTTTATCTGCAGTGACCTGAAACTCGGCCATCGCCTCCAAGAGCGCACTTTGCGTCCGGGGTGTAGCGCGGTTAATTTCATCAGCGAGAAGAATTGTGGAAAATACCGGGCCGCGATTAAATGAAAAACTTTTTGATTCTTCATCGTACACGGTACTGCCCGTGACATCAGAAGGAAGAAGATCCGGCGTAAATTGCACACGGCCAAACTCCGCACTGACGGATTTTGCGACAGATTTTGCGAGCATCGTTTTTCCGGTCCCGGGATTGTCTTCAATCAGGACGTGTCCCCCTGAGAACCAGGCGGAAAGAACAAGCTTTAACGCTTCCTCCTTACCCAGAATAACGTGACCGACATTCCCGAGAATAAGCTCGAGGGCTTTTTGCGCAATTTGTGACATGGGAAAATTATCTCCTCAGTTACGATTTTGGAGAAGTAAAACCTGACCGACAGAAAAACGCGGGTATGTTTTAGTTTCCCTCAAGTTCACACCGTGAATTCTGTAGCTAGAATCTCAGTAGGAAATGGAAGTCCAAATGAACCATGGAGGTTAATATGGCCAAAAGAACTACTTCAAGAACTGCCGCTGGTAAAAAAAGCGGGAGAGCATCACAGTCAAAATTTGAGAGAAACTACAAAAACTACCGGGATACTGTTCTCGAGTGGTCTGAACGTCCGGCGGTAAGATACGTGGCCGGCGGAATGGGGATTGCCCTTCTCGGGCGACTTGCCTTCAGCATGTCAGATCGTTATCCGGAAGTTTCGCGCTTTCTCAAAGAGAACCTTGAGACAATTGAGGACAAACTCAGAGAATTCCGTGGAATTGAAAGTGGCGAAGAAACTGCAGAAGCAAGACACTAAAAATTATTTTTTTTCATGGAGGAAAACATGGCCAGAAAAGTAGCTAATGGACTCAACAAAAGACAGCCAGTAAGAAGCCGCAACTCTGTAAAAGAAACAAGCGAGCATTTTTCTACTGAAGATTCGAACTTTGAAACGGGATCACGTTCCGGTTCATCACTCGGCGGCAGAGAAAACTACGGTCAACTCATCCGCGAACTTATCAGTAACCCAGCTGTAAAATATGTAGCTGGTGGAATTGCCGCTTCTATCCTCTCAAGAATTGCTACGAACATGTCCACCAAGTATCCGGAAGTTTCAAAATTCTTAAGAGAGAATATTGATAGTTTCGAAGGAAGACTGGGACAGTATCGTTCAGGACTGAACGACGAAAGAGAATCACGCATCTAAAAAGAGGGGCCCGCAAGGGCCCTTTTTTTTTCGGAGGCCTTATGGGTAAAGATAAGAACAATACAGAAAATCACGGCGCTCATTCCGGATTCCGGAAAGGCGCCGGGGAATATAATGATGGTGCCAATATAGATATTAATGGCGGGAATGATGATTATCCCGAAAGAAATTTTATTCTTGATGCCTTCCACTCAGGTCCTGAGCCGGATGAATCAACTTTAGGTAAGGTCGCTTTTGGTAATAATCTTCCGGCCGAAGACGGCGAAGAAGAAAATCACAAGGACGGATAATCCGTATAGCCTGATTCACCTTCAGCATAAAGTGTCCCGAAGTTCACCTGATTGATCGGTGCATTTTCACGGAAACGGTTCACGAGATCCGGATTGGCAATGAAGTTGAGACCGAATGCAACGGCATCGGCATCACCTTTTTCGACAATCGCTTCAGCACCTTCGCGGGTGAATTTTTCATTGGCAATATAAACACCACCGAAAGCTTTTTTGATCTTAGCTCCGATACTGTTGTGATCCTGGAATTCACGGGCAAAGATAAAGGCAATTTTTCTTTTCCCGAGTTCCTGGGCGAGATATGAGAAAGTCGCCAGGAGATTGGAATCTGTGATTCCATGAGAATCGCTTCGCGGGGAAATATGATAGCCAACTTTGTCAGCACCCCAGACTGAAATCACGGAATCCAGAATTTCCAGAGGAAATCTTGCACGGTTTTCAATCGAGCCGCCATATTGATCGGTTCTCTTGTTCGTTCCGTCCTGAAGGAATTGATCGAGGAGATAGCCGTTGGCCCCATGAAGTTCCACACCATCAAATCCGGCCTGAAGAGCATTCTGAGCTCCATGACGGAAATATTCCACGATCATCGGAATTTCTTCCGTTCTTAAAGCTCTGGGAGTGACGAATGATTTTTGCGGGCGAACGAGACTGATGTGGCCAGTTGCCGCGATGGCACTTGGAGCTACCGGAAGCTCACCATTTAAGAACATGGGATCAGAAATTCTTCCCACGTGCCAGAGCTGCATGAAAATCTTTCCGCCTTTATCATGAACGGCCTTAGTAATTTTTTTCCAGCCTTCAATTTGCTCATGGGACCAGATGCCTGGAGTATTGGCGTAACCAACACCTGAAGGATGGACGGCGGTGGCCTCTGTTAAAATAAGACCCGCACCGGCGCGCTGCTCATAATATTTTGCCATGAGGTCATTGGGAATTCTGGAAGAACCAGCGCGTGAACGAGTAAGCGGCGCCATAATGATACGGTTAGGAATTGTATAAGCGCCAACTTGTAAAGGTTCAAACAGTTTAGACATAGAGACTCCGGAAATGTTTATTTTTTTAATTTGGAGGAGATGGTCAGGATTTTAACCTAACGAAAGATCAACCTTGCACAGTCGAACCCCTTAGACACTCGGGCACATCTCCATAATGCATCAATCTCAAGTACATTAACCCGGGTCCATTTTAAATGCAACTATAAAATGCACATTCTTTGATTTCTCTATGACAATATGCTAGGATATCTTCATGGTAGATACCCGATTTTCCCTGTCAGTCCACGTTATGATGACCCTTGCTTATCACAAAGATGAGCTCGTGAATTCTGAGTACCTGGCCGGCATGTTAAAAACCAACCCTACATTTGTCAGGAAGATCGTCTCCAAACTGGTGGACGCTGAACTGGTGGAAAGTTTTCGCGGGAAAGGCGGCGGTGTCAAAATCGCACGCTCTCCTTCAGAAATTAAACTGAGTGAAATTTACGCCGCAGCTGTTGAAGAAAAATGTCTCGTCTCCACTCATAAAAAACCCGTCTTCAAATCTTGTCCCGTGAGCTGCAGTATGGATGGCATCCTGGATGATATTGTGGACGGCATTGAAGACACGACCAAAAGTTATCTTTCCAAACTTCATCTTAGTGATCTCCTGAAAAAAATTCAGAAGAAGTAGTTTTATGGAACAGCTCGATCTCATTATAAGAGGAATGACGTGTGCGGCCTGTGTGAACAGGGTGGAAAAAGCACTCCTGAAAAACGGTCTGGTCACAGCTGAAGTTAATCTCGCGACAGAGAAAGCACGGGTGACATTCGAGCCTTCAAAACTGTCTTCTCAAAAAATTATTCAGATTATAGAGGACGCGGGTTACGAAGCGTCTCTCACACCTTTGGAAAAGAAAGATTCAGGTCTCTTGCCTATAATCATTTCCAGCCTCCTGACTCTCCCACTGATTCTTCCTATGCTGGGTTTTCCTTTCATGCTTCCTCCCCTGGCACAATTGATTCTGGCGATTCCCGTTCAGTTTATTTTCGGCTTCCGCTTTTATCAAGGTGCCTGGAGTGCCATCAAAGCAAAGAGCGGAAACATGGATCTCCTGGTTGCTGTGGGAACGAGTGCCGCATTCGGCCTCTCTTTGTATCTCATGCTCAACTCTCATCACGAACATCTGTATTTTGAAAGTTCATCTGTCATCATTACACTGGTGATGACCGGAAAATATCTTGAAGGACGAGCGAAGGCCGCGACAACTGCTGCGATTGCCGCTCTCGAAAAACTTCAGCCCGCATCTGCTACTGTCAGAAGAGATGGACAAGAATTTCTCATCCCAATTAAAGATCTCAGGCTGAATGATGAAGTCATCGTGAAGCCCGGAGAAAAAATTCCGGTTGATGGAATTGTTCAATCAGGGATGAGTGACGTAAATGAAGCGATGATTACCGGCGAAAGTCTTCCGGTGGAAAAAAAATCCGGAGACAAAGTTACCGGAGGCGCCATTAACGGCGATGGCCTCTTAACTGTCAAAGTCACTGCTCTCGGAAGCGAAACCACTCTGGCCCGCATCATCCGCATGGTGGAAGACGCTCAGATGAAAAAAGCTCCCATCCAGCGCCTGGTGGATAAGGTTTCTGCGATCTTTGTTCCGGTCGTCATGGGAATCGCCTTCTTTACCTTTCTCGTGACGGGATTTGTCACGGGTAACTGGGAAACTGCGATCATTCACGGAGTCGCTGTTCTTGTCATTGCTTGCCCATGTGCCTTGGGACTCGCAACACCAACTTCGATCATGGTGGGAACCGGAGTGGCCGCTCAGCATGGTATTCTCATTAAAGATGCTGAAGCTCTTGAGCTCGTTCACTCAGCACAAATTATTGCCTTCGATAAAACCGGAACTCTCACGGAAGGCAAACCGATACTCAGAAAACTCACGGCCCATGAAGGTAATGAAATAGATCTTCTGAATATCATTTCCTCACTTCAAGCGGGAAGCGATCATCCCCTTGCCCATGCCATCCTGAATGAAGCAAAGAAAAAAAATCTTTCATGGCCAGAGGCCCGGAACCTGCGGGCACTTCCCGGCAGAGGTCTTGAAGGAATAGTTAATGGTAAAAAATATACCGTCGGCAGTTACCGCATTCTGAAAGAGAAACCGGCAGTGAATACCGAAGCCTCAACCCAATCCTATCTCATCGATGAATCAGGTAAACTTCTTGCGACGATGAGTTTTATGGATGAACTTAAAAAAACATCTCCCCAGGCAATCCGTAAGCTTCATTCTCTCGGCATTAAAACCGTGATGCTCACAGGAGATAATCCTGAGAGTGCCAAAAGAATTGCCACTTATCTGGGCATCCAGGAAGTCATGGCAGATTTACTTCCGGAAGATAAATCAAATGCGATTAATAAATTAAAATCACGCGGAATTGTGGCGATGGTTGGCGACGGCATTAACGATGCCCCTGCCCTCGCCAGTGCCGATATCGGCATTGCCATGGCAACCGGAACGGATGTGGCCATGCATTCCTCCGGAATAACTCTTCTTCAGGGTAATCCCCTTCTTATTCCGGATGCCATATCGATCTCAAGACAGACGTACGATAAAATAAAACAGAATCTTTTCTGGGCCTTCATTTATAATATTATCGGTATTCCGCTCGCGGCCCTGGGTTATCTCAGTCCGACGGTAGCTGGTCTTGCCATGGCCCTCAGTTCCGTCAGCGTCGTCACGAATTCGCTTTTTTTAAAATCGTGGAAACCATCTCATCTGGAGACAAAATGATTTTTTCCCCTGGTTCAATTACTGAAAGAAAACGCAGAACCGCTCTTGCCCTCAATACTGTCCTGAAAGACGAAGACACTGTTCTCGTTTATTCCGGAACTCCGATTCAGAAACCAGGCGGACACGATCAGACTTATATGTTCCTTCCTCATCCGGATTATTTCTGGATCTCAGGCTCGCGTCGCCCGTATGGCGTCAGTGCTTATTCAAAAACAGAAGGCTGGATTGATTTCGTCCTCCCTGTCACCCGTGAAGAAAAAATCTGGGAAGGTGGCGCGGATGTCATTCCCGGAAAAGATCTCGCTGATTTCTCCCCCTGGATGGATAAGAGAGATTCTAAGCGCGTCTTCAATCTTACTCAGGAATCGGATGAACTTGAGTGGCTTCAGGTCAAAGAGATCTTCAGTCGCGAAAGAAGAATTAAAGATGCTGAGGAAGTTGATCTCATTTTAAAACTCGCTTCTATCGCCAATGCCGGTTATCAGAAACTCAAAACGTCTATACGTCCGGGTCTTACGGAAAGACAAATTCAGCTGGATTATGAAACGGCTGTTCTCTACGCAGGTTCAGAAAAATTTCCTTATGATTCTATTGTGGGCACTGGCTCACATTCGGCCACTCTTCATGCCATTCCCACTTCGAGAATCGTCAAAGATACTGACCATGTTCTGATTGATGCTGGTGCTGATCTTCATGATTACTGTGTCGACATCACGCGGATTTTTCCCGCGAACGGAAAGAAAAGCGATCGCCTGAAAACAATTTATGATCTCGTATTAAAAGCGCAGACCGAATCCATCGCGATGTGTGTGCCGGGAACAAAATGGAAAGACGTTCACTTAAAATCAGCAAGAGTCATGGCCCAGGGGCTTATTGATCTCGGCATTCTCAAAGTGAATGTTGAAGAAGCGATTCAGAACAATACGATCAGTGTTTTCTTTCCTCACGGAGTTGGTCACATGGTTGGCCTTCGCGTGCGTGATGTTGGCGGTCCTTATAATCCTGATCCAAAAAAATATGCAGGTGCTCGTCTTCGCGTCGACATGGTTCTCGAAGAGAATCACCTGATGACGGTTGAACCGGGTTTATACTTCATCGAAGCATTACTTCACGATGCAGAAACACGCCGCAAATTCGGTGACCAGGTGAATTGGACCGAAGCTGAAAAATGGCTCGACTTTGGCGGAGTCCGCATTGAAGACGATATTCTCGTCACTTCACGCACGCCTAAAAATTTGACTGAGGTGGTTGAGAAGTAGCGCAAAGTATTTCTATCTCCTGAGTGATAACGTTTGATCGCCAAGGAGGCCTTATGAAATACATGATGATTTTAGCTCTTATGACAACAACTGCATTTGCTGGCGAGACCTGGAATAAAACGAAAGGCCAGATTAATGAAACTGCTGATGGTGTCGATCGCGTAACTCGCGAAGGTATCAGCAAAGGTAAAGCGAAATGGCAGGAACGCCAGGAAGCTGAAAGAATGGAAGAAGAAAGAGAAGAGCGTGCTGAGTACGAAAGGCTGAAACTGAAATATGGTAAAGACGATAAGATCGTAGAATAAAAAAAAAGGGAGCTTAGGCTCCCTTTTTTTTATTAAAAACAACTTCCGATTAATGGCTTTTGCGTAATCTGCTGAACTTTCCCTTTCGGAGTGTCCGCACAGAACCACACATAGTTTGGCATGATCCAGTGTGAGTTATCCACGTCACAAGCATACACATCCTGATCACGAACAGTACTTCCCCACGCTCTCGCTTGTGCTTTTACTTTCGTGATTCCGACAGCGCGGCAGGCATTCACGAGATCAGGATTCTGTTTGGCTTCCTGACAATCAACTACAGGTCCACGACGCTCAAGAAACGCATTGAACTCATTCAATGAATCTCTCATCATCACACCCTGACAATATTCAAGATCTTCCACATACATTCTTGCTTTAGAGTTTCTCATCATCCGGCATCTCTGCACGCGGTCTTCAGAAGGCTCTTCTGCGAAAACCGGAAGAACAAAAATAAGAGAAAGAAGAGCGAGGTAATATTTCATAGAATCCTTTTCGATCCTTATCGGACCGAAGAGGAGTTTTATTTAGACTATGGTTCTGAGCTATATCAATGGTTTGGGATTATCCAAGAAAGAAACGAATGAGTTTCAGCTTCCATCCCGTATACGGAGCGTACCTCATCGTAGCGTCTCCCCAGAATGGCTTCACCATCACCGACTTACGATGAGAGAAAAGATCAAAGCTCTGACGACCATGATAAGAGCCCACACCACTTTCGCCTACTCCACCGAATGGAAGAAGAGGATTCGTTAAGTGAACCATCGTATCGTTCACACAAGCTCCGCCGTAGGAAAGGTTCGAAAGAACTTTTTCCTGAACGCTTGAGTCTGTTGAGAAGAGATAAAGTGCGAGTGGCTTCGGACGCGATTGAATTTCTTTCATCGCTAGATCGAGATTTGTATAAGACATGAGCGGAAGAAGTGGCCCGAAGATTTCTTCGTCCATGACTTTGTCATTCCACGCGACATCTTTCATCACAGTCGGTGCCATGAATTTTTCTTCGCGAACCGACGGAGAGCTCATGATGACTTTAGAAGGTTCAACGAGTTTTTGAAGGCGATCGAAGTGCTGAGTGTTCACGATTCTTCCGAGACTGTCTGAAGCATGCGGATCTTTGCCGTAAAATTCGGTGATCGTATTGGTGAGTTCTTTCGTGAACGCTTCGTAGATATCCTGGTGAACGAGAACGTAATCAGGGGCCACGCAACTCTGACCAGCGTTGAGGAATTTTCCCCAGGCGATACGACGAGTGGTTGTTTTGAGATCTACATTCTTGTCAACGATACAAGGACTCTTGCCACCGAGCTCGAGACAAACCGGTGTGAGGTGTTTCGCTGCTTTTTCAGCGACGATTCTTCCTACGCGGGTTGAGCCCGTGAAGAAAATGAAATCAAATTTGTGTTCAAGAAGTGCTGTGGATTCTTCCACTCCGCCGCCAACACAATAAACGTACTCCGGAGCAAAGCTCGCATTGATTAGACGAACCAGGAGTTCCTGTGTTTTCGGAGTCGCTTCAGATGGTTTAAGAATGGCCGTGTTTCCGGCAGCGATCGCTCCAATAAGGGGAGAAACCGTCAGCTGGAACGGATAGTTCCACGGAGAAACGATAAGTGTATTTCCATAAGGCTCAGGGAGAATCATCGAACGCGCGGGCCAGCTCACCATTGGTGAACTCACTTTCTGCGGCTTTGACCATTTTTTCAGACGCTTCATCACATAGCGAAGGTCTTCTTTCACGTAGGCCACTTCAGTTGAGTAGGCCTCAAGCATCGGCTTTCCAAGATCAACTCTCAGGGCCTCCGAGATTTCCGCTTCATACTTTTCGAGGATATGCTGGAGCTTAGTTAAGGCCTCCATACGGAATTCATAGCTCCGGGTCTTTCCGGTCGCAAAGAAGGTCCGCTGTCTTTCGATTAACTCCTGAAGGGAAGATTTTTCGAAAGAAGGCACGAAAGTATTCGTCATGTTTGTCTCGGTTTGAGTTTGCACGATAGGTCTCCATCAATGATAATGTACCTATGAATTATAGCACGATCCTCTCTAATCACCATGCCGAGCTGCCCTGTGCGTTCGTCGATCTTGATGCCTTTGATGCCAATTGCGTAGCGATTGCGAACATGGTGAAAGGAACAAAATTCACCATCCGGATTGCAACCAAGTCTTTGCGCGTTCCCGATCTCATTCGTCGGGCTTTAAATTCCGGCGGTCCCTTCAAAGGACTCATGTGCTATTCCGTTCACGAAGCAAATTTTCTCGCCTCTCAAGGCTTTGATGATTTTCTGATCGCCTATCCCACTCTCCAGGAATCTGAACTTAAGGTCCTGAAGAAGATCCATGATTCCGGAAAGATCGTTTCTCTCGTGGTTGATGATGAGAGACAGCTCTTTGCCCTTCATAAAATCATGCAAGGATCAGCGAAACCATTTCCGGTTCTCGTAGAGCCTGATCTCTCCCTCAGAATCGGATCCCTTGTCATTGGCGTGAGAAGAAGTCCCCTTCGTTCAGTTGATGCCGTGATCACTCTCGTTAAAAAAATCCAGCAGTATCCCGCTCTCAAGTTCCAGGGCATCATGGCCTACGAAGCTCATGTCGCCGGCGTTCAGGATAAAAACCCGTTTAAAAAAATTCTTTCGCACGCACTTTATTTCATCCGTCGTTACGCCATGAAAAGAGTCATCACTTTCCGTCATGACCTCGTGAAAAAACTTCGTGAGATGAATATCCATCCGGAAATCGTCAATGGCGGCGGAACTGGTTCACTATCGTTTAACGTCGAAGAAACTGTCCTCACGGAAGTGACTGCGGGCTCAGGCCTATTTTGCTCACACCTATTTGATTACTATTCGAACTTCCACTTAAAACCAGCGGCGTTCTTTGCTCTGCAGGCCGTGCGTGAACCAGAAAAAGACTGGGTCACTTGTCAGGGTGGTGGATATGTTGCTTCCGGAGAACCCGGTTGGGACAGAATTCCGAAACCACTTGTGGGAAATCTTTCAGGTTTCGAAGCAACCGGCGAAGTTCAGACTCCCGTTCACAATATCTCCGGCATTCTCTTAGGATCTCCGGTGATTTTCCGTCACTCAAAAGCGGGAGAGCTTTCAGAAAGATTCAAGGAATTTTCACTTATCTCGAAAGAGAAAGTGGTGGGCACGGCCCTCACCTATCGCGGTTTCGGCGAAAACTACTTTTAGTTTTTTTGAACCGCGACTTCAAACCCAATCACATTTACCGGCGTCTGCTGGGAAATGGCCTTCGGCCCCTTGAGGTCTGAGTAATAAAGCGCAAAAGCAATTCCGCGAAGACCAAACTGAAGCATGCGGATGAGTGTTCCCGCTTCTCCGCCGATGTCTTTCATTCTCTCTAAAGTGAAGAGGAATATCCGCATTAACGGGGCCGGCATAAACCAGAGAGCAAAAAGAAGAAGTTTCAGATCTTTCAAATCCTGAGCAGGAATTTCATCGAGAACAATATGAGCGTGATGTATGCAATCGAGATCTGAGAAAGAAGGAAACTCTCCGTTTCTCGGACACATGATATCGCCTAAGCGGTTAAGAGCTGCTTTTTGAAAATAATTGAGTCCGCTCATGCGAGTGACCTTTCGATAAAGGGAATCGCCTTCTGAGAAAGCGCCATGATAGTTAGTGAAGGATTGAGTCCGGGAGCTGACGGGAAGATACTCGAGTCAGCGACGAAAACTTTTTTGGTGCCATGAACTCTGAACTCGGGATTCACCACAGATTTTTTCTCATCGGTGCCAATCGCACATCCACCCATAAGGTGAAGACCAAAGCCCTGCTCACAAGCGATGACTTCCTTCGCTCCTAACTGAGAATACATTTCACGGACGAAGCCCACGCCTTTATCAGCGCGCGCGCGATCCTGATCGGTGATTTTTTTATTCACGAGAAGCTTTCCACCCTTGCCGATTGAAAGTGATCCTGATGCTTCATCACGGATAGCGACTTCCATACTCGCGAGATATCTGTAGCGCTTCATCTCTTCCTGGTGCTTTCTTCCGTGGCCCGCAAAAAGCATGGCCGTAGCTATCGGAGGAGCAAAGACGTTTTCAAATTTCAGTCCCATCTTCCGGAGATTATCGTCGTAGGACTTTACTCCCTGGAAAGCACCCTTGAACGCATCGATGGGTTCATTGAAAAGGGCGTATGTCATGTACTGCGGGTGACAAGCGATCCCTTTCCCAAGTGCCGGGAGTTTTTTCTCAAATCCCGATTGAAGAAGAATCTTGGAGGTTCCAAAACTTCCTCCGGCGATGACTAATGCTTTCGCTTTATAAGTCGCCTGATCTTTTTTATTGAGAACGGCCTTCACCACCACACCACTGTCGTAATCTTCGATGCTATTCACTTCGCAATTCGGAATAAGAGTGAGCCCTTTTTCTAAACTGGGTTCAACTGATGTAACAAGTGTCGACTGCTTGGAATTTCTTGGGCAACCGCCGAGGCAGGCCATGCAGTCATTGCCGTTTTCCACATCACAATGTGATTGTCCGCGACGAAGAGGGGCCCAACCGAAATTCTTCTTCTCAAACGCCTTGAGAAACAAGCGCGTATTTTTTCCGAATGCTTTTTCCGGAATGGTCTGAAGAGTGACACTCTTTTCCACCGCTTCATAATCTTCAGCAATATACGCATCTGAAAAATTAATCCCCGTGATATTTTTCCATTCACTCCAGACGTAATCATCAAATCTGTCGAGGAGGGCCTGGTTAACAACCGAAGTTCCACCGACACATTTCGCTCTTAAAAATCCTAAGCGCGCGTCTGTGGAAAGCTCCGCTCCCCCACCCCAGAACATTTGTGCTGATGAAGAAATTTCCGGCTTCGGAAAATCTTTCGCGCGAAAAAATGATCCCGCTTCAAGAAGAAGAACTTTCGCTCCCTTCTTCACAAAGTCCGCGGCGATTCTTCCGCCGGATGGGCCTGAGCCCACAACAATTAAATCCCAGTCGATGCTACTCATGTCTTAACTCAAATTGTGTGTAGAATTTAAAGATATAGAATATCGCTATCCCGGTCGCCACATGCCAGATCGCGTGACCATTGATGATGTGATTGGTGGGATCGCAGACAATTCTGTGGGTATCAAGATTCCAGATTCCCCAGGCACCCAGAAAGAGACCGCAGGCAATCCATAGTTCCTTGTAACGGACCTTAATTTCGGATTTCTTTCTCAGCATGAGTTCCACAATCAAGGCCGCATTGATCTGGGCGCCGAAGAAGATTGCCCCTACCGTCCGGAGTTTGATGAGTCCTAAAACTGAAACTAAAAAGAGAATCGATGCCACCGTCGTCATCTTCTTCGGTGACCATTTATAAAGGCGTGAAAGATTCGCGACGAGGACATAAGAAGAGATGAGAAACATCGATCCGTAATCCAGAACTTCGCCAAAAAAGCTTGAAGTCGCGTGATAAAACCCGGACATGAATCCCAGGAGAATTGAGAAATACCCTAAGAGTTTCAGGTGAGGATATTGATATTTACGAGCATTGATCAGAATGAGAATTCCGATAATCACATACGTCAGGTTGGAAAAAGTATTCGCCGGTTCTTTAATCCACCAGCAAAGTTGTTCTTCACACCAGATATGGGTTGAGGGTGCCCAATCAGACCACGGACATTGATTCACACGATTCCTTTTTTTAAACCATTCTATTGGACACTAAGAGGAAAAGAGCATCAACAAAGAAAATGCTTTTTTTGTTGCCCGGCATGATTGTCAAGATAGTGTTAAGTTGGAACAATATTGTCTCAGGAAAATCATGGAGGATTTTTGAAACAGTTTATTGTTTTGTCGCTTCTATTTCTCTCGCAAACAGCTCTTGCCGCAATCGATAACCTGAGACCTTTGTCTCCGGAACTCGCGACTGTGCAGGAAGATTTCACGCGTATTCTGAAAGAAGCAAATTTATCCGACTCAATTACTCTGAATTATAGTGCCGGGTCACTAAACCGCGCGCACATTTCCTGTGAGGCCGATTCAGTTTCTATTGAAGTCACTGGTGATCATCAATGGTCTCAGGCCTTCTATATGTCGCTCACGCGCCTGGGATTTCTCTTTCCACACCCACGCATTCAGGTTTCCCCGACTCTTGATCAGGTCAAAGCTCATTGCGGACAAACTTATACCTGGAACCCGGCCGTTAAATATCACGGCTTCCACCTTCATACACTTCACCCAAGTGAGTGGGTGCATGGCTTCCTTCTCGGAAAGACGCAGATCGCGATGGATACCATCCGCTGGTTTGCCCGAAACCAGCAGAATATTTTTGATCTCTCGCTTCTTCGCCAGGCCGATAGCACGATCTTCAATAATCTCCGAGAGCCCTTTGCTCTTGCGAGAAAATTCGGGATTCATTCGGGGATTGCTTTCGGAGCGGCCCTTCATCAGCAGAATAGCTTTAAGCTCATTTCCCTTCCCCGCACTTTCTCTGATCGCCTTTCTATTAATCAGATCAGAGCGCGCCTTCCGTGGATTCTGAAAAATATCGATGTCTCTTATATTGATGTCGAGATGGGAACAAGTGAGTTCACGAGTACTAATTACAAACGCACCTTAAAATGGCTGAATGAAATTGCGAACGTCGCTGAAAAATTCAACGTCAAGATGGTGGTGAAAGTTCACTGTTCCACTAACCAGCATGATTCGAAGTGGGGAAATTACAATTTCCTCCCTCAGTTTGCTGATCCTAAGGTCGGCATTCTCCCTCACACGGTTTATCTTTACGGTCTCGCTGATGAAAGTGCGCCGATGTACGGGAATAAGAACTTTAAACACGTTCTTGATTTCATGGTTCAGGAAAAAGACAAACGCCGCACATGGTTTTATCCGGAAACAAGTTACTTCATCGCTCTCGATATCGATGTTCCGCTTCTTCTCACGGATTATCTCATTACCCGCGCGAACGACACGAAACTCATTTCTGATCTCGGTATTGAAGGCCAGCTTGTATTCACTACCGGGCATGAGCTCGGATACTGGCTCTTTGACTGGACGACGGCCCTTCTTAATAACAAAGACTTTCAATTTGATTCCAAGATCGGTTTAAAACTTCTCGGCGAAGATGAATCATCATGGGAAAAAGTCCTGAGTTATCAGAATGAATGGTTTAAAGAAAAGGCCCTTCTCTCAGTCATCACCTTCCCGAATTTCGGTGACGAGATCATTCCCGGCACTCACCTCATTCTTCCGCGAAATTTCCTGAAGCAGCTCTGGAGAAAACCAGCGGTTCTTGAAAAAGAAATCGCTCTGATTGAAGACGCCATTGCTCACATTCCGTCGGAAGTGAATATTGTGAACACAGAACTTCGTGCTATGTGGGAAATCACAGAAGCGAGAATTCACCACGCTCTTTTCACGAGACGCGCTCTTCGCGAACCGATGATGATGAATGTTCACCTGGATGAAGCTGTGAGATACAGAAAATATGCTCAGACCAGAATGAACCGCGTGATGAGATTTAACTCACGCTATCCGGAAGCAAAAATCTTTGAGGCCCATGCTAATCCTACTGCCTACCCTTGGGGCTATGGTTATCCGGCAAGTAATCTTCATTACTGGAGAAGAGAAGAAGAACAGGTGAGAAAGAAAAATTTCAGCCCATTCTTTATGAACATCACGGACTTTCTTGATATCATTCTTAAGAATTCGCTCCACGTAGAGTAATCACAGCGATCTCCGGTGTTGTTCCCAAACGCACCGGAGGACCCCAGGTTCCTGTACCGGGACCGACATACACTCTCATATTTCCTTCATCAGACAGTCCCCCATAATGCGGGCGATGAACCATTTTCACGACCAGAGTCCAGGGAAAAAATTGTCCCGCATGTGTATGACCGGAAAGCATGAGATCAAATCCCGCTTTGGCAGAAACTTCCGCAAGCTTGGGATTGTGAGCGAGAAGAATTTTAAAGAGTTTTGATTTCGGATCATTGGCCTTGACCGGATCGGGCCCGTAATTTTCGCCGTACATTCTGGCGGCCGGATCTGTCACTCCCCCGAGGAGAAAATGCTCTTTCAAGATGAACTGATTTTCCAGAATGCTGATTCCCTGACTGAGAAATTTTTTCTTCCACGCAGGCCAGTTAGAATAGTAATCATGATTCCCCGGAACTAACCATGCTTTTCCGGTGGCCCCTAACTCCGCAAGCGGCATGGAATCTTCGCCGTACTTATTGATGTCTCCATCAGCAATGTCACCGGTAAGGACAATCAGGTCAGCGTTCGCTGTAAGAGTTTTCTTCACGACTTCTTCCACATACTTTTTCCGGATGGTGAGACCGATGTGAAGATCCGTGATCTGCGCGATCCGGAACCCCTCAAGTTCTTTTGGAAGATTTTTTATGGGAATCGTGATTTCAGAAACGGAAGGACCATTCCGGGCGATGAAATGTCCGACGAGAAGAGAAAGTGTCGAAAGCGACAGAATGATCTCTGATTTATAAGGGAGCTTATAAAAAATCTGAATGATATCGGCCGCGAGAAGATAGAAAAAAAGAAAACTGATGAAGGCCATGGAGAGATAACCCAGATAATGAATGACGTGGGCCGCCTGGGAATCCTTCTTCTCCCCTTTTCCCCAATAAAGAACGGGCAGAAGCCAGATCATGAGAAAGGGCACAAAGAGAAAGATTCCGGCGAGGATTCCCGTCCCAAGCGACTTTAGCGCATAGAAGTAACAAAGCCCGGTGACTGCAGTCAGGATGAGGAAAAACCTTTTCATGGAAAAAGCTTAGCATGCTAACATAGGGTCATGAAAACATTCCTTCTTGCGGCCTTCTTTCTGGTGTCGTGTGCGTCTGAAGACATGAATGACAACACGGCCCAGACCGAGAAGACACCCTTCTTCAAGCGTTACAAAAAAAGAAATAAAGAACTCCTGTATATCGCTGTGAACGAGAAAGGAAATGTCGATACTGCGACCATGACTTTGATTGATGAAACGGTGAAAAAGTTTGATCCTGAAATCATCGTGGCCAAGTATTCAGTGCATGACCCAAACACTATCGTGAAAGAACTCAGCCAGTGTGAGCAGAATCTTGGTTGCACACCCAGTGCCTGGGCCTGTTATATCGCTAAACCCCGCGGCATCCCCTGCTACAGCGGTGAACCTTTCGATTCCGATATCATGAGAAGGATCGTGAATAAAAAAATCCTCTCAGATGAAATTCTTTTTTTCTATACTTACCGCCAGCTCGTGAGAAAAAGTAAGGGCGTCGAAAAGCCCCTGACTCTCCTTCCGGATATCATCGAGGAAGAAAAGAAAATTCTGAATCTCGCGAGTCGCTTTGATAAAGATGAGTTCATTCTCATGTATAAAGACAAAATGGGATCATCCCTTATCAAACTGGGTTTCACGGATCTCAAATCCAATCGCAATGGAAATTATCTTCAGCGTCTCGCATGGCTCGTCCGGAAAGCTCATGATGATCTGGTTCTTGAAAAAATCGAAAAAGAGCAGCTTGATCATGAACGCGTGATGGTTATTTATGGTGTTGAACATTACAAGAAACAGGTTGTGCCTCTGGAAGATTTCTTCTCGAGTCACCTCCCTTAGGGAGTTCTATGAAATTTCTCTTCCTTACACTTTTCATTTCATTCAGTGTGAAGGCCGACTTTCACAGGTTCTACCGAGGATTCACGACCCTGGATTCCAAAAATTTTCTGGAAGTGATCAACCGCGATTTCTTTCCGCTCTTTAAGGAAGCTCATCCCCAGGGTCTTGTGAATTATCGTCCGCTGATCCTGAATGAACCGGGACTTCCGAATGAGATTGTGATCCTCAGCTTTACCAACGAAGAAGTGTATAAGGCCTACACCGAAACAGAGATCGGTAAAAAAATCCGCGCGGCCCACGGACCTGTCTTCGATGGCCAGAGAAGTAATTCACTCGTTCCCACTGTTCTCAATAAGGAAGTGAAGGCGGAGTCCGCTTATCTTTTAAATGAGGGCGAGCTTCCACAGGGAGCAACCGGTGTTCTCATTCTTTCTGAACCTTACGGAACTCCGGAAGGAACACTGAAGGAAGTTGAATCGATGATGAAGCTTTCCGGGAAGAAGGACGCGATCATTCTCGTGGCGAAAGATTATGTGATCGAATATTTATTTGCTGCTGATGAAAAGGCGCTGGATAAGCTTCGTTCAGAGAGATGCTCGGGCCACAAGAGAATCTTCAAGACCAATAAATTCATCACCCTCAAAAAACAAAAAATCGGCGCGAAGAATCTTACTTATGGCGAAGGAATGGACACTCAGTGGTGATTACGACTTCTTGGTCACCTTCTTAGTCGGCATTTTAAAGACAAGCGGATTTGAATTACGGCGGGCCTGATTGCGGGCCTTCTTCGCCAGCTGAACATCTTTAAACTCGAGATCCTTTTCTTTTTTCTTTGGCTCTTTTTTCATCCCATCATCTTTTTGAGGAATGGCGAAATTTGCTTTTACTGTTCGACCATCAATCACCTGACCATCAAGTTCTTTGATCGCCAGAGTGGCCTCAGCCACACTGCTCATTTCCACAAAGGCCATGCCCCGGGACTCGCCTGTTTTGGGTTCCACAATCACTTTGATGGTCTTGATTGTTCCGAAACGGGCAAAGATGGTTTTGAGACCATTCCGGTCCCTTTTATAACTGAGGTTAGAGATATAGACGGTATTTGAGGGCTTGCTGAGAGGTTTTTTTTCCATAGGGCCGGACAATAGCGAATCCCTCAAAAAAGATCAACATTTCTTCACAATATATTAAGGTTTGAAGAGGTGTTCACATTCAAAGAGTGATCAGCTCTTATCGGATTTTCAATAAGAGAGCGTTGTATTTCTTTAGTTCAAATATTTTTGTTTCCATTCGATTATGTCTTCATGAGAACAATCACAGATTACAAAAAACTGATTCTCCTCGAAGACCCCATCCTTGAATACGCCCGCCGGGGAAGTCTTGAGGGAGTTAAGTCTTACGTCAACATCATGAATCTCGACCTGAAAGATGATAAGGGGTACTCACCCCTCATGTGGGCCGCCCACAACGGACATTACGAAGTGGTAAAGCTTCTTCTGTCACTTGAGGCCGATGTTCAATCCCGGGACAATAACGGAAACTCTATTCTCATGGCGGCCGTCTTTAAGGGCCACCTGCAAGTCGTCCAGCTCCTTCTCGAGCATGGAGCTGACCCCGATGCCTGCAATTATAAAAAACAAACGGCCCTGGTCTTTGCCCGCACGTTCGGTCTAAGAGCGATCGAACGGATTCTTGCCAGGGCGTCGTAAGTTATCTTTCTGCTAATTCCGTTTCTTCCACTTCCGCGTTTACCGGGACTTCGTTCAGAAGTTCACCCAGACGCGAGAAGATTCCTCCAAAACTACCGACTTTCCTTTCAAGCCAAAGAAAATCCGGGCGCTGTGATGTGATCCAGTCGCCTCCGATGATCCGTCCCTGAGCATTGAGATCGAGATAATACTCATAAGTCCGGGAGTTCGTTCTCTGATTACTTGTTCCGAGAACAGGCTCCCAGGTATTACGACGGAGTAACCAGACGTAATCCACTGTTGTACGGACTCTGGCGACCTTCACAGTGCCGGTTGCTGACGTACTCCTGCGGGGAAGATTACTGCTCACAATGCGCGATCTGAAGTCATAAGCTAAGTGATTCCAGACTTCACTGTTACGGTCGATATCCGCGACGAAAGAAATTCCTTCCGTCCCCAGACGATTGGCGAGAACGATGTGAAAAGCTCCGGCATTCATGTCATGCGCGCAGCGATCAGTTCCGATATTAATTCCCCCGTTACAGCGTCTTCCCATCATGGCATATCCACCGGCCCACTCGCGGGCGTAGTACCAGGAAAGGAGTCCTTTGATGTCGGAAGAGCCGAAAGGAATCTGGATTCCATCAGGATTAGCAACTGTCATGGGTCTTGGTTCATCGTGATTTAAAGCGGCCCCGGCCCATCCGTCACAAATTCCTTCCCACGAAGGGCGCGAAGGACTTGCGTAGGAAGCGATTCTTTTTTTCAGTGGATAATCATAGCGGCCATTGAATAAATCCCATTTCTCCGAGGGAGATAGTGCTGCAAGCTCGGCCGTCGTCATCACCATCGCCTGTCCTTTGGTTGGTGAAACGAGATTGAAGCCGGTGGGACGGGCAGAATTCCAGCGGTAATTGATTCCGCCTTTATTTCTCGCCCAGTAATCACTTGACCAGTATTTCTGAGGATCAGAAGCATCACCACTTAAAGGAAGTGAAGCGAAGTCTCTGTTGAAAGCGGTACTCATGCGAAGAGGATCAGAAATCCCCTGCCAGGCGCGATCAATGGAATCGAGTTCAAGGTTAACAGAAGCGTGGGCCACATTGAATGCGAGTGCACCCAAAAGTAGAGCTGACATTTTTTTCATAAGGTCTCCCTGGTTATTGAGAGAGAGCCTACAGATGCCCATCCGCAAAGAGGAATATCTGCGGATGGGAATTAAGAATATCTTTAATGACGTTAAGGGATAAGAAGAAGCGATCCGACACGACTGCGATCAAGAAGATTTTCGTGAGCGCGTCCTGCATCTTTCAGGGAAAACTTCTCAGACACACCAGGTTTGATCACACCACGGGCCACGAGATCAAATAATTGCGCTGATGCCTGACTCAGCTTTTCATGAGTATTCATGTACGCCCATAACATCGGACGAGTCACAAACAAACTTCCGCGCGAAGCAAGTTCAGAAAGGGCAACACCAGTGACAGCACCGGAAGCATTTCCGAAACTCACCATGAGACCACGGGGAGCAAGACAGTCGAGTGATTGTGTCCAGGTACTTTTCCCTACACCATCATAAACGACAGGAAGTTTTTTATTCTCCGAGATCTCGAGCACTCTTTTCACAACATCTTCGTTTGAATAGTTGATGGTATAAGCGGCCCCATTCTCTTTGGCACTCTTTGCTTTTTCTACTGAACTCACAGTTCCGATCATGCGGGCACCAAGATGACGGGCCCACTGACAGGCAATGATCCCTGTTCCCCCGGCAGCAGCATGAAATAAAAAAAGATCATCTTTTTTCACAGAAAAAATATCCTGAAAAAGATAAGAAACCGTCAGACCTTTCAGCATGACGGAAGCTGCATCTTCAAATGAAACAGCATCAGGAATTTTAACGACAAAATTTCCCGGGATATTTCGATGTTCAGCATAAGCACCCAAAGGTCCCTGAGCATAGGCCACGCGATCACCTGGCTTCACATGGGTGACTTTTGATCCAACCTGCTCCACAACTCCAGCCGCTTCAAATCCCAGGCCTGAAGGAAGTTGCGTTTCATAGAGTCCACTACGAAAATAAGTATCGATAAAATTAACGCCGATAGCGTGATGGCGAATCAGAACCTCACCATCGGCAGGAGCATTTAGCGGGATAGAGTGATATTTAAGAACTTCCGGACTACCTGTATTCTCGAAAATAATAGCGTTTGTTTTCATGGATTCTCCCTATGAAAGACTAACAATACTAAGACGGTTATTCTATTAAATTCCTCTTAACTCCAAGGCTCAAGACACCCACTGACATTCATGGCATACTGCGCTTTACGGAATAAATCATGGGCAATCTCGATATCGAAACCAGAAATCTCATCAATCTATTTTCTCAGACGCCTGAGATGTTCTGCTTATTAAAAGGTCCCAAGCATCTTTTTACTTTTGTGAATGAAGCTCACATTAAAGTTCTCGGGTTCGATGCTACGGGACTCGAAGTCAGACAGGCACAGCCTGAGTCCGTTGAAGTTCATGGGATTCTCGATGATGTTTACACATCGGGTGTCACGGCCCATCTGAGAAAAATCTCAGTCACTGTCGGGACATCAGTCAGATATTTTGATCTCACTTACGCTGCCAGAAAAAATGAAAGTGGAGTCATCGATGGAATCATGATTCTGGGTTCAGAAATCACGGAAACTGTTTTAGCAGATAAAAAAGTCCGTGAATCAGAAGAAAAGCTTCTGCTCGCCTTGAAATCCGGGAAAATGGGTCTCTGGCATTATGATCTTCAAAAAAACCTCATAACGACATCCACCACTCTCAATGAAATTCTTGGTCTTCAAACCACCAATAAAGATATAGATCAGGTCAACGAACTTCTTATTCACCCTGATGATAAAGAGCATGTAGATCTCGCGTGGAAAAGATCAGTTGAGGAAGGAACTCCTTACACAAAAGATTACCGGATCATTAAACCAACCGGAGAAATCCGCTGGATCTCTTCGACAGGTGTTGCCGATTATGATGAATACCGCAGACCCATTTCATTTTCCGGTATCTCATTCGATATTACGTCGATTAAAAATACTGAACAGAAACTGAAAGAGGCACTCCAGTTCCGTGATGACTTTCTCAGTGTTGCCTCTCATGAATTGAAAACTCCGCTCACGAGTCTCAAACTTCAGATTCAAACCTCGCTCAGAAAGTTTTCCAGGGAAAATTACAACATCGATAAGAGTGATATTGAAACGGTCTTCCTGAAAAATAATCTGCAGATCGACAGATTGGTCCGCCTGGTGGACGACATGCTTGATCTCTCAAGAATTCAATCAGGTCGCCTGAGCTACTCATTCCGCATGACCAATCTCGCGGACATACTTCGCGAAAGTTATCATATCTTTCGTGACCAGTTTGAGGAAAACGGCTGTGCTCTCACTCTCAATCTCGCTGTTAATGAAGCAAATGGGATGTATGATCGTGAGCGGATTGAACAGGTGCTGATCAATCTACTCACGAATGCTTTCAAATATGGCCGGAACAATCCCGTTGTTATTGAACTTACGGAAGTAAATAACAATGCGTTGATCGCCGTCAAAGATCAGGGAACGGGAATAGCGCCGGAGAATTTTGAAAAGGTATTCCGGAAATTTGAAAGGGCCGTCACACCGAGTGAAGTTTCAGGTCTCGGAATCGGTCTTTATATTTCGCGTGAAATCGTTGAGGCCCATGGCGGAAAAATCTGGATCGAAAGCCAGCTTGCCTATGGCACAACCTTTTTTGTCCAGTTTCCCCTTTCGCGATAGCCTGCTGCTTCTTGCAGAATGCTCTTCATCATTGAAAAAATAATGTATGGAATTCGTCGAAGTTAAAGGCGCCCGGGAAAATAATCTAAAAAATATCAGCGTACATGTTCCGCGAAATGCTCTGGTGGTTTTCACCGGAGTTTCCGGTTCAGGGAAATCATCACTCGCATTTGGAACTCTCTATGCCGAGGCCCAGCGCCGTTATCTGGAATCCGTTTCTCCCTATGCCCGAAGACTCTTCAATCAGATGGAAGTTCCTGAGGTTGACGAGATAACCGGTCTTCCTCCGGCAGTTGCTCTTCAACAGCAAAGAGGAACTCCCTCCACACGATCAAATGTGGGTACAGTCACAACAATTTCTCATTTACTCCGCATGCTTTTTTCCCGCGCAGGAGACTATCCCAAAGGTCAGGATATTATTTACGCAGAAGGGTTTTCTCCCAATACGCCTGAAGGAGCGTGTCCTCATTGTCACGGGATGGGAAGAACTTATGATGTAACAGAAGAATCTCTCGTTCCTGATCCGGAACTCACGATTCGAGACAGGGCAATTGCGGCCTGGCCTCCGGCATGGCACGGCCAGAATTTAAAAGACATGCTGGTGACTCTTGGATTTAACATCGATATTCCCTGGAAGAAACTTCCTAAAAAAGACCGTGACTGGATTCTTTTCACTGAAGAGCAACCGCACGTTCCCGTCTATGCCGGTTTTACTTCAAAAGAAGTGAAGGCCGCGATCAAAGAAAAAATGGAACCGAGTTATCACGGGAATTTTTCGAGTGCCCGGAAATATGTTCTTGAAACTTTTTCCAAGACAACCAGTGAGCTCATGAAGAAAAGAGTGTCCCGCTATCTCGTGAATGCTCTTTGCCCTGAGTGCAATGGAAAGCGCCTGAAGAAGGATTCTCTTTCTGTGAAATTTGAAGGATATGATATCGCTCAAATGTCGGAGCTCACTCTCAGGGAGCTTTACGATCTTATGCTCCCCCATGTGAAAGATAAAAATCTCGCCAAGAAAAGAATTGCTGAAGACATGACGGGAAGAATTGAAGTCCTGATTGATCTTGGACTTTCTTATCTCACTCTCTCACGGACGACACCGACTCTTTCTCCGGGAGAACTTCAAAGACTTCGGCTCGGGACACAAGTTCGCTCGCATCTTTTTGGAGTGGTGTATGTCCTGGATGAACCATCAGCAGGCCTTCATCCGGCAGATACCGAGGCCCTTCTTCGCGCCTTTGCCCGTCTCAAGGATCAGGGGAATTCTATTTTTGTCGTGGAACATGAAATCGAGATTATTAAAAAGGCCGACTGGATTGTGGATGTGGGACCACTTGCCGGCGAGAAAGGCGGAGAGATTCTCTATAGCGGAACACCACAGGGATTAAAGAAAATAAAAAACTCACGAACCGCTCATCATCTTTTCAATCAAAACCCTCCGCCGGAGCGAATGATCAGAAAACCTACCGGCATGATGAAACTGAAAAATCTCACCCGGAACAATGTGAAAAATCTCAGTGTGGACATTCCCATTGGTGTCCTCACATGCTTTACCGGAATTTCCGGCTCGGGAAAATCCACCATCGTGACTCAACTCCTGACCGGACTCATGGAAGAAAGACTGGGACAAAAAAGACTTCAGGAAGTGACTGATCCCGAAGCGTTTAAAGAAGAAGTCATTCCTCTCATTGGTGAGCTTGAAGTCGAAGGCGAGATCAAACGGGTGATAGAAGTGGATCAAAAACCTATCGGGCGCACACCCCGCTCAAATCTTGCGACTTATACAGGCCTCTTTGATCATGTGAGAAAACTTTTTGCCAGAACTCCGGCCGCAAAAAAACTGAAAATGGATCAAGGGCAATTCTCCTTCAATCTTCCTAAGGGACGCTGTGAAAACTGCGAAGGAGAAGGAACCGTGATGGTTGAACTCTTATTTCTTCCGAGTGTTTATTCTCCCTGTCCGGTTTGCCAGGGAAAACGCTATCACGAGAAAACTCTGAGTATAAAATATAATGGAAAATCGATTGCTGACGTTTTAGCGATGTCGGTGGATGAAGCCTTTGAATTTTTCCGGGAGATTGATGAAATCTATCGTCCTCTCCGGGTGCTGAAAGAAACTGGTCTGGGATATCTTCGTCTCGGTCAGCCGGCCACTGAACTTTCAGGTGGAGAGGCACAAAGAATTAAACTCGCGACAGAACTTCAGAAAGCAGAAAGAGGATCCACTCTTTATGTTCTCGATGAACCAACCACGGGACTTCACCCATCGGACGTTGAAAGAATGCTCCGTGAACTTCAGATGCTGGTGGATCACGGGAACACCGTAGTGGTCATTGAACATGATATGCAGGTTGTTTCCCAGAGTGATTGGGTCATCGACGTGGGCCCCTCGGCCGGTGATGAAGGCGGGAAGATTGTGAGTGCCGGGATTCCAGAAGTCGTGGCGAGAAGCTTGAAAGGAGTAACTCCCCGATACCTGAAGGCCTTCCTGAAGGGCCATAGATCTTCCCTATCTATCTGACCTATTCCATCGGAATCTGGGTCCTTTCCCTTTTAGTTCTCGAGACTTTACCCCGTCTACCGATACGCTCTGGGTATGATTCTGCGTATTTTTGCCATCTTGATGGTCTACACGAGTTTTGCGACTGCATGGGCGCAACCCAATTGCGTGGAAGAAACTCAATGTCGCTCTCAGCTCATTCGTGTGGAAGTCAGTAACTCCATTTTTCAGAACAATGGTCAGAGTCTTCTTCCGATCCTTCAGAATTTTTCTGCTTCACCCACGCTTCCAGCAATGATTGAAAGAAGCTATCCCCTTCCGACTCTCGATTTTCCTCATAATAAAGAAAGTTGTGAGAGAGAAAAAAGAACCAATCCTCTGTTTGCTGAGATTGATTGCTCGGCCAAAGGACTTTGCGGAAGACCGAATCTTCATCCGCAGGTTCGTGAGGCGATGTGCTTTAAACTGCCCTGTCCGCTCTTTGAAGGAACTCTTCAGACGGGAAGCTGCGGGAGTGAGCAGAATATTTATCCGAATCAGATTTCTTTCCCGACACCGGTGAACATTCAGAAAATCCGCATGACTCCAACCAGAGTGGATTTTTCTTCCAACCGCGCCACGATGTGTTTCCGGATTACTGAACTTGCACTCAATATGTCTGTTCGCCTCAGTCTCGATACCAGAAACACTCAGCTTCGTGACAGTGGTATCAATATCACCAATGTGAATCCGGTTCTCGATGGACCCCGCGAAGTTTGTATGTCGGCCGGAGTTGATCTGGCCTCGGCCACTCCCATTTCCAATTTTACACTTACCTCTCCGGATGGAACTCCATTTATCTCGGACGAAATGATCCGCACAGCTTCGCAGTCACTTTCTATCGATGGTCTTTCAGGATATCCGGCAGGACAGATTGACAGTATTAAGGGCGAAATTGTTCCGGTGATTTTCCAGCCTCTGCGTGACACAGTGGAAACCGCTGTCAGACAAAGTCTTTCGACTGTATTTGAACAACAGATCAATACGCTGGCCTCTCAAGCCTCGGGATCAAGTTCCCACCTTGTGAGCAGTGAAAATCTTGCGAGTGAACTCGGGATCGGAAATCTCCAGATCAGAAATCAACTCGCGAAAACTGAATGTGCCGCTCTTCGTGGTGCCGGTCGACCAATTCCTCCGACTCACGCCTGCGTAGGACTTCCCGGTTTCAGCGGACCGATTACTCCCGAAAATTTCAGCAGTCCGATGATTAATGAACTCATGAGTCTTGAATACGTCTCACGCGATCTTCAGCTCACATCAGAAAGTGTGAAACAAAGATTGATCGCGATGAAAGATGTTATTCGTGCGCAAATTGATGAATTTGACAGACCTGAAGATAACAGTGAATTTCAGCAGGATATCCGGAGACGTCGCCGCGAGAATCTCGAAGTCACAATTCGCGAATATATCGATCCACTCGTCGACAGAATTTCCCGCAACCAACTTGAAGGTCAGGTGGTGAATTTCATCCAGATTCAGAATCAACTTTCCAGCGGAAACTCCAGGAACGTCGGTGTGAGTGTGCCGGAAATCTGTAGTGACACAAATCCTTCTCCTCACGCCCGGAAATCCATTCCGAATTGTCCCATTCAGGCCTATGTCGACTTAAACGAAATGAACCAGGTCTTTGACAGATTATGGAAAGCGGGACGGATCTGTCAGCAAGGCAGAGGCCCGTATGTCCCTACAATGGCAGATGGTCAGCAAAGCTATGATCCCGAAGGAAAACCTATCGGGTCCGGTTGTTATATGGAAATGGGTGGTATGGGTTGTTACTTAAACTCTGCTCCTCAGATTCAATACGATGCCCGCACCAGAAAATATAAAACCAGAATCAATCTCAAGGCCTGCTATCGCGGCCCGGTTCTCTTTGGTCAGGGCCGCTTCGGCGGAGACTTCAACATCGATTTTGCTTTCACTCCGAAAGCTTGTCATGGTGGAGATTTCTGCATGGATAATCCTGATGTGAGCTGGAATGTTGTTCCGGGAACAGAAAGATTCGGTCTTCGCCCTTCCAGCTTTTTCCGCGATATGATTTCCGGAAGGATTGAAGATGCGATGAAAAGTGCCGTCGGTGATACTATCCGCATTCCGATGGCCAGTGGTGTAGGTCCTCTTGCTTCAATTCCTCTTGAAGCAGAAGGGCGTGTTGATTCAGGGCCCGGATATTTTGGTGCCTGTTTACGTCTTCGCGGAAGCGCTGGAGTGAGTGGACAATGAAATTTTTCATTTTAAGTATTCTCATATCATCCGTAGCTTTTTCTCAGACGCCTTCGCCTGAAGCAAGTCAGTGCCGCTCGCAACTCATGCGTATGCAGGTTGATAGTAATGCTTTGACTGGTGTCCTTCAGAATTCCCAGACACTCCAGCGCCAGGCACTCCCCGCTCTTCAGACATTTCTCGCCTCAGACACTTTCAAAGAAAGTTTTGTGAGAGATTATCCGTTAGAGCCGGTAGGATTTCCGTTTAATAAAGAATTATGTGAAAGAGAAAAACAGCGCGACACAAGTTTTGCCGCAATCGATTGTAATAATCCTTCACTTTGCAGTTCGAACTCGATCTCCGAAGAAATAAAGACCCGTCTGTGCTTTGCTCTTCCCTGCTCGTTTGTCATGGGTTCGCGGATGAACCAGTGTCGTCCGAACTCCATCGCCAGACCCACAACATTAAATTTCACCCGTCCTATTTCCTTACGGGCAATTGATATCGTTCCTCAGGCACTTGCCCTCGAAGGAAATACCATCCGTTCATGCTTTAACATTAATTCCATGGCCCTTGGATTTTCTGTAGGCATTGGATTTGAAAACCGTGGACAGGCCTTTGAAGACATCGGTCTCAACAATCTTGAAATGAATCTCGATGGCGGAAGACAAGTCTGTCTCAGTGCCCAGGTTGATCTGAGTAAGACGCCGATTTTGACCGGAGTGAGACTGGAAAATGTCACAGGCCAGCCTTTTATTTCTGACGCCATGATTGACCGCTCTCTTCGCACATCCAGTGTCACCGGCCTCGATGGATATACGCCCGCCACTCTGGAAATCCTGAAACTCTCAGGTCTTCCCCCAATGGCGAGACATTTCCGTCCGACAATTGAAGCGGCCGTCGCCAATGTTCTCTCAACAACTTTTGAAACAACCGTGGCGACATATCTTACGGGTCTTGGTGGAAACAGAGGTCCTGCCCGTCTGGATACTCCGGCAGACTCCATGGTGTCAGAACTTGGCGTAGGTAACCTTGCTGTAAAAAAATACGTCGATCTTCTTGATTGCGCGATTATGAAGCGTGAAAGAAAAATCATTCCCGCTGATAATGCCTGCCTCACAACAAATTATACCGGCTCAAATACGATTCTCTATTCTCAGGCAACGATTCCCACTCCCGAAAGAGCGGCCCAGAGACTGCGTGAAGTCATGGGGAGAAATGAAAACGTCACTTCAGAGTCTTTAAGAAAACGTCTCACCGATTTTGAACCGAGACTCCGTGCTCTTAGTCTCGCTCCATTTTATCAAAGAGAAGTATTGCCTGTGGCACAGCAGATCCAGGCGGCCCAGTCCAATTCCACTCTCATGAGCGGAATTGAGATGATGGGACAATTAAATAACAATGCTCAGCTCTCCGTGGGATTCTGCCTTCCGGAAATTTGTGACCAGGAAAAACCTTC
Source organism: Bdellovibrionota bacterium (assembly GCA_040387275.1). GTDB lineage: Bacteria > Bdellovibrionota > Bacteriovoracia > Bacteriovoracales > Bacteriovoracaceae > Peredibacter. Next base: position 207,298 of record JAZKDZ010000001.1, on the reverse strand, counting down.
AACTCACGAGGGAAGAAGTATTCCGAATTGCCCTATCCAGACTTATGTCGATATCAATGAATTGAATAGTCTCATGCGGGCCATGTATAATTCAGGCCGCCTCTGTCATCGTGGACGTGGAGATTTTGTTCCACAAAAAGATAATCGCGGTGAAGTCGTACGTCGTGATGGATTTGCCCAGGGTGCAGGTTGTGTCTTTGCCGTGGAAGAAGATCCGGATGGACTTCGCTGTTATCTGAATGGTCCACCAACCATGAGATTTGATCCCGCAACCAGAAGATATAATGTCGCTGTGAGAACACGTGAGTGCTATCGCGGTGGAGTTTTTGTTGGTCAGGGGAAAATCGGTGGTGATATCGATTTCAATATCGGCTTCACTCCTTCCATCTGTAACGGAGGAGACTTTTGTCTTCAGAACGGTCAGGCAGACTGGAATGTGGTTCCCGGAACCGCCCGTCACGCTCTCCGAGAATCAAGCTGGTTAAACGGCATGATCAGACGCCGGATTGATCAGAATTTAAATGAGATGATTTCCAGCAGTATCAGATTTCCGCTTACCTCCACTCAGGGACCTCTTTCCAACATCCCACTCGCTCCGGAAGGGCGAGTTGATTTAGGGGAAGGATATTTCGGTGCCTGCCTGAAAGTGCGCTGATTACGGAAAAAGAGTTTTCAATTTCATAAAGAGTTCGGGAAATTTGACAGGCTTATAGAAAATGCCGTCCGAGTCCCGCTTCACCACTTTTAATTCGGCTTCAGACATCTCAATCCCGCCAGTGATAAAGAGAAATTTTACGTGAGCGTTGGCGGTGTCTTCCCGCATGGCCTTGAGGAAGTCAAATCCGTCCATCACGGGCATTTTGATATCGGAGAGGACTACATCTATGTTCCCCTCTTTGAGGATTTTAAGGGCATGTTTACCGGATTCAGCAGTTACAACTTCGGAACAGTTATAGGAAAGAATTTCTTTCAGGACCGCTCTGAGATCTGATTCATCATCAACTACCAGCACCCGACAGTTAATCTTATTGAGAATTGGTTTTTTTGAAAGGAGGTCAGGAACAGGAGTTCTGACGACGGACTTCACAGGAAGCCTGATGCGGAATTCTGATCCTTTTCCGATTTCTGATTTCAGTTCAATTTTTCCCTCATGCTCTTTCACAATTGTATTAACCAGCGAAAGGCCAATTCCCGTTCCGAGATTCACATCTTTCGTAGTAAAGAATGGCTCAAAGATTTTCTCCCTGATTTCTGCGGGAATTCCGGAACCATTATCCTTGATCGAAATCTCGAGTTCGCTCGCCAGTGGGATAACCATAAGCTTGATTGCTCTGACTCCTTGTCCGATACTGGCATCTTTAGCATTGGATAAAAGATTCACCAATACCTGCTGAAGACGTCCGCGATTCCCTCTCATCACGACAGGGATCTTATCCGCCATGATGCTGATACTGACACCTTCTTTGCCATAAATATCTTTCAGAAGATCAACCGTTTCATTGATCAGGTGATAGGGATCAAAATCTGAAACTTCATCCTTATCGGATCTGGCAAAAGTCCGAAGGCCCTTAACGATATTGGAAATCCTGATCACAGACGATTCCATCTTACGGAATTTATCTGAAAGATCATTCTGAGAAGTCCCGTTCAGGAGAAGCTGCTCAGTCATGGAAATGAGACCCGAAAGAATGGCGAGAGGATTATTGATTTCATGACCAACACCTGCCGCGAGCTGGCCGATACTGGCGAGCTTGGCATTATGAAGCGATCTCGCTCTTTCAATTTCAAGATTCTTCTGAAGCTCGAGTTCCTGGGTTCGATCCCAGTTGATTCCATAAATCATGATAGCTTCGTTGGCCTTATTTCTGATGACCTGACCTTTCGATCCCAGAATTATTTTCTGTCCTTGTGAACCCACAACTTCCAGATCAGCATCAAAGGTATTCGAACCGCTAAGAATCTTGGCCAGCCCGTCATCAACGGCAAGCTTTGATTCATCTGACAGAAGTCCCATCCAGTTATTAAAATCATTGGTAAACCTGGTATCGACCCCGAAGAGTTGATACATTTTCCGGTCCCAGATCTGAGTTCCGGTAAGAAGATTCACTTTCCAGACACCGATCCCGATGGCATCGAGAACAAAGCGATGTTCTTCCGCCGCACGAATCAGTGGTGTGATATCGGAGAATGTAGAAATAACCATTCTTCCGTTCGGACCATCAACAGGAACTGAGTTAATGGTGATCCATCTCACTTCATTATCAGGCAGACGGACGCCCATTCTAATGGCAGGAATGATAGCGCCGGTTTTTAGTGCAATGATGGCGGGATGATCTCTGAAGGGATAAAGGCTTCCGTCCTCACGGATGGCCTTCCAGCCTTCCGGCAATTTCACTCTCGCCGTAATTTCATCATGAGTAAGCTGGAGAATCCTGAGGGCCGCCGAATTGTATCCGTCGACACCATTTTTTGTGAGAATGACCAGACCTTCACTCATCGTCTCCAGTAGCATCCTGTGCTTTTGCTCGATTTCGGAATCACCCGCAGTGTTACGAACAGTCGCCTGAAGATAACTCGACTCTCCCTGCTCAATTCTCGATAAAAGGACTGTGCAGGAAATATTTTTCCCACTGAAAGTAGAGTGTTGCCAGTCAAAGAAAGCACTCCCCTTTTCCATCGCCTGATCAATCATTCTCTGGGCCTTCGCAGAGGATGCCTCACCATCGGGTTGAGTGACAGGGGAAATATCCCAGGGACCCATTGAGAGAAATTTTTCTTCCGACTCCACATCAAAAAGTTTCAGCGTCGCCGGATTAGCAGAAGTAAACTTCCATTCGGGAGGTGAAAGAGTCATCACGGGATCAACTGACTGGTGAAAAATTCTCGCATAAGATCCAACCTGGGCCGTTTTCTTACGAAGCTCCAGAAGATCGACAACATGATTGGCGAGGGAACGAAGAATATTTTTCTGGGAATCAGTCAGGACTTTTGCTTCAGAATCAAAAACACAGAGGGTTCCCAGTTTTGTTCCCGAAGGTGTGATCAGTGGTGCACCAGCATAAAACTTGATAAAAGGTTCGCCGGTAACAACTGGATTATCATGAAAACGCTCATCTTTACTTGTGTCTTCAATAATAAAAATGTCATCACCAAGAATGGCATGTCCACAAAACGAAATATCTCTGGGTGTTTCAGAAAGATCCAGTCCATGACGGGATTTAAACCATTGTCTGCCTTTGTCCACAAAGCTGACGAAAGAATACTTACAGCCGAAAATCTGGGCCGCAAGTGATGTAATCTGATCAAACGTATTCTCGGAATCTGTATCGAGAATATTATATTCCCGCAAATCCTTGAGACGCTGACATTCATCGGGTGGCAGTTCTGGTTTTTTCATCTGTTGATAATCTTATCAGGAGATTATTATCTTCCAATGAAAGAATCATCAATAAACCTTGAAACCCTGCTGATTTCCCGCACCTAAGCTAAAATTGTTTCTGCATGCTGGGAAAGATCGAGACCTATGATCTCGTGCTCTTTCTCCACTCTGAGTGGGGCGAGTTTATTCGTAACCCAATAAAGAATGGCTGCCATCGTGACACAGAAAATAGTAATTCCCCCGAGGGCCAGAAGATGAGTAGAAAATACTTCTGTCTCTCCGAATATCAGTCCTTTTTCCTTCACAAAAACACCAGTCAGAATCATTCCTGCAATGCCCCCGACTCCATGGCAAGGGAACACATCCAGTGTGTCGTCGAGTTCTGAGCGGGATTTAATATTCACGGCCCAGAAACTGATCACACTGGAAATGGCCCCGATAAAAATACTATGAGGAACAGAAACAAATCCTGCGGCGGGAGTAATTGCGACAAGTCCCACCACGGCGCCAATACACGCACCAAGAGCAGAAGGTTTATTTCCTTTAAGGGAATCCATCAACATCCAGGTGATCATCGCAGCTGCACCAGCGGTATTGGTAGTCGCGAAAGCAAACGCCGCTGTTTCATTCGCGGCAAGGGCCGAGCCGGCATTAAATCCAAACCATCCAAACCAGAGCATTCCGGTTCCAAGAATCACATAAGGAATATTCGCAGGCCGGTGGAGTTCATGAGAAACATGGCTTTGACGACGTCCCAGATACCACGCACCCACAAGAGCTGAAAGTCCGGCACTCATGTGAACAACGGTTCCTCCGGCAAAGTCCAGCACTCCCGCTGTGCGGAGAAGTCCTTCCGGATGCCAGGTCATGTGAGCAAGAGGTGCATAAATAAATATGGTGAAGAGAGACACAAAAACTGTGTAACTGGAAAATCTCACTCTTTCAGCAAATGATCCTGTGATGAGAGCAGGTGTAATGATGGCGAACTTCATCTGGAAAAGAGCAAAGAGAATTAAAGGAATGGTCGGTGAAAGATCCGCGTGAGTGGCACCCGTGACATTCCGGAACATAAAAAATGTTCGTGGATCGCCGATGATGCCCCCGAGAGAATCACCGAAGCAGAGACTGAATCCCACTATCACCCAGAGGATACTGACGATACCCATACAGACAAAACTTTGCAGCATGGTGGAAATGATATTTTTATGTCCTACCATCCCTCCATAGAAGAATGATAAACCCGGAGTCATGAAAAGAACCAGCGCAGTTGCTGTGAGCATCCACGCAGTGTCGGCGGAATTAACCGGCACACTGCTGATGACTGTTTTCCCCTCAGGAAAAAGCATACAGAGAATGAGAAGTGAGACAAAAATCAGAATGGATGGGAGCTTCATGTAGGTTGGCATTGATGATCCTCGCTTGGCGATGAATCATACTCAGAACTTAAATTCCGTACAGAGTGTCCAAAAAAATATTTTCTATCATTCTGAAGAGAGTCAAAAGACTACTGGAAGGAATAACTGTTCAGACACACTTGCGGGTCACCTTTTTCATGACCGCGTTTGAATGCTGTCATACGTTGTTCCGATGAGCCATGCGTGAATGAATCCGGAACAACTTCGCCGCGTGATGCCTTCTGCAGGCGATCATCTCCAACTGCTGTTGCAGCATTCATGGCCTCTTCAATATCTCCGGGCTCGAGAACTTTTTTTATCCGATCTGTCTGACTGGCCCAGACACCGGCAAGGCAATCGGCCTGAAGCTCCATTCTCACAGACATTCTGTTGCGCCCGTTTTCATCCATACCCTGAGCGCGGTCATTAAAAGTATCCGCTATACCAAGAAGATTCTGAACATGATGACCTACTTCATGAGCGATGACATAAGCAGCGGCGAAATCTCCTTCAGCTCCGAGAGTTCCGGAGAGCTGACGAAAAAAACTGAGATCGAGATAGACTTTTTTATCAGACGGACAATAGAACGGACCGACAGCACTACTCGCTCTGCCACACGCAGAATCGACACTTCCATTAAAGAGCACCAGTTGAGGCTCTTCATATTGAAGTTTTCCCTGACTAAAAACGGAATTCCAGACATCTTCCGTGTCAGCGAGAACAACACTCACAAAGCGTTTTTCCTCATCCTGTTCAGGACTCACTTCCTGCCTTTGAATGGAGTCTGCATTCTGTGCGAGATAGACAGCGGGATTTCCGCCCATGAGAAAATAGATCACGGCACCGACGAGGAGTCCGCCAATCCCCAGGGGACCTCCCATACTTCTCCGGTCCACAACATTTCCACTCATCCTTCTATTCCGCCACAGCATAAAAACTCCTTTCTCAACGGAATTTTATAGAGGACGCAGGAGTGCATGTAAGGGGCTTATGGCCGTCACCGTGGGCCACCTTAATAATCCTTAGGATTAGTCCGGGAAGCATACGACACGAGTGCTTAATTTTGTTCTGTTTGTTGATTTTCCCGTTATCCGTTCCGATAAGTTCTACAATTAATTCATACATATCTCTGCCATTGTTGTTGGACGTTTTTTCAAGTTGCACGTGTGCTGAAAAACAATCCAGAGATTTCCGAATGAATCGGAGTTCAAATGAAATTTCCACTGACACTTCTGGCGTGTGCCTTAATCACGTCCTGTAATCCCGATGACTATTTTGAGATGAACATGGCCGTCGAAGGTAAAGACGGATATTGCTCAGTCGCTAACGATGTCCCGACTTGCCAGGCACTCCCTGGATGCCAGGCCGCTTATGAAGACACAGAATCAGATCTCGACGATCCTATTTTCTCGGCCTGTATCGCCAATCCGGATGTTCTTCCCCCGGATGATCCGGCAGACCCCTCTGATCCTTCGGATCCATCTGATCCGACAGATCCCGTGCCTCCGGAAGAAGAAGTGCCTACCATCGAAGATACTGTAGATGCCAATTGCGCCAACCTCGATCCGAAATATCTGTGGGTGAAAAAAATCACAGAAACGAAATCGAGCGGTGGAGGATCGAAAAAATCCTCAGTGAAAAAAGTCGTGAAAGTGAAAGTCTGTCACCAGACCGGTAATATGGATGCCCACACGATCATCATTGCCTGTCCTGCGCTGAAACCTCACGAACATCATCACGATGATTACATCGGGGCCTGTAAGCTTGAATAAAAAAAAGGGCCCCGAAAGGGGCCTTTTTTATTTCTCAGATTTTAATAAACTTCAATGTCATCCTGTCACTTTCCCCGATCCGGTCATATTTCCATTTGTCCTTTTCTCCCAACCGGTATGTCGGTGGCAGAGTCCAGACTCCTTCCGGATAATCGGCGGTGTCTTTCGGATTGGCGTTGATCTCGGATTTTCCGACATATTTAAAACCGGCCTTGGTGACAAGCGAGATGACTTCCTTCTCATACATATAACCACTTTTCGGGACACGCTTTTGCCCATCCTTAATCCTGTGCTGAACTATGCCCAGAGTTCCACCGGGTTTTAAAATATCACGGCAGAATTTGAGCGAGGAAGAAGTTTCATCCTTTGCTACCCAGTTATGAAGGGAGCTGAAGGAAAGAACGACGTCAGCGAAATCACGCTTCGTACGGTTCCTTTTATCCAGCGGCTCGAAAGGAATAAACTTCGCTTTGGCCTTAACTTCAGTCTGCCGCAAAAGAATGTCCTGGAGTTTTTTTTCATTCTCAATCACAAATGCCGGCGGATGCTGGGGAACTCTTGGCACTGCCATGTAGTACTGACCTTCCCGCGCGAGAAACGGCGCCAGAATTTCCGTGAAATATCCTGCGCCCGGAGAAATTTCCACCACGGCCATTTTTGAGGTCACTCCGAAAAATGCGAGTGTCTCTGCGGGATGCTGGTATTCATCGCGATCAGAATTTTCTTCCGAGCGTGAGTGCGAACTGACAGCGTCTTCCAGAGATTCCGGAATAGGCGGTTCTTCCTGAGCACTTTTAAAGTGTGAGCAGGAAGAAAGAATTAACGCGAGGAAAAGTGCATAAATATTCATGGTAAAAGCTTAGTCTTTTCGTGGGTGAAATAGCAAGATTTGCCGTTTTACTTCGGGGCCGACAGGAATAAAATGAAAGCATGAAAAACATTATCTTCTTTGCTGCACTCTTTCTGCCTCTCTCCTCTTTTGCATATCGCGTAACTCTCACCCCGAAAGAAATGGACCAGCTGAAAAAGGGAAAGGAAATTACCCGCGTAGAGGAACTTAAAGGTGAAGTCTTTCCGAGAATCACTTTGATCAATATCATTCCCCACACTCCTTCTCAGAATATGAGTGTCTTCACCGATTTTAAAAATCACAAAAAATTCATCCCCGGTCTGATCAAGTCTGATGTCGTAAAGCAGACAGGAAATATCACGGATGTTTCTTTTGAACTCAATCTTCCTGCTCCGGCGAGTAACTCAAAATATGTCACTCGTCACACTGTCGTCACTGAAGGGAAAGATGAAATCCTCACCTGGGATCTCGTAAAATCAAAGCAGATCAAGGCCACGAAAGGGTCAATTATTTTCGAAGATTTCGAGGGAAAAACTCTCTTTACTTACGTCACCCATATCACTCCTTCATCGAGCCTTGCCTGGGTCGTAAAAAGCCGTGTCGTCCCTGATACCAAAGAAACGATCCATGCCGTGATAAAGCATTTAAGTCAGACGGCCGGAAAATAAGAAGTCTTTAATCAGACATTATGGCTATGTTATGGGCCACCGCTAAACCAGAAGCGTAGAATTGAGTTCGCATGAACTCTGAGAAAAAGATCAAACTTCATTGGCTGACCGGCGGCGGGGAAATGGGAGCATTAATTGCTTCCAAGGATTGGTCGCAGACTCCTCTCGGACCGATCGAGAACTGGCCATCCAGTTTGCAGACGACAGTGAGTCTTTGTCTTGCTTCAAACTTTCCCATCAATATCATCTGGGGCGACTCCCACATTCAGATCTACAACGATGGCTATAAAATTATTTGCGGGAATGCTCACCCCAGAGCACTCGGCGAACCCTATACCGTCACCTGGGCTTCGGCCTGGCCCGCTATCGGTGAGCCTTTCGAAATCGCCCTCAAGGGAGAAACGAGTTTCCTGGAAAATCAGCGCATGTTCCTGGAGAGGAATGGCTATCCGGAAGAAACATTTTTTACTTTTTCACTAAGTCCCATCCGGGATGAGCACGGAAAAATTGCCGGACTTTTTCATCCGGTGACGGAAACAACCAATGCCATGTTAAGCGAAAGAAGAACGCGTACGCTTCGTGAAATCGCTGAACAGACAGGTGAGGCCAATTCCGTCCGGGAAGTCTGTACGCTTGCGATGAAGGCCCTGAACGAATTCCGTCGCGATGTTCCGATGTCTCTTCTTTATATGAATGATGGAACCGGGAATAAATATTCCCTGTGCGGAACAACGGGAATTTCTTCTGATCATAAGCATGCTCACGCGGAATTAAATTCTGAAATTGAAAATTTCTGGAAAATCCCGAAGATCAACGACACTCACCGTCCGGAATTTATCCATCACCTGGATTTACTCCCTGAGAAACTCAATTTCGGCGAAGAAGAGGAGTCTTTAAAAGATGCTCTTATCGTCCCTCTGGGAAGTCCCGGTCACCAGGGATTCCTCGGACATATCGTTCTGGGATTAAGTCCACGCCTTCCTCTCGATGAGGCCTATACAACATTTCTCGTCATGCTGGGAAAAACCATCAGCAGTGCTCTTCTGAGTGCCAAAGTCTTTGAAGAAGAAAAGAAAAAGGCAGAGGCCCTTGCTGAGATCGACCGCGCGAAAACGGCGTTCTTCAGTAACGTTAGCCACGAATTCAGAACACCACTGACTCTCATGCTGGGACCTCTGGAAGATCTCCTGGCCGGCAACAAGGGAACTCTTCCGGATAAAGTCCGGGCCGAAGCAGAAGTGATTCACCGGAACACACTCAGACTTTTAAAACTCGTAAACGCGCTTCTCGATTTCTCACGGATTGAATCCAACCGGATGGAGGCCCATTACCATCCTGTCGAATTGGGGAAATTTACCAGAGAGATCGCCAGCTCCTTTGATTCAGCGATGGTGAAGGCCGGTCTTGAATTCAAAATGAAAGTGAGTGAGTTGAAAGAAATGGTCTACGTGGACCAGGAAATGTGGGAAAAGATTGTTCTCAATCTTTTATCCAACGCATTCAAATTCACCCTGAAAGGTGAAATCCTTCTCCAGCTTGAAGAAACAAATGATGCTGTCATTTTCTCCGTGAAAGATACCGGCACCGGTATACCTAAAAAAGAATTGTCGAAAATCTTCAATCGCTTTCATCGCGTTCAGGGTTCACACGGCAGATCCCATGAAGGAACAGGTATCGGGCTCGCACTTGTGAGTGAACTTGTGAACCTTCATGGGGGAAATGTGAATGTTGAGAGTGAGCCTGGCAAGGGCTCGACTTTCTCAGTTTCAATACCCAAAGGTTTTTCACATCTTCCATCTGAAAAAATTGATCATAAAATCATACCTCACAGTGAAAGCCATCTTCGTTCACAAACCTACATCGAAGATGCTCTCCAAAATACAGAATCTGATACAGAAACATACACAGATGCTTATAACAAACCCACAGTTCTCCTGGCCGACGATAATCAGGACATGCGGGAATATATCCAGAGATTGTTAACTGATAAATACCATGTCGTGGCCTGCTCCGACGGCAAGAAAGCACTGGATGAAATCAGGAGAAAAAAACCTGATCTGCTGCTCTCCGACATCATGATGCCGGTGATGGACGGTATTGAACTTCTTCAGGAGATCAGAAACGATCATTCTCTCAAAACGATTCCTGTCATTCTTCTTTCTGCCCGTGCCGGGGAAGAATTAAAGGCCAGCGGCCTTGATCTCGGCGCCGATGATTATTTAACTAAGCCTTTTTCCGCCCGGGAACTTCTTGCCCGCGTGAATGTTCAGATTAAAATGACGAAAATCCGTGAGTCTTCTCTCGCTCAGGAAATCAGAACGAAAGAATTGCAGAATCTCATCCGCTCAAGGGATGAGTTTCTTTCTATTGCCGGGCACGAACTGAAAACTCCTATCACTTCGCTGAAAATGCAGCTCCAGATGACCGGGAAAAGTATCGATGTGGAGAAGAACTCTGCACCTGCTCCAGAGAAACTTGCCCAGGTCGTGAGTAAGTCTCTTGGCCAGGTGGATAAACTCTCCAAGCTGGTGGAAGATCTTCTCGATGTTTCACGCCTCAATGCCGGAAAAATGACTTATGCCATGGAAGAGATGGATCTCTCTGCAACAACCAGAGAAGTTCTGGAAAGACTTTCACCCCAGATTGCCTCATCGAAATCATCCATCGAACTTCATATTACCAAACCCGTTTTGATCAAAGGTGATAAGTTTCGTATTGAGCAGGTCATAACAAATCTTCTCACTAATTGTTTTAAATACGGCGAGGGAAAACCCGTTCTGATTGATATCTCTTCAGATAAGGCCGATGCCATTGTCACTGTTTCGGATCAGGGTCTGGGTATTGCAGAAAACAAGCAAAGTCTGATTTTCAATCGATTTGAGCGTGCCATTTCCTCTGACAATGTCAGCGGACTTGGGCTCGGTCTCTATATTACTAAAATGATCGTTGATGCCCACGGTGGAAACATACAACTGAAAAGTGAGCTGGGACATGGATCGAAATTTATGGTCCGCCTGCCTCTCATGGAGGGAAGATCATGAAGAAAATCCTGATTGTCGAAGATGATGAGTCGATTCGTGAATCCATGGTGGAACTCCTGGAAAGCGAAGGATATAACATCGCCACAGCAGAAAATGGGCTGATTGCCCTTGATTATCTCACTGAGAATGAAAGTAATCTTCCTCATCTCATTCTATTAGATCTCATGATGCCCGTGATGGATGGATTTCATTTCTCTGAAAACAAATCAAAAATCCCTTCCATTTCCCATATCCCGATAGTTGTTTTATCCGCAGACGGGCATGTGAAAGAAAAACAGGAAAAGGCAAAGGCGCAGGCCTATCTGAGAAAGCCGGTCGACATTTTCCAGGTTCTCGATTATGTGAAGAAGTACGCTTTATGAATATCTCGAATTAAGATCTCGTATCAATCCATTCACCATCCGCGAAATATAATCCTCAAGTGTCACAGGGTGACCACCAAAGAATTTTTTCACAGTTCGTTTTCCGATTTTTGTTGAAGACATAATCGCCGTATGAACTACATAAGACATCACGGCATGAACGAGCCACAGTCTTTCTTCCTGAGGAACACTCTTACTCAATTCCTTATTCATGTGAATGGAGAACTGTTCATAACCCACAGGGTATGGATCCTGATCAAAGGCCCCGGTATCCGCTTCGAGGATGAGCTTAAATTGGTTCACGCATTTGGCAGGGTCTTCAGAAAGAGCACGGAAAATTTTGACAGAATATTCGGACATGGAGGCGGCATCAGTGATTGTGGAAATTTTTTCTTTGAAATCGAGAACGATCATCTCCGTGATTTCCTCACGGAGATTCTCTTTTGATTTGAAATGATAGTTAATAGCAGCGACGTTCACACAGGCAATCCGGGCGATTTCTCTGATAGATGCGCCTTCAAAACCTTTCAGCGCAAAAAGATTGATCGCCGTCTCACGGATGCGCTGACAGGTATCGAGATCTTTCAGATCGGAGCTTTTAACTTTTTTAAGAACCATCACTTCACCTCTTCATCATGAAGGGTAACATCAGCACCCGTGATCTTAGCAAAGATTCTGTTCACAAAAAGTCTGAACTTCTCGATGTAGGTGTAAGCTGCCGGAACAATAATCAAAGTAAGGAGCGTCGAGCTGATAAGACCGCCAATCAGCGCGATCCCCATGGACGTTCTCTGACGAGATGCCTCGTTAAGACCGATTGCAATCGGAATAAATCCGGCGATAAGAGCAAACGATGTCATGAGAATCGGACGGAGACGATTTTTCCCGGCAAGAAAAATGGCATCCCGGAGGGCCATGCCCTTACTCGTTTGCTGGTTGGTATAATCCACCAGGATAATCGAGTTTTTGGTCGCCACTCCGAGAAGCATAATACAACCGATCATCGAGAAAAGATCAAGGCTGGCGCCGGTAAGGGCCAGGGCAAAGAATGCTCCACACATAGCGAGAGGAAGCACCAGCATGATCGTAAACGGTGTGATGAAAGATTCGTAAAGCGAAGCGAGAACGAGATAGATGAAGAGAATCCCGAGTCCCGAAGCAATCGCCATACTTCCGATCATCTCGCCGAAGTTCTCGGCCTGTCCGGTAAACTTGTAACTCATTCCTTCCGGAAGTTTGATATCGTTATTAAAAATATTCTGGACATCCGTCATCGCTCCACCCATTCCGGGACCGTCCGGCGCGATATCAGCGGCAATCTGATAATACCGGGCACGGTCCTGGCGGGTAATATTCGCCGGGCCGGTTGTCTCCACACCTTTTACAACACTCGAAAGTGGAATAAGACGGTTGTTGATATTCGGAACAGCGATACGGTTAAACTCGCGCTGGAGATTTCTCTGATCTTCTCTCAGACGGACACGAATATCATACTCTTCGCCCTGAAAACGATAAACGGCAGGTGTCTGACCTTCAATAAGCGTTCTGAGTTCCAGTCCCAGAACATTCGTTGAGACTCCAAGACGCTCAGCTTTAGTACGATCAGGAAGTACCTGGAATTCAGGTTTACCTGGACGATAAGAAAGATCGACACCTGTGAGTGCAGGATGGTTTTTCAGTTTCTGATACACAAGAGTAGAAATCCGCTCGAGCTCTTTTTCGTCGTTACCCTGAATGTTGACATTGAAAGGACGCTGTCCAGCTGCCACAGCATCAAAGTCACCAACTCTGATATTAGCATATTCATAAGGAACGAGTTCTTTCCTCAGTAAATCCTTGAAGGCAATGGTATTCATTTTTCTTTTTTCAGTCGGAACAAGGCGGATGTAGAAGTTTGCTTTATTCGCTTCACCTTCATTCGTTCCTACGTTGAGAACACTCGCCGCAACTTCCGGGTGTTTTCTGACGATTGTGTCGACTTCAATCGCAACTCGTTCCATTTCGCGAAGACTTGTTCCAGGTGGGAGATCGAGGTTGACGGAGAATTCCCCGTTATCCTGGGCAGCGATGAATGTTTTCGGAACAAATTTAAGCGAGTAAATACTGAGAACAAAAATCAGAATCCCACCAGCGATCATTTTCAGCGGGTTATTCAGCGTCACTTTGAGAATGCTCACATAAAAATCTTCAAGGAAGGTCTGAATGCGGTCGAAGCCCTTGAGCACACGGCCCACAGTTTTCCCGTAGAAAGTAGTCATATCAGGACCGTGTCCGTGAGAACCTGTTTTCCCGGCGAAATAAGCCGACATCATCGGCGCAATGGTAATGGCATCAAACATAGAAATGATGAGCGCAAAACACACTGTCATCCCGAACTGTTTTAAGAATTGGCCGACAACTCCGGAAATAAACGCGATCGGACCGAATACGGCAATAACTGTGAAAGTCGTCGCAATAACTGCGAGCATGACCTCGTTTGTCCCGTCGACAGCGGCCTGCTTTGGATTTTTTCCCATCTCAAGATGCCGGAAAATATTCTCCCGTACCACAATGGCGTCATCGATGAGCAGACCGACAGCAAGTGAGAGGGCCAGGAGTGACATAACGTTAATCGTATAACCCGCGACTGCGAGAAGAATAAAGGCCCCGAGAAGTGAGTTAGGAAGAGCTAGACCGGTAATGATGGTCGAACGGAATGACCCAAGGAAGAAAAACACTACTACGATGGTGAGAACAATCCCGATCGTAATTGATTCCTGAACATCATAAAGGTTATCACGGATTGGTTTTGAACCATCTCTCACGACACTCAGACTGACCGTTTTAGAACTTTTGGAAAGGGTTTCATTTAGTTGATTCGTGACCTTCACAATGTTGTCAGCAACATCCACTGTATTGGCACCGGACTGACGGAAAACGGTGATGAAGAGTGAGCGCTTGCCGTTAACGATTGCAAGGTTCTTTTCATCTTCAAGTCCCTCGTGAACAGTCGCGACGTCGGAAAGAACAACCGGAACATCGTTCCCGATAAACTGGACAATCGTGTTTTCCATTTCTTTCAGATTTTGAAACTCACCAACAGTCCGGAAAACTGTCTCCTTACTTTTAGAGACGTCAATTTTCCCTGAAGGAATATTCGCACCGGCCCGGGCCAGGGCATCGGAAACCTGGATCGCTGAAACCTGACGTTCTTTCATCTTATTCAGATCAAGATCAACCCGGATTTCACGCTCACGTCCCCCGAAAATTTCCACAAGTCCGACCTGAGGAACCTGCTCGAATTTCGGTTTCACCGTAATATCAGCAAGGTCATAGAGTTCTGCTTCTGTCAGATCAGGTGCTGTGAGTGAAACCACGACGATCGGCTGATCGGAAGGATCCACTCTCCGGATAACGGATTCTTCCACATCATCCGGAAGTTTAGATTTCGCCGAACTTACTTTGTCGCGGATCTGCTGTTCAGCATATTTGATATCGGTCTTGAAGTTGAACTCAACAATAACAATCGAAACACCTTCCTGGTTTCTTGATGTGATTGTCTTAACACCAGAAATCGTCGCGAATTCTTCTTCATAAATTTTCGAGATAAGAGTTTCTGTTTCTCTCGGTCCTGCTCCCGGATAGGGAGTCGTGACTGTGACAACCGGAAACGTGACATCCGGAAAGAGATCTACCGGAAGCCCTCGCAGGGAAATAAATCCCGTGATCATCGTGAGAAAGATAATACACGTGATAAAGATCGGACGATTGATGGAAAGCTTTGCGAAAGAAAATCCGCCGCCCTGCTGTTTTGGATCAGATGGATTCATTTTTTATCTCCGGCAAAAAGCATGAGCTGGTTATAGACGACAATAAGCTCGCGCTCATTGCGAAGTTTAAGTAACTGGGCATTTGCAAAATCCTGTTCAAACTGAAGAACCTGGAAAGTCGTCGTGCGTCCCTGGTTGTAGCGGCGTTTTTCCGTGAGGAGTTTTTTCTCCTGCGCTTTCTCAAGTTTCTGCGTGAGCTTCAGTCGGGATTTGAAATTCTGGAAACGTTCCGTGAGAATTTCCCACTCACGCTCAACTTCAAAAGTTTTCCGCTTCGTTTTCATCTCCGAGGCCATCTTGTCCTGAGCATAGGATTTGCGATAGTCACTGAGAGATCCGAAATCAAGTGGAGTGACAAAACGGACTCCAACGACAGACATAGGTTTCGTATTACTGAAGGCCTGATCGCGGGAATCGGCATACTGCTTATCGCGGCCATTCATTGCGTATGAACCGTACAGTTCAAGATTCGGTTTATTTCTTTCGTTTCCGATTTCCGACTGCGCAATGAGGGCCTTATTTTGGGCCATAACAGCAAGTACGTCCTCGCGGATTTCCGCTTTCTCCGGAAGAGTGGCGTTCAGGATATATTTATTTTCAATATCCTGATTGGCTCTAAGATTCACTTTCTCTTCTGATTCACGGAAAGAGTTAAATTCTCTTTCAGCGGTTGCTAGCTCCGTCAGCGTATCCTGATAATCAAGCTCGCGGTTCTGAAGACTCGCTTCGGCCTGAAGAAGTTCCGCTTCATCCACGAGATTACTGCGTACACGCCCCTGATTCCAGTCACGGAGTTTGATCGCGCGATCAAGACTTTCCTTCTGCACCTTGAGACTCTGTTGGGTAAAATAAAGGCGCCAGTAAGCGTTCTTTGCCTGCATCATAAGTTGTTTATACGAAAACTCTTCCTGATACTTTTGCGCTTCATTGGCAGAATTCTGTGCCACTTCATTTGCCTCAAATTCCGTTCCAAGAAAATTACGCCATAAACTTTGTGTCACTTCCAGAGTCGGGGCCACATCAAAGAACATACTGTTCGGAAGAAGGGCCGGTGAGGCGCCATTGATCTGAGTCTTATAATAATTGTAAGAAAGAGAGGCCTTGGTCCCGGTCCGGAAATTCTGCGAGAGACCCGCGCGCAAGGTGTGTCTCAGTGTCTGCGATCCCTGAAACGCAGGTGCCGTTGTCGGGCGCTGGTCATCCATGTACTCACCAGTCAAAAAGAATGACGGACGAAAAAAGAGTGAGCCTTCATCACGTCGTAAATTTTTTGCTTCGGCCGAAATCTGCGTACCGCGGACTCCCCCGTTTTTGGTCTGGACTTCGATCAGATAATTGTCGAGATCAAGCTCCTGAGCGAAGGCAGACAGAGGGAAAAGAACCAAGAGTGGGTAAAAAATCTTCATAAAATCCTGTTGCTGAGCATTCAAACGATCGTTTGAATTTAAGATATGACAACTCGCGGTTTCAAACAAGTGTTTTAATTCTGAAGTAAGAAAAACCTGTAAATTCAGTGCGTTAAAAAGAAGCGCTGTTGAAAAGTGCTAAGCTGTGGCAGTCTTAGAATATGAAAGTTTATTTATTTATCCTCGTTTTCTTCTCAACATCTCTAGTGGCCGCAGAAGATCTCTGCCAGGCCGAAAAAGAAAAGTACTGCGCTCCTTTCACCTCTCCGGTTGAGCAAACGAATTGCCTGGTTCTCAATCGCGAGCAACTCTCCCCTCAGTGTCTGCAGGAACTTCAACGTCTCAATCAAATTGTAAAAGAAACCGGCTCAAGATCCGGAGGACTCGCTTCGTTTGGCGGAATTACGGGAGGCCTGGGACTAGTCCCTCCGAAAAAAACCATTCTCACGGCCGAAGGACTTTCGGCCTGGCAGGGAAATCCTGTTGTCATGAATCAGGGAAGAGCATCTCTCACTTCACCAGTATGGACTTCCGGAGAGAAATCTTTCACCTCTTCTCTCAGTGCCTCGACAGTGAAAATCAATGAACGCGTTATCGCTCCCGATGGAGATAAAGTCGGAGAACTTCACCGGGTAGAACTTGGCGGAAATTACTCACGCATGTCAGACACCAAAGGTCTCTTGGGTGTGCGCGGATCGCTTGGTTCGGCGGGAGACAAACTCTTTCATTCTTCACGGGATTTTATTTTCTCAGCGAGTGCCTACTACGCGCCACCTGAGCAGGAAAAAGATTCGCACTGGATCTACACTCTTTCCATTTTCAATAACAACGGATTTGCCAACTACATTCCCCTTCCGGGGTTTATCTATCTTTACAAGACTGAGACCTTCACCGGCATGTTCGGTCTTCCTTTCCTGAGTATGCAGTGGACACCGGTCAAGCCGTGGCTTCTTTCATTCTCGTTTTTTATTACCAATCTCAAATCGAGCATCTCTTACTCACTCTCCGACTCATCCATCCTGAGTTTAGGTTTCTCTATCAATCAGCAGGTATTTTTGCGCGAGGACCGAGAAGAAAATCGCGACAGACTTTTTCTCAACGATAAAAGAATTTATCTCGGATACAGACAGATTCTTTCTCAGGCACTCAACCTGGAAATTCAGGGTGGCCAGTCCTTTGACCGGAGTCTGAGAGAAGGCCGTCGTTTCAATGATACAGAATGGAGACGTGACTTAGGGCGCTCGTATTATGCGTCTCTGGCAGCGAATTTCTCTTTCTAATTAATGACCGGTAGATTCAAAGTGAAGATGGTGCCGGCCTCGGAGCTCTCAATGCCAACCGTACCCATGTGTGCCTCAGTAATTCCTTTGACCACGGCAAGCCCAAGCCCCCAACCAGGTTTTTTTTCAGAGTCCCGCGTCCTGCGATACTGCTGAAATAAAATGGACTGATCATCTTCCGAGATGGGGAGACCGCTGTTTTTTACGGAAATCATCAGTCGATTATCAATTTTAGAAAGGTTCACAAAGATTTCAGATTCCGCTGGTGAATATTTTACAGAATTTGAGAGGAGATTATCAAAGACTCTGCGGAAGCCGTCTGCATCCCAATTACCCAGGCCGTCACCAGAAGAATGGAAATGGATTCTGTGACCATGAATGAAGTTCTGTTCTTCCACAGCAATACCCATGATCTCGCTTAGATCTGAGACGGATCTTTTAATCACAATCTTCTGCCCAGCTCTTAGTTTTCCGACATCCAGGAGATTATGAATCATGCTGTCTAAGCGATCCATCATAGAAGAGATCCGCGCACCCATGGTCAGGCATTGATCAACATCCCCGGCCTTTCTGATGATCAGCTGAGCAGTTAATCTAGTCGATGTAATCGGGCCTCTCAAGTCATGGGCCAGAGTATTGGTAAATGATTCCTGGATGTCTCTCAGGACTTCACTATATTCTGTGGCCGCATCATTCACTGCCTGCTCAATCGCACAAACGATCACTTCTCTTTCAATCGGAGAAAGAGCTGCTTCTTTTTCCATCTCTTCACAAACGACCTGTCTCAGGATGTGATATTCGAAAATCAACTGATCCATGGTGTAGTTATAACTGGAAGCACGTTCTAAACCGTGTTTTTTTCCGATCCTGGTACTCTCGGATTTATCCCAGCGGACTCTGGCATCGGTCCGATTGATCGTTGTTGAAAGTGCGTCGACGATTTGTGACAGAAATTCCGGTAAAGAATTCTGCAAGGCCAGAGATTCCTGGTGATTTGCGGCCATCACTTCCTGCAAGGCGCGTGTCTCCCAACTCGTCATAATTTGCTTAGATAATCTCTCAAGGCGAAATGATGCTTCGTTTTTTATTTAGTCACCCTAACAGACGCAGATCACAATAAGGGATAAATCGCTTTGCGCCTCTATATGACTTGTATCATTGAAAAATAGAGATGTTCTTAAGTGTGTCTTATGAGTACTAAGGAGAATAATCAGTCATGTTCGCCATACACAGGAGGTTCAGGTGAAAATATTTATCCTACTCGTCGCACTTCTCTCACTCTCCGTATCCTGCAGCAGAAATTCAGAAAGCACAGATTCCGGAACTGGTTCTGCGCAACCAACTGAAGGCTCCGGTTCTCGTGGTGGATCAGGTCACAAATAAAAAAAAAGGCCGGGGTAACCCGGCCTTTTTTTTACTAATCGTATGCTTTTTTTGTCTTAGCTTTTTCTTTTTTCTTATCCTGTTTTTCTTTGGTCGTGAGCTTTGGCTTGCCTTTCACTTTACCTTTATCCTGTCCACCTTCTCCACGGGCCATGAGAGACTCCTTCTGAAATGTTAGTCGTCAGAAAGATTCTATCACATTATTTCTTAGGCGGGACACCAAAACTGGCACGACCCAGTTCGCCGGTTCTGAACTCAGCGAGAATGAGTTTATACACGCGCTCAAGGTCCGGCTGACCCTTCTGCCTCAAACAACCTCTTAAAGTCGCCACTTTGAGTAACGCCTCTTCCACCGTGATGTCAGGAGACTCGATCTTAAACCGATCAAAAAACTCTTTTGTCTTATGCTTAATGAGGTGATTGATGACGAAGATCGCTGTGGTCTCTTCGCCGGCAATGTCATCAGGGATCGCGTGAATGGAACTTAACCAAAGCGCATGTTCATCTTTTTCAATCATCGGCGGCATGATGCCGGGAGTGTCGAGAAGCTCCACTTCGTCATCCACGATAATCCATTGCTGCATCTGAGTGTAGCCTGGCTTATCGGCAACTTTCGTGGCGCCGCGATTGGCGAGTTGATTGATGATGGTCGATTTCCCTGTATTCGGAAGTCCCACGATCATCATTTTGAGTTTTGTTTTTGTCTGAACGTAACCGGGATTACAGTCGCGTCTGTTTTTTTCAACGATCTTTCTGGCCATCGAAACAATTTTCTTGAGTGCCGGCTTATCAAAACAGTCCACGAACACGAAGGGTTTATCCTGAGCGGTGAACCACTCTGTCCATTCATTCATTGCTTCAGGAACGGCGAGGTTCGCCTTGTTCAGAACGATGAGCTTGCACTTGTTACCGACTTCAGTGTCGAGAGCTCTGTTTCCCGTTGCAAGAGGAACGCGCGCGTCCCGGATTTCCAGAACAATGTCGACCATCGCGAGACGTTTTTTGACTTCCCGCAGGGCCTTGGCCATGTGACCAGGGTACCAATTGTATAAGGCCTTACCGGGAGCACTTTTATCGTTTTCTCTTCTCATGATTTTTTTTCTTTTTCTCTGTTCGTAAGTGCTTTCAAAAAATTCCGGAGAAGCTGATCACCGCACTGGCGATAATTCACATGACCTTCTTTCCGGAAAAGGGCACTGAGTTCCGACTTCGTCATTCTGAAGCCGACACTATCAAGCATATTCATGATATCTTCATCTTTCAGTTCAAAGGCGACTCTCAGTTTTTTCAGGACCACATTGTTGGTCGGAAGATCCGGACTGAGAGGCGGACGCGAATCATCTTTTCCGCGCTTATAGATAATTAATCCGTTTAAAAAACGGGCCATGAGATTCTGAGGACAGGCCTCAAACCCAGGCTCATCTTCGGCCTTCATGTAGGCATTCATCTTCGCCTGAGTGGTATTTCCCCCGCCCATCATGGCAATTTCCACGAGCTGAAATTCACTCACATCGAGGAGGTACCGGACGGCCCGGATAACGTCGTTATTGATCATGGGCGGACTCTAACACACTGATACACGGTTCGTCCTGTCTTTCAAGGTTCCAGATGTAAATCAGTCAATTATCCTTATGTTGACTGCGACACCCCTCCGCTTGATGATGAATTATTCAAATTTCCCGGAGGAAAATGTGCTGAAACAGACCCTATGTGGCCTCATCGCCATCATGTCATTCTCTGCCTTTGCTGCTTACTCACCGATCACGGTTCCTGAAACAATCCGGGTGACAAGTTCCGCTCCCAGAAAAATTGTGTGGGACAGACTTTCTCCGAAAGAGAAGAAGCTCGCCACTCACCTTCTGGCGGCCGCTGATGCCGGGAAGTTTATCCTTCTTCATCAGAACCACCGTCATGGTCTTCTCATTAAGAACATGCTGGAAAATTCTCTTTCTAAGAAAAATCTCCCGAAGACAAAAAAACTTCTCGGATCTTCTTTCAATGAGTATCTGAATTACACAATTAAATACGAAGACCAGGTTGGTCCTTACACAACTTCAAATCGTAAGTATGTGCTGAAAAAAGTGACGGCCGCTCAGGTCGGATCCCTTTTCAAAATGTACGCTCCAAAAGCACCATTGGGATCAGTTCTTGAATCTGTGAAACTTCTCACCGATCCGGGATATGAAGTTCTTCTGAAGCCGGAAGCAACATCAGGTGATGAACTCGAAAATTCAGGAAACAACGTTTACGAGCATGGGATTACCATGGCTGAAGTGGACGAAGCTTTCCGGAAAGGTCTCAAGTCAGATGTTAACTGTCGTATCGTTCGCGGACCAAATGGTCTTCTCTGCGAAGTGCAGGCCCTGAATAACAAGAATCTTCATCCGGAAGTCCGCGATGCCATGACAAAAGTTGTGAAGCACCTGAAACTCGCTCTGCCGTTTGCTTCTTCAGAGCATCAGTCCAAGCAGATCAGCTACCTCATCAAGTTCTTCCAGGAAGGAAATGTTGAAGATTTCCGCCAGATGAATATTCACTGGGTAAAAGACGGAACGAGTTCCACTGTTGATTTCATGATGGGATATGTTGAGTACCAGACAGATTACCAGACCCTCATCGGCTCTTGGGAATCCTATGTTCAGATCGTTGATCCTGAGACGACAAAGATGTCTCTTGATCTCGCGAAAAACGCACAGACATTTGAAAACAATATGCCTTACGGCCAGTACAAGAAAACATTTCCGGAAGGATACTCTCCTCCGGCACTGATGGTTTATTATTTCCAGGAAATTTCATCGTTCCGTTCTGGTGGATACAATCTTCCGAACTACGATGATATCCGTCGAGATGTAGGTGCTAAAAACATCATCCGCCTCGATCTCCCGGGCCAGGATCTCGATCCGAATACCCTGAAAGACCGTCGTGATATGTATGTGGAATACGCTCCGGCAAAAACGGTGGATGACATCGTTGATTTCTGGGCGAAAGGAAGAAAGACAAAAGTTCTTCTTCACGAAATTATCGGTCACGGTTCAGGAACATATAATACTTCTAAGTATGGACCGAAAGAAGATCCGACAACTGTTCTTGGCGCTCTTGGATCTTCGATGGAAGAGCAGCGCGCGGATCTCGCGGCCCTCGTATTCGGAGCTGATCCGATCATGGTGAAAATCGGCATGTTCAAGGATCAGGCAGAGGCCCTCCGCAGCCGGAATGCGATGTATGATTCATACAACGCTAACTTCCTCCGCGACGTCTCGAAGCAACAGTCACTTTCCGAGGCCCATCACCGCGGTCACTGGCTCATGATGAACATCTTCCTTGAAAAAGGTGCCATCGCGAAAGTCTCGAAAGACGGCTCTCCTCTCTCAGATAAGAATGTGGTTTACCAGATTGTGGATTACGACAAGTATCACGCTGCCTGTGTAGAACTTCTGTCGACTCTTCAGAACATCAAGGCCGAGCGCCTGGAAGATGACCTGAAAGAGCTCTATAAGACTTACGGTGCCCTGGACGCTATCCGTGAGCCATGGCTTCAGGCCGTAATCGCACGCGGGAAGGATCTCGCGATCAATGCGGGAACTTTCGAGCAGCCGTGGAGCATCGTAAACGGCAAAGTTGAAGTTTACGGTACACTTAATGGCGAAGGCATTGCCCCGTATTTCTCAAAATAGTCACTTTTTTCGGGGGAGGGCACCTGCTCTCCCCTTTTTTTTGTGCTAGTCTCACAGAATGAAAACGCCTCTCTTATCAGTCCTTGATCTGGCCCCCATCCTTTCAGGATACACAGCTGCTGCCAGCCTCTCTCACGCAGTCGAACTCGCTCAACATGTTGAGGCCCTGGGATTTCAACGTTACTGGTTTGCTGAACATCACAATATGGAAGGCATCGGCAGTTCGGCCCCGGAAGTTTTAATCGCTCATGTCGCCAGTCGGACAGAAAATATCCGCGTCGGTTCCGGCGGCATCATGCTCCCGAATCACGCCACACTTCATGTCGCGGAAATTTTCCGGACTCTCGAAGCTCTCTTTCCCGGAAGAATTGATTTCGGTCTGGGCCGCGCTCCTGGTTCTGGTTCGAAGGCCGCAAATCTCCTTCGTGGACATGGGAATATCGCTGCCAATGAATTCCCTCATGAGTTTGATAAACTCGTGAAGTGGTTAAATGATGACAACCATAACGATGTCGCGGCCGTTCCTTCTGATACACCAATGCCTGAGATCTGGATTTTAGGAAGCAGTGATTTCGGCGCACAGTTTGCTGCTGATCGCGGCTTTCCTTATTCCTTTGCTCAGCACTTCTCACAAATTCCCGCGCTGGAAATTTTCCGCCTTTATCACGAGCGTTTTCGTCCTTCTGAATACTGTAAAAAACCGAAGGCCTCCATGGGCTGCCATATAATCTGTGCCGAGACGGATGAAGCTGCTGAAGAACTCGCTCTCTCTTCTGATCTCTCCTTTGCGCTTTTCGTGGGTACAGGAAACAGCATTCCCCTTCCTTCAGTTGCCGAGGCGAAGGCCTATCCGTTCACAGCAAAAGACTGGAATGAAGTGAGAGCAGGATCCATGCCGAAATTCGTCGGATCACCGGCAACAATCAAGAAGATGCTGAGTCCGTATGTTGAATCAGGGTTGATTGAAGAGCTTATGATTCTTTCCATGATTCACGATCCCGTGAAGAGAAAAAGATCTTACGAATTAGTTTCTGAGATCTGGCCTCAGAACTAATCTCCAGTAAAACAAAACGGCCATCATCGCACAACCGAACATCATCCCTGTCATGGGAAGGATCGTATCGTTATGTAGACGACTCACGAGCATGGAACAAATGGCCGAAACAGTGAACTGGATCGTTCCCATCATCGCAGAAGCACTTCCCGCTGATTTTTTTTGAAACGCAAGAGCGCAAGCAGCGGCATTCGGTGCAATCATTCCCATGGAGAGAATATAAAAGAAGAGCGGAAGGCAAATCGCCCAGAGAGGAGCATCGAAAATTCCGTCGAGAAGAAGAAAAGTCCCGGCAATGAATGTGATCGGGAGAGCTGAGCGGATAAGCTTTTCCGGAGTATTTTTCTTCAGGAGTTTTCCATTAATCTGTGAAAAGAGAATAAGACCAAAAGCATTGGCGCCGAAGAGAATGGAATAGTTCGAAGGACTCAGATGAAAATGCTGGATGAAAACATACGACGAACCAGTGATATAAGCGAACATGCCGGCGTAAATAAAGCTGAGAGAAATGGTGTATCCCGTAAACTGACGATCCTTTAAAACTCCCAGATAGTTTCTGACAGCATAGCGGAGCCGGTGATCAGGATGAGGAATCGAGGATTCTTTCAGAAAGAAAAAAACAGCTATCAATGTAAGAAGACTTACCGAACTTAAAAACCAGAAAATCGATCTCCAGCCAAAAGTTGTGAGCATGAGACCACCCGCTACCGGAGCAAGAATCGGTGCCACTCCCATGATGAGCATAAGGAGTGAAAATATCCGCGCTGATTCATGCGGCTGAAAGAGATCTCTCACAACAGCTCGACTGATGACAATACCTGAGCAAGCACCCAGCGCCTGGAGAAAACGGAAGAGAATGAGACCTTCCACCGTTGTTGTCTGAGCGCAGAGAAGTGAAGAAATAAAATAGAGTGAAAGTCCCACGTAAAGAGGTTTTTTACGGCCAAAGCGATCAGTGAGTGGTCCGTAGAAAATCTGTCCCAGAGCAATTCCCACAAAATAGGAAGCCAGAGAAAACTGAACCTGCGAAAGTTCGGCATGAAAGTCACTGGCGATACCGGGAAGAGCTGGCAGGTACATGTCGATGGATAAGGGGCCAAAGGCGGACAGGAGACCGAGAATCAGAATCACGATATTCATGACCCCAGGATAGCACGATTAGTTAACCTGGTTAACTAATTCATCGCTTCCGTCACGGCCAGGATATCTTCGGCGCGCCAGTTCGGAATATCCGCAACGAGTCCTGCGAGTAACTCATTGAATTTCTCTTCCGAGAGATCCGCCGTTTCTCTCCACTCAGGTGACTGAAGAAGTCGTCCTCTTAAAGCAGCACTGAAAAGATCAATCCACGTCGGAGCGGTGAACGTAAAATTCAGGGCCAGGGCATCGCCTTGGGCCTCTGTTGAATGCCAGCACCCCCGCGGAACATACAGAAGTGAGCCGGGTTTTAACTCGAAATCCTGAGCATCTGAAGGCATCTCTGTCGGCATTTCGCGCTCAAGGTAACTCATCATCTCGGGATCAACCGGCTGGCCCATCGTATGTCTTGTCATGGGATTTTCGAGATGAAGATTCGGGGCCACTTTCCAGTGCTTGGTTCCCTTCACCTGCAAAACGAAATTGATATTCTGATCAAAATGAGGGGCCGTGCCCTTTCCATCAGGAGTGGCATAGATGAGATTTCTTCCGTAAGTGAGGGCCGATAGACCAATCGACTGACGGATTTCCTGAAGCCAATCAGAAAGCATGGGAGAAAGTTCGTGAGCGTTGTTAAAGAGAAGCCCCATCCCCTGCTCATAAAAACTTATGGCGTGCTCAGCATCTGTATCGATTGAACTTGCTTCATCCCGAAGATCGGGTAAGTGCACCTGGATACTCTTGTCCCAGACTTTAAGGAGATCAGTGAGTGAATGGAGAAAAGGCAATTCAAGGATCGGACGGAAGCTCTCATCCACCATCGGGATGAGAGACGGAACATTTGCCCGGAAAGTTTTCTTAAACGCGTCCATCAGATGGTCGGATAAGTCTTCAGCGTTTTCGGATGAATGAGTTCGTTAGATGATTTGTAAATTCTTGGCGTCTGATAGAGATACTTCAGCGCCTTCCATTTCGGCATGTACTTGTACTTACCGGGATACATCTCTTTTAGTTTTTCATGAATCACTTTCGAGTGACTGCACGATACTCTCGGGAACAGGTGATGTTCCACGTGATAACCGAAATTCAGATGGAAGAATTCAATTGCAGGATGTGCTGTCACTGTCAGTGAGTTCGCGAGAGGATCATTCACTTTCGTTAGAGGAGAAATATTGTGATTGGTTGAGATGTAACTCAGGATCACATAGTTCTGGATGAGGGCCGGGATAATCGCGAGCCACAGGATATTCTCAAGACCAATCATATACAGATAACCACCCGCCAGGATGAGAATCGAGACGAATTCAAGAGTCACTCTCTTGTGATCCATGTTGTCCCACATTTTGCTCTTAAAGCGCATGTACGACTGATTGATGATCGACTGGAACGAGAACCAATAGAAGAAATAAAAATAACTCAGAGGACCTTTTGAGCCCGGAGAGAGATTAAAAACAAAACGCATGAACTTACTTCTCTTATAAACAGAGAGTGTCGGGAAAGCGTCCGGATCCTTATAGATCAGCTGAGTGTTCCCGTGATGGAGATTATTGTGCCAGAAGCGCCAGTAAGTCTGAGACACGAGAAAGGGGGCCAGACCGATACTTCCGATCATCGCCTGAAGGAACTTATTTTTAACGATAGAACCATGAAGAGTTTCGTGTGCAAAAAAACCGATACTGGAATTGAGCTGCCCGATTGCAAACGCAATCATGAGCTTGAAGTACCACGCAGGGTTCACCATCAGGACAAAAGTAACAAGGGAAATATTGATCGCGAGAAAGCCCACGAGATAAACACAACGCCATGGCGTGCGAAGAAAAATTTCTTCCGGAAGGACCTTACGGAGCTCCTGTTGATAAAAGGAAATTGACTTCAATTCATCGATTGGTTTTTCGACCGGAATCTCTGTTTTCAGGAAAAGAGGAAGTCCAACTGGGGCCACAGTTTGAGTTTCAATATTCAAATGAAAATTCCTTAATAAGTGTCCCGACAGAGTAGCAAAGGGAACCGACAAAGGAAAGGATTCTAACTAGTTAAGATATTGTAAAGTGGCTCAAGATATTATGTTTTTTGTGTGGTTTTGAGGGGTAATTCGACGATAAATTCGGCCCCGAGACCAATGCTACTCTCCACTCTGATCGATCCCTTGTGAAGCTGAACGATGTTTTTCACAATATAGAGTCCCAGTCCCAGGCCCGAGATTCCTGCATTCGATGTCGCTCGCTCGAATCTTTCAAAAATTCTTTCGTGATCGGCCGGAGCAATCCCCGACCCTGAATCTTTCACACTCAAGAGAGCAAAGTTTTCATTTCTCGAAGTCGTGACAAAGACCGGCTTCCCTTTTCCGTAGCGTGACGTGTTCGTGAGAAGATTCACAAGCACCTGCTCAATCCGGAATTTATCAATGGGAAGGAAGACAGTCTCTCCAGGCCGGTAAATTAACTCGCACCCGGAGTCTTTCAGGAGTGGAGTCATTCTTTCGACAGTTTCAAGAACAACATCATTCAAATTTAAATTTTCAAGTTCCAGATTCAGTTTTCCGGTAGCAACGCGGGAAATATCAAGCATGTCATCCACAACACGTGTGAGGCGCGAGACGTTCCGCTGAATAGTGGCTGTTGTTTTCGCAACGACATTCAGATCATTACTTCTTTTCGTGAGTTCGCTCTGAAGTTGAATGACGGTCAAAGGAGTTTTTAATTCATGAGAGGCCACAGAGAGAAACTCATCGCGCGCTTTCACAGCGTTTTCGAGATCAACCTGAGTTTGTTTCTGACTTTGAATATCAGTGGTTGTTCCCACCCACTGCTTGATTTTTCCATCATCACCAATTGTCGGAACTCCACGGGCGACATGCCAGCGATAAGAGCCATCGGCCATTTTGATTCTATACTCAACATCATACTCTTTGGAGATAAGGGCCGCATTCCAGACCTTAAACGCTCTATCGCGGTCGTCGGGATGAAGAACATTCAACCATCCTGCATCTAAATTTTCTTCCAGAGAGGTTCCGGTATTTTTCATCCACTGGCGATTGAAATAAACAACATTACCATCTGAGTCTGTAATCCACACCATCTGGGGCATTGCCTCAGTTAACGTGTGAAAGCGTTCATCAGAAAGTGAGCGGGCCGCTTCCGCTTTTTTACGGACAGTAATATCTGTAAAGGAAACGGCAATGCCCTCATCCAGTGGATAGGAAGTCGTATGGTACCAACGATCCTGCTCAGGATAATAGTTGGTAACTTCCACGACTACCCGTTCATTCATCGAGCGGTGATAAGCGTGATAAAATTCTGAGTTCACTAACTGAGGGTGAAGTGTCCAGACATGTTTTCCCACGATTTCCGAAGGCGGAAGACCCAAAGCAGTTTGCGAAGCGGGATTGGCGTACGTGAAAATCCAGTTTCTATCGAGAGAGAAAAATCCCGCAGAAAGGTTATCAAGAATCTGAGTCGTTCGATGAGATTCTTCTTTCAGTTTATTTCTGGCCTCCACTTCTGCCGTCACCAGAACACCAAAAGAGGCCACACCCAGAACATTCCCTTCTTCGTTTTTATACGGCTGAGAAAGAAAATTGATGTACTGATTAATCGGCTTGCCCTGAGAATCATGGCCGATGGTTAATTCCATTTCGTTTTGTGTAAACGGAATTCCTGTCTCGAAAACTTTATCGATACTGGCGATTCTTTCAGGAGTATGAGGCAGAACTTCGGCGTAGGTTTTTCCCAGGACTTCTTCTTTCTTCATCCTGATGGCGTCGGTTCCTGCTTTGTTGATAAAAACAAAACGGTGATCCGGGCCTTCGTAAATGCCGATAGGAAGAGGAGCATTCTCGAGAATGCTCATAAGAACGGAGCTACTGTAGATTTTTTTTTCCACAACTTGAGATAGCATTTTTGAAGGATTTTAACCAGCGTGGCAAAACATCAACAAATCTTAAGCTCCGCTTGAGATTTGTGGCAGCCAGACCCAGAATTTACTACCAATACCGACCTGACTTTCCACCCCGACGCTTCCGCCATGGGCCTCAATAATCTCCCGGACGATCATGAGCCCAAGACCGGTTCCGGTCGCGAAGGCCGCCGAATTGTGAGTTCTGGTGAAACGGTCAAAGAGATGTTCGATTTCATTCTGAGCGATACCGTGACCGGTATCCTGGATATAAAGTTCAGCGTGACTATCGGCCGAACGGATGGAGATCGTAATTTTTCCTTCATCGGGAGTGAATTTTACAGCATTTCCCAGAAGGTTCGCCACAACCTGAGAGAGTCTCTGATAATCACCCTGAACGATAGGACTATTTAAGGCCTCAACTTTGAGTGAAAGTTTCTTTTTATCAATGAGCGGCTCAAAATCCTGAACAATTGACGTCACGAGTGCTTTGAGATCGACCGGTTTTCTTTCAATCCGGTAACTCATATCTTCGAGTTTTGCGAGTTCAAGAAAATCATTGATCATTACAACCTGGGATTTCAAACTAAGTTCAGTCCGGCGAAGATCTTCCAGGAGTCCCGAAGGAAGGATGCCGTATTTCCCACGGAAAACCATTTGAAGTCTCAGAAGCACGGATGTAATCGGCGTCCGGAGGTCGTGTGCAATGATTGAATAGAAATCAAGCCTGCGGGATTCAATTTTTTTACGGGCGGTAACATCTCTTAAAGAAATGGTCGTATAGGCAGCATCATCTGAAGGAAGAAGCCGGATACTTGGTGAGAAAATGCGATCTCCAATCTTCACTTCCGGTACCGGAAGGAGTGGTTCCATATTACCCAGGCCAATATGCCGGGCGGTAATTTCCGGAACCTGCTCCATCAGACTCTTTCCAAGAAAAGAAAGATGAGGACCTCCGAAGAGCTTAGCCGCCTCATCGTTAAGAAATGTAATTTTCCCCAGGGCATCGACGGCCACAATAGGATCAGGAGCATTGATGAGAAGTGACTTCAGGTCTTTTTCTGTCCGGGAAACCCGATTGCGTAAACCCTGAGTGGAGATCTGGGCCGAGACTCTTGCCACAAGTTCTTCATCTACAAACGGCTTAGAAATATAATCATTGGCCCCACTGCGGAAAGCTTCAACCACTTCGGGAGAACCATGTTGAGCAGTAAGCAGGATGATGGGAAGTTCGACAAATTCATTTCCGAGAGAGCGGATGTAACGACAAACTTCGATTCCTGAAATCCCCGGCATCATCCAGTCGAGAATCAGAAGGTCGGGTAGATTTCCCGAGGTAAGCTTCTCTAAAGCGATGGCACCGTCGTTAAGAATTTCTAAATTGTATTCAGCACTCAGAACTTTAGACACCCTTAAGGTATCAGTAGGACTATCGTCGACGATCCAGATCGTTTTCTTATCAGAGTGAGACTTCATGAAGCGAAAATGCCACACGCATTCATGTCATGGCTAGGAATTAAATACACTACGGATAATATCTATAGACCCTCATGCCCCATGTGCTACAAGAAGGAATATTTTTCAGGAGGCTTCGTCGTGGCAGATATTCTGGTTGTAGATGACAGCAAGGTTATGCGGGAAATGTTAATCGCGTGCCTTCGTGGTCAGGAAGGTCTTTCTTTTACTCAGGCAAGCAGCGGTCTTGATGCTATTGAGCAGCTATCCATGCAGCCGTTTGATCTCCTTCTTCTCGATATGAACATGCCTGATATTGGCGGAGTGGAAGTTGTCGAATTCGTCAGATCACAAGACAAGCTGAAGAATGTTCCGATCATCATCGTGACCACTCGTGGTGATGAAGTTTCGAAAGAACGAGCGATGTCTGCTGGTGCCACCCGCTACATGACAAAACCTTTTTCTCCCGATCAGATTCAGTCTGCAGTCGGTGAAATTCTTAAAACGAAGAAAGCAGGAAATTAATGGCCAATCAGGTCGACTTGAAGGAATTCGTTACGGGATTTGTTCTGGAAGCAGACGAGCATCTGCATTCAGTAAACCAGAATCTCGTTTCAGTTGCTGAGGCACTGAGACAGGGTAAACCTGAGCCGCGTGCAATCCGCGAACTCTTCCGTTCTCTTCATACGATAAAGGGTCTTGCCTCGATGGTGGGAGCTCAGCCTATCGTTGATGTTTCTCATGAAATGGAAAGTATTCTCCGTACGGCCGATCGCTCTGGTGGTCGCCTTCCGGAAAAATTTCTTGATCTGTTATTACGTGGAACACGTGCTATTGAAGAAAGAGTCCAGGCTATTACTAAAGTTGGCGTGAGTGGAATTCCTAAAGTTTCACCTCAATTAATTGAGGCCCTCATTCTTTCGCAGGAACAATTCACAGAACTGACAATGGCACCAGAAGCTGAAATTACGGCAGCGCCGGAAATTGTAAAGCTTCTCACAAGTTCTGATAAAGAGCAGATTCTCGAGGCACTTCGCTCCGGAAAACGTGCTCTTCTCATTGAATATCATCCGTCACCGGAAAAGACCGCACGCGGCCTTAACATATCGGCCGTTCGCGACCGTCTCGGAAAATTCGGCGAACTCGTGAAGGTAATGCCTCACTCATCTCCTAAGTCCCCAACCGGTATTTCCTTCCGACTTCTTCTTGTGACCACAGTGACTGATAAAGAGATTATAGATTCTATTGAGACATCGGATGAATTCATCACTTCTCTTGGTTACACTCAGAAAGAAGCATCGGTAGCAGATACTCTTACTGATGAAGATGAACTCGACTTCACACCTCTGGATCATTCCTCTATTCGTGTTGATATTAAAAAACTCGATGAAACACTTGAGCGACTTTCGGAATTAGTTATCACCCGGTCAAAACTTGCTAAAGTCGCTGCTGATTTAAGAGATGCCGGAGCCGATACGAGGGCCCTTAACGCCGTTATCGCGGAAAACGGCAGACAATTAAAACGTCTCCGCACAGCAATCACTGAAGCAAGAATGGTTCCTCTGGCGGAGCTCCTTCAGAGACTTCCTCTCATCGTAAGGGGAATTACCAAAGACACTTCGAAGTCTGTTGCAGTTTTAGTGAAAGCTGGAAGTGCTGAAGTCGATAAGGCCGTCGCTGATAAAATTATGCCTGCGATTGTTCACCTCGTGAGAAATGCTGTTGATCACGCGATTGAAACAAAAGAAGAACGTAAAAAGAATAATAAGCCTGAAGGCGGAACAGTTCTCGTTCAGTGCGATGATACGTCTGGTACTCACCTTCTCCTTACGATCAGTGATGATGGACGCGGGATTGATCGTGAAGCCGTGGCGAAAAAGGCCGGCAAACGCGTGGCCCAGAGTCAGGATGAACTTCTCCAGCAAATCACCACTCCGGGACTCTCCACTCGTGAAGAAGTGACCACAACAAGTGGCCGGGGAATGGGAATGGATATCGTAAAACGCACGATTGAAATTCTGGGTGGATCTATGACTGTCAACACCACTCCAGGTTCCGGAACATCATTCACACTCAAAGTTCCCGTCAGTGTCACGATTGTCGATGTGATGAGTTTCGTATCCGGCGGTCAGACATATGTCGCTCCGGTTGCCGTGATTGAAGAAATTATTGAAGTGGATTTCGCGAAATTAAAAACATCGCCGGTTCCGTCAAATCGCGGACCACAGCCGGCACTACTCGAAAGAAGAGGCGAAGCGATTCCCCTTCTCAATCTTGATTCCATTCTCAAAATTAAAGAATCTGAAATTCGTCCCCATAAGGCCCTTATCGTAAAACTCAACCAGGGAATTGTTGCCTTTGGTGTGGATAAAATGCTTGGTCGTCAGGAAGTTGTGGTTCGCCCACTCGACGATACTCTTGTCAGAAGTCAGGGTATGGCCGGCGCCACCGACATGGGTGATGGAAAGCCGACTCTCGTTCTCGATCTCTCTACATTAGGAGCGGCGATTCTCCGTGAATCCGCCGGAACAATATGAGCCAACTTCATGTGATCTGCAGAATTGGAGACTCCGAGTATGCCATCCCGGCCGATGAAGTTTTCCAGATGGAAAATTTTACCGTGGCCACTCCCGTGCCGGGTGCCCCGTCTTATGTGACGGGTCTTATCCAGGTTCGTCAGAAAATCATTCCGGTTCTCGACGCGAGAAAACGTTTCGGTCTTCCGGAGATTCCAGTCACCGGCGAATCACGTGTCGTGGTCCTGAAACTTTCAGAAAGACTCGTCGGCCTTGTCGTGGACAGCGCGCGCGAAGTGCAGAACATTTCTCCGGAAATTTTCAAGGCACCACCTGAGATCATTGCGAGACAAAGTGAAGGCTTCGTAAAAGCTGTCGCGAATTTCAAAGAAAGAATAATTATGCTTTTAGATACATTAAAGATCGTCGGCGAGGAGTTTGAACATGCAAAATGAAATTGAGTACAAAAACATCATGAATTCTACGGAAGAGATCATGAAATCCCTCGCACGGACAGCGAACCAGGCCCTTTCAGTTGAAGAGGCCATTCAAAAAATTTCCGAATCCGGGAACGAAAGTGCCGCAGCTGGTGAACAGATGCGTGCTGCGATCGAATCAGTTGCCAGCAGTGTGGAAGAAACTGGTGCTTCGATTCAGGAGCTAGCAAAATCTCAGCAGCAGGTTGCAGAAACAACAAAGGATACTCTTCGTGGAATGGAGGCGATGGCTTCCGGTCTCCAGGAAATGACAGCATCAGTTGCGACCGTCAAAAAAGATGCCGAACTTCTTTCCTCATCTTCCGAAAAAACAGCGGCGACTCTTGAAGAAACCGCCCGTTCCATTAAATCAGTTAACGTCAACGCCAGTGACCTCGCAGCTGCCAGTCAGCAGCTCACGAGTGCTGCCACTCAGACAGCTGTAAGTGTTGCAGATATATCTAAACGCGGAGAAGCCTCCGCCGCAACAATTGAAGAAGTTGCTGTGACGATTCAGCAGATGGCCAAGGGAATTACAAGACTCTCAGCTGATGCTGAAAGTTCAGCAGTTCAGGTATTAAATCTCAGTAACGGAGTCATCCAGGGAATTACAGCTCTCGAAGGTGTATCTAAGGATGCAACAGAAATGGCTTCCGCTGTTGAACAGACCGCGGCGAGTGCCGAAGAAATGTCCCGCTCATCTAAAATGATTTCCGCTCAGGCCAAGGAACTTGAAGTTTCCGTTGAGTCAGCAGTATCAGCTGTCACAGAAATTGCCGCTTCCGTTGAAGAAGTGGCGGCGACTGCTGAAAAAAATGCCAGCGTCGTTGATAGCAATGCTGCTGCCATTGAACAATTCAGCCGCTCAGTCCAGGCCGTTGCTCAGAGTACTGAACAGATCGCTAATCTCTCTGCTGAGACAGTGACTGCGACAACTCAGCTTGAGCGCGCAAACTCACGCATTACCACTCTCGTTGAAGGTGCCCGGAAAACGGCCGATGAAGTAACGGCCACTACACGAGAAGGTGGACTCACTGTCGCTAAATCGATTTCTGGTCTTACTTCTATCCGTGAAGCCATCACTGAATCAAGTAACGTTATTAAAGATATGGGGAAACGCGCTGAAGACATCGGCGATATCGTTCAGACGATCAATATGATCGCTGACAGAACGAATCTTCTTTCCCTGAACGCTTCTATTGAAGCCGCCCGCGCCGGAGAACACGGTCGTGGATTCGCTGTAGTAGCGGAAGAAATCCGCGCTCTTGCTGATCGCGCTGCTGCTGCCTCAGCAGACATTGCAAAAATTATCAAAGGTCTTCAGAGTACCGCCCGCGAAGCGATGGTCACCGCGAATGAAGGTGTCAAAGCTGCTGCTGAAGGCGGAAAATTTGCTGCTGATGCAGAACTCGCTCTTAGCGCTATTCTCAAGGGTGCTGAAAGTGTCACAAGTTCAGTCCGCGATATTGAACGGGCAAACGCTGAACAGGTCCAGGCCGTGAAATCTGTAACTTCGGCCACTCATAAAGTTTCGGAAGAAGGCCGCCAGGTTGCCCGGGTAACAAAAGAACAATTAACGACTTCTCAATTACTCGCTAAAGGCACAAGCGAACTTCGCACTATGGCCCGTCAGACGAAAGAAGCGACATCAGAACAGGCCAAAGCTCTCCGGGATGTTGTGAGAAGTCATGGTCTATTAAAACAAAATGCTGAAAAAGTTCTCCGCGCCGTCGGGGAACAAGCTTCGGTTTCTTCTCAGCTCGCGACAGCTTCTCTCCAAATGAGAAAGCTCACCGCACAGACAAGTTCAGCGATGGGCGAGCAGACGAAAAAACTCTCTGACCTTGTTTCGATTGCTAAAGATGTCACTCAATCCGCTCAGCGTACGACTCAAGGTCTCGTTGAACAGACGAAAGGTGCTGTTGAAGTTGCCAAGGCAATGGAAGATGCAAGAAAAGAATCAATCGCTACATCCCGTGCTGTTACTGAACAGGCCAAAGCGGCAAAAGAAATCGAATCGTCTTCTCGTGAAGTGAATCGTCTTTCGAATGAAGTAAGACGTGCGACTGAAGAACAGGCAAAAGCCGCTGTGGATCTCGCCCGTGAAGGTGAAGAAGTCCGTAAGATTTCCCGTCAGACAGCGAAGGCCATTTCTGAGCAGACTGTTGCTATGGCAACTATTTCTTCGGACGCTGCTAAACAGACAATAAGCATGCAGAAAGTAGCTCGTGCTACTTCTGAGCAAACTGAAACCTCGAAAGAACTTGCAACTGTGATGAATGATATCAGAGGACGTGCAAGAGAAATCACGACCGTCACCACTCAACTCATCAAAGGTGTTTCAAAAGTTGCGAACAGTGCTGGTGCCATCGCGAACGACATTGCAAAAGTCAGACTTTCAAATGTTGAACAGGCAGAAGGATTGACGAAAGTCATCGCTGCTCTTTCACCGGATAATCAAGCGCACTAAGGAAAGTCATGAGCTCGGATAAATATACACTGACCGATGCGGAGAATCTCCGTGTCACTAGTACCAAAGACCTGCGCAGCCGTGGGGCCGCGAGTGTTGAGAAACTTCTTTCCATGCTGGCCGATTCAAGCTGGGTGGTAAGACGTTCGGTGATTGAGGCACTCGCTGCTTTTGGCGAAGTTTCGGTTGGACCACTTTGCGATATCCTCCTTAACGACAGAAAGAGTGAAGCAAAACTCGCTGCGACTGTGGATGCGCTTGTTGCTTCCAATGGTCCGGTCGAAAAAATCATTATTCCTCTCGCCAAAGACCCGAATCCCGCCGTAGCTGCGGATGTCGCACAGGTTTTGGGGCGCAGACGCTCACCTCAGAGTGTGGGGACATTAATTGAACTCACGAATCACCAGGATGATAACGTCGCTGTGGGCGCTATCGAATCTCTTGGACGCATTGGTGGTCGCGCCGCTGTTGAGGCCCTGATTGCGATAGTGACGAAAGGAAATTTCTTCAGAACATTTCCCGCGATTGATGTCCTCGGAAGAAGTTCGGATCCCCGCGCGATCGTTCCCCTGACTAATCTTTTAAAAGATCCTACTTACCTTCCGGAAGCGGCCCGTGCTCTCGGAAAACTTGGTGAAAGCGGATCCATTCCCGCCCTCATGGAACTCATTCATACAGGATCAGATTCTGTTGTCCGTATTGCAGCCATCTCTATTCAGGAACTTCAGACTCGCTTTGAAGAAAAATCCGGCGGAGAAATCGTTTACATCGAAGGTGTCATCCGCTCCCAGGTGAAAACAGAAACAGTCAGAAGACTGGCCCGTGTGATTTCAGGATCAGATACAGATGAAGCGATTGCGATCTGTAAACTTATCGGTACGATTGGTTCCGATGAAGCTGAAGCGATTCTTACATCAAGTTTAAGTCAGCCGGGACTCGTCGCCGTCGCTGCCGCCCAGTCACTGAAAAAGATCAGTAAAAATACAGACACCGCAATTCTCCAGGCGATTGGAGACGGAAATAGCCCTCGCAGGAAAGTTCTTCTTCCATTAATTTCCAAACACTCCGCGGCCGAAAGTATTGCTGCCTGTCTTTTGGATCCCGATGCAGAAGTCCGGGCACTCGCGTGTGATACCCTCGCACGTCTGGGGAATCCTTCCGTTGTGAAAGATCTTTTTCCTCTCCTTAAAGATTCCAATCTCAGAGTTGTTCATTCAGCAACGGCCGCTATTCAGGCCCTTGGAAATCGCGAGGCACGCCAACTCGCTGTGGAATGGTCACGCTCGGAAAATCCGGTTGTGAGAAGATCATGTCTCAGGATCCTCACCTATTTCGGTGATGCTTTAGCACTGGAACCAATGCTCGCAGGCCTTGAGGATGCTGATCCCCGCGTGCGTGAAGCTGCAATCCAGGGTCTTCCTTATCTTGAAGAACCAAAAGCGATTGGCGCACTCTATGCTATCTGTAAAAACGAAGATCCTCGCAGACGGTCACTCGCGATGCGTGCATTGGGACAACTTCCGAAAAAAACCGAGCACACTCTTTCTGTTCTTCTGAAAGGACTGACAGATTCTGATGCGTGGGTAAAATATTACGCCATTCAATCTCTCGGTCGTATGGGTTATACAACTGCCGCAGTTGATATCGTGAAACTCATCGATGATCCTGCCGGACAGGTCCGTGTTTCCGCAGTTGAGGCCCTTTCGCATCTTAACGTTCCAGAGGCGCATGCGGCCCTCCGTCACGCTGCTGAATCAAACGATGTGGAAGTTCAACGTGTGGCCATTGTCGGTCTTGGGATTTCTCACCGTATAGAGGATCTGCCCCTGGTTCTGGCAGCAGCAAGATCTGCGGACGCCCCGACAAAACTAATTGCTCTCTCAGCACTCGTAAATTTTCCGTCGCATAGTATTCTCGGAACGCTCAGTATGGCCGCCTCTGACTCTGATATACAGGTCAGTTCGGCAGCGATTGAACTTCTGGCGGGACTTCGTACTCAGGAAGCAACAGAAGTTCTCATTGAACTTCTCTATCCACACAGTACGAGAGAAAAAGCACGTGAAGCACTTCTCATTCCTACTGAAGGTCGTATCCCGGGAATTCTCGTGGGACTTGAGTCAGCAGATGATGAAATGGCAGACCAATTAATCCTCATTCTCACCCGGTTAAAGAGACCGGAAGCTAAAGCAGCACTCCTTGCGGCAATGAAACTTAACAACGTAGCTGCCCGCAAAGCAGCTGCCAGTGGGTTATCCGCTCGCCGGGATCCAGAAATGATAGCAGTTCTGAAAGAAGCTTCCGAGTTCGATCCCAGCCCGGAAGTGAGAGACATTTGTTCCCTCCTTACCCGGCAGTAGGAGTATCGACGTGTCGTCACTCGAACTCTCCACTCCGGTCTTCTCAATATTGAGCACACTTCTCCAGGAGAAAGTGGGACTGTCCTATACTCTGGCGGAGCGTGAGCTCCTTCAGGACAAGGTCGGATCAAGGGCCATGGAACTGGGTTACGAATCCCTCCTCGATTACTATTATTTTCTTCGTTACGATCCTGCAGGCGAAGAAGAGCTCGCTCAGTTGGTTGAACATCTCGTCGTGAACGAAACTTATTTTTTTCGTGAATGGCCTGCTATTCAGGTGATGGTCAATCATTACATTGCCCCTTTGTGTGCTGCTGGAAAACGTCCAAAAATCTGGTGTGCGGCCTGTTCTACCGGTGAAGAACCGATATCGATTGCCATGCTTCTTGCCGAAAAAAATCTTCTCGATAAAGTCGAGATTATCGCCAGTGACATCAGCGAGAATGCGCTGAAGAAAGCGAAGGCGGGAAAGTTCGGACGCCGGGCGGTCCGTCATGTGCCCGATCAGAATCTGAAAGACAAATTCATCTCTCAGGATGGTGATCATCATTTTGTTCCGACGACTCTCATCGATGCGATTCAGTGGCGACGGACAAATATCCTTGATAAAAATGACTATCCGAAAAATGGCCCATTCGATGCTATCCTCTGTCGGAACATGCTCATCTACTTTAATGATGAGACCGTCAAAATTGTCCTTGATAATCTCTATAGTGAGCTGAATCCCGATGGCGTTTTCCTCGTAGGAATTTCCGAATCCCTTCTCCGTTTTGGATCAGGATTTGTCGGAGAAGAGCGCGACGGTTCATTCGTTTACAAAAAAGCGCTCAATCATGAACACTGAAAAAATCCGCGTACTCATTATTGATGATTCGGCCTTTGCGAGAAAAGTAATCCGCGAAGTCCTGAGCAGTGATCCCGCCATTGAAGTCATTGGTATTGCCCGCGATGGTCTGGAAGGTCTGGAAAAAATTTCGGAACTCAAACCCGATGTTGTAACTCTTGATCTACTTATGCCGGATCTTGATGGACTTGGTGTTCTTGAGGCCATGCCGAAAGATTCTAAATCTAAAGTCATCGTTGTGAGCATTTCAAGCGCCGATTCTGAACTAGGCCTGAAAGCTCTGGAAATGGGAGCTATCGACATAGTCGGAAAACCAACTCCACTTCCAACTGATCGTTTGTATGACCTCTCTTACGAATTGATTTTGAAAGTGAAAGCAGCGGCCATCGCCAGAGTGCGTCCGCTGGATGCATCAGCTCCGAAATCTGTTCAGAAGCCTCAGATCAAAATAAGCTCTCCGGTGCGGTTAATAGTAATTGGTACATCAACCGGTGGCCCTCAGGCACTCACGACACTTTTTTCTTCCTTCCCTGAAGGAATAAATGTTCCTATGGCCGTTGCTCTTCATATTCCTCAGGGATATACGGCACCGATGGCCGCGCGGATCAGCCAGACAAGTAAAGTGAAATTGGTGGAAGCTGAAGAGGGGATGGAAATTCTTCCCGGAACGGCCGTTATCGCTCCCGGTGGTCAGCATTTAATCATCGAAGAAAAAAATAATAAATTCTACGCGCATCTTACGATGGAACCCCAGGATACTCCCCATCATCCCTCTGTCGATGTCCTTTTCCAGAGTGCGGGACAAGCTGCGGGCAAGGGAACATTGGGAATCATTCTCACTGGAATGGGGAATGACGGGCTTGAAGGTTCAACTTTCATCAAGACTCAGGGTGGAAACATTATTTCTGAAGATGCTTCTTCCTGCGTCGTTTACGGCATGCCGAGATCTGTTTTCGAAGCAGGCGTGTCCACCCTTGAGGTTCCCCTCTCCGAAATGGCGAATACGATCTCATCACTCATTTCCTGATTACTTGGCCCCTGCGGCCAGCATGTGATCATTCCATGGAACTTCCTTCAGCTGGGAAAAGCAGCCCTTGATCAGATTGGCATAATAGATTTCAAGAGTCGTATCCATATATGTCCCTTTCAGCGAAAGGATCTTATCCATCGGTCTCACCGATTGATCCATGAGTATCTGATAAGCAATTCCCTGAGCTGTAATAAAACATTTTGCCAGTGGATGCAGATTCTCATCAAAAGTTTCGGGAAAACCTATACCAGTAAGAGACCCATGGTGTTGGGTGATGATGATGCCAACTTCACTCGGAGCATTTTCATAGGATGAAATGATCTCACTTGAGACCAAAGCATGCTTCCTGATCTGATCGGCCAGATCTACGTCTATGATTTCCAGCTGAGAATTCTTCCGCACATGAATGTGACCGGGATCGGAAAGTCCGATATCACAAAAGAATGCGGCAAAAACAATTTTTTTAAAACCTTCTTCCTTGTCCTCACCTTCTTCAAGCATTCTGAGTGCCAGAAGACATGTGAGTTCTACCAGACGGTATTTCAATGAAATCTTATGATCCTGACTGAACTCCATCAGATATTCAACGAGATTAGATTGCGAAGCATGGATTGTTTCCGTGATTTTTTCCATCACACTCTCGCAGACTTCTACAATTCGTGGCTTAAACCCAAGACTCCTCACAATGCCACGGGCAGTTTTATAAACTTCATCAAGCGCAGAAACCGTCGCTCCCATGGATTGGTAATCCTTTTCAACCCGGTTAATGAGATTATTGATCAGCAGGTTGGAAAAGGTTTTATTGTATTTCCGGTCGAAATAGATGTGTTCCACTCCCTTCTCGGAGAGGGATTCCACAAATCCAGGATCAAGTTCATCGTAAGCATGAACACGGCGGACATAGCGGTAAGGAGAGCATTTAATATAAAGATCGAAAGGAACAAATTTAAAGTGCCGGAAAACTTCCAGGGGAGCAGAGGCGAATCCGGATTGCTCCGACTTTTGATGCTGAACCAGTCTTCGGATATGCTCCAGCAGAGAATTAATGGATTTGTGATAAGAAACTCTTGGATGGAAGCGCAGCCCTCTTTTGGTAAAGATCATGATATGCTTGATCTTTGCTCCTGACGTTTCGACAAACTCGAATAATTTATTCTCAGACTCCTGATCAGCATCAATAATAAGCATATTGAATGCCTGAAAAATATCCAGGAACGATTTAAATTCTTCCAGTGTTGATTTCGTCAGAGGTGATGTCATAATAAGGGAACGGCATTCAGACCGGAGAATGGAAACAAACTCTTCCCTGTTACTGACGAGTGCGACTTCTTCCATGCTCATAATTACTCCGAAAGGCAGACTTCAACAAAGAAGTCGCCAGCGTTACCGGAAAAAGGAATAACCAGAACCGGCCCCTTTGTCAGGGAAGTTGTTGAGTGGTTCTTCCCGGAAATAACCGAAGGAAGCGCCATTTTAATTCCATAACCTCTTTCATTCAGAACAACTTTTGCCTGGCCGAAGATCATGTTCGTAATCTCCCCTGCTCCGTCGATGTGTTCTTTCGTCAGCTCTTTCAGTTCTTCTCCCAGAAGCCCTGACATGACATTCATAAAAGTCGCTTCAGGAAAAGTGATGATGACTGAACCATTGAAAACGGAACTTACGATACCAATAATGCCTGAGACGTCCCCGAGATGAGGTTCATCAGCTTTTTTCAATGTCATTTTTCCGGGGATAAACTTAAGTGAGGCCTGAACTTCAAGCACCTTCACCGTTGCATCCAGGAAAGGATTGATAAAATCTGTATCGAGCTTCTTTTTGGGCTTAATCCCAAGAAAGTTTAAGGCCTCTCTCATTGTTGGAACGATAGCAAAGGCGGAATCAATTCCTGTTTCATCAATCCAGTGGCGGACTTCCGATGGAACGAGGATCAGGTAGACTTTCAGCTTTTCAGGTCTCAGGCTGGCACAAACCTGAAGGAGTGATCGACCCCATTTCAGGTTCATATGTTCGACGTGTTCGAAATTAACAATGACATTTTTAGTTTTCGATTTCGTGATCTGAGAAAGAACTTCATCAAATCCGGAATGATTCGAATTATCAAGCGGCCCGATAAGCTTAAGATAGAAGTAATCAGGTTCTTCGTTGAGTTGGAAAAATTTTGTTTCTGCGAGCATTCTTAACCTCGGGTAATTGTTTTTAGTTTTCTTACGAGATCAGTATCAAGAATCGTTATTTTCGGATCACTATTTTCCTCAAGCATCTGGTCAAAGGCATCTGTCACGGCCAGACCCGGCGTCCCGCATCTGCTTGATGTCAGATGATCGAGCCTGTCAGCAATGGCAAGGATCTTCGCCTCGATGGAAATTTTTGAAGAGTTCAGTCCTTTGGGAAACCCTGTTCCATCTAAGGCTTCATGGTGCTGAAGAATCGCCTTCATACTTGTTTCCGGCAGAACCATCCTTCTGGATTTCAGAAGGTCCAATGATCTTTGAGGATGGTATTTATTCCACTCTACGGGATCACTCACTGATTCAGGCCGCGGCTCAAGCTTTCCAATGTCATGAAAAAGACCGCCCAGTGCAATTTCTTCCGGAGCATTGATTCTGAGTTCCTGAGCGAGATAACCGGAGTAAGCGCAGACATTGGCCAGATGGTGATAAAAACTGAAAGGGCGCTTCCCCATCAACTGGAGTTTATTTTTTAATGTCGTATCACGATCGAGCATCAGCTCTTTAACCAGCTCTTTCACTCTGCCCATCAGCTCACGGGATTTTTCAAAAGTATTCTCATGTGTATCATCAATCAGGATCTCGGCCACAAGTTCACGATTCACTTCATACAGCTGCTTCCTGCGTGAATGCGTACTCTGGCGGGCCGCTTTTTCTCTTACGTACTTCTCGAAATTCTCGGAATTGTCCCGATGAATATAGAGATCCGAGATGCCGGCGCCTTTGAGCTTCAGTATCTTATCCGATGAGAGTTCTTCATTTTCATGGGCATATTGAATAAATTTATTATTCATCGTCAGATGAATTTTCAGCGGGAAACTGACAATTGAATCCTCAAATATATCTTCCGTACTTACGGCGATGTAATCTTTCATTTCAGGAAGGGTCATTAACTGCTTTTCTCCGCAAAGGATCTTAAGAAGTTCATCGCCTTCCCAAGGCAGAAAGAATGTGTCACTAAAACCGTTTTTCACAAGAAGCCGCTTATTATATTTTTCACGCTTGTAGGTCACATATAGTACGAGATGATCCGGGTAATTCATTCTGATGGACTGAGCGATTTCCGCTGAAGTTGTTCCGGCCACAGGTCCAAGACAAATAATAACCTGTGGATCACCCGGCAACTGATCAAGAAGTTTCTCTGAGTCCATGTCCATATAAGTGACATTGAACCCTGCTTCGGAGAGATGACTTCCGAAGTTTTCTCCATCCTGACCTATGAATGTGATCCTCAGGTTAGACATAGTGTTACGCTGCAACCTTTGCGACTTTTTTCCAGGCCTGTTCCAGCTTGGTTAATAAACTGTCTTTGTTAAATGGCTTTACCACATACTGATCCACGCCACATTTCATCGCTTCGAAAACCTGATGCTTTTCAGCTTCAGCAGTGACCATCACAAAGGGAGTCGCTTTCAGTTTCTGATCTGCCCGCAGACGCTTAAGAAGATCAAGACCTGAACAATTCGGCATGTTCCAGTCAGAGATAATAAGTCCGAAAGGGACAGTCGCTTTACTGAGGGCCTCCCAAGCTTCAATTCCATTTCCTGCCTCAGTAATATCGGTGAAGCCGAGTTCTCTCAGAATCTTCATCTCGATTTTTCTCATCGTCATCATGTCGTCAACAACCAGAATCTTCGTGCTTGGGTCAAACATTTTGTGCTCCTTGGCCTTCAGGCCGTTAATTAGATATTTTAGAATTTAAACTCGCTCGAGGCTGCCGTCGGAATGACGGACTTTGATCACTC
Organism: Bdellovibrionota bacterium; assembly: GCA_040387275.1. Taxonomy (GTDB): domain Bacteria; phylum Bdellovibrionota; class Bacteriovoracia; order Bacteriovoracales; family Bacteriovoracaceae; genus Peredibacter. Next base: position 163,071 of record JAZKDZ010000001.1, on the reverse strand, counting down.
CACTTTTCACATTAAACTCAGCACTTTTCCCGATATGTCCTTTGACCGAACCGGGGGCAACCGGAATATTTAATGTTGAAGTGATTCTATTTGTGAGTTCAATAATCTCAGATCCGCTGTTTTTCACATCACCTGTACAGACAAGGCGGACTGTCATGTTCTTTACTGAGGCACCTTTTCTTTTCATCGTTGAGATTAAAAAAGGAAAGGCAACTTCAGGAGATACGCCGGAAGAAAAAAGAGATCTTGCTCCCAGCCCCGGATAAGAAGGAAGAGCAACGTGGGCCATTCCTCCGACCTTCGCTTCATGATCCCAGACGCAGATGACCACACAGGATTCGATTCCCTTCGTGTAAAGAGTTTCCGCACCCGAAGCAACCACAGCTTCTCCGGTAATCACATTTTTTATTTCAGCGAAGTTCATCTTTCATCCTTTTGTGTTCAACAAATCTATTGTCTCCATCTTCGGGAACGGAGAAAGATTTCTTGATGGAGATGAAGATGACTTCGCACACATCACAGGCTCGGTTTCGTTTTTTGAAATCAATGAAGGAAATATGAAGAGAGATAATCTCTTTATGAAGAAAGTCCGCGAACAATATCGGGAAACTTAAAACAAGAAGGGAAATAAGTGTTTCTTCGTTTTTTACGAAGTGTCATTTGCTTTTTTCCGGAGTGGGAGAAAGGAAACGAAAATGAGGAACATCACATCAATAAAAATAGAAAGATAGAGACAGCAAGTTGAGACGGGATTTCCTACAGAAAAGCACTACTAATTGAGTCTCTCGACAGATCATGAACGTAAAGAATGAATCAAGATACAGAAACGATGAGGTGGGTTAATATAGGAGTATGGCATCAACCATCCATGATATTTTCATCCGGAAAATTCTTCATCTGAACCCTGAAGAATTCACCCGCTATGTCGAAGATGAGAATTCACATCGACAACTTATTCATGAGTTTGTCAGTAATTCCCGTGAAAGCGGAGCGGGCGTCATTGTCATGACCCGCAAAGAAAACCTTCCGTCCCTTAATGACAACAATGCTGATGGAATTTTCTTTATTTCTGTGGAATACGCAGCAGATCACTTTATTACTGATAATGGCATTATCACCAAAGAGAAATTCCTGAAATTCATGGGAAAATTTCTCGCCCCTATGATTAAAAAATTCGGCACGGTGAAGATCTATAGCGAAATGAAAGATTATCTCTGGGAACAAGGCCATAGTCTCGCTACCGCCAGCATGGAAGAACTCTGGAGGCAAACTTCACGGGATACTCAGATCTTTTTACTTTCTGCATACCATGTAAAGAATCTCTCCGATGATCGGAAGGGCCTGGTCTTTCATTGTATCAAAGATGGACAATCGCATTTTCTGACAAAAGATGAATTGTCACTGATTCACGATCAGAATTTTTCTCTCCCAAATGCAAATAACACTCCTGCTTCTGAACGCGATGACACTCCCACAATCATGGACGTACTCACCGCAGAGATTTGTCATGAAGCGCGAAATCCTTTGACGATCATTAAAACCAGTTCCGAAATCATTCGCGAGCTTTATCAGGATGGAACGCTCACAGCAGATGAGCTTGAGCAGAAATTGAAATTAATTGAAAAGTCAGTCGAACGCATTGATCACATCCTGACATTATTCGGAAAGCGTTCATAAACGAAGATTTCCCTCACATTAAACTGTATTTCTTAAAAATTTAAGATTCTTCATTTGCGCTAATTTCCCGATAGATTAATATTCTTTCAGGGGGATTTTATTTGAACCGACCAACTCATGGTGTTGAATCTTTTTTTGTCAAAGACTCAATCCTTTTAAAAAATCAAAATCTTCTTCTCAAAGCACTTGATTCCGCTGTTGATGGAGTCATGCTTTTTAACAAAGTAGGTGAAATCCTCTATCTCAACAGCTCTGCTGCGAAATACTTTTCGGAAATAAATGATGATCGTGAGCCGAATTCCTGGGCCTCAAAGTACGATCTCTATGACACCGATGGAAGGCGCCTCAAAACATCTGACATGCCCTTGTTTCGGGTTTTAAACGGTGAGAGTTTTGAGGACTACCGGATTGTCCGGCAATACAATGGAATGGAAGCTGTGATCTCCAGCAATGGAACACCCTTCATTGAAGATGATGAAATCCAGGGCGGTATTGTCATTTTCCGCGACATCACTCAGATCTATCATTACAAACAGATCCTGAAAGAACAGAAGAATTTTTACATGAAAATACTCGATGTCATTCCGGCATCAATTCATGTGAAGGACATGCAGGGAAATTATTTTTTCCTCAATGAGAATCTCAAAAACATCTACTACTCTTTGAATCTCAAAGAAGATATTGAAACTTACATCCGGAAGCAGGTCGATAAGTACCGGGATCATGACCAGAAAGTGATCGAGTCCGGAAAAATGATGGAATTTGTGGAAAATTACTTTCTGGGAGAAGATGAGCACACTTTTCATGTGACCAGATTTCCCCTCTACGAGGATGGTAAAATTGTGTATCTCGCCGGTATTTCATTTGATGTGACTGCCGAAATCAAGTCTAGGAAAGAGACTGAAGAATTGAAACTAAGAAGTGCAAACTCTTCCAAGCTCGCTTCCCTGGGAAGCCTCGCCGGAGAGATTGGCCATGAAATTAATAATCCTCTCAGTATCATCAAAAGCATTACCTATATTCTGAAAGATCTGATTGCTGATGGAGAATTCGACCCTGAATACTTCACCGATAAAGTTAATGATATCGAGAATACTGTTGATCGGATGGCAGATATTGTGAAGTCCCTGAAAAACCTCTCCCGGAAAAGCGGCGTGATAGCGCAATGTGAATTTCCGATTAAAGACATCATCGATGAAGTACTGACCCTTTCTCAGATGCGTATGACTTCCCAGGGAATCAGACTCGTCATTGACCTTACACACCCCTCTTTGAATCTGACCATGACCGGAGACAGGATCCAGCTTTCAGAAGTGCTTTTAAACCTCATTACGAATGCGGCAGATGCCCTGGAAGGAAATCAGAACCCCGAAATAAAAATCTCATTCGGAGAAAAGAGCGGGAACTGTGCTATCCGGGTAAGAGATAATGGAACGGGAGTACCCGACTCAATTAAAGACAAGATTTTTGAGGCTTTTTATACGACTAAGGAAGAAGGCAAAGGAACCGGTCTGGGTCTCAGCATTGCCAAGAAAATTATGCTCGCCCACAAAGGTGACCTCGTTCTGGAAACAACGAAACCAACGACCTTTGCGATTATCTTGCCGGTGAAATGTTAGACGACCTGACTGAGTCTCGTACTTTGATTTAAAAACACCGACACCATCTCCACAAGCTTTTTCGTATCCAGTTTTTCCAGGAAGATGGTCGCCTCATACTCAGAAACTTTCACCTTCAATTCATCCAGGACATAGGCCGTGAAGAAAATAAAAGGAACATTATTTCCTGAGTCCCTCACCTTGCGGATAACTTCCAATCCATTCATACCCGGCATACGGATATCACAAATCACACAATGAATTTCCTCATCGGCCAGGATATCGAGTCCATCCTGTCCGGAGTTTGCTGTGAAGACCTGATCTGTATGTTTTCTGAAAACGAGTTTGAGATTATCTGTGATTCCGGTTTCATCATCGATAACAAGTAAGTTCTTTTTCATAGAGTTCCCGATTGAAGATTATCGACCATCTCACGGCATGTGATATTTCCCAGATGGTGAGAGTTAAATAAAATATAAAGTTCTTCCTGAAGACTTGGGACATTCCCTATGACGGTAAGCTGACCATCCTGAATATAGTCGTTCACCATATGCAAAGGTGCTGCGATTAAACCCAGTCCTTCAAGGGCGATGAGCTTTTGCATGTCGAAGTCTTTGGTCTCCCCGATGACATCAATTTTCAGATTATGTTGCCGGAAGAAGCCATCAAGACCCATCCGCAAGCGTGTATTGGCGAGAGGAAGCATGAAAGAAGCGTTTGCCAGAGACAGAGGAAATTTTTCCGCTAGTCCGATGAATTTCTTGTGACCACAGATGACAATTTGTGAGGAAGAAATTTTCCGGCATTCAAACCCGCTTTTATTCACGTTCATCGGAGGATTATTGGTAATAACAAAGTCCAGTTTCTTTCCTTCAAGATCTGACAGCAAATCAGAAGTCTTTCCTTCAGAAATATTTACGCTCTTTGAATCTCCTGACAATTTGCGGAAGAGGCTAAGCATCAGGGCCTTCGGAATGTTGCTCGTAAGACCAAGGCGGATAGAATTCTTCTGTAGTGATGAATCTTCAGAAAGAGACTGAATCATCTCAGTTCCGATGCGGAAGATATTTGTAGCATAATGATGAGCGAGTCTTCCGGCCGCAGTCAATTCAAGTCTCTTATTGGTGCGATCAAAAAGCTCCACACCCAGGGAAATTTCCAGTTGTTTAATCTGAGAACTGAGAGTGGGTTGTCCGATTGAAAGGACTTTCGATGCGCGGGCCAGACCACCTTCATTCACTACAATAAAAAAGTAATAAAGATGATGACAATTAACCCAGACGACTTTGTTGTTGATGATCGCTTGCATGTTTCTTCCTGAAAATGAGCTGATATTTAAGATAACTCAACCATATCAAGATTAAAAAGTTTTTATAAATTTTCTGGTGAAGGAATGTACACAAGTCAGAATATCGAATGAGGACTTCGATAAAAGTGTAACCCGCTAAATCATGTTGTTTGAAATCCGATATTCCCAAATAATCTGGAAAACATACATATTTCGCAACAGGAGTACGGGTATTATGAAGAATGTCGCAATAATTGAAGACGAACAGAACATTGCAGAGATGCTTTCTTATATGCTGAGCAAGAACTCGTTTATTCCCAATGTCTATCACTCGGCCGAAGAATATTTCATGGCGAAAAAATTTGATACGGCTTCAGCTTACATTGTTGATTTAAATCTGCCCGGAATAAATGGGATCAACATCATTAAGTTCATCCGCTCTCACGACAAGATATCTCCTATCTTCATTATCTCCGGCACACTCAGCGATAAAGTTGTCACCGAGGGTCTCGACGCCGGTGCAGATGATTACGTCATGAAACCATTTAATCCGAATGTGCTTCTCATGAAACTTGAAAATGCCTCCAGAAAAGTAAGAAAGCTTCGCGAAGAATCCCTGAATGATGGCCTCAAAATCATTGATGAATCTCACACCGTTGTAAAAGACGGTACATTCATCCTTCTTACAGGAAGAGAATATCTGATCGTGAAAAAATTATTTGAGGCGAAATCAAATTGTGTCTCGAGAGAAGCACTGATTGATAATTTCCCCGGAGAAGATGTCACAGTGAGAACAATTGATACTCATATCTGTAGTGCCAGGAAAAAACTGAAAAGGGCCCAGATCTCAATCCGCACAATCCGTGGCGTGGGCTACGCAATGGTGTCCTGATAATCATGCCTCCCCGATTTACGGGGAGGCTTTTTTTTTACCCTACATTGGCCTTCACAAGACTAATTTCTGAAAGCCTCTGAATGAGCTCCGGAATCTTCACTGGTTTATAGAAGAGACCCTGTGATTGTGTATCAACAATTCTCTCCTCCTCAGCAGTCATTTCGTTCCCACCAGTAAGAAAGATAAAGGGTAGATTCTTCGTCACAGGATTCATGCGGATGCTTTTCAATAGATAAAATCCATCTTTGATCGGCATCCGAATATCAGAGACGACTGAATCAAAAGATTTCACTTTCAGGATAGCAAGTGCTTCATTCACAGAACCGGCAGTCTCCACTTCTTCAAATGAATGAAGGAGAACTTCCCGCATGAGTTCCCGTAAATGAGGTTCATCATCCACAAAAAGGACGCGACCGGAGATCTTGCTTTTTATTTTTTTTGCCTTCACGACACTGTTCTTAGGCCTGATAGTTTCCCATAAAGGAAGACAAATCCTGAACTCTGTTCCTGCACCGATTTCAGAAGACATCTCAATTTTTCCGGAGTGCTCTTTGACAATCGTATTCACAAGGGAAAGTCCGATTCCTGTGCCCTGATTAACATCTTTTGTCGTAAAGAAGGGATCAAAGATTTTTTCTCTGATGGCCTCAGGAATTCCGCAACCGTTATCCTGAACGGAGATGACGAGCTCACCACCCGCAACCTGGGCACGAACCATAAGCTCACGGGAAGAGTTCTTTTCCGTGGCATCACGGGCATTACTCAGAAGATTAATCAGAACCTGCTGGAGGCGTCCTCTGTTGCCTCTGATCTGGATTTCAGATGGCTCAAGTTCAAGTTCCAGGCGAATGTTTTCTCTCAGGTAGATTTCATTCAGGAAGTCAGATGTTTCTCTGATCATGCTGAAGGGATCAAAAAGAGTAACTTCTTCATCATCTGATCTGGCGAATGTACGAAGGCCTTTGACAATCTTTGAAATTCTGTTGACCGATATATCCATCTTCGCAAGCTTTTCACGAATTTCCTCAGGAGGAGCGTGCATTTCCACGAGCTGATCTGTGATACAGATGAGAGTGGCTATGATAGCGAGAGGATTGTTAATTTCATGTCCTACTCCCGCTGCCAGTTCACCGATACTCGCAAGTTTAGCATTATGAAGTGAACGCATCCGCTCAGACTCGAGGGTTTTCTCAAGCTCCATTGACTTAGTCGAATCCCAGTTTATTCCGAAGATTTTTGTCACTTCGTTATTCATATTTCTGACAATGTGACCGCGGGTACTGAGAAATCTCTTTTGACCCTTTTGAGTTTTGATTTCAAGGGTGTGATCGAGTTTCGTCAGGTTCCCGGACTGCATAGAGCCTGATTCCTGAGTGATGAATCGAACGGAGTCCTCTGAGAGAAAACTCATCCAGCCCTGAAAGGTTGGAGAATAGGTCAGAGGATCTGTTTCATATAATCGGTGCATGGTTTCGTCCCAGATCTGTTCACCCGATTTGACGTCGGCAATCCAGACTCCAATACCAAGAGAATCGAGAATAAATCTATTTTCCTCAAGGAGAGAATGATATTTTTCAGCATTCTCAACGTCCGACGTACGGTCCCGGCAGGTTCCCGTGAGATACAGAGGTGCCCCTAATTCATCAGAAACAATTCGTCCCCGCCCCTGGATGTGTTTCACTCTTTGCCCGTTATCCAGAATAATTCTATATTCATGAATGAACTCTCCGCCATGTTCGATCACTTCGGACATGCCCTTTTCTACTTCGGTCATATCATCCGGATGAACACGGGATCGGAAAGCAGCAAACAATTCCTCTTTCGGGCAGTCATGAGAAATTTCAAAAATATTGAAGTGTTCCTTTGACCAGACAAGATCATTCGAAAAGAGATCAAATTTCCAGGAACCAACTTTGGCAATTTCCTGGGCCTCCGTCAGCTGATTCTCCAGGTTTTTTTGTGTGGTGATATCAACAAGTGTGCCACTGAAGCGCTGTGGTCTTCCGGAATCATCATAGTCACTGAATTTCCCCCGGGAGAGAACCCACACCCATGTTCCGTCGTTGTGTCTCAACCTGTAAGCGCATTCAAAGCTTTTTCTTTTATCCTGAACGTAATCATAAAAAACCGTCTGACATATTTTAAAGTCATCGGGATGGACCCGGGAGAGCCATTGTCTCGGGTGGTAATTTGTTTCTTCCAGCGGGATACCGAGAAGCTTATTCCATCGCCGGTCAAAGCTTACTTTATCTTTAAGATTCCAGTCCCAGATGACGGCATCAGAACCTTCCAGCGATACTTCCAGAAGCTTATTCGTAAAAAGAAGTTCCCGACGGGATTTCTCGAGAAGTTCATCTGCTTTTTTCTTTTCCGTGTTATCGCGTACTGTGGCCTGGAGATAGGAAACTTTCCCATGATCAATCCGGGAAAAAAGAACTGTACTCGGGAACGTACTACCATCGAGCCGCATGTGTTCCCACTCAAAGTAGGAACTACCCTCTCTCATGGCCATTTCAATCATCATTTTTGCCTTAACGGCGGAAATTTCTCCATCAGGTTGAGTGGCCGGAGAAATATTCCAGGGCCCCAGTTTCGAAAACTCCAGGGCACTCGCTACATGAAAAAGATTAAGGGTCGCAGGATTAGCGGATGTAAAATTCCAGTTTGGCGGACTGAGTGTCATCACGGCATCCACAGATTGCTCAAAGATTTTTACATAGGCGCCGATTTCAGCAGACTTCTTACGAAGCTCGAGAAGATCCACAACATGCCTGGACAATGATTCGAGAATTTCTTTCTGCTGATCTGTCATTTCTCTTGGAACAGAATCTATCACACAGAGAGTACCGATATTTTCACCAGAGGGAGTTTTTAAAGGAGCACCAGCATAAAATCTGACATGAGGAGACCCTTTCACGAGAGGGTTATCCTGAAACCGCGGATCAATCCACGCATCAGGAACAATAAAGAGATCATTCCCTTTCACCGCATGTGTACAGAAAGAAATATCCCTGGGAGTTTCCTTCGCATCCAGACCGTAACGGGATTTAAACCATTGTCTCTTTGTATCGAGAAGACTTACAAGGGCGATGGGTGTACCGCAAATACTGGCAGCAAGCTTTGTGATCTGGTCAAATGTGGCCTCATCTTCAGTATCCAGGATGCGGTAATCGTAAATTTCACTCATACGTAGGTTGATCCCTGAAAGGAAATGATAAACGTTAACATACCAATCGGCAGGATGGAGCGTTTGTTTGAAATCAGAACATCCTGTTTGCCTTTATCGAAGCGTGAATTTGGTAAGACGTTCCGATAAGATTTTTATCAGGAGATATTACTATGCCCTATGTGATTCTACGACAATTAGATTCCTACCTCATGGAGATCACCCAGTTTAAGGAAATTGACGAAGGAAATTGTGAACATTTCTTCAAAAAATTAAAACCGATCCTTACAAAAGCACTCAATTCTCAACGGGTAAGTATCTGGCTTTTTAACAGCGACAGAACGTCTCTGGTCAGTGAAAGTACCTACGATGTTGATCAGGGATTTCTTTTTCCTGAATCAATAACCCGCGATTCCGATCCACTGTTCTTTTTAACGGTTGAACTTGGGAATTTATTTATCGATGAGAAGAGGATGATTTCTCCATTCCGCATTGGCGATGACATCGCAGGAATTGTTCTGGCAGAAAAAAAGAATGAATCTTTCAGCGGAGATTATGGTGAACAAAGATTTTTCAGTAATGTGGGTTATGTCGTAGCAAGATCTTTGATATCCCGACAAACAGCACTCCTGGTGGCGGAGCTGAAAGAAGAAAAGATGAAACTTGATCATTCTCATAAAATGGCGTCGCTCGGGGAAATGGCCGGAGGAATTGCCCACGAAATAAATAACCCCTTAACAACGATCAGGGCCAATTCCGACTATCTCATCGCTTTTCTTAAGGGAGGAAAATTTGATCAGAAGGATTTCCTGGAGTCCCTTGAAAAAATCCAGGCCACTTCCATGAGGATTGAAAAAATCATTAAAGGACTCAGATTTTTCGCGCGGGATGCACGTCAGGACGAACGTGTCCGGGCCACCGTAAAAAGCATCATCGATGATACCCTGTCTCTGTGCCAGGAAAAGTTCCGGGCACACGCCTGTAAAGTCATCCTCGATATAACGAATGAAGACATCTTCATTCAATGCCAGACTGTAAGCTTATCTCAGGCGATTCTGAATCTGATGAATAATGCTTTCGATGTGATTAAGGGACAGAAAGGATCCTGGATCCGTCTTACGATCCGTTCTGAAAATGGTCAGGTCATCATTCAGGTTTCAGACTCGGGACCCGGGATACCTGAAAACATCAGGGAGAAAATCATGCAGCCATTCTTTTCGACCAAACCCGTTGGCAAAGGCACCGGGCTTGGATTGGCCATTGTCAAAGGCATCGTCGAGCATCATGATGGGAAGTTTTATCTGGAAGAAAAAACTCCCCACACGACTTTCACTATTATTCTACCTGAAGCAGACTAAGACATTAAAACTTGAGAATGAATCCTGATTCAAATCCTGAGACAGTATTGAGCTGGTATCTGCCAGTCAGTTTCGAATTTGTCTCATAACGGGAAACTTCGCTGACCCATGAAAAATCTTCGGAAATTTTCCGCTCAAAGCCCACTCGTGAGACGAAGTTTCTCTGAATTCCGGGAGCAGTAATCGTATTTGTCGCATTGATGGCAAATGGTGCGTACTCAGTTTTATTATCTGCCTTCGCAACCCCTGCACCACCAAAAATAATATTTTTCTCCGAGAGCTTATGCTGAAGAGTAAAAGTTCCGCCGAATTCACGGGCGTCAATTGAATCAGTTCCTTTCCCGATAGTAAGTGCACCAAGGTTGGCAAGATTCTTTCCATAATAGGCTTCCGATTTCACGGTAGTTCCGCCCCATGTCTTCTCAAAGAAGAAATTTAATCCATAGGCCTCATGGCGGGTGAGGTTCGACGTGTATTTTAACTGAGAATAAATCCCTGAAAGACCAATCCGACCATTGTTGAGAGCATAACTTACCCGACCGGAATAACTTGGGCCCTTACCGGTTTCGAGATCGTTATCAATAGTTCCAGGATTATTTCCGGCCATACCAAGTGCAGCTCCCCATTCCCAGTTACCAGCAGTATGAATGACCTGGGCCTGTTGACGCTGGAATCCACTGTTACCGGCCAGAAAATAGAGTCCGACAAAATCAAAAGTAAATGAAGTCACCGGAGAAAACAAATCCCAGTCCTGCCCGATAATATATTTTGTATTTCCCTGCTTGTAAGTGATGCTGGCAATCCGCACTCGCGGCACCATCTGGGTTGTTGGAGAAGATTTTGCAAAATCAATGAAATCAAACTCGAGACGCGCGAGGAGATCCTCACCTTTTTTCATCGTGACGCCTGCCCGGCTTTGTTGAGTCTGAAAACTCATACGGGAAACTTTCTCCTGGGCCCGGGTCTGGGCAGGAGCATGTGTAGGAGCTGAGAGATTGATGTTGTTGTAAGTAGCGAGTGCCTCCGATGAGTACATGGAGCTCGCTTTGATAAATCCGTAAAAAGATGTCTCGTATCCGTTGAGAGTCGTCGCTTCAGCAGAGAAACATGATAAGAGTCCGAGAGCGAGAGTTTTCTTGTTAGCCTTCATTGGCATTCCTTTTTTTAAATTGATTAAAATATTAATATTCTGAAATCAGGCCGCTTTACCTTTCTCTAGTGTTTTAACAATTGCATGTGCCACCTGATCCAGGGGAGACACATGTTGAACTCCGCCCAGAAGAGCTGCAGCTCGTGGCATTCCATAAACCACGGAACTCGCCTCATCCTGAGCAATCGTGTAAGCACCGGCATTTTTCATCCGGAGTAATCCTTGTGCGCCGTCATCCCCCATTCCGGTAAGAATGACTCCAACAGCATCTTTCCCGAGGAGCTTTGCGACAGAATTGAAGAGCACATCCACAGATGGCTTGTGTCGGTTTACTCTTTCACCATCAAAGACTTTCACTTTGTAGACACTGCCCATTTTGATGAGTTCCATCTGAAGGCCACCGGGGGCAATGATCACTTTTCCGGGACGAAGTTCTTCTCCATCCACACCTTCAGTCACTTCAAATGGACAAAGTTCATTCAGCCTTCTCGCAAATGCAGTCGAGAAAACCGGAGGGATGTGCTGGACAATAACAATCGGAGGAATGTTCACAGGCAATGCCATAAGCACTTCTTTAATGGCCTCTGTTCCGCCGGTTGATGCTCCGATTGCGACAATTTTATCAAAACCGGATTTCAAAGAGTGAGAAGCCCTTTGAGAAGTTACTTTCTGCAGGAGTTCTTTCTTCTTCACTTTAATCTTTGAGGCCGTAATGATTTTCTCTCTCATATTCGCCGTCATCGCGGAGATTTCACTGAGTGTGGGCTTCTGGATATAATCAACTGCACCATATTCAAGTGCTTTCAGAACAAGATCACTTTCATGAATGTTAATGGACGAGATCATGACCGTGGGAATGGGATGAACGGGAAGATACTTCCTGAGAAACGTCACTCCATCCATGCCAGGCATGTGAATATCCAATGTCACCACATCAGGCAGTCTTTTTTTCATGAAAGCTTCCGCTTCCAGTGCATCTGCTGCTGTTCCAACGACTTCGATTTCATCGCAGGCAAGAATCTTTGAAAGAAGATCACGCATGGTTTTTGAGTCATCCACGATAAGAACTTCTGTTTTCTTCTTCGTATCCGGTGTTATAAACTTTTTCCGGGTATCGACATTCGAGACACGAACCCGGCCCGAGTCGGTATAGAAATAGATTTTCTTTCCATCTAACCCACCGACACTTTCACCGCAGACTGGAACGTTCAGCTTTTTCAAAGTTTGACGGGCAATTTCGATATTCAGCTCACCGATTGAAGTTGACCTGCTGAGATCATCCATCACATTCCCGCCTCCCACAATCTTCGCAGATAAATCCTTCTTCTCTACTCCCTTACATCTCAGGAGCGCGTGATAAAGGGACTGAATAGCCTGATCGCCGAAGTTATGATCATTTCTTCCACTGTTCACGGCATATTTTCTTTCGGGCAAAGCATAGTGAGTAATTCCCCCGACTCCCGCTTTCACGGAAAACATCATGACCGAAACACAGGAACCAAGAATAGTTGTCGCAATAGTCGGCTTCTCACAAATGAGCATTTCACCGATACCAAGGTTTTTTGTGAGAGCATTCAAAAGATTTTTCCCTTAGAATAGATGGAAGGCTTGATGTACTTCCAGCTGGTTTTAATATTCTGCAGAGATTCTGAGTGAGCGATAATCAGAACGGAGTCCGGGCATCCCACCTGATAAAATCCTTCGACGACCTGTCGGATCGTGTCCTGATTAAAATAGATGAGTACATTCCTGCACATGACGAGATCGTAAGGTTGCTTCCAGCGATAGGGAATCTTTGTCAGGTTGACCTGAGAAAACGTAACCGGTGCCTTGATCTTCTTTTTAACTTTCATCCAGTTTGAGATGTCGCCGGTACCTACAAGAAAGCCATTTTTATATTTATCCGGCACCTGAGAGAGTCTCATCACATCATAAACACCATTTCGTGCCTGATTCAGAACTTTGGTATCAATGTCTGAGGCCTGAATTTCAAAAGTAATACCTGTCCCATGGAGTGCCTGTTCCAGAACGAGGGATAGAGTATAAGGTTCCTCTCCGGTTGAACTTGCTGCACACCAGACTGTAAGATGTTTTTTGCCCAGCTTTTTCCAGCGGGGAAGAAACTCCTCTGTCAGATAAGTGAAGTGTTCAATTTCGCGGAACCAATCTGTCTTGTTGGTTGTCAGGAGATTCGTAAAGATTTCCCATTCATCATGATCGTTTTCAATCTCTTCCAGAAACTTTCGGTATTCACGGAAGTTCGAAAGTCCGGTCGCAAGCAAACGGGGTCTCAATCTCGATTGCAGAAGATCAAGCTTTGCTTCGGAAAGAGAGATCCCGGCCAGGGAAAAAATCCTGGCGCGGAAGAACTCAAAATCCTGTTGGGCCATGACAGCGGGTTTTAACAAAGCAGACATCTGTTACTCCTAAACTTCTTCAAAGCGTGGATCATCTTCAGAAGGCACTGAGCTTTCCCCACCAGCAGCTTTCTTAAATTTCTGGGGTGCGCGTGTTTTCGACTTCTGAATGGGATAAACATTGCCCGAGCGACCTTCTGATTTTTTGACAGGAGTGCGCGCAACTGCTGTTGTTGTCGGCACAGCCACTTCCTGTCCGTTATCACCGTTAATGTTTTTCACGAGTACACCAACAGTGGAACGGAGAGACTCTGACTGACTCGAAAGTTCTTCGGCCGCACTGGCAGCTTCCTCAGAAGTTGCAGCGTTAGTCTGAGTCACCTGATCAAGCTGGGTCATCGCACGGGTAATTTCCTGGACGCCCTGAGATTGTTCCTGACAGGCCGTAGAGATTTCATTCGCCATTTGAGTAACACTTGAAACGTTTTCAACAATTTCATCGAGAACCTGACCACACTGCTGGGCAATTCTTGTTCCGAATTCAATCTTCGTTTTCCCTTCCATAATGATTGATCCGACTTTTTGCTTCGTCTCATTCACGATCCCTTCAACTTTCTGAATGGATCCTTCAAGCATCGAAGAAATTTCTTTGGCAGCGTTACCGCTCATCTGAGCAAGGTTACCTACTTCTTCAGCTACTACCGCAAACCCTTTACCATGTTCACCGGCACGGGCAGCTTCGACAGAAGCATTGAAGGAAAGAAGCTTTGTCTGGAAAACGATGTCATTAATGACTTTTGTCTTGTTACCGATCTCGGCAATCACTTTCACGATGTCTGAGATTTTTTGGTTACTGTCATCCACTTGCTGCATGATTGTCGTATTGCTGACACTGATTTCATCAATGGCCTTAATCATGTCACCGACAACTTCCTTACCTTTCTCAGCGCTATGTGAACTCTGAGTTGAGATTTCAGAAGCACGTTTGGCATTTTCAGCATTCTTCTGAACCATGGAGTTCATTTCTTCAATTGAAGATGACGTCTCTTCCAGAGAAGCGGCTTGCTCTGTAGCGGCTTGAGAGAGCTCTTCTGAAGAAGCGGCAATCTGCTGGGCGGCACTTGTCACCTGGTTCGAACTATCTGTGAGATTGGCAATGACCTGGGCAATGGATTTCCCAAGAGCGCGGAGAATGTAAACAGCAAGACCGAAACCAATCAGGATGGCCGTAATACTGATGGCAATCACCAGATTCCGTGCCGTCTTGTAGTCCTCAGCAGCGCTATCAGTTTCCTTTGTCATGACTTCTTCGTTAAAAGCGACAAGTGAGTCCATAAGTTCTTCAGCTTTCAGGCGAAGTTCACGTCCTTTCGTTCCACTGAGAGCAAAGGCATCTTTATTATTACCCGCAATAGCGAGTTCTTTAATTTTCATCGTCGTTTGATACCATTCATTATAAACGGCCAGATAATCACGATAGACCAGCTTCCCTTTCTCTGAGGCGATACTAACGGCATCATCCGTGAGTTTTTTCATTTCCTCATGTCTGCGTTCCAGACGATCAATCTGAGTTTTCATTCCTTCCGGAGTTTCTTCGAGAATCATGTTCTTCTCGTTAATAAGCTGGATAAAGAAAAGCCCTTTAATCTGCTGGGCAAGCTTTAAGCGCTTGACCGGACCATCCACCATATTATTGAAGGAGTCGTTGATACCAGACATCTTCGACAATCCCAGAACTGAGATCGAGATACTGGCGGCGACAAAAATACCAAGGACGAAATAAATCTTTGCGTTCAAACTCCACTTACTCATGACATTTTCCTTTTTGTTTATGAGACTTTTTTAAGTTCGTTAGTTGCTTCAAGAAGAAAATCCGGATCAAGCCACATGCTGAGTCGTTCATCCTGCTGGAGAACTCCCAGAAAGTAGGCCGCACCTGCTGCCTCAGAATCTGGTACCGGTTTGATCTGACCGGAACCGATATTGAGGACTTTCTGAATCGAATCCACCATCACTCCCACCAGTCTCTCTCCGAGGTCAAAAATGATGACACCATTTTGAGATGTATCTTTACCCGGAGTGATACCCAGTTTTTTTCTGAGATCAATGACGGTCAGAACAAGGCCACGGAGGTTCATGAGCCCACAGACATAACCCGGGGCCTTTGGAATCGGCGTCATCTCCGGAGGAGTAATGACTTCTTTCACTTTCAAAAGTTCAACCGCGTAGCTTTCGCCACCGAGATTAAATTCAAGGAACCTTTTAGTATCATTCAGATGTTGTCCCTCATCTTTTTTGAACATAGTCATATTTCCTCCTTACGATGCGGATTTATGTTCGATAGCAGATTCTTTATGTACGCGTTTCATGTAGAGACTTAAGAGGTCAATAATGACAGATGGCTTTCCGTCTCCCAGGATAGTTGTTCCCATGACACCGAACCTTCCCGCCATTTCCTTTGTCGGTGGCTTGATCACAACCTGTTGCAGCCTGAGAACGTCACTGATTCCCACGGCGAATCCCTTATCTCCATGTCTGACAATAAGAGCGATCTTGGAAATCGTGCGGTCCTTAACTCCCAGGTCTTCTTCGAGACTGAAGAGTGGAATAACTTCTTCACGAAGTTTGAGATAGGGAACCCGGCCGGTCACCTGAGTGACATCCTTATTTTCGATGCGGTTTACTTCCTGAACCTGAGATTTAGGAATAATGAAACTCTGGCCGCCCGATTCGATGAGCATGCCTTCGATAATGGCAAGTGTGAGAGGAAGCATGAGCCTGAAGCAACTTCCTGAACCAACTTTGGATCTCACTTTTACTTCGCCACCCAACTGCTGGATGTTTGTTTTCACCACGTCCATACCGACGCCCCGGCCGGATACTTCGGAGACTTCATCCTTAGTTGAAAAACCAGGATGGAAAATGAGTTCGACCTTCTGCTGGTCAGTCATACTGAGATTGGGAGAGATGATGCCTTTTGCAATGGCCTTCTTATGGAGAACTTCCGGATTGATCCCCTTCCCGTCATCAGTTATCTGAATGATGAGAAAATTTCCCTCATGGAAGGCCATGACTTCCACCATGCCTTGTTCAGATTTTCCGGCCTTGAGACGGTCTTCAGGAGTTTCAATACCGTGATCAATGGCATTTCTGATAATGTGAACCAGTGGATCGCCGAGGCTTTCCACAACGGTTTTATCGATCTCGGTTTCTTCACCGATCAGTTTAAGTTCGACTTTTTTATTAAGGAGCTTAGTTGTATCGCGGACAATTCTCCCGAGTTTCTGGAATGTGGGACCAACGGCTACCATTCTGAGAGACATGGAAAGATCCTGAATATCTTTACAGAGCTTTCCAAGTGAGCGGGCCGTTTTATTTTCTCCCACTTTACCGAGTGAACTTTCAACAAGCGTCTGAAGGATGACAAGCTCCCCTACCAGGTCGTTCAGCTTTTCAAGGCGATGAAGGGAGACGCGAAGAGTTTCATCTTCTTTCCGAGCTTCCTTCTTCTGTTCACGAACCTGTTGTTTAGGTGCCTCTGAAGCTGTATTTGATGGAGCGAAGTGAGCTTGTTCCATCACATCAAGAGTTTCAGGAAAATCCTGAACAGGAGATGCAGGTTCTTCAGTTCTGGCCGCATCTTTTCCCTGTAAAGCAAGATCAAGATCTTCCAGTAGATCATGACATTCAAAAGAGGCAGAGAGATCGTCCGTCAATCCTTCGACCATCTCTCTGACCTTATCATTAAAGAGAAGAAGCACTGAAACCACTCGATCAGTTGCAATGATCTTGTCTTGTTTAATTTCGAGAAGAAGATTTTCTGCTTTGTGAGTGAGCTCAGCGATCTGACCAAAACCTACGGCCCGGGATGTCCCTTTCAAATTGTGAGCGCAACGGAAAATTGTATCAATGAGATCTTTGTTTGAAGGATCTTTTTCAAGTTCAAGGAATGCCTGCTCAGCATTCTGAAGAAGATCTTTGGCTTCATTCAAAAATTCTTTTTTTATTTCGATTTCAAAATCATCCATCATTGACTCCGTTGAAAAACTTCGTTGCCGTAAATTTCGGTTTCAAAAGTTTTTTCTTTAATCACAATGTTCATCTGAAATTTAAAATAAAAATACTGTCCTCATTTTTTCCTATCGGGGAGAGAAAAGAGGAATGACGACTTCGAAAAACCCGAAGTCAATGAGGAGAAAATCTTAACAATACCTATGAGAACCGCATCTTACGCCTCTGAAGATGCGGTTATGTTAAAAGCGAAGTTCCGCTTTCAACATAACAAATTGTTCTTTACGCATTTGCTGTCGATAACAAAAGCACAACAAAGGAAGTTGCGTGAACAAAATATTATGGATTTTAATTTTGTGGAGTGTTGAGTGTCATTCAAATGAACTCTTTCCGACGGATGCGGAAAGAACTTTCATCACTGATCGTCCGGATAAAACAGAATCTCCCTACACACTCGCAAGAGGAAGATTTCAATTTGAATCTGATGTTCTTTCGCTTTCTGAGAATTGGTATAAAGGCACACGCACAACTGTTGTGATTGATAACAACATGGCACTTAAATACGGACTTACCAAAAATTCTGATCTGATGATGATTGTACCAACGGTCATGCGAACAACCATCAGAGAGAAAGGAACAGAAAGAACCACTAAAGGGATGGGAGATACTATCCTCAGACACAGAGTAAATCTTCAGGGGAACGATGAGCAGATTACGGCCCTGGGACTCATCTCTTACCTGAAACTACCTACCGCCGGTGCAGGAATGAGCAATGATCGTGTCGAAGGGGGTCTCATGTTTCCCCTTACTATCAGATACGAAGATATCATGGAGCTCGCCTTTCATATCCAGGTTGATCATTTGAGAAGCGCCGATGATAACAAGGGCCAGACAGATGCCTCATCTGCTTTTTCGATAACAGCACCTCTGGTGGGTAAATTCTCTGCCTTTATCGAACTCTATGGAAAAACTTCTGACAACAGAACGCAGGCAGATGTTGCAACTTTCGATTTCGGATTTCTTTATATTATTTCAGATGGCCTTCAGATTGATACGGGAACGTACCTTGGACTTACAGACGCATCTGAAGATTACGCAACGGTAGTAGGAATTACAAAACGCTTCTAAAAGCAGGGGAATCAAAATGACTGATTATGATATTCTGGTAGTGGACGACGAAAATGATATTACAGAAATTCTCTCGAAGATCCTGAAACTGGCCGGCTATAAAGTGGCCACTGCATCCAGTGCTGCAGAAGCCTTAAGTTATCTGGAGGCCAGTGTCCCTCCCCTTATCATCTGCGATATATCAATGCCGGAAAAATCGGGCCTTGATCTTGTTCAGGACATACGCTTTAAGAATTTTCCATGCGCAGTCGTGATGCTCACGGCCCATTCAGAAAAAGAAAGAATCATTGAGGCCTTAAGACTGGGAGCAACGGATTATCTGATCAAGCCATTTGACTCTGAAAAACTCCTTGAGAATGTCGCTCTCTGGATTCAGGTCGGGGAACGTGTCGGGCAGCTTACAAGCGTGCAGGACAATGCCAAAAAGCTTCTCCGGATCAATTACATGAAGCTGAAAAACAATATGGACCGGAAAAAGTCCGGTTGATTTGTCTCAATCTGCTCTATCGCTAAAACCGATGGACAGATACACATTTATGCATTTTTACAAATCTACTTCTCCCCTTATGATTGGTTCAGGAGAAGTTCATGAATATTGCAACGGTCAGTGTTGTTCCGGTCTGGTTATGGGGAGCTTTCATCGCGGGTATTATTGTCCTGCTGATTGTTGATCTCAGTCTCTTCGGGAAGTCCGGTCATAAGATGTCGAGGAAGAGTGCGCTGATTGAAAGCGGACTATGGATGAGTATCGCTCTTATCTTTAACTGGTGGTTTGCGCAGTCTTACGGGAAAGAACTCGGGATGGAATTTCTCACGGGATATCTCGTGGAGAAAAGTTTATCTGTCGATAACCTCTTTGTGATTCTTCTTGTCTTCAGTTCGTTTAAAATTCCTGCGGCCTATCAGCACCGGATATTATTCTACGGAGTTCTCGGTGCGATTGTTTTCCGCGCGTTCTTTATTCTGGTTGGTGCCCAGCTACTTCTCCACTTTCACTGGATCCTTTATGTGTTCGGTGGGTTCCTGGTGTTTACAGCAATCAAGTTCCTGAAAGAATCTGATGAGAAAAAAGATGCCAAAGAAAATCCTGTGACTAAGCTGGTGAAGAGAATTCTTCCCACAACGAACCAGTTTGACGGAGAAAAGTTTTTTATCCGTGAGAATGGTATCCGCAAGGCGACTCCCCTGCTCCTCGCCCTGGCAGTGATTGAAGTGACTGACGTGATATTTGCGGTCGACTCGATCCCTGCCGTTTTTGCAGTCACTCAGGATGCTTTCGTGGCCTTTGCTTCTAACATTCTTGCTATTCTGGGATTACGGGCACTCTACTTCGTGCTCGCCGATTCGGTGGCAACTCTACGTTACCTGAAACCGGGACTTGCAGCGATTCTGGGATTTATCGGGGTGAAAATGCTCTTACTCGAGGTGTATAAGATTCCGAGTTCGGTTTCCCTTCTCGTGATCTTCTCGATTCTGATTACCGCGGCCCTTGGGTCGTGGTACGTGGCCCGCGCTGAAACTAAGGCGCTTTCCGGCAGATAATCTCGTTATAAACTCCATTTTCGTCGATTGCGCGGAAATGGAGTTTCTTGTTCACGAGTGTGTATTCCTGTGTGATATCCATCTGAACACCTCCATCGTTTCTCACCATCAGAACGTGGTGACGAAGAAGATCACCTTCGCAGGTTGTGGTTTTATGAAATGCGAGACCCGTATCAAAAATCTGTGTCTCACGCATGATACCGTCAGCGTTATGGATCTCAGTTCTCTGCCCATTCCAGTCAACTTTATAGCGATCCACTCCATTCACCTGTGACTGCTGAATCCTCACCTTGGTGATCGTCCCATCGCTCTGAATACAGTTCACATGGAGTCCGTTGAGAGCAGGACAGGCCATCACAGAAGTAGAAAGAAAAAGTGATGTCAGAAGAAGAATGCGCATATTTTGAACCCTTTTCTAAAGTATAGGATATATTTTTTGATATGCAATTATTGTCACCCACTAAGAATGAACGCATAGAGAAAGTGAAGCTGTTTCGCGAAGCGTGCCTCAAGGCAAACTTCCAGGAGATAGGCCCGCATGTTTTTGAGCTGAAAGGAAATTTTTCCAAAACACTGACACTCTGTACGCTGGTCCATGGTAACGAAATTGGTGGAATCGAAATTTTTCTCAAGCTTCTCGAAGGCATTCAGAATAATAAACTTTCAATCAAATCCAACATTCGTCTCATGCTGGGAAATGTTGATGCTTACTATGAAGACAAACGTTTCCTCGAGAGTGATCTCAATCGTTCCTTTAAAATTGAATCAGGCCACACGACCCGCGAAGAACTGAGAGCACTGGAACTCGAAAAATATCTGCATGACACTGACGTATTGATTGATATTCACCAGACAATCGGCCCCACCAGCACCGCCTTTTTTATTTTTGAGTTTGAGCAGACTTCCTACAATCTCGCCCGTGTTCTGAAAAAAGATTTACCGGTTGTGATTTCAGCAAATAAGCGCGCCTTTAAAGGTGTGACGACTACTTCCTACATTATAGGCAGGAAAGGAATTGCGATTACGATTGAGACGGGTCAGAAATCCATTGATGATACCCAGATTTCGATGGGCCTTCAGATTTCCCGTCAGGCAATCGAAATGGATTTTACAAAAACAATTCCCACTTCAGAAATTGAAAATAGTTTTGTCTCTTCGCAAACAATTCTTAATCCTGATGGAAGTCTGGAGCTCGTTAAAAAATACAATAATTTTGATTCGGTAAAAATGGGAGAGCTTCTCGCTAAAAATACGGAGAAGGAAGTTCACTGTGAATTTGACGGGAAGATTCTATTTCCGAAGTATGGGGAATACGCCAGATCATCTGCGGAGCTCGCTCAGATTCTCAAGCCGTTTAAACTTTAAGCGGCCATCTGCCGGTCTCTTTCTTCTTTTTTTCTCTTGGCCTCTTCTTCGGCCTTCTTTTTATTTATATCCGAAATAGTCTCAGTAATGGCCCCGAGAATAAGGTAAGTCGCTCCTACGATGACGATTCCACCTGAAGCATACAAAACGATAAAGAGATCAACTTTCATGGAAGAATTCATCGGGATTACGTGAAGACTTCCTTAAGCGAAACTCTCTTTGTGAGAAACTTTCGCTTATTTATAAAGAGGATTTATTTTATTCTACTTCTTCCTGACAAAGGATTTCGTCCAGATACTTCTGATCTAAAGGTTCGATCTTTCTGGTCTTCTCATTAGCAGTCCATGCGGCCACAAGCTTTCCAGGTCCCTTAACGACAGTTCCACTCTTGGCAAAATCAAATATCCCATAGAAAAACTCTGACTTCTCAGGGTGGCCTTTCTTGTAACAGATATAAGTATCTTCCATTCTTTCTTTACCAGTGAGCTTTCTCACGTTGTGATGATGGATAATGACTCCCGCTTTATCCTTACTGTGATCTTTCAGGAATAGAACGAGCTGTCCCTGACATTCTTCGCGGTTATAAGATAATTTGCTCTCCCGGGAAAGCATTTGTCCACCGAGGTAATTACACTCGGGAATGGCAGAAAAAAGATTCGCTGAGAACAAAAGAATAAGAAAATGCATAATCACCTCCGGCAGATAAAAATATAGTGAGTCCATCCCTCTTCGGGAATGTCGACAACCTCAGTGGTCACCTGAAAACCCGAAAGCCGGGCATCCTCGACATAGGAAGCTGAATCAAAGGCAGACCACAAAAGAAGAGTGCCCTCAGGATTGAGCTGGTTGAAGATTCTTTCGAGTCCCGGCCGATCATACAGTGTCTCGTTGTGAACGCCACAAATGGCCTCAGGACCATTGTCTACGTCGAGGGCAATAATATCAAAAAGCTTCTCAGGATTATATTTCGAGATATCACTGCAAATAAAATGAACTTTTGAATCGTCGAGATCGCCGAGTGAATTTCTATTCGTGTATTTTTTGTACCAGTCGATGATGTCGGGGGATTTTTCGACGATGGTAAGATCAGCTTCTGAACCAAATTCTTTGATGAAAGCAGCGAGAGTGAAACCAAGTCCCAGACCACCGATCAGAATCTCAGGTCGCGCAAGTTTAGTGCAACGACGTGAAACGATCGCCAGGGCATCCTCTGAAACATGACAGTAGCTACTCATGAGCTCTTTCCCATCAACGTTTACCAGGTATTCGCCATTCCGGGTGAAGAGCTCAAGGCCTTCGCTTCCGGAAGCAATCTTCGCCCATTCCATCGTATCAATCATTTTTCATGGCCTCTAGTTCTTGAATGTTCTCATTCTCGATTCTTCGGATGGTTTCGTCATGGTCTTTCTTCAGAATTTCCTGTTCTTCAAGAGTTCCATAGATTTTGAGGTGCTTATAGCTTCTTGCAATGCCCTTCTTGAACTTTTCAAGTCTCAGAATGTGACTGATGGCCTTATCATTGAGATTTGGTTCGTGATACCAGGCGATTTCTCTTGTTTCTACGTAATTCCGGATATGGTTCAGCGGCAAAGAAACCCAATGAACGGCCCCGATCGCGATAATGGCAAAAACAATCGTCGCGGCACCTATTCTGACCGAATTTCTGTTGAAGTAGTAATACATGAGAAATGAATAAACGAGACAGCAAAACCAGGTAACGACTGCGGTAAGGAGAAAGCTCAGCACATAATCATTACTGTATTTAAATGACAGGAACTGAAGATGCGCAGGTGCATTCAGGTTAAAAGCAGGCAGATGTCTGAATACGGCGTAAGCGAAAATGAGGCCGAATAAGACAAGGGCCAGTGGTGGAGAACAATAAAAATTTACGAGATTCGAAAGAGCGTATGCACTTCTGGGTCTTTTATATTTTCTTCTGTTTCTCGCAGGTACAAGTTTCTCAGCTTCATCGTGATTATCGAAAAATGTATACGTATCTGGACCAATGACAAGCTTATCACCAACTTTTAAAGTCACCGTCGCATCTTCTTTAAGATCGATGCCATTAATTGTGACCCGCTGGAAAGAAGAAATTTTCTGCTCATCGGATTTACGTTTATCAATATAACAAAGCATCGAATTCGACTTTTCATCGTATCTGGCAATGACGTTACCACCTGGTCTCGCGATTACGATTGAATTCTCAACGATGATTACGTCGTGCTTAAAAACGAGAAAGAATAATGGTGCTGAATTTGGAGTGGCCAGTGCTTCAGACATAGGTTTACCTGTCCAATGGCGACCCTACCATTGAGTACTCCTTCCATAATAGAAAGACCCAATGTGGAAATTGTCAGGGAGGATCAGATTTTAGTCAACTCAAGGCTTTGCCCCGACAGGCAAGCCTCTAATTACTGGCCGATTTCATCTTTCTTGAGTGTCTTTTAAGTTGTTCGTTCCAACTTCAGATAGGCCGTCGGCATTTCGATGATAAACCTCGTATTCGGACAACTGCGATCATAGTACAGAATCCCGCCGTGCTTTTGAACGATGCTTTGAGAAATACTTAGACCGAGACCGGTGCCGAGCTGAGGACCCTTGGTTGTAAAAAAAGGTTTCATAATATTTTCCGCAATATGATGTTCAATTCCCGATCCGGAATCAGTGACCATCAACTGCATAGAGTTCACTGTTTCGCGAACTTCAATCTCGACCCATTTCTCCGTCAGGTCTTTCACAGCGTGAATCGAATTATTCAGAAGGTTAATCAGTACCTGTGACATCTGAATAAGATGGCCGGAAAGCATCTGATCGGACTGACCTTTAAAATTAACAGTCACACCCTTTCGATCGAAGCGATCGGAAGAAATGCTCATCACAGAATCAATCAGTTCCTGAGTTGTGAAATTCTCAATCGGATCAAAGGCATCCTTCCGGGAAAGATGCTTAAGTCCCGTGATGAGTTTTCCCATTCTCTCAACTGTCTTCTCCATCTTTTCCATCGGTGGCCGGGTCTCAGCAATGTCTTTGGAGTCTTTTAATATCGCCAGTTGAAGGGAAAGCACCTGAAGCGGATTATTAATCTCGTGGGCAATTCCCGCGGCCATTTCACCAAGTGCAACCAGGCTTGATGAATGAATCAGTTCCTGTTGCTGAACAGCGATTTCCCGCTGAGCGGCCCGCACTTGCCAGCGTCCAACAGTAAAGAGAAGAAAGAAATATGAAACGACGAACAGGATCGACATGATTCTTTCTTCGGGAGGAGTTTCTACAACATCGAGAAATATTCCCGTTCCCCAGACTTGCTGGAAAATAAAAAGTCCGGTCGAAAACAATGTGAGACAGGCACCTTTCCATTTCTCTTCATGGGTGAAGATAATGAATGGGACGGCTATGGATACGAGATAATAATATTCATAGCCGACATTTGGTTTTGCAGCATCGGCAGTCAGAAAAACCTCAGTCATCCCGACAATGTTGACCATAAATCGACCGAGGTCATAGCGGCGGAGGTAATAGCAGTAGACTCCAGCTGCGACTAAGACAAGTGCAGCACCATGGAAAAGGTATAGTGGGTAGCGGCCATCAAAAATTGTAATTAAAAAATACGAAAAGATGGCCAGAAAAGTCCAGTAACCATCAAGTGTCGATAATTGAATAGCGAGTTTCTTTTCTTCGCTTAATTGCTGATGAACACCGACAGAAATAGCTCTGACAAAATAGGCCTTAAGCGCATGCATACCTTATTGTATTAGGGTAAAATCAGGCATGGCAAAGAATTTGAGAGAAATTGAAGAAGTTGAAGACGAGCTGGATGAATTGCAATCCGCTTATCTCGATGCTGAAGATGATTCCGAACAGATGAAGCTCGAAAGTAAGTTTATGCAGCTCCTGATGGAAGCAACGGAAATTGATGGCAGGGACAGAGTTGCTGCCAATGTCACCATCACCAACTGGACCCGTGAATAATTCTTATCAAGCTGTCTCTGAGTTGACCCACAGCTTGTCTCTCACCTGACCCATCCGGGGCTCGAACGTCCCCAACTAATCGAAATTCCATGGCACACTGCTTGAATTGCTCTGAGTAAACCTCAGGAGTAATTCAATGGAAACCGTACAATTAGAAATTCAATCGGATCAGCTGACGAGTCTGGGTTGTGAGTTTCATCCTTCAAAGGATGTCATGAATAACCTCGGAGTCACATCACAAGGACTTCAACTTTTTCAGTCTTTCTGGAACAACTTACCAACAGACCAGCACATGGCAGATGGTGGAGTTTATCGCCAGCGCCGCTTCGGTGTTTATCATTACATTCCGGGGAAAGGTCTCGCCTTCAAAGGGAATGAGCATTTCTTCCAGAGTAAAAATGTAAATAAACTGAACGGCGGAGTCGCACGAAGCTTCGAAACTGTGGAACATGGATTTGCTCATGATCCGGTACTGATCTCTCTACTCTACTGGGATCTTTATCAACTTCCCGAATTCGTGCGTTCAAAAAAACTCAAGGTCTACATCCATCAGATCCGGATTCTTGCCAATCCATTAATGACCGGGAATCCAACGCCGGAAGGAATTCATCAGGATGGGCATCTCTACGTCGCTCAACATCTTGTGAAGAGAAACAATGTATCTGGTGGCACCAGTCAGATTTATAACCTTGATAAGTTTCCTGTTTTCACAACGACGCTGAAGAATCCGCTCGATACGCTTATCGTGAATGATCCCTATGTGTTTCACAGTGTGACACCCATAACAAGTCTTAGTGATAACGGAACCCGCGACATGCTTCTTGTCGATTTCAACTTTCTGGAGGAAGTCTAATATGAATACGAAAGCATCTATTATTAAAAGTTCTAAGACCATCGCGAAACTTATTTTCCCGATTTA
Organism: Bdellovibrionota bacterium; assembly: GCA_040387275.1. Taxonomy (GTDB): domain Bacteria; phylum Bdellovibrionota; class Bacteriovoracia; order Bacteriovoracales; family Bacteriovoracaceae; genus Peredibacter. The sequence goes on along the minus strand of JAZKDZ010000001.1, from coordinate 136,648 downwards.
CGTAGCAGTGGACATCCTCCACTACTCAGGGGCACTTACCTATCTCGGAAAATTATTTTCCCCGCTCACGACTTTCCTTGGTCTTCCAAGTGAAGCGGCACTGGCACTTGCCGGAGGAGGATTCTTTAACCTTTACACAGGAATTGCACTTGCGGCCCCACTCGGACTCACAAGTCACCAATGGACAGTGGTCGCCGTTTTTCTGGGACTTTTTCATTCGATCATCATTGAAGCGGCCGTTCTTAAAAAATTACAGATTCCGGTGTGGATGACTTTTACCATTCGACTTTCGGCTGCCATTTTCTGCGCGTGGATCACTTCCCGAATGGGAACCACTTCCGAAATCATCCAGGTGAAAACGGTGGAGCTTGCTCAGTACTCTGGATTCGGAGATATGCTTCTCCATTCCGTTATGAACGCCTTCAAGATCACGGCTAAAGTCATGATCCTGATTGCCCTGATCATTTACGCCTTTGATTCGATTAAAAAAAGTAAGTACTTCGGAAAGAAACTGGGAGAACACTCATGGTTCTTCAATCTGATCGTAGGTCTACTCTTAGGAGTCACTTATGGAGCGGGCCTTCTCCTTAACGAAGGCGCATCGAAATGCCGGAACAATCTTCCGACGGCATTCTTCTTGCTACTCTGTCATGGAATTATCGAAGAGACTGTTCTCTTCACGATGTTCGGTGCGAGTGCGCTTCCCGTGATCCTCTCTCGCCTCGGCATGGCCCTCGTTATGTCATCACTTTGCATAGTCTTCACACAAAAACGCGCAAGCGCATTACAGGAGAAAGTTGTATGAGAGTTGCTGTATCTGACCGGATTACAAACCCTGATATCGAAGAAAAGATTCTCGGAGAAAAAATCGCTTCAAAACCGTCAAAGGAAACACAAGTCCTTTTGGTATGGCACGAAGTTGTGAATAAAAATTACATCGATTCCTTACCTAACCTCAAGTACATCATCCGCTACGGCGTGGGATACGATAAGGTTGATGTTGAATACTCGCGTTCAAAAGGGATTCTCGTTTCCAACACTCCTGACTACTGCACGGATGAAGTTTCAGATACGGCCATCGCATTCATCATGGCCTCTGCCCGGGGAATCTGCCGCTATAATTATGAGGCAAAATCGTATCGGGAGGGCTGGCAGGAAAATGTTCTTACCTCAATCAAACGCACGAGTGAAACAAAGCTCGGGATCATTGGAGCGGGACGAATCGGCCAGAGTACGATTTTGAAAGCGAAGGCGATGAAGTTTGACGTAAGTTTCTATGATCCATACGTCACGATCGGGACAGAAAAAGTTCTGAACGTCAGAAGACATCAGTCACTTCAGGCACTTCTTCAGGAATCGGATATTGTTTCGTTGCACGTTCCACTGACTGCTGAGACGAAAGGGTTGGTGGATGAGAATTTCCTCTCGCAGATGAAAGCCGGGGCTTCTCTCGTCAACACTGCACGCGGTGGTGTTGTCAAAGATCTGGATCTATTCATTGATCCGCTGAAGAATGGTACACTCTCTTCAGTATTTCTTGATGTCCTTCCGAAGGAACCGGATTTTACTTCTCAACTTTTCCAGGCGTGGAAAACCCGTGAATCCTGGATCAACGGACGAGTTGTGATTAATCCCCACTCTGCTTTCTACTCACAAGAGGCCGGAATTGAGATGAGAGAAAAAGTTGCCTTGAATGCGAAGAAATTTTTAAATGACCAGAAACCGGATGCATTAATCCAGGAGCTGTTATGACAATCTATTGTGTCGGAAGAAATTATAAAAAACATGCGGAAGAACTTGGTAATGAAGTCCCGGAGTCGCCGATTATTTTCCTGAAAGCGGAATCGTCGGTCAGAGGTTTTACCGATGCGCCGATTGCGTTCGATACAGAGACCTTCCACTTTGAAGCGGAGCTCGTTCTCAAGATTGGTGAGAACGCAGCTATTGAAAGTTACATGCTGGGAATCGATCTCACCCGCCGGGCCGTTCAATCGGAACTGAAAGCGAAGGGCCTTCCATGGACACTCGCAAAATCTTTTCAGGGATCAGCGATTCTGGGAAAAGAGCGACCATTTGACGGAAAGAATCTGACCTTTGAATTCCTGCTTAACGGAGAAAGAAAACAGTTAGCTGATACCACCAATATGCTCTGGTCATGTGAGGAGCTGTGCCGATATATCAACTCTTTTTCACCATTAATGGAGGGAGATCTGATCTTTACCGGAACTCCCGAAGGAGTTGGAGAAATCCGCAAGCATGACAAGTTCTCATTCCGGATCAATGGAGAAAATGAAGAAGGATTCTTATAGGTCCCAGCATACTTAATTGGACTCGGGATGAAGAGACATGATAAGAAAATCCCATGAAATTAATCTTAATCTTTCTTCTCCCGCTCTTCTCTGTTTCTTCCTACGCCTCCGCGAAAGAACAGTTCGTTACTAAAAAAGAATTTCATCTTTCTTCATACACCACCACTTCCGGCGAAAAAATTAAAAATGTGCTCGTCGGCTATGAGTCCTACGGGACCATGAATGAATCAAAATCCAACGTGATCCTGGTGACCCATTATTTCTCAGGCAATTCACATGCGGCCGGAAAATATACTGCCTCTGATGTTGCTCCCGGATACTGGGATTCCATCATCGGTCCTGGCAAACCACTCGATACGAACAAATATTTCATCATTAGTTCTGACTGTCTGGTGAATCTCGGTGTTCACGATCCATGGGTGAGAACAACAGGGCCTGCGAGTATCAATCCTGATACCGGAAAACCTTACGGGATGACTTTTCCTAAAATTAAAGTGACTGATTTCGTTCAGGTGCAGAGACAACTTCTGAACTCACTCCACATTAATAAATTGTATGCCGTTGTCGGTGCTTCAGGTGGTGCAGCTCAGGCGATGGAATGGGCGACACTTTATCCTAATGATGTTGAACGCGTGGTCGCAGTTGTTCCACCGGGACTTTCACAAGCACCGTATGTCGTTGCTCTACTTAACAGATGGGCAAATCCTATTACGCTTGATCCTCAGTGGAAGAATGGAAATTACGACCCGCAATCCAGGGTCCCGCTTAAGGGTCTTATTGAATCTCTCAAACAAATCACACTTTCTGCTGTCTACTTTGATTTCGGTCCGCGTGACTCTTCACAAATTGAAAGCTTCCTGGAGGACAGAGCAATAGCTCGCGCAAAACTCACCGATGCCAACTCTCTTATCTACACCGCACGCGCTATGATGACATTTGACGTAGAAAAAAAAGCTGCTGACATTAAAGCTGAAGTTCTTTTTGTGCCGGCCGAAAAAGATATGATTTTTCCTCCGGAGCTGGCATTTGATGCCGCCAAAAAACTTTGTACTTTGGGAAAGAGAGCTGAAGTTTTTGTCATGAAAGGCAGAGGCGGGCATATTGATGGACTGACAGGAGTGGCTGCCGCATCTGCACAGATTTCTCAATTCCTTGAAAGACCTCTGGGAACTTCTAAGGTTTGTGAGTGATGCGAGTCTGGCAAAAGAAAGAAGGTATTCAGGCATGAGTTTCGAATATTGGTATGTTTTTCCTTTTTCCATCTTCGTTGCGACCATCTGTAATGCTTCTGGTTTTTCGGGGGCCGTTCTTTTTCAACCATTTTTCTATTTTGTTCTCCAGATTCCGGTTTCAGTATCGATAGCAACAGGTATCGCCACTGAAACGATTGGAATGAGCAGCGGTACAGTCCGTTATGCGCTGATGAAAGTTCATGATTTCAAAAATTACTTTACCCTTCTCCCTTGGGTCATTGGGGGAGTTTTATGCGGTATTATTCTTTTTTCGAAGCTCTCTCCCGCGCCAATGAAAGCATTGGTGGGCGTAGTGATGATCAAGGTTGCAGTGATTCATCTTCTCGGGATGAAATTTAAAAACCATTCCTCTAAGTGGAGCAGATTTATCACCTCTCCGATTGCATTTATTGCGGGATTGTTTTCTGCGAGTACGGGTACCGGAGTGGCAGAGCTCACTCAACCACTGAGTGAGCATGGACTAAAAATGCCAACGAAAAGAGCAAATGCTAATGCCATCCTTCTCGAAGCTTCGGCCGATTGGCTTATTACAGTGGTGAATTTAAGCTTGGGAAATCTCCGCTGGGATATTCTCGTTTTCTCTGCTTCTGGTGTTTTAATAGGCGGGCAATTTGGGGCCCTTTTATCCCCGCATATCCCTGAGAGAATTCTCAAGATAGTATTCTGTTCAGCAATTACTTTGATCGGTCTCTTTTATATTTACACTTTTGCCTACACCGGTTGATGAGGATCCAGCATGCCCGAACTACCCGAAGTCGAAACCATCCGCCTGCAGCTTTCCCACTATCTTCCCTTTAAGATAGAATCTCTCTCCTCGACTCCGGGTCTTAAACAAAACATCCTCCACACTGATCTCCCTGACGTAGGCCTCACGATCACGGCCATTAAACGCAAAGGAAAGATGCTGGATTTTGTTTTTGATAATGGTTCGCACTTACTCTCGCATCTCGGGATGACTGGCACCTGGCTGATAGGGGAAACGATCAAGGCCGGGAAACACACGCACCTTACACTTAAAAGTAAAACACACACTCTCGCTTACGATGATCCGAGACGGTTCGGGCATATGTATTTTTACGACGCCGGCGAAGCTCTGCGTAAGTTAGAAGAGCTTGGAATGGATCTCGCCGATCCGGATTTTGATCTGAAGTATTTAACGGCAGCGATTAAGAAATATCCGGAACGCGCACTTAAAGTACATTTGTTGGATCAGAAACTTTTTGCGGGTTCGGGAAATTACATTGCGAATGAAATTTGTGCACGGGCGAAGATCCGGCCGACGCGGAAATGTAAAAATGTTAAGAAAGAAGAGTTTCCGAAAATTCTCAAGGCCATTCATCAGGTGATAGGTCCTGCGTTGAAGTCCGGCGGGACGACCTTTCAAGGTGGATATCGGGATTCCACTGGCGAGCGCGGCGAAGGCGTTCAGCATCTCGTCGTTTTTTACCAGAAGATTTGTCAGATGTGTAAGAAGACACCTGTTAAGAAAATCATCCTCGCTCAACGCGGAACTTACTACTGCCCACATTGCCAGAAGTAATAAATGATAAATTGCTTATATAAGTAAAATATTGTTTATATTAGGGAATGCAATCCGAAGACGTTTTGGTCCTCCTCAAAATCGCCGCCATTGAATCCTGCGAATGGACTCCTGCCCAATTGTCATATGAGTTGGGTCATACGGTAGCAGAAATCGAAGCCTCTCTTAAACGCCTCACTGACAAGAAACTTTTACGATCAACATTCAGACCGGATCCGGATTTATTCAAAAAGTTTCTTCTGATGGAATTACCAAAACTGTTTCCGGTGAAGCCAGGAAAACTGACGCGCGGAATTTTAACAGGTGCTAAGCAGGCCCCGTACTTCACGACAGGACTTCCCTATACCTCGATCTGGGTCTGGCCAAGTGAAAATGGAAAAGACTGGGGATTTGAAATCGCTCCGCTTTCTCCGCACACCTGTTTTGCTGCCTTCAATGACAGAAAGCTGAGACAGTTACTGGCGATTGCTGAAACATTGAGAGTGGCCGGTCAGGAAGCAAGACTCTGGGCCGAGTTTTCACTCAGGCAGATTGGCCTTTTTTAGATTTTCCGAAAAATTTACTTTCGAGCTTTTCTTCCATCCGTCTGGACTGATATTTCAGAAGGACGTCGTACATTTCATTGATTGATAGGTCGTAAATTTCCACCAGTTTCAGAAGAGTTTTGACGGGCACGGAACCGCTGGCGTTGCGCTCCCATTGGGAAATACTTTGAAATTGAGTGAGCTTGAGTTTTTTGGCGACGTCACCTTGCGAGAGACCGGCATTTTCACGGGCAATCCGGAGATAACTTCCGAGATCTCCCTCTTTAATTGCCTTCTTCAGAACATCACTTTCTTTGACTCTCTTCGCACTCATGTTTAGAATTATACTCATTATGGGTGAAACAGCAAAAAATCTGGACTCAGGCGAACAGGAAGCAAAACGCTTTCGTACTCTGGCCCTTCGCTATCAGGAAATTGGTGCTATTTACGGTATCATAATCCACCCATTCCGCTCTCCGGACATGCCTTATTTTGAAAGGGCGACTTCCGCGCAAAGAAAAAAAGCGACTGATTTCCTGGAATCCATTGTTGATATCCACGAAGAAACTCTGGCAGCAAAAGTAGCGGCCATCAATACGAAACAACTCATCTGGCGTGCCCTTCGCCGACTTTCCCTTGTTCCCGGCCCTCAAGCTTTCGATTCCATCGCAGATAATGATGTCGTCGTGATCTACGGTGAAAATCAAAGTGCCATTTTCTGGAATCTGCAGTTCTTTCAATTCTCCAGTTTATCAGTCGAAGAAATGTTTTTCGGAGTCTGGCATAACTTTACTAAACGCGATCCCGCGATTCATAAAAAACTTTATGAGATGGCACTCGATATCATCAGCGGAAAGATCACCGGAACATTCACTCCGGATGTTCCACCTCATGAGGTTCAGGAAATAGATTCTCTGGAATGTATTAAGACCATGATGGGACTTCCCTCAATTTCGGTTTTAACCAGCATGGGACATTTCGCCGGGATGCTGATTGTTCAAAGAATGAAAATTATTGAATAAAGTCCGGCCTAATAAATCCTGAAGAATCGACAACACGTGTAAATTAGCATGACGAATTTTCCCTCCCAATGATAGTCATTCAACATCATGAGTTTTGATAAAGAGAAAGACCAACTTCTCCTCGCCCTCGACCTTGGCCGCATCGGTTTCTACGACTGGGATGTTGTTGCGGATTCTATCGTCTACAACAAATACATGCTCGAAGACTGGGGTATCCCTAATTCTGCGGCGATGAAACTTCAGGACGCCATTCAATACATTCACATCGAAGATCGCGATCGTGTGAACCAACTCGTAAACGATGCTCTCGAAAAGCGCGTGAAATATTCCACGGAGTATCGTGTAGTCCGTCCGGATGGTTCTATTGTCTGGATGGAAGTCAACGGAGTCGTGAAGTTTGATGGAGATATCCCCATCCGTTTCTTCGGAACTTCCGTCAACATCACAGAAAGAAAAAAGAAAGAAATTATTCTCGAAGAGAACCAGGAAATGATCCGGACTTTTGCGGATACCATGCCTCAGATGGCGTTCATCGCAGATGCCACTGGTGCGATCACTTACTTCAACCAGCGCTGGTATGATTACGTATCTACATCAGGGACGGAAGGCTGGGGCTGGAAAGAAAATATCGTTCATCATCCTGACGATATGGAACGGACGATTGAAACCTGGAAACGCTCTGTTGAGACCGGGGAACCTTACGAAATAGATTATCGCCTCCGCCGTTTTGATGGCGAATACCGCTGGCACCTTGGTCGGGCACTCCCTTATCGGAATAAAAATGGTGAAATCGTTTATTGGTACGGAACAAACACAGATATTCACGAAGAACGGATGTCGCTCGAGAGAAACCGCATCCTTTATGATTTTGCTTTGGAACTCTCAAGTGGTCTTTCGCCTAAGGTGATTTCAGAATGCATTCTCGATGAAGGAAATAAAATCCTGAACTCGATGGGTGGTATCGTACTTTTCGCGGACCATGATAAATTCAAAGTGATGGCGAGTCGGAGCGTTCCTGAAGAATTTTTTGCCCAGTCATATTATTTTCAGGATGAAAATCGCATGCCAGCGAAGGCCGCTCTGGTCGAAGGGAAAACTTTTTTCCTGAGTAGTCAGAAAGAGATCCTGAATGAGTTTCCTTCTTTTGCAAAAGCTCTCGATAAAATGAATGTCCACTCCCTGGTGGCACTTCCCCTTATCGTTAAAGGGAAGACACTGGCCTCGTTTGTCTTCTTCCTTGATCAAAATAAAAAATTTCCGGGAAATGTCCGTCGATTCTTTGAATCTCTGGCCTCCCAGGCAGCGATCGCTGTTGATCACGCCATTCTTTTTGAGCAGCAGGAATATCAGAAGAATGAACTGAAAGAAGCACTCAATGCCCGCGATGAATTCTTCTCAGTTGCCTCTCACGAATTAAAGACTCCGCTTACGTCGATGCGCCTCAATGGTCAGATACTTCTCAAGCGTTCTGAGAAATTACCTGGAACCGTTTCACCCGACTCATTTATTTCGAATATCCAGCAGAATGATAAAAGCATTTCGAAACTTGTTCGTCTGGTAGATGACATGCTCGACATCTCGAGGATCAGAACAGGAAGGATCACTCTCCGGAAAGAGGATTTCGATCTGTGCGATCTTTTGAAAGACATTATGAAGCGCACACATTTATCCACTGAAACCACGGTAACGATGAATGATTGTGGGCAGGTGGTTGGTCACTGGGACAAGCTCAGAATTGAACAGGTGGTATCGAACCTTCTTTCCAATGCCATCCGCTATGGTGATGGGAAGCCGGTTTATGTTTCGATTGAAAAGAAAAACGAACGCGTTCATCTCAGTATCCGTGATAACGGAATCGGAATTCCCAAAGAATTTCTCGATACGATCTTCAACCGCTATGTCCGTGGTCCATCGGGCGATGTTCAGGGACTTGGTCTGGGTCTCTATATTTCACGACACATCATTGAATCTCACGGCGGAACAATCCGCGTAGTAAGCGATACCGGCTCCGGAAGTACGTTTATTGTCGAGCTGCCGCTGTCGGTCAGCTGAGATTATTTGAATTCCATTAACTTGTCGCAAGCATCCTTTACGTCCAAATAATTGGTGAGCATTCTTGGCCAATGAAATTTGGAATGGAATCCGAAAAACACATTTTTAACTTAGAAACCAAAAAGCCTTCAGAAGGTGTCTTCAGCTTCATTGAGGCACTCACAGAATTCAGAGGTAATCGCTATCACACTCTCGGTGATAACAAGACCACGAACGAATTTGTGCTCAATATGATTGAATTCGGGACAACTCCCTCGGAATCTCCGATGGAAGTCCTGAAAGATTATCTTCTTCACTATCTCATGGTGAGAAAGGTCGCTAAGCGCGAGAAGGTCGCTCTCGTTCCACTCGCTTCACTTCCCCTCGATTTTCTTCCCCACATGGTTTCCAAATGGGGATACTACGTTCAAAACAGTATTCTCTCCGGAAGAAAACAAGATGGCTGGATGATGAAACCCGACTCTCCTCTGAGAGCTGCCGGTAACTGCGCTGGTATTCATGTTCATGTAGAAATTGAGACAGCTCCGGAGTTTCTGTATTCCAACCGTGAGCTCATGGACAAGTTCAACATGGGACTTCAGCTCACACCGATGATTGCCTTCTCGAGCTCTCCGTATTTTTTCGGCAAGCATTCGGCAATGTCGATGCGGGGACATTCTTACTATAACGAGACTTACAAACATTTTGCCATTAACGGCGCCCTACCGTCTGTCATGAGTTCTTCCATGGCCGTTCTGGATGGCGTCCGAAAAAGTATTGATCACTGGATGCTCCGGGGAACGGAAATCGGATTTAATCGCGACCAGCTCGAAGGTCTCATGCGAGGAAAAGGGGCGAACTGGAATCCGGTCCGCTGGAACAGAACCTGGAACACCATTGAACTTCGCTGTCTCGATTCGGATTCCATTGAACTCGATGCTTCGAAATTTCTCTGGATCACAAGCTGCATGAAGCGAATGGATCTGAAAGGCGAGGCCCTCCAGTGCCGTCCTCTCAATACAGAAAGAAGAGTGGATCGTGGGATGCTCCGGGAAGCTTTCCAGCTTTCAGGCCGTGAAGTGGCCATTCTTCCCACACACGCCATCAGTGAAATTTTCGAACGGGCGATTGAATTCGGAACGAGAGACGATCTCGTGGAAGAATATCTCCACGCTCTTGCGGAATTTTCTGTGGCCGGACTTCAACCGGAAGAAAAACGCATTTTCACACTACTCTACCGGACTCTTGAAACTCACCGGACGACGTCTGAATGGATGCTTAACCGCACGGGCAGAAAAGCTGCGATCAGTAATGAGGAAGCCGCGGCACTCGTGATCGAATCCATTTCCCGTCAGGATCAGGTGATTCAGAACTTCCGGAGTGAAGCTCCTGAGATCTTCTCACTTCTTGATGAGATGGTTCCTCAGATGTAGGATAGTCCCATGTGTGAACTCTTAGGTCTTTCCAGTCATCATGAAACAACAATTAATTTATCACTCACGGTTCTTTCCATGCGCGGGGAAAATCCCAATATGCATGGAGACGGCTGGGGTGTTGCCTTTCATGAAGGAAATGATGTTCGCCTGATTAAAGATGCAGGGGCCGCCAAAAACAGTCCCTGGGTGGAATTTATCAAGCTTCAAAGTATCAGAAGCCATGACATCATCGCGCACATACGGAAGTCCACCATCGGAAAAGTGAGTTACAGTAACACGCATCCCTTTATCCGTGAGCTTCGCGGACGCGTTCACAGTTTTGCTCACAACGGGACTCTCCGGAAAATATGGGATGATGAAAGATTTAAACCGATTGATTATCATCCGATCGGACAGACAGATTCGGAACTCGCCTTTTGTGTCCTGATGGATCGCCTGAAAAAAATATGGACGACGGGTGGAGTGATTCCTCCGGTCGGTGATCGCCTGAAAGTGATTAAACAGTTTGCCGATGACATCCGCTCTCTTGGCCCGGGAAATTTTCTTTATTCCGATGGTGAAGCTTTTTTCGCTCACGGTGATGAAAGGCACGATCCCCTTACTCATACATTGTCGTGGCCGGGACTCAACTATATCCAGCTTGTGTGTAACCGGGATGATAAGAAGCAGTTTGAAAAAGTTCTCACGGTCGATTCTCATGATGATGTCGTGACTTTGTTTGCGAGTGTTCCCCTCAACGATCATGAAAACTGGAGGCCATTACAGAAAGGAGAGGTCATCGCCGTCTCCCGCGGGCATATTATTTCTTCTCAGAACGGGTGAACCCTGCCCCAAGTCCCGGATAAAACGTCCCCTTTCTCCCTAGGCATTATTTGCCCACTCACAGATCTTCGCACATTTAAGGCATGATGACGGCCGGCATGGAAGCCGCAAAGAAAACACTGTCACCCAGGAAGGATGACTAGACTACTCAAAGGAAATTCCATGCAAAACCTTTCACACTCTACTGACCTCATTCTCTTTTCCGATAACCGCGTTTTTATTCTCCAGCAGCCGAAGCTCTTACCTCTTAACGAAAAATTTCTGACCCTGAGTGAATCGGATGATGTTGTGATCGTCGATTTTTGTCTCCCGCAGGAATCATCTGTGTTTGAACAGAAGAGCATGCACCTGGAACTCATCCGCGAGCTTCTGGGAGACGAGGGACTTCAGGAATACACAGTGTGGACCAACCGGGCGAAATCGGTGAGTCTCATCCGTCATATGAATGCGGCATCAGTGATCTATGATCGCGATTCTGAGATGGGCTATATCCATCCCGCTCATCTTCAGGAAATGGATCAATATGCGGATGTGTTTGAGTCTTCGAATGGAAATGGAAAAGTTTTTGAAATGAACATGCGTGAATAAAAAAAGGGGGCCTCAGGGCCCCCTTTCTTTTTTATCTTACTGACAGCCCCAAAGCTGTTTTTTAGCAACATCATAACCTTTACAAGAACCGGTCTTACGGTTCATCTGTCTCAGGAAATCCGGAGCAATCGCGCGGATATCATTTCTGAGCTTCGTGATTTCTTCGAAGGAAAGTGAAGCTGGCTTCTGAGTGTGAATCGGAAGTGAGCCGTTATTGATTGTCGTGAAATAAGAGAGAACTTCAGCACTAGGCTTGTCTGAAGAACGCTCAAGAGACCAGAGAGTCGTGAACTCATCCAGAAACTCTTTCTGAAGTTTTGAATATTTCGGACCAGCATATGAAACCATGTTATCGAACTGGTTATGTTCAGCCGTTTCAGAAAGGTTATGCGAACCTGTGAAAAGAACAGCATCACTGGCACCGCTATCAACGAGGAAGAACTTGTGATGGTTCAGGTACCAGAGGGCCGGGTTTGGTGAATGACTGTAAAACTTCACACGAACAGGAGCAGACTTGCCGGAGTTACCCGGGAGTTTTTTCCAGTTCTCAACAAAGTACGGAGTCATTTCAATTCCATCAGCACTCCAGCGCTCGCGGAATTCCTGGTTATCAACAGTGAGTTTCACATCAACACCGCGCTTAGAAGCTTCCACGAGGGCCTGAGAAATCTCGAGCATGTTGAAGTGGTTAAAGCTGCAATGAACGGATTTTTTCGCGTTGTTGATCGCTTTGATGATGGCATCACGAACCGTGTAAGGGCCTTTCCCGCCGCCTTTAGCTACGAGCTTAACAAACTTACCTTCCTGAGAAGCAGCTGAAGAAGCTGCGTTTTCCACATAGTCGTAGTTCATTGAGCTTGAATAGAGAGTGATTTCTTTTCCAAGAGTCTGGTGATTTTTCGCATCATACGGAAGGCGATCTTCCACAACATCCGCCGGATGAGAGAGAACATCCTTAGATGAGTTCCAGAGAACAGCAAATTCATTTTCAAAGTTATCGATGATGAAATCCGGACCACTCATGAAAACGAAGTTTTCAGAGTATTTGGTTTTCGCACCATTTGACATATTCGCTGATGAGTTGACGAGAAATGTCCCGTCAACAATCGCGAATTTTTCATGCATGTTTCTCGGGGCAACTTTGAAAGCTGCTTTCCCTTTTCCTTTCAGAGCTTCGAGCTTCGCCATTTTTGCAACAGTGTTTGCTTCTTTCGCGAGATCCGGATGAAGAACAACTTTAACGTTGGCCCCATTCATGACCGCAGCTTCAAGTGCTTTATCAAATCCGCTGTCACTCCAGCTATAAACGGTAACTTTCGCTTCATGCTTGGCACCAGCGATTGCTTTGTACATTTTATCAAACGCTGCTGTTCCTTCCCAGGGAGAGAACATCGCTGATGTCACCGCATCGGATGCAGGAACGCGTTCGGTTTCGGTCCATTTCTGGTGAGCACACGAGGTGAGGGCCAGTGTGGCGAGTAGAATCTGAAGTTTCATTAAAATCCCCTTTAAATGTTCTTAGGATATTTTCGTCTCAATTATCTCCGGTGCTGAGAATCTTCAGGTGAAATTCCGGTGAGGCAAAATGTTCCTGACGCTCACTCTCAGGTATGACAGCGGCCGCCCGAACACTGTACCGTGACCAATTTTCATTCTGAGTGTTTTAATCCCTCCAACGAATGTCTAACAAAGGAATTGCCATGAAATTCATTACTATCCTGTCTCTCCTCTTCAGCCTCTCTGCCATCGCTGCAGACACAAAAACTCCGGTTGGCGGAACGGCCAAACCTTCTAATGACCAGATGACTCAGATGGATGACCTCATCCGCGGGGAAATGTCAGCGGTGAAAGCTTATGACACTGTCCTGACTGACATGAAAGCTGGTGCTGAGAAGACTCGTCTTCAGGCCATCAGAACTGATCACCAGTCTGCGGTTGATCGCCTTTCCAAATATGTTGCCGGTAAGCCTGATCTTCTCGAAGACACAGAGTCTGCTGGTGCCTGGGGAACATTTGCTACAGCATGGACTAAAGGTGCCAAGCTCATGGGTAACGAAGCCGCTCTGAAAGCTCTTCAGACTGGTGAAGAACACGGTATCCGCGAGTATAAAGAAGCTCTCGAAGATACTTCTATCGACAAGAATCTGAAAGCTCAGATCAAGTCGGATATGCTTCCTAAGCAGGAAAAGCACATCGAAACTCTTAAGACTTTTATGTAGTTTTCAAATTGCCCCGGCATTTCGCCGGGGCTTTTTTTTTGAGGTTTCTATGATTGAAAAAGAATATCTCTGCTGGCACGCAGGCCAGAATGAAGGTGATGCCAAAGAAATAAAAGCTCCTTCGATGGAAGAAGCTGCCCGCATGGCCGTAGACGTATGGAAAAATGAAGAGTTCAAAGGACTGGGTCAGAATAAAGTCACTGTCTTCGTCAAAGAAGATGAGAACACAAAATCTTTTATCATTTCCAGAACAGGCGATAAGAATGCTCCCGAAGCCTTCCATTGAGCAGGAGCGTCTCCTCGAGACAATCCGGAATAAAGCGTGGGTAAAAATCTCAAAAGATGTTGAGAGCGCTTATCTCGAGACTCCCCGTCATCAATTCGTGAAAAAATTCTCTGTTGATTATGATCACTGGATTGAAGTTGATGACGATACCATAAAAAATTATCTCCCGCTGATTTACGCTGATGCCACTCTTCTCATCTGGGATGACAATCATCATGTCTCTACCATTTCTCAACCATCACTTGTTCTTCACATGCTGGAACTTCTGGATCTGAAACCCAGCATGCGGGTGTTTGAATTGGGAACCGGCTCCGGCTGGAATGCGGCGATGCTGGGAAGACTTGTCGGAAAATCCGGTGAAGTTGTGAGCTATGAGATTATTCCGGAGCTCGCAAGGGATGCGGAGAAAGTTCTGTCGCATCTTGATCTCCCTCAGGTAAAAATCAAATCAGGTGATGCGGCCGAAATGATTAAAACCGAAGCACCATTTGATCGTGGAGTTTTCACCGCCGGAGCTTTTGATCTTCCCCTGTCATTTTTTGATAAGGTGAAAGAAGGTGGAAAACTTCTTTTCGTTTTAAAAACCGGAGGAGATGATTTACTTCTGAGTCTCGAAAAAAGAACAGATCATTTTGTGGAAGTGGCACGCATGCGCTGCCGTTTTGTATCTGTCATGGGAGAAATGGCGCCGAAAGGAGAATCACCGGTGGGAGAAATTCCGGAGAATGTGATGATTTATCCCAAGGGCCAGGAGCAGGGCCGGAAAATTTTCATCCACGGCGAAACCTGTTCTTACGTTGTCTGACTTCAAAAAAAGAAGGCCAGAGCATCTGCCCCGGCCATCTATCAGATCAGTCTTTTCCAGGATGGGGTCTAACCTTCTCCTTTCTCTCCATGATCCTGAAACTATTTTAACTAACGCGTGCGCCATTTATCATCTTAAAGAAACGTTAAGAATGTCCTACCAACTTACACTCTAAAGAAATCCCTAATTGTTTTTACGAGGTTTGCTAAATGCTGAGGGTCACTCCTAAATTGACGCTCGCCCGGCATTAACCCGACAGGAGGCCATCGTGATCAGAACTATTTTTCTTTCCGGACTTTTGATACTCGGCGCTTGCTCTAAAGCTCCCGATGTTACGAAAAGACGTCCTATGAGTTTTGAGCCTATTCAAAAACCCACTGCGTTTGAACTTCTTGCTCAGGATGATTCACGAAACTTTATGACTCTCCCTTTAGTCGGTGATGCCCGCGATCAGAAAAGATTCTGGTCAGGTGATTACTGGCCAAGAAAAAAAGGAAGCATCAACCGTCGCTGGAATGCCCACGTCCGCATCGGCTTCAATCACCGCTCACCTACACTCGATGAACTCCGCACATGGACACCGGAAAAAATTGCAGAACTCGCTCCTTCCGAGAAATATGACCTCCTCATGGGCTATTACGATTATCCGCTGAGAAAAGAAGTGAATCAGATCGGTGCCAGCGAAGACGCAGAAATGTGGGAAGGAATGGTAAACGGCTGGGCCGTGGCCTCTTTCCGTCACTATGAACCACAGGCAAAAATTCTGACCAATCCGGATGGCATCCAGATCGCTTTTGGTTCAGAAGATATCAAAGGTCTCCTCGCTTACTATTATTCTTATCATCATGCTCCTGAAGCGGCCGCCATCACAGGACGTCCCTGCCAGAAAAATAATTGCGTAGAAGATGTGACAGCAGCGACTTTCCACCTTGCTCTTGCCAACACCATTGGTGTGAAGAAAAAATCCTTCCTGATGGATCTCGATCGCACGCGTGATGTGTGGAATCACCCGGTTGTTGCCTATGAAGCTGAATACCGCGGGAACGCTGAGATTCACGACAAGGTGACTCCAGGAACTCATTCTGTGATCAAGATGAAAACCACAGTGACATTCATTGATGAAGCTCTCAATCAGACATGGGAACCGGTTATCGGGACAAACAACCAGCTTGAAACAAAACAAGTCTATCAATACTGGCTCCATCTCGATCGGGACGGAGTTGTTATCGGTGGCGAATGGAAATCCAACGAACGTCCGGATTATCTCTGGACTGTAAGTGATGCCACTCAGTTCGAGGGTTTACTTAATGGACTACAGAATCTGGTGAATGATCCGGATACGGTCATCGCAGAGGAAGAAGAAGTCGGTCCGGTGGAAGAAACCACCACGACGACAGAGGAAACAACACTTCCGGAAATTATCGAGTAAAAATAAAAAAGGGCCCCACACAAGGGCCCTTCTTTTTTTAACTTGTCCTGTTTAAGCGGAGGAGGATGTACTCACTACCAAAACGTCTTCAGGCTTTTTGTTCCATCCTAGAACTCCAAGTCATCTATGATTCTGAGGGCAATGATGCCTGAAGACAATCTCAATAAAAAAGACGAAATCACTTTTTCGCGATTTGAAAACAATATCAGGAACTAAGAACTAGCGGCGATCCAGTACCTGAACAACAAAGTCATGGTCGTTGTCTGAGTTCTTCGCAAAGCTTTGTTCGCTCTGGAGCTTCCAGTTTTTGAGTGAGAGCTGCGGGAAGTACGTATCCCCTTTCACATCCCCAAGTACTGTCGTGAGATAAATCCGGTCCGCAATGGAAAGAGCGGCCTTGAAGATTTTCTCGCCGCCAATGATAAAAAGCTCAGTCTCACCGGCACGTTCCGCATACTTGATTGCGCGGAAAATAGATGAAAACCACACGACCTGGTCCGTGACAGCTTTCGGCTCACTCGAGATCACGAGACTCATTCTTCCTGGAAGAGGCTTCCCGATGGATTCAAAAGTCTTTCTTCCCATGATCATATGGTGACCCATGGTGAGCTTCTTGAAATTCTGAAGATCATCTTTCAGGTGCCACGGAAGTTTGTTGTTGATTCCGATGACGTTATTTTCCGCTTTCGCGACAATAAATGAAATTCTCATATTATACCGCCACCGGTGCTTTAATGTGTGGATGCGCCTGATAGTTCTGGAGTTCAAAATCCTCGAACTTAAATCCGAAGATATCTTTTACATCCGGATTGATTTTTAAAGTCGGAAGCGGGAATGGCTCACGGGAAAGCTGAAGCTCAGTCTGATCCATGTGATTGAGATAAAGATGAGCATCACCGAAGGTGTGAACAAAATCTCCGAGACCCAGGTTACAAACCTGCGCCACCATCATAGTAAGAAGCGCATAGCTTGCGATATTGAAAGGAACACCCAGGAAAATATCCGCTGATCTCTGATAGAGCTGGCAGGAAAGTTTTCCATTGGCGACGTAGAACTGAAACATTGTGTGGCATGGAGGAAGCGCCATCTTATCCACGTCAGAAACATTCCACGCTGAAACGATCAGGCGGCGCGAATCCGGATTTTTTTTGATCATATCGATAAGATTTTTAATCTGATCAACAGTTCTTCCATCGTGGGTTTTCCAGCTTCTCCACTGAACACCATACACCGGACCCAGGTTTCCGTTTTCATCGGCCCATTCATTCCAGATCGAGACACCGTTGTCTTTCAGGTATTTGATGTTCGAATCACCCTGGAGAAACCAGAGGAGTTCGTGAATAATCGATTTCATGTGACATTTTTTTGTGGTGACGAGAGGAAAACCTTCAGCGAGATTGAATCTCATCTGATGACCAAAAACAGAGAGAGTTCCGGTCCCGGTGCGGTCTTCTTTCCGCACACCTTCTGCCATCACTCTTTTCATGAGCTCGTGGTATTGTTTCATGGACCCTCCCTGTGTGTGTGATTCCATAGTATCACCCGGGGAAAAGCTTATACAATCCTGCCAAAAATATGACGTTTTTAAGACGCTCTTTTAAAGTTCGACAGGAGTTCCTTTGGGGATTTTCCGGACGGTGAATTCCTCACCTGTTTCGAGCGCCCGGTAAACAAATGTCGTTCCATCAAAAGAAACTATTTTGTAAGCATCGTAGAGACCTGCTTCCGTCACATCCAGATTGGCGATTTTCTTGTTTTCAAAATACTGGCGGGTTGCAGTGAAATAGATGTCGCCCGAGACTCCCCAGATACCTAATTCGAAGGTTGCCTTATCAGGATCGAATTTAACCGGGTCCTGTGGCGAATTTTTCATGAGATGAGTGAGTGTGAAAGTTCCGTCGAGGCGTCTTTCAATCAGCCACTTCATGAATTTTCCATCTTTGGTCGGCACTTCTCCTTTCCAATACCCGAGGAACTCAGCACGTTTTGCCTCATATCTCTGAACAGCGGCCTCTTTTTTTGGAAGGGCCGAGCAACTGATGACGAGGAGGAAAATAAAAAATTTAGTCATGGGAATTCCAATTTGAGAGATACTTTATTCTAGAGAGACTTCCCCCGTTTGAAAAGGCCGCCAAAAATATGACAAAGACAGCTTGTGTCAAAATCATCCTGTTGTTTGGAATGATCACGACTTCCTACGCCGAAGAAAGATTTTCCGGCGAAGAAAAAGATTTTTCCGCGCGATTGAAAAAAGACTGCGATATCTCGATCGAAGTGAATCTGCATGACTACGAATACGGTCGCGATGAGCAGCGGACATATTCTAATAATCATTTTGAAGATGTTTCGTTTCTTACCAATGAGATTCAGGAAGCCTGTAAAATTGATCCTGCCAACAAGAGGAAACTCGAGCGCGTTCAGACGATCTTCATCAAGCGCGGAAGTATCCAGGAAAGAAAATTAATCCAGCGTCGCGATGGAAATCTCGTTTATCTCGCCAATCGGGTAAAGGCCGAACAATCCCGCAGTAAAGGGGATGTTATCCGGGACGATCTCATAAAAGTCCTGAAATTCTCCTATGTGAAACCACCTGATCCGAAAGTCGAAGCAAAAAAAGTAGAAGAGAAAAAGAAAGAAGACGACTCCGCAAAAAAAGCGGCCGATCGGGATAAGAAAATTGCTGATCTCACGGCCTGGTATCAGGCGGAAGTGAAGAAACTCACGGCCAATCCGACTGCGCCTGATTTCGGGACGAAAGTTGAAACGTTAAACAAGAATTATCAGGACAAGCTCAATGCTATTATTACTCCTTAATTTTCTTTTACCATTATCCTTTGCAGGTCATTCTTTCGATCTTCCCTGTGATGCATTTTCGTGCGTGATTCCCTATGACAAAGAGGGAAATCAGAACGGAACCGAAGTCTGTTACGAAGATGAAACCCGCGTAGAAAAAATCCGCGAAATCACCTGGAAAGACGGGAAACGCGAAGGTCTTGCACGCTGCTGGAAAAAAGGAAAACAGACTTTCGAGGCGACTTACAGAAATGATGTCTTAAACGGTCTGTATATTGATTTTGATGATGACTCAAACGGTGATCGTGTTGTTCTTCTTGAAAATAACGAAGAGACAGGACTTTCTTTCAGTGTAAAAAATGGAAAAGTCACCGATCTTAACCATTGTATCGTCGGTGGCACCCGCGTTTTTGATGCCACTCTTTCGTGTGATGACAAGGATTACGGAAGATTCAATGCTCCATTGGCGGTGTACAAAAAAGAAATGCTTGAGAAAAATAAAGCTGCCGCTGCCAAAGAGGCAAAACGCCAGAATGGTCCGCAGGAATCAAAATATTCTTCCGGCCAGATCCGCGCAAAATGGACCAATGTTAATGGAAATATCCACGGAAAATTCCTGAGCTATCGTGAGAATGGAAAGGTTCAGAATGACTGTGAATATAAAAATGGAAAAGAACATGGCACCTGCCTGATTTACGATGATGAAGGCCGCCTGGATAAGCGCGAACAATGGGATAATGGCAAAAAAACCGACATGGAAGAATTCTATGACAACGGGAAGCCTGAACGAATGTCAAAAAACGCTGGTCCGGGAAGGAGCTGTATCACTGAGTATTATGATACAGGAGTAAAGAGTGGGGAATGGTGCGGCCTGCAGGATCGTTACTGGTCGTGGTGGGTAAAGCGCGACGGGCCTCACAAGATTTGGCACGAGAACGGGGAAATCTACTCGCAGGGAAATTATGTAAACGGTGAAGAGGAAGGACTTTTTACTTATCATATCGGAAATGTTCTGGAGCGTGAGCTGACCTATGAAAAGGGACGTCTCATGAAGAGCATTGAGTATCATAACGATCCCCCCCAACACCGTATGGTGAGGGAATACTTCCCTGATGGATCGGTTAAATCGGAATCAAAACTCGAGGGTCTTAAAGGTGATGGCAAGAAAATGATCTGAGGCACGGGAAAAATTCCGACTATTTCACTTTCTCTGTTCTTCCCTCATGACAAGAATGAGAGTCTTCTCTAAAATCTACCTATTCACCACCCTACCGGAGTTTTATGGCAACCGTTGTGTCAGGTCTTGATCGCTTACTCGCAGACAAATCTCTCCAGGATAAATTCAAAGGTAATATCGGATATCTTTGTCACTCAGCTTCTGTGACAAAAGATCTCGAGCATGGACTTTTAGCTCTCCAGAGAACATTCGGATCTCGCCTGAAAAAAATCTTCGGCCCTCAGCATGGATTTGTGACTGATGTTCAGGACAATATGGTTGAGAGTAAACACTACGTTCACCCTTATTTTAAACTTCCTGTTTATTCTCTCTATTCAGAAACCAGAATTCCTACTGATGAAATGCTCGAAGGGATTGATCATCTTTTTGTCGATCTTCAGGACGTGGGAACAAGAATATATACGTACATCTACACCATGACTCTGGCGGTGGAAGCTTGTACCAAAAAAGGTATTGAAGTAGTTATCCTCGATCGTCCGAATCCGATTAACGGAGTGACTCTCGAAGGAAATATTCTCGACACTAGATACGCTTCTTTTGTCGGTCGTCATCCGATGCCGGTTCGCCACGCTCTCACAATGGGTGAAGTAGCTGAGATGCACAGAAAGTACTGGCATACTGACGCGAAAAATTCCAAAGTCACTGTGATTAAGATGGAAGGCTGGAAGCGCGAAATGAGTTACGAAGACACAGGTCTTCCGTGGGTCATTCCTTCGCCGAATCTTCCGACTGTTGATACGGCCTACACATTTGTCGGTACAGTTCTCTATGAAGGAACCAATATTTCTGAAGGACGCGGCTCCACACGTTCACTCGAAATTCTCGGTCATCCGAAAATTGAATCGTTTGGTTTTCATGACAAATTAAAGCCGGTTTTGGATAAAGCGAATCTTAAAGGTTTCACTCTGCGTCCACTGGTTTTCCTTCCTACTTTCCAGAAGCACGCCGGCATCCCGACGGGTGGCTATCAGATTCATGTGACTGACCGTAAAACTTTTGAACCATGGAGACTTTGTCAATATCTCCTGCGGGAAATGTATGCGGAGCTCGGTTCGGACTTTAAATGGAAAGAGCCTCCCTATGAATATGAATTTCATAAGGTTCCGGTCGACCTTATCAATGGCACAGACGAATTACGCCTGTGGGTAGAAAAGCGCGGCACGGAAGAAGAGTATCAGGCCATCATGAAAAAGAATCAGATGGAATGGCAGGAGCAGAGAAAGTCTATCCTTCTCTATTAGTCATTTGATATAAGAGAGGGATGAGACCACATAAGTCCAAGCTCGGGTACGCTGCCGCCCTCTCTGCCCTCGGCGTGGTTTACGGTGATATCGGAACGAGTCCCCTCTACGCCCTGAAAGAATCTTTCCATCACACGCATGGTCTGGCCGTCGTTGCTCCCAACATCATGGGAATTCTTTCACTCATTTTCTGGTCACTCATCATCATCGTCACGATGAAATATCTCGCGTTTATTCTCAAGGCCGATAACCAGGGTGAAGGCGGAATCCTCGCCCTCACCGCTCTCATCATGCCCTTTGCCGCCAAGAAGCCAAAAACGATTCAGATCCTGACTCTCCTCGGGATTTTCGGAACGGCCCTTCTTTATGGTGATGGCATGATTACTCCGGCCATTTCCGTTTTGTCGGCGGTGGAAGGGCTTGAACTCGTCACGCATAAACTTCACGCTTATATTATTCCGATTACGATTGTGATTCTCATTGGTCTTTTCTCCGTGCAGAAACACGGAACAGAAGTCATGGGAAAAGTTTTTGGACCACTGACACTTTTGTGGTTTGTTGTTCTCGCGGGTCTTGGTCTTCACATGATCGCGAAATATCCGGAAGTTCTGTGGTCGATGAATCCCTATTACGCATACAAATTTTTCATGATCAATGGCTACAAGGCCTTTGTTGTCATGGGTTCCGTGTTTCTCGTCGTAACCGGTGGTGAAGCCCTTTATTCTGATCTCGGACATTTCGGAAAAACGCCGATTCGTCAGGCGTGGTTTGCGATCGTTCTTCCCTCACTTGTTCTCAATTATTTTGGTCAGGGTGCGCTTCTTCTTCATGAACCTGCGGCGATTAAATCCCCGCTCTTCCTCATGGCGCCGGAATGGTCACTCATTCCACTCGTGATTCTTGCTACTGCATCGACTGTGATTGCATCGCAGGCCTTAATCACCGGAGTTTTCTCCCTCACCATGCAGGCGGTTCAGCTTCAGTATGTTCCGCGTATGACGATTTCTCACACCTCGGCCCACGAGCAGGGTCAGGTTTATGTAAAAACGGTAAATTTCATTCTCATGATCGCGTGTATCACTCTCGTTCTCATGTTTCGCTCATCGAGCAATCTCGCTGCTGCTTACGGAATTGCGGTGACAACAACGATGGTGATTACCACCATGCTTTTCTATTATTTTTCCGTCCACGCGTGGAACTGGAATCCGATTCTCGCAGGACTTCTCTGTGGATTTTTCCTCATCATCGAACTCGCCTTCTGGGGAGCGAATCTTCTCAAGATCGTGGCCGGAGGGTGGTTTCCACTGGCGGTGGGATTATTGCTCTTTATCGTTTTCACGACATGGAACCGCGGAAGAAAAATTCTTTCCGACCGGATGATCTCTCTCATCATGCCGCTTGAAAAATTTCTCGAGAAAGTCTGGGATCAACACGCCTTCCGTGTTCCCGGTGTTGCTGTCTACATGTCGGGCCACACCAAATATGCTCCAGCGACAGTCATTCAGAATTTTCATCACTTTCAATCATTGCACGAACACGTGGTTTTTCTTTCCATCCAGACTCTCGATATTCCCCACGTTCCCAAGGCCAACCGGATTAAACTTCAGACCATCGGTCCGCAGATTTATCGCCTGGTGATTACTTTCGGATTTATGGATATTCAGAACGTGACTGAGCAGCTTCACAACATTCAGCTCGATCCTCACACATCACTTACTGCCAATGGTTCGACGTTCTTCCTGGGACGCGAGCATCTCATCGCTACTGCCGGGAACGGCGGAATGGCCCTGTGGAGAGAAAAACTCTTCGCTGTCATGTCCCGGAATGCCCAGACTGCGGCCGCTTTTTATCACCTTCCCAAAGAACGTGTCGTAGAAGTTGGATCGATAGTCGAACTTTAAGTTCTCAATCCCCGCATAAATCAGTACGCTTTTTAAATGAACAAACATGTCAATCTCATCCGGAGCTTAAGCCTCACGGACGCACTCGGTATCGTTATCGGAACCATCATTGGAACCGGAATCTTTCTCAAAACGGGAACCATGACCCAGCTTCTGGGTTCACCTTACTGGGTGATGGCGGCCTGGGTAGTGGGAGGATTTCTCTCGATCACGGGAGCACTCGCTTACGCAGAACTCGGAAGTATGATGCCGGAAGCTGGCGGAGAATATGTTTATCTCCGCGAAGGTTGGGATGATCTCACTGCCTTCCTTTATGGATGGATGCGTTTCTGGATCGCTTCTCCGGGCTCCATTGCTGCTTACGCAGTCGGAGCGATGACTTTCATGAGTGGGATGTTTGATCTCTCACTCGTGGGCGGAAGAGTCGGTGCGGCCCTCCTCTCAATTGCATTTTTCTCTCTTCTTAACTGCTTCAGTGTCGCCTTCGGTGGAAAACTCAATTCCATCATGACGGCGATTAAAATTCTCACTCTCGTAATCATTGCCGGAGGAATTCTTTTCTTCGGTGAAGGCGGAAGCTTCCTTAACGTCTCGACCCCTGCTCCTGAATATACTGGATTCGCTGGCTGGTCAGCGTTCGGAACTGCTCTCCTCGGCGCATTGTGGGCCTATGACGGCTGGAACAATCTCTCGATGGTGGCCGGAGAAATCAAGGATCCGAAAAAAAACGTCCCACTTTCCCTTATTCTCGGGATTCTCATCATTCTTGCTCTCTATGTTGTCGTGAACGTCGCGTTCTTTTACGCGCTTCCTATTGCTGAAGTTCTCACATCGAATTCTTCAAATTTCCCTGACGCTCTTCCGGTCGGAACAAAAGCGGCCATGAGTTTCCTCGGAAGTTCAGGAGTTGTGATTCTTTCAGCGGCCTTCGTGTTCTCCTCACTGGGAGCTTTGAACGGTTCCATTCTTACGAATGCGCGCGTTCCCTACGCGATGGCAAAAGACGGACTCTTCTTTAAGCAACTCGCAAACGTTGGAGCAAAAAGCCATGTGCCGGTTGTATCAATTGTCGTTCAGGCAATTGTCTCAATGGTACTCGCTCTCTCCGGAAGCTTTGATCAGCTCACTGACTATGTGGTGTTTGCTTCGTGGATTTTCTACGCGATGGTAGCTGCTGCTGTCTTCCGGTTAAGAAAGAAACGTCCGGATGTTCCTCGTGAATATAAAGCTCTCGGTTATCCGGTCCTTCCAGCGATTTTCGTGATTATCGGAGTCCTTCTCCTCATCAACACGATCATCACGAGTCCGAAATCGACAGCGATCGGACTTGGACTCATCCTCGCCGGTGTGCCCGTCTTCTATTGGTTTAAGAAATCCCGTTCAGCAAATGCATAAAAAAAAGGGCCCGAAAGGGCCCTTTTTTTTAGTGTTCACCTAGGTAGATTTTTTTGACGTCATCGTTGTTTAAGAGATCCGAACCTTTCCCTTCAAGAGAAATCTTTCCGGTCTCAAGAACATAAGCGTAATGAGAAATTTTGAGAGCTTGTTTGGCGTTCTGTTCAACGAGAAGAACAGTCACCTGTTTTTCCTTGTTGATGCGGACGATGATATCGAAAATAAGTTTTACGACCTGTGGAGCAAGCCCCAGAGACGGTTCATCGAGAAGTAGAAGTTCCGGTTCACCAATCAGCGCTCTCGCGATCGCAAGCATCTGTTGCTCACCACCGGAAAGAGTTCCCGCCATCTGGCCGATACGTTCTTTCAGTCTCGGGAAAAGTGTAAATCCTTCCTCGAGATTCTTAGAAAAATGAACTTTTGCCGAATGACGTCCGACAATTCCCAGCTGGAGGTTTTCCATGACGGTAAGGTTCGGGAAAATTCCGCGTCCTTCCGGAGCGTGAATGAGACCCTTCCCGACGAGCTTATACGATTCCATACCAGTCGTAGGTTCACCGTTAAAGACAACTGTTCCTTTGGCAGAACAGGCACCCGAGATAGCTTTGAGAGTTGTCGTTTTACCGGCACCGTTAGCACCGATGAGAGATACGATCTGGCCCTGAGGGACTTTAAAGGAAATCCCTTTCAGCGCCTGAACGTTTCCGTAATTGACCTGGAGTCCTTCAACAACGAGCTTTTCCATTATTCATCCACTCCGAGATAGGCTTCAATCACGCGTTTATCATTCTGAACCACATCTGCTGTGCCTTCGCACACGAGCTGTCCCTGAACGAGAACATAAATTTTTTCACAGATCTTCATCACAAGCCCCATATCGTGCTCGATGAGAAGAACCGTAATGTTTCTGTCTTTTTGAATTTTCCGGATGAGATCCGTGAGTTCACGTGTCTCAGTCGGGTTAAGGCCGGCCGCAGGTTCATCGAGAAGCAAAAGCTTTGGATTAAGTCCAAGAGCGCGGGCAATTTCGAGTTTTCTTTGTTTTCCGTAAGGAAGTCCACCGGCAGGAACTGCGGCGAGATCTTCAATGCCCATGACTTTCAGAAGTTCCATGGATTTTTTCCGCACTTCTTCTTCTTCAGCATGGAAATTCTTGGTTTCAAAAACCATGTCCACCATTGAAGAGTGAGATGAAGAATAGAAGGCAGACATCACGTTCTCAAGAACTGTGAGTTCCTTAAAGAGACGGATGTTCTGAAAAGTTCTTCCGATACCTTTCTGGGCAATTTCAAAAGGCTTTTTCCCGACAAGACTTTCGCCCGCAAGTTTTACATCTCCGCGAGTGGGAGGATAAATTCCTGTGAGGACGTTGAAGATTGTCGACTTACCGGCACCATTAGGACCGATAAGACCGTATAAAATTCCAGGCTCGAGTTTCAGGGTGACGTTCTGGCACGCCTTCACACCACCGAACTCTAACGACATGTTTTCTACTTCGAGGAAAGCCACTTCCACTCCCTATTTCCCATAAGCCCTTGCGGACGAAGGATCATGATAAGAATCATGGTTAATGCATAAATAATCATCCGGAGATCGATGCCGGTGATGTCCTGAACTTTACGAAGGGCCTCTGGAAGAACTGTGAGAATTCCCGCTCCAAGAATCGCCCCTGAAAGACTTCCGAGTCCACCGATCACGTTCATCGCAATGACTTCAAAGCTCTTCACGAAAGTGAAGGTCTGAGTGGAAAGATATCCTTCCGAATGAGCAAAGAAAGATCCGGCGACACCAGCAATGAAGCTCGAAATCACGAATGCTTTTACTTTGATCGCGAGAGGATTAATTCCCATCATATTTGCGGCCATTTCGTTTTCTTTGATCGCAAGCATCGCGCGCCCAAGGCGGCCGTCACGAATGCGCTTGATCACGAGAACAACGATAACAGCAAGAAGAAGAACCGATCCGAGGTTAGAGTACTGAGGAATGTCAGTCATCCCTCGAGCGCCCCCAACAGCATCGATATTGAGAAGCATGATACGGATAATTTCTGAGAACCCAAGAGTGACCATCCCGAGATAGTCACCGTTCAGACGAAGTGATGAAACACCAATCAGGAATCCGATAAGAGCAGCGATTGTTCCGGCGCAAAGTGAGCCCACAATCATCTGAACAAAAAACGGAGCTGTCGGAAGAAGGAACATCACAATCGACGCTGATGTATAAGCACCGATCGCCATGAATCCTGCGTGTCCCATCGTGAAGAGACCGGTAAATCCGTTAAGAAGTGCCAGCGACACGGAAAGAACAATGTTAATTCCGAGAATCACAAGAACAGCATAGTAATAAGGAGAAATAAGTCCCTGCCAGCGCGTTGGTTTTGCGTACAGGAGAAGATTCATATCAAACGCGAATCCTCCCATCACAAAGTTAAGTGCTAAAGCGGCAATGAAGAAAATAAGAATGATCAGAATTGTTTTGTTCATCATCTTCATCTTAAACCTTCTCAATCTTCTTCGAGCCCAGAAGCCCGCCTGGTCTCAGGAGAAGAACAAGAATCAGGATCACAAACGCGAGAGCATCACGATAAGTGGAGCTGATATAACCAGCAACGTAGGTTTCAGAAAGACCCAGAAGAACGGCACCGATCACGGCACCCGTGATGTTTCCGATACCACCCAGTACTGCGGCGATGAACGCCTTAAGTCCCGGAAGAAGTCCCAGAAGCGGATCGATCTTTGGATAAGCAACACCGTAAAGAACACCGGCCGCACCAGCAAGAGCTGAACCAATGATGAATGTGATGAAGATCACTTTGTTCACGTTGATTCCGATCACGTTAGCAGTCTCAAGTGAGTGCGAGATCGCACGCATTGAGCGGCCGAACTGAGTCTTGAAAACCAGATACTGGAGAATCACCATGAGCACAAAGCTCAGGAGGAAAATCGTGATCTGGTTAGTATCAAGAAAGATATCTCCGCCGAGATCAATATTTTCTCTCGGAAGAATTTTCGGAAAGAACTGAGGAGAAGCTCCGAAAATAAGCTGGCCGCCGTACTGAAGAAGTAAGCTCACACCGATAGCGGTGATGAGAATGTTAATTCTCGGAGCTTTTCTCAGAGGGCGATATGCAAATTTCTCAATGATCACACCTAGGACGGCACTTCCGATCATGGCCGCAACGACGACCATGAGAGTGACGCCAATGGATGGCTCTGTTCCCGCCGGAAGAACATATCTTGTGAAGTAGAGGCCGGTGAAGGCACCTATCATAAAGATTTCCCCGTGGGCAAAGTTGATCAGCTGAAGAACCCCGAAGACCATGGTGTAACCCAGGGCCACGAGAGCATAAATGCTCCCGAGGGCGAGACCGTTAATCGTATGCTGGATAAAATCGTTCAAAGCTTATGCCTCTTAAGGATTGATTGTTTCTTTAAACTTGAACTTGCCGTCAACAACCTGAAGAACCACTGCTGATTTCACAGCATCCCGGTTTTCGTTGAGAGTGATGACACCAGTGACACCCGGGAAATCTTTCGTCGCTGCAATTGCATCACGAAGTTTCGGGCCTTCTACTGAACCGGCACGCTTGATAGAATCAAAAAGAACCTGAGCAGAGTCATACGCAAGAGCTGCGAGTGAATCAGGAACAGTTCCGAAACGCGCCTGGTAGTTCTTGATGAAGTTCTGAACTTCCGGACGTGGATCTTCAACTGTGTAGTGGTTAGAGAAGTAGTTGCCTTCAACAGCTTCGCCACCGATTTCTTTAAGTACTGAAGAATCCCAGCCGTCTCCACCCATGAGTGGAACTTTTACACCGAGTTCGCGAGCCTGACGGGCAATCAAACCAACTTCTGTGTAGTAACCCGGAACGTACATGAACTCAGGCTGTTTAGACTTGAGGTTTGTAAGCTGAGCTTTGAAATCTGAATCACCAGAAGCATATTTCTCATCACCAACGATTGTGCCGCCGAGCTGAGTGAATTTGTTTTCAAAGAACTTAGAAAGTCCCATTGAATAATCTGATTTTGAATCGCGGAAGATAGCAGCTTTGCGAAGGCCAAGAGTGTTGTAAGCGAATTTCGCAATAACTTCACCCTGAAACGGATCGATGAAGCAAACACGGAAGATGTAATCACCTTTCTGTGTAACCATCGGATTCGTTGATGAAGGAGAGATCATCGGAACTTTGTTCTGCTGAGCAACCGGAGCTCCAGCAAGTGAACGAGTTGAAGCAACTTCACCGAGAACAGCAACAACGTTATCCACGTTGATGAGTTTTTCTACGGAGAGACGAGCTTCTTCCGGCTTACCCTGGTTATCGTAAGCTTTGAGTTCAATCTGCTTACCGAGAACACCACCGTTTTTATTCCACTCTTCCATGGCGAGAATAATCCCGTCGCGGGTAGAGACACCAAAAGTTGCTTCTGTACCAGTGAGTGAGCCGAAGTTACCGATAACGATTTTATCGCCACCTTTGTTACAGCTGACTGCAATGAGGACGGAAAGCACTAGGGAAAGATTCAACATCCATTTCAAGCAAAGCTCCTTGGAAAATACTGAATACCAATATCCGACAAGTGTATTTTCTAAAGTGGATTTTGTTAACGAGAAAATGGGCCAAACTATGAAAATCTGGCGGTGGATGAAATGAATTTTACTTTGTAATGCATAGCTTCGCCTGCGCCGGCGAAGCTTCGCGTTACTCTTTTCCTCTTTCGAGGCCAGTCCATGAATCTCCAACCAGGAAATTTATGAGCTCAGTGGAATTGGTGAGGCCGGTCCAGCCGTAAGTCTGGATGCGCTTAGGAATTACATAGTTATCATCCATCGCGACCCGTCCTTCGCAGGCCGAAAGAATGAATTGATAAAGAGACTTCGACGCTTTTTCAAACACCTTAAAATCAACCGGTTTCTCATCCCAGTCATAGAATGCTGTTTTATTCCCATGGCCCGAGAATAAAATCACCGATGATGTCGCCGATTCCGCTGCGAGTTTCAGATCTTCACCTGTTGAACGGAAGTTCATGATGACACGGAATCCTGTTGAAGAGAGATAGTTCATCACTCTCCACAGTCCTTTATATTCATCTTCAGTAATTTTCTGATTCGCTGTCGATGCTCCCACTCCCCAAAGGATCACGAAATCCCCACGGGTAGCTGGCTTTTTAAATCCATCGCGGAAAACAAAACGCTTCGTCTCACTTTCTGATTTCTCGAGGAGAAGTTTTACTCCTTCCTGTTCCGACATCAGAGGATTGGCGGAAATGAGTTCCGTTCCTGCGAAGGCCTGAGAAAGAAGGGCGAAGAGAAACATAAATTTAAACATGGGTGACCTCGTTTCCGGAGATCATAACAAAAGAGGCCCGGTTACCCGGGCCTCTTTGAAAATTTGAACTGATTGTCTAAAACTTAGTCGATTAACGGAATGACGGTGTGAGGGCCATCGGCACCACAACGTTTTTATCAACAGATGAACGATTCTGAACCATATCGCGAACCATCGTTCTTGAACGGCTGATCGCTTCCGAAACGGTCATCGACTTCGTAAGCTCCCCTGCAGTTCTCGCGCGCTCAGGATTCACGATCCCGCCGGCCGCCACTTTCTCGGTGAGGAATGCTTTAAGATCGACTGTCCCCATGAGAATTTTTCTGATTTCGAGAGGTGCAAGTGTCGGGTTCGCATCTTTTACGATAGCAGCAACGTTCGCTACATATGGAGACGCCTGGGAAGTTCCTGAAACTTTCAGGTAATTTCCGGCACCCGGGATTGCTGATTCAATGAGCATACCAGGAGCGGCGATATCCACCATCTTC
This sequence comes from Bdellovibrionota bacterium, assembly GCA_040387275.1. Lineage (GTDB taxonomy): Bacteria > Bdellovibrionota > Bacteriovoracia > Bacteriovoracales > Bacteriovoracaceae > Peredibacter. The sequence goes on along the minus strand of JAZKDZ010000001.1, from coordinate 106,003 downwards.
GTTCCGAAGTTTGAAAATGGAGCGAAGAATTCATTCTTATAAGTCGCACCAACAGTGATCACGTTATCTGCTTTGATGTTCGCTGGACTTGTTCCGAACTCATCGTTCGAAAGACCATCGTTACCAGCAGCAAAGACGAAAAGTGTTGAAGGAGAGGCCCCAACAAATGACTGTCCGTTTTTCACGAGTGCCGCGATAAACATGCCGGCAGCGCGCTTCGACTCTTCAGCATCAGGCTTTTTGAGGAAGAGAATTCTGAAAGCGTTATCAGTAATCATCTTCACCTGATTGAAGCCAGTTCCGAATGAACCGTTCGCCACGTCAGCTTTATGAAATGCAGCGAGACGGGCAATTTCCGCGAGCTGGCCCATCTGAGCAGCAGCAAGTTGTTCAAAAATTCCCGCGAGGATTTCCCAGCGGTCAGCTTTCACGTCTTTCATTCCACGGAGACGATCCATGAATGGTTTGATTTCTGTCGGGATGAGTTTAATTCCCATCGCCTGAGATTTTGAATCACGAATAGTAATACCAGCAACGTGAGTTCCGTGAACGAAGTTACCGAATTTCCCCATCTCTTTGATGAACTTAGGGTCAGCAACTTTTTCTTTCATCCACGCGATTTCCGCTTCAGTCGCCTGACCGAGGAAACGCTTGCCCTGAATATCAAAATACTTTGAGCAGTCCGGAGAAAAAGTTCCGAGATAAGAATAGTCGATGATCTGGCCATTCTGTTCAGCGAAGTTCCAGCCATGGACATCGTCCTGGTAGCCGTTACCATCGTTATCACGACGATCGAATACTTCGTTTGGGTTGGTCCAGAGATTAGGCACGATCATTTCGTGCTTATAATCGAGACCGGAATCAATGACGGCGATGGTGGCTGCGTTCACAGAGAAAGCGGACGCAAGTATAGCGAGTGAAATCCATTTCATGAGAGGCTCCTTATCCATAAGGATCGTTAATTACGAAAATTGTCCCGTTTTTCGTAACCGCCCGTCAAAAAAAAGGCCCTCTTTCGAGGGCCTCTGTAAGAATGTGTTTGAATTAAAAGAAATTAAAGGTTCTGAAGCGCTTTAATGTTCGTGATGTATGTCACGTCTTCGCCGCGACAACCGTCAGCTGGGCACTTGTTAGAAACCATGCAGCCTTGTGCTGATTGAACGTAGTCATTTTCGCCACGAACGAGGATTCCTTCCACTTCACCAGTTTTGTGGTTGAAAACAGCTGAACCAGAGTTCCCGCCGTATGTGTCGAGGTTAGCAATGAAGTACTTCGAAGAGCGTGAGCGAACTTGTGCGCCATCAGCAATCTTCGTCGGAAGTCCTGATGGATGACCGATCACAACGACGCTGTCACCTACAGAGAGGTTACCAGAGCGACGGAATGAAAGCGGACGACGATCAGAAACTTTGCGATCGAGTTGGATCACAGCGTAATCATCTTTTGTCATTTGATCGAGTGAACGAGCGATGATGCGAGTACATGAGTAAACGCTCTTAGCAGATACCTTCATAGAATCCTGCTTATCAGCGTCCATTTTGTAATCGAATACCCATTTGTAACCAGCACAATCTGCTTCTGTTTTGATGCAGTGTCCAGCAGTTACCAGAACATTCTCAGAGACGAGAAAGCCGGAACAGTTAGCAGCAGTCATCTGAGAAGCGAAACGCTCTTCAGCGCAGATGCCACGTGATTCAAGAGTTTCACCTGTGATGGTTGTTTCGCCATTCGCAGAAGTGAGTTTTGCATTCGGGATCATTGCAGCTGTCGACTTTGAAAGTTCAACCATAGCTGAATCTTTGCTCTCGTAAACATCCTTACGATTGTCTTCGCCATAGATAACGTCGATTGCAGGTGCCGTAGCAAGAACTTGGGCAGAAAGACAAATGAGGGAGACGAACGCGAAAGTTTTCATGGGGGAATTCCTTTTCCAAACGTATTGGGGGTGCCTCGAACAAGGAATGATTCAATAAAAATGGACGAAATTAGTAAAGAAATAATTTCTTACAAATTTACTACAGTATCTTGCGCTGTGAGTGTTGGGGCGTGTGAGAAACACCACTCGCGGCCATCCGGATCGATCAAAGTGCAGATCTTTGAGTCGAGTTTCTCCACCTGAAACGACGTTTGTCCCTTCCGGTAATAGAAGAAAGAAATCTTATTAACCAAAGATTCATATTCTTCGGGATCGAGTGAGAAGCGGATGAAAAGATTTTTATGCTGAGGAGCAGAGGCCACTTTCCTGATCTCGAGCCAGTTTCCCTGGAGCTTCAGATGCATCGAAGTGTCATCCAGATGAGAAAGTTCGAGCTCCAGCACTTCCGTTAAAAACGAAAGATAGTCTTCAAAATGAATCGTATCGAGGCGCAGACCCAGGAGTTTCATCCCTCTATTATATGTCGAAAGTTTTGACAGGTGCAAAGGTTCTGAAGGCCAAAAACCATCAGGATTGAGTGTGGTTTGGCATCAGGTTCGCTAAGAGAAGCTCATCTACTATCAGGAGCCTTTATGAAAAAGTTTCTCTTCGCACTCGCCCTTCTCCCGCAATTTGCTTTCGCGGGTTCAATCATTCTCACTCTGAATGCTGATCTTAAAAACCTCAAAGTCCCGGGCGAAATCCTCTTCGAATCCACAAACAGGTTCTGCGAAGAAAGAGGTCTCACTCCGCAACCGTGGTCAGCTCCCAAAAAACAGAAAGTCCTCCCTAAGATTATTTCGCAATCTGCTTCTTCAATTGTTCTTGAAATTTCAACCGACGTGAAGAAACAGGATTTCTGTAAGTATAAATTCTCCAACTTCACTATCTGGAGTGACGACAGCTCATTCTTCGTTTCTCTCGAAGCAGCTAACGAAAGTAATATGGCCGGGAAAGATGCCGCTGAACTTGAACTCACTTCCAACCAGAACTCACTCTATACCGTGGATTGTATCGCCAAGAAAAACTTCTCGCGCCTGTGCTCTATTCTTAAAGATGGTGTGAAGAAGGGTTACGGCGGAGGAAATGGATCGCGCCTTATGGTCGATCTGAAGCGCCTCGACTCTCAGAAAGAAATCCGCCCGGTTGTTGAATTCAAAAAAACCAAAGAATAGTTTTCTCATAGGGGGTCTTCATGGCCCCCTAAGTCTTCAAAATCCCTCCCCTTTCATAGATAATCAATAAAACTTCGAACCATTTCCCCATTTCCTACGTCTTATAGATAAGGAAACAAGGAGCCCATATGAAAACAGTTTTACTGACTCTCTTACTTATTTCTTCGCAAGCTTTTGCCATGGCGGGAAAAGGTGAAGAGCAACAGCGTGGTGAACGTTTTAAGAAGGAGCTTAATCTCACAGATGAGCAGGTCGAAAAATTCCGTGCGATGAAAGGCAATCGCGGCGACATGAAAGCACTAAAAACCGAATTCAAAGCGAGCAAGAAAGCTTTCAAAGAAGCGATAAAAAATCCGAAAGTCTCAGATGATGAACTCAAAACGAAGTTTGAGAGCTTCATGAAATTAAGAGATCAGGTTCAGCGCGCGAAGTTCGCCCGCATGCTTGAGAAAAGAGCAATCCTTACTCCCGAACAAATGGAAAAATTCCAGGAGATGAGAAAAAACAGAAAGCACGGTAAAGGAAAGAAGAATAAGGAATGGTAATTATCCGTCCCTCGGAAGAGGAATTCCACGCGCTTTATCAGACCCACGGACGAAAGATCAAGCGCGCGATTGAAGGAATAGTGGGAAGTGAAGCTGTGGCCCAGGAACTCACGCAAGATGCGTTCGTCAAGGCCTGGACCCAGCTTCCCTACTTTATGCGGAAGAGTAAACTCTCGACCTGGCTTTATACAATTGCAATTAACTGCGCCCGCGATTATCTCAGATCCCATCGCCGCGCTCCCGCATTTGAAGAAGAATACGTCGAAGGATTATCTCCCGAACGCAGGGCCGTCCGCGAAGGACTTCTCGAAACGGAACCGGATGAAAGAGAAATCCTTGTTCTTCACTACTATGAAGGACAAACAGTCGAAGAAATAAGTTCTGTTCTCGATGTGCCAGCAGGAACCGTGAAGTCGAGATTGTTTGAGGCAAGAAAAGCATTACGAGAAAAATTACTCCGGAAAGGGTTTGATGTATGAGCGACGAGAAATTTGAAAACTTCATGAAGAAAAATACTCCTCCTGAACAAGGTGGATTAAAAGTACTTTCACTTCCTCCACGGAAGAACTGGGCCACGGGTCTTGCTGTGACGGGAGCGCTTGTTGCTTCTCTTGCCATTGTGATGGTGAATGGTCAGATGAAAATGGATGCGATCGCAGAGGCCGAAGAAGCTCTGGACGCAAGTTTTGATGATGAGTTCCCCGCTGAGTATCAGGATATGGAAATGGATCTGGATGAGATGTGATCGAGATTCGGTAGTGTGAATGGTCTTTCCAGAATCGTTATCTTGAAAGTTGCCGCAATTTTCTTCGCCGTCCCTAATAATCCCACCGACGAATAAGAATCCAATGTCATTTTTCCGCTGTGCTTGCGTTCATTGAAAAGAACGTAGCGGACAGCATTTCTGATTTCTCTGTTCGTTTTCAGAACGTGCAGGTGAAAGCGCTGTAATTGAATTCTCCCTTTGTTGAGCAGTTTTGCGAGAGTAATGGTGAGAGAACGCATTCCCTTCGTCAGGATTTTATTGCTGCTTGCTTCGATGATCAGGTGAACGTGATTGTGCTGAAGTGAGAAGTGGATGATTTTCAGTTCGTGGGTTCTCGCGTTCTTTATCGCCTTGTGAAGGGCCTTCAATCCTTCTTTATTCTTTACCATTAATTTGTATTTGAAGTTCACGTGAAGCGGCGTGAAGGTGCGGACCTTTTCTCTTTTTGCATGAGAGACACCTTTTGAATGAATGCGCTTTCTCCCGGAGTTCGGACGTCTTCCACCGTGAGTGCCCTGATAAATATTGAGAGTGAGTTGTTTTGATTTCTTCATGGCACTGGATATATGCCGTTTTCAAAAACAGGTCAGCTGGGAACATTGTTTCGAAGAGAAGAAGTTCACACTTGAAAAAGGCGTATGTTCAGATTCGGAAGGACTGAGACTGACCCCATTTCTTTTCAAAGAGATTTTTTAAAGTAAGGCCATCGTAGAGCCAGAACGCAACTAAGATGAAGAAAGCAAGTAACCAGTTTGTGAACCAGTATCGGGAAGTCATATTAAAAATAAAGGGTGTCGTAATCCAGAAAACGAGTAAAGCTGTTCTGATCGCACCACTTTTTTTCTCCTTCATATAGAAGAGATGTGCCCCGGTAAAAGGCAGATAGAAAAAGAGGGCCCAACAATCTCCGAGCTCTGGTTTTTCTTTCGGAAAGAATTGAAATCTACTCACTCTGCACCGGGTCCTGTCTCCCCAGAACTTTCTTATCTGAGAACATACTGAACACAATATAAAGTGCGGCGATCACTACCAGCACCAGATAAAACTTTGTGACATTGTTTTTCAAGCTTTCACCCTTCTATGATCTTCCACTTCAAAATCCCGCAGGAATTCAGATTCAGACTGACAAACAACTCCGCCCACTCTCCGGGAATGCCAGAACTGATGTTGATAGAATATCACGACGTGATGTGATTCTGGTTGAGACTTAGGATGGCAGAAATACAAATCAAAATCTCTGAGGTCTGATACGGCTTCGGTGATTTTTCTCTGGTCTCGTGAATTCTTGGGAAGGAGTATTCCTTTCACAGAAAGAAAAAACTCCTGAACAAAGCCAGAGCAATCAATGCCGGCAGATGAACGCCCTCCGAAGACATAAGGTGTTCCCTGCCATTTTTGAAAGAAAGTTTCAGGTGAATGAGAAACACCGGGGATGAGAAAGGATTTTTCAGAAGTGAGAGTCAGATGTTTAACCCAGCCCTTGGTACCATCATATTTCTGCACTAACTTGAAACCGGCATATGTCCCCAGATACTGCACAATCTCACCGGCAGCAACCTGAGTCTGGCGAAGTTTGTCTTTTTCTTTATCGGTAAGGCCGGGGTAATCATCACGAGGTTCACGAATAATATCCTCATCCTGATCCATGACGCCGAAAGATTCTTTCTCCCACTTATCCGGTGGAATCACAGTAAATCCGGCCGGTGAGTGCGAATCCAGACTTCTCCGTGAAGATCAGCGAGAACTTCGGAGAGAACCTGAACGTGTTTCACATCGAGTTCTTCTCTGTTCTCCAGAGTCAGGGAAAACTTTTTCCTGAGAAAGGATTTCCGGGAAAAACCAATGAGCCAACGAGGATGTCTCACGCGCTTCTGAAGCTCGGCCATATTTTCAAGAATTTTCCAGTTCTCTTCATAGGTTTTGGAGAAGCCGAGACACGGATCGAAGATCACGCGCGGGTGTTTGTACTTGAGGAAAAAATCCGTGAGTGTATCGAGAGTGGTGCCAAGGACATAGTCCATGTGACGACCAGAGAGTTCTCGTGTGGGAGCGTGATTGTGACAGAGGACATATTGAAACGAGGAATCGAGAGAGAGAAAGTTTTCGACATGAGTATCAAATTTGCCGGAGACATCGTTCCAGATGAGATTTTTCCGGAGAGAACTCATGCGGAAGATCGTTTCGGGATGATATGTGTCGAGGGACAACAAAGGAACTTTGATGAGTTCAGGGAGATGCTTTTCAAGGCGGGCCCATTCCTCGTCGGCCGTAATGGGTGCGTTCATAGGAGCGGTGGATTCAGCACCGATGTCCCACGCATCTGCGGACTCGGATAAGCGGGAGAGATCATACTCTCCACCATCAGAAAAAGAATTGGGGGTGATGTTCATCACCCCCATCTTCTTCAAATTAAGCTGGAGTTGGTTTGGCACCGAAGATCCCGCCACCTGTGGAAGGAGCTGCTGCTGTTCCTGCAGGAGGAACGTCAGTCGGTTTTTTTGTCATTTCAGGCTTACCGATATCTTTACCGGCAACGATGTCTTTAATCTGTTCAGCGTCGAGAGTTTCCCAAAGAACGAGTGCTTCTGCCACACGGTGGAGAGCATCGATCTGAGTCTGAAGGATATTCTTAGCAACTTCATAGTTCTTCTGAACAAACTGAGTGATCTCTGAATCGATCTTGCGTGAAGTTTCGTCAGAGAACGTAACAGTCTCTCCGCCGTACATCATGCCCTGGCTCTGTTTAGTGTAATTGATAGGTCCGAGACGCTCAGACATACCCCAGTTACAAACCATATTTCTCGCGAGATCAGTCGCGCGCTCAATATCGTTTGAAGCACCGTTAGTCATTTCGCCGTAAACGAGTTCTTCCGCTACACGTCCACCCATCAGGAAGGAAATGAAGTTTTCACCTTTTTCTTTCGAGAGATTCAGCATGTCTTCATTCGGAAGAGTCATCGTCACACCAAGGGCCTGGCCGCGAGGAATGATCGAAACTTTGTGAATAGGATCTGTGTAAGGAAGGTTCATACCCACGAGAGTATGTCCGGCCTCATGGTAAGCTGTGAGACGCTTCTCTTTTTCAGAGATCATCATCGACTTACGGGCCACACCCATCATCACTTTATCTTTCGCGTTTTCAAAATCGATCATCGCAAGAGCTTTCTTAGCATCACGAGCAGCAAGGAGTGCGGCTTCGTTCACGAGGTTCGCGAGATCAGCTCCGGTAAATCCTGGAGTTCCTTTCGCGATCACTTCGAGATCAATATCTCCAGCGAGTGGAGTTTTACGAGTGTGAACTTTAAGAATCTGGTGACGACCACGAACATCGGGACGGCCAACAGTCACACGTCTGTCGAAACGACCTGGACGGAGAAGGGCCGGATCGAGAACATCAATTCTGTTTGTAGCGGCCATGATGATAACGCCATCATTACCTTCGAAACCATCCATCTCAACGAGGAGCTGGTTAAGAGTCTGTTCGCGTTCATCGTGTCCACCGCCCATACCGGCACCACGATGGCGACCGACGGCATCGATCTCATCGATGAAGATGATACATGGAGCGTGCTTTTTTCCTTGTTCGAAAAGATCACGAACGCGTGAAGCACCGACACCCACGAACATTTCCACGAAGTCAGAACCTGAAATTGAGAAGAAGGGAACTCCTGCTTCGCCGGCTACAGCGCGGGCAAGAAGGGTCTTACCAGTTCCCGGAGGACCAACGAGGAGACATCCCTTAGGAATTTTCCCGCCGAGAGTTGTATATTTTTTCGGATCTTTCAGGAAGTCGACGATTTCAACGAGTTCTTCTTTAGCTTCTTCCACACCAGCGACGTCTGTGAAAATGATTTTCTTATCATTCTCTGTGAGCATCTTCGCTTTTGATTTTCCGAAACTCATCGCCTTACCACCACCGGCCTGAAGCTGACGGAGGAAAAAGAAGAAGAAGAGGAAGAGGAGAATCATCGGGAGCCAGTTGATTAACAACGTAGCGAGGAACCCTTGCTTCTCTTCGCGTTTATAATCAGGAGTGATTCCCTGAGCGCGGAGAATGTTGAATGTGGCGTCGCCTGTGTTACCGGTTGTTTCAAAGTAAGTGCCGTTTTCGTAGCCCTCTTTGAATTTCCCCTGAATCACATTTTCACCCTGGAAAGTGACTTCACGTACGTGGCCACCTTCAACTGCAGTGATGAACTGCGAGAATTTAATATTTTTTGCGCTTACTGTTTTTTGCTCAAGAACTTTCATGACGAATGCCATGATAAGAATCACGACGATCCAGAGCAAAAGTGTTTTCTGTTGTTTTCTCATGATCAACCTTTTTTCGTTGTCGCCCGGAAAGGGCTCCCTAGATTATAGAGGAGCGCTTTATTGTTGGGAAGAAAAGAGATGGGAAAGGTGCCAGAGAGGAAGGAGCCGGAGTTTTTCAGGCAGGTTTTGGCGACGCGAGTGCCAACGCTCTAAACACTTTGTATACGTGATAAAACGCAGCCCGCGTTCCTGACAGATGCGTGAAACTTCGGGAAAGCGCGAATCGAACACTGACGTGCTGAGTGATTTACAGATATTGTTATTTTCCATCACAAGAATGAGACCCGGCATGTCGGAAATCGCCCGCGGGTTTTTCAGGAAATGCTGGAAAGAAACTTCCAGTTCATCCCGCTTGAATGTAGCTATTTCTTTCAACGCCTCGTTCGTCAGTGTGCCGATGATTCTGGCCACTACTGCGTCCGAATTTTTCATGCTCTTACGATAGATCATGAGGAGTGTGTGCGTGTGATAAGCTTCGAGACCCCCACTGAACTGGAAAGGACCTTTCTTTCCGTTTCTGATGGCATCGAGCATGCGTCCGATTGGTCCGACAAGTTCACCACGATCAGTGTTCGAATAGGTGTGCATAAGTTCCTGCACCTGAACCACATCAAATTTCTGCCCGATAAGAATGGCCCCGTCTTCATAGACAAATAACTCTGTGAGCGAGCCTTTCTTCATGATGTTGGAGTTCATATGCATTGATGCTTGATTGGAAATATTCACATAATGCTTAAGATACTTGGGAAATCTTTTCGAAATATTTTCCACGATTTCATGACGGACATAATTTCTGTCAAAACGCAGATCACTATTCGTCGGATCTTCGCGAAAAGGAATTTTCTCAAATCGTGAGAGAGTTTCAATTTGTTTCCGGGAAACACAAAGAAAAGGACGAATGACTTTTCCATTTCTCACCGGAATACCCAATGTCGTTTTCACCATGGACGTGCGATTTCTCTGCATGATCGCCCACTCGTAGGAATCATTCAGATGATGACCAAGCCAGAGAAGCTCTCTTTGACTCGTTCCGTTAAGGAGCAATTCTCTGCGGATGACCCGGGCCCTTTGTTCAAAATTCCCGATTTTTTGATCCAGATTCCTGGCGTGAAGGACTGTGAAAGGGATTCCCTCTTCCTGGCAGAATTTTTCCACCAGCGCCTGATCAGCATCCTGAGAATGACGGGTGTGATGATGAACGAAGATCGCCCGAATTGGTCCGATTTCTCCCGCTTTTCTCAGCTGGGCCGCCACCCACAGAAGTGACATGGAATCACGTCCTCCGGAGACGGCAAGGGCATGAGAACCCGCGAGTTCACTTGGCCTCAGAATGGTCTCGATGAACTTCGTGATTTGTTTAAAAAAAAGCGTGCGATAGGCATCGCGGTTTAGTTTTTTCATGTGTCAAAGTCTTCTAAATACAAGCAATTGCTATTGACATCATTGCCGGGAAACAATTAGTATGTCATCACTTTTCTATTGGGGCGACGTAGCTCAGTTGGTGAGAGCACAGCATTCATAACGCTGGGGTCGGCAGTTCAACTCTGCCCGTCGCTACCATCTTTTCCCCTTAGTGAACGACTTGTGATGATTGCAGCAGATGCCGGATCTCCGGGATCACGTGCCTGTTCACGAGACAAACCAGTCTGTCATGCTCGCAAAGTTCGGTATTCCCCTTGGGAATGAAGTCATCATCATTTCTATGCACGAGAACAATCAAAACTTCTGCCGGAAGATTGAGATCAAAAATCGTTTTCCCGGCGAGATTCGAATGACTGGGAATTTCAAATTCAATGAACTCGTTGGTTTTTCTTTCCCCCTCATACGGGCCAAAACCATTTGGCGGAGCTTTTGGTCCACACACGCCGAGAAGCCTTGCGATTTTACTGATTGTTCCTCCTTGAAGAGTCATGGAAATAATCACGATGAAGAAAATCACATTGAACATGATTTTCGCGTGAGGAACACCCTCAATCAGTAAGTATGTGCCGAGAATTATCGCAACCGCTCCCTTAATTCCTCCCCAGCTGATGAAGGCAATCTCTCTCCAGTTCCGGTAGCCGAAAGGAAAGAGACAAATGAGAACGGCCAGAGGACGCGCGAGAAAGATAAGACCAAAAGCAAAGACCGCTGAATGCGTAACGACTCCTCCGAGTTCGGCAGGATTCACAAGTAATCCCATCGTGAGAAACACCCCTACCTGCATGAGCCAGGACAGGCCGTCGTGAAAAACAAGAAGGGATTTTTTTGAGAGAAATTTCTCGTTACTCATGGAAAACCCTGCAACGAAAACCGCCAGATAACCATTCCCGCCACAGTATTCCGTGAGGGAATAAATACAAAGAACACCGGCCATTGTGAGAACAGGGTAAAGACCTTCGAACTCAAGCTTCAGCCAGTTGATCATGGAGACGAGAAGTTTTCCGAGGAACCATCCGGCAAGACCGCCGAGAGAAATCTGGACAAAAAACTTTTCCAGTGTGGAAAGAATCGTCATCTCTCCGGGATGCTGAGCAAATTGAATGAGAAGAAGAATAATCACAACTGACATCGGATCATTACTTCCACTTTCCAGTTCAACGAGAGAACGAAGGCGCGAGTTGATTTCCATTTTCTGCGTGCGGAGAATGCCGAAGACGGATGCTGCATCTGTCGAGGAAACGGCAGCAGAAAGAATCGCGGAAGAAAGCCAGTTCCACCCCATGGCATAGTGAATGAGACAGGTCATAAAAATGGCCGTGAGAAACACACCTATTGTGGCAAGTGTAATCCCCTCTTTCCATATGGGCTGAAGGACTGAGGGCTGGCTGGAAAATCCTCCATCAAAGAGAATGAAAATGAGAGCGAAAGTCCCGATAAGATGAGTGGAGGCAAAATCGTTGAAGGGAATGCCTCCCGGTCCGCCGGATCCTAACAGCATGCCGATACCGATAAAGATAAGGAGAATGGGAACGCCGAAGCGGGATGTCGCCTTACTGGCGAACACACTGATAATGAGAACCAGACTGCCAACAAGAGAAAAGAGCAGGAACTGCTTGTCCATAATAAATTATAAACGTCTCTTCACAAATACCCCTATAGCCAGGTGTTTAATTTAACCTGAAGGAACCTGTGCGTTCCATTCGGAGATGAACGTATTTTTACTTGTGTCGGAGTTGGCCCGGGGCTAAGATTTCTCATACCAAAGGACTCCATCTATGCAAAACATACTGATTGTTGAAGATGAAAAGAAAGTTCTCGCTCTGATTAAAGAAGGTCTTGCTCACTCGGGTTACGCTGCAGAAGCGGCCGAATCTCCGGAAGCGGCCCGCGTTCTCATGAAAACACACAAATTTGATCTCATCATTCTCGACGTGATGTTACCGGGCACAAGCGGCACGGAATTCGCGAGAGAAATCAGAGGCGGCGGATGGAATGGTTTCATTCTCATGCTCACTGCTCTCTCAACAACTTCAGATAAAATCGCGGGCCTCGATTCAGGTGCAGATGATTATCTCACAAAACCATTTGAGTTCGAAGAGCTTCTCGCCCGCATCCGCGCTCTTGCCAGACGCAAGGCCGATTCAAAATCACGTCTCCAGAATGGCACACTCACGATGGATCTCATTTCACGCGAAGTAAGCCGTGAAGGTATCCGCGTGGAACTCACGACGAAAGAATTTTCTCTTCTCGAGTTTTTCATGCGCCACCTCGATAAGGTTGTAGACAGAAACGCGATTGCCCGCCAGGTCTGGGGAACTGAATTTGATCCTGACTCCAACGTGATCGATGTTTACATCAATCACCTCCGGAAGAAGATTGATAATCCTTTCCCGAGAAAAATCCTGAAGACCGTTGTTGGTCAGGGTTACGTTCTTCAGAAGACTGAATGAATCCGAAGTTCTTTAATGGACTCCGCTTCAGACTGACATTTGTTTATTCGACTTTGTTCGGATTCTTCATCTGTATCTTCGCGTACATTCTCTCAGCGCAATACATGGATCTTCTGCGCCAGGATTTCGATGCGGCCCTGATTAACCTCGGGGTCGATATCACGCGAAGTGATGAACTTGCTCCCGGTTTCGGAACCAAGTTTAAAGTTCCGGATTATCAGATCAACAAAGAATTTCCTTTCAGTATCGGGTCTACGATTTATGTTCTTCGCTCCATCGAAGGACCCATTGTCGGAGGCAGTAGCGGTGTTCCGAAAGGTTTCATGATTCCCTACCGCGAGCAGCTCGCCAAAAGTCCCGACTACACTCACCGCTTTCTTTCCTTTAAGTACAATGATGAGGATTATCGCGCGGTCAATATTAAGATCACGAACTCCGCCGGAGTTGCGCGCATTCTTCAGGTCGCCACTCCCTCGCTTCTTCTCAGCGAACAGAAAGAGCGACTCATCCTCATGAATCTCCTCACGATTCCCTTCATCATTCTGTTTGCGAGTATTTCGTCATATCTCATCGCAGGGAATGCCTTAGGTCCGGTCAAGGTCCTTACCGAAACGGCACGAACCATAGCCGCTGAGAACCTCTCACAACGTGTTCCTGAAGTGAGTACGCAGGATGAAGTGGCAGAGCTCTCACGCACGTTTAACAAGCTTCTGGAGCGGCTCGAGAAATCATTCCGAGCCCAGGAAAATTTTGTCGCCAACGCCTCTCACCAGCTCAACACACCCCTTTCCATTATCAAGGGTGAACTCGATGTGCTTGAGTCAAAATCTAGTACAACTGAAGACGTTGCGAAGTTCAGAAAATCCCTGCGCGAAGAGCTGGAACGCCTCATTGATCTCGTGAAAAAACTCCTGCTCGTTTCGCGCGTTGAGGCCGGTCATGAAAACTTCATTATGCGCCCACTCCGCGTGGATGAAATTCTTCTGAACACAACGGCAAGACTCGCAGGAATCGCGCGCGCGAAGAAAATGATCATCCGTTTTAATATTGGCGAAAGTCTGGAAGAGGATTCACTTCTTGTCAGAGGAGATCGCCAGCTTCTCGATGCCATGTTTGAAAATCTTCTGGAAAATGCGATCAAGTACTCACCGGCCGAATCAGTGGTGATGATCGATGTGGAGAAAATCGACTCGCGGATCGAAGTTTCCGTTTCCGATGAAGGCCCCGGCATGTCCGAAGAAACCTGGACCCGGATGAACCAGGGTCGCTTCAAACGCGGCGAAGGAATCACCATGCCAGGGACCGGAATTGGGCTCTCCATCGTACAAAGTATCGCCGAGCTTCATGAGGCCAGTCTTCATCTCAGGCCCAAGATTGGTAAAGGAAGTAAGTTTGTGATAGCTTTCTCTCAACAAAAAGCCCTTTAATTCCATGAGCTTGGAATGTCCCAAAATGCCCAGAAACTAGTCAATTAGTCACAAAAAAGACATACCTCCCCACTTAAGTACTCAAATTTCCATACGGGACAAGATGTCCCGCCTTTTGCATTTAGCTGCACAGGAAAGAGTGTTGAAAGAGATGACAGCTTTGTAGGTTTTACATTAAACCGCGTTCATGACGCAAAGCATCACTCCTGTGCGCTAGTATCCACATCAAAACAAGGTCTTTATTTTTTGTGAGGTTGTTGTGATCAAAGTGAAACGGGGATCAAGAAAACTCGAGCCGTACAATCCGAACCTGGGGTTCATTGGAACGGTAAAAGTCGACGTCGCCAACTACATTTTCTCGTCGAAGAGAAAACGCGCGCCCTATCTGCACTCAAAAGCATTGGTGAAAAACCTTCTCGGAAGAGAAGTGGCCGTGCATCTGAAAGAGTCGCAGAACTTAACGAAATTTATCCGTAAGCGGGATCTCACATTCCAGAAATCCGATGCAAACGGAAACTACAAAATCTTTACCGTCCCATGTACGACGACGATCGTTCCGCTTCAAAAATCTGTGTTCAACACGATTGAAAAAGCAGCACAAGTGCTGATGGTTTCTCTTCGTTGTGTTATCCAGGATATCTACGGCTCGAAATCTGTGAAAGATTCAGGCTTTGTGAAATCACTCCCGGATGAAATCAGAAAAATCTTTATCGACGCCATTATGGAGTCGCCGAACTATTTCAAACAGCTTCATCACCCGAACATGAAGAAATATCCTTTCTTCGATAACGTCGGTCTTGATCTCGTTCTGATCGAGGATTATCTTGAGCAGGCGAGAAATTTCGAAACAATTCTCAAATCGAAAAAAACCGATAAACTTCCGGCCGAACTTCCATTCCGTATTCTTGAATTGAACGCCGGAGCTCCCTCAGGTGCTTCGAACAATATGAACGTTCTCGAAGGTCACTACGAACAGAATCCGGAAGTTCTCGATTCTCTCGGTCGCCTCATGCCGAACGATCACTTCTCAGTTCTTGCTGACACTTATAAAACTCTCGGTGAAG
Source organism: Bdellovibrionota bacterium (assembly GCA_040387275.1). GTDB lineage: Bacteria > Bdellovibrionota > Bacteriovoracia > Bacteriovoracales > Bacteriovoracaceae > Peredibacter. Next base: position 90,925 of record JAZKDZ010000001.1, on the reverse strand, counting down.
ACTGGACCGGTCTCAAAGACGGAATTCAGGTTATTCTTCCCCCAGGCGGAATGAACGGTGCTGCACCGGAAATTCATAACCTCGCTGCTTACTCAGGGCTTGTCTACGCAGATCCCGTCCAGCTTTTCCAGGACGAGAAAGGTTATATCCGTCTCCGCACGATCAATGGTTCAAACCCGATCGTAACGGCAATCTACTCACGTATTAATGCTGACTCTGCTCTCTTTGATATGGAAAAAGGCATCATCCTCCGCGATCCGGATACAAATGAGCCGATTTATCTCCGTGATTCTCTCAAACTCGGAAAAGATGGCGAAGCTCCTCTGGTTCTCGATGTGAACGGAAAACCAATTCCGCTTCAGTCGGACTATTCAGTTCCAGGTCTCCTCGATGCGATTCTTAACCGTCGTATCTATATGGGTGGTTTGAACCGTATTCTCGATAACAAGATTATTCTTGCGGCCCTTACAACATACGCTCCGAAATACTTTGCTCCGAAGATCAAGGAACTCGGTCTTGATCAGAGAGGTCCGAAAATTTGTCCTCCGGAAACTCTCCCGCCGAAGAAAGAATCAGTAGCAATCATCGAAGCAAACCCGGATGAATGGGTTGTGAAAGCTCCGAACCTCTCTGGAGGATCGGGAATTTACATCATGAAAACGATGACTCCGCAGTCGAAGAAAGAAGTTCTTGAAATGATCAGAAAAAATCCTGGTCACTACGCTTACCAGAAACTCGTGAACATCGCGCGTATTCCGGTTGCGATGAAAGATAAACAGGGAACACGTTTTGCGAACCTTGCTGCCGATATCCGCCTCTGGGTATTCTACGGCGGAGGAGCAAAGGCCCTTCCTAAGATGACTCATAATGCTCTCGTGAGATATGCCCCTGAAGAAAGAGGCCCGATGAGCTCAATCGTTAACACATCTAAGGGTGGCGGTTACGCTCCTTTCGTGGTGGTTGATGATGTGGGAACACCTGATGCCGTAACGGCCGCTGACTTCATCAAGTCAAAAGCTCCGGTTCCGATGCAGACACATCTTCCGATGTTCGTTGCTGCTCAACTGATCCAGGTATCACGTCTTGCAACTGAAATTACTAATCACCTCCGTAATGGAAGTGGTGATTCCTTTATTCTTCTCGGTCTTGCTCTTTCTCTTAAAACTCAGTGCCGCGAAGTTCTCTCGTTCATGAATCCGAGAGCGATTGAGCCGGTTTATAAGATGATCGACCTTCTCGAGCAGAAGCAGGCATCGCGCGCGATCGCGGCTTACTATGAGAAAGTAAATATCAACCAGATCAATCTCGTTACAAACCTTCAGAAGCTTGAATCACGCAATAAGCTTCCACGCGGATTCCGCGAGAAGATGGATGAGCTCCTGGTTCTTGATATGGATATCATTTATCAGAACTACACTTCTGAGAATCAGAAGCATGACCTGAAAATCCTGAAGGACCTCAAAGTTCTTTGTGATGAAAAGGCAGGAACAAATAAAGTTCTCGCAAAAGAATACCAGATCGTCCTGAGAATTCTCAAATCTTCAGTTGATGCGAAATTCCCGAGAGAAATCATCACTGGAAAATCTGCTTCGAACCTCATGAAACTCATGGATCAGTTCATGACGATCGTGCGCGAGCGCATGCAGAACTCTGAGAAAGCTATTGAGTTCGCCAAACTCTTTACTCTCGATACAGCTCACCCTGAACTGAAATTTGAAACTTTCGGTCTCGGTGAAATGAGCCTTCAGAAGACTTCGAACTTCCTTACGGCCTCTCAGAAAGAATTCGCGACCGGCGAACTCCTGATTGAGTCGGATTATATCCCGGCCCATATCAAGGAAGCCCGCGAAGCCTGGATGAAAGTCGAAGCTGAGTCGAAGAGAATGGATGCCGTTAAACGCGCATCTTTCCTCTCGAAAAAACGCCAGGCCCACTTTGCTGCCTTCCCTTTCCTTGGCCGCATGAACGATATCATGCAGTCGAAGAAAGTATCGGTAGAAGAGTTAATTGAACTCATGCCGGCGATGCCATACGCGAAATACAATCTCGAAATGTTCGCGAAGAAACAGGGCTGTAAACTCTCTGAAATCTTCACGAAGGAACTGACACCGAACAAGATCTCGATTCTTTCTTCACGGAAGATCCTCGAGCATCACCTTTCGGCACAGGACCATGCCGGTGAATGTTTTGCTAAGAAAAGAAAATCTCACGGTCTCTTCTCTGACTCAGACATCTTTATCTGGGTAAGAAAAGAACTCGACCCTCTGACTCAGATCTATACAGCTGGCCACGAAGTGATCCACTTCCACCAGATTGAAGAAACGACGAAGATGGAAGCGAAAGCTCTCTCTGACGGTGCAATCGCTCAGGCCTACTTCCTGAACTTCTACGGAAACTTCCTCGGAATTTCTGCAGCATCTCTGGAAGGTCTGTCTGTCGATATCTCTGTTGAGCGCCAGCCGCTTTACGGACTTGCTGACCGGATTATCCCGTTCTTCTATTCGAACCTCATCACTGAAGTTCGCATGGGGATCAACAAGGACCGCGATGCTTACGAAAAAGTTCTCAATAAATACGGATCGCTTTTCGGCTATATGATGCCGAGCTCGAACCAGGTAAAAGTAAAAGCACTTCAGGAAGTGATTCCTGCCCTTGAAAACGCGAAGAATATCTCGTTTGCAAGAGAACTGGGACTTGATATCGGATGGGATGAAGTCCGCTCAGCGCTCCCTAGTGCTAACGAAAAACAACTGAAGGTTTACGGACCGAAAATCATGAGAGCGATTAAAAAAGCTCATCCTGATTACGAGGCCCTGACCGCTATCGGGAACCATCAGTTTTACGGCGTGAGCTTCTCACGGAAACTCGATCTGGAACGGACGATTACACTTCGCCCGATTCTTTCGACCATTTCTTTGGGGAACTCGTATAACCAGACTCAACAGCAGCAGCAGCAGTAACAGCAACAGAAAGTTGCAGGGACTATATGAGACTTGATTTCCTTACGGCCGACATTTCCGGACTGTTTTCTTTCTTAGAAACAGTTCTCCAGGATGGTGGAAAGCGGCTTTACTCCATTGAAGGTGACATTAAAACGTTCACGAACGCCAATGGTTACTCGGGATACGAGTACCAGGAAGAATCGATGAACGCTTCGCTTTCTCTGGGGATGATTCTCGGAGGAACTGGTTACGTCCTGAAACGTACCCTGAAGAGCTCAACTGAAAGCCTCGAGAGATATGATTATTTCAACTCTCAGGGAAATCTCACTTTCTCATCTGATTCTGAGTCATTGAGAGTCGTGATCGTGGACTTCTTTGAGATGGATCTCACGTGCCCGATCCTGAACCACCTCTATAACTTCCTTTCCATGGAATATAAGAAGGCCAAGGAAGCGAATTCCTCAACAGACATGGTTTACTCTGTGGAGAAATACCTCCACACACTTTATGATTCGAAAATCATCCGTCTTTCCGTTCGCGAGAAAGGTGATGATCCGGCCGTGACAAATATTTTCAACAGAATCCTCAAAGCTGAAATGGACCCGGTTCTGACCTGGGAAGAAAGACAGCTCGTATTCGCGAAATACCGCGAAACGCTCAAGACCATCATTGATACCAAGGTCCGTGCTCATCGCCTCAATAAGGCCCTCGTGAAGGCCTCTGTGATGAAGAAAAACATCGGGAACTTCACCGCACGTGCGATTGCCCGTCCGGGAAGTAACGGTGCCGGGATTCTTCATAAGTATACGATCGGAAAAATCGTATGGTTCTGCCAGACAGTGAAAAACAACCTCGGTTATTCCGTGGCCCTCGCTGTCTATGGTCCTTTTACGTACTATTTCATCACGATGCCGATGAACCCGCATGCGATGCAGGCCGTGGGGAAAGTCCGTTCGGCCTTCCTTGATGCCCAGACTGAAATCTCCCGCATTGTCGATACTCGCGGACAGACAGTGATAACTGAAGTTGCAGGTTCAACAAAAGAAGCCGTCGCAGCTCCGAAAAAAGATATTCTCGTTTCTCAATCAGTCTCTGAAAAGTCAGCTGCTCCGACAGCTCCTTCAGCGAATGATCTGATTCTCGCTAACATCATCAATCCTTCTCCAGTAACAACCGGACCATATTCGGGTGCCAATAGGCCATCCATGCTCAATATGGTTCTGTCGACGGATGTTCCTGCTGTGAATGACCAGACCTGGGTTGATCGCATGAGCCACATGAAGCAGATGCAGATCGCTTACGAAGAAAATATCGAGTACGCCTCACGCATGGGTCGCCTTGAGCAGCTCGAGACTCAGTATAATTTCCCGATGCAGGTGGAAGCGACGTGGGAAGAACTTGAGCGCTATAACAATCTTCTTTTCAAACTCCGCGCTGAGAACCCGAATCTCTCGGCGAAGATGAAACAGTATCTCTTCAATGAAGTGAACCGCACTCAGCAGCTCGAACTTTACCTCTGGGATCGCCTCTCACGCTTTATCCTGGATCAGAAGTACGTCATGCTCGATGAAGATAAAGAACAGAAGAGAAGCGACTATTACGTCGGCCGCTCATTTGTTTTCCTTCAGGAAATGACTCAAACTCTCTCGTGGCGCTACAAGGAATTCAAGAAGCCAGCTGGATTTGAAAAAATTGAAAAGCTCGCTGATTTCTATAAAACGAACAGAAAGGAATATGGATCTGTTCTTAAGAATCTCACTGCAAACTCTGATCTCTTTAAGCAGAAGAATTCTTATGACACGAAAGAATTCCGCGGCTATATGAAACGTCAGTGGGAAATTCTTTTCCTTCAGAACGCTAAGGCCGAAGAAGCTGCGAACATGGGTCTCAACATGTATATCTGGTCAGTCCGTAACACAGTCTGGGTACTCCAGAGTATGTTCTCGGCAAAACGCGAAGAGCTGGCACTTCTCATTAAACGCGACATCACTGGACAGTTATTCTCGCCTGACGAGATGATGGCCCGGTCTCGTGCGGGAATGCTCTACGAGACTCTTTATCACAACCTGACTCTTGAATATGTTGGTATCAGAGAAGAAATCATGAACAGACTCGGTAAGGACATTGAGTCCGAGCAGAGAATGACAGTGATCAATAACCTGAGAGAGTTTCTCACTGACCGTGAAAAACTCGATGGAATCCACATGGCCGGGAACCAGAAAACAGCAGGGACGCAATTATGAAGGCCAGACTCTCCGGTTACTCGCTTCTTCTCCTCATGACTGTCTCATTCGCCAATGCTCAGACAGTCTCAACCGGGGCCAATGCTAACTCTCAGAACGCTCTCCAGAACAACAACGTCATCCAGACAAAGATGCCGAAGAAAACTCTGGGAGGTCAGATCCTCCAGAAAACTTCGCTCGCTTATTATCATATGTTCCTGGGCCCGACTCTCGGTGGTCCGTCGAATGAAACCTACAACGTTTTCCAGGAAGGAACCGATCAGGCCAGTACCGGTCGCGCTCCCCTCCAGAGCTTTCAGTCTGCTCTTCTCCGATTTGATATCAATGCTGATTGGGGAGTCGGAGCAAGTTTAGCGATGTCGAACGGCTATACAGGCGAAGTCGTGAACCAGGATCCGAAAGGAGACGTCACAAACAAGCCGGACAATCAATTCTACAATGCCCGCGCTCACCTTTATGTTCCTTCAATTGATCTCTCAGTCGCGACTCTTTATACGACTTTCTCCTATGAAGCTCCGACTTCAGTTATCTCGCGCCAGGATAATATGAATCTTGGTCTCGTTCTCACAAATAACCTTGCGATCAAAACTGATCTCGCCAGTAAATGGGCCGGTGGTGTGACAGGACAGGTTTATCGCATGTTCTACGGTCACAATAACCAGAAGAAAATCCCGGGTTGTGATCCCGATGTCTGTATTCCGACTCAGCTTCAGACACAAATTATCACCATCAGCCCGTATGTGAATTATCGTATCAACGATAAATGGAACTTCGGAAACATGGCGATCTTTGACTGGGACCAGAGAGGTGTTCAGGCGAACTCACGTGAGTTTAACAACAACCTTCCTCACCGTCTGAGATCAACGATCACTTATTATCCTCAGCGTTTCTTCGTCACAAACGTGGGTCTGTTTGCTCAGCCACTCATGAAGTTCAGACCATCAACGACGGCAATCGGCGCGGAAGTCGCTCTCAAGTTCTAAGAATTAAATTGATGATTCCTTCAGATGACGTCTCCATGCAGGAGACGTAGTTTTTATCTCCCCAAGGAGGGCCTCCATGAAACTCGTATTCCTCACACTCGTAGCTTTCCTCTTCACTTTCATCGCCAAGAATGGTCAGCCCCAGAAGCCGTTTAATTCCCATGTCACGGAAACGAGAAATCACTTAAACCAGTGAATTTCCAAATCTTGTAAACTTTACCTAAGCCACCGGAATTTATCCCGATGACGCCCTGCATTTGGTAGAACTAAGAAAAGTTCTAACCTGATCAGGAGTTCTCATGAAAAAGTTCGTTGGCCTTGGCCTCATGCTTTCAGTTCTGAGCACGAGTGCGTTTGCACAGATGCGCGATGAAGATTGCGATCCGAATGAAGGTGATTGCCGTGATAGTGAATCACGGGTGAAAGAACCAAACAAAACGATTTATCCTTATAAGCCTTTCTCTACTGAAGAGATGAAATCAAAAATTGAACGTCTCACTGAGAATAAAAACTTTCTCTGGGACATCCGTGAAATGGAAAGACGTGGACTCAACCGCGCCAACACCCGCGTTCAGCCCTGGGGCGGATCTTTCTGGCCACTTCTTGCTGGTGGTGTAGCGAACACTTATCAGGATAAAGATTCTACGATTTTCATCACAACTCTTCTTGAAAACACGACATGGCAAGAGAACGTTAAAGACTGGAAAAAGAGAAAAGAAAAAGTTCTCCCTAACATCTACGATCTCGACGAAAAAGATCTCGCTAAACTCGCTCCTTCTGAAAAATACGATCTCATCTTAGGCGACACAAGCTTCGATCTCACAAACCGCGTTTGGGAATATTCTGAACGTTGGGGTAAAGGGAAGAAGTGGGAGTTCCTTACGAAGATCGAGCTTCCTGATGGATACCGTATTCCGGAATCTTCGAAATTCATGGCCCTCTGGGAAGGGATCTGTCACGGTTGGGCACTCGGCGCAGGATATACTCCACGTCCGGAAAAAACTATTTTCATCACTCTTCCTAACGGGAAGAAGATGGCGGTTTATCCTAACGACATCAAAGCTCTCGCTTCACTCATGTGGGCAAACTCAAACATCCAGGACAACGTTCTTTTCGAAGGTAACCGTTGTAACAAGAAGAACCCGGATCAGGATAAATACGGTCGCTTCATCGATACAGAGATTTCTGGTGACGATACAACTCTTATTCCAAGATGTGCTGACGTTCACCCTGGTATCTTCCACACAACTGTTGTGAACGTTATCGGTATCGAAGGTCGTCCGATCGTTCTCGATCATAACCCGAAACTTCCTATCGCAAACCAGCCGGTTGGTGGATATGAGCTGAACTACTTCAATCCTAAAACCGGAAAAGACGGAACGCTTGGCGAATCAATGATGTCTGTCCGTGAGTACGGCGATAAAGATCCTTACCAGATCAACCGTAACCCTGAGACTGCGTACATTGTTGGTGTAGCGATGAACATCAAGTATATCGACTGGGAACTTCCTAAGAAGAAAGAAACGAATACTCCAGCAGACGATAAACTGGTTGATTACAAATTCAACTACGATCTCGAAATCTCTGCTTCTGGAAAAATTGTTGGTGGTCAGTGGCGTGTATCGAAGAAAGGCGGAACTGGACTCTTTAAACAGTCTACAAACCAGCCCGATTACTTCTGGCTTGCTCCACGTGATTACAAAAAATTCTTCCAGCCTGTTCCGGGAATCGCTGGCTGGAATGATTCAGTAAACCCACTTCCACCTTCTAACTGGAAAGACGCTGCAAAAGGCGCTCACGCTTATCAGTACGAAGAGTCTGCTAAATTCTGGGGGGTGTCTCCGACTTGTACTGTCCTTCCGGTTGACGGTAAAGGCGAGCCGAAGAAAGTTCCTTGTGAGTTCCGTTATCCGAAACCACAGCCTCTTATTCAGGTTGTTGATAAACTGATTGAGATGTCGAGACGCTAAGATGAAAATATTAATCGCAGCTACACTTATTACGGCCTCCACTCTTTCCCACGCCGGCGCGCCTGGGAAAGATGAGCAGGTAGATGCTCTCCTCGTTGGTGGAAAAAAAGTGACTTCACTTTCCACTATTACTGAGAGCGGTCTCAATAAAGCAAACAGTAAACTTGATGTGTGGTCCGGTTCTTACTGGCCACAGTATCAGGGCTCGATTGCCGTGAGATATATGGATCCGATGTTCCGCCCGATGGTTGAGCAGGAATATAAAGTTCAGTGGAAAGCGCATCACGAACTTCGTGAAGCAAATCCCGTTTACTCTTGCACGAACACTGACAATCTTTCTCCTGCTGAAAAATATGACATGCTGGTGGGTGACCGTGAATTCACACTCACTAAGTATGCATGGGAACTCGGCAAGAAAAATGGTGGCGAGACTTCCGGCAAAGTTCCAACCTGGCGCGGGATCTGTGATGGCTGGTCATCAGCTTCTCAAAAAATGCCAAGACCGGTAAGAGATGTTGTGATCAATGATCCGGATGGAAAACCAATCCGTTTTTATCCTGAAGACATTAAAGCTCTCGGTTCACTTTTATACGCACGCGCTCAATCAGCTCCTGCTTTCCTCGGAAAGCGTTGTCGCATGCCACTCTCTGCTCTTTGCGGTGATATCAATCCTGCGACTTTCCACCTTGCACTCGTTAACCGCGTGGGCTCGATGGGCCAGTCCTTCATCGCTGATATCGCTCCGGGAAGAGAAGTCTGGAATTATCCGGTAAAAGGTTACGAAACTAAATTCGTGAACGTTTTCTCTGACGAAGAATCAGCTGACTTCAAAGTAGCGATGGAAGCTTTCGATAAAAAGAAAAAGTTCAGAAAGCGTGAATCACGTCATCCTGAGACTGCCTACATTGTCGGTGTGAAGATGACTGTGAATTTCGCGGATATGCGCCTGCCGTATACTGCTGATGACAAAGTTCTCACTCAGACTTTCCATTACGATCTCGAGCTCAATGCACGTATGGAAATTGTTGGTGGTGAAGCTTCCGGAAAACTTCCTGATTTTATCTGGGCACCACTTGACCGCACTTATCCGCTCTCAGTTGCGGAGAAGAATCTCGGGGCACCAAATGAATCATGGGATATTCCGAATCTCAGCCGGGAAAGCGCACTCGCCGGACAACCACTTTCAGTGATCGTCCAGCGACTGTTTGAAGCATCAAAATAAATAATTCTTAGTAGAGGCCTGTCGCAAGACGGGCCTTCACAAGTTGACCCACGATGTAGCCGATTGCATACGGAGCTGAGTCGTGTTCAGAAGCTGACTTGTGATCAAAACCGATTTTGTGAACCCATTCGTGAGCAAGGTTAGCTGCTACGTTGTTCACAGTATTACCCTTGAAGTACTTCCAGTTAATATTGATCAGATTCGTCGACTTGCTCGTGTAACCGATCACGCGTGACCATGGCTTATTGTAGAGCTTAAGAAAGAAGTTCATTTCATTCGGTGTATCGTTCTGAAGAAGCTCGCGCCCTTCCATGAACTTCGCGTAAATGTCTTCGTTAGAAAGACCTTTATTAGAAGCAAAAGCGCGCTCGCCTTTCTTATTCTTAAAATTAATGACCTGATCCTTGAACTCTTCCGAGTTCACCACTTCTTCGAGAGCGCGGAAAGCAGCGTACATCTTCTCGCCTTTCTCGCCGTCAAATCCCGTCACCTGCATCGGAACAACTGTGAGTCTCCCGGTACGGACTGAATCAACAGAGACATGCCCTTTCTCGCCTTCTTTAAAGCTTTTTACGGGAACATTGAATTCGGTGAAGCTCTCTTCATATTGAATCTCGTGAGAGACGCTGAAAGTGAGAAGAAGTCCCAGACCAAAAATCCATTTACCCATAAAAATCCATCCTTGAGAGTGTCTTGTAAAAGACTCTTCGGACGCCCATCAGGGGCACTTAGGATGAAATTCGGGAGGGAAAATTCTACCGGGGGACCTTGCAGGAAGTGTCAAAATCGGGGATAAACCGCCCTATGAATTTGCTGTTTTTGACACTTTTAATGAGCACTGTTGCCTTCGCCAGACCGACTGTCCTGGTGAGTTACTTTGATCCATTTGGAAAAGCTCCCTCGAACAATTCAGAAACCGTGGCCAGGCTCATAGTCTCCAAAGCGAAGGCGATGAACCTGCCTTACGACATTAAAATCTGCGAAGTGCAGACAAAATTCGATGTCTCCTTTGATGAACTGAAAAATTGCGTGAATGCCATGAGTGAGAGGCCTATTCTCGTCGTTGGTCTCGGTGAAACCGGTTGCGAAATGAAAGTGGAACTCATGGCGAGAAATCTTGATCGCACCAAAGGTCCTGACAACGCAGGCGAAGAAAGAAGAAACACACCGATCGTCCCCAACGCACCGATGGCAGTGGGATTAAAGTATCCCCTTCCTGAAATGTACTGCGCTCTCAATATCGCCGACAGAAAGGAAGTAGCGATCTCTAACAATGCGGGAAGTTTCGTCTGTAATAACCTCGCCTATCAGACAACGTGGCTCGAAGATGAACTGAATTTCGGATTCATCCATGTGCCTTCGCATTTCTGTAAAGACATTCAGAGAAAAAACGAGAAAATTTCCCAATCACTTCTCACGATGATCAATCGTGGTGTCGAAGCATCACTCGATCAACCAGCTCGCCCGAGACTTCCGGTCACAAAACCGGAACTCGAAGCTTTAAGAGCAAGCAGTAAGGATGATGAGTGTCTTAAGTCATTTTATAAGCAGGCACGGGCGTGGGATGAAAAAACACGCTGGAGTATCTTCAGCGGGAACTGAGAAGTTTCTCCGCCATCACTAAACTCACACTATAGCCATTTTTGTAATATCCACCGAGCATGGAGTATTTCCCACTCTGAAGGATGTAGGGCTCGCGTTTGGGACCTTTCTCGCGAAGACCTGTTTTGATAATCGCCTGACCAAAGTCAGGCAGTTTCACATTCACTCTCCGGGCGAGATTCTGATAAATTTCTAAAAGTTCTTTCTCGGGAGGAAGTTCTGTCCTTGATTCGCGGGTCGTTGAACCAATCAAAAGAGTTTTTCTTTCTGAATCGTAAATCAAATTATCCCCTTCAAGAGTCAGAGAAAAAGATTCTCCCATCTCCACTCCGGAAAATTCCAGGTAACAACCCTGCGCGGATTTCGTGTTCTTCTTTTCCGGAAAAAGATCCTGCCAGAGATCATTATTTGATCCCGTCGCAAAAATAATCTTATCCGCGACAAACTCACCTGCATCCACCGTCGTAATATTTCCCTCATCAATTTTTGTGACGAAAGAATTGATCAGCTGAATATCGAGATCTTTCTGAGCTTCTTTCAATAACCAATTCATGTATTCATGGGGCCGGATGAGGAAAGCAGATTCTTCGGCCAGATACATTTGCTCAGTCAGATGAAGAGGACCAGCTTCGCTGGTCAACTTCCCATCAGGGTAACGTTTCTTAAACGCATCTACTTTCGTCACTGCACCAGTATATTGAGGAACAACGATCACCCCTTTTGGATGATCAGTATGAATATGACTTTTAAATCTTTCAAAACCCGCATGCAATTGATCACCGAGTGGAGACAATCCGGTGGAAACTCCGCGAGGAGCAACAATAGCGGTAGAATGTAAAGAACAAGGAAAAGCAAAACTATCGGAATAAAAAACAAGAATTTTCTCTGAGATTTTTTTCTTTGCCATAGCAAAGAGAAGGCTTCTGGCCGCAATTCCTCCTCCTATGATGGCAATAGTCGTCAATTTCAATCCTTATTGTTTAAATCTTCCGACATTTTCCCACAAATGGTTGCCAATTTCCACTCCCGGTCGTTAACCTGATCACCTACCTAATTTGACTCATTCTCAGAGGAGAAAGCCACGCATGGCCGCCCAAACTCTTGACCCTAAAGCAGTTGTCTTTTCCACCCAGAAGCTCGGCATTCCTGCCAATAAAGTGCTCGCGACAGCGAAGCTCCTATTTGAGGAAGAATGTACGATCCCCTTCATCGCCCGTTACCGGAAAGAAGTAACCGGCAATCTCGATGAAGTGCAGATCCGGGATATTCAGGAATCGTATAACGAGTACGTTGAAACCGAAAAACGCCGCGAATTTATCCTCGATGCCATTAAGAAGATGGAAATGATGACTCCGGAACTCGAGCGCCAGATTAAAGTCGCTCAGAACCTGAATCAGCTCGAAGATATCTATGCTCCGTTTAAGTCGAAGAAAAAAACCAAGGCGATGATCGCCAAAGACAATGGTCTCGAGCCACTTTCTGAGATGATCATGAAAGGTGATAAGGACATCCGCACTCTCACAGCTGAGATTGACGAGAAGTTCGTGAAGCCAATGGCCGGCAAAGTAAAAGATGTTCAGGACGCGATCAACGGAGCCTGCGACATTCTTATCGAAACTTTCTCTCACAAGCTCGAACTCAAGGAAAAAATCCGCCAGACCTTCTGGGATTCTGGTGTGATGAAGGCTTCCCTTCGTAAAGACGGAGAGAAAGTTGAAGACGCGCAGAAGTTCAAAGACTTCTTTGAATTCTCCGAGCCTCTTGGAAAAATCAAAGACCCGAGATCTTCTCACCGTTATATGGCGATGAGACGCGGAATGAATCTCAAAGTTCTTAAAGTAGACGCTGAAATTGTTCCGGAAATCGGAATCGGCATGGTTGAGCAGGAATTCTTCCCGAAAAAAGACAAGCTCGCTAACTACGACATGCTCAAAAAATGCGCGGAAAAATCATTCACAAATTACATTCAGCCTTCACTCGATCTCGAAGTGAAAAATGAACTGAAAAAAATCGCTGATACTGCGGCGATTTCAGTTTTCGGCATCAACCTGAAAAATCTTCTTCTTCAGCCTTACCTTGGTTCAAAAGCCGTTCTCGGTATCGATCCGGGTGTGCGCACAGGTTGTAAAGTTGTGATCGTGGATCACACTGGTAAGTTCATGGGTGATCACGTGATTTATCCTCACGAGCCACGTCTTGATAAAGTGGGATCAGCACAGATTCTTACGAAGATGATCGATATGTTTAACATCGAATATATCGCGATCGGAAACGGCACTTACGGTCGTGAAACTCTCGATTTCGTGGAATCTCATATTGCTCAGGTAAGAGACGGCAAAGTGAAAGCAACCATGATCTCTGAATCGGGTGCTTCAATTTATTCTGCTTCAGACATTGCCCGTCTGGAATTTCCGGATAAAGACGTTACCGTCCGCGGAGCAATCTCAATTGCGAGACGTTTCCAGGATCCACTTGCTGAACTCGTAAAAATTGATCCGAAGTCCATCGGTGTAGGTCAGTACCAGCATGATGTGAATCAGGTTCAGCTGAAAAACAATCTCGAAGCGGTTGTGGAATCCTGCGTGAACTTCGTAGGAGTAGATCTCAATACGGCTTCAGCACCTCTTCTTTCTTTCGTTTCAGGCATCGGTCCTACTGTTGCTCAAAACGTGGTGAAGTATCGCGATGAAAAAGGACAGTTCAAGTCACGCCAGGACTTACTTAAAGTTTCGCGTTTCTCGCAGAAAGTTTTCGAGCAGTCAGCGGGCTTCCTTCGTATTTACAATGCCGCTCATCCACTCGACGGAACGTTCATTCACCCTGAGCGCTATCCGACTCTCGAAGCATGGGTAAAAACAAAAAATAAAACCTGCCAGGATCTTCTGTCAGATGAATCTCTTCAGAATGAACTTCTGACGGATAAGAAACTGAAAGAAGACATGGGAGAAATGACTCTCACGGATATCGTGAAGTGCTTAAAAGCACCTAACCAGGATCCTCGTACTGCTTTCAAATCTGTCGAGTTTACGAAAGGGATATCAGATCTCAAAGATATCAAGATCGGTCAGTGGTATCAGGGACAGGTTACGAACATCACTATGTTTGGAGCTTTCGTTGATATCGGTATCAAGGAAAACGGTCTTCTTCACATCTCTGAGATGAGTGACCGCTTTGTTGAAAACGCGATGGATGTCCTGAAAGTCGGTCAGGAACTGAAAGTTCGTGTTCTCGGTATCGACATGGACAGAAGAAGAATTTCTCTTTCATGTAAATCCGATTCGCAGACTGAAGGTGTGACGGGTACTGGTGCCAATGCTCCTAGAAAAGGCGGCGGTGGCCCTCGTCGTGAAGAGCAGCGTCCGCAAATGTCATCAGGACCACAGTTCAAAAATAATGCCTTCGCGAATCTTAAAAACATCCAGGTAAAGAAGTAACTATGAAATTTCTCCTTCTCTTCGTTCTGAGTACTTCGGCCTTCGCGACAACTTATGTCTGCCCTCCTGAAATCACTTCGGATCAAAAAATCCTGAACGTGCCAAAAGACTGGAAGGTGGAAGAAGAATCCATGAATGCGCGCCAGAAACTCGAGCACATTTCTTTCTACAATGGTCCGGTAGATGATGGAGCGACTCTTGCTCCGACTATCGAGAATGGAAAGTCGGTGTGGACGTTTGATAAGGAAGACAAACGCGGCAATTACCTCGCCTGCGTTTACCGCATGACCTACATGCTCTTGGTAAAAGAGCTGAAGGGTGTGACTCATTGTGAAGTGGAATATCCTGAGAAGAGTACGATTCCGAAATCGATTAACTGCAAATAAAAAAGGGCCCTCATGGGCCCTTCTTTTTTTCTATCTGATTATTTAACGTAGATTCTATATGAGCCAAGATGCTCGAGTTTCGAGTCAAGAACCGCACCAGTCGCCTGATTTGTGATCTTCACTTTATAAGCAACAGTCATTTCAAAGAAACGATCGCCGTTTCTGTTCACTTCAAAATTGGCCGATTCGATCGGCATTTTCTGAGTGTAAGTGTTGTCAGCATTTTTCTTCATGTCACCGCGGTTATAAACGCGACCAGAAGAAGCGAATGCCACGCCCGTCACATCATTTCTTTTTACTTCAACCGTAATGTCTTCGCGGCTGAAGGGGCCCGCTTTCACAGTAACAATTCTCTTCTCGAGGCTGTTATCGCGAACAAACGCGAAGCTGTCTCCCTGCTGAACGCAGCGGAGGAATTCCACCGTAAGAGTCGCAGAATCTTCTGTGCGGACAAAACTTACCGGACGATAAATTCCGGAAGTTGCATATCTCATGACATCCACTTTCGTCTTACAGAGAGCAACTGAACCATCAGTTACTTTGACAATGTCGTTAGCGAAAGCAGAAAAGCTCACAAGCATAAGTGAAGCAAGAAGGAGTCTCATGGGTATCCTTTGTCGGAGTTGAAATACAAACTGTAGGAAGCTTCTATAAATGACGGGGTGATGAGTAAATGAATGAAATCTTAAAAATTCTACGCCGCCGGCGAAGCCTTGCGTCAAGAGGTGAGATTCCGGCAGGTTGCCCTGCCGGATGGATAAATCAGATTAGCGGCAGATTTTAGAAACCATACGAACGAGCATCTGAGACTCGATAGAGTCACGAACGCCAATGTTGTAGCTCTTCCCATCGTGCTTCATTGTATAAACGTATTCAGCATCAGCTTCTACCGGAGTTTCCGTAGCAGTCTCGATAGCTTTACGAATGAAAGGTGCGAGACCGTCCATTTTTACATTCTTAGTTTCAGTCACTGAACCAAGGAACTCTTTTCCGAATGTCGACGTGCGAGTCACAACTCCGTTAGAGATTGAACAATCAACGTCGAGAAGTTTCGCGTGGAAATCAGTCGCGAAAACTGATGATGTGAAAGCGATAGCGATAAGTGCGAGTGCAAATTTCATAATAACCCCTGTGTTGGATAATAAGCGGGGCTAGCATCCGCCTGCCGACGAAAACCGTCAAATGAATTGAATACTAAGTTTTTTCTGTCGGCGAAGCTGTGCGTTAGCGTAAGATTAAACCATGATCCCACTGATAAACTTATCCCAACCCGACTCTGAAACCGCTGCCATGATCGCTCTGGCCTGCCAGGATCACGGTTTTTTCTGCATTCAGAATCATGGGATATCTCCGGATCTCCAGTCACGCCTCGATTCTCTTTCCCGCGAATTCTTTGATCTTCCCCTCATGATTAAAAACAGAATTCATATGAAGCTCGGCGGACATGCATGGCGAGGATTTTTCGCCTTGGGCGAAGAACTCACGTCTGGAAAACCGGATCTGAAAGAAGGCATTTATCTGGGCGAGCAGCTGGAGGAAAATGATCACCGGGTAAAAGCGGGATGGCCTCTTCATGGGAAAAATCTTTATCCAGAAATAAATGGTTTCTCTGAGACAGTGGAAGAATATGTGACAGAGCTCACGAAACTCGCCCATCGCCTGATGGAGTTGGTTTCACTCAGTCTTGGTCAGCGGCGCGATTTTATTTTCGATCACTACACAAAAGATCCGACTCTCCTTTTCCGCATCTTTCATTATCCTCCTCAGAAAAATCCGGAAGACGGCTGGGGCGTGGGTGCCCATACGGATTATGGGCTCCTCACGATTCTCAAGCAGGATGATTGCGGTGGCCTCGAAGTAAAAACCAAAGACGGCTGGGTGGATGTGCCACCTCTTGAGAATGTTTTTGTGTGTAACATTGGCGACATGCTGGAGTTACTGACGAAAGGCCATTACCGCTCAACACTTCATAGAGTGAGAAATAAATCCGGACGGGAGAGACTTTCCTTTCCTTTTTTCTTTGATCCGAATTTTGAGGCGATGATTGCTCCCATTCCTACGTCAAAAGACTTAAGAGCTCTTGAAGAAGTGGAAAGATGGGATGAAAAAAATCTCCATCAGTTCCAGGGTAAATATCGCGACTATCTCATCGGGAAAATTTCCAAGGTCTTCCCTGATCTCGCTAAAGGAAATCTTCCATGATCCGCGTAGGTATTATTGGTTTTGGATTATCGGGCCGGGTATTCCATGCTCCCTTTTTCAAATCTCTTCCCGAGTATCAGGTCACCCGGGTGCTTTCTTCATCGGCCGGGAAAGTGCATGAACACTTACCCGGTGTAAAAGTGGTCAAAACACTTCCAGAGATTCTTCAGGATGATGTCGATCTTATCATCAACTGTGCTCCGAACGATTATCACTATTCCTATACGGCCGAGGCCCTCAAGGCCGGCAAACATGTTGTCGTGGAAAAGCCCTTCGTAAATACTGTCACTGATGGTGAGAAACTCATTCAAATTGCCAAAGAAAACGGAAAAATACTCACGGTCTTTCAGAATCGTCGTTACGACGGAGATTTTCTCACCGTAAAAAAATTACTCTCTGAAGGAACTCTCGGTGATGTGACTTTATTTGAATCTCATTACGACAGATTCAGGCCGGAGATTAAACCAGGCTGGCGTGAAGTGGAAGGTCCCGGCACAGGCGTTTTTTATGACCTGGGGCCACATTTGATTGATCAGGCCTTTGTGTTATTCGGAAAACCCGATGAGTATCAGATTGATCTTGCAGCTCAGAGAAAGGGAGCAATCGTTCCTGATTATTTTCACATCACATTAAAGTACGGAATGAAAAGAGTGATACTTCATTCATCCTGCATGGGAAATTCCTCTGCCCGCTTCCGAATCGAAGGAACGAAAGGAAATTTCATCAAACACGGTATGGATCAACAGGAACAAGCGCTGAAAGCAGGAATTCTTCCGGATACAGAAAATTTTGGTGTAGATCGTGAAGATGGAACACTCATGACCTGGGAAAATAATCTCAAGGCCGAGAGAAAAATTAAGACTGAGAAAGGATGCTACATCCGCTTTTATGAAGAACTTTATGAGGCCATCACGGGTAAGACATCTATCGTACCCGTGACAGCAGAATCAGCTCTCGATGTTATTCGTCTTATCAGTGCGCAACCTTCCCCTTAAGCTTCTTCTCGAAAATATTAAAGAGAACCGGAAGCACAAATAGTGTCAGTGCTGTCGAAAATAAAATTCCTCCGACAACAACACTCGCGAGTGGTCGCTGAACTTCAGCTCCCACTCCTTGAGACATAGTCATTGGCAGAAATCCGAAAATTGCCACAAGTGCCGTCATGAGAACTGGTCTCAGACGAATCAAGCATCCCTTCAGAACAATTTCTTCACCAACGACTCCCTCGCCTTTCAGTTGATTAAAGTAATTCACCAGAACAACTCCGTTAAGAACGGCAATTCCGGTAAGAGCAATAAAACCCACTCCCGCAGAAATACTGAATGGTAATCCTTGTACGAGAAGTCCAAAAACTCCCCCTACAAGAGCAAGTGGGACGCATGAAAAGATGAGAAGAGTTTCACCAACACTTCCGAACGCACTGAAGACCATGAAAAGAACTATCGCAAGAGCAATGGGAGCAAGAATCATGAGTCTTTCTTTTGCTTCCTGGAGATTCTTGAAATTTCCTCCCCACTCAACATAGTAACCAGCAGGGATTTTCACCCTGGCCGCAACATTTTCCTGCGCCTCTTTTACGAAGCTTTCTGTATCTCGTCCCCGAAGATTGATGAGAACAGCTGAACGCCGGCTGGAATCTTCTCTCGAGATGGAGCTGAACGTTTCCGTAAAGCTGATATCGGCAAGTGCACCCAGGGGTGTTGTCTGCGAAATCCCTGACCCCACCGGAAGTGAATGAATGAGATCAATATTGGAGCGGTCTTTTTCCGGAAGTCTTACCAGAATCGGAAATCTTTTTTCCTGCTCATAAAATGTCCCGGCCTCTTCTCCGCCTAAAGCGATAGAAATGGATTCCAGAACATCAGTTGTCGTGACTCCGTATTTTAAAAGGGTGTCGGATTTAGGGACAACTCTCAAAACGGGCGAAAGTCCTGCCAGATCAAGCTCAACGTCTCCTGCCCCTTTTACTTTTTCCGTCACGGCCTGGATTTTTTTAGCGATGTCCATATTCGTCGAAAGATCCGGTCCGAAAACTTTGACCGAAACATCAGCACGAGTGCCTTCCAGAAGTTCATTGAAACGCATCTGAATCGGTTGAGAAGCGAGATACGTTTGTCCCGGTACCTCTACATTGAGCACTTCCACCATCTCTTCTGCGAGTGTATGAAATCCGTGGCGGCTTCCTTGGTAACGATCTTCCCAGTGCTTTCTGTCTTTCAGAATCACAAAGGTATCTGAAACGTTTGCTCCCATCGGATCGGTTGCGACTTCACTCGTACCGATTCTGGAAAAGACGTGATCAACTTCCGGGAAGCGCCGGAAAACTTCTTCGGCCTTCATCTGCATTTCCAGAGACTGATCGAGACCGGTATTCACAGGACGAATCAGGTGAAGGGCAAAAGTCCCTTCAGCAAGCTGTGGAAGAAATTCCGAACCCAGCTGACGGAAGAGAACTCCGGAGGCCAGCATCAGGGCCACTGCAACTCCGAGAACAATTGCTTTTTTCTTCAGGGCCCAGCGAAGTGCGGGCATATAAGCTTTATGGATCAACCGGAAAAGGAAAGGTTCTTTATCCTGGGCATTTCCTGAGAGGAAAAATCCGGCGAGGGCCGGGGCCACAGTAAAAGATAAAATCAGGGCACTGAAAACGGCAATCGAGAATGTCATCGCCATCGGGCGGAACATTTTCCCTTCCACACCTACTAAACCAAATAAAGGAATGAAAACGACGACGACAATCAACTCCCCAAAACCAGCGGCCGTTCTCACTTCAATACAGGCATCAATCACTGCTTGCTTGATTTCTGCTCTGGTTAACTTCCTTCCGATCTTATTGGTTTCGTTCTGAATGAAGCGGATACAGTTATCAATAATAATGACCGTTCCATCAACGATGATTCCGAAATCCAGCGCCCCGAGACTCATGAGATTTCCCGAGAGTCCCAGTGGTTTCATGATGAGAAAGGTACTCAGGAGTGCCAGAGGAATCGTACAGGCCGTGATGATAGCGGCGCGGATGTTACCGATAAGAAAGAAGAGAACAAGGATTACAAGTCCCGCACCCAGAAGAAGATTGTGTTCAACTGTTCCGAGTGTCGCATCGACAAGTTCCGATCTGTCATAAACTGATTTCAGCATGTATTGTGAAGGCAGAGTTTTTGCAATTTCCTTAATCCGGATATCCACACGATGAGCAACATCGCGGCTGTTTTCACCGAGAAGCATGAGAACCGTTCCGACAACTGATTCTTTTCCGTTAAAGGTCGCGGCCCCTGTTCTGAGAGGTTTTCCGATTGAGACGGAAGCAACATCACCAACTCTCAAAGTTTTAAAATTCTCGAGAACTTTAATCGGAACATTTTCAATGTCTTTAGGATTCTGGAAAATACCTACACCCTGAACCAGGAATTGTTCAGAAGTCTGCTGGATATATCCCCCGCCTACGTTCTTATTTACTTTCGCGATGGCAGATTGAAGCTCTTCCAGGCGAATTCCGAAACTTCTCATTTTATTGAGATCTGGCTGAACATGATACTGCTTCTCATATCCGCCGGAGGTGTTGATTTCGGTAATCCCCTTAACTCCGATGAGTCTTGGTTTAATCGTCCAGTCCTGAAGAGTTTTCAGTTCAACTAATTCTTCATGACGTTTCACGGGATCTTCCGAAGGATTCTTGAAATCAATCACATATTGATAAATTTCTCCCAGTCCGGTTGAAACAGGCCCGAGCTTAGACTCGGAATTGGAAGGAAGTTCCGAGCGGACATTACTCAGTCGTTCAGAAACCATTTGTCTTGCGAGATAAACGTCGATGTCGTCGTTAAAAACCACGGTCACCTGAGAAAGCCCGAAGCGTGTAATGGAACGGATCTGTTCTACTCCGGCCATGCCTCGCATGCTGAGTTCCACCGGGAAAGTGATTGTTCTCTCAATTTCTTCCGGAGCAAGCCCGGGAATAGTTGTATTGATCGTAACCTGGTTATTCGTGATATCGGGAACGGCATCAATCGGAAGATGCTGAAAACTCCAGATCCCGGCGAGAATGAGTAATCCCGCAAAGAAGAGAACAACACCCGAACGATGAACACAGAAGCTGATAATTTTATTCATACTAGTGCCCGTGCCCTTCCGCCGGACCTTCTTCAATAGAAAGTTCAACGGTCTTGATGAAGTTAGCACCTTTGATTACGACCATTTCCCCGTCATGAATTTCATCCGCATGCTCCGGGATGAATGATCCCTTCGAACATTGATAAACCCGGCTTTCATTCAGTGATCTGACGATGGCAGATGAAGGAAATGTCTGTTTGTTATAAGGAGCACATACTATACCAAAATTCTTAATGGCCTTATCAGTGAGGGTCACAGGTTCAGCGTGATGATGATCACCTGAGGCATAGAGATTAAGGGATATCAGAGTCAGAATAAAGAATTTCATAGATGGACCTCATTTAACTGACCGGCCAGGCGGTAGTATTCAATCGTGAGACGGAGGATCTGCTCTTCGAGTTCCATCTTGGAAGAAGAAACATCTCTCCACACACGATGGGAATCAAGATAGATCGTTGAAGAGATCAACCCCCTTCCATAAAGCTTTTCCACTTTTCCGTGAGAAGCCGCGAGCTCAGAATTTTTCGGAAGCTCTTTCAGGTTGGATTTTAATTTCTCGATCCTTCCGACGAGTGAATCCTTCTCAATATTTTCTTTCCGCTTGAATAAATCAAACTGTCTCTTCGAATTTGAAAGGGCAACATTCGCCCGTGCTTTATTGGCACCGTTCATTTGCCACAACGGAATGGGCATAGTGAGAGCGACACCATAAAGTTTTTCACTGATGTCTTCCATTTTATCATCCATGAACATGGGCCCGATTGAAACACCCGTCCAGGAATTGGCCTTCTGAAGTTCAAGTTCTTCCTGAGCGAGACTGGTTTCAAGTCCAAGCCGTTCCAGATTCAGTGACATTCCATCAGTTTTTGAGATGAGCTCCAGGGGATGGAAGTGGTCTTCCATGACTTTCAGGACCTGCTCTTTCCGGTAGCCGCCGTTTAAGTAAAAGAAAATAAGGGCCTCTTCCTCCTGATCTTCCAGGAGAGCGATGATATTTCGCACTTCCGCTCGCTGAAGACCGAAATTAAGAAGAGAAGCTTCCTGTTCCGGGTTGAGTGCCGGTCTTCTCTTGAGACCCTGAATAACGGAATCTAGACTCGTGAATACTTCGTTGTTCACTCTGAGTGCTTCCACTACGTGAAGAAGATGGTGAATATTGAGAAGAACTGTCTCGACAATTTCTTCCTGAGTGATGGACTTCTGGACTTTACTCACCGAGTGAATAATTTGTCCCTGCTTCCTTAAAGCGGAAAGCTTCCCTGTCAGATCAATTTCCTGAGCGACGATTATCTGGGTCTGCCTGGCATTGCCGGCATGAACAGTCTGAACATCGAGAACAGGATTGGGTCTTTGTCCCATCGCCTTTTCCAGATGCTGCGTATTCTGAACTTCATAGTCTTTTAACTGAACAAGGTAATGATTATTTTTCAGACATGTGAGGATATCGTCGAGCTTCTGAGGTTCAGGACAGCCCTGTGCTAATACGAGAGATGATTGCATTAAGAAAGCAATCATCAGAATAAATTTCCAATGCATATGTTACCTGTTGATACAGATTGAATTAAGGAGAAACCGGAATGTAGGGATTAAGCTATCGGAGGATGAAAAATGAAAGATTCAAAATCTGACGTGAGATGAGAGTCTGAAACAGGAATGAGAACAATAATTTTTAAAGCAGGAGAAAACTTCACGACATTCAGCTGAGGAAGAATTTTCAAGTGATTGATGGGAGAGCAATGGCAATGTTGAGACTCTGTATGCTGGGACTCATCACCACAATTATCATTCTGATCGTGATCGATGGTTGCACATTGCTCAACCGATTCTTCGACTTCAAAGTTACAGCAATCCCCGAGCACACTGGCCGAGAAGAGAACGGTAAAAATGAGAAAAAGGATCTTCGTCATGGAGATATTATACCCGAACTTTCACTCCGGAAGCAACACTCTAACCTACTGATATCCTCTTTCCTCTGACTGATAAAAAAGCCAGCTGACCCCGGCAAAGGCCGCATAAGTGTAATCTGACTTATGTAAAGGTGACCCCGCATTGGCGGCCCCTTTGTAACTCGTGACATTCGCCCCGAAATAAATGCCAATCTCATCTTTTTCATAGATGTAGGCCGCACCCGCATAAGTGGACATGTAACCTGATCGGGCATCGTACTCAGGTCTTTTGGCCGTGACATCACGTCTGTCTACCTGAAAGTAATATTCCTGTTGTTGATGAGTCGTATGAGTGCGGGTGACAGAAAAAATAACAGAATTAAATTTCGTCTGATCGAAATAGTAACGGGCGTTGAAGGCCGGTGCAAAAACCAATCCCTGATAGGTGGCACTCGTGATGTCTGTAGAAAACGCGACACGGACCGGAAAAAATAATCGGACCCAGAGTTTTTCTGTCTTCACGAGAAAGACATAAAATCTCGGACCGAATTCCCCTACCCAATCAAGATCACGCATTCCTTTGCGGGCCTCGTTCTTGTCTGACTTTGCTGAAAAAGCTCCCCCACCACTGACATCAATTCCGTAAACGGCATTTCTCATGAGACGAGCTTTAAAATTATCTTCCTCGTCAGAACGTAAGCGAAGTCCCCGGTAGCGGAACTGGGGAATGGCAATAGAACGCACTCTTCCCTGATTAGAAGCAGGATAATCAGGAATGTAACCAGCACCGGCAGCGACACCAAATTCGTAAAGTGGCTTAGTTGAAAGGACATGCTCCAGATTGGCATGGGCAAGGTTTGAGAGGAGAATTAAGACGATTAAAAAAAACTTCAGACTCACCGCCTTCAATTCACAGACTCAAAAGTTCCTAGTAGTATATCCGGCATGCGTACTCTGCTCATAACGATTTTATTTCTTTTCACTTCCTGTCAGGGAACACGCTTTTATTGGGAAACCAGATATGAAGTTACGCAATGGGACTCGCAGGATCAGGCAAAATTAAACCAGGAATTTAAAATCAACCAGGATATGTCGGCCTGGCACCCGGTATTCGGAAAATATTGCTCATCTCTGAAGTCTGACCGTGCCAATCTTTTTGTCTGCTTCAAGAATAATGAAATCAGAATTGTCTCTTCCTATTCCGGAATTCTGAAAGGAGATAAACCGATCAGAAAACTACCCCGGACAGTAAAAAAGTATCTGACTAAAATTCAGGATCAACCCGGCTTTCTGGAACATCGTGAAATCGAAGGCTACATCGAAGACCGCTTAAAAGTGAAAACAAAATTTGTCCGCCTGCTTATGTATGGGCCAGGCAGTACAATTCTGAAAGATGAGCTAGCACAGTAAGAAAACCCGCACCCAAAATAAACTGAATCATAATCTCTCCTTAGATAATCTGATACAAGGTTGTTTCGGTCCTTGTCTCAGAATCAAAAATATAAACAGGATTAAAGGCCGAATTAATTCCTGTATCGATGGTATAAACGGCGCTATATCCGGAACTCTTCACAAGATAAATGGCGTAAAAGACTCCTCCCGTATTACTGGTTGAAGTTGTCACATTCACAATCGTGCCGAGGCTTCCTGAAAGGATTGAAGAAACCAGGGCCAGCGATGTTTTTACCGCTCCTGATTGTGTCGGCATGACGGACTGAGAGGAAACTGTAGAAGATGATGGGTAACCTGATACATTGCAGACATAGACTGAGGAAGAGTTTGTTCCACAATTAGTAGATGGATAAACTTTCACCACACGATACTCAGTACGGAAAACAGTTCCTGTAAAATTGGCGGGCTCTGTTGTTGATTGATACCAGGTGAGGACATTAGTGAGGGCGGTTGAGCTGGCAGCTGTGACCGCAGTGGAATAGGTCGATGAAGTGGAAGAACTGCTTCCGGTACTGGTGGTGTCCGTTCCGCAACTGATCAGGACGAATAAAAAACTCATCATCAAAAATTTCATTTTCTCTCCCGTTTGTTTTCAGGAAAAGAATACTGAACAAAGATGGAATGTTGATGAAATCAGAAAGTGAAAGTGAGACTCGCACCTGGATGAGTATTACGGACAGAAAGATGACCATTATGAAGGAACATGATTTTCTTCATAATGACAGAACCCAGTCCAACGGAAATATGACCGGATTCATGTGCGATTGAGCGCGAATACTTCTTATCACCGAAAGTCTGAATATCATTTTCAGGAAGTCCCGGACCATCATCAGAGACGCTGAGTTTTATTTTCCCATTACCTGATGAGAGGTCAATCTGAACTGATGATTTCGCGTATCTAACAGCGTTTGAGAGGGCATTCCGCAAAAGTCTCCGGAGAAGAAGTTCATCACCGCTGACATAGAGCTCAGGAGTGATATTGAGTCTGAGAGTTTTCCCTTTTTCACCAAAAAATTCCGCCTCTTCTTCCACTAAACGCGAGAAATCCGTCTCTTTCATCGCCTGGGAAAAGCGCGGATCATTCACTCCTGAAAGGAAAAGAAGATCTTCCACCAGCTGTTCAAAATAATGAATCTCTTTCATCGCAAGATTCTGAAGATGAGATTTTTTCTCATCCGTCAGACGGTCACCATTATTAAAAATAAGCTCCTGAAGACTTTTGACCGAGGCAACCGGAGTCCGGAGATCATGCGCCAATTCCTGAAGCATTTTCTTTCTCGATTCTTCCGTCTCTCTCAGGTTACTCACGAGTTTTTGAATCTCATCGGCCATTTCATTAAATTGACCCATGAGCTGGCCTGCTTCATCCGTTTGCGTGATGGAGAAACGGTAAGAGAGATCTCCTGATTTAATTTTTTCCATGACGACTTCCACTTCGCGGGATTTTTTCCGGAGATAGAAAGTCAGAAGAAGAATAGAGAAACCAATTCCCACGAGAATTGACGTCACAGTCACTGCTCCCCCAACAAGAAGGGCCCCCGGAGGTAATCGGAAAAGTGAAGGGCCCGGACCTTTGTGTTTTCCACCCGGTGGCGGTCCCATATGACGATGGGGATCCATGTACACACGGTAAAACCGATCGGGAGAAAGTGCATGTTCCTGAAAGTCAGTAATCTTTCCTTCTTCGAAGTAACGTGACTTATGCGTGAGAAGAATTTTTCTGTCTTTGTCGAGAATCTGAGTCATCTCCGGGATGGGAGCTTCCTTTGCTTTATCAACCACAGCGAAGGCCTCTTCCGCTGAGAGCCTGCCTGATGCGACTAAAGTTTGCATGATTTCTAAGCGCTGCTTAATAGGACCAAATGTTTTTTCACGATTCGAAGCTTCTTCCTGCGAAGATAAATAGCGAACGACAAAAAATCCTGCCAGAAGACAAACAATCGTGATGATCGCTGTAATACCGAACCAGAATAAAAATTGTCTCACTCTATTTGATTTCAAGGCGGTACCCTACTCCGTAGATTGGAGCGATTTCGAAAGTTGTGACTTCATTTGCCTTGAGGACTTTTCTCAACTGGGAAAGATGCGAATCCACCGTGCGGTCAAAAATCGCCCCATCCTGCCCGAGATGAACAAGAAGTTGCTCGCGGGAAATAATCTGATCCGGTCGTGAGAGAAAATAAGAAAGAATTTCAAACTGGCGGCGATTAAGATCAAGCGGCTTACCGTTGTAATGAATCTCGCGACGATCCGGGAAAACCTGCGCTCCCCCGATTTCACTTTCTGCCTGCCAGGTAGTGGCGCGGAGAAGAACTTTCATCCGGGCATGAAGCTCTTTATGGGAAAAAGGTTTTTTCACGAAATCATTCGCGCCAATTTCCAGACCACGAACAAGAGTGTCTTCATCGGTTTTCGCGGTCAGAAAAATAATCGGAATGGTTTTATCTTTTTCACGGATTTCTTTGCAGAGATCTGTGCCGCTTCCATCAGGAAGTCCGATATCAAGAGAGACCAGCGAAAAACCACCTTCTTCAAAGGCGTCGAGTCCCGATTCAACTGTCTTCTTCCACTCCACCTGATAACCCTCGAGTTCCAGAAAGGTAACAAGTCCCATTCCCAGAACCGGATCATCTTCAACTAACAGGATTTTATGAGCGTGTTTCATACTTTTCCATTATCCATCCGAATGATGGAAAGGTCATGGAAAAGTGATTTCCAGAGCTTAGGTGTCAATTTTTCTCAAGAAAGATCTGTGTCCAGTACCACACACCAGATGAACTTTGCGCAAAACCAAAACCTGTATGAGTGACCCGTGCCTGTTCAATATTGGCCCTGTGACCCGAGGAATTCATCCAGGCATTGAAAGCGGCTTCCACGGTCTTCTGTCCTGTTGCTACATTTTCTGCACAGAGATTTCCTCCTCCGATGACAGTTCTTCCCAATGAACAGCGGGTGGAGAAGCCTGTGTGTCCGAAGGCCACATTTCCCGAGGCCATGTTCTGACTATGCCCTTGAGCAATCTCCTGAAGACCATCAGTGTGATCGAGTGTTGAAAGACCCAGAGAAATTCTGTGATCATTAATGAGATCCATGAATTCCTCAATCATCTTTGTCTTTGGATCGAGAGGAACATCAATGACAATGTCATCAACATTTTCTACCGGAGCAGGTTGCGAAGCTTCAATCTGAGTTTCAGAAACAGTTGTTCCTGAATCTTTTTCGCAGCCCCAGACCAGAAGTAAAAAGCAGAATACATATCTCATGACGTCCCTCCCTGATGTCATGAAGATATGTAGTAAAGCTTGTGAGAATGTGGAAGTGAAATTTATTCGCGGGAGACACCGGCCGATCTTCTTTGAGGGCGGTGATGTTCTGGTTTTGAAATTCCCTTAGCTGTCAGACAGGCATCAATTTTCGCCCGGTCTTCTTCTGAGGGACGTGCGCCTCTTTCCGGAAGAGTGAGATTATTTTCCAGAGCACATGCCGCAATCGCTGAATGGAATTCATCATTTTTTCTTTCCGGTTTCGTGAAACCTTTCGCCGTCATGCAGGCCTGAATTTTAGCGTGATCCTCTTGTGAAGGTCTGATTCCTTCTTCCATCACAATACCTGATTCTTCTGCGCACGCTTTAATGGCAAAACGGAAACCTTCCTGATCGTTCTGGGCGTTGGCTTTCACAGCAAGTAAAATGAAAAATACTGCAGTTAAAAATTTCGAGTTCATCATGTTCTCCTGTTATTAAGCATCGTTAACTGATGCTGAAAACCATCTTAATTAAGAATCATGAAAAGCTGATGAAACAAAAAATCGTACTTTTGATAATGTTTCCATCTTTTGAAGCGATGGTCTCTTCACGGGAAATGATTCCCATCTACAAGGAGTGTAGAATGAAAAAGACTTTAACCCTCGCCCTCACATTACTTTCGGCAGCGACTTACGCCAGACCACCTCACATGAGTGCTGAACTCAAGGCCTGCTTTGATCAGTTAAAAAACTCGACAGAAATCAGTGCTCAATGTCAGGAGCTTTTCAGTAAACATGAAGAGAGACGGGAGAAAATGAAAGAATGTATGGCCGCAATTGATGCCGCTGACGTTACTGATACGACTGAACCTGTAATCGCTGATCCAGCTGAGACAACAACTGAAGAATAGTCTTCCATCAACCTTGCATAGTTTTGTCTTAAAGTACTCTCAAGGCGAAACAAAAAAACACCGGAGGTTTTATGATCGCAAGAGCATTTTTTCTTATGGGGTTTCTGGCCATTCTTGGAAGTTCTTTTCAGGCGAAGGCCTGCGGAGGAGACAAATCCAAGGATAAAACCGGGGGGAAAGAGAAGAATGAAAGGATGATTTAAGTCGAAATCCCCTGAGGACCTCCTCACAAGCCTCAGGGGATTCTTTTTGGTTCCAACACACTTGTGGATATGCATTGAGTTATCTAGTATCCTTAAATTGTGAAAAACTCTCATCTCATCATTGTCGTTCTTCTCGCTTTAGCAGCTGGATATTTTGCTTACCCCTATTTCAATTCAAATTCCGTTTCCTCTTCAGTTAAGACTCCTCAACTTGAAAAAGGGGATTCTCAATCCACAGTAAAAGCTCATCCGGTTAAAGGTGATGTTCCAGAGATCAAAGAGGATGTGCCCGTTGGAGACTCTCCCCAGACAACAGAGAATGTTGACGTCAGTCGAAATGATGAAACTCAGAATCTGAATGAAAGAAATGAGGGAGATGATTCTGAAACTACCTCTAAAAGAAAATCGCAACATGTCCCAAATAGTTCGACCTTTCAGGGTATCAAAAACTCACTGACGGACAGGGATTTCTCGACCTACACATTGAGTAAGACAAAACAACGGATTGAAATTTCCCCTGAAGATCCGCGGCTTGCCATGATCAAAGGTTTTTATCAGGGTAACTTTGATGGAAACCAGATTGAACTTTACATTGGAGCGACCGAGAGCTCGATCACCTTTTCAGAAAATGAAGCCCTGTCGTTTTCCGCTACCAATGAACGATTCTTCTCTAATGTGAATGAGAACGGAAACAGGATCCTGATCCAGAATGGCGACAATAAAATATTTCTGGATATTAAAAACGGACCCGGCATTCTTTTGCACATGGGTCTGAATACCAAAGTCATCTTAGTGAGAACGAGAAGAGATTAGTTTCTCTGAACTGATATGGGTCGGCTTAATTCCCACAAGAGGCGCCCGAGGTAATTCCATCCGGAACGTTGGATGAATTTCATCCGTCAGATATTGAAGCTTCCCATTATTTGATTCCGCAATCGTATTCACAATTGAGAGCCCAGGCTTACCGTTATTGAAGGTAGAAAATGGCTCGGACATTTTTGACCAGAGATCATGTGGAAGTCTCGGACCGGAGTGACTGAAATTGATAAAGATCCTGTCACGGATTTTCTCGGCATTGATTTCGATCCATTTTTCTTTCTGGTCATCGACGGCATCAAAAGCGTGATTAAGTAAGCAAAGAAACGCCTGTTCCAGCTGTCCTCTATGCCCTTTCACATACAAACCTTCAAGATTCAGAATTTTCAGAGTGACTCCGTGATTCTTCATCCTCTGTCCGCAAAAAAGAAGAACTTCATCCACCATTTCACGAAGTGAGAGAAAAACATCTTCGTGCTCTTCCCGATGAGTATACGTACGAAGTCCCTGGATGATCTTGGCGATGCGATCAGAGCTTCCGGCAATCTTCCTCAGGGGTTCAGAGATATCGTCACCTGGATGCCGCTGGAGCCTCTGGATGTTTCCGGAAATAATCATGAGGGGATTACTGATTTCGTGGGCAATCCCCGCCGCCATTGTCCGGAGTTCGGAAAGTTTTCCACGAGCGACCATTTCCTGGGCCTTCACTTTTTTAAAGTTGGTGAGTTCGGCCAGGGCCTTTTTCTTCTGGAGGTGTTCTCTGATGCAGAAAATGATGAGGAGGCCGCAAAGGACACTAGTTGAAACTGAATCCATGTTGAATAGTTTAAGGTCATTGAGAGAAATTCCGGCCAAAGTGATGCTGGAGAACACTAAACCGGAGTTCTTTGATCGGGAAGCTGTCGGCCGATGTAAGTGGCTGAGGATGTGAAGTGATTCTAGACTGATTTAAATCTCAGGAGGATCTATGAAACTTATCGCTTTGGCGCTGGCCCTTTTTTCGTTTTCCGCGATTGCGGAAACACTTGATTGTCGCGAGAATCTCGCAGGTAGCTACAACAGTTATCAGATTCAGTTTGAAGGTGGTGCTCCTCAAACCATTACGATCAACACCGCGATTTACCCTGCCCGCGGATACTATGATTACAGTTCGAGATGGATTGCGATTTCAGCAGAAACAGAAAATGATGTTTTTGAATTTTCGTACAATATGGATCAGGCACCCGGCCGATATCACTTCTCAAAAATTAATCTCACAACTTACTACAACGGTCACAGAGAAATCCTTTGCCGTCTGAAAGACTAAAAAACTGGGCCCTTCGGGGCCTTTTTTTTTGCATCTCCGTTCACGCAACTGAAAGCTTCGCCGGCCGCCCTCTCATCACCGACGATGCCGGAGTGGTTCCGGATAAAATTCTGCAGCTGGAAACATGGATATTCGCCGATGAAAGATCCGGTCAGCACTGGGTTGTTCCCACGATCGGGGTCAAAGACAAGATGGAGTTTTCCGCTTCTGCCGTTCAGGGTCTCCCATTTCAAGGCGACCGCGATTACTCCTTATCGGGTCCGATTCTTCAGAGTAAATTTCTCCTCCACCAGAGCAGAAAAAATCATGAACCGTCATTAGCTTTATCCTTCGGAGGGATCGCTCCTTATGGCGGAGGTGGGTTTAAGACGAAAGAATGGGATTACTTCTCGTATCTTGCTTTCACCTTTCATCCACTCACTGGTGATAAATTATTCATTCACCTGAATATCGGCCAGCAAAGCCGCAGGAGTCAGAACTCCAACGGACAGGCTTTACTCTGGGGAGTCGCTGCAGAATTTAAATGGGATGAGAAAACTTATCTCTTCACCGAAGGGGCCAATGGCGATACGTACGCGCTCCTTCCGGGCATGGCCCTGCAGGTGGGATTTCGCCACCAATATGATGAGAAGCTTCAGCTCGATGGAACCATCGGCAGAGGTGTTTCCGGGGATCCTCTTCTTCCCGTATGGGTCACATTGGGAATCAGATATCTTTTTGAAATTTAGAAAGGACAAACCAGGCGAGCACTCCCCCGGTTAATTGCGCGAGAATAAACGGCAGATAATATTCCGGAGACATGCCACCGAAGGTATTGGTAAAAAGTCTCGCGAATGTGACTGCGGGATTGGCAAACGAGGTTGATGACGTGAACCAGTACGCCGACATGATGTAAAGGGCGACACTCACCGGGGCGAATTCCACATGTTTTTTTCCCGATAATCCCACGACACAAATTAGTCCGAACGTAGCGATGAGTTCAGAAATCCAGAGATGGATTCCCGATCTTTCGATCACCGAAACCTGAAACATCTTCTGATCAAACATGATGTGCGCGAGAATCACGCCGAGATAGGCCCCGGTCATTTGCGCCCCCACATAAAGTGAGGCCATTCGTGGACACATTCTCCGCCACAGGACTTCCACGATACTGACGACAGGATTTAAGTGGGCGCCTGAAATATGTCCCAGGCACTGAATGAGAACAAAAAGTCCTGCTCCGGTTGCCAGAGAATTAGCGAGAAGTGCAAGTCCGGCATGGCCCTGAAAAAGATTCTGCGCCATCATTCCTGATCCCAGGACAATCATCACCAGAAACGCAGTTCCGGAAAATTCAGCAATCAGTTTAGCTTTCATATTTTCTCACCCAGAATTTCCGGTAAATGCTTAATCGCAAATTCAATTTCATCCCGGACTCTCCGGTATACTTTCAAAACCTCTTCTTCGTCTTTCATCTCTTTCGTGAGCGCCGGCGGATCCTGGAAACCGACATGAATGACTTTCCCGCCCGGAAAATAAGGACAGTTCTCCCTGGCCGAATCGCAGACCGTCACCACAAAATCAAAAGTCACCCCGGGAAGTTCATCCGTCGTCTTTGAGTATTGAGAGGAGAGATCGACTCCGGACTCCGCCATGACTTTAATCGCACGATCATTCATACCGTGTTTTTTTGTTCCGGCCGAATAAACATGAAAAGAATGTCCCCAATATTTACGGCAGAAGCCTTCGGCCATTTGTGACCGACAGGAATTACCTGTGCAAAGAAACATGATGTTTTTCATAAAAAAAGGACCCTTTCGGGTCCTATTTTAGTTTAATTATTTTCCTGCGGCCATCGTATCGAGGATCCACTTGTGACCTGAACTCACATTTGAGTAAATTCCGTATTTGTTAGCGCGGGCACAACCTTCGCCCCAGCTCACAACTCCGATCTGAATCGGCTGGTTCGCGTGATCAAAAACAACCAGCGGTCCGCCTGAATCACCCTGACAGGAATCTTTTCCTCCAGTCGCGTATCCAGCGGCGATCATCGTAGCATCAATTTCGCCTTTATAAGCGATATCAGCATTCGCCTCTGCTCTTGATACGATGGGAACGATGACTTTATTGAGGGCCTTCGCAGAGTTCGACTGGCCTTCCTTGATATTTCCAAAACCATACACGGTTGAATCTAACCCCGGATCCTGGTGACCATCACGTTCGAATTCCGGGTTCGCGAGTTTGACGGCCTTCAATCCTGTCGCAGCGAAATCAATTTCCGTCTCGAGTTCAGCGAGAGCGAAATCATTTTCCATCGTCGATGATTTATAACCAGGGTGCTTGATTGTGCGTTTGATTTTATAAGTGAAGCCAGTGTCCTTAAGATTCAGAACTCCAGCTTTTGCTTCACGGAAGTAACCGGCACAGTGTGCGGCAGTAAGAATCCATTTCTTAGCAATGATTGAGCCGCCACATGCGCCACTCAAAGAAACCATATACGGAGTTTCAGCGAGATCTTTAACGGCTTCGCCACCAACTATTTTATCGCGGGCAGAGACTGAGAATGGAAGGGATAAAACAGAAAGAACAGCGAGGCCCATCATGGACTTTTTCATAGAAACTCCTTTTCTATAGGTTCTGTTTTATTTTATGGGGATTTTGGGCATGACTATGGGCAGAGGTAAAAGATTACCCCCGAGAGCAGTGCGGAATGCGGATTTTTTAAATCGTGTCTAGCGCGAGATCAAGCACCATCGGTTTATGATCACTCCCCTGAGCTTTGCCCAGAACTTCAGCGTGATTCACCTTAAGACCGCGGACAAATCCGTGATCGAGGTAAGAACCGGTGAGTTTGAATTTCATACGCTGATGACCATTGAGAAATTTGATCGTCGTGAAGTTGAGTTCTTTCATCATGTTCATGAGGTAATTCGTTCTGAGAGCGTGGTGAGTGTTGAAGTCACCGGCGAAGAGAACCGGGCCATCGTGCTTTTCAATTTCTGCGCGGGCCTGAAGCATGTTTCTTTTGAATGGTCCGAGAGTTGTGAAGTTAATCGCGTGAACAGAAATCACAAGAAGAGACTTCTCACTTCCTTCAAGTCCGTAGCGCGCATATGTCATCGCTTTCGGCGTATTCGTCATCGGCTCATGATCCTGAGTGTGAGTCACGATCACTTCTTCCGGCTGGGCACTGGCACCAATCATCGTCCCGGTCGCGTGATTGTCGTAGAGATTATAAGTAAAACTCTTTCCCATCTCCCAACGGAAGCCTTCGTAGCTTTTAATCACATCAAGAAATCTGCTCGTGTCGTAAGCTTCCTGAATAAGAAAAAGATCTTTCCCGCGTGCGTATTCGCTGAATTCAACGGGCCACGGTTTCATCTGAGTTTTTTTGATATTCCAGACAAGGACTTTAATAGAGTCACTCTTCAATTCACGCTCGCGCGCAGAACCGAAAGATGAGAGTGCTTCGGAGACCGGAATTTTCCGGAAAAATCTCCCGAGAACTTTCTGCTGTGGTGTCGCAGAAGATGCTTCGAGAGAAAAAGAAACCGCGAGAGAAAATAAAAGGAAACCTTTCAAGCGTACCTCCGTGTACGGCAGGGAAATTCATCCCTCTTTCATCATAGAACAGATCAACACATCCCCATCATAAGGAGTATTTTACCGCTGTTAAGTTAAGTTCAGGTAAATTCTTGATTTAACGCAGCCGCTTCTGGCAGACATCGAAAAGTTTTTTCCGGAACCATTTATGCCTTTCATCCTGATGGACCACTTCGTGCCAGACTTGCACCACCCGGATGGGTTCCAGTTTAAAAGGTAATGAAAAAGTTTTAACCGGGAGAACCGCTGATAACTGCCGGGCAAGACGTCCGGGAAGAGCGATCATGATATCGGAATCCTGAATGATCCATCCGGCGGGCATGAATCCCGCAACTGATAGGACCACCTTTCTTTTCTTATGCTCTTTTTTTAGCACGCGGTCGGCCGGGCCTTCAAGCTTCCCCTCTCCGGAGATAACCATGTGAGGCCATTTTAAATATTCCTTCATACCTGGATTTTTAAAATAGGGATGCTTCTCCCGCGCGACCCCAACGAGCTCATCCTGGAAAAGCATCTGCTGGTAAAAGCCATTTGGAAGTTCCCCGAAGTAACCGGCGACAGCAAGATCAATCGCTCCCCTTTCGAGTTCTTCTTTGGGAAGAACGCCCTGATTGGAGCGAGAGATAAGTTCAGAAAGCGGGGCCGACAATTGGAGCTCGCTCACAAATTTCGGAAGAACAGTCTGCTCGAAATAATCTGTGCCTTTAATCCTGAAAGTTCCGACATCAGTTTCCGGATGAAAAATCTTTCTCTCAAATTTCTCTTCCAGCTCGCGGAAAATTTTCTGGATATAAGGTCCGAGCTCATGCGCTCGTTCCGTAGGTGTGAGTCCTCTCGCACTTCTCACAAACAAGGGGTCCTGAAAGGAATCGCGAAGTCTTTGAAGGGCGTGACTCACGGCCGGCTGAGATAAACCCAGTCGGGTCGCAGCGACAGAGGCATTTTTCGTCTCGTAGAGAGTGCTGAAAAGCCTCAGGAGATTCAAGTCCATGGTCTTGATATTCATCCCATGAATATATCATATAAAGAACATTCATTGGATAAATATCCGACTGAAATGTATTCTCCTTTTAAGAGAGAAACACCCTAACCGAAGGAAAACGTATGAAGGCCCTTATTACCCTCACTGTCCTTAGTCTTTTTGCCACATCGGCCTTTGCCGGAACGGCCAAAACCTGTCCTACTGTTAAAACAGTAACGACCTATGAAGTCGTAGGAGATCGCAGATGAAAACCATTCTTTTTACCAGTCTTCTGGCACTCATTCTGCCGGAAGCATTTGCCAAGGCCAGACCGATGAAAGCTTTAATTGTTGTTACCGGCCACTCTGAACTAGGTTCGACCGGAAAGAAGACCGGATATTATCTTCCGGAAGTCTCTCATCCCTTCTTTGCTTTAATGGATGAGGGTATTGAAGTGGACATCGCCAGTCCCAAAGGTGGCCTTGCTCCGATGGATGAAAAAAGCCGGGATCTAACTGATAAACTCAATCGCCGGATGGTGGAAGAGCATGGAGAAAAACTCGCGAAGACGCTGAAGCTCTCTGATGTAAATACATCAAAGTACCAGGCCATTATTTTTGCCGGTGGACATGGAACAATGTGGGATTTTGCCCAGACTCCCTCAGTAAGAATTGCTGCTGAAGCGATTTATGAAAATGGAGGAATTCTGGCGGCCGTCTGTCACGGACCGGCGGCACTCCTGAATCTGAAAGATAAAAAAGGCATTCCTCTCGTCAAAGGGAAAAGAGTATCATCGTTTACGAATGATGAGGAAGAAGCCGCTGGACTCACTAAGGTCATGCCTTTTCTCCTCGAAACAGAGTTCATAAAACTCGGAGCGAAGTTTGAGAAAGCAGAACTGTGGCAGAAGAAAGTGATTGTGGATGGAAGATTAGTGACCGGTCAGAATCCGGCATCGGCCGAAGGTGTGGGCCAGGAAACGGCACGTCTCATGAAAAGTCTCTAAAAGAGAAAGGCCCCAAAAGGGGCCTTTCTTATTCCGGATAAACTCTCGGGCATTCTCTTTGTCTATCAACTTTAAGTCTTTCCAGTTCCTGCTCTACTCTTTCGCGACGACGCTGAAGAATATGATAATCGCTGGGAACTGATTCACAATTTTCTGATTCGTTAAAATCAATGGAATAACTTCCTTCTCCGTCATGATCCAGAACCATCATGCGGGAACTGATGTCAGAGAGTTCGCGGTATTTCGCCGCGATCTGTTTCTGAACCATCTCGCAGGAACTCACATAGTTTTCTCTTTCTGAAGCGAGGGCCGAGAAAGAAGTGAGGCACATAAGGATGAGGATATATTTCATAAAATTCTCCGATACTTTTTAAATTAAGGACAACCTGTTGGACCAGAAAGTTCACCCTGATCTCTGCAACGTCTGTCACTCGGCGAACAAGCAAGTCTAACGTGCATATGATCCTGATGATTCTCAACGTGACGGATGCTTCTTAAAACTTTCTGATTGGCCTGAAAATCACCTGATGAACGGGCGTAACGGCACATCTCATTTTTTAAAGTCTGATCCATGAAAATTCTGGAAACTCTTCCATTACGGTGAAGAGATTTCAGAAGTTCCCAGTTTCTCTGGATATCGAAGTTTGATGAAACTTGTGATCCATTCACCATCGAAGGAGCGTATTGAGAAGCAGGAGTAGGAATATGCTCTACACCATTTGCTTTAAAATATCCGAGATCGACATCAAGACCGTTTTCGTGTGAGCCGTGTGGATCAATATCGCCACCGTTTTTGGCACTGATATCTTCAACCTGCAGGCGATCTTTTCCAGGAAAGTTACGCTTCATTTCCGATGCTGTTTTTTCCAGCATATCAATCATCTCTGATGTTCCCCAGATATGACCAACATCTCTGTATAACTGCATATATCCTTCGCCAGATTCCTGAAGACATTCGGGATCTACCAGTGTCCCGCTATTAAAAGATCCAACGGCCTCTGAGGCCATGGACTGAAAAGAGAGAGAAAGCATAAAGAAGGCGATTAAGTTTTTCATACACTCATTATAGCAAAGCGCGCGCCGGCCAGCATCGTCTAAAACACGTATTACATGTACGGTTCGTCGACACTGTCTAAACTTTAGACAGTCAGGAAGAAATTTCAGGGTATGATGAATGGGTGAAAATCCTCATCCTTACTTTGATACTATTTCCGGTTACTTCATTCGGCTCTCTGACTCCCGAGGCATATCTCGATACCTATTACGCCCATGACCTGAATAGCCCCCGGGATAAAAAGCGCAGTTTCACCACTCAGTCCGTCCGTCATGATGAACCTAATATCAATCTCGCTTTTGGCGGAGTGAAACTCGAAGAAAAATCTGTGCGCGGAAGACTGGCCATTCAGGGCGGAAATTCCGTTGAAGCAAACACACTTACTGAAAATAGTGATTTGAAATATCTCCAGGAAGCATTGATAGGAAAAAAACTCGGAGAAAAAACCTGGCTCGATGGAGGAATATATCTCGGTCACATCGGTGCAGAATCCTGGATCTCACGGGATAACTGGACCTACACACGTTCTCTCAATCTGGATTACGTCCCCTACTATGCAACGGGCCTCAGGCTGACACACGACAATTTTCAGTTTCATCTGATGAACGGCTGGCAGAATATCCGAGAAGATAATAAGGCAAAGGCCGTGGGTCTTCAGTACGTGAAAAGATTTGAACGCCACACTTTCACCTACAATAATTTTTTTGGTGATGAAGAAGTGACACCTGGGAAATCCGGAAAATTCAGTCCCCGCTTCCGGGGATATCATAATTTCATCCTGAAATGGGATCGTCCCGGCGAATGGGAATACCTTTCAACAATTGATATCGGTCATGAATCACAGAAAGAAAATGAAGGTGTAAATCTCATGTGGGCAACCACATTCACGACGCGGTTACTTCTGAGTGAAACGCAGGCGATCGCTTCCCGGATCGAGTACTACAATGATGCTCACGGAATTAATATTATCGCTCCTCAATACCGGAATTTTGAAGTGATGAGTGCCTCGGTCAACTTTGACCAGAAACTTGGAAATGGAGTTTTGTGGCGCTCTGAACTCAAGGCCTATACTTCTAAAGACGAGATCTTTTCTCAGGGAAACAATGACCTCAGCAGGAATGACGGCGTCCTGATCACCAGTCTTTCCCTTTCACTTCCCTGAATTTCTTGTTACTAATAAGTATGCTTTCTTACCTGAAAACTCTCCGTGGACACCTTGCGCTTGGATTCATTTTCCTGGCCCTGACTCTGGGTCAGCAATATCTGTTTTTCATCCTGAAAGGCAGTCAGGTTAACTGGCTCGCGGCCGGAAAGACTTTCGGTTTTCTGATCTTTTTCATCGCCGCGACTTTTATCCGCGAAAAGCCCCTCCGATTTATTTTTTTGAACTTCATCATGATTCTGAATTTCTTTCAGATGACTCATCAGTCATATTACGGAACTCAGATCCTTCCCTTTGAAATCTGGCTTCTGTTTGCTGAGATCAATGAAGTGAATGCGTCTCTCATGGGAGAGCCATCGACATTTCTCATTCCTCTTCTTCTTACGATTGTGCCTGTGACACTCGGATGGTTTCTTTCGAAGAAGATTCCGCATGAAAAGCGCGTGAAAGTTCTTGGCTGGCTTTTTGTCGTTTATTTTCTCTACAATCCAGCACGGACCTTTGTCACCGGTAACAGCTGGGGCCGACAGCCCTCAGTTGAGCACCTTGGTGGTTTCAATGTTTACCTTTCACTTTCCTACTTCACGGGAAAGATTCTTCCACACAAAATTTCTTCCGCTGCTGAAGAAAGTAAAAACGCCTCAACGGAACTCAACATCACTGGGAAAAGTGCCGCGGAATGGGATAAGGTCATCGTTGTTCTCGGCGAAAGTCACTCACCTCATATGATGTCTCTCTTTGGTTATCCGAAAGAAACAACTCCCTATCTCGCCTCTCTGAAAAAAGGCCCTGACTTTTATTCCGGAATCGGTCTTTCTGCCGGTGTTTCAACGGACATCAGCGTAGCCTTCTTTATGAATCTCGGTTACGGCAAGGCAGGCAGCCGCAAGGCCGCGCAGGGAAAACACTGCTTACTTAAACTCGCGCGCGATAATGGATTTCACACTCATTTCTGGTCCACGCAATCCAAACAACAACTTCGTTACATCGCTCCTTACATCTGTCACAGCTCACTTGATTCATTCCGCTCACTGGAAGATGTGGACCCGGGATTTACGAATGAAGAAGCTGCGAGTGATTTAAAACTACTGGATGGTCTCGAAAAAGTTTTTGAAACGGGAGAGAAAGAATTTCTCGTTCTCCATCAGCGCGGATCACACTCGCCGTGGCAGTATCGCTATTCCAAAGAGTCAGAAAAGTTTGCAGCAGTTGAAGGTGATGACCGCAGTCATCACTATGAAAACTCCATGCTGGAATTTGACCGCTTCTGGAGAGAGCTCGATCAATTTCTCGCGAAAAGAAAAGAGCGCGTACTTGTCATCTATGTTTCGGATCACGGTGAGGCCGTCGGAAAAAAAGGGCGCTGGGGACACGGATTTCTCGATCATGAAGCTTTCGAAATTCCCGTCATCATCCGTTCCTATCGTCAGGGCTTCTCGGCCTTTCAGCATCGCGGGAATCAACTCGTCACTCAGTATAATGTCGGCCTCTTCATTGCCTCTGAACTTGGATATGATCTTAATCAATCCGTCGATAAGTTGCCTGTTGATTATGAAATTTACGGCAATGACATTGATGGATTCGCCGGACGCGCGAGTGTAATGTTTGATGAGAACGGACAATATAAATTCATTGTTAAGTAATTCGCTTTAAACGCTACAACCCTTCAGCTTTATCCATTTTACCGAAATCAATCCGAGTGCGAAGATCTCTACATGGAGGTTTTGTATGCTAAGAATTAATTTGTTTTTTGCTCTACTCGTTTTGGTCGGAGGCTGCACCAGCCTCCGTGACAACCGCACAGATAACCAGACTCCTTACAGAGAAATCAGAAATTACTGAGCAGTTGGTTCCACAGCTATGTAAGGAACTGCACTAGACCAGCTGATCCGGAGAACTTCTGGATTTTCGATGATGGAATCTGTTGAATTTGTTTTAGCATTGAGTTCCGCCGTTGCATCACTTACAAATTTATCCTGCTGAGGAACAAAAGGCATCGCCAGATAGGCCCAGCAGGCCCCACCGTAAAAAATCGCAGAAAGTCCGCACCAAAGTGGCATCGCTCCTCCGACAGGATAGGCCCGCTCATATGTAATCACACCAGTTCCGTTGGCATTCTTATAAGGTGCTTTGAGGTAGAGCCTCATCGTTCCACAAGAAGTGAGAATAACGAGAGTGACTAAGAGAAGTGCTTTAGTTTTCATCCACCTATCGTCGCAAGAGGAACTTAAATTTTCAAATGAAATAGCTGAGGCGGATAATGGATACGGAGGTAACGTATGAAAACATTATTAATCGCCCTGCTTGTGATCTCAGCTTGTGCTTCGAAAAACGAAGTGCGTGAAGAGCAACAGGAAATTCAGAGACAGGAAGAAGAAGTTAACCGGACAGGGACTTCAGATGAAATGGGCCCGGGTTATGACTATGGATCAACTTCGACCAGACATTAGAGATCGAATCTGAATGTCGCTTCGACCGCGTGATGATCTGAGAGTGGACAGGAAAGTCCACGGTGACCGAACATCATTGGTTTGACTCTCATGCTTGAGCTGTCGATGCCCTGATAATTATTAAACCACATGTGATCAATCCACTCTTTGCCGGACCCGGTTTTAAAGCAGGGATTAGAAATTCCCCCAGTATAAAGAATCGGACCGGTAAGTTTTGTGTGCTCCATTCCCATGAGTTCAAGACCCATCTGAAATTCAGGCTCATTATCATCAATATTCAGGTCGCCGATGAGAAACTGCGGAATATCGTGACGTGAGTGACGAAGCAGCATGGAGTGAATCTGGGCAAGCTGCTTCATGCGGATAGCTCCGCGATTATTGATCGCCTGAAGATGCGTATTCACAATGTGAACCAGCTGACCGTTCGGGAGTTTAATTTCCATCAGGGCCGCACCCTTAGTTGCCAGACAATCGGCACTCGCGCAGTTGCGGAAATAAATATGCTCGAGAAGTCGAACCGGATGCTTACTCAGAACATAAAGCCCTGAACCAAAAATAGAAATGAGGAAAAGTGGCTTCTGAAGATAGTAAGTATGAGGATGCGTTTTTTTGAGTGAGGCCCGGACTTCGTTCCGGAAACTCTTCATGAAAGCTTCCTGCATAAAAATCAGATCATGATCAGTGTTCTTCAATTGTTCAGCGATGAGCTTCCTGCGTGTCGCCTGCATGCTGTTTTTGATCGGCTTCGGCAGCATGTACACATTCCAGCTCAGAATCTTCAATTGATCCGCAAACGCATTCGGAAGAAGAAAGAGAATTGAGAGAATGAGGATTAATTTGATTTTCATAGATTAATTATGAGCTCTAATCGCACGGAAGTTCAACCAGAAACCGTGCTCCGCCTGTGTTAAGATTTGATACAGAGATTGTTCCGCCATGAAGAGTCACTATCTCTTTTACGATGTAGAGTCCCAGACCCATACCACTTCTGTCTGCGAATGAACGCGACTGCTCGAAACGGTTAAAGATTTTGGCATGATCTTCCGGTGGTATACCTGGTCCCTGATCGCAGACTTCGAGTATCGCCCGGTCATTTTCTCTCGCCACTCTGATATAAAGTGGAGACTTTTTAGCGTAACGGATTGCGTTCGTCACGAGATTCTCCACTACTTGTTCGAGACGATCAGGGTCCCATGTCCCCGTCACATTCTCGGCAATGTTCTGAGTGAGAGGAATCGCGGAAATCTTCAACTGATCCATGAAACCAAAAATCACATCACTCGTGAGTGAAGAAAGATTCATCTGCTTCTTATGAAGAGTGAGTCTCCCCCGTGATAACCGGGAGATATCGAGCATTTCTTCCTGAAGTTTCGAGAGGCGATTAACCTGACGATCCAGTTTGGTGATAGATTCCTGAGAAATTTGCGGATACATGAGATGCATCAGCTGAGTATTGAGCTTAAGGGCCGTGAGCGGCGTGCGGAGCTCATGGGAGGCCACTGAGAAAAAGAGGTTCTTGGATTCCAGGGCCTCACGAAGCTGCGTTTCAATCCGCAGTTTCTCGGTGATATCCCGATAAACACTCACGGCCTGAAAGGGAGCACCCTCAGCGTCCAGGATGGCTCGGGAAGTAACGAGCGATACTCTCACTTCATCCGTATTCTTATTGCGGAACTTGATGATGGTTTCGGGAGGATTCTCTCCGGCCAGGGCCATCCGGGATGGGAACAGATGCGGAGGAAAAGGCTCTCCCTCCTCTGTCAGATACTCATGGTAATCCCGCGCGGCCATCTGATCCTTCCACTCTTCAGGTGAATTTAATCCCGCCATCTGGGCCGCGACGGAATTTGAATAAACGATCTTATAATTTTTATCCTGAACAACAATTCCGTCAGGAACGTGATCAAAGACAACTTTCAGCTGATCGCGTGAACGCGCGAGTTCTGCTTCAGCATTTTTCCGGTCAGTGATATCGCTGAAAAGAATAGCAACTTCCCGAACATCCCCTTGATCATCTCTGATTGGGGAAAAATGGGCTTCGAGCCATCTGGCCCGGCCGATCTTTCCTGATAATGCCGGGTCGTAATAGTTTTCCGGAATATGAACATCCTCACCTGCAAACGCCTTCCTGAAGCAAGCAATGACTCCAGTTGCTTCCGTCTGAGGATCTTCCAGCACGTTATAATTATCGAGTTCAGATTTTTTTGTCTGAAATAATTTGATCCAGGCATCGTTGACCTCTACACACTTCCCTTCCAGATTATAAATCTGAATCGCAATGGCCGATTGCTGGAAGAGGGCCTGAAACCTGTTTACTGAATGCACTAGTTTTTCTCCCAGACATAATATTCAATCTCATCATCATCAGGGGTAAGACGAATAAGACTTTCAAATCGAAGTCCCACTTTTTCGAGAAGCTTCCGCGAGCTCAGATTTCCCTGAGAAACGATCGCCACAATCTTCTTCAAACCCCATTCCCTTTCCGCATGTTTTTTCACGGCCTCGGTCGCTTCAAATGCAAAACCTTTTCCGCAAAACTCAGGAAGGAAAGCAAAACCAATATCCGGATGCGAAAGTGTTTCTCTATGAGTGACTCCACAAATTCCCATCTTCTCACCAGAAGAACTCTCCACCAGGAAAAAACCAAATCCCTGTGCCACATAACTCGCACGCATTTTCGCGATATACTTTAAAGCATCATCCCTTGTTCTGACGTTCCGGTCACCAATGTTATCGATGAAAGATTTATCGTTCAGTAATCGAATGACGAAATCCGTGTCTTCATCGGCAAGCCAGCGCATGTGAATTCTTCCTGAAGAAAGAATCTTCATTCCGCTTCAACCTGCAGCTGCTTACTGGTCCGGGCACCGAGATCACGGAGATTTTCCATTCTGCTCGCCACACTTCCCTTTCCGGTAATCATTTTTCCGCGAAGACTTTCAAACGAATCATCCACGCGCTTCATCTGCGCCTGAATCGAATCGAGATCTTCAGCAACACCGACAAACTTGTCGTACAAAGCTCCCGCTTGACGGGCAATCTCGATGGCATTTTTCGTCTGTCTTTCCTGTTTCCAGAGAGAGGCAACTGTTCTGAGAGTCGCAAGTAATGTCGAAGGACTCACGAGTACAATATTTCTTTCCCAGGCGTGAGTGAAAAGCTCTTTGTCTTTCTGCATGGCCAGCATGAACGCACCTTCGAGTGGCACAAACAGCATGACGTAATCAGGTGTGACCATTTTCTCGAGATGCTGATATTTCTTACTCGAAAGTCCCTTGATATGAGCGT
Organism: Bdellovibrionota bacterium; assembly: GCA_040387275.1. Classification (GTDB taxonomy): domain Bacteria; phylum Bdellovibrionota; class Bacteriovoracia; order Bacteriovoracales; family Bacteriovoracaceae; genus Peredibacter. Next base: position 46,510 of record JAZKDZ010000001.1, on the reverse strand, counting down.
AGAGAGAATCAAGGAAAAGCGAGAGATCCTCTTCACTTTGTTCATTTATGTAACGCTCGTAAGCAACCAGACTCACTTTTGCATCGATAATGAGGTGTTTATTCTCAGGAAGGTGAATAATCACATCCGGCATCTGATGTTTTCCGTCTTCATCTTTCAGTTTTAAATCTTTTCCCTGCATGATGAATTCTTCGCCGGATCTGAGCCCTGAGCTCTCAAGAATTTTTTCCAGAATCATCTCGCCCCAGTTCCCCTGGAGTTTCACATCACCCTTGAGCGCGCGCGTGAGATTTTCTGTTTCCTGACTCATCTTTGCTGATGCTTCAACAATGCGGGAAATTTCGAGATGAAGCTTCAGACGATCTTTCGTATCTGTGAGATGCATCTCTTCCACTTTGCGCGAAAACTCTGTCATCTTTTCGCGGAATGGATTAAGCATGAGCTCCATTCCCCGAAGAGAATCTTCGCGGAAGGTACGGGATTTTTCGGTGAAAATTTCTGAAGTCAGCTGCTTCAATTCGAGTTTCAATCTCTCGGAATTTTCCTGATGATTAGCGTATCTTTCCTGGAGCACATGAAATTCCGTCCGCTGTTTTTGTCCGAGAACAAACGCAACTCCCATACCCAGGAGAAATCCACCTACGACCAGGAGAAAAAATGTCATCATGATTACCTCGTGCCATAAGTATTTCAATTTCATCACAGTCTTTCCAGCACTTATCTTTACCTGACGCTTTCGCTCGGGCTACACCTTCGCCCGGGTTTTCCGATGAGACTCTGATGAAGACTTTTCTTCTATTCCTCCTCCTTTCTGTCTCCGCGCATGCGGAACTTCCGGTGGATATTGTCTTCGATATCGATCTCACGATTGTCTCACTCATCAATGATCGTCCGGGCGGGGATCTTCTCGCTGACCCCTCTGATCCCACCAGAAATACCGTGCGCATTCATCACGGGGAAATCGATGAAACCTACCGGGTGTTTGAGGGAATGACGGAGCTCATGGAAAAGCTCGAGCTGGAACAGAAGGCCGGGCGCGTGCGCGTGTCGTTTTTCAGCGGCGGAACCGAGGCGAGAAACGAGGCCCTCTTAAAATCAATTAAGCTAAAAAACGGAACTTCGCTCTGGGATCTTGCTCCCGGAAGAGTGCTTGGCCGCTCATCTATGACACCTACGGGACTTAAACCACCCGCCAGAATCCGTGAGCAATTTAAAAAAGATCTCACCAGAATTAATCCCGATCTCTCTGACGTCATCATCATTGATGACATTAAAGAATTCGTCCCGGAATCTCAGCGCGGAAACTTACTCTGGATCGGCGAGGAATTTCCATTTCCGGATCGCACTCCGTTTCCTCCGGCCTCTGTAGACCCTGAACTTCTCGCGCGTGAAAAATACAAGTTCCGCTGGATTTCGGGACAGATCGACCGCGCACTCTCTCAACGATTCACTACCGGTGGTGCTCTCAGTTCCATCATCCAGAATATGTCGAATGCACCCGTGGGCTGCAACACCTACCGCATCCTGTCTGATCTCTTTACGAAATAGAAGTCCGCGCTACAATAAGACATGGCCCGAAAAAATTCCAGTGAACTTGCCCCTATCGTAAACCATGATCTCGCCCGTAAATTTCAGGAAGCGAGCTTAAAGAAAACCGACATCGGGGATTTTATCCGCGAGTTCCTCGTCCAGTTTCTTTCCGAGGACACGAAGACCGCTTACATCAAAGACCTCAAATTCTTTTTTGATTTTCTCCGCTCGGGAAATGTCCAGATCACTCACCCGTCGGAAATTCAGTCCTTTCATTTTCAGCTTTACCGCGATCACCTGATGGAAAAGGGCCTGGCCTCGGCCACCATCAACCGTCGCCTTGTCTGCATCCGCTCGTTCATGAAATGGGCCATAGCCGCAAAACTCATCGACCACAATCCTCTCGATACCGTCAAACTTCCCAAAGTTCAGACAGAATCTCCGACTGTGGCCTTTGATGACGAAGAAGTTCTCCGTATGATCAACGCTCCCGATCCCGCGACTCACAAGGGCCGCACGCATCGCCTGGTCATGGTCATGCTTTTTCATCTGGGCCTTCGTCGCTCAGAACTTACGAATCTCAAAATGCACCAGATTGTGGATGACCGCGGTCACTGGACACTCAGGATTCACGGTAAGGGCGACAAAGTCCGCCTCGTACCTTTGAATGTCGTGGTGTGGGAAGAAATCAATCTCTACGTCGCGAGTTTAAAAGACAATGGCATTGCTCTGGGTCCGGAGGATTATCTTCTCCAGACCGAAACCAAATTTAAAAATGATAAACCGATGGATGGCTCAACCATTTATCGCGTGATCGAAAAATACGCCCGCGGACTCGGCATCAACAAATCCGTTTCTCCGCACTCATGCCGGGCCACTGTCATCTCTCACTTACTCGATACCAGCCACGCTGCCATCCGCGACGTCGCAACGTTTGCGGGCCATTCCAATATCACAACGACTGAACGCTACGATAAACGCCGGAAGAATCTCGATAAGAGCGCGGCCTATCTTGTGGATTACGAAAAAAAATCAGGCTGATTGTTTTTTGAACGGGTCTTTATAGTGATCCCTCACCAGCTTCTTCGTGTAATCCATAAATTCTTTGATGTTCTTCACATGACGATCTTTTTCGCATTCAATTTTTGAATACGGCATGAAGAGATACGCTTTCTTGTTCTTGAAGAAATCAAAGCTCGACTGGACTGAGAAATCTGTGAGGTTGCAATAAACCGAATCGGTCTTGCTCGATGAATAGAGAAGATTGAATGTGTACTGAGAGAAATGCGTCTTCATGTCCTCGAGATTTTTCCCAAGAGCACCCGCTAAAGCATTGGTTTCAAGAATGATTCTGAGATTCTGAGTCTGAGACATCTCTCTCTGGAAAACTTCGGCATCAAGAGAAAAAAGAAGTCCGTTCGTTGTGAGCTGCTCGAGATTCACGAGCTGGGCCTTGGCGTAATCTTCGCCGTATTCAAAGAGGACTTTCGATTTAATACGCACGCGGAAATCACGACGCGGAAGTTTTCCGCGGATGAGATTAATCAGAATGAAATCACGATAAATGGTTTTGTTGAAGCACTCAGTGATTGCCATCGTCTTAAAGGGGCCTGTGCCCGAGATAAAAGAGATTTCAATGGGGCCAAAAGGATCAACGCCGCCCAGGACCTGAGTGCGGTTAAAAATGTGTTTTTCGTAAAGCTCGTGCATGCTCGTCTGATGAACTTTCTCGCGTGTCTTAATCCACACAGGAATCGTTGAGAGCTGACCAATACCTTGTTCACGCTTTTGAAAATCTTCGTAAAGCTCCGGCTCTTTTTCCATCGCTTCTTTAACGGAATCGCATGTCTCATGAAAATCGGCCCAGTGAAAAACCATCACCCCGTTTTCGCCGATGGCGAACTCTTCACCCAAAGTATGGTGAAGCGAATTCTCTTTCAAAAAAGACTGAGGAAAGAGACTTGTGACATTGATTTGAGACATTGATGGTTCTTCCGGTTTTGGCCTCATCCTGAGGTCCCTCTTATTTTATCTTCAGAATGAAATTCTCAGAAAGAATTTTTCTGACATCAACTAAGAGATCGGACAATATTTACAAACGATTGATTTTCCTTCCGGAAATGAGCGAAGGAAAACCAGCTGAAAATGAGGGAAATCCCGAAGGGAATAAGAAGAGAAATGACTATGCTGTTGAAATTCAACTGCACAGGAAGGCTTCTTTCCACAAAAATGTCTGGCATAAGGTCGTGACCAAATCTCTCAAGTACCTTCAAGGTGATTGAGCCAAAAATGCCGCCTATGACGACAGTGAGGCCTGACAATATTAAGGTGAACTTAAAACAGAGAGAAAGGAGCTTTTTTTGTCCCATTCCGAGAATCCAGAAACTCATCAGATCACGTTTGATTTTTGAGTAAAAAATCATGAGTCCCGACGTAATCGCAATCGCTACCAATAAGCTCATCGAGATAAAAAGAAAGAGCATCACTTTTGTTTCGAGATCAAGTGACCACACGAGGGCTTCATTCATGTTCGCCCATGTCTGATGTCTCGCCTCTGTCGGTGCGACCGCCATCAGTTTTTCCAATAAGACCGGTGTGAGTTCCCCAAAAATCCTGATCTGATTCACAGATTCATCTCTCAAGAGATTCTGAACAAACGAAAGCCTCGCAAACATCTCGAGATCATCCACTTCTGAAATTTCCGTGTAGAGATAATCCGAAACCGTATCGGACACAAATCTGGGAATTTCTCCCATGATGGAATCCGAAACTCCGGGAGCAATGACTTCGATATCATCCATGAACTGAGTTTTGAGTTTTCCTGCGAGATCACTTCCGAGAACGAGTCCCGAAAAGTCCTTATCTTTCAAAAACGCAGGACTTTCATCCGTGAGATCAATCCCATGAAGCTTGGACGGAGCGACGAAGTTTTTTCTCCGTAACATGACTTCCGTTTCAAGTTCCGAATAAAAAGGAATCCCTTCTTTCCGGAGAATTTCTTTCATCTCCACCAGATTTTCCGACTTCACACCGGGAAAACGGATGAGATGAGAACCATGAATGGATTTTGAGCGCGAAACGAGTCCGTGCTGAAGTCCTCCCATAATTCCCTGAATGACCATGAGAGAGAAAGCAGAAAGAAACAGCCCCGTCACCGCGATAAATAACAGCTTCTGCCGGGTCTTGGCCCGGAAGATGTAGCTGAAAAAATAGCGGAAGAAGGGAGCTGTTTTCATTTTAAATCGTAAAACTTTTTCTTGTCGTTAATCATCATTTCCAGAAACGGTGCGATCGCAAAACGCTCAGCACTCACCTCTTTGGCAAAATTGCGGATTCTTGTCGCGAGAGTCTCAAGTCCTTCCTGGTCTGCCCAGCGAAGAAGTCCACCCTTGAACGGAGGAAATCCCGTTCCGTAGATCATGCCGATATCAACAGTCGCCGCATCGTTCACGATCTTATCAGCGAAGATATAGGCCGCTTCATTTACCATCGGAAGGAAAAGTCTCATCTGGATAACCATCTCATCCATTTTCACTTTCTTCGTCGGAAGCATCTTTTGCACGTCAGGATTTTTTCCGGTGACTTTACCTTTCTCGTCGTAAAGATAGAAGCCTTTTCCACCTTTTTTCCCGAGAAGTTTCGCTTCATACAAGCGTGTCGTGAGATCATTCGGTTTGAGTCTTGGTCCCAGACCGTCATTGAGGATTTTCCCTACTTTCATTCCGACATCAATTCCGATTTCATCAATGAGACGGAATGGTCCCATCGGCATCCCGAAATTAAGAGCGGCATCATCGATCGCTTCCATCGAAACACCTTCTTCAATGAGATACGATGCCTCATTCAAGTAAGCGCCGAGAATACGATTCACTAAAAAGCCCGGACCGTCTTTCACGACAATCGGAGTTTTCTTCACATCGAGAACCCATTTATAAAGTGTATCAATCGTTTCTTTTGAAGCCTTCTCGTGAGTGATGATCTCAACGAGTGGCATTTTATTTACCGGATTGAAAAAATGCAGACCCGCAAAGCGCGTTGAATCTTTCAGCGACTTACTCATTTCTTCGAGTGAAAGTGATGAAGTATTCGACGTGAGAAGAGTATCTTTTCTCACATGCCCTTCAAGTTCCGCGAGCACTTTCTTTTTCACATCCATGTTTTCGACCACGGCCTCAACAATGAGATCCACCGATTTCATCCCTTCGAAATTCATCGTGGGCTCAATCGAGCGCATCTTTCTTTGAAACTCATCCGGAGTCATTTTTCTTTTTCTGACTGAGCCAGAAAAATTCGTCGAAGCTTGCTTCAGACCCAGCTCAAGGGCCGCCGGCGTAATATCTTTCATGAGAGGGGCCTGGTTGTTTTGCGCAAATAACCACGCAATCCCGCCGCCCATCACTCCTGCTCCCAGAACTCCACCGCGCTTCACAGTCGGAAGACGATCTTTGTTATCGAGTTTTTTGGAATTGTCCGTCAGAAAGAAAATATGCTGAAGATTTTTCGACTGAATCGATTGCGAAAGTTCCGCAAAAGCTTCAGCTTCCTTAGCGAGATAATCCGTGCGGTTTTTTCCCGCTCCACTTTCCAGCACTTCCAGAATCTTGAGTGGCGAAGGATAAAAGCCTTTTGACGTCTCAAGCACTTTCTCACGAGCTTTCTGGAAAATAATCTTGCGTGCGAGAAAGTTATCCATCGCCTGTGCCTGAATTTCTTCCTTCATCGTTTTTTTCTTACCGGTTTTTTTCTCAAGAAGATAAACCGGAGCAAGCTCTTTCATTCTCTCAGTCGGAAGAACTGCATCCGCGAGTCCCATCTTGAAAGCGGCCTTGCCCTTAATCTGGCGACCCGTCAGAATCATATCGAGAGCAGTTGGCAGTCCCACTTTTCTTGGGAGGCGATATGTTCCGCCGAATCCCGGAAGAACTCCCAACATAACTTCAGGAAGCCCGAGTGCCGTTTTCGGATTATCGGAAACGAAAATCTTTTTACACGCGAGTGCCAGTTCCAGACCACCTCCGAGGCAAACTCCATCAACCAGTGCCACTGTCGGCATTCTGAGATCATCAATGGCGTTAAACATCGTGTGAGCTTCATCGAGAGCTCTGAGTGCTTCAGCTTCTGTCTTCAGTGAATTAATCACTGTGACATCAACACCAGCGAGAAACACACCCGGCTTGTGCGAAAAGAACACAAGTCCCTTCGCCGTCTTATTTGCCTGAACGGCCGCGATGGCCAGCTTCATCTCTTCCAGCGTTTCGCGGGTGAAAGTCGTCATCGACTTCTTTTCATGTTTCCCGAAACCAATCCAGATCAGATTATCTTTTTCTTCGTACGTGAGAATTTGTAAGTTCATAAATTACACCTTGAGGTTTTCAATAACCACAGCTCCACCCTGACCGCCACCAATACAAAGAGTCGCCAATCCATATTTTTTCTTCCGGCGCTTCAGCTCATGCGCGAGAGTCACAACCAGTCTTGAACCAGTTGATCCCACCGGGTGACCGAGAGCAATCCCGCCTCCGTTCACATTGAGTTTCTCGAGCGGAATGTCTCCGATCGTTTCCTCAATTCCCCATCTCGAAGAAAGTGTTTTATCTTTCATCACTTTCACACAACCCAGAACCTGGGCCGCGAAAGCTTCATTCAGTTCCACGAGATCCATCTGATCCATCGTGAGACCCGCGCGCTTAAGCACTCCGTGAGAAGCGAGAACCGGACCAAGACCCATTCTCTCTGGCTCAAGTCCGTGGAAGTGGAAATCCACCATCCGCGCCATCGGCTCAAGATTATATTTTTTCACAGCTTCTTCAGAAGCGAGTAACCACATCGATCCGCCATCCGTGATCGGACAAGCATTCCCTACTGTCACTGTCCCCGTTTCTTTTTCAAAATACGGTTTGAGCTTCGCGAGTTTTTCCACTGACGAATCCGCACGAGGACCGATATCATCAGCAATCATCTTGTCGAGTTTATCTCCCGCCATGATCGGAAGAATCTCATCACGGAATTTTCCTTCCTTCGTCGCTGAAATCGCCAGGTGATGCGAACGATCCGCAAACGTATCCTGCTCAAGTCTGGAAATGCCGAGCTCTCTTGCGAGTGTCTCCGCTGTCTGCCCCATATTTCTTCCGCAGAAGGGATCTGTCAGACCCTGCTCAATGGCGATGATGGGAGTCAGATAGTTCGGACGGAAACTTGAAAGTGTTGCGAGCTTTTGTCCCGTCGATTTTGCTTTCATCATGTTGATGAAAAATTCCGTCATCTCTTTGTTATAAAGAAGCGGCATCTGAGACATGTTCTCTACACCACCTGCAAAAATAATATCGTTTCTTCCCAGAGCAATTTTCACAAACGCCTGAGAAAGAGCATCCATTCCGGAAGCGCAGTTTCTGTGTACAGTGTATCCGGAAGTTTTCTTATGAAGTCCCGCTTCGAGTGCCATCACGCGGCCCACGTTCGGATACTTCGGAGGATTTCCGGTACAACCCACAATCACTTCATCAACTGCATCCGAAGGAATGCCATATTTATCCACCAAATGGCGGATGAGATAGTGACCCAGATAAGGGGCCGCAATTTCTTTTAAATCAAAACCAGATTTCACACTTGGAGTGCGTTTTCCATCGACGAGATAGACGGGCTTCATGGAACTTCCTTGTTAACGGGTTTGCCTGAATATTTTAGTCTACCCGGAGGGACTTTTTAACTGAAAAGCATTTTTGTCGGGAATAGTATTCTGAAAGTATGTCACTCGCTGCCTTTGATTGCAGGCGCGACAGAGTAAACGCAGATTATCCACCGTCGTTTTCCCTCCCATTGCGAAAGGTTTGATGTGATCGAGCTCCAGCGCATACGTCGAATGACACTTCGTGCATTCTCCCCGATCCCGCCGCCAGACTTCCGCCTGAACCATTTTGGGAACATATCTTGCCTCCGTCGAACCAGTCGCGTGACGCTTAATCAGTGTCGGATCCCACATTCTCGAGACCTCTTCGCACATTTTTCCGAGTAAAGAATCTGTATCCGGACAGGCATGGGCCTTGAGATCCCTCACTTTATCGAGTTTCTTCTTGGTATCTTCCTTCACCACGATAAAAACATTTCTCGCCACAGCTTCCTTACGATGCTCATGGAGAATTCTTTCCGTTTCGCGAGTCGATCTTCGTTCCAGTTTTTTAATAATGGCCGATTTCTCTTCGGGCCTTGTGATCTTTTCATCTCTGAAAAAAAAGTTCGCCTGATTCAATTGCGTGAGATTGAGAGATCCTTCTTCAATTTTTTCAGCAAGCTCAGGAAGATCCTGAAGCAAACGACAACCGGATACTCTCCTGGATGATTGTCCCTCGGAGTATTTCAGAATCTTCACGCAATAATCAAATAAACTACTGCACTTCAGTTCAACATAAAGCTTTCTGCGATCAATTTCTTTGAGGTGCCAGAGAATACGAATGTTGAGACTTCGCTCTTTCTCGACAAGAGAATGAATATCTTTAAGAAGAGTATCGTCAGTCAGATGATTTAATTTCATCCAAATGATATACGGAAAAGATACGGATAAGTCAATAGCTCTTTTTTACGCCGCCGGCGAAGCCTTGCGTTACTCGAGCGCCGGTTTAAACCAACACTTCGGTCTCATGCCGAAGGTATCGCCATTCTTCTCGTGGCAATAACCTTCTGTCTCATTCACGAAACTGATGGGAAATTCCGGGCCCTTGTTACAGATCGCACCCTGGTAAGCGGTTTCGGCGCGACACTCGCGGGTGGGATATCCCACGATTGTTGTCGCAGCTTCAGGAAGTGGTCTGAAGAAAAATGATTCCGTCTGCTCCGTTTTCTTCGCGCGGTATTCAAATGTTCTCGCCATGTCTTCGCCGGCCTTCGCTGTTCTGAGACAAAGATGAAAATCATCAGCATCAGAATATACTTCCTGACATTTTTTGCGGACATCTTCGTGAATTACGACTTCTTCCGCTTTCGCATTTTCCGGATCATTTTTCAGGATATCGCGCATACATTTTAAAGCAGCGAAATAATCAGCTCCGCCTTCCGCCGTTGACCAGCTCTTCTTCGGAAAGCCGCCGAAGTGGTGACCCATTTCGTGACAGGCGACATAGAGAAGAGCGTCGGGAGTCATGTATTTTCCGCGCGCGAGTTCGCCGGAGAAAAAGAAGCGAACTTTTTTGGCCCCCGACCATCCGGTCTGGGCATTGAACCAGGTATTCGCCCAGTCCATGGTGAAATCGACTTCGAGACCATGGGCCTCGAAAGCTTTCAGGTAATGATCTTTAGCACGCGTGAGAACTTCTTCGAAAATTTCTTTGGTGATGCCGCTTTCAGAAACACTCTCCCCGCCACTAAAGCCTTTCATCTGCGCAAACATGAACTCATGCGGTTCCACCGGACACGCAAAAGCACTATTCATGAGGATAACTAAGAGAAGAAGAAATTTCATCCGTCCACCTGTGGTTTAAACCAGCACGCTGGTCTCATGCCGATACGATCGCCATTTTTTTTATGACAGACACCCGCTGTTTCATCCGTATCCGAAAGTTCTCCCTGACGATCGCAGATGGCACCACGATAAGCGGTTTCCGCGCGACAGGTAATTTCCGGGTAGCGCATGATTGTCTCATTCGCCGGCATCATGAAGCGATTGAATAAACTTTCATCCGCATCCTTCCCGCTTTCTTTTGCCTGGAGAAATTTGTACGCGTCTTCAGCGGCCTTCGTGGAACGAAGACAGATGTTGATACTCTCTTCATCGGAATAAGTTTTTTCACAACGACGGACGATATTGGCAGGGAGTTTCAGCTCACGCGCCTTCGCGTTTTCCGGATCCCCTTTCAGAAGTTCTTTCATGCAGCGGAGATTGGCGAAGTAGTCGGCCTGGCCTTCCGTTGAACACCACTTGAGTTCTTTTTCCTTGGGAAAACCACCGAGATGATGACCGATTTCGTGGCAGGCAGCGAAGAGAAATCCATCTTTGGTCATGTATTTCGCGCGAAGAAGTCCGCCGGAAAACATGAACCACGCTTTCTTCTCGTCTTTTGATTCAGACGTCATGGCATTACCTTCTTCGACATCCCAATAAAGAAGATATTCGACGGCATATCCTTGAGAAGCAAAAACCGGATCGTAAACTTTGCGGACGCGCTCAACGAGAACCTTGAAGTCCCGCTCTGTGAGACCATTTTCACTCACGACCATAGATTTGAAATTCGGACGCCCGAGCATGGATTTCATCTCGGCCGGAGAGACCGGACAGGCCATCGCTTTCAGAGCTAAAAGGAGTAAAAAAGTGAGCATGCGGGAAGTGTAGCAAGGCCCAAGATAGCGAGACTAAACCATGAAACTTTTACAAAAAAAAAGGCCCCCTTGCGGAGGCCTTCGTGATGAAAAATCGAAGATTTAGAAGATAACCATCAAACCAGCAGTGATCGAGAGAGCGTTTGCATTGATCACTTCATCAGCAAGTTCCCCGAGACGCTTCTGATCCGGAGACTCACTTACGCTGCGTGAGTTCTCAGAAGAAAGCGCCATCCCTCTTGAATATGAACCCTGAAGAGTCATACCAACAGTGCGGGTAAAGAGAATTTCCGTACCGAGAGCAAGACCAATGTTCGCGAAGCCCATTTTGTATTCTTCGTTACCGAACTGAGAATTATACCCGTATGGAGAAGCGTTAAATTCCTGGTTCTGCATGTAGTTCATAGTCGCCATGTTATAACCGAGGTTGAGACCAAGGTAAGGACGGAAGCGCTCAGAGCGTGCAATGAAGAACTTACCACCGATATCAAAGTTAAAATTCTTGTACTCAATATCACGACCATTCTGACCGTAAACATCACGGTACTGCATCGTAGGAATCATGCTGCCGTAGATGCTGTTGGCGAAATCTTCCGTCTGGAAAGTTGTATAACCAACACCAACGTTCATGCTGAAACGGTCAGTGATGTTTGATTCTGCACGAAGACCGATGTTGTCAGCGCGAAGAGTTTCGATATCACCAACATAAGTCACAACTCCACCAGTAAGAGCAAGTTTCAGCTGCTCGAAAGGCTTGAGTGGACCATCAGTTACCGGAGCAACTTCAGCAGTTGAAACAACCGGAGCCGCTGCCGCTGTAGAAACTGGCTGTTCAACAACCACTTCTTCGTCACGACGGTTACGAACATATTTCTCACACTCAGGACCTGGATGTTCCTTCATGAGACAGTCGATCTTCTTGTTGTACTCAGCAATTTCTTTCTGAGTGTTTCTCTTCTCATCAAGAAATTCTTCTGTTGTTTCAGAAAGCTTCTCAGTTGTTTTAGAAAGCTCTTTGAAGCCTTTCGTTTTTTCTTTATTGAGAACGTTTGCGTTCTTCTGCTTTCTGATTTCTGAGCGAATCTGCTCAAGCTCGCCATCAGTGACGTTCTTCTCTTTCAGGTACCCATCAACATCGATAGGATCTGAATTTAACACCTGGTCATCAGACTGGGCGTAAGCGAATGCCGTTGAAACCGTGAGGGCCAACGCCAAAAGAGTTTTTGAGTTCATAAATCCTCCTCGAAAAGGAAAAGCTAAAATTAATCGGCCCGAACATACACTGATAACGCGTTGTGAAAAAGAGAAAGCGTGAAGGTGGGAAAAGATTACAAAAAGTGAAACGCCCTATTTGAACCAGCTAACTAACTGTTATCTGCGGCGCTGCTGGATAACCCGGAATCTTTTGTAAGGCCGGTTATTCTCAGTCCCGGCGAAAAGGGCCCGGTAATTCCGGAGGGATCCGGCAATAAAGCTATTGGGATTGGTGAAGAAGTACTCGTTCATCTTTTTCTTGAAAGTGATCCCCAGGGTGATCGAAACCACGAGCATCAGGAGATACTCAATGGAAGTCTGCCCTCGCTGGTTCTTCTTTCTCATATCCTTATTATAACCCCTCTATCCCGTAAGACAGGGCGAGAAGTCCGAAAGACTTATACCGGAAAGGGCCCCAATACTCGAACCCCTCGATAACTGAATCATTTAATGAGATCTGAAGCGGAAGGCGCGAAAGGACGGCCGCCTCAGTTTTTCGCTGTTCCCGAAGTCCCCGCATATCCAGGGTGACACTTTGAAGGCCCCCGAACTGCCAGTCCTTCTTTTCAAAAGGAAGGATTTCCGAATCCCGATCAAACGAGCGGAGTGTGCCTTCCTGGTAGAAATTCGCCTTCGATCCCGGAAGCTCCGGATACGGCCACTCGTAATGGGCCATGTCTCCGTTCTCCGTAATCAGGACACGGTAAGGCTCTTCCCCACCGAGACACGCTTCTTCGGTAATAAACGTGAGATTGGTCGCGGGATAGGGAGACACGGGACGCTTTTGCGGAATCACCTGAGTTTTTCTCATTAAAGGATAAGGAGAAATTACCGTGAACGGAACTTCGTGCGGAAGGTGCGAGAAGAAAAGAACGCGCTCACCACTGATGACACCCTCGAAACTTGCGAGGAGGAGGTTTTCAAATTTCCGGTCATGGAGCTGCCAATACTGGACCGTACTTTCTTTCGTGTCTCCGCCCATGAGAGTGAGACGGCGCTTTAGCTGAGTAATAAGAAAGAAATCCTGCAGGCGATAAACCGGCGAGAGTAATTTGAAAAAATAAAACGGAATTTCTTCCGGCGCCATTTTGGTTTTCATCTTCTCTTCAAAAGCAATGCTCATGAGATGAAGGAGCGATGGGGCCGTGAGGTCCTGCGAAAGTGCGTACTCGCGATTCAAATGCTCACCGAATCTCGTGTAAACAGTCCGCAGCCACTTCGGTCCCTGTAGATCAAAGCGGATTCCTTTCGGGCGAAGACTCGCTTCAAAGGAAAGAGACTCAAAGCGCGAGAGCTCTTCCATGAAATAGCGGTCAAAACCTTCTTCGGTTTCCTGGTAAACAAGATCAAGATCCGAGGCATCGATAAGGTCAGGAAATTTCCGGAGAAGTTCCTTGAGATTTCCCAGGGGACTGCCACCGGTTTTCATCCGGAAACCTGTCGTCACAAATTCCATCGATCCCGGTGAAAGGAACTGACGGAGGTCAACGAGCTCAGGAATTTCCTGGGTCTTACCCAGGCGAAGAAGGGCCAGGACTTCAAGTTCTGAGAGAAAATTCAGCGGATAACTCTGTGCCCGGAATCTTTCATCATCAATTAAGAGTGTGGATCTCTTCCGGCGAAGAGAAATGATCCCGCGGACAAGCGAGACGATATTGAGGCCGATCAGGATTTCCTGGTAGCGGTTCTTCAGCATGAAATGATCGCCTTTCTGAAATTCACGTAGCCCGATGATAGCGTTTCTATTTTACCATCTCCTGACTCACTCACAAGTTCTGAGTGAAGCCACCGGGTGAACTCCTGACTGTTTTTCACAACCGTCATCTTTCCGGCCGATTTCGTGATATCAAATTCTGTTGAGCGGTGATTTAAGGGCCCGCAGGAAATCTGATCCGCTCCACTAATCAGGGGCTCCAGCACAGAATGGATGCTGGTTTCAAATCCTCCGCCTACATAGGCGCGGCCAAAATCAGAATAAAGTTCGCAAAGAACTCCTTTCTTATTGAGAATGACGGCCCTTTTTCCCAGGTGCTTTTCAAATGCCAAAAGGATTTCTGGTTCGAGTTTGTGAGGAACCACCAGAATAAAATAATCTTCCGGAATACTTTCCAGGAGAACAAGATCCGATGGCCAGGCATTTCCGAGGATGAGTCTTTTCTCACGCGGATAACCTTCAAACCCAAGTGTTTTATATTCAGGAAACATGCGGGCGAATTTTTCTTCTTTTTCCAGGAGGCGCCGGCGAATCTGCTCAATCCGGAAATCAAAAGTGTATCCGGGAAAACCCATGGCGTTTCCCTCACGGGCATCATCAGCGGTGGCGTATATAATCGTCGTGGCCCGCCGTAAGAATTGTTTCTTCCAGGAAGAAACACCTCTTCCACGCGAGCGTTCTTTCTTAAACGTCACCCACACCATCATGAGCTCACCCGTATAAGAAAGAATATCCGGAAATAAATCATAACGAACGAGAATAAGTTTCCTCGACGTCATCCAGTTTAAAAACCCACCGGTGAGAAGCGGATAACGAAGGGCCCTGAGATTCTCAGGATGCTTTTCACAAAGTTCACTCACACCTTTTTCCACACTGGGAGAAAAGTACATGAGCTCAATTTTCTTTCCGGCCGCAAGAGCATCCGAAATAAGAGGCATCACCTGCTGAAACTCTCCCTCGGAAGAAAACTCAAACGCTAGATCTGCGGGAGTCCTGAATTTTGTGGCATGAGGATCACTCCCGTTTTTTCTCTCAAAAACGAGTCGCGCGCGCACCTGCGGAATAAAAATCAGAAGAACAGATAGTAAGCGCATGACCACAGAGTAAAGTTTCATGCGAGGGCCTCACGCGCCTTTGTCATGACTTCATCCACAGAAATCTCTTTCATGCAGTAGAGATCTTTCCTGAAGCAAGGGGAACTTCCCGTTGTTGAGCAGGGCTTGCACCATAACTCTTTCGAGAGATAAGAAGATTTTTTCCCATGGGGAGCAAAACCGAACAGCGGATCAGTCGGACCAAAAATAGTAACGACCGGAACGCCGTGAGCTTCAGCGATGTGATTCATGCCGGAGTCATTCCCGATAGAGAGTTCCGCGCGCGCGAGAATCTGCATCGATTCCTTGAGAGATGTTTTTCCCTGAAGGTTTAAAAGTTTGGGTGAGTCGATAACCTGAAAGGCTTCACAGAATTTGTCATCAGGTCCGGCCAGAACCACCAGATGATAATCCGTGGTCGCTAAAAGTTTTTTTGCGAGTTCCACAAAATATTCCACGGGCCAGCGCTTCGGCGTAAATGAGGCCGAAGGAGCGAGCACGATATATTTTCCGGGAATCGGATAAACATCCGGCGCCGGAAGACTCGTCATCTCTTCATGCGGACCTTTCCGGTAGTCACGGGTTTCTCTGACTCCCCGACTGTCTTCAAAAATATCCTGGATGTCAGTGATGATTCTTTCGACTTGTGGTTCAAGACCAAAAAACTTTTTGGAAAACATTCTCCGGACTGTGACACTTTTTATTTTCGTGAGAAAAAATCTTTCCCAGCGGCGCTTATCAACAGTGAGTTGCGGAGTCGTCCAGAATGAAGACCGGAGACGAAATGATCTCATCGTGGCATGCAGATCAAGAATCAGATCATACGGCCCCTGAGATTTTACATTCGCGATGAAATTTTTCCACTCATCCTTCCGGCGATCAAAGCCAATCACATGATTGATCCCCGGATGCCCGTCAAGAAGCGAGACAAATTCGCGTGACGTGACAAAAGTCACAACAAGCTCTTTCCCGAAAAGGGAGCGAAGCCAGTTCACTGTCGCTGTCTGAAGGACCACGTCTCCCATACTGGAAAAACGGATCATAAGAATATGCATTAAATTTCCATGGGAACGATGACCCCATTATCTTTGATCATTCTTTTGAACATCTTCTGGTTGTAATTGTCGCGGAATGATTCCCATTCCTTCCACTTCTTACCACCCAACGCGCGCTCGTATTCAGCATCACGTTCTTCCTCAAGAGCGATGATCGCCTTTCGCTGCTCGAGCGTCAGGTAACCGGGGCCGTTCTGCGGGATGATTTTCTGATACTTTTCATAGAAGCGGTTTTTGACCTGTTCAATATCCTTGAATTGTTTCTCAGAGAAATTGAGTTTTCCGACGAGAAAGTCTTCACGGTCTTTAGTGACGTTCACCACGACATCTTCCATGTCTTTTTCATCGAACTCGCGTGGAGAAGGAGCGGCCTCCGCTGATTCACCCGGAACTTTCACGATCACTTTTTTCTCAATGACCTGAGGTGTGGCGGATTTCACCACCACTTTCTCAACGATTTCCTCTCGAACAATTTCTTTCCGGTTCAGAAGTTGATAACCGAGCACACCATTGAGAATAAATGAAAGGAGGAGAATCCACTTCATGCTTATTTCCTGAGAAGGAGAGCGGCTTCTTTAGCAAAGTAAGTGAGAATGATATCGGCACCCGCTCTTCTGAAAGAAGTGAGAGTTTCAAGAATCACCTTATCATTATCAATCCAGCCATTGGCAGCAGCAGCTTTCACCATCGCGTATTCACCGGAAACGTTGTAGGCCGCGATCGGCAGCGTGAAACTTTCTTTCAAACGATAAATCACATCCAGATACGGAAGCCCTGGTTTCACCATGAGGATATCTGCACCCTCTTCTTCATCGAGCATCGCTTCGCGAAGAGCTTCTTTGGCGTTGGCCGGATCCATCTGATAAGTTTTTTTATCGCCTTTTTTCGGTGCAGAATCCAGCGCCTCACGGAATGGACCGTAGAAACCGGATGCATATTTCGCGCAATAACTCATGATGAGTACGTTCTGAAATCCTTCCTTATCAAGTGCCGCGCGAAGATAACCAACACGTCCATCCATCATGTCAGATGGTCCCACGATATCCACTCCGGCCTTGGCCTCGCAGATAGCTTGCTTCGCGAGTACTTCAAGTGTGGAGTCATTTAAAATTTCGCCTGTCTTCGGATCAACCAGTCCATCATGACCATCAGAGGAATAAGGATCAAGTGCGATATCCCCCATCACCATCATTTCAGGAATAGCATCCTTGATGGCACGGATAGAACGGGCATTGAGACCTTGCGGATTATATGCTTCCCGCGCGTCGGAAGTTTTGAGTTTATCGTCAATCGCCGGAAACAAGGCAACCGTATGAATACCGAGAGCGAAAAGTTCTTTTGCTTCTTTTACGAGTTCATCAATCGAGAAACGAAATTGTCCCGGCATGGATTTGATGGCGACTTTTTGTCCCGTGCCTTCAACAACAAAAAGAGGTGCGATCAGATGCGCTGGCAAAAGATGAGATTCTCTCACCATCGAGCGGATGACTTCATTTCTTCTGTTACGGCGTGGACGATTCATCAGCATATCAGGCCTTTTGCATCGATTTAAAAACGAGAGCGTACATCTGAATTTGTTTCATCATACTGGCGAGACCGTTAGAACGGTTCATCGAAAGATGTTCCGTTATTCCGACTTCTTTTAAAAATTCTGGTTTCGTAGAAAGGATTTCATCCGGAGTGGCATCGGAATACACACTTGTGAGAAGAGCAACGATGCCTTTCACAAGAACAGCATCAGAATCCGCGTGAAAATAAACTCTTCCCTCTTTGAATTCAGGATAAAGCCATACCTGGGACTGACATCCCTTCACTTTGTATTTTTCTTCGCGCTTATCTTCAGGAAAGGGCGGAAGGGCCCGGCCAAGCTGAATCAGCTCTTTATAGCGGTCTTCCCAGTCTCCGTACTTCAGGAACCGGTTCTTAATCTGAGTGGTTCTCTCCAACATAGTCACGGGATTTCGTCTCCTTAGGAGCTCAGTATGCACCCGCCGTTTCCCCCTGACAATGATCTCAATAAATTTCGTCACTATTTTTAAGGTTTTAGGCCGGGGTACCGAAAAGTCATTTAGACCATACGGGAAAAAACCATGTCAGTTTTCGACCTTAAACCTTTGAGCACCAAGACCATTGAGGATCTCAAGATCAAATCTCATAATCTTTGGGAAATCAAAATAGATGAAAACATCTATGGTCCGTTCGAAACTCTCCAGCTGCAACACTACGCCAGAGAAAACAGAAATATTCTTCAGAAGGCACTCGTCTCCCCGATGTCGGTGGATAACTGGAAGCCGTTTTATGATGTCCGCGAATTTTCTCACGGAACAAATTATACGGGCCCTTACTGGATGCTCTCGCATGGCCAGAAATCTTCTCCGCTTTCAAAAGAAGAAATCGCCAAGAGAATTGAACTCGGAACGATCACCCGTCATGACGAAATTTCTGAAGACGAAGGCAGACACTGGCACCGGATTTCGACTCATCCTGAGTTTGAAATTCAGTTCACGACAGGAACTTCCCTTCCTCAGTCTCCGATGGAAGCAAGTTTCCAGAAAGCGAAATTAAAAGTCCTCGAGCAACTGGAAAGAAAAAAAGAACTTCCGGATGATAAAGAGAATATCGCTTCTCTAACTCACGTCTCACTTGTTACGAAAGAAAAAACCAGAACTGTTCAGATCGAAGATATCAAAATGCAGCCGGAACCTTCGGCGCAACCATCTTTCTGGGAAAATATCCGCGTTCACGCTCTCTGGGTGACACCTCTTCTGGCAATTGGTGTTTATTTTGTCTTCTCGACAGACAAACCAGCTTCCCAGGTCGCCGATTCAAATGATTCCACTCTGAGCGCAGAGAAAGAACCGGG
Source organism: Bdellovibrionota bacterium (assembly GCA_040387275.1). Lineage (GTDB taxonomy): Bacteria > Bdellovibrionota > Bacteriovoracia > Bacteriovoracales > Bacteriovoracaceae > Peredibacter. The sequence continues at coordinate 27,694 of JAZKDZ010000001.1, read as the reverse complement.
CCGTCGCTCGAAAAAAGACAGATGGAACCGCACTCCTGCCAATGATGACAATGGCAATGACTATGATCGCTCATCGATTACTCAGACTCCGAATATGGATGATAATTATCCGACTGTGATTGAAACTCACCAGGACGATCAGGCGTATCCCGATCCGGATAAAGAAGCAGATCAGGTAGCAGAAATCAATGAGCAGGAAGATAAAGGCGAAGAGCATTCTCTGGTTCAGCAGCCCAACCGCGATCCTGCCCAGGATGGCGAATCTCTTGATGCCACGATGAACAATGAAGCACAGGAACCAAATCCTGCAGTTGATCAACCAGTGGTTGAAGAAGTAAGTGATTTCTGATTCCGCTTCCTCTATACTTTTCCCGTGAATCAAAATCTTCTGAATCAATATCGTACACCGGAAACTCCTGGCAGTTTTTTTCTCTCGTTTGAGGGCATTGAAGGCTCAGGTAAAACTACCCAGATCAGTGATCTCGAAACTCACTTAAAAGGTTTAGGGAAACGCGTTCTGGTTCTGCGTGAACCAGGTGGCAGCACCTTCGGGGAAAAACTCCGCGAAGCGATTCTTGAAAGCAAGGTTCCTCTTCATCCGCTCGCCGAATGTCATCTTTTTCTCTCCTCACGCGCGCAGCTTTTGAATGAGAAGATCCTTCCGTTTCTTCTTCAGCCGGATTCTGTTGTGATCCTCGACCGCTATATTGATTCCACGATTGCGTACCAGGGATTCGCGCGACGCCTGGGACTCGAGACTGTTCTCACTCTTCATCAGCACAATCCCTTGAATCTTCTTCCTCACCGCACCTATTTTTTAGATATCGATTTTCAGACCTCTCTTGAGCGTCAGAATAAGCGCGGAAATGCGAAAGATTATTTTGAATCAGAGAAAGAAGAATTTTATCAGCAGCTCATTGCCGGTTACCGCGCCCTTCCGGAACTTTTCCCGAATCGCATCCTGAAAATCGACGCGAGCGGAGATCCATCCTCAATTAAAGAAGCGATCCTGAAAGATCTCGGGGCCATTCTCAAATGACGATTGATCAAATTCTCCTTGCGAAAGGAAAATCCGGAGAGCTCGCCCATTTTTACCTGCTGGAAACAGCACTTTCTGAAGAAGAATCCGCAGAAGTCCTCTATGATTTCTGTCTTAATTTCATCCGTAAATATTTCCATGAAGTCGAGAAGCAAACCCATCCGGTGAATACCCTGATGGATCATCCGGATGTTCTGGTCATTACCGGAGTGGAAGAGAAAAAAGATTACACGGTTGAAGATGCTGTCCTCATGGAAAAATTCTTCACGTGGAAAGCGGTTCAGAGTCAGCGCAAGTTTGTGGTGATACCTGAGGCCCACCGTCTCACGGAAACTCTGGCCAATAAATGGCTGAAGCTTCTGGAAGAGCCACCTGTTACGGCGACTATTTTCCTCCTCAATCCACGCAGAATAAAACTTCTTCCGACGATTCAGTCCCGCGCTCTGGCCCTGCGTCTTCCGCAAAAAAGAGTGAAGCATAACGAGTCAGAATGGATCGAATTTCTGGGGGAAATGAAAGAGATGGGACTATCAAAATTCCTCGAAACTTTCTCCAAAGGCGAGCGCCCTCTCTCTTTCTGGATGGATGAACTTCTGCATTGGGAAACCGAGCAACTCACCCGGATGGAGAATAAATCCCGTCTGGAACGTGTCATCAAGCTCATAGAAGAGATGAACACCTTTAATCAACCTGCCGCAACAAAGTGGACCTTCTTCTTCCATCACCTGAATGACCATGTTCTTCCCCGGTTAAGTCGTTGACATACCACAGAAAAGCTTCAAGAATGAGGGATGACTATTTCTCAGAATACAGAAGAGGAGAAGATCCCTTCTGTTGATCCTATAGAATCCGAAGATCCAACTTCGGAAGAGAACGAAGCAGAAAGAGAAAACCGGGAAGATTCCAGATTCAAAGAAGGCCAGATCCTTCGTTTTGTCCGGGTTCGTTTTCCAGGTAACTCGCGCTCCTTTGCTTTCCTCATCGGAAAACGCCGTATTGAATACGGCCAGAAAGTCGTCGCTATGTCCGATCGCGGAATGGCCGTCGGTTACGTTAACTCATTCCCTTACGATGTTCCGTTCAATAAAAGCATGCTTCCTGTGCGCAGTATTTCCAAACTCGCTGATGATGAAGATTCCATCAAAGATAAAGAAGCTTACCGCCAGCAGAAGAATGCCGAGAATATCTGTAATGACCTGATCGAGCAGCACAAGCTCGACATGTACCTCACTCACGTCGAGTTCACTTCGTTCGGAAAAAAAGCGGTGTTCTATTTCATCGCCCCTTCACGCGTGGATTTCCGTGACCTCGTCCGCGAACTCGTAGGCAAACTCAAAACCAGAATTGAACTCCGTCAGATTTCCGTGCGTGACCGCTCGGCCGCTGTCGGTGGTATTGGTCCCTGCGGTCTTGAACTCTGTTGTTCGTCGTTTCTTACGAAATACGGCAACGTCGGTATCAAGATGGCGAAGAACCAGGATCTCACTCTCAATTTCTCGAAACTCAACGGTGTCTGCGGCCAGCTCAAATGCTGTCTTCAGTACGAAGATGATGTTTATCGCGAGAAGAGAAGCCGTCTTCCAAAAGAAGGCGATTTCATTCATACCCACACTGGTGAATCAGGTCGCGTAGACCGTCTTCACCTTCTTTCTGAACAGTTCGACATGATGACCAATCGTGGTGTTCGCAAACGGTATGTTGTTGATCTCTACAAAGAGACAACTGACAAAGACGGAGCGAAATTCCCGAATGAGTTTGAATTCGTCTCTGATGAAACTCAGAAGATCGTCGGCATGGATGAAGCTGAAGCGAAGAAAGTGAAAGCTTTCGAAGCGGAAATCGAAGCGATGAAAGCTCCGGCGAAAAACTTCGCTGATGATATCTTTGAAAATCTCTTCGGAGCAAAAACTCTGGATTACTCACTTCCTGAAGTGCTTGAGCCAACCACTGGTCCAGCGAAGAAAGTGAAAACGCCGGATGACGAAGAAGAACTCGTTTACACTCCGACAGATGAAGATCGTCTCGACAATGAAGATGATGACGATCGCTATGATATGGAAGTCACCACCACGACTGTGAAAGCAGCTCAGGATGGAAACCGCGACAATAATAATCGTAATCGCAACAGCTCTCATCAGGGTCGCGATAACCGTCCGCAAGGCAACCAGGGTAACCGGAATAATAACCAGGGACCTCGTCAGCCTCAGCAGAATCGCGGGCCGAATCCTAATCAGGGCCAGCAACAAAATCGCGGACCGAACCCGAATCAGGGTCAGAATAATAATCGCGGTCCAAACCCGAATCGCCGTCCCCGGTAAAACATGAAAGTCCTTCACACGAGTGACTGGCACCTCGGAAAAAAATTAATGAAGTTGGACCGGAGTGAGGAACACGAAGGTTTTCTCAATTGGTTAATTGAGACTCTGAAATCCGAATCCATCGACATTCTCCTGATTGCCGGCGACATCTTTGATGTCCCGAATCCTCCGCACCAGTCGCTCGAATTATTTTTCCGCTTTCTTCATCGCTTGTCGGTGGAAACAAAAACCCAGACATTTATTATTGCCGGTAACCACGACTCCGGTGTTCTCCTCGATGCTCCGAAAGAGTTGTTGAAAACTCACAGAGTAAAAATCTGGGGGAAACTTTCTCCCGATCCGAAAACTCACTGGGATAAAATCACTGTGGGTTCCGAGACGGTGGAAATCTGTGCTGTTCCCTTCTTCCGTTCTTTTGAACTTCTTCCCCAAGGAGAGGGCGATACACTTGAGGCCCTCAAAAAATATTTTACCAAAGAAAAAACTCATCCTTCGATCCTTCTCTTCCATCATCTTGCTGGTATTTACGAAGCGGCAGGAAGTGAACAGGTCGTGTCTCTTTCCGGAGTGGATTCCCTTCCGGTGGAGCTCTTAAATCAATTTGATTACGTGGCCCTCGGACATATTCATAAGCCGCAGAAAATTGCAGCGAACGCCTACTATTCAGGTTCTCCGATTCCCCTTCGTTTTTCCGAGACGGCCGAAAAATCCGTTCTCATTCTCAATGTCTCGCTGGGAAAAATTGATATCACCAAAAAAGTGATTCCGGTTCAGCGTCCCCTTCATCTCGTGAAAGCGACTCTTGAGAACTGGAAAGAAAAACTGAGTGCCCTTCCGGCTTCCACCAGACTCACATCGATGGTGGAAGTTCAGCTTTCCTTACCTCAGCCTCAGGTGGGATTACTGGATGAGATAAAAGAAATCCTCACGAAAAAAGGAATGGAGCTTTTAAGTTTTATCCCTCATTACGGGAACTCGGAAAACACCCGGAAGAAAAGAGAGAATCTCTTTGAACTCTCTCCGGTGGAATTATTCTCAGAATTTTATGCCACGAAATATCCGGACGCTCCTGAAGTGCCGGAAGAAATCAGAAATGATTTCCGCGATCTTCTCCTCAAGGTAAAAAATGCGCCTCACCAAGCTTAAAGTGAGAAACATAGCCTCGATGAGAGGCGAACATATGATCGACTTCGGCGAAGTCATGAGTCACTCGCCTCTTTTTGCCATTACCGGTGAAACTGGTTCGGGAAAATCAACTCTCTTAAATGCCATTGGTCTCGCTCTCTACGGCCAGATTTTTAAACGATCCCTTATCCAGAATGATGTCGTGACTCTCGGTGAGAAAGAAGGATTCATTGAACTCATCTTCGAAGTGAAAGGTAAAACCTATCTCGCTTCCTGGAGAGCGCGTGTCCGGAAACAAAATGGTGAGGCCTATGCCATTCTTCCTTCACCCACACGCGAACTTTATACTCTTGAAGGAAAAGAATTCGAATCTCCGCGGCTGATTACTGAAGAAAAAACGGAAGATATCCTTCACCTCGATTTTGATCAGTTCACCAAATGCGTTGTTCTGAATCAGGGAGAATTCGCCCGCTTCCTCATGAGTACGTTCACGGAAAGAAAGGATATCCTCGAGAAACTTTATCCAGGGGAACTCCTGGAGAATCTCTCTAAGGAACTGAGAGGAGAACTCGATTATTTCCTGGGACAAAAAAATCAGCTGGATATTGAACTTAAGACTTTAAAAGACGACGGAAGCTCCTCACTCAATATTGAAGAAGAACTGGTGGTCGCTTCCAGAGAGCTTTCCCTTCACGAAAACTGGTCTGAGCTCACAGAAAAACTTCATTATCATTATACGAGTCTTCATTCCTATCATCAGAAGAATGTCGAGAATCTGAAGCGGATTGCTTCAACGAAGAACGAACTCGCAACTGGTACGACAACCTACAATGTCCTTCTCAAAAATACCGAAGACGCCCAGAAAATCCGGGAATCTGCCCGGAAAGAAATGGATGAGCGCGGACCGGGCCTTCAGGAACTCCTGAAATCAGAAGAGTCACTCCGGAATGAAAAGATCATTCTCGAATCGCTTACGAAAGAAGAGGCGAAGTTCAAATCTGAGCTCACTGAAACGGAAAAGAAAATCACGCTTCTTTCCCAGGAAGAATCCACCCTTTTGCCGGAGCGAAAAGAAACTCTCGGCAAGATGAAATTCCCTTTTGAGGATATTATCCGCGAAAGATCGACACTTGAGTCCCTCATTGATAAATCGGGCCAGCTTGATCTTCTGAATCAGGGAGCCACTTCGGAAAAAGAAAAACTTCAGACGCTGGAAGTGCGCGGAAAAGAAACCGGTGCAAAACTCCAGGAGATTCAGGATAAGCTCAAGGCCATTCCGGAAGACTCGACTCAGACACTAAAAAATCTCCTGAAGAGCAAAGAAGATTCTCAAAAGGCTAAAGCGCGGGAATTTGAAATCAGTAATCAGATTAAGAAAACTTCTTCTGTCATTGCTGAGACTGCTAAAAATATTGAACAAAACCGGAATGAATTCCGGAAGAACTCAGAAGAGCGCGATCCCCTACTCGCGACCCTGAAACTCCAGGAACTTCTCTCGGCCGTTTCCTTTTGCCTTCTTCATCCGGAAACTGAAGCGAAAGGCACCTGCCCCGTTTGCGAAACTCCTTTTGGCGGGGGAAAACTCGAATCCCTCCGGAAACTTGCGGCCGGATTTGATTCGAAAAAGATCAATGAGAAATCCGAGGTTCTGCACGCTGAAATCTTAAAGCTTGAGGCCCAGCATAATTTCCTGAAAAAATCGGCGGATGATCAGGCAAGAAATCTCTCGGAACTTGAAACAGAAAAAACCAAACTCACCTCCCTGGCAATTTCAGAAGAAGAGCTGGAAAAGAAAATCAGTGAAGTTCAGAAGCTCTCCTGGGACCGGGAACAACTGATTCCGCAGGCAAAAACGACGGAAACGGATCTCGAAAAAATTCGCTCTGAATATCGCGACCTGAGAGCAAGACTCACGCAGAAAGAAAATGAAATCACACGTCTTCAGTCTGAGATAACAACTCTCGCTGAGAAACTGAAAACATTTCTCCCTTCATTTACTAAAGAACTCATTCCCGATCTTCGTCTGGATCTCCGACTTTCTGTTCTCCTCTCGGAACTTGACGGAAAAATTAACCGGATCAAAAATGATCTCGGTCACTGGAAAACACGCCTGTCAGAATTGACTCAATCACTGAAGGCCACATCCGATAACAAAAATATTTCTGCCGTTAAGGTGAAAGACCTCACGACACTTCTTGAGAAAGAATTAAAGGGTGAAAGTGCTTCAGAGGTCTTAAAACAGATTTCCCAAAGAGTGAAACTCGCCCAGGAAGAACTGGAAAAGCGGGATGCTGAAAGAAGAAAGCAGGAACAGGCCTTAAAGGAATTCCAGGGTCGCCTTTACACTTATGATGAACAGGCCCGCGACATTGAAGTCCAGTTTGGGAAGGAAAGAAAAGAGCTCGCCGAAATCTCTTTGAAAGAGCTTCCTCATCTCAATGACAATCTCACTCAAATCATTGATACAATGAGAACTCTCGGTCTTCTTCTCGAAAGTCCTTCTGATCTGTATGTTCCGATCAAGGATCTCCTTGAAACGGAAAAAACAAATCTCCGCACGAAAACCAATGAGGCGCGCTCAAAAGTCGCGCACTTTAAAGCACTGAAAGACGAACGCGCAAAAAAAATCGACCGCATCCAGCTATTGGAACTCAAATATCAGGACGTCACTAAAGAACTTAAGCGAAGAGAGCGCCTCTTTGAAATTCTCGGAAAAGATGAATTGAGAACTTATGTCCTCTCACTTGTGGAAGAAAATCTGATTATCGTGACCAACGAAGAACTCTCGCGTCTCTGCCAGGGCCGCTACGAAATCATTCATCAGACGAAAACCAATAAGCTTGCTCCCGAATTTTTTATCATGGATAAATTCCGCGATGGCGGCATCCGGAAAGTGTCCACTCTCTCGGGTGGAGAGACCTTCATGGTGTCTCTCGCGATGGCCCTGGGGCTCGCGGAAATGACCAGAGGAACGGCCGAGATTGACACCCTCTTCATTGATGAAGGATTCGGAACTCTCGATCAGGACTCGCTGGAAGATGTTCTCGATGTCCTCAATCAGATCCAGACTCGAGGTCTCATGGTGGGAATTATCTCTCACGTAAAACACCTCACCGATACCATACCGGTGAACCTCGTTCTGAATAAGAAGCGGGATGGAACGTCTTCCGTCACCGTGAGAATCCATTAAGTTAGTTTCAAAATGGCCCTAAACCCAGTCATTTCATCGCTGTATGAAGCCATTTTCATGTAAGATTTTCACCCTAAATGACAGACTTATACGCTTGGGTAATACTCCGCGCTCATCGTAATGTGAGGCGGTTATCCCTTCAATATTCGAGGAAATTTTTATGAAATTTTTCGCTCTCATTCTTATCGCTCTTCCGCTTCTCGCGAAGGCCGAAACAAATCTTCCGCACATGGATCTCGAAATGAGTTCTGCGGAATACGCACAAATTTTAAACTCCATGCCGAAATCTGTTCAGGCAGATGCGGAAGTTGAAGCTGCTTTAAAACTTGGTCTTCGCCTTTCTGCATGGGTAGCGAAAATCAATACTGGTCGCTCAGCTGAAACGGCGATCCGTCTTACTTCAGCAACTACCCGTCGTGGAATTCCTATCGATAAACCAAACATCTACAATCCTTCAATCATCGGAAAGACTCAGGTGGAAGTTCTCGCTGACATGCCAAAAAGCATGCGCGATGTGATCATCGGGTCTGCTGAACTTCCGGGAACGACAGATATTGATGATGAAACTTTCATCAAGCACGCTCGTCTCCTCGATCGTAACTATCAGTCAGCTGCCCGTTACAAGTCCCTCGATTCTTACCGTTCTGCTTACATTCAGAGAGCGGCCCAGGACGTTCGCGGTTATTACTACCTCATGTCGAACAACATCACGGCCAATGATCTCCGCGACCGCGCACTCATTCCTGCTGATAAAGTCACTCCGATCAAAAACGCTCTTGCTGGTATCTGTAAAAACTCAAGCTCGTGGGGCAATTGTGCTTCTAACGTTGAGAAAGCGTGGACCGACAATAAGCTTGCTGAACTCTATTCAAAACATTTCCCGGCAGCAAAAAAACTCTGGGATGATTTCTTTGTCATTCCTTCGTATGCGGCCCGTTCTGACTTCTCATGGAGTGGAAACACGCTGAATGTTGTGTTCAACACACCTTCACTTCCTAAGTTCATTCCTTATCTTAAAAACAATATTGAAGATGAATACCGTTGGGAAAACTGGGGTCTGAAAATGACTTTCGGAAACTACTCAAGCGGTCCAAGACTGGTTTTTGAAACTGGTGTTGTTCCTCACGTAAACGGTCTCGGTGGCGATACCATCACGATGGACTCTAACCAGCCGATCGAAGAGTACGAGTCTCAGTGGACGATCCGTCACGAGTTCGGTCACGTTCTCGGTCTTCCAGACTGTTATCATGAGTTCTACGACACTGATCTCAAGGCCTACGTAAATTACCAGCTCGATATCACGGATCTCATGTGTTCACGCGCTGGTAACATGAAAGAAAGAATTTACCTCGAGCTCAAAAAGGCTTACGCAAAATGAAATACCTTCTTTTAAGCTGTCTCTTCGTCACATCGGCCTTCGCTCACAGCGATCATGACTGGCGTGAAGATTACGAAGCGATCCTTTCTGTTCAGTATGAAACTCTTCCGAAAATGAAGAGCAACATTCCGTTCACTGAAAGAGTGAACATGGAATTCTTCCAGGAAAAACTTGCTATCCTCACGGGAGATGTAGTGGTTCCGGGGACAACTCTCAAAATCACAGAAAGAAAATCCACAGCAGGACTTGATCTCACAAGACAATTCCTGAAAGCGGAATACGAAAAACTCGGTTTCACGACTTCCCTTCATCCCTTCGGATCAGGTGTGAATTTTGTTGCTGAGAAAAAAGGCACAACTCATCCTGAGAAAATCCTTATCATCTCTTCGCACATCGATTCAGTCGGTAACAAGGGTGCTAACGATGACGGAACCGGAACAATCGGTCTTCTGACGGTTGCTCAGATTCTTGCTCAGAACAATTACGGCATCACTCTTCGCGTTCTTGGTTTTGACCGTGAAGAAGTTGGTCTCAAAGGTTCTGATGCGTACGTGGCCGCTCTTACGAACAAGACTGACATCATCGGTGACGTTCACTTCGAGATGATGGGTTACAATTCAAGAAAAGATGGCGCCTTTCACGTGATTGATTGCAACTCGGGAATCTTCGGCGGTAGTCGTCCGGTGGAAAATTCTCAGTTTCTTTCTCAGTCGATGAAAGAGTCGATCACTGAACTTAATCTCAACCTCACGGTCGCTAAAGCATGTACGGATCGCTCTGATCACGCTTCCTTCTGGCGCCATAAGATTCCGGCCATTGTGATCTCGGAAAACTTCTTCGGAGGCGACGGCGACCCATGCTATCACGCTAAATGTGATGTAATGGATGACCGCCTGGATTACCCGTATATGGGCAAAATCCTCGAGGCCCTCTTGAGAACTATTGAAAAACAAGCTGCTCGCTAGCTGAAAGGCCCCGAAAGGGGCCTTTTTTTTGGGCATTTTTTGCCTTCTCTCTCCTATGAAAGATCATCAGAAATCTGGTTTATAATTTGAGGGTGAAGTACACCCTCTTCCTCATCATTCTGGTCTTCCCGATTTTTGCTCTGGCAGAGAAATGCCAGGAGCTTCAGCACGTCTATGGGACAATTGATCTCACGAAAAAATTGTGGATCACGGAAAAAGAAATCTCTCCCATTTCGTGGTGTCTTCCGCTCATTAACAATGATCACAATCTTCTCATCACGGTTTCTAAAAAAGACCGCTCCTTCCAGGTGGGAACTTTTCAATCACTCTTCTCTTTCTGGGATGAGATAAAAGATAAAAAGCTCACCGGCGGAGTCGTAAAAGCGGATTCCTTTATGATCCAGGTGCCACTACCGGGTTGGTTTAAAGGCGCATCGGTAACGGTCACTGAGAAAAGTTCAAAAGAAATAATCGCGCGAGGTACTCTGTGAAATACCTCGCGCTCTTTATCATTCTTATCTCTGGTACGGTCTGGGGACGACGTGAACCACGTCCCTACAAGATTCTCATTGTGGCCGATGAAAATTCCACTCAAAGTGCTGAGGCCTACCGCAATTACATTCTTGAGCAAAGGCCCTTCAACCGCCTGACTCCGGCCGATTTAGTGGTTGAAATTCAGACTGTACCTGCAGCAGAAATGTCATGCTCAAATCCAGGCGTCACCAATGACCGCCTTATTGCTTGCGACAAGAGTTACCTGCGGGGACTTCGCCGCGGGGCCCGCGCGAGTATTGCCGTTGCCTTTACTTCCACAGCAACCGGTGGCTCGGGAGGAGAAATTCCGATTGCTACCAGTGATTTCTCAAAATATCCCATCAGTACAATGTTCCACGAAATGCTTCATGCTTACGGATTTGCCGATGAGTATCAGTACAAAACGGATCAGGAAAAAGAAGCATTCTGCAGTCCTCCTAAAAGACTTCCGAACATGGCCTACTTTAATGATGAGCCACCTTACGAAAGCGACGCCGCTGCCCGTTCTAAACATAGCGGACAAATTCCCTGGTTTGGAAATATTGGTCAGGATGTTCTGATCACTCATGGAACGGATCTCGGCACTCAATCGTTGCCTCACACGGAAGAAGGAACTCAGACAGCAGGGCTCTTCGCAGGTGGTCCGTGCTCACTCTGGATGAAAAGCTGGCGCCCTTATCAGGGTTCCATCATGAGAGAATACAAAGATGATACGATCTATCCTCTTTACGAAAAAATTATCCTCGGAAGAATTGCAGATGCGATCGGAAGAAGGCCCGTCATCCGCGAACCGACAGCGGAAAACGAAATTGTTGTGACACCACAACCTGAACCGGATTGTCCGCCAGAGGGATCTGAGTCTTTAATTACGGCCAGAGATTTTGCCAGTGACGGTCTTCGTATGATGGGTGGAATTGATGATGAGGTCATAAAACTTCAGCTGAGATATATTCAGGAACTCGCCTATCCGGATCCTATCAGTCCAACTGTCCCCCTTACGATCACTCCGCCGGGACCATTGCGCCTGAATCTTCCTCCGCTTAGAAGTCCTGAACTTTTCCCGATTACTCCGCCAGTCATACAACTGGATGCTCCTCCGGTTGTGACCCCGGAAACTACTCCCGTCGTAACTCCGGAAGTTTCACCAGTACCCGTTTCCGATCCCGCTCCCTTCCCCGTCCCCTAGAACATTTCAGTTTGGTCTTAATCAAGGCCGTCAAAGCTTTCAGTGCCGAAGGCGTACGAAATGTACGTCGAGGTCTGAAAGCTGAAGACAACGCCGATTCAGGGCAAAATCAAATGTTCTAAAATTCGGCGGATTTCGGGGTGCGTGGGAATGGTATGACGTCGCGGATGTTCTGCATGCCGGAGATATACATAACCGCGCGCTCGAACCCGAGACCAAATCCCGCATGCGGAACTGATCCATATTTTCTAAGATCCGTGTACCACCAGTAATTCGCGACATCCATTTTCATTTCCGTCATGCGACCAACGAGCTTATCGTAATTTTCTTCACGCTGAGATCCACCGATCAGTTCGCCGACACCCGGAACAAGAACGTCCATGGCGCGAACTGTTTTTCCGTCTTCGTTCTGCTTCATATAGAAGGCCTTAATCGCTTTCGGATAATCCGTCACGATCGTCGGACGCTTGAAGAATTGCTCGGCGAGGAAACGCTCGTGCTCAGTCTGAAGATCCATTCCCCATGAAACCGGGTAATCGAATTTCTGACCTTTGGAAATTTCCTGCTGGAGAATTTCGATCGCTTTTGTGTAAGTCACGATTTCAAACGGAGAATTCATCACGTGCTCAAGAGTCTTGAGATTATCCGGAGCATATCGGCTCGCGAGGAACTCAAGTTCGTCTCCACATTGCTCAATTGATTTTTTGATAAGGTGTTTTACGTATCCAGTCGCAAGAGCGGCGTTGTCTTCCAGAGTGTTGAATGCGGCCTCTGGCTCGACCATCCAGAATTCAGAAAGGTGACGGGCCGTGTTTGAGTTTTCCGAGCGAAATGTTGGACCGAAAGTGTAAACGCGTCCAAGACCGCCAACAGCGAAGGTCTCAGCTTCCAGCTGGCCCGAAACCGAGAGGAAAGTCTCGCGACCAAAGTAATCCTGCTTGAAATCAATCGCCCCTTTATCGGTGCGCGGAAGTTTATCAAGAGGAAGAGTCGAGAGACGGAACATTTCACCGGCACCTTCAGCATCAGATGCTGTGATGATCGGGGTATGAAGATAAGTGAAAGATTCATTGGTAAAATATTCGTGAGTCGCCTGAGCGAGCACGTGACGAAGGCGGAAAACCGCAGAAAAAGTGTTCGTGCGTGAGCGAAGGTGAGCAATCTCTCTTAAGTACTCAAGAGACGTTTCTTTTTTCTGGAGAGGATAATCTTCAGAGTTCGCGCAGAAAACGTGAACGCGTTTGGCCTGCATTTCAACAGGCTGTTTGCCCTGAGAAGCAACCAGGAGTCCTTCTACTTCAACAGAAGATCCCATCGTAAGTTTAGAAATGTTTTCGTAATCAGGAAGTGTGGCATCCACAATGATCTGAAGATCTTTCTGAGTCGTCCCGTCATTTAAGACCATGAAAGAAAATTTCTTCGACTGACGAAGTGATTTGATCCAGCCTTTTACGATGATCGTCTGATCAACCGGCTTCTGCTCAAAAACTTTCTTGATGAGGTAATACATTATTTACTCCCGAGGACTTGTTGTTTGATGACCTGAGTGTCCGCTGTTTTCAAGCGTGGACCGAACTGACTCACAACCTTACTTGCGGCCATGGAAGCGAGTTTTCCCGCTGAAGCACTATTGTGTCCCTGGGAAACGGCATACAGGAAAGCTCCCGCATACATGTCACCGGCGCCATTGGAATCAATCGCTTTTACTTTGTAAGGCTCAATATCCACGAACGTTGTTCCGTCCCAGATGATCGCGCCATTTTCTCCGAGAGTGATCACAAAATTTTTCGCAATCTTCTTCAGTTCTTCGCGTGCTGTGAGAATGCTGTCTGTTCCGACAAAGGCCAGGGCCTCAGACTCGTTACAGAAAAGAAGATCAAGTCCTGATCCCACCATTTCCACGAGACCATCTTTGAAAAACTTCACCATGTTGACATCAGAGAACGTGAGGGCGGTTTTTACGCCATTTGCTTTAGCGATATTTCTTGCGTGAATCGCAGCTTCTTTCCCTGAGGGAGAGGCCACAAGATAACCTTCCATATAAAGATATTTTGAATTCTTGATCGCGGCTTCATCAACTTCAGTCTTGGCGAGACTGCCGGTGATTCCGAGGAAAGTGTTCATCGTTCTTTCTGCATCAGGAGTGATGAGAACAAGACATTTACCAGTGACACCTGTTTCACGTTTCTGCGTTTTGAGATTGGTATCCACTCCGCTTTCCACGAGATCATTTAAATAAAAATCTCCGGTATCATCCGAAGCAACCTTACACGAATAAAAACCTTTCGCGCCAAACTGGGAAACTGCGATGATCGTATTAGCAGCACTTCCTCCGCACTGTCTTTTCTTGGCACCAACACCAAGAGCTTTCAGGAGATAATTCTGGCGATCTTCATCCACGAGAGTCATGAGACCCTTGTCGATTTTGTGATTAGTAAAGAATGAATCGTTCACTTCGAATTCCATGTCCACCAGAGCATTGCCGATAGCATAGACGTCATAAGACTTAGTCATGATAACTCCCGATCAAAAATAGAAATTTACTTTAAGCTTTTTCCGCTGAAATTGCTAAGAGAAATAGATGTCGTAGCGGGTGGATTTCCCCTCCATCCTGACAGGTTTCTTATCCAGAAGTTCTTTCGAGAGACGGGGCCTTTTCACCACGACTCTTTTGACTCCGCTGCCTAGGGCCAGCTGGAGAACTTCTTCGGCATCCGCATCCCCGGCGAGAAGAGTTCGGAATATGCGCATCTCTTTTTTGGGAGACGCTCTATGATTGGCGTCTTCGAACATCGGATCAAAAAAAACCACATCGGTTTCCGGTCTTGTCTCAAGAAAAGAGCGAGCTTCTGACTTCTGAAATTGAAACTTCTGAAGAAGTGGATGCCGTGCATTCTTAAGTGCTGATTCGATGAGAAACGCGATGAGCGGATTTCTTTCAACAGCTGTGACTTCGCAGCCGGCCGCAAGAAACAAAAGGCTGTCGCCCAGAAGCCCCGCTGTCAGGTCCACGACTTTCGGCTTGAACGCGCCTTTAATGCCGATCGCTCTGGCAAAAAGCTCTTTTTGCACTGAACTTTTCCGGAAAAATTCCAGATGCCGGTCAAGAATTTTATCGATTTCAATCGAGATAGGATTTTCTTTCGGGTCGTCCGAGTGAAGCCAGAATTGGCCATTAATCCACTCGAAAGTGGAGTCTGCACCGGTTATGTCTAACTCAGGTGGAATTGTTTTACCGTCTTTCAGGAAAATCAGGGCCATGTTCAAAACCAATTTTATGGACAAAATTTCTGAGTGGATGACTAGATGCATTTTTAACTCTTATTTCTTAACAAATCTAGTGGTTTTCCCTACCATAGGCTGACCACAAAACATTCGTCCGCGCTCCGCCAAGGAAATATCATGAAGAGTAAACATGTTCCTCTTTCTTACCACCCTGAAAAACTGAAAAGAGAATTAAATCCTTTTTACATCGGGGCCACTGATAAAGAGATCACAGAAATGCTTGGAATCATCGGAGTCAAATCTCTTGATGAACTTTACAGTCACATTCCTCGCAACGTGATCATGGATAAAGTCCGCATGGATAAACACATGAGCTATGAAGAGCTTATGATTCACGTCAATGAAGTGGCGGCGAAAAATAATGTGAAGCTTTCTTTCCTGGGTGATGGTCTTCCTCAGTATAAAGTGACAGATGTGGTTGGCCCTGTTTGCAGCATCCGCGGTCTTACCACGGCGTACACGCCTTATCAGCCTGAGCGCTCTCAGGGAACTCTTCAGACTCTCTGGATTTATCAATCACTTCTTTCTCAGCTCACGGGCTTTGAAGCAATCAACGCTTCCCTTTACGATCGTTCGACATGTTTATTCGAGGCCATGAGCTGTGCTCTTCGGCTCGTGAAAGATTCAACGACGATCATCGTTTCTTCGACGATCTATCCAGGTGACATGGAAGTGATTGAAACTCACGCCATTGAAACCGGCATGAAAATCATCAAGGCACCGGTAAGTACGCAAACCGGTCGCGTGGATATGGAGGCCCTGAAACGCCTTCTCAATACAACTCCGCAAGTGGCAGCTGTTGCTTTCCCGCAGGCAAACAATCTCGGAAATCTCGAGCCAGTAGATGAGATCGTTGATCTTTGTTCCGCTAACAACGTGAAGTCGATTGCGATTGTTGATCCGATGCTTTTAGGTTCTGGTGGATTAAAAGCACCAGTGAAATACGGAACGCGCTCACAAGGCGCGGACATGGTCGTCGCTGAAGGACAACACTTAGCGATCGGTCCAAACTTCGGAGGCCCGGGTCTCGGAGTTTTCGGAATCCGCTATAATGAGCAGGACAAACTTTCCATCCGTTCAACGGCCGGCCGCTACGTCGGAAAAACAACAGATATCAAAGGCCGCGCTTGTAAGGCGTTAATCCTCTCGACTCGTGAGCAACATATCCGTCGTGAGAAAGCGACATCGAACATCTGTTCGAACCAGTCGTTCGTCGCCACACTCGCAGGAGCATCACTTCTCGCCCGTGGTGATGAAGGCATGAATGCCACTCTCACTCTTTCAAGAACTCTTGCCGAAAAAGCGGCGAGCGAACTGACACAGTTTGAAGGAGTGGATCTCCGCTTCCGCGCGACTGCGTTCTTTAACGAGTTCACACTGAAACTTCCGGTTGATGCCAATAATTTCATCAAATCTGCTTCGGCCGCAGGCCTTCAGGTTGGTGTGAATGTTTCTGATCGCCATCCGGAAATTGCAGGCGAGAATCTTATCCTCATGGGTTTCACAGATATTCACTCAGAAGCCGATGTGGACACTCTTGTGAAATTCTTTGAAACAAATTTCGCGAAAACAAAATCTATCACTCCGGCACCTAAGATCCAGGCCGTCCTGATGAGAACGGAAGCTCCGGCGATCCCGAAATTAAAATCAAAAGACATCATCGCTTACTACGAAGGTCTCGGAAAACAGAACCTCTCTCCGGATGATGGAATCTACCCTCTTGGTTCTTGTACGATGAAATACAATCCGTACATCAATGACTACGCGGCAGGACTCCCGAACTTCACGGATGTACATCCGGAAGCTCCGGTAGAAGATATTCAGGGTTGCCTCCATATCCTCTATGAAATCCAGGAACAGTTTAAAGCGATCACAGGTCTTCCGGGAGTCACGACTCAACCGGTGGCCGGTGCTCAGGGCGAGCTCGTGGGACTGAAAATGTTCCAGGGCTATCACCGTGACAGAGGGGAAAGTGATCAGAGACGTGTCGTGATTATTCCGCGCTCAGCTCACGGAACTAATCCTGCAACTGCGACAATGGCGGGTTATGACATCCACACTGTTGAAGCTCTTCCAAGCGGAGAGATGAATCTCGAGCAGATTGAAAATTATCTGAAAACTGATGGAAATAAAGTCGCTGGTATCATGGTGACGAATCCAAATACGGCCGGAATTTTTGAAACGCGCTTTAAAGAAATGTCAGACATGATTCACGCTGCTGGTGGACTCGTTTACATGGACGGGGCGAACATGAATGCGGTTGCCGGAGTTGTTGATCTCAACGCTCTCGGTGTGGATGCTGTTCACAATAATCTTCACAAAACATGGACGATTCCTCACGGAGGCGGCGGTCCGGGCGACGCGATCGTTGCGGTTTCATCAAAACTCATGGATTTCATGCCGGGAGTTCAGATCGCTCTTGCAAATGGCCAGTATGAGATCGTTCATCCGAAAAAATCAGTGGGATCATTCCACCGTCACTTCGGTAACTTCGCTCATAAAATCCGCGCTTACACTTATATCAAAGCACTTGGTTCAGACGGCGTGAGAAAGATGAGTCAGGTTGCCGTTCTTTCTGCGCGCTATTTGTATCACACGCTCTCAACTTCTTATCCGACACTTCCAGCGGGAGCTGTGAGCTCGCCGAGAATGCATGAGTTTATTCTTACACTTTCACCGGAAACTTTTAAGAAAATCGAAACATCTGGTACGCCGAAGACAAATTCCATCGCACGTATTGGAAAGCTCTTCCTCGATTTCGGTTTTCACGCTCCGACAGTGGCCTTCCCCGAGCAGTACGGACTCATGTTTGAGCCGACGGAAACTTATGGGAAAAAAGAGCTTGATCAGTTTGCCGATGTGGTAAACACGATTTTGAAACTCGTGAACGAACATCCGGAAGTCTTAAAAACAGTCCCACACTTCACTCCGATTGATCGCGTAGATGAAGTGGGTGCTAATAAAAATCCGGTTTTCGCCGAGAAAATTACGGAACACCTGACGGACATCATTCCGGACAGAGTGGATTCTGAAAAACTCAGAAAATCAACGGCAGGCGATTTGTGCGAACTGATTCTCAAGGCCCATCAGGAACATTCAGTATGATAGAAGGAAAGAAGAATTGGGTTTTACCCGCGATAATTCTTCTTTCTCTGGCCGTTTTCGGACTTGATGTTTATACGCCTCTTGGATCTGCCGATTACATGTTCTACTTCTTTCCTGTGGTTCTTTGCGTTCTACAGGAAAGAACCATGCTTCCTATCTGGGTTGCCTTAACCAGCACCATTCTTTCCGTCTTCGGTTATCAACTCTCACCATCTTCCAATGCCATCGTCGAAATCGCTCTCAAAAACCGCTTCTATGCCGGATCAGCGATCTGGATTTCGGCGTTTCTTGTTATGCGAATTATCTCCACCCGGAACGAACAGGATCGGATTAACTGGGTGAGATTTAAAATCGGTGAACTGGTCGCAAGACTTCGCGGAGAACTTCCTCCTCAGGAACTTGCTGAAAGAATGCTGAGTTTCCTCGCCGAGACAACAGGCGCTCTCGTCGGGACGGTCTACATCAAAGATGAGAAGACCCCTACTTTCAGTTTTCTCACGGGTCACGCCGTTGAAGACATCGAAGAAAAACGAAATAAAAAGATTTCCCGCGGTCAGGGACTACTGGGTCAGATTCTCGTTGAAGGAAAGATGATCAATCTTTCTCCCGTGCCGGAAAATTATCTCAACATCAGTTCTTCGATCGGTTCGGGAAAACTCCACGAGATCGCTGTGATTCCTCTCCTTGCTGACAATGAAGTGATGGGTGCGATGGAACTCGCGTGGTCAGGACCTAAACCTTCCGTGGTTCAGGACTTACTCTCTCAAATTTCAGAAACAACAGGGATCTCACTCCGCTCTGCCGTTCATAAGGAAAAACTCGCGACGCTTCTTGCTGAAGCTCAGGCGATGACCGAGGAACTCCAGGCCCAGCAGGAAGAACTTCGTGTTGTGAATGAAGAACTGGAACAGCAGTCACGTGCCTTAAAAGAATCTCACTCGCGTCTGGAAAATCAGCAGGCCGAACTCGAGCAGACAAACCAGCAGCTGGAAGAGCAGGCGCAGGCGCTTGAGCATCAATCCACCGCTCTTAATGAAGCGAACCGCGAACTCTCAAACAGACAGCAGGAACTGGAGACACAGGCGGAAAGTCTTGAAAAGGCCAGTAAGTATAAATCTGAGTTCCTTGCCAATATGTCGCATGAACTCCGCACTCCCTTAAACAGCTCACTCATTCTCGCGAAGCTTCTCTCAGATAATAAGCCGGGAAATCTCACCGAAGAACAGATCAAGTTCGCGAACGTAATTTACTCATCCGGAAATGATCTCCTGAATCTCATTAACGACATTCTTGATCTCTCTAAAGTTGAGGCCGGAAAACTCAGTGTGAATCCTGAGAATTTCTCTCTCACTTCTTTACAGTCTTCACTTGATTCCATTTTCTCTCCGATGGCCCAGCAGAAAAAACTCAAATTCCAGATTGAACTTGGAAAAGACCTGCCGGATTCCATTTACTCCGACAGAATGCGCCTCGATCAGATCCTGAAAAACCTTCTTTCGAATGCGATTAAATTTACGGCCAAAGGTGAAGTGACTCTTTCTGTGATCCGTAATGGTCACGATGTGGAATTCAAGGTTCGTGATACCGGAACCGGAATCGCCAAAGAACAGCAGGGAATTATTTTCGAGGCCTTCCGCCAGGCGGATGGAACAACCAACAGAAAATTCGGCGGCACAGGTCTGGGACTATCCATTTCCCGTGAACTCGCAAAACTCCTCGGCGGTCATATCACCGTTCAGAGTGAGGAAAATAAGGGAAGTACCTTTACCCTTCATCTCCCTCTCAAATTCTCAGTGAAGCCGAAAGAACTTGCGGCCGATGTGAGACCAGAAGCACCTGTCGTCTCCAAAGCTCCTGAAGTGACTTTCACCTTCAAAGATGACCGTGAAACCATGAAAGAGCGGAAAACGAAGGATAGAAAGATCCTCATTATTGAAGATGATGAGAATTTCGCGAAGATCCTTTTTGATATCGCCCATGAAATGAACTTCAAGGCCCTCGTGAGTCCTACTGCCGATGAGGGACTCAAGCTCGCCAAGGAATACATTCCGGATGCCATCGTGCTCGATATCCGCCTCCCCGATCACTCAGGACTAGTTGTTCTCGATCAGGTGAAAGCGAATCCGAAAACCCGTCACATTCCGGTGCACGTGATTTCCTCAACCGACTTCTCGCAGGCCGCACGTGAAATGGGTGCTGTCGGTTACGCCATGAAACCAGTGACTCATGAAAACCTGAAAGTCGTTTTCCAGAATATTACATCCCTCGTCTCTCAGACGAAGAAACATGTTCTGGTTGTGGAAGATGATGAAGTTCAGAGAAATCACATTGTGGATCTCATCACCGATAACGACGTGGAAGTCGATTCCGTGATCACCGTCCGCGAGGCCCTTGAAAAACTCAAGGCCAATACTTATGACTGTATGATCATGGATATTTCCCTGCCGGATCTCACGGGCTATGAACTCCTGGAAAAAGTGACGGCAGAATCATCTCCGTATTCTTTCCCGCCGGTCATTGTTTACACCGCCCGCGATCTCACCCGTGAAGAAGAAGAAAAACTCCGCCAGTACTCGGCGAGTATTATTATCAAGGGAGCTAAATCTCCTGAGCGCCTTTTAAATGAAGTGACTCTCTTCCTTCACCGGATTGAATCAGATCTTCCGCCTGAACGTCAGAAAATGCTGAGAGACCTTCGTAGTCGCGAGAAAACTCTCGATGGCAGAAATATTCTCGTTGTGGATGACGATGTCCGGAACATTTTTGCTCTTACAAGTTCGCTTGAAAGTTGTGGCGCACATATTATTGTCGCTAGAAACGGAAAAGAATCCCTCGACCAGCTCACCACTCATCCGGAAGTTGATCTTGT
Organism: Bdellovibrionota bacterium; assembly: GCA_040387275.1. Classification (GTDB taxonomy): domain Bacteria; phylum Bdellovibrionota; class Bacteriovoracia; order Bacteriovoracales; family Bacteriovoracaceae; genus Peredibacter. The sequence goes on along the minus strand of JAZKDZ010000001.1, from coordinate 6,700 downwards.
TCTCATGGATATCATGATGCCGGAAATGGATGGCTATGAAGCGATGACTAGAATCCGCCAGATGGACAAATACAAGACTCTGCCGATTATTGCCCTTACTGCGAAAACCATGAAAGACGACCAGGTGAGATGCCTTTCGATGGGTGCCAACGATTATCTACCGAAACCTCTTGATGTAGATAAGCTCCTCTCCTTAGTGAGAGTCTGGTTACCGACGAAAAGGAATTTCTTCAGTTGAAGACTTCACTCGAGACTTTCGACATTGAGCTCGAGCTTCTGATTGAGGCCATCCTTTCAAAATACCAGTTTGATTTCCGCCAATACGCGCGCTCATCATTGAGACGCCGTTTGATTCATGCGCTGACAAAGTTCAATGTTCCCTCGGTGACCTCACTCCAGGAAAAAGTTCTCCACGAAAAAGATTTCTTTCCGAAACTTCTCGCTTATCTCACGGTGAACACGACGGAGCTCTTCCGTGATCCGGAATCGTGGAAGTCCATGATCCAGAATGTGTTTCCCTATCTCGCGACTTTTCCCTCGATCAAAATCTGGATCGCCGGTTGCAGTACGGGGGAAGAGATCGTCACGCTCTCGATTCTCCTGAAAGAAGCGGGATTTAAGAAATATGTGATTTACGCCACTGATATTAATCCGATGAATCTCGAACTTGCCTCGAAAAGCATTTATTCATCACATATGATTCCGGAGGCCCAGAAAAATTACAAACTCGCAGGTGGGAAAGGAACACTTTCAGAATATTTTGAAAGTGCTTATGACTCCGTGAAATTTTCTCCGGATCTTCTGAAGAATGTCGTCTTCTCTGATCATAGTTTATCGACGGATACTGTGTTCTCAGAAATGCATCTCATTTCCTGCCGGAACGTTCTTATTTATTTCGAAAGAAAACTTCAGGACAGAGTTTTTAACCTCTTTAACGATTCCCTTGTGCGCGGGGGATTTCTCACTTTAGGCAGCAAAGAAACGCTGACCTTTTCCACTATCGCTTCTCAATATGCCGTGACGGATTCCCACAATAAGATCTATCAGAAAAAATGACGGCGAAAAAAAATCCCTTAAAGATTGTGGCGATCGGTGCTTCCGCAGGTGGAATCAGCGCCCTGCATAAGATTTTGCCCGCTTTTTCCTCTCCCTCTCACGCAGTCGTTGTCGTCATTCATCTTCCACCAGAAGGGCCAAATCTCCTTCCCTCGCTCTTTGGCCATGAATGCTCCTATAAGGTTAAGGAAGCCGAATCTGGTGAGACTATTGAGGCCCAGACGATCTATGTGGCCCCTCCCGGTTATCACCTGAGTGCAGAGCCCGCGGGAACACTCTCGATAAGTAATGAAGAGGAAATTAATTTTTCACGTCCCTCAATAGATGTTCTTTTCGAATCCGTCGCATTTGCCTATAAAAAATCTGCGATGGGAATACTACTTACCGGGGCGAATCATGATGGGGCACAGGGACTAAAAACTATCTCAGAAATGGGAGGGAAAACTCTCGTCCAGAATCTGAAAGATGCCGAGTTTCCCACGATGCCTGAGTCAGCGATGAAGATCATGAAGCCCGATGCGATTTTTACTCTCGAAGAAATGGCGACATTCATCCGGGGTCTCAAATGAGATCCAAAATCCTCCTGGTTGATGATCTGGAAGAAAACCTTCTCGCACTTAAAAGTCTTCTGAGTTCAGAAGATGCTGACATTCTCACCGCCAAATCCGGTGAGGCCGCTCTTGAACTCATGCTCACGCAGGAATTTGCCCTGGCCCTTCTCGATGTCCAGATGCCGGGCATGGACGGCTTCGAGCTCGCGGAAATCATGCGGAGTACGGAGAAGACAAGATCCATTCCGATCATCTTTGTCACGGCCGCTGGTAACGATATTCAGCGCGTGTTCCAGGGTTATGAATCCGGAGCGGTGGATTTCCTTCATAAGCCACTCTTTCCGAAAATTGTTCTCTCGAAAGTGAAAGTATTTCTCGCACTCGAAAAACAAAGAAAGCAGCTCGAAGAGAAACTCATAAAAATTCAGGAGACAGAAAAAAGTCTCCAGACAGCTCTTAAGACGCGCGATGAATTCCTTTCCATCTGCTCACACGAACTCAATACTCCGCTTACCTCACTTAAGATGCATCTTCAGATCATGAGTAAGCGCGAGGAAAAATACGGCGCAGAAGTGGCCTTCTCTCAGGAAAACGTTCATAAATTTTTAAGTAATACTGAGAAAGGCGTCGAAAGAATCATTCATCTTGTGAATGACATGCTCGATATCTCACGTGTCTCGACCGGACGACTTTCCCTGCATGTGGAAGATGTCGATTTCTCAAAACTCACGGCCGAAACTATCGACAGGCACATGCCTTTTCTCTCGATGTCGAACTGCGAGCTCACTCTCAAGATTCAGCCGAACATAATGGTGAAAATCGATCGCTTCCGGATTGAACAAGTCATCACCAATCTCATTACCAATGCTGCCAAATACGCCTCAGAGTGTCCGGTCCAAGTCACCCTGAAAACCCAGGACAATAAAGCAGTTCTCATTGTTGCGGATAAAGGTCCGGGGATCTCGGAAGAAAACCAGAAGAAAATCTTTGAGCGCTTTGAGCGCGTGGATTCAAATGCCACGGTTGGTGGTTTGGGTCTTGGTCTTTATATTTCAAAAGAAATTGTCGAGCTCCACAAGGGACAAATCTTTGTCCGCAGCCAGAAGGGCCAGGGCGCGGAATTCATCGTCGAACTTCCCCTCTAGGGTTCCAGCATACTTCCGTGCCGCAGCCTTGATCAGAAGTATGCTGGAACCATTAATGAAGCTCTTTGGAACCGGTAGCAGAATTCTGGCGTTGCCAGTTGTCGCCGAGATTTCGCGGTTTCGGAAACTCAAGTAAGAATGTGGTGTGATTGGACTTATTCACGTAAGAGAGATCTCCCCCGTGTTTTTCCGCGATCCCGCGGGCGAGAGCGAGACCCAGTCCAGTCCCCTTGCCTACATCTTTCGTGGAATAGAAAGGCTCCATGATTTTCTTGGCGATATCCTGAGGAATCCCGGAACCCGAATCTTTCACGAAAATCTGAAGTTTCTCATTAGCGTCGTGGGCACTGATCTCAATCCATTTCTCCGGAAGAAATTCAATGGCGTCGAAAGCGTTGTTCAGAAGATTCAGGAAAATCTGCTCAAGCTGAACTTTATTTCCAATGACCTTGAATTTTTCAATGTCATAGAAGCGAAGATTCACACCATGATTTTTCATCCGCTGTCCGCAGAAAGCGAGCACATCATCTAAGATTTTTTTCAGCGGAATTTCCTGGTCAGGGTTTTTATCATCCTGCCTGATGAACTCACGAATCCCCTGAACCGTGCGATTGATTCTCTCTGATGTATAGAGAATCTGCTGCAGACCCTCGCCCAGTTCATCAGCTTTTGCGGGATCTCGGTACATCCGCAGAAGCTGGGTGGTGCGGGCCTGAATGACGGCCAGGGGATTGTTAATTTCGTGAGCGATACCGGCCGACATCATGCCGAGCTCGGAGTATTTTGACTGTCCGAAAAGCTTCGCATTACGGTCTTCTGTCATCTGTTTCAGGTGATCCTGATAGTCCTTATGGACACGGCGGATCCTCTTCTGTGTCGTCCCTATATTAATAAACAGGAGCGCCACTGAGACGACTGATGTGAGTATAAGAAAAACTAAAACGAGATTGGAGGTGTTACTCATGTCTTACATTGTAAGGGGCAATTTTCTTACACTTGTTTTAATTCATTCTTAAGAACGACAGAGGGAAATCATATACAATTCTGACATTTCCTGATATCTACTGATAACGATTTCTTACAGGATAAAGACCAACTTTCTCAGGATATTTCATGAGTTTTAAACCACGTTGTACGTTCGCCATTATTTCTCACCCGGATGCGGGTAAGACAACGATGACGGAAAAATTATTGTGGTTCGGAGGAGTTGTCCGCGAAGCTGGTATGGTGAAATCCAAATCAGGTGACTATGCAAAGTCTGACTGGATGGAATTGGAAAAGCAGCGCGGGATTTCTATCACCTCTTCTGTCATGAGTTTTGAATACAATGACCGTGCACTCCATCTCCTCGATACTCCCGGACACAAAGACTTCTCCGAAGATACTTACCGCACACTCACTGCTGTTGAATCCGTTCTCATGATGATTGACTCCGCTAAAGGTGTGGAGGCCCAAACGATCAAGCTCATGGAAGTCTGCCGCATGCGTGACACACCAATTGTCACGTTCATGAACAAATACGATCGCGAAGCGATGGATCCATTTGCGCTTCTCGATAACATCGAATCCATTTTAAAAGTTCAGTGTATCCCGATGACATGGCCCGTAGGAAATGGTGTCGACTTCAAAGGTGTTTACGATTTCAAGACGAAGAAAATTCTTTCGTTCAAGGATTCGAAAGACCCGTTCACTCCGCACTTCATCGACGCTTCAGATTTAGATTCAGCAGCACTTGCAGATGCCATCACAAAACCGATTGCTGAAAAACTCAAAGAAGAACTCGAGATGGTGGAAACACTCATCCCGGAATTCAGCATGGATGAATATTCTGCCGGCATTCAGACTCCGGTCTTCTTCGGATCAGCTCTCAAAAACTTCGGCGTAAAAGAGTGTCTCGATCTCATCACACAAATCGCTCCGACACCAAGATCACGCAATGCTGTTCTTCCGCCATATGATTCGGCCGCCAAACAAGTCACGATTGAACCAACTGATCCTGAGTTCACCGGCTTCATTTTCAAGATTCAGGCGAACATGGATCCGAAACACCGCGACCGGATTTCTTTCATGCGCGTGTGTTCAGGAAAATTTGCCCGTAACGATAAAATTTATCACGTGAGATCCGGCAAAGAGATCAAGATCGCAACTCCCCTCATTTTCCAGGCGCGCGATCGTGACATTGCTGAAGAAGCCCACGCGGGTGACATCATCGGTCTCTACGACACCGGGAAATATCAGATTGGTGATACCTTTTCGATGGGGAAAAAACTCATCCGCTATACAGGGATTCCCTCATTTGCTCCGGAACTCTTCATGCGCGTAACCGCGAAAGATCCGATGAAGGCAAAACACCTCGAAAAAGGTCTCTCACAACTCTCCGAAGAAGGAGCGACTCAGCTCTTCATCCGCAGAAATTCTAACGAGAAAATGCTCGGTGCTGTAGGAGCTCTCCAGTTCGAGGTGGTGAAGTTCCGCTTAGAAGATGAATACTCAGTTGAAGCAACTTATGAGGCCGTCTCCTGGGCGGGTGTTCGTTGGTTGAAATTCCCGGACAAGAAGATGGAAGACAAATTCTGCTTCGAGTACTCGAGTGTCATCATGGAAGACCGCGAGAAGCGCATTTGCTACGCCGTGAGAACCGAATGGGATCTTAAACTCGCTCAGGACAAAAACCCTGAAGTGAAGTTCTTCAAGAACTCTGACTACATCGAATGACAAAAGAAGAAGTGATCGCGAAGCTCAATCTCATCCCTCTCGAAATCGAGGGAGGATTTTTTCGCGAAACTTATAAGTCGAAGGATATTGTTCAGGGAAGACTCGGGACAAGATCTGAAGGTACGGCGATTTACTATATGGTCACGGAAGAGAGCTTCTCGGCCCTCCACATCGTAGACCAGGATGAGATCTTTCATTTCTATTCAGGCGATGAAGTCGAAATGTTCCAGATTCTTCCGGACGGCACTCCTAAAACCATCATTATTGGCAAAGTTGAAAACGGTCATGAACCACAAGTGATCGTTCCCCGTGGTGTGTGGCAGGGAACGAAGCTCAGGACTCCGGGTAAAGGGAAATGGGCGCTTCTGGGATGTACTGTGGCACCGGGATTTGAATACGAGAATTTTACTCTGAAATCCCGTGATGAACTTGTTCAACTTTATCCTCAGCACAAAGATCAGATCATACGTTTCACGACTTAATGCATATAGTTTATGATCTCCTCATTAAAAGGAGTTCTATGAAAACGTTAATCCCAGCATTAGTTCTGACTCTCCTCGCCTCTTGCGGCCACGTGAAAAAAGAAAAATCACCGAAAGAAGAATACTCGTCGACGATGACTTTCTCTGAAGAAGGGAAAACCTACAATGCGACTATCAATCTTCCGAAAGACATGAAGGATAAAGTTCCTCTCGTGGTTGTTGTTCATGAATGGTGGGGACGCACTCCTTACATTCAGGAACGAGCAGCGATGATCACGAAAGAAGGCTATGCCACTCTCCCTGTCGATCTTTTCGGTAATGGCACTGTGGTAGAAACTCCGGCAGAAGCAGGAGCACTCGCAGGTCCTTTCTATCAGAATCCGCAGATGGGTGTAGATCGCCTCAATAAATTTATTGCGCTCGCTAAAAATGATCCGCATGTAGATGCTTCTAAGATTTATGTGATTGGTTACTGCTTCGGCGGAACTCAGGCCCTCAATCTCGCGCGCTCAGGTGCAGACATCGCAGGTGTCGTGAGTTTCCACGGTGGACTTGAATCCACTCTCAAATCAACCGGCATCAAGGCCCGCGTTCTCACGATCAACGGTCTCGCTGATCCGATGGTTCCGGCGAAACAAAGAACTGGCTTTGATAAGGAAATGAAAGCTCTCAAAGCTGATTACAAGCAGATCAATTACAAAGGTGCCAAGCACGCTTTCACGAATCCGAAAGCGACTGAAGTCGGGAAAAA